>NZ_NWTI01000015.1 GCF_002531575.1 Bradyrhizobium sp. Y36 | reverse complement strand
GCGGTTCTTCCTGCGTGTGCATTTCGCGCAGCGGACCGCGGGTGCGAGCCGGCACCCGGCCTTCCCTGCACCCTCTTGGCCACGAGGGTCGCGAAACGAAGCAAAGCTCGGGCGAATTGAGCCGCGAGAATGCGAACGCATGGCCCTTGCAAGACGGCGTCGAGAGCGCGGGGATGCGCCGACTCACTTGCGTGCATCTTGTCGCGGGAGCGAGGGGATGGCGCATCTCATGCGTTATGAAATCAGAGGTTGTGTGTCGTCCTCGCAAGGAGGTAACGAAGTACGCACCCCGTGTCTTCCCGGTAACGATTGTGCTGTCTACGCAACACTCATTTTGGATTTAACCTTCATCACCGGTGGTTCGCATCACCGCCGCTTTTTGGCCACACCCAAACATGAATAAAATCGCTCTAATGTTTTAGGGCAGCGGCGGTCCTCCGGAGGCGCCGGAAAATCCCCAAGGTCGATTCAAATCTTGGCTCTGATTTTTCGGGTCTGAAAGGGTTGACCGGGGAAACTGGTTTGCGATGGGCGCGAAGATTGACAAGCAGAGGCTGCCGAGCCGTCACGTGACGGAAGGCCCCGCGCGCGCGCCCCATCGCTCCTATTTCTACGCCATGGGTCTGACCACCGAGCAGATCCACCAGCCCTTCGTCGGCGTCGCCTCGTGCTGGAACGAAGCCGCTCCCTGCAACATCGCCCTGATGCGCCAGGCCCAGGCGGTGAAGAAGGGCGTGGCGTCGGCCGGCGGCACGCCGCGCGAATTCTGCACCATCACCGTGACCGACGGCATCGCCATGGGCCATGACGGCATGCGCTCCTCGCTGCCGTCGCGTGAATGCATCGCCGATTCCGTCGAGCTCACCGTACGCGGCCATGCCTATGACGCGCTGGTCGGGCTCGCCGGCTGCGACAAGTCGCTGCCGGGCATGATGATGGCGATGGTCCGTCTCAACGTGCCCTCGATCTTCATCTATGGCGGCTCGATCCTGCCCGGCACGTTCCGGGGCCAGCAGGTCACCGTGCAGGACATGTTCGAGGCCGTCGGCAAGCACTCGGTCGGCGCCATGTCGGACGAGGACCTCGACGAGATCGAGCGCGTGGCGTGCCCCTCGGCGGGCGCCTGCGGTGCGCAGTTCACCGCCAACACCATGGCGACCGTGTCCGAGGCGATCGGCCTTGCGCTGCCTTACTCGGCCGGTGCCCCCGCACCGTACGAAATCCGCGACGCCTTCTGCATGACCGCGGGAGAGAAGGTCATGGACCTGATCGCCCAGAACATCCGGCCGCGCGACATCGTGACCCTCAAGGCGCTCGAGAACGCAGCCGCCGTTGTCGCGGCCTCCGGCGGCTCGACCAATGCTGCACTGCACCTGCCGGCGATCGCGCACGAATGCGGCATCAAGTTCGACCTATTCGACGTCGCCGAAATCTTCAAAAAGACACCATATGTCGCGGATTTGAAGCCGGGTGGCCGTTATGTCGCCAAAGACATGTTTGAAGTAGGTGGCATACCGCTTCTGATGAAGACGCTGCTCGACAACGGTTTCCTGCACGGTGATTGCCTCACCGTCACGGGCCGCACGATCGCCGAAAACCTCAAGAGCGTGAAGTGGAATCCGCACCAGGACGTGGTGCACCCCGCAGACAAGCCCATCACCGTCACAGGCGGTGTGGTCGGTCTAAAGGGCAATTTGGCGCCAGAAGGTGCGATCGTGAAAGTCGCGGGAATGTCCAACCTCAAGTTTACCGGTCCGGCCAGGTGCTTCGACCGTGAGGAGGATGCTTTCGAGGCCGTCCAGAAGCGCACCTACCGCGAAGGCGAAGTCATCGTGATCCGCTACGAGGGGCCCAAGGGCGGCCCCGGCATGCGGGAAATGCTCCAGACCACCGCGGCGCTGACCGGCCAGGGCATGGGCGGCAAGATCGCGCTCATCACCGACGGCCGCTTCTCCGGCGCCACCCGCGGCTTCTGCATCGGCCATGTCGGGCCTGAGGCGGCGGTCGGCGGCCCGATCGGGCTGCTCGAGGACGGCGACATCATCGAGATCGACGCGGTTGTCGGTACCCTTAACGTAAAATTGAGCGACACCGAGCTCGCTCAACGCAAGACCAAATGGAGCGCTCGCGCGACTAACCACACGTCGGGTGCGCTCTGGAAGTATGCTCAGCAAGTTGGACCGGCGGTCGGGGGGGCAGTGACCCATCCGGGCGGCGCGCACGAGAAACAGTGCTATGCGGACATCTAGGCGTGCCATCGTTGCGTTCGTGTTGGGGGCCAGTGCGCTGGCCGCGCCGGCGCTCGCCTTCGATGGCGCTCCGGTCAACCCGAAGGACGCTACCATTCCGGTCGTGACCGCGTTGCCGGGGACCGCGGCGAACGTGCGCGGCAAGGTCGCGCCGGTGACCCAGGAGACTTCGCTCAGCGCCTTGCAATATGCCGCCGAGGGCGGTCATCCCATTGCGCAGTGGAAACTCGGCCGCATGTACGCCAATGGCGACGGCGTCACCCAGGATGATCTGCGCGCCTTCGAGTATTTCAGCCGGATCGCCAACGCGCATGCCGAGGACAGCCCGTCGGCGCCGCAGGCCCAGATCGTGGCCAATGCCTTTGTCGCGCTCGGCCGCTACTATCTCAGCGGCATCCCGAACTCGAAGGTCAAGTCGGACCCGGAGCGGGCTCGGGAGATGTTCTCCTATGCGGCCTCCTATTTCGGCAATGCCGACGCGCAATACGATCTCGCCCGGCTCTACCTGAAGACGCCGGACGCCTCGCGTGAGGATTTCCGCTACGGCGCGCGCTGGCTGGGCCTTGCCGCCCAGAAGGGCCAGCACGAGGCGCAGGCGCTGCTCGGCCAGATGCTTTTCAACGGCGACCGTCTGCCGCGGCAGGCCGCGCGCGGCCTGATGTGGCTGACCCTGGCGCGCGACAGTGCCGGCACTGAAGAGACCTGGATCAAGGAAAGCTACAACCGCGCCTTCGCCAAGGCCTCCGACGACGACCGCGCCATGTGCCTGCAATTGCTGGAGCAGTGGGTGAAGGACCGCCGCGAGTAGGCGCCGCGATCGGTGCTGCAGGGTGGGCAAAGCGCAGCGCGCCCACCAGCTCTGCGAACGTTACGCCGCCTCCAGATCCAGATCCGCCCACACCGGAACGTGGTCCGACGGCTTCTCCCAGCCGCGCACATAGCTGTCGATCCCGACATTGGCGAGCTTGTCGCTGGCCTGCGGCGACAGCAGCAGATGGTCGATCCGCAGGCCCTGATTCTTCTGCCAGGCCCCGGCCTGGTAGTCCCAGAACGTGTAGAGGTTGGGCTCGTCGGTGACGGCGCGCAGGGCATCGGTCAGGCCGAGGCCGAGCAGGGACTGGAAGCTTTCCCGCGTCTCGGGCTTGAACAGGGCGTCCTCGGTCCAGGCGGCGGGGTTATGCACGTCGCGGGCATGCGGGATGACGTTGAAGTCGCCTGCGAGGATCAGCGGCTCCTCGGTCTTAAGACGCTCCTTCGAATACTCAAGAAGCCGCGACATCCATTTGAGCTTGTAGGGATATTTCTCGGTGCCAACCGGATTGCCGTTGGGCAGATAGAGGCAGGCGATGCGCAGCACGCCGGATTTCAGTGTCACCACGCCCTCGAGGAAGCGGGCATGGGCATCCTCGTCGTCGCCGGCGAGCCCCGACTTGGTCTCGTCGAAGCGGAGCTTGGAGAGCAGGGCGACGCCGTTGAAGGTCTTCTGCCCGTGGGTGACCACGTTGTAGCCCAGCGCCTCGATCTCCAGCCGCGGAAAGGCCTCGTCGACGCATTTGATCTCCTGGAGGCAGACGATGTCCGGCTGGCACTCCTTCAGCCAGGTCAGCAGCAGGTCGATCCGCTGCCGGACGGAGTTCACGTTCCAGGTGGCAACTCTGATGGGCATGGGGAGGGCTCCGGGCAGGGGCTTTGGTTAGAACAAAATGCAAACGCGCCCGTCAAGGACGCCGCAAAATCTCCCACAAAATTAACCCGGCTTAAGCCGGCCGCAGGCCATTGATACGGAAAAGGTTCCTCGGAATGGGATGGCCGGACAAATCGATGAAGCGAACTGCGCCGCGTGACGGCCTGATCGGCGCGTTCCTGTATTGGCTCGGCGGCTTCGAGATCGAGGACGGCCTGACCGCCGGTCTCAGCGAGCGCGAGATCCGCCGCATCCGCGCCAAGCAGATCGACGCCGTGACGCGGCTGATCCCGGTGACGATGGCGGTGACGATGCTCAACGTCGCCATCGTGCTGATCCTGTTCTGGGGCAGGGGCTGGAACGACTTCCTCGCGATCTGGGGCCTGACGCTCGCAGCCGTTGCCCTGATCGCGTTTCGGTCGTGGCGGCGGTCGCATCGGAATCCGCCGCAGGAGGCCTCGCCTCGTGCCGCGCGGCACATGCTGCGGCAGGCGTTTTTTCTTGCGGCGATCTGGGGCACGCTGCCGCTGGCGCTGTTCAGCCGCATCGAGCCGACCAGCCAGCTGATCCTGGCCTGCCTGATGGTCGGCATGATGTCCGGCGGCGCCTTCACGTTCTCGACCTTCCCGCGCGCCGGGCTGGTCTATCTCGCCACCATGACGGTCGGCTGCGCGGGCGCGCTGCTGCTGTGCGGCACCGGGCCGTATCTGGTGACCGCGGTGTTCCTGCTGCTGTTCGCGTTTTTCATGGCGCGCAACATCGTCTCGCAAGGCAACCTGTTCCTCGGCAATCTCAAGGCCCAGCTCGAGCTCGAGCGGCAGACCGAGATCATCTCGCTGCTGCTGAAGGACTTTCAGGAGAACGCCAGCGACTGGCTGTGGCAGACCGATGCCGAGGGACACCTGGTCGACGTGCCCCAGCGCTTCGCCGACGTCGCGCAATTGCCGTTGCCGCTGCTGAAAGGATCGCACTTCTCGGATGTGCTCGACATGCTGTGCCCCGAGGACAAGTCCGCGGCCTACAACATCGTCGGCCTGATGGAGCATGCCGAGCCGCTGCACGAGATGAACCTCAAGGTCGTCGCCGGCGGCGAGGCTCGGCTGTGGTCGCTGACGGCAAAGCCCGCTTACGATCGCGCGGGACAGTTCCTCGGCTATCGCGGCTTCGGGCGCGACGTGACCGAGCGCTGGCGCGCGGAGAAGGCCGAGGCCGAGAGCCGCGCCAAATCCGACTTCCTCGCCGTGATGAGCCACGAGATCCGCACGCCCATGAACGGCGTGCTCGGGCTTGCCAGCATGCTGCTCGAAACCAGTCTTGATCCGGAGCAGCGCGAGGCCGTCACCACGATCCGCGAGTCCGGCGACAATCTGCAGCGCATCCTCAACGACATCCTCGACCTGTCCAAGCTCGAAGCCGGACGCTTCACCTTCGAGGCGATCGACTTCGCGCCGCAGGCACTGGTCGAGGCGGTCGCCACCGTGGTGCGCGCGAGCGCCAAGGGCAAGGGGCTGACGGTCAAGCTGGAGCTCGACCCGAACCTGCCGCCGACACTGCGCGGCGACGTCGCGCGTATCAGGCAGGTGCTGCTCAACCTCGCATCCAACGCGGTGAAGTTCACCGATCAGGGCGAGGTGACGATCGCTGCGACCTGCCAGGCGCGCCGCGACCTGCTCGCGACCGTCGAATGGACGGTGACCGACAGCGGCATCGGCATCGCCCCCGAAAAGCTCGGCCAGCTGTTCAGCGACTTCGCGCAGGCCGATGCCTCGATCAGTCGCCGCTTCGGCGGCACCGGTCTTGGCCTTGCGATCAGCAGGCGCATCATCGAGCAGATGGGCGGCACCATCGGCGTCACCTCGACGCCGGGGCAGGGCTCGACCTTCCGTTTCACGCTGGTGCTGCCCTGGAGCCAGGCACAGGCATCCGAACAGGCGTCGGACCGCGATGAGGCCGACGAGCTCAAGACCCGTATCGCCGGCCTCGATCGGCCGCTGAAAGTGCTCGTCGCGGAGGACGATGCCGTCAACCGCATGGTCGTGAGCAAGATGCTGGGGGCCTTCGACGTCGAGCTGCGTGTCGTCACGGACGGGACCGAGGCCGTCGCGGCAGCCTCCGAAGGCAATTACGATGTCGTGCTGATGGACGTGCGCATGCCCGACATGGATGGGCTCGCCGCCACCCGCGCCATCCGCGCGCAAGGCGGGCGCTTTGCGGCCTTGCCGATCATCGCGCTGACGGCCAACGCTTTCTCCGAAGACGTCAAGATATGCCGCGAGGCCGGCATGTCGGATTTCCTGGCCAAGCCGCTGCGCAAGCCGGCGCTGGTCGCGGCCCTGCTGCGTGCGCTCGACGGATTCACGATGTCGGAGGAGGCGCCGCTTCAGCCCGCACTGATACCGTCGGACGTGGAGTGGACGGACGAGGAAAGGCAGATTACCGGCGCCTAAGCGGCGTTAGATCGAGAAGCTCGTCCCGCAGCCGCAGGATGCCGTCGCGTTCGGGTTGTTGACGCGGAACGAGGCGCCGATCAGGTCATCGACGAAATCGACCTGCGAGCCCGCCAGGAACGGCTGCGAGGCGGAATCGACCAGCACCACCGCATTGTCCTGCTCGATCACGAGATCGTCGTCGGTCCGCGCGCGGTCGATGTCGAACTTGTACTGGAAACCCGAGCAGCCGCCGCCCTCGACGGAGATGCGCAGCATCGCGCCGGCACCTTCGCCCTTGAGGATTTCCCCAATCCGGCGTGCGGCGCGGTCACTGATGGTTACGTCAGTCGTCATCTCAGGTCTCCGATAGTCCCGCGGTCATATCCAATTCATTTGGTATCCCGCGTCCGGCATAGTTAAGTGCAAGGATACGCAGAATCAAATGGATAGGGACTAAATTCGTCGTGTCCGTCGGAATGGCAGCCCCCCGCGCGACCTATGCCTGCGATCCCGACCGCAGCCGCGGCCGGCTGGTCGCGGAGCCGCCGAGCCGGACCCGCAGCCCGTTCCGGCGGGATTGCGACCGGGTGATCCATTCCACCGCCTTCCGCCGCCTGAAGTACAAGACCCAGGTGTTCGTGTTCCACGAGGGCGATCACTACCGCACCCGGCTGACCCATTCGCTGGAGGTGGCGCAGATCGCCCGTGCGCTGGCCCGGCAACTCGGGCTGGACGAGGACCTCACCGAAACACTGGCGCTCGCCCACGATCTCGGTCATCCCCCGTTCGGCCATGCCGGGGAGCGGGCGCTGGACGCCTGCCTGAAAGACTTTGGCGGCTTCGACCACAACGCCCAGACCTTGCGCGTCGTCGGTTCGCTGGAGCACCGCTATCCTGAATTCGACGGGCTCAACCTGACCTGGGAGTCGCTGGAAGGCATCGTCAAGCACAACGGCCCGCTCACCGATCGCAGCGGCGCGCCGGTCGGGCGCTATCGCGAGCACGGCATTCCCGTCGGCATCGCCGACTACATCAAGACTTACGACCTCGAATTGTGGAGCTTCGCCTCGCTGGAGGCGCAGGTCGCGGCCATCGCCGACGACATCGCCTATGACGCCCACGACATCGACGACGGCCTGCGCGCCGGCCTGTTCCATCTCGACGATCTCAAGGTGATGCCGCTCACCGCCGAGATCATCGCCGAGACCTCCGCGCATTATCCCGATCTCGACGACCTCAGGCGCGGGGCCGAGCTGGTGCGCGAGCTGATCTCGCATCTGATCGGCGCGGTGTTCGCGGAGGCGCAGAAGAACCTCGCCGCGGTGAAGCCGCAATCGGCCCAGGACGTGCGCCAGCAGAGCCGGGCCCTGGTCGCGTTCCCGCCCGAGGTCGCGGAGGAGGAGGCCGCCATCAAGACCTTCCTCTACCAGCACATGTACCGCCACAAGCGGGTGATGCGGGTGATGGGGGAGGCCGAGCAGATCCTGTTCGACCTGTTCGCGAAATACCTGAAGGCGCCGGCCGAACTGCCGCCGGAATGGCTGGTGGGGGCGCAAGGCGACAATGAGGGCGACCGGGCCCGCCGGATCGGCAATTTCATTGCCGGGATGACCGACCGTTTCGCCCTGACCGAGCACCAGCGGCTCTTTGACTCGACCCCCGATTTGCGTTAGGCGGCGGCCATGCCCCAGACCTCCTCATCCCTGCATTTGTTCGCCGATGTGCTCGCACGCGTGCACGCCGTCTGCCGCGCGCTTGCGAAGGACGCCGGCTGGCCCGAGGGCATCGATTTCGCGCGTGTGGTGGTCGAGCCGCCGCGCGATGCGTCCCATGGCGACATGGCGACCAATGCCGCGATGGTGCTGGCCAAAGAGGCGAAGGCCAAGCCCCGCGACCTCGCCGAGCAGATCGCCGAACGGCTGCGCACTGACGCGCTGATCGCCAAGGTCGACGTCGCCGGTCCCGGCTTCATCAATCTGACCTTGAAGCCGGCCGCCTGGGCCGAGGCGCTGCGGACCGTGCTGCGTGAGGCCGCCGATTACGGCCGTGTCCGCGGCGGCTCCAAGGTCAACGTCGAATACGTCTCGGCCAACCCGACCGGGCCGATGCATGTCGGCCATTGCCGTGGCGCCGTGTTCGGCGATGCGCTGGCGAGCCTGCTGCAGTTCGGCGGCCACGACGTCACGCGCGAATATTACATCAACGACGCCGGCGCCCAGGTCGACGTGCTCGCGCGCTCCGCGTTCCTGCGCTACCGCGAGGCGCTCGGCGAGGACATCGGCGCGATCCCGGAAGGCCTCTATCCCGGTGATTATCTGAAGCCGGTCGGGCAGGCGCTCGCGACGGAGCACGGCGACAAGCTGCGCGCGATGAGCGAGCCCGAGTGGCTGCCGACCGTGCGCGCGAAGGCAATTGCGATGATGATGGACGAGATCAAGGACGATCTCGCCGCCCTGAACATCCGCCATGACGTGTTTTTCTCGGAGCGCTCGCTGATCGAGACCGGCAACAACAAGGTTGCCGAGACCATCGATTTCCTCAAGGCCAAGGGCGACATTTACGAAGGCCGCCTGCCGCCGCCGAAGGGCGCGCCGGTCGAGGATTGGGAAGACCGCGAGCAGTTGCTGTTCAAGGCGACCGCCTATGGCGACGACGTCGATCGTCCGCTGATCAAGTCCGACAATTCCTACACCTACTTCGCCTCCGACATCGCCTACCACAAGAACAAGTTCGACCGTGGTTTTGCGGAGATGATCGACGTCTGGGGCGCCGACCATGGCGGCTACATCAAGCGCATGCAGGCGGCGGTGAAGGCGACGACGTCGGGCAAGGGATCGCTCGACGTCAAGATCGTCCAGCTCGTGAAGCTCTTGCGCAACGGCGAGCCGGTGAAAATGTCGAAGCGGAGCGGGGACTTCGTCACCTTGCGTGAGGTGGTGGATGAAGTCGGCCAGGATGCCGTCCGCTTCATGATGCTGTACCGCAAGAACGACGCGGTGCTCGACTTCGACCTTGCCAAGGTCATGGAGCAGTCGCGCGAAAACCCGGTGTTCTACGTCCAGTACGGCCACGCCCGCGGCCACTCGATTTTCCGCAACGCGCGGGCGGAGGTGTTCCCGGACCTGCCGGAGGACGCCGGCAAGCGGATCGCCTGGCTCAGTGAGTCGGCGGTGGAACGCCTGTCGGACCCGGTCGAGCTTGAACTTCTCAAGCGGCTCGCAATATATCCTCGCATGCTCGAAGCCGCCGCCGCGGCCCATGAGCCGCACCGTATTGCCTTTTATCTCTATGACTTAGCGAGCGAATTTCACGCACTTTGGACGAAGGGGCGCGATTTGCCCTATTTACGCTTCATTATCAATAATGATGCAGATCTAACGAAGGCGCGGCTGGCCATGGTCCAGGGCGTCGTCTCGGTTCTGGCATCGGGCCTCGCCATCCTCGGCGTCCATGCCCCGAACGAGATGCGGTAGTTTGGGGCGAACTACTTAAGGGGAATAGTTGGGGGTAACCGGCAGAAGCCGGATCGCTTAGACTTGGTTGAAAGCCTTGTGGGTCGAAAGCCGTGCCTTGGTCGAGGGGCGCGCGGCTTTCCCGAAGGGACGCATCATCACGATGGCCGAACGATATCAGGACAGACCGTTTCCCTCCGACGACTACGGTCGCGGTGGCGTCCAGCATGGCAAGGCGGAAAGCGATCCCTTGGCCGAGCTCGCCCGCCTGATCGGACAGACCGATCCCTTCGCGGCGCAGTCGCGGCCCGGCGCGCACGCGCCAACACCGCCTGCGCCTGCCCAGGGCTATCAGCAAGACGACTACCGGCAGGACGATTATCAGCAGGACTACGCCGAGCCGGCAGCGCCGGCGCCCCCCTCATGGATGCGGCGCGCCAACGTGCAGCCGGTACCGGCCTCCGAGCCTGATTATCCCGTGTCCGTAAATCCGGTCCATCCGCTGCATCGCTATTCGGCCCAGCCGGCCGCGCCCGAGCCTGATCTTCGTCAGCCGCAGGCTTATCCGGATCACACCTATCAGGATCAAGTCCATCAGGGGCAGGCTCACCAGCAGCCGGTTTACCCGCAGCAGGATCAGGCCTACCAGCAACCGGCCTATCAGGAGCCGTATCAGCAGCCCGATCCGGCGCGCTACGACGATGCGCTCTACGGCCGGCTCGAGGCCGGCGAGCAGGACTATCAGCGCGAGCCGGCCTATCCGGACGATCCCTACGCGTATCAGAGCGACTATCCCGATGCGGAGGTCAACGAGCCCAGGAAGCAGCGCGGCGGCATGATGACGGTCGCCGCGATCCTGGCGCTGGCCGTGGTCGGCACGGGGGCTGCCTTCGCCTACAAGACCTATATCGGCTCGCCCCGCAGCGGCGAGCCGCCGATCATCAAGGCCGATAACACCCCGACCAAGATCGTGCCTGCGCCGTCCGACTCCGCGTCCAAGGTGCCGGATCGCATGGTGACCGGCGACGGCACCGAGAAGATCGTGCCGCGCGAAGAGGCTCCGGTCGACGTCAACGCCAAGGCGGGCGGTCCCCGCGTGGTGTTCCCGCCACTGAACCAGAATGCGAACCCGCCGTCGGTCGCGAGCGTATCGCCGTCCGCGGTACCGCCGCCGGGCGCCAGCAACGGCACGCTGCCGAACAATTCGCCGCGCCCGATCAGGACTGTCGCCGTGAAGGGCGATCAGACCGACAGCGCCACGCCGCAATCGGCCGCCGCCAAGCCCACGGCCGCGCCGAAGCCTGTTGCCGCGCCCGTCGCACCGCCGCCGGCATCGCGCAACCCGCCGACCTCGGCCAATGCCAGTGTCAATCAACCGATGTCGTTGGCGCCGCAATCGGCTCCTGCGGCCGAGCCGCCGCCCCAACGGATGGCTGCGACCACTCCGACTCAGATCGCGCCTTCCAGCAGCGGCGGTGGCGGTTACATCGTGCAGGTCTCCTCGCAACAGAGCGAGGACAGCGCGCACGCCTCCTACCGGGTCCTTCAGGGCAAGTACGGCAGCGTGCTCGGATCGCGCTCACCGGTGATCAAGCGGGTGGATCTCACCGACAAGGGCAAGGGAATCGTGTACCGCGCGTTCGCCGGTCCCTACGCGTCGGCCGAAGAAGCGACGCAGGCTTGCAACAACCTGAAGGCGGCCGGCCTGCCGAGCTGCTTCATCCAGAGGAATTAACGGCCGTTTCCTTGACCCCCTCGCGGGTCAGGGTTAATCGGCCGTTATGAGCACGCGGGCCTTCATTACCGGCGTTACCGGAACGGAACTGACCGCCGCCGAGCGGGAGTTTATCCGCGAGCAGCGCCCGTGGGGTTTCATCCTCTTCAAGCGCAATGTCGCAACCCCGGCTCAAGTCGCTGCATTGGTTGCCGAATTGCGCACCGTGGCAGGTGCCCCCGACGCGCCTGTGCTGATCGACCAGGAAGGCGGGAGGGTGCAGCGGCTGGGGCCGCCGCACTGGCCGGTGTATCCGCCGGGCGCTGTTTTCTCGTCCTTGTACGATACTGATTCGGCGCTGGGCCTCACCGCAGCGCGCCTGTCGGCCCGCCTGATCGCGGCCGATCTCGCCGATCTCGGCATTACCGTGGATTGCCTGCCGCTCGCTGACGTGCCGGTGCCGGGCGCCGATGCCGTGATCGGCAACCGGGCTTACGGCACGGCACCCGCCAAGGTCGCGGCGATCGCGCGGGCCGTGACGGAAGGGCTGGAGCAGGGCGGCGTGTTGCCGGTGCTCAAACACATTCCCGGCCATGGCCGCGCCACCGCGGACACCCATTTCAAGCTGCCGACGGTGGATACGCCGAGGGATGAGCTGGAACGGACCGATTTCGCCGCGTTCAAGCCGCTGTCGGACCTGCCGATGGCGATGACTGCACATGTTGTGTTTAGCGCGGTCGACCCCGCCCATCCGGCGACGACATCTGCGACAATGATTGCTGACGTGATTCGCGGCGCAATCGGGTTCCAGGGTTTGTTGATGAGTGATGACGTGTCGATGAACGCGCTGTCGGGGAATATCGCCGAGCGGACCCGCGCCATCTTCGCGGCCGGCTGCGACGTGGCGCTGCATTGCAACGGCAATATCGAGGAAATGCGCGCGGTTGCCGGTGAGACGCCCGAACTGTCGGGCCGGGCGCTGGCGCGGGCGAATGCCGCGCTCGCCGCCCGCAAGGCGCCGCAGCCGCTCGACCGCGTCGCCGCACGCACTGAGCTGGACGCATTGATCGCACGGGCAAACACGGCATCCGCATGACCGCAGAAATTCTATCTTTCGAAACCGGGCGGCCCGCAGAGCTTGCCGAGGGTGAGCCAGCGTTGGTGGTGGACGTCGAGGGCTATGAGGGCCCGCTCGACCTGCTGCTGGCGCTGGCGCGGCAGCAGAAGGTCGATCTCGCCAAGATCTCGATCCTGGCGCTGGCCGACCAATATCTCCACTTCATCGAAGCCGCGCGAAAGATCCGGCTCGAGCTTGCCGCCGACTATCTCGTCATGGCGGCATGGCTCGCCTTCCTGAAGTCGCGCCTCTTGCTGCCCGAGCCGCCGAGCGCGGAAGGCCCGAGCGCCGAGCAGATGGCCACCGCGCTCGCCAACCGCCTGCGCCGGCTGGAGGCCATTCGCGAGGCCGCCAACCGCCTGATGAACCGGCCGCAATTGCAGCGTGACATCTTCGCGCGCGGCGAGCCCGAGCAGATCGCCGAGATCCGGCATCCGAAATACACGGCGACGCTGTACGATCTGCTCACCGCCTATGCCTCGCAGCGCCAGTCGCGCGTGCTGGCAAGCGTGCATCTGGCCAAGCGCACGGTGTGGTCGCTTGCCGAAGCGCGCGCCACGCTGGAGCGGCTGGTCGGCAGCATCACCGAGCAGGACGATTGGGGCGTGCTCGACGACTTCCTGATCCGCCACGTCGCCGATCCGACGCAGCGCGCGACGGTGTTCGCCTCCAGCTTTGCCGCCGCGCTGGAACTCGTGCGCGAGGGGCAGCTGGAGCTGAATCAGAAAGAGGCATTTGCGCCCATCTATTTCCGGAAGGGGCGCCCGAAACCGGTCCCGGACGCAGCTCCCGCGCCTGATGCGCCGGTCGCTTAAGTGCAAGAAGGAGAATCTGCCATGGCAAGCCTGGCTGAAGTGCGGGTAGAAGAGGCCGAGCCGATGGAGAACGAAGCCCAGGCACGTCCCGAGGAATTGCGGCTGCTGGAAGCGCTGCTGTTCGCGTCGAGTGAACCGCTGGATACCGCGACGCTGGCCAAGCGCATGCCCGAAGGGGTCGACGTCAAGGCCGCGCTCGAGCAGCTCCAGGCCGACTACGCGCTGCGCGGTGTGAATCTCGTCCGCGTCGCCAACAAATGGACCTTCCGCACGGCCGGCGATCTCGCCTGGCTGATGACGCGCGAGAGCACCGAAACCCGCCGCCTGTCGCGCGCGGCGATCGAGGTGCTGGCGATCATCGCCTATCACCAGCCGGTGACGCGCGCCGAGATCGAGGAGATCCGCGGCGTCGTCACCTCGAAGGGCACGCTCGACGTGCTGCTGGAGACCGGCTGGATCAAGCCGCGCGGCCGGCGCAAGACGCCGGGCCGTCCGCTGACATTCGGAACCACCGAGGAGTTCCTGTCGCAGTTCACCCTGGAACAGCTCGGCGATCTGCCGGGTCTGGAGGAGCTGAAAGGCACGGGCCTGCTGGATTCGCGCCTGCCGACCGGCTTCAGCGTGCCGACCCCGTCGGACGATCCGCAGCTCCGCGAGGACGAGGATCCCTTGGAACCAGGTGAGGAGCTGGATCTGGCGCTGGCACCGGCGGTCGAGCCCGAGACTTCCGAAGCGGCGCCGGAAGGCAGCCACGAAGAGGGCGGCAACGAAGGCGGCGCCGAGGACTGACGGTACCGTCCGCCGCCGGATCCCTGCGACAGTTAACACTAGCAAGATTACGTAGCGCCCACAGCGAATTGGCGCTGCCTTGGTCCTTGTTTTTGAGACCTGCCAAGCCTAGGTTTCGGTGAAGATCGGCCGGGTCCCCCGGCCATGCGCGTTTGGAGGGTTGCAGGATGGGTTCACTCAGCATTTGGCACTGGATCCTGGTGATCGCAGTGGTCCTGCTGCTGTTCGGCCGCGGCAAGATTTCGGATCTGATGGGCGACGTCGCGCAGGGCATCAAGGCATTCAAGAAGGGCATGCAGGACGACGACAAGCCCGCCGAGAAGCCCGAGCCGGCCAAGTCCATCGAGCACAACAATGCGCCGACCGCGGCGCGGTCCGACGTCGGCAGCAAGGCCGTCTGAGCCAGAGAGCACGCGAGACGCGGCTTACGGCCCCGATCCTGCGCGCAAGGGATTGGGCCGGTTGCGGCTTCGCGTGAACGGAAGACCTCATGTTCGACATCGGGTGGAGTGAACTGGTCCTCATCGGGGTCGTGGCCCTGATCGCCATCGGCCCGAAAGAGCTGCCGGGCGTGCTGCGCATGGTCGGGCAGTGGATGGGCAAGGCGCGCAAGATGGCCGCCGAATTCCAGGGCCAATTCCAGGAAGCGATGCGCGAGGCCGAGATGGCCGACCTCAAGAAGAGCTTCGACGAGGTCAAGGAAGCCGCCACCGGCTTCAATCCGCTGACCTCGCTCCAGAAGGACGTCAGCGACGCGCTCCGCGTCGACGCGCTGGACAAGCCGGCCGAGACGACGACCACAACCGCTGTCGATCCGACGGCGACTTCAAGTGAAGTGCCTGCAACACCAACAACGCCGGAAGCGCCGACGCCTGCGACCTTCATGGAAGCGGAAGCGCATGCGGCTGCCAACGAGCCTCTCGCCATCACCCGCGAGGTCGAGCCGGCACCGGTTGCGCAGGACACCGCGCCAGCCGAAGCGATCAAGGACGCCAAAGCGTCATGACCGACGCCGATATCGAGGCCAGCAAAGCCCCGCTGATGGACCATCTGATCGAGCTGCGTTCGCGGCTGATCAAGGCGCTTCTCGGCTTCGGCATTGCGTTCATCTTCTGCTTCTTCTTCGCCAAGCAGATCTTCAACGTGTTGGTATGGCCATATGTCCTGGCCGTCGGCGATCCCGCAAACGCCAAGCTCATCTACACCGCGTTCCTGGAATATTTCCTGACCCAGCTGAAGCTGGCGATGTTCGGCGCGGCCTTCATCTCGTTCCCGATCGTGGCGGGGCAGATCTACATGTTCGTGGCGCCCGGGCTCTACAAGCATGAGAAACAGGCCTTCCTGCCGTATCTGGTCGCGACGCCGTTCTTTTTCGTGCTGGGTGCGGCGCTGGTCTATTTCGTCGTGTTCCCGATGCTGGCGCGCTTCTCGCTCGGCATGCAGCAGCTCGGCAGCGACGAGACCGCGAAGATCGAGCTGTTGCCGAAGGTCGGTGAATATCTGTCGCTGATGATGTCGTTGATCTTCGCCTTCGGCATCGCCTTCCAGCTTCCGGTCATCCTGACGCTGCTCGGGCGGATCGGCATTATCACCTCGAAGATGCTGCGCGAGAAGCGGCGCTATTTCATCGTCATCGCCTTCGTCATCGCGGCCGTGCTGACGCCCCCCGACGTGATCAGCCAGTGCTCGCTGGCAATTCCGCTGATGGCGCTCTATGAGGGCTCGATCATCGCGGTGGCGATGGTGGAGAAGAAGGCGGCCGCGGCGCAGGCCACCACCGGTACCGACGTATCGACGCCGCCCAATCCGGCGGAGTAGGGGCGGTTAGCTCCGCTGTCATTCCCCGCCTTGTGCGCAGTTGCGCACTGGAGCGGGGAATCCAGTACGCCGCGGCCTGTCGAGGACTCACTACCGTCTCTGGAATACTGGATCATCCGCCTTCGCGGATGATGACAGCTGTGCTAGGGGGAGCGGCTATTTGCATGTTTGCATGAATGCAAATCCAGGATTTGCAGGCCTGCAACAAGCCCCAGGACCACAGCCATGCACGACATCAAATCGATCCGCGACAATCCGCAAGCCTTCGACGCCGGCCTCGCCCGGCGCGGCCTGAAGCCGCTGTCGGCCTCGCTGCTGGCGATCGACGAGACACGGCGCGCGGCGATCCTGGCGTCCGAGCAGGCGCAGGCGCGGCGCAATGCGGCCTCGAAGGAGATCGGCGACGCCAAGAAGGCCAAGGACGAGGCGCGTGCGGCCAAGCTGATGGCCGAAGTCGCCGAGCTCAAGACCACGATGCCTGACCTCGAAGCGGCAGCGAAGGCCGCCGACGAGGAGTTGACCAAAGAGCTGTCCGCGATCCCGAACATTCCGTTCGACGAAGTGCCCGATGGCGTCGACGAGCACGGCAACGTGCAGCACCACGTGTTCGGCAACAAGCGCAACTACAATTTCGCGCCGAAGCTGCATGACGATCTCGGCACGGCGCTCGGCTATATGGATTTCGAGGCGGCGGCAAAGCTCTCCGGCGCGCGCTTCGTCGTGCTGAAGAAGGGACTGGCACGGCTCGAGCGTGCGCTCGGTCAGTTCATGCTCAATCTGCACGTCGACGAGCACGGCTATACCGAGATCAATCCGCCGCTCTTGGTGCGCAACGAGGTGATGTTCGGCACCGGACAGCTGCCGAAATTCGAGGACGACCAGTTCTGGGCAATCAAGGGCGAGCTGCTCGCATCGCCCGATCAGGAGCGGCTGCGGACGGAGCGCCTCGGCCTGATCCCGACCGCGGAGGTCTCGCTCACCAACCTTGCGCGGGAATCCATCCTCGACGAGAAGCAATTGCCGATGCGGCTCACCGCACTGACGCCGTGCTTCCGCGCCGAGGCGGGTGCTGCGGGGCGCGACACGCGCGGCATGATCCGCCAGCACCAGTTCACCAAGGTCGAGCTGGTTTCGATCACGACGCCCGAGACCAGCAGGGACGAGCTGGAGCGGATGCTGTCCTGCGCCGAGCAGGTGCTGCAACGGCTCGGCCTGCATTATCGCGTGATGACGCTCTGCGCCGGAGATATGGGTTTCTCGTCGCAAAAAACCTACGACATCGAGGTCTGGATGCCGGGCCAGGGCGAGGGCGGCGCGTTCCGCGAGATCTCGAGCTGCTCGGTCTGCGGCGACTTCCAGGCGCGACGCATGGATGCGCGTTCCCGCGGTCCGGACGGCAAGCCGCGCTTCGTCCATACGCTGAACGGCTCGGGCACCGCGCTCGGCCGCGCGCTGATCGCGGTGATGGAGACCTATCAGCAGGAGGACGGCTCGATCGCGGTCCCCGACGTGCTGCAGCCCTATATGGGCGGCGTGAAGGTGATCGGGCGGGAGTAAATCCTGCTGCCTGCCTGAAACGCAGAAACGTTTGGTTGCGAAGATCGGGCGGCCGGCTATCCTGCCGGCCCCGCAACGCGAACCCACCGTTCATGGCCTTGCACCGCGACATCTTCTGGGTCGGCAGACAATGGGCGGTGACGGGTGCCGGCATTCAGGCCGTCGACCAGCGCCTGCGCGGGGTGCTCGACATCGAGATCGCGCGGCTCTGGGACGACGACCTCGTGCAGAGCCGGCGGGCCAAGCCCGGCGTGAATGCAGCAGACTTCGACAAGGCGCTGAGCGTGGCACGCGAACGCTTTCCGCAGGCACAGGAGGCGAACCCGCTCATTGCGCAACTGGAGGCGCTCGGCGTGATCGAGGCGCCGGTCGTCAGTCCGGCGGTGCCGGCGATGAAGCTGCGCGCGGAGGGGCGGCTCGCGCGCTTCCTGCCGCAATGGCGCATCCGCCGGTAACAGGACGGGACCGGGAACCCCTGATCAGCCGGTTTGCCTGATCGGCCAGAGCCGGATAAGACGGCTCAGACCCCTTCAGGAATCGAACCTTCGCATGCGCATTCTCTGCACCAATGACGACGGCATCCACGCCCCCGGCCTCAAGGTGGTCGAGGAGATCGCGCGCGCGCTGTCCGACGACGTCTGGGTGGTTGCGCCCGAGCTCGACCAATCCGGCGTGTCGCATTCGCTGTCGCTGAACGATCCGTTGCGCCTGCGCGAAGTCGGGCCGCGGCACTTTGCCGTGCGCGGCACGCCGACCGACTGCGTCATCATGGGCGCGCGCCATATCCTCGGGGCCAAGCTGCCCGACATCGTGCTGTCCGGAGTCAACAAGGGCCGCAACGTGGCCGAGGACGTGGTCTATTCCGGCACCATCGCCGGCGCGCTGGAGGGCACCATTCTCGGCCTGCCGTCGTTCGCGCTGTCGCAGGAGTTCAGTGTCGAGACCCGCGAGCGGCCGCCATGGGACACCGCGCGCAAGTTCGGGCCGGACATCCTGCGCAAGGTGATCGCCGCCGGCATCCCCAAGGACACCGTCATCAACGTCAACTTCCCGTCCTGCGCGCCGGAGGATGTGCTCGGCATCCGTGTCACGCGCCAGGGCAAGCGCAATCTCGGTTTCCTCAGGATCGACGAGCGCAAGGACGGCCGGGGCAATCCTTATTTCTGGATCGGCTTCGAGCGCGCCGCGATGATGGACACGCCGGCCGACGGCACCGATCTGGCGGCGCTTCGCGAGCGCTACGTCTCGGTCACTCCGCTCAGGCTCGACCGCACCAACGAAGCGTTTTCCGAAGAGCTCAGCGCGACGTTGAAGTAAGAAGATCTGGAAAATGCGGCTACTCGCCGCGGAGCGCGGCTTCGATGGTTTTGCCGAGCGCGTCGAGTTGAAACGGCTTTTGAAGCGCGGGCCGGTCGCGGTACTGCTCGGGCAGACCGGAGGAGCCGTAGCCGGTGGCGAAGATGAAGGGGCGGCCCTTGGCCTTGATGACGTCGGCGACCGGCGAGATGACCTTGCCGTTGACGTTGACGTCGAGAATGGCGATGTCGAATTCGGTGGCCTGGGCAAGCCGCATGGCCTCGGCGATGTCGCCGGCCTCGGCTGCGACCTTGTAGCCAAGCTCTTCGAGCATGTCCGCGACCATCATCCTGATCATCACCTCGTCCTCGACGAGGAATACAGAGCGGCCGGAAAGCCCCGCAGTCATGATTGAGTCCTTGCCCATTGCCAAAAACGTTCGCAGATAACACGAATCGACGCAATGCGCGTTTCGACGAATGGATGTCTGAAAATGGTCATCGCTGCTCGCCCGCGGCAAGCCAATTTGTGGTCAAATGCGCGGCGGCAAGGCTATCATGGGTTCCTGAACAGGAACAAGATTCCCGCATCCGGGCTTGAGGCCGATCGGGCTCGGCAAGACAGCGTCAGCAGGCAATGACCTCTCATCAACACCCGCCGGAAAAGATGATGTTTCAGCTCACGCTGAGGCGTCGGGGCATCAGCGATCAGGCGGTGCTGCGAACCATGGAGGAGGTGCCGCGCGAGCTTTTCGTCGACGAGGCCGATCGCGACGGCGCCTACCGGGACAGTGCGCTGCCGATCGCCTGCGGGCAGACCATCAGCCAGCCCTTCGTCGTCGCCTACATGACCGAGCAGCTTCAGCTCCAGAAGCAGCATCGCGTCCTCGAGATCGGCACCGGCTCAGGCTACCAGGCGGCCGTGCTGTCGCGGCTCGCCGGCCAGGTCCTGACGGTCGAGCGCTACCGCAAGCTTGCCGATACCGCACGCGCCAGGCTCGAAAAGCTCGATTGCCACAATGTCGAGGTGATGCTTGGCGACGGGCTTAACCTGCCGGCCAATATCGGCCCGTTCGATCGCATCATCGTCACCGCCGCGATGGAGCAGATCCCCGAGAACCTGGTCGAGCGGCTCGAGGTCGGGGGTATCCTGATCGCGCCGGTCGGCCCGCACCAGGGCGTGCAGACGCTGGTCCGGCTGACCCGGACCGCAGGCGCGATCGAGCGCAAGGAACTCGTCGAGGTCCGGTTCGTGCCGGCACTGCCCGGCGTGGCGCGGGAGCTGTAGAATTCCGGATCGGCTGTGCCGCCAACATCTTATTGGGAGGGTTAAGCCGTTATTTACTCGACGCGTGTTTACTTAAAACACCAGTTCTGTTGCGTACGAGTGAGTAACCATGTCCGCTGTCGCCGAGTTGCTTTACTCGCGCCGCGTGCCGCAGGTCGCGGTGCTGGCGCTGATCTCCTTCAGCTTCGCAGGGTGCAGCGCCGACATGTCGTCGCGACTGTCCCAGTCGAACTTCTCCAATCCCTTTGCCTCTGACCAGACCGGTTCGGTGCAGCAGGCGCCACCGCCGCAGCAGCGCGAGCTGCCGCAATATGCGCGGCCGCAGACCCAGCCCGGTTATTATCAGTCGCAGCCCTTGCCGCCGCCGGCAGTGTCCGCGCCGCAATCCTATCCCGTCGCAGGCGGTGGTGGCGTGTCCGGAGGCGGACGCGGCGTCAGCTCCTACGCGCCCCCGGCGCAGCCGCATCTGGAGACCACGGCCACCGTGCCGCCGCGCTCCGTTGCCGCCGCGCAGCCGGCCGGCGGGACCAAGATCATCGTCGGCACCAGCGACACGCTCGAGGTGCTCGCCAAGCGCTATCACGTCACGCCGCAGGCGATCCTCGCCGCCAACGGCTACAAGGGCCCGCGCGCGCTCTCGCCCGGCCAGCAACTGATCATCCCGCATCCGGCCACGGCCACGGCCGCTGCGCCGGCACCTGCGCTGGCTCCCGTTGCGGCAGCTCCGGCCGCGAAGCCGGTTGCGGCCATGGCTGCGCCGCCGAGCATGCACTTCGTCAACCACGGCGACACGCTCGCCAGCATCGCCCGCAAGAACCATATCTCGTCGGCCGAGCTCGCCCGTGCCAATGGCCTCGATCCCTCGGCCAAGCTGAAGCTCGGCACCAAGCTGACCGTGCCCGGTGCGAAGACCGTCGCCCTCGCGCCGCCGGTTGCCGCTGCGCCCGTCGGGGCTGCTCCGGTTGCGGGGACGCTGCAGCCTGTTGCGGCTGCGCCGGCGCCGGCCATGAAGGTTGCCACTGCGGCTGCGCCCGTGCAGAGCGCGCGTCTCGCCCAGGCGACCGCCAATGTCGAAGAGAAGCCCGCCGCTGAGGCTCCCGCGAAGGCTGCGGAGACCACCAGCGCGCTTCCGACCTTCCGCTGGCCGGTCCGCGGCAAGGTGGTCACCAGCTACGGCGCCAAGACCAACGGCAAATCCAACGACGGCATCAATCTGGCGGTGCCCGAAGGCACCCCGGTCAAGGCGGCCGAAGACGGCGTCGTCGCTTATTCCGGCAACGAGCTGAAAGGTTACGGCAATCTGGTCCTGGTTCGGCACTCCAACGGCTACGTCACCGCATATGCCCATGCGAGTGAGCTGCTGGTGAAGCGCGGCGATGCCATCAAGCGCGGTCAGGTCATTGCCAAGTCGGGTCAATCCGGGGAGGTGGCGTCGCCGCAGCTCCACTTCGAGATCCGCAAGGGATCGAGCCCGGTTGACCCGCTTCAATTCCTGAACGGGGCGTGAGGCCTACAGAGCCTCCGCATTGAAGCTGTCGTCGCCCGGCTTGACCGGGCGATCCAGTATTCCAGAGACGGTCATTGTTGAGCCGATAAGCCGCGGCGTACTGGATTCCCCGCTCCAGTGCGCAACTGCGCACAAGGCGGGGAATGACAGTTACGGGTTGGGCGACAGCTCCGGCTACTTGGCCGTCAGCTTCACGCCGAGGCGGCCCGCCAGCTCCTGCACGAACTGCCAGGCGACGCGGCCCGAGCGTGAGCCGCGGGTGGTCGACCATTCCAGCGCCTCGCGCTCCAGCGCCTCGTCGTCGATCTCAACGCCGAAATGGCTGCAATAGCCGCGCACCATGGCGAGGTATTCCTCCTGGCTACAGCGGTGGAAGCCCAGCCACAGGCCGAAGCGATCCGACAGCGAGACCTTTTCCTCGACGGCTTCACCGGGGTTGATCGCGGTCGAGCGCTCGTTCTCGATCATGTCGCGCGCCAGGAGATGGCGACGGTTCGACGTGGCGTAGAGGACGACGTTCTCGGGCCGGCCCTCGATGCCGCCTTCGAGCACGGCCTTGAGCGACTTGTACGATGCGTCGTTGCCGTCGAAGGAGAGGTCGTCGATGAACACGATGAAGTGGAAGCTGGAGTCGCGTAGCTTCTCCATCAGCGTCGGCAGCGTTTCGATGTCCTCGCGGTGGATCTCGATCAGCTTCAGCCTGTTGGCGGGCTTGCGGCCGGCATTGATGCTGGCATGCGCGGCCTTCACAAGCGACGATTTGCCCATGCCGCGCGCGCCCCAGAGCAGGGCGTTGTTGGCCGGCAGGCCATTGGCGAAGCGCTCGGTGTTCTCCATCAGGATGTCGCGCATGCGGTCGACACCCTTGAGCAGGAACAGCTCGACGCGGCTGACCCGCGGCACGGCCGAAAGGCGGCCGTCGGGGTGCCAGACATAGGCGTCCGCCCGTTCGAACGACTGAGGCTCTGCGGCCGGCCTGCCCTGGGCGGCGAGGTGCGCCGCAATGGTCTCCAGTGCGCGGACGATGCGCTCCTGGGACTGGTCCGGAGTCGCCTTGACGGCGGCCTTGGCGGTCCTCTTGGTCGCCCCCTTGGGGCGATTTGCCGCGACGCGGGTGGGCTTTCTGGCAGGGGTACGGGGGCCTTTGCCGGCCGGGCTTTTGCTTGTGTTTTTGGGCATGTCCGAAGTTCCTGAGAATGCAGCCTTATCGGGCCTGACGGCGCGCCGCAAGATGGTCAAATCGCCGGTCTGGCAGCGTTGCAATTGGGGCAATGGCCGCTATAGTCCGCGCGAATTTGACCGAACCGGTCGCCCAGCGGGCCTGACCGGCTTCCCCCGTTTCTCACGAGGATCGTCCGAATGCTGATTACCCCTGCGTATGCCCAGGCCGCGGGCGCCGGTGACACCAACAGCATGTTGATGTCGCTGCTGCCGTTCGCCCTGATCTTCGTGATCATGTACTTCCTGATTCTGCGTCCGCAGCAGAAGAAGGTGAAGGATCACGCCGACCTCGTGAAGAACATCCGTCGCGGCGACACCGTCGTGACCTCGGGCGGCCTCGTCGGCAAGGTCACCAAGGTCGTCGATGACGACCAGATCGAGTTCGAGATTTCCGACGGCGTGCGGGTGCGGCAGATGCGCCAGATGATCTCGGGCGTGCGCGCCAAGGGCGAGCCGGCGAAGGAATCGAAGGATAGCAAGGAAGCCGCCAAGGAAAGTGCCAAGGACGACGCCGCCTCGAAGTGAGCGCGTCCGCGAGCATCTCAAGTCTCCCCATCTGACAGGTTCAGTCGATGTTGTATTTCACGCGGTGGAAGGCGCTCGGGATCATCCTGACGGCGCTGATCGTGTGCCTCTGCGCGGTCCCGAACTTCTTCCCCGAAGCGCAGGTCAAGACCTGGCCCGCCTGGGCGCAGCGGCGGCTCGTGCTCGGCCTCGACCTTCAGGGCGGCTCCTATCTGCTGCTCGAGGTCGATTCCAACTACGTGAAGAAGGAACGCCTCGATCAGGTTCGCGACGACGTTCGCCGCAGCCTGCGTGATGCCAAGATCGGCTTTACCGGTGGCGTGGTGGTGCGCAACGACGCGGCCGAGGTTCGCATCACCAAGGAATCCGACATTCCGGCCGCGCTCGCCAAGCTGCGCGAATTGTCTCAGCCGCTGGGCGGCCTGATGGGATCCAGCGGTCAGCGCGACCTCGAGGTGGCCGATGCCGGCGGCGGGCTGATCCGCCTCAGCGTGCCGCAGGCCGCGATGCTCGATCGCCTGCGCAAGACCATCGAGCAGTCGATCCAGATCGTCGAACGCCGCGTCAACGAGCTCGGCACCGTCGAGCCCGTGATCCAGCGCCAGGGCAACGACCGCATCCTGGTGCAGGTCCCGGGCCTCCAGGATCCGACGCGCCTCAAGAAGCTGCTCGGCGAGACCGCGAAGATGGAATTCCGCATGGTCGACACGACCGTGTCGCCGGACCAGGCGCAACAGGGCAGGTTGCCGCCGGACTCCGAGTTGCTGATGAGCGCGTCGCCGCCGCCGACGCCCTATGTGGTCAAGAAGCAGGTGCTGGTTGCCGGCGGCGATCTGATCGATGCCCAGGCGACCTTCGACCAGCGTACGAGTGAGCCGGTCGTCAGCTTCAAGTTCAACACGTCAGGCGCGCGCAAATTCGCGCAGGCCACGCAGGAGAATGTCGGGCTGCCCTTCGCGATCGTGCTCGACAACAAGGTGATCTCCGCACCCAGGATCAACGAGCCCATCACGGGCGGGCAGGGACAGATCTCGGGCAGCTTCACGGTCCAGTCCGCCAACGATCTTGCGATCCTGATGCGCGCCGGCGCTCTGCCCGCGCCGCTCACGGTGGTCGAGGAGCGCACCGTCGGTCCGGGCCTCGGCCAGGATTCGATCGAGAAGGGCGAGCTTGCAGCCTATGTCGGCTCGATCCTGGTCATCATCTTCATGCTGCTGACCTACCGCCTGTTCGGGGTCTTCGCCAACATCGCGGTGGCCATCAACGTCGCCATGATCTTCGGTCTGTTGTCGCTGCTCAATGCCACGCTGACACTGCCAGGCATCGCCGGCATCGTGCTCACCGTCGGCATCGCGGTGGACTCAAACGTGCTGATCTACGAGCGCATCCGTGAGGAGCTGCGCGGCGGCCGCAACGCGATCTCGGCGATCGACGCCGGCTTCAAGCGGGCGCTGGCGACCATCCTCGATTCCAACATCACCACCTTCATTGCCGCCGCGGTGCTGTTCTACATCGGCACCGGCCCGGTGCGCGGCTTCGCCGTGACGCTCGGTATCGGCATCATCACCACGGTGTTCACCGCCTTCACCATGACCCGGCTGATCGTGGCCTGGTGGGTGCGGTGGAAGCGGCCGCAGAGCGTGCCGATCTAGGAGCCTGATCGTGACTCACACCGTTCTCATCGGGCTCGGCATCCTCATTGCCATCCTCACCGTGGTCGCGGCCCTCGGCCTGCTGCCGTCGCTGCGGATCGTCCCGGACGACACTCATTTCGACTTCACGCGCTTTCGCCGGATCAGCTTCCCGATCTCGGCGGCGCTGTCGATCGTCGCCATCACGCTGTTCTTCACCCACGGCCTGAATCTGGGCATCGACTTCAAGGGCGGCACACTGCTTGAGGTGCGGGCCAAGTCTGGCGCCGCCGACATCTCGGCGATGCGAACGACGCTGGATGGCTTGCGCCTTGGTGAAATCCAGCTGCAGCAGTTCGGCGGCCCCGAGAACGTGTTGATCCGCGTTGCCGAACAGCCCGGCGGCGACAAGGCACAGCAGGATGCCGTGCAGAAGGTCCGCACTGCGCTCGGCGATTCCATCGAATATCGCCGCGTCGAGGTGCTTGGCCCGCGCGTCGCCGGCGAGCTGCTCGCCTACGGCATGCTGGGTCTGATGCTCGCGATCATCTCGATCCTGATCTATCTCTGGTTCCGGTTCGAATGGCAGTTCGCGTTGGGGGCCATGATCGCCAACGTGCACGACATCGTGCTGACGATCGGCTTCATGTCGATCAGCCAGGTCGATTTCGACCTGACCAGTATCGCCGCGCTGCTGACCATTCTGGGCTATTCGCTCAACGACACCGTCGTCATCTACGACCGCATCCGTGAAATGCTGCGTCGCTACAAGAAGATGCCGATGCCGCAGCTGCTCAACGAGTCCATCAACTCGACGCTGTCGCGCTCGATCATCACCCACTTCACGGTGACGCTGGCGCTGCTGGCCCTGCTGCTGTTCGGCGGTCATGCCATCCACAGCTTCACGGCGGTGATGATGTTCGGCGTGGTGCTGGTCGGTACCTATACGTCGATCTTCATCGCGGCTCCGATCCTGATCTATCTCGGCGTCGGCGAGCATCGCGAGGATGCGAAGGACGAGGCTGCGCCGGCGAAGAAAAGCAAGGCATGATCCGAACCGGCTGCCCCTCGCAGGCGTTTGCGAGGGCGGTAGGCTCATTCGGGCGAGGCATATGGCCGGCGATCCCAACGCACCGCATTTCCCGCGCTCGGCGCCGATCGAGGCCTATGGCAAGGGCGGCTTCGCCTTTGCCGGCATGTCGCACCGGGGTTCGCTGCTGTGCCTGCCCGATGCGATCTGGGCCTGGGACGTGACTGATCCCGCGAAGATCGACCGCTACGCGCTGGACCGGGTGTTCGCCGCTGCCAACGGGATCGACACGCTCCTGATCGGCACCGGGACCGGGCTGTGGCTGCCGCCGCCCGAGCTGCGCCAGGCGTTCAAGGCGGTGAGGGTGGTGCTCGACACGATGCAGACCGGCCCTGCGGTGCGCACCTACAACATCATGATCGGCGAACGGCGGCGGGTCGCGGCTGCGCTGATCGCGGTGCCATGAACAGCACATGAGCAGCGCCGTGCCGCCGCCGGACAACGTGTCCTACTGCGCCGATCTCGTGCGCAGCCACGACTTTCCGCGCTACGCGGCGACCCTGTTCGTGCCTGCCGCCGAGCGCCGTGCGCTGCTCGCGCTCTATGCGTTCAATGTCGAGATCGTTCGCGTCCGCGACCAGGTGAGCCAGCCCTTGCCCGGCGAGATCCGCTTTCAATGGTGGACCGATCTGTTCTCGGGCCTCGTCCACGGCAGTGCCGAGGGAAATCCGGTCGCGGCCGAGCTTTTGCGCGCAATCCGCGATTTCAACCTGCCGGCCGAGCCCCTGTCGCTGCTCGTCGACGAGCACCAGTTCGACCTCTACAACGATCCGATGCCGACCATGGCCGCGCTGGAGGGTTATCTGGCCGCCACCTGCTCGGCGCTGTTCGGTCTCGCCGCGCAGGTTTTGGCGCCGCCGTCGGAAGCGGTCGAGCATGCCGCTCGCCATGCCGGGCTGGCGCAGGGCATCGTGCAGATCATCGCGAACCTGCCGCGCGATGCCTCGCACCGGCAGCTGTTCCTGCCGCAGCAGGTGCTGGCGAGCCATGGCTGCGAAATGGAGGACGTGTTCGCCGGCAAGGACACGGCGAACTTGCGCGCCGTGCTGGAGCAGCTCACAGGCGAGGCGCAGCAGCATTTGACCGCGGCCGTATCGCAGCTGGTGGATGTGCCTCCAGAGGTGCGTCCGGCGTTTCTGCCGCTGAGCCAGGTCAGGGCCGATCTCAAGCGCCTGACGCAGCCCGGCCGCAATCCGTTCGCGCCGCAGCCGACGTCGCGGCTGCGTACGCTCTGGACGCTGTGGCGGGCGTCACGTTCCCGCGAATTTACCAAATAGCGGCGGGCTTATCGCCTCGGACCGCCGAATGCTCTATGCTGTCCCATGGCTGAGTTGTCCCAAACCACATCGCCTGCCGTGAGCGGTTTTCCGGTCGCGCCAAGCGACATTCAGGCCGCTGCCGACACCATCCGGGGGGCCGTCGTCGAGACGCCCTGCAGCTACAGTCGCACGCTGAGCGGCATCTGCGGCTGCGAGATCTGGCTCAAATTCGAGAACCTCCAGTTCACCTCGTCCTTCAAGGAGCGCGGCGCGCTCAACCGCCTGACCGCGCTGACGGCTGAGGAACGTGCACGCGGCGTCATCGCCATGTCGGCCGGAAACCACGCGCAGGGCGTTGCCTATCACGCCAAGCGGCTCGGCATTCCCGCGACCATCGTCATGCCGGTCGGGACGCCGATGGTGAAGGTCGAGAACACGCGGCATCACGGCGCCGAAGTGGTCGTCACCGGTGCGACGCTGGAGGAGGCGGCGGCGTTCGCGCGCAGCCATGGCGAAGCGAGAAGCATGATCTTCGTCCACCCCTACGACGATCCGCTCGTGATCGCGGGGCAGGGCACCGTCGGTCTGGAGATGATGAGGGCGGTGCCGGAGCTCGACACGCTGGTCGTGCCGATCGGCGGCGGCGGCCTGATCAGCGGCATCGCCATCGCGGCGAAAGCGATCAAGCCGTCGCTGCGGATCCTGGGCGTCGAGGCCTGGCTCTATCCCTCGATGTACAACGCCATCCATGACGGCAATCTGCCGGCGCGCGGCGATACGCTCGCCGAAGGCATCGCGGTGAAATCGCCCGGCAAGATCACCACCGAGATCGTCCGCCGCCTCGTCGACGACATTGCGCTCGTCAACGAAGCCGAGCTCGAGCGTGCGGTAGCGACCCTGATCTCGATCGAGAAGACGGTGGTGGAGGGCGCCGGCGCCGCCGGCCTCGCCGCGCTGATGTCCGATCCGACCCGCTTTGCCGGCCAGAAGGTCGGTCTCGTCCTGAGCGGCGGCAATATCGACACCCGGCTGATCGCATCCGTCCTCACGCGCGAACTCGCGCGCGAGGGGCGGCTGACCCAGCTCTCGCTGGATATCCCCGACAGGCCGGGACAACTGGCCGCCGTGGCCGCGCTGCTCGCCGAAGCCGGCGCCAACATCATCGAGGTCTCGCACCAGCGAACCTTCTCCGAGCTGCCGGCCAAGGCGACGCTGCTGCAGCTCGTCATCGAGACCCGCGATGCCGCCCATCTCGACGAGGTGATGGCCAGGCTTAGCGCATCCGGATTGAGCGCGCGCTGCACCTGAGCACGGCGCGCTTCCCGCTATAGCCGTGCCAGCCCCGCGAGATGTTCGATCAGCCGGTCGACCTCGGCTTCCGTATTGTAGTAGTGCGGCGAGGCCCGCACGAGATTCGGCAATGAACGCATTTCGGCGTCGATGCGGGTGCTCGCAGGATCCGAGATGCCGATCGTGATGCCGGCCGCGGCGGCACTGCGGACGATATCCTCGGCGTCGTACCCTTCCACCGTGAAGCTGACGATCGCGCCCGGCGTGCGTCCGAGGTCGCGAATGGTGGCGCCGCGAATGCCGGCAAGGCCCCCGCGAAGCCGGCCGGCGAGCAGGCGGCAGCGCTGCTCGATCGCGCCGATGCCGATATCGAGGGCGTAGTCGACAGCCGTGCCCAGGCCGAGCCGGCTCGCGTAATTGTTCTCCCAGGTCTCGAAACGGCGGGCGTCGTCTCGCAATTGATAGGTGCCTCGCGAGACCCAGGGCGCCGCAAAATGGTCGATCATCGGCGGCTCGAGCTGTCGCAGCAGCGCGCGGCGGATATAGAGAAAGCCGGTGCCGCGCGGGCCGCGCAGGAATTTGCGCCCCGTGGCCGACAGCATGTCGCAGCCGATCGCTTCGACATCCACCTCCATCTGGCCGACCGCCTGGCAGGCGTCGAGCAGATAGGGGATGTCGTGCGCCCGCGCGATCTTGCCGATCGCTGCCGCCGGATTGACCAGCCCGCCATTGGTCGGAACCCAGGTCACCGCGATCAGCTTGACGCGCTCGTCGATCATGCGCTCGAGCGCGCCGACATCGAGCTCGCCGGTGGCATCGCTGGGCACGACATCGACGACCGCGCCGGTGCGTTTGGCGACCTGAAGGAAGGCGACATAGTTGGCGGCGTATTCCGCCTCGGCGGTCAGGATCCGGTCGCCCTTGCGAAACGGAAGCGAATAGAACGCCATCTGCCAGGCGACCGTCGCGTTCTCCACGAGCGCGATCTCGTCGGGCGCGGCATTGAGCAGGCGTGCCACCGAGCCGTAGACCGCATCGAGGCGGCGCGCCTCACGGTCGGACGCCGCATAGCCGCCGATCTCGCTTTCGAGATCAATGTGGTCCTTCATCGCCGCGACGACCGGTATAGGCATCAGGGCGGCGCCGGCGTTGTGCAGATAGGTGAGGCGGGAGGTGGCCGGCGTGTCGGCGCGAATTCGGTCGAGGTCGATCACTCATGCCTCCGCTGCTTGCGAGCTCGTGCATGAATTAGGCGCGTTGCCGGGCGCGAGCAAGATGGGCTGGCCGCCTCAGATGCAGAGGCTGAGCAGCTTGATGTGACAGCTGGTGGATTTGGGCTTGGATTCGGATTTCGGCTTGCTCGGTGGCGCGGCCTCGCGCTTCACGGCGACGACGGGTTCCTTGTCCTTTTTCCTGTCCTTGCCCTTCGGCTCGTAATCGCCCGCGATGACCATCGCCCAATAGGTGCGCTTGCCGCTGGCGTTCTTGGCGCTGGCGATGCCGACGCGCGAGGCGTTGTGCAGCAACAGGTTCTTGCGGTGCCCGGAGGAGTCGATCCACTGGCCCAGCGTCTTCTCGAAATTGTCATAGCCGTAGGCGATGTTCTCGGCGGCGCGGCCCGCGCCGGCCGGAGCGACGCGCTTGTTGAACGGGCCGAGTGCGTCGTGACTGAGGTCGTCCTTCGCCGCCATGGCGCGGGCCTGGTCCATGGCGATGCGGTCGAGGGTTGAATCTCTGGTGACGCGGACCTCACCGTGCTTGAGGCGGAAGCTGGAGATCAGTTCGGCCGGAGAATCCGCCATCGCGGGCGCAGCCATCAGCAGCAGGACGCCGGCGATCATTCCGCCGACCCCACGACGCATCATCGTCCCCCGAATCCCCATCATCTCCGCCACGCTCGAATGATCCGACCGCTTCTCTATCGCCAATGTGGACGCTTCAAGGCGCTGCCGGCCCGTCAGCCGGTCGGCAGGTCCGCCTCGAAATTGAAGCGGTCGCGCAGGTTTTTGCGCTGCTCCAGGATGTCCTTGAGGAAGGCGCGATCCTGGTCGTTCTTCATCATGGGCTCGATCAGGTCGAGCTGGTTCATGGCGACCAGTTGCAGGATCTCGGTGCGCGGCTTGCCGCTGGTGTCGCGCGGCAGCGCGTGCACGACCTGGATGTGTTCCGGCGGTTTCGGGCCCTTGGCGGCGGCGAGCTCGTTCCGCAACTCGCCCTCGAGCGCGGTCTGATCGGCTTCGACGAAGGCGTAGAGCCCGACGCCGGAGCGGCGGTCGGCAAAAGCGACGATGGCGGTGTCGCGCACGGCCGGATTCTTGCGGATCAGCTCCGCCAGCACCGGCGCGTCGTTGACCAGCCGGCGACCACCGCCTTCGCGGTCGGTGAAATTGAACAGGCCGCGCGTGATGGCACGATAGACCTTCTTGCCGGTGACAAGCCACAGGCTCGCCGCGAACGATTTCTTGGCGAGGATTTTTCGCTCGCGCGGCGTCAGCGCTTCCGGCGCGTAGGAGCGTTTGTGCTTGAGCAGATGGCGCAGATCTTCATAGGCGAGGATCCGATAGAGCCGGCCGCGGCGGTTGAAGCAGGCCGCGAGCTGGAAGTCGGTCACATAGGCGCGGCCGTCGCGGCCGACCAGCCAGTTCTGTTCCTTGGCGAGGTCGTTGTGGCAGATGCCGGCGCCGCGCAGCCGGCGCAAAGCCGCCTTGGCCGAGCGGAAATAGGCGAGGTCACCGTGCGGCTTGGCCAGATGCAGCGCGACACCGTCGACGAAGCCGCGCACCAGCGCGCGGCGTCCGGCCCATAGCAGCTCGGGGCCGACGTTCAGGCCCTTGGCGAGCCGCAGTGCATGCGTCTCGCGGGCGAACAGATGGCGCGCCAGCAGGAATGACCACCACGGCACCTCGTCGAGCCGGCGCAGCACGGCATCGACCTCACCGGTCTCGCCGCGGAAGCGGCCGCGCTCGACGGTCGAGAACACGTCGCGCTTGAGCAGCACGCCCTCGGTCCAGCGCGCCGACAGCGTCGCGGCGTCGTCTTTGGGGAGGCTCATCTTGAACTCACGCAGCCGCGGCAATGCGCAGGTGATCGGCGATCCAGCGATCGAGATCGGCAAGCGCCCGTGCGCTCATCGCCTGCTTCTTGGCCACCGTCTTTTCGTTGCCGCGCAGCCGCGTGCCGTCGGGCTTCTTGGTCGGCACGGTCGCAAGCGGCGGGAACAGGCCGAAATTGATGTTCATCGGCTGGAACGAGCGGGTGCCCGGCTCGATGGTCTCGATATGGCCGCCGGTGATGTGGCCAAGCAGAGATCCCAGCGCGGTCGTCCCCGGCGGGCTCACAAGCGTCTCGCCGCGCGCATCCGCCGCCGCATACAGGCCGGTGATCAGCCCGATGCTGGCGGATTCCACATAGCCCTCGCAGCCCGTCATCTGGCCGGCAAAGCGCAACCGCGGCTGCGCGCGCAGGCGCAACTGACTGTCGAGCAGCTTTGGCGAGTTCAGGAAGGTGTTGCGATGCAGGCCGCCGAGGCGGGCGAATTCGGCCTTCTCCAGGCCCGGAATGGTGCGGAAGATGCGCTGCTGCTCGCCGTATTTCAGTTTCGTCTGGAAACCGACGATGTTGTAGAGCGTGCCCAGCTTGTTGTCCTGACGCAGCTGCACGATCGCGTAGGCCTTGGTGGCGGGATCGTGCGGATTGGTGAGGCCGACCGGCTTCATCGGGCCGTGACGCAGCGTCTCGGGGCCGCGCTCCGCCATCACCTCGATCGGCAGGCAGCCGTCGAAATAGGGCGTGTTGGTCTCCCATTCCTTGAATTCGGTCTTTTCCCCCGCGATCAGCGCGGCGACGAAGCCGTCATACTGCTCCTTGGTCATGGGGCAGTTGATGTAGTCGGCGCCGTTGCCGCCGGGGCCGACCTTGTCATAGCGCGACTGGAACCAGGCCACCGACATGTCAATGGATTCGCGATGAACGATCGGCGCGATCGCGTCGAAGAAGGCGAGCGCATTCTCGTCCGTGAGCGCGCGAATGGCATCGGCCAGCGGGGCGGAGGTGAGGGGGCCGGTGGCAACGATGACGTTGCTCCACTCGGCCGGCGGCAGGCCTGAAACCTCGCCGCGGGCGATCTCAATCAAGGGATGATCGTTGAGGGCCTTGGTGACGGCCGCCGAGAAGCCGTCGCGGTCGACCGCCAGCGCGCCGCCTGCGGGCACCTGGTTGGCGTCGGCTGCGCGCATGATCAGCGAGTCGAGCCGGCGCATCTCCGCATGCAACAGACCGACGGCGTTGTTGGCGGCGTCATCCGAACGGAACGAATTGGAGCAGACGAGCTCGGCGAGCCCGTCGGTGCGGTGAGCCTCGGTCATGCGGTCTGGCCGCATCTCGTGCAGCACCACGGGCACGCCGGCCTTCGCGACCTGCCAGGCAGCTTCCGAGCCGCCAAGGCCGGCGCCGATCACGTGCACACTATTGGAATGGGGTCCTGTCATGGGGCGGACAGGTAGCGCTTTTCGACGGGGAGTGGAATCGCCGAGATCGAGTTTTCTGCCTCCGGAAACGAGAACGCCCGCACGAGGCGGGCGCTATCGGTCCGTTCCGGTGAAGGGCTGAAGGATATCAGCCCTGATACTGGCCGGCGGCAACGCGCGGGATGTCCGAGCGATCGAGGCCGATGTCGGCCAGTTCACGATCGCTGAGCTGGGACAGCTCGGCAACATTGCGCTGATAGTCCCGGAAGGCCTGGATCATGCGGATGAGCGAGAGCAGCATTGGTAGTCTCCTGTAGTTCGATTCAGCCCTTGCCCGGGCCGCATCGTTGAAATGAATATACGTGAGAGTAGTGCAGTGCGAAAGTTCCGATGTTGCGATGCAGCTAAGCGATCAGTGCATAGCGTAGGTAAGAGACGCTTAACCTCTTGGCGATCCCGCCCAGAACCCGCGTCGGGAGTATCAGGTTCGGAGCTAAAGCTCCGTGAAATCACGGGTTTAGCAATGGATATTTGATCTCGATCATCGTGGAAATATGTTGCGCCGCCGTTATCGGCAAGCCGATCATTCAGCTTCTAGACCCAAGTCGTGCATGCGCGAATCGCATGAGAAGATATCACGCAATTGAATATAGATTCATTGGTTGGGTGGTCTTAGCGTCCCCGCAGGGCTGCTCAGTGACCCTTGGCGGGAGCAGATTTCGCGGCGTGAGGCGGCGCTAGGCCGCTCCAGGCTTTGCCCGCAACTCCTCGTGGCCCAGCACGCACGCCAAGCGTGTGACTGGATGACAAGGATGTAATGACAAACAGAGTTTCTGCATGGCGCTCTGTACCTTGTGCAACATCACGCAAATCTCGCGAGGAATTTATTGCGTCAAGTTGCCGCACTCAGAGGAAAGTCAGGTTGCAGAGTCCAGCAATGTCGCTGGGTCTGTCCCAGGAACCAGAGAAGGAAAGTAACATCATGACGAAGTTACTCGGGGTTATCGCCATTGCCGCCGTTGCGTTCGCCGTAGCGCCGGCCCAGGCCGCCAAGCATGCCATGGGCGGCTGCAGCTCGGCCAATCTGGAAAAGACCGAGACCGCGATCGAGAACATGGCCGACGGCGACAGCAAGTTGGTTGCGCAGAAGGAGATCGCGGCGGCTCAGGATTCGCTGCTCAACGGCAAGATGGGCGCATGCGGCGCACATCTGAACAAGGCAATGCATTCCACCATGGGCAAATAGAAACGTCGGGATGTAGACGCACACAAGAGAGGGCCGGTCGCCAGAAGATCGGCCCTACGCGCCTTGTCGAGGGCTGTTACGGCGCGCGTGCCAGCTGGGTGGCAAAATAGGCGACGGTCTTGGAATAGACCTCGCTCTTGTTCCACTGCTGCAGCACCGCGAAGTTCGGACTGCCCGGCTGCCAGTCCTTGCCCTTCTGCCAGCCATAGCCGGCGAGATAATTGGCGGTGGAAGCGAGCACGTCGGGTGCGTTGTGCAGGAGATCGCGCTTGCCGTTGCCGTCGAAATCGACGGCGTATTTCATCCAGGACGACGGCATGAACTGGGTCTGGCCGAGCTCGCCGGCCCAGGCGCCCTTCATTTCGGCGGGTGCGAGATCGCCGCGCTGGACGATACGCAGCGCGTCCAACAGTTCGGCACGAAACTGCTCGGCGCGCCGACAGTCATAGGCCAGCGTTGCCAGCGAGCGGATCGTGGCGAACTTGCCGGTGTTGACGCCGAAATCGGTCTCCAGGCCCCAGATCGCGACCAGGACCTCGCCGGGAACGCCATAGGCCTGCTCGATGCGCGACAGCACCGAGCCGTATTGCTTCATCATGTTGGAGCCGCGCTGCATGCGCGGCGGCACCATGCGGCCGGAAAACTCCTCGAAGGTCTGGGTGAAGACCTTTTGCGACTTGTCGCGGTTGAGCACGCTCTGATCGAGCGTCACGCCGGCCAATCCGGCGGTGATGGCCTGCTGCGAGATCCCCTTGGCCGCGGCGTCGGTTTTGAAATCCGCAAGCCAGGCGTCGAAATTGCCCGAACCGCAGGCAACCGCGGCGAACGCGGGCTGGGCGGACAGGATTGACGCGGAGAGGGCGAAGGCTGCGAGAGCGAGACGAGAAATCGTCGAGGTCATTCGAGGTAATGAATTCCGTGAAGCGATCTGGCCGGCGGGTGCAATCTCGGTTGGAACCGCGGCCAAAGCAAGGCGTGCGAGAAGGTGCGATCCTGCCCGAGCCGGGGCAGGATCGCATGTCACGATATCGTCAGGCGTCCGTCCTGTTACGCCAGGGGAAGAGGTTCGCCGGGAAGTCGGCCGCGGGCTTGCGCGGACGCTGCGGCGGGGGCGGCACCGGACGTGCACCGGGTTCCGAGACGATCACCTTGCGGTAGAGATGCCAGGTGGCATGGCCGAGCAGGGGGATCACCACGGCAAGGCCGAGGAAGGCCGGGATCGTACCGAGCGCAAGCAGCACAGCCACGATCAGGCCCCAGGCCGCCATCGGCACCGGGTTTCTCGCCACAACGCGCAGCGAGGTGCTCATGGCCTCGAACGCGCCGGCATGGCGGTCCAGCATCAGCGGGAACGACACCGCACTGATGCAGAGCGCGGCGAGCGCGAACAGGAAGCCGGTGCCGCAGCCGACCACGATCAGCCACCAGCCTTGCCGCGTCGTCAGCACGCGCGTCATGAAGTCCGACATGCCGCTCACGCCCTCATAGCCGAACGCGGCGACATAGATCGCCTGCGCGGTCGCGACCCAGGTCACGAACAGAGCGAGCAGCAATGTGCCGAGGCCGAGCATCGCCCCGAACGAAGGCGAGCGGAGCACCTCCATCGCGTCCCAAGCGCTGGCTTCTTCATAGCGTTCGCGCCGGCTGGAGAGCTCGTAGAGACCGAGCGCCGCGAAGGGGCCGATCAGGGCGAAGCCCGCGGCCAGCGGAAACAACATTGGCAGCACCGAATAGCCCATCACCACGCGGGCGAGCACGAGGCCGAGCACCGGGTAGATCACGCAGAGGATGATGGCGTGGCTCGGCAACGCCTTGAAATCTTCCCAGCCGCGCCTGAGCGCATCGTGCAGATCGGACAGCTGGATGGTTCGGATCACCGGTCCAGCCGCATCCGCGTTCTGGGCCATCGTGGGGACATTGCCCTGGTAGAGTGTAGCCATGGTCGCTAGCTCCCTTGCCGAGCAGCCGAATCCGGCGCCGGCAAACGGCGCGAGCGGCCGCCATTCTCTGAAGTCCCGCGATCCCAAACAGACGCGAATTCCGGATGGCATCGCGAGCTGAAGCGCGAGCGTACGCCTATTTCCGAGTCCTGTCCCTCACGCTTGGGTGAGATTCGATGCCGCATCGCAACCTCGACGATGTCATTCGGCCGTCATTTCGCCGCAGATAAGCTGATGCTGGTTGACGGTTCGCAGAACTTCGCGGGCGCAACGCAGGAACTTCGTCTATAAGTGCCACTCAAGGCCCTTCCAACGGATCCTTTTCGGGGAGCAGATATGAGCATTTTCGGGAAAATCATGAGCGCGATCTTCGGTAGCCAGCCGGCTTCCGCCGCGCCCGCCGGTGGCGCAGCGCCGGGCAGTGCGCCCGCAGGAGGGGCCGCCCCGGGAGCGCCGGCGTCCGCGCCGATGGCCGCCGTCGATGTGGCTGCGATCGTCGACAAGGCCGTGGCCGCGCACAAGGGCGAGAAGCTCGAATGGCGCACCTCGATCGTCGACCTGATGAAGGCGCTCGACATCGATTCCAGCCTTGCCGCGCGCAAGGATCTCGCCAAGGAGCTCGGCTACACCGGCGACATGAACGACTCGGCCAGCATGAATGTCTGGCTGCACAAGCAGGTGATGTCCAAGCTCGCCGCCAATGGCGGCAAGCTGCCGCCGGAGATCAAGCACTGACGCAAGCACGGACCGGACACCGGTCGTGCCGGAAGGGCCCGCGATCTCGCGGGCCCTTTTGCTTTCAGGCCACCAGATCCGCATCCTCCGGATGCCGGTCGAGATAATCGACGACGAAGCCGCAGCCAGCGATCACCTTCCTGCCGTCGCGACGGATCAGATCCAGCGCGCCCTTGACCAGCTCGGAGCCGATGCCGCGGCCGCGCAGCGCGCGCGGTGTCTCGGTGTGAGTGATGATGACGGCCGACGGCGTCATCCGGTAATTGGCGAAGGCGACCTCGCTGCCGACATCGAGCTCGAAGCGGCTCCTGTCCTTGTTGTCGCGTACCGCCATGCCAAGTCTCCTCGAAGCGCTGTGTCTTGGCTGATCTAGGCGCCTGAACCGGCCCTTGCCAAGGTGCGACCAAGGGAGGTTGCCGCAGAGGAGATATCTCGAAAATGCGTGTCCCGCTCAGCCTCTTTGCGCTGTTCGCTGTACTCGCTTCGACCGCGCCTGTCCCTGCTGCGGCCGAAGGCGGTCCGGCCTGGGAGGCGTGCTTTGCGCCGGCCAGCACACCGGACGAGCGGGTCAAGGCTTGCTCTGCCGTGATCGACACCAAAAGCGAGACCGGCAAGCGGCTCGCCGGCGCCTATTGCAGCCGCGGCCACGGCCTCACCGAGAAACACGAGCTCGAGGCCGCGCTGTCCGATCTCGACGAGGCGGTCAGGCTCGACCCGGACTATGCCTGCGCCTACAACAATCGCGGCCGCGTCTACAGCTTCAAGCGCGACTATGATCGTGCCATTGCCGAGTACGATCAAGCCATCAAGCTCGATCCGTCGCTGGCGATGGCCTACAACAATCGCGGCGAGTCCCGCTTCAACAAGGGCGACCTCGATGGCGCCTTGGCCGATTTCGATACGGCGATCAAGCGCAAACCGAACTACGCCATGGCCCATAGCAACCGCGGTCTCGTCTATTACCGCAAGCGCGACATGGCCCACGCGCTCGCCGATTATACGACGCGGATCAAGCTTGCGCCCGATCTGCTGGCCTATATCGATCGCGGCAACGTCTATCGTGACACCGAACAGCTTGAGCGTGCCGCTGCGGACTATGGCGAGGCCATTCGCGTCGCGCCGACTGACGCGCGCGGCTGGCGCAATCGCGGCATGATCCGTCTCTTCCAGGGGGACTACAAGGGTGGTCGGTCCGACTACGACAAGGCGCTGCAATACGATCCTTCCGACGTCTATTCCTGGAATAATCGGGGGCAGGCCCGCCTGCGGCTCGGTGACAAGCAGGGCGCGATCGCCGATCTCCGGAAGGCGCTGGAGCTGGAGCCCGGCTTGTCGTCCGCGCAGGACTCCTTGCGAAAGCTCGGCGCGCTCTAGCCGCGGTGCGATAGCTCATGACCGCCGAATACCGCTGGTCATCGAAATAATCCTCAAGTCCGGTCTTGCGCCGCCGCCGGCGTTTCCCACGTCCCTTGCAGGACATGCGTCCGAATGCGGCCGGCAGGTCGCTGAGACATTCGGAGTGTCGGGATCGCCAGCCGCCGACGTGTGCCTCTGTCACAGGAGGGTACGATGTCGGACTTTGGTTTCTTGAATACTCATCGGACATGGGAAGACTGGTGCGGGATGCTGCTCGGCGCGGCGATCGTGGCTTCGCCGTGGTTTCCTGTCCAGGAGGCGGCGATCACCGGCGACCAGACGGTGATCCTGAATGCGGTCGCAATCGGCCTGGTCGTCTTTGGCATCAGCCAGCTCGAATATGTCGCCCTGCAACGCTGGCAGGAGGTGACGACGATCCTGGTCGGGCTGTGGCTGATCGGCTCGCCCTACGTGCTCGGCTATTCCGGCGAGGGTTTTCTGCGCATCTATCACACCGGCCTTGGCGCCGTGCTCGTGCTGCTCGGCATGCTGCAGCTGTGGCAGGACTGGGACATGACCGACCAGGACATGCTCAGGCATGGACAATAGGCCGTAGGGATCGGCAGGCCCGTCGGCAGCGGGCGGCGGGCCTGTACGCTCAGTTCGTCACGAGATCCGCATAGTCCGGGTGCTTCTCGATCCACGCCTTTACGAATGGGCATTGCGGGATCAACTTCAATCCGGCGGCGCGGACCTGGTCGAGCGCGCCCTGCACCAGCTTCGAGCCGACGCCCTTGCCGCCGAGCTCCTTCGGCACGTCGGTGTGCTCGAACGTGATGACGTTGCCGTCACGCTTGTAATGCTCGGTCGCGAGGTGACCGTCGACCTCGAGCTCGAACCGGTGATGCGCCCTGTTGTCGATGATTTCGCTCATGTCGTCTCCGCTCAGCTCTTCAGCGAGTCCGTCAGCATCTTACGGATCGACCAGGCCTCGCCGCCGGAGGAGCCCTTGATGTCGTCGATCTTCCAGCCATTGGCCTCGCGCACGAAGTCGTAGCGCACGATCAGGTCGGCGGGTTTCCGGTCGTTGCGATGGCCTGTGATGGTGACCGCGATCGTGGCCTTGTCGGCTTCCATCTTCTCCGCGTCAACCTTGAACGATTTCACGTCCGGTTCTTGCGAATTGGTGACTGGATCGAAATCGACCGGCCCGACATCGCCCTTCGGCGTATGGGCATCCGCCTTGGCCCACAGCGCGACCAGTCCTTTGGAGAGGTATTTTGCCTTCGCAGCCCTGTTCTCGATGATGAAGGCGCCGCCGCCATCGCCCTTGCCCTTGGCCGCGCGGGTGTAGATCGCCGTCAAAATCGCGACGGGATCGCTCGCGGCCGGAGTCTCGGCGAAGGCGGGCGCGATGCCGGCGAACAGAGCGGCTGCGACGAGGGTGCGGCGGGTGAGCATGGAATGTCCTGGAGATGATGTCTTGGGAGGATGCCGAGCGCGACCGCCCGGAGCGGCCGGCGTCTATCCCTGTAGACCGATGTGAACGCAGCTCAGTTCAATCGGCGGCTTTGGCGAGCCTGGAGTCTTCGGGCTGCTGCTGCGGACGCAGGCATCCTCGGCAGATGACGAGGGAGCGGTTGAGCCTGGCATCCTGCTCGGCCTCGTTGGCGTCCTGCGCCTGCCACCATTCCTTCGATTGGGGCTGAAGTCCGGCCTGCGATCGGGTCCCTTCGGATCGGGCCAGATTGCGCGTTGGCTGTGAAGCGGCACGCGGCCGATTGGGATCTTCACCGGCGCCATCCCAGGCATAGCGGCCAGGCTTGAAGGCGGGATCGGACGCCAGATGCGCCTGAGGGCCCACGGCACATCCGGCGAGCGCCAGCGACAACAGGAGGAAGGCGGGCGCTTTGACCATGATGCGGAACTCTGTCGGCGAGAACTGAGCGAGGTTGCGCTGATCATGTTTAAAATTCCCTGAACGGTTGCCGCGGCAGCGGCGACCAACGCCCATGCGCCATCTGATACTTCTGCTCGCCCTGATCGCCTCCGCCGCGCGCGCCGAGGATGCAAAGCCCTTCAATCCGTCCGACCATCCGCCCGGCGTCCAGCAGGCGCTGCGTTACGCCAATGAGGAATGCACCAGCCAGGACGGCGGCGAGGTGACCTTCGCGCCCGGTACGGTGCGCAGGATCGACCTCACCGGTGACGGCCGCGACGACTACATCGTGGATTTCAGCGAGACCAAATGCGGAGATCGCGAGACCACCTATTGCGGGACCGGCGGCTGCGTCATGAACATCCTGGTCACGCTGCCCGATGGCGGCGTGCGCAAGGTGTTTGACGGCTATGTTCGCAGCTACACGATCATGGCCCCGCCGGTGAAGCGCGGGGCCGCGCGAACGGTTCGCTTCGATCTTCATGGCAGCTATTGCGGCGGCTTTGGTGCGCAGGCCTGTGTCAAGCAGAAGGCGATCACGGCGACGCCGTTCGCGTTCGCGCAGCCGTAGAGCAGGTTTGCGGCCGGCGGCCTTGCAGGGGCGCGGGCGATAGCGATAAATGGGCTGCAATGAGCGGATGGCCAGCGCGCTGTCCGCCCTCGAAGAGGAAGCCCGATGCAGCCCCTGCGCATGTCCCGCCGCGTCATGAATCTCGCTTACATGCTGACCCAGAATGCGCGGCGGCACGGTGCGCGTCCCGGCTTCGTCTGGGGTGACAGATCCTGGACCTGGCGGCAGATCGATGCGCAGGTCTCGGCGCTGGCGGCTGCACTTGCCGCGCGCGGCATCGCCAAGGGCGACCGCATCCTGGTCCATTCCAAGAATGGCGACGAGATGTTCTTCTCGATGTTCGCCGCATTCCGGCTCGGCGCGGTCTGGGTGCCCACCAATTTCCGCCTGATGCCGGATGAGGTCACCTATCTCGCACAGGCCTCGGGGGCGAAGGCGTTTCTGTGTCATGTCGATTTCCCCGAGCATGCCGCGGCCGTGAAGGGCGGGGCGCTGGAGTTCACCTGGAGCCTCGACGGCAAGGGTGCGTTTGGCGAGACGTCGGTTGCGGAGGCCATCGCGTCGCGAGCCGGAGAGGTGGTCGACAACGTCGCCGTCGAGCACGACGATCCCTGCTGGTTCTTCTTCACCTCGGGCACGACGGGCCGCTCCAAGGCCGCGGTGCTGACGCATGGCCAGATGGGCTTTGTCGTCACCAACCATCTCGCCGATCTGACACCTGGCGTCACCGAGGACGACGCCTCGCTGGTGGTGGCGCCACTGTCGCACGGGGCTGGCGTGCATCAGCTGGTGCAAACCGCGCGCGGCGTCTGCACTGTTCTCTTGCCGACCGAGAAATTCGACATCAACGAGGCGTTCCGCCTGATCGAGACGCATCGGGTCGCCAATCTCTTCACCGTGCCGACCATCCTGAAGATGATGGTCGAGCACCCCGCAGTCGACACATACGATCATTCCTCGCTGCGTCACGTCATCTATGCGGGTGCGCCGATGTACCGCGAGGACCAGAAGGCCGCGCTCAGGAAGCTCGGCAAGGTCATCGTTCAGTATTTCGGCCTCGGCGAGGTCACCGGCAACATCACCGTGCTGCCGGCGGCGCTGCACGATCCCGAGGACGGCCCGCATGCGAAGATCGGCACCTGCGGCTTCGAGCGCACCGGCATGCAGGTCTCGATCCAGGACGACGAGGGCCGCGAGCTCGCGGCCAACCAGAGCGGCGAGATCTGCGTGATCGGGCCTGCGGTGCTCGCGGGTTACTACGACAATCCCGAAGCCAATGCGAAAGCGTTTCGCAACGGCTGGTTTCGCACCGGCGACCTCGGCCACATGGACGAGGAGGGCTTCGTCTACATCACCGGCCGCGCCTCCGACATGTACATCTCCGGCGGCTCCAACATCTATCCGCGCGAGATCGAGGAGAAGATCCTGACGCATCCGGCGGTCGGCGAGGTCGCCGTGCTCGGCGTGCCCGATGCGACCTGGGGCGAGGTCGGCGTTGCCGTCTGCGTTGCGCGCGAGGGCGAGAAGGCGGTGAGCGAGGCCGAGATGGCGGCGTTCCTCTCGCCCAAGGTGCCGCGCTACAAGATGCCGAAACGTTTCTTCTTCTGGGAGGCCTTGCCGAAGTCCGGCTATGGCAAGGTGCCGAAGCGCATGGTGCGCGACGAGCTCGAGGCGCGCGGGCTGCTCGATCTCGACAAGACCAAGGCCGGCTGAGCGCAGCCGATGCGGAATATCAAGCAGCCGGGCACGCCGATCGTCGAACGTATCCAATGGGTCGAGGCGAGGGGGCGCGCCTTTTCCTTCACGCTTCAGGCGGGCCTGCCGTTGCTGGAGGCCGCGCGGCGCGGCTTTGAAGCCGAAGGCTTTGCGGCCGGTGTGCTGAGATTCGGGCGCGGCGCGCTCGGGCCGTTCGCCTATGTGATGCCGGCCCTGTCGAAGACGGGCGAGAACGCCGCGTTCTACAGCGAGACGTACCGGCCCGGCGGCCTGACGCGCACGAAGCTCGGCAGCATGACGCTCGGCATGCGCGACGGGGAGCCGTTCTTTCACTGCCACGGGCTGTGGACGGAAGCGGACGGCAAGGCCGGCGGCGGCCACATGATGCCTGACGAGACCATCGTCGCCGAGCCGTTCGAGGTCGAGGCCTTCGGCCTTGACGGCGCGATGTTCACCGCAGAGCCGGATCCCGAGACCAATTTCAAGCTGTTCGGGCCGGTGGCCGTCGCGCGCACTGACGCGCGCACGACGAGCCGTGCTTTCGCGCTGCGGCTGCGGCCCAACCAGGATTTTGCCGGCTCGCTCGAAGAGTTCTGCCGCGCGCACGGCATTGCGCGCGCGAGGGTTCACGGCGGTGTCGGCTCGACCATCGGTGCCCGCTTCACCCATGGCGGCGTGACCGAGCCGTTTGCCACCGAGCTGGCGATCACGGCCGGGGCGATCGCGTCCGGACCTGCCGGCACGCTGGAAGCAGCACTCGACGTCGCGCTGATCGACTATACTGGCGGCATCGCGGAGGGCCGTCTGATCCGCGGCGACAATCCCGTGTTGATGACCATGGAGCTGGTGCTCGAGGTGCTGGGCTGAAGCGCGCTGCGCCCTTTTCCGATCATGCTTTGGTATCGGCGAGTGATCGTCAGTGAGCGCGCAATCTGGCGATCGCCATGTACGTGGATTCACTCATGCCCGATAGGCCCGAGCTCGATCCTTGAAACAGGTTGAGCAAGGGAGATTGAGCCTGGCCGGTGCTCTGGTTGTTCTTGACGTCATACATGGCGGAGAAGCGGTTCAGCAGCTTGGCGACTTTCGCAGGGTCGGACAGTTCCTTGATCTTCATGAACTTGTCCACGTACTTGGCCTGCTGGTCGATCGGCATCGCCGCCATCTGATCGGGTAAGTTGAAGGTGGTCCTGAACACCTCCGAAAGAGCCTTGTCGGCGAGGATGTCGTATGCCGACGTGATGTCGCCCGCCTTGCGCTGGAAGTAGAGCGCCAGGCGTACGCCGGGATTGGTGTCGCCTTGCTGCTGCTCGAGGCTTTGCTGGACATAATTTGCCTGTGTGTCCCGCAATTGATCCCGCTTCTGGGGACCCATCATCGGCAGGCGCGCGACGTTGCCCTTGCTGTCGAAATTGAACGACGCCACGATGTCGGCAAAGCGAGGATCGCTCTGCGTGTTGGCGAAGCTCTTGGGATCGTTCAGATCGGAGGCGAAGATCTTCTTGAGAAAATCGGTGCTGACCTTGCTGGGGTTCAAGCCCTTGGCCAGGAGAACCAGGTCGACCATCGGCCTGTTTGCCAAAAGATCGGAAACGCTGTCGATGCCCGCGATCGCTTCCTGATATGCCGTCGCGTCCTTGGCGGCTTGTGCCCGAACCGCGGCCTGCTGCTTGGTGCTCAACGTGCTTGCGCTCTTCACCGCTTGAATGACGTAGTCCCTCGAGATCTGGAGGACCTCCGCCGCGTCCTGCGCCAACAGGGGGGTCGTCAGATTGCCTTTTGCATCGAAGTTGAACGCGCGTGCGAGCTGAACGTATCGATTGTCCTTGAGAGTATACACGTAGCTCTTGGGATCGCCGAGGTCGCTTTCGAGGACAGACTTGATGGTCGCCTGCGAAACCTTTTTGGGGTCGAGGCCGACGGCGCCGAGCGCAAAATCATACACGCTCGACGTCGACACGAACGCGTCGACCGAGTTGAGTTTGAGGATGGCCGTTCTGAATTGATTGATTGCAAAGGCTTCGTTCAGGGGGCTTGCCGCCGAATAGACTGCGGCCTTGCTGTCGTCGAACCGCTTCTTCGTGAGTGCGATATTCGCGGCTGTCTGCGCGGGCGTACCCGCCGGAAGCGACCCGTCGGGCAAGAACGCGAACGCGCCGGCCATATCCACAAATCCGCCGATCGTTGCGATCTGGTCGTCGAGACTGGAGATGCTGCTCCTAGACGTCTCCAGGTGATGCTTCTGGACCAGGATCTGGACTTGGAGCTGAGGCACGTTTGCGCCCGGCTGCGAGAGTTGGGCCGTGTAGTTGGCGATGTTCGAGCTGGCCGTGCTGGCATCTGATTGCGCTTGGGCGCGCGCTGCGTTGAGGCCGCTCAGCTGGGACGCGAAGGTGGTGTTGACGTAGCTGGTTGGATCGGACGGGTCGCTGCGCAGGACCTGGCTGATCGTGGCCGGCGGCCACTTGCTTTCGTCGATCCCGAATGCCGAATAGACATAGTTGCGCAGGCGATCGTTGTTCAGGATGTCGTCGGCGCTGCTGATGTTGCCGATCTGGGCGCTGTAGTAATTCGAGTCGCTGGCGAGTGCATCGACCTGGCTCTTCTTGGTCGCGGTGTACAGGCCGATCATCTCGTCGGTCTGGTTGTCCGACTGGGCAACCGGCCTTGCGGCGTCGTTGAAGGAGAACGCCGCGGCAAACTCCCGGTAGCGTTTGTCGACCAGCTTGTTGACGAAGCTCTTGGAGTCGTTGAGGTCGCTCTCCAGCACCTTCTTCATGAAGGCGTTGGCGTATGCCATGTCTTCCAGACCGTATGCCTTCAACGCATAATGATACAGGCGATAGTCCTTCATCAGGTCGTCGACGGTCTTCACCTTGCCGATGTGGGCTTTGTAGTAGGCGGCCTCCCGAGCGACATCGGGTTGCTGTTCGACCCGGGTCAGGGACTGCTTGAGATTGCGCGTGATGTAGTTGTAACCGAAATACGTTGATACCATCGCGCATTCCTCGCGGCTTCTTAACGTCCCGGACGTCCGTCAATCATTGCGGGGTCGCGGGCAGGGGAGCCGGCCTCATGCCAGCAGGCAGTCTCTCAGTTGCGTTTCCTTCGGGCCGTGTCGGCTTACAATCTGACGTTTCAACGGGCCTGCGGGTAACGCAGGCCGCGTTTGTTTCGAGTTGTTTCCGTATGTTTCCAAGATGCAGCTTACGCGGAGGTTGTGTTCCCTGTATGTTCATGTTCAGATCGAAGGATCGGTCAGAATGGACTCGAGGCGGGGTATGAGCCGAAGAAGCGGTCGAACGATCAATTTGCCGGCGCCTTACCTGAAACGGGTCTGGCTCGACCCGTCGCGCGTCCACGATCGCGAGGTCTATCCGTTCTGCCTGCCCATCTTCCCGGATGAGTTCGAGCTCAACTTCGACGCCGCCATCACCATCATCGTCGGTGAGAACGGCACCGGAAAATCGACGATCCTCGAAGGGATCGCAGCGCTCGCCGGCTACGACGATGCCGGCGGCGGCAAGGGTTACATGCCGGTCGATCATTCCGAGGCGCGCGAGAAGATGGGCGGCCAGCTCGGAAAGGCCCTGCGCGCAAGCTGGCTGCCGAAGATCACCAATGGCTGGTTCTTTCGCGCCGAGAGTTTCTTCTCGGTCGCGCGGTATCTGGACAAGGCCGCGCGCGATGCCAGCCAGGCTGGTCCCGATTTCCTGTCGCACTCCCACGGCGAAGGCTTCCTGCGCTTCTTCGAGGAACGCTGCCAGCGCCAGGGCATCTTCATCTTCGACGAGCCGGAATCGGCGCTGTCGCCGGCGCGGCAGATCGAGTTCCTGAAGCTGCTGCGGCGCATGGAAGCGTCCCGGATCTGCCAGGTGATCATGGCGACGCATTCGCCGATGCTGATGGCTTATCCGAACGCGCGGCTGCTGCGGCTGGCGAAATATGGGCTGGAGCCGGTGACGGTGGAGGAGACGGATCATTATCGGTTGATGCGCGAGTTTTGTGCCGATCCGCGCGGGTTCGTCGAGGCGACGCTGGGGGAGTGAGTGCCGTATTCATTTCTGCTTCGAGTTCACCAAGGGCGACGCCCACGAGGTTGAAATCGTCGACTATCATAAGGGCTGACATCCATGCCTCCTCTCGTGCACCCCGGTCGTTTGCTCAAGCGCGAAATCACGGCGCGTGGGCTTAGCGCCAACAAGCTTTCCATCGACATCGGCGTCCCCTCGGGCCGGATCACTGATATCTTGAACGGGCGTCGCGGTATCTCTGCGGACACGGCGGTGCGTCTCGGACGCTATTTCGGCAACAGTCCCCAGTTTTGGCTGGACTTGCAGGGACAGTACGACATCGGCGTCGTCGAGCGCGAGAAGGGGGCGGAGATCGCGCGTCGGGTGAGGCCGGCCGACGCTGCGTGACGGAGTTTTGGTCCAGGCTTAATCGGAGCAACTTGCGAACGATGTGGACACGGCCTGACCTCCTCGCGGCATGAACTGCCCGAGCTTTGCGGCATTCTCCGCCCTCTGAAGTGCCGAGGGCGCAGGGAAGGCCGGGTGCCGGCTGGCACCCGCGGTCCACTGTGCGAAACCTGCGTGACGAGAAGCTGCACAGCGGCATACAGGTGTAGCCAAACATCCGGCCTTCCCTGCGCAGTGGGTTTACGGCTTATGTCGCGCTCTCCTCGGGGAGCGATGCGCTATTGCCCCCGTCGCCTTCTCGGATAGCTGATGCGCGCGGCCCGGTTGGGCCGCGACATCACCGCAAGGCTTGGCGCACAGACTGCGGGCGCCGGGACCACACGATTTTGCCGTACGGAGGCTGCGCCGGTCGTATGCGCGACACCCTCGCTCACGGTTGCCCGCCCTGCGAAGCCCTTCGCGCCGACGCCGCCTACGTCCACCACGTCCCACCCCGCGTGTCGTGACGATCGCGATGCGCCCCTCGGCCGGGGTGGGATGGCTCTATATACGATAATCCGAAGTTCTGATAAAGAGAAATATTTCGGTTCGGTGGCGTTGACCCGCCCGTGGGTGTTTTGCCTCTCGGGCGGCGCAACAGCTTGTGGGTTGCGCTCAGCTCCGCCGCAACGGCGCCACGAACCGGTCTCCCCTCGGCCCCAAAATGCGCTAGGATGGCCGCAGCGCGCACTCCAAGTCGCGCACGATCAACTGGACGTAAGAGGAAACGAGATGAGGGTGACGATTGGACGGCGCACGGCCGTGGCCGGCGCGCTGGCTGTGTGTGGGGCGGCAGGCTTGACGGCGGCCTTTGGGCCGGTTTTTTCACCGGCCGCCTGGGCGCATGGGCCGACCCGGCAGAAGGTGCGTGAATCCATCGAGATCAACGCGCCGCAGGACAAGGTCTGGGCCGCGATCCGCAACTTTCAGGACATGAGCTGGCTTCCGCCCGTCACCAAGACCACGGGCGAGAAGGGCAACGAGGTCGGCGCGACGCGGACGCTGACCCTGCAGGGCGGCGCCACGGTCGAGGAGGAGCTCTACAAATACGAGCCCGACATGATGAGCTATTCGTACCGGATCACCAAGGTCGACGTGAAGGTGCTGCCGGTCACCAATTATTCCTCGACGCTGACGGTATCGCCGGCTTCGGACGGCAAGGCGAAGCTGGAATGGGCCGGCGCGTTCTACCGCGGCTTTCCCAACAACGATCCGCCGCCGGAGCTGAGTGACGAGGCCGCCAGGACCGCGGTGAGCGGGCTCTACAAGACCGGGCTCGAAGCGCTGAAGAAGAAGATCGAGAGCGGCAGCTGACCGTGCGGGTGCTGGCTCTGGCGGCGCTCGCCGCCAGCCTTTGCCATGCCGGCCTCGGCAGCGCGGCTGCCGAGGAGGCGTTCGTCACTAACCAGCTCAGTGACGATCTGATGGTGGTGGACCTCGCAACCTCGCGCAGCGTCGCGACCATTCCCATCGGCGGCAAGCCGGCGGGGGTGGCCGTCAGCGCGGACGGGCGCTTTGCCTATGTCACGAGCCCCGACGCCAAGGCGGTGACGATCGTCGACGCCGCAACCCGGCAGGTGGCCGGCCGCATCGAGGTCGGCGGCGGCCCGCTCGGCATTGCCGCCGCGCCTGATGGCAAGACGGTCTATGTCGCGGACTGGTATGCGGCGGCGGTGCGGGTGATCGACACCGCCGCGCGCAGCGTCACGGCCAGCATCGCGGTCGGTGCCTCGCCGTCGGGCCTGGCGGTGACGCCTGACGGCAAGCTGCTGCTCTCGGCCGACCGCGACGACGACAGCGTCTCGGTCGTGGACACGACGACGCGTCAGCGCAAGGCGACCATCAAGGTCGGCACCCGTCCGTTCGGCGTCACCATCGATGCCGAGGGCAGGCGCGCCTACACCGCCAATGTCGGCTCCGACGACGTCTCCGTGATCGATCTTGCTGAAGGCAAGGAGGTCGGCCGCGTGAAGGTCGGCATGCGGCCCTATGCAGTGGCGCTGACGCAGGGGCGCGGCTTCGTCACCGACCAATATGGCGGCACGGTCAGCGTGTTCGATCTGGCGAGCCTGACGCCGCTCAAGCGCATCAATGTCGGCGACTATCCGGAAGGCATCGCGGCGACCGCCGACGGCAAGCGCGTCATCGTCGCCTGCTGGGAGAGCAACACGCTTGTCATCATCGATGCGGCCGAGCTGAAGGTGATCGGCGAGGTCAAGACCGGGGACGGCCCAAGGGCATTCGGAGCGTTTCTGCGCAGGACGGAGTAGGGGCGCGGGAACGCCCCCGGATTTCGCTCACGTCATCCGAGCTATGGCGCTAGGCCGGCGTGGTGTTCAGAACCTCCCACAAGGCCATCGGCGCACCAGCCCAATGCCAGAACGAATAGCTCTGATAATCCCGGTCCTTGCAGAGCTGGATGAAGATGGTCGCGCGTTCCGCGCAGGCCTGGGCCGACGCACAGCCGCCGCCATCCCCGACATAACCGGCGCCAACGGGAGCGAAGGGGATCGTGAGATGTGCATTGCCGGTGACCGCGCGATCGATGCGCGACGCGACGCTCGGACTGGAGCCGTAGTAGGTTTGAGGAAAGTTGAAATCGGCGTGCTGAGCGATCTCGGTGAATCGCGGAAGCCAGCCAGTGATGTTCTGCGGGATGTCGTTGCTCGACATTCCCAGGGGTTTGCTCAGCGCGTTCGCCGCCTGCCGCATCGCAGTGCCATAGGCTCTCGCCTCATTGAGGCCGCCGTGAAAGAATTCCGCGCCGCCTTCGGCATCCATGATCATGCCGTCCAGATCGAATTGCTGCGCCAGATTCCTGAACGCCGTCGCTTCGGCCTGAGCAGCCTGCGTCGTCGGGCAATGCGGGACCTGCCAACCCCAGACCTGCAAATTGCTGTCATGGGCCTTGTTGACGAGATTGGTCATCGTGGCGGCCATCGCCCCGGTCACATTGCGGTACGGCGAGGCCCCATCCGCGACCTTGACCCAGATGGCCGAGAGCTTGGCACGGCGCGCCTTCTCGACGAGCTTGTTGACGCCACCTTCAGCTGCGAGAACCGGTTCGAGCTTCCAAATATACATGCTTCGGCTTCGGGACATGCCAAGGCTCCTGAAAATGTTTGCCGGATAATGATTGCGAGATGTAAAGACGCAATCTGAGCATGTGTCCGAGGAAAATCAATCTGTAATTTTTGTCAGTGATCGGCATCCGCACAGATTGCGCGTTCCGCTAGCCCACTGCGTCGAACCGAAACCGGCGTCCTATCGACTAATACTGTCCGTAATTTCATCCATCCGCTCGAACACATGGTCCGGCCCCAGCGCCCGCAGCGCTGCCGGCGCCGCATAACCCCAGCACACCGCGCCGCAGGCGATGCCGACGGCGCGTGCGGCTTCGATGTCGCGCACCTCGTCGCCGATCGCGATGACCTGGCTCGGCGGGACACCGGCGCGGCGGATGACGCGGCGGAATTTCGCGGGCTTGCCGAAGATCGATGCCGCGCAATCGAAATGCGAAAACAGCGCCGCGGCATCCCCGAGCTTCTCGCGCGCATTGGCTTCGCTGTCGGACGTCACCAGCGCGAGCTGCACGTCGTTCTCGGCGAGCGTCCGCAGCATCGCCTCGACGCCCGCGAACAGTGCAATCTCCGCCGCCGCTTCGCCCTTCAACCGCCGCGCATGCCGCGCAATCGCCGGCAGCTTCCACAAGGGTACTTCGAGCCGGGCGAGGATTTCGCGCGTCGATGCGTGCCGCAGGCTCTCGATGTCCTCATCGGCGACCCGGCGAAAGCCGAAGCGGTCGGCGATGTCGTTGATGGTGCGCAGGAACCAGGGGAAGCTGTCGGCGAGGGTCCCGTCGAGATCGAAGATGGCGAGGGTGTAGGGGCATTTGGCGCGAGCAAGCAAAGGTCGATGCCGGTAGTTTTCAAGAACCAAGGTGGGAAGCCCATAGCAGAAGAGTCCGAAGACTGTTGGAGTTGCCTCAAATTCTCCCCCGGTTCCGCTGGCTCTGATCAGAAAGATAAAGTGATGTTGGATTGAGGGTTGCTGGCTTCAGTTTGTTTTTCCGCTTTCAGTAGCTTTCAACGGCTAACAACAATACGGGACTAGCTATCCGTTTTCCTTCTTGTCGTCTTCTACCGAGTCTTTGACGTCTTCCGAGTCTGATTCCGACCCGCCTCCCTCACCCTCGCTCGTCAACACCCGAGGGAAAGCTGAAGGATCCATTGGCTGCGAATAAAGCGCCATCAAACTAAAGGCGGTCCAAAATTCTCGCTGCCGATCGAGCGTATCCGGCAAGCAGTACCCGAGAGTGTTCGCGAGTTTGGGCAACACTAGATCAAAAGCACTTTTCACATGCTCGCCCCACGCTACCGCGCGAGCAATAGCCCCCTCATAGGACAGAAACGAGATGATCCCACATCCGCACGCGCAAACGAGTAGGGACCATTGCATTTCATTAAAGTGGCGATCTCCATAAATACTAAGAGCCAGACGCCCAAGAGCTGAAAACGCGAGGATGAAACTCAAGACAAAAGTGTTCAAAAAGAAGTCCACTTCCGCTCTAGCATCAGCGATCGCCGTAACTAACTGCTTCGGTGCAAGTGCAGCCAATCGTATCCAGGTCGGTATCGAATCCACTCCATATACTATGGGAGGATAGGACTCGAATGCACGAACGGCATTTCCGAAGCGAGTTGGCAGGACTGGGAAGTCTGCGTGCGGATAGTAGGAAGAAAGCGTCTGGTCGATTGAATCGATGCGCTTGCTTAGCAGCGTTCTTGCCTCCAAATCAGGTTCATCCGGCTCCTTTTTGACAAGCTCTTCTCGCTCGTCGATTAGCGCCTTTCGCCGTTGACTGAGTCTCTTGTTTCCAATCCACGCCATTGGACCAGCATAACCCTCGGCTACGCGATACAATTGATGATTTATAAGCATCAATAGCATTGCGAATACCCAGACGCTCAGGGCGAACACAGTGATTTCTTCCCATTTTTTCTCCTTCCATACGGCTTCATAAATCAGCCGAGGAGAATCGAGATCACGAAATATCCACAGTGCGATAAGCGCTGCCAAAAGCGTGGGTACAAAAAATCCGATGATGAAGTTGCGATCAGCGAGCTTAGGCAAACTCGAGAGCATTAGCGGGCTCTGCGCGGTTTCTTAATAAACGGGTCTCCGGGCAGAGCAGTTGCCGACACTCCTAGGACGCCGAGAATATCTGACTCCTTGAGGATGAGGAGCTCTTGTCCGTCGATGTTGATCTCGGTGCCTGACCACTTGCCAAATAGCACGGAGTCGCCAACTTTGAGATCGATTGGGAGGACCTTACCAACCTCATCCCTGCCACCGGGTCCTACGGCGACAACTTCTCCGTGCTGTGGTTTCTCCTTCGCCGTGTCGGGAATGATAATCCCTCCGGCGGTCGTCTCATCAGCCTTGAGTCTGCGGATCACCACGCGATCATGAAGAGGTCGAAATCTCATTCAAATACCCGCTTGGAATTACGACAGTGCAGTACGCCTAAGTTTTCAAAATGGCCGTCAAACTACTTGACGTCAACATCCACTCAACTTCTAGTATAGGGTCAAATCCGTCAATCCGGCAAGGTCAGCTTTGGCGCAAATAGGGGCTCACGTTAAGAGGTGAGTGCATTTTTCCCAAAGGGCCCATCACTCCGCCGCCTCGCTCGTGCTCCTTCGCTTCGGCTTTCCCGCCTTCTTCAGCACCGGCGCCAGGAACTTCCCCGTGTAGCTCCTTGGCGCCTTCGCAATATCCTCCGGCGGCCCCCACGCCACGATCTCGCCGCCGCCGTCGCCGCCTTCGGGGCCGAGGTCGATGACCCAGTCGGCGGTCTTGATGACTTCGAGATTGTGCTCGATGACGACGACCGTGTTGCCCTGCGCGACCAGCTCGTGCAGCACCTCCAAGAGCTTCTTGACGTCATGGAAGTGCAGGCCGGTGGTGGGCTCGTCCAGGATGTAGAGCGTGCGGCCGGTGGCGCGCTTTGACAATTCCTTGGCGAGCTTGACGCGCTGGGCTTCGCCGCCGGAGAGCGTCGTCGCCTGCTGGCCGACATGGATGTAGTCGAGGCCGACGCGGTGCAGGGTCTGGAAGGTTTCGCGCACGCGCGGCACCGCCTTGAAGAACTCGGCGGCTTCCTCGACGGTCATGTCGAGCACGTCGGCGATGCTCTTGCCCTTGAACAGGACTTCCAGCGTCTCGCGGTTGTAGCGCTTGCCCTTGCAGACGTCGCAAGTGACGTAGACGTCGGGCAGGAAGTGCATCTCGATCTTGATGACGCCGTCGCCCTGGCAGGCCTCGCAGCGGCCGCCCTTGACGTTGAAGGAGAAACGGCCGGGTTCGTAACCGCGCGCCTTGGACTCCGGCAAGCCGGCGAACCATTCGCGGATCGGCGTGAAGGCGCCGGTGTAGGTGGCGGGGTTCGAACGTGGCGTGCGGCCGATCGGCGACTGGTCGATGTCGATGATCTTGTCGATGTGCTCGAGGCCCTCGATGCGGTCGTGCGGGGCGGCGCCTTCGCTGGCATTGTTCAGCTTGCGGGCGATCGCCTTGTAGAGCGTGTCGATCAGCAATGTCGACTTGCCGCCGCCGGAGACGCCGGTGACGGCGGTGAACAGGCCGAGCGGAATCTCGGCAGTGACGTTCTTGAGATTGTTGCCGCGTGCGTTGACCACCTTGATGGTGCGGCGATGGTTCGGCGGGCGCCGCTCCGGCACCTCGACCTCGAGCTCGCCGGTCAGGTACTTGCCGGTGAGCGATTTCGGATTGCGCATGATCTCGGCGGGCGTGCCTTCGGCAATGATGTTGCCGCCGTGCATGCCGGCGCCGGGGCCGATGTCGAGCACGTGGTCGGCGAGCAGGATGGCGTCCTCGTCATGCTCGACCACGATCACGGTGTTGCCGAGGTCGCGAAGGCGCTTGAGGGTGTCGAGCAGGCGGGCGTTGTCGCGCTGGTGCAGGCCGATCGAGGGCTCGTCGAGCACGTAGAGCACGCCGGTCAGCCCCGAGCCGATCTGCGAGGCCAGGCGGATGCGTTGGCTCTCGCCGCCCGACAGCGTGCCGGAGGAGCGGGACAGCGTGAGATAGTTGAGGCCGACGTCGAGCAGGAAGGTGAGGCGCTCGCGGATTTCTTTCAGGATGCGGCCGGCGATCTCGTTCTGTTGCGTGTTCAGCGCCGCAGGCACGGTCTCGAACCATGCGCCGGCGCCCTTCACCGACATCTCCGAGATCTCGCCGATGTGCTTGCCGCCGATCTTGACGCAGAGCGCTTCGGGCTTGAGCCGGAAACCGTGGCACGCCTCGCAGGGGACGTCGTGGAAATACTTCGCCAGCTCCTCGCGCGCCCATTCGCTCTCGGTCTCGCGGTAGCGGCGGTTGATGTTGGTGATGACGCCTTCGAACGGCTTCTTGGTGTCGTAGGAGCGCACCCCGTCCTCGTAGGAGAACTTGATCTCGTCCTCGCCGGAGCCGTGCAGGATCGCGTTCTGCGTCTTCTTGGCCAGATCCTTCCACTTCGTGGTCAGCGTGAACTTGTAATGCTTGCCGAGCGCGGTCAGCGTCTGCACGTAATACGGCGACGACGACTTGGCCCAGGGCGCGATCGCGCCCTTGCCGATGGCGAGCTCTTTGTCGGGAATGACGAGGTCCTCGTCGACATGCTGCTCGACGCCGAGGCCGCCGCAGGCGGGGCAGGCGCCATAGGGATTATTGAACGAGAACAGCCTGGGCTCGACCTCGGGGATGGTGAAGCCGGAGACCGGACAGGCGAACTTCTCCGAGAACAGGATGCGCTCGGGGCCGCTCTTGTCGTGGATTTTTGCGGTCTTCTTCTTATCTTCGGCAGACGCCGCAGCAGCCGGCGCGTCGGCATACTCGATGACGGCAAGGCCCTCGGCGAGCTTCAGCGCGGTCTCGAAGCTCTCGGCGAGGCGCTGGCCGATGTCGGCGCGCACCACGATGCGGTCGACGACGACGTCGATGTCGTGCGGGAATTTCTTGTCGAGCGTCGGGGCTTCGGCGAGCTCGTGGAAGGTGCCGTCGACCTTGACGCGCTGAAAGCCCTTCTTGAGCCATTCGGCGAGCTCCTTGCGGTACTCGCCCTTGCGGCCGCGCACGACCGGCGCAAGCAGATAAAGGCGGGTGCCTTCCGGCAGCGCCAGCACGCGGTCGACCATCTGCGAGACGGTCTGGCTCTCGATCGGCAGGCCCGTGGCCGGCGAATAGGGCACGCCGACGCGCGCCCACAAGAGGCGCATGTAGTCGTAAATCTCGGTGACGGTGCCGACGGTGGAGCGCGGATTCTTCGAGGTGGTCTTCTGCTCGATCGAGATCGCCGGCGACAGGCCGTCGATCTGGTCGACGTCGGGCTTCTGCATCATCTCCAGGAACTGGCGCGCATAGGCCGACAGCGATTCGACGTAGCGGCGCTGGCCCTCCGCGTAGATGGTGTCGAAGGCGAGCGAGGATTTGCCGGAGCCGGAGAGGCCGGTGAACACCACGAGCTTGTCGCGGGGAATCTCGACGTCGATGTTCTTGAGGTTGTGCTCGCGCGCGCCACGGATCGTGATTGCGCGCAGGCTTGAGCCTGCGTTCTGTTGTTGGCGCTTCGCCTTGATCACTTCATCCATCCGAGTTGCCCTCAAGGAAGCCCATGGGTGCGCGACCGCGCCAGCAAGAGAGGCGCGCTTCGCCCGGAACCGGGATCGGCGCCGATGGGGTTGACAGCGAACGTAGGAAGAACGGGGGCGGATTTCCAGAGGGAGATGCGACTCGTCAACGGAATGTTGGCGCGCTGGCGGCATCTGGCAGCAGGAGGGTGAGGAACTGCGGAACGCGTACGGCCAGGGCCAAACAGAAAGGCCGGCGCGAGGCCGGCCTTTCGTAACGCTGATGCGTAGGAGCTAAAGCTCAGTACTTGGCGACGACGGGCGCGCCGAAGTGATAGTTCACGCCGACCTGCACGGTGTGGAAGTTGAGCGTGCCGGTGGGCACAGCGCCCGAGAAGTAGGTCTCGCCGCCGAGGCTGCGATAGAGGTACTCGCCCTTGACCGACCACTGCGGAGCGAAGAACGCCTCGACGCCAGCGCCGACGGTCCAGCCCGAGTGGAACTTGCTGTCGGAGGCCGAGAGGCCGCCGAGGGTGGCGGTGATCTTGTTGTCGATCCAGGCGTAACCACCGGTGCCGTAGAGCAGCACGTTGTTGACGGCCCAGCCGATGCGGCCGCGCACGGTGCCCATCGCATCGGTCTTGGAGCTCACCGAAGCCGGGATGCCACCGACGCCGGGGACGAAAACCACGCCAGCGGCCGAAGCGCTGACGTCAGCCCAGGCGCCATCCGCCTCGAGGCCGAACACGACGTTGCCGGTCTGCCAGTTGTAGCCGGCGGTGCCGCCGACGAAACCACCCTGCATCTTCGGATCACCCGACGAGGCTTCCCAGGCGCCGCCACCGACGATACCGAGATAGAAGCCGGTCCAGTTGTAGACCGAAGCCATCGGAGCGACGGGAGCCTTGGTGTAGGGGCGCGCTGCGAGGTCGGCCGCCGAGGCGGGCGCAGCGAGAGCGAACAAACAGGCCGAAGCCAACAAAACCTTTTTCATCTTACTTAATCCCAGTCCCAGTTTCTGTTGTTGCCTTCCGTGACCGGAAGGGCAGCGGACTCAACGGCCCAACTAATGCCGTGCTTACACCACTGAAGCCGCAAGTTGTGTCTCCGAGAAGCCACAGTGGCCGAAAAGGTGATGGTTGCTGACTTGTTAATCGCGTCAACATGGCGCCAAAAGCGAAAGGCCGGCACACCGCCAGTAAGTTTAAATAGTACAATGATATCAAATAGATATCAGTATTTTTCACCAATCAGCCGCCAAGGCGGCCGTTCACGCGGATCACCCCGATATCGACGCCCCCCGCTGATGCGCTCGGAGCGTGTGACTGCGCCCAGCGCGGCCGCCGCAAGGTTCCCCGAACAGATGAAGGGCATGGTGCGGTTGGAGGAAGAAGTGGCCGTACGCGAAGCCTACGGTCCGGTTCGGCGCCAGCCCGAAACGGACGCCGGCGCCTATGGTCGCGCAAGAACAAATCTGGAACGAAGCGGACGTCGATGCTATATATGTTGATAACCTTGAGGGTGACGGGCTGAGCAGTGCCTGCAAGCGTATAGGGTCGCCTCGACAGGGCACCGAGGAACGCGGGCAGCGCGCTCGGCCTTTTTGAAATTCAGTGGCATTCGGAGTGGAGAGCGGCGATGGCGGGAAGCGTCAACAAGGTCATTCTGGTTGGAAATCTCGGCAAGGACCCTGAAATCCGCCGCACCCAGGACGGGCGGCCGATCGCGAATTTGAGCATCGCCACCTCGGAGACCTGGCGCGACAAGAACAGCGGCGAGCGCAAGGAGAAGACCGAGTGGCATCGCGTCGTGATCTTCAATGAGGGCCTCTGCAAGGTCGCCGAGCAGTACCTGAAGAAGGGCGCCAAGGTTTATATCGAGGGCGCGCTCCAGACCCGCAAATGGACCGACCAGAGCGGCGTCGAGAAGTACTCGACCGAGGTCGTGCTCCAGGGCTTCAATTCGACGTTGACGATGCTCGATGGCCGTGGCGGAGGCGGCAGCTTCGGCGACGAGCCCGGCGGCGATTTCGGCTCCTCAGGTCCGGTCAGCAGCGCACCGCGCCGTCCCGTTGCCGCTGGCGGCGGTGGTGGCCGCAACAACGACATGGACGACGATATCCCGTTCTGAGGACGGACGGGACGATAAGCAGGGCGCTGCCGTGTTGAGCAGCGCCTTCCATGTCGTGTCAGCAAACTTTACTAATCGACGGGAAGCGCTCGGGATTCCGGGCCCTCTTCATGTTCGGGGTGAACTCGGATTGCGCCTTGCGAGGTGGCCGATTGGGCGCCTGCGCGGGTGATTTAACGGGAGCCGCTGAGGCGGTTTCGCAGGGCCGGTTCCAGGCTCATCCAGGATGCTCGCTGCAGGGCCTTAAGTTATTGGAAAAATAGACGGAAAAAGCGCTTCCCAGCTTCCGCCAAGGGTGGTTATCAGGGGCACGATGCGCTATATGATTCCCAGACAAGAACTCACCGGATTCCCCCTTGGCTGACGACGACAACAAGCCCGGCGACCAGCCGGCGCAACCCTCGGACATTCGCCCCGTCTCCATCTTCGAGGAGATGAAGAAGTCGTACCTCGACTACGCCATGAGCGTGATCGTGGCGCGCGCGCTGCCCGATGCCCGGGACGGCCTGAAGCCGGTGCATCGCCGCATCCTGTACTCGATGAACGAGCAGGGGCACACGCCCGACAAGAAGTACGTCAAGTCCGCCCGCGTGGTCGGTGACGTCATCGGTAAGTATCACCCGCACGGCGACCAGTCGATCTACGACGCCATGGTCCGCATGGCGCAGGACTTCTCGATGCGGGTGCCGCTGATCGACGGCCAGGGCAATTTCGGCTCGGTCGACGGCGATCCCGCGGCTGCCTATCGTTACACCGAAGCGCGGCTGACGAAGGCGGCGCTGGCTCTGCTGGCCGACATCGACAAGGACACCGTCGACTTCCAGCCGAACTACGACAACAACGAGACCGAGCCGTCGGTCCTGCCGGCCAAGTTCCCGAACCTGCTCGTCAACGGCGCCGGCGGCATCGCGGTCGGCATGGCGACCAACATCCCGCCGCACAATCTCGGCGAGGTCATCGACGCCTGCGTCGCGCTGATCGACAACCCCGCGCTCACCATCGACGAGCTGATCAACATCGTCCCGGGACCGGATTTCCCCACCGGCGGCGTCATTCTCGGACGCGCGGGCATCCGCGCCGCCTACCACCTCGGCCGCGGCTCGGTCGTCATGCGCGGCAAGGTCGCGATCGAGACCATCCGCAAGGAGCGCGAGGCGATCATCGTCACCGAGATTCCCTACCAGGTGAACAAGGCGACGATGGTCGAGCGTATCGCCGAGCTGGTGAAGGAGAAGAAGATCGAGGGCATCGGCGACCTGCGCGATGAATCCGATCGCGAAGGCTACCGCGTCGTCATCGAGCTGAAGCGCGATGCCGTGCCGGATGTGGTGCTGAACCAGCTCTACAGGTTCACGCCGCTGCAGACGAGCTTTGGCGTCAACATGGTGGCGCTCGACAGCGGCCGTCCGCGGATCATGCATCTGAAGGACCTGCTGGCGATCTTCGTCGACTTCCGTGAGCGGGTCGTCACGCGCCGCACCAAGTACCTGCTCGCCAAGGCGCGCGATCGCGCCCATATCCTGGTCGGTCTCGCAATCGCGGTCGCCAATATCGACGAGATGATCCGCGTTATCAGGACTTCGCCGGATCCGACCACCGCCCGCGACACCCTGATGTCGCGCGACTGGCCGGCCCGGGACGTCCAGGACATGCTGACGCTGATCGACGATCCGCGCCACCGCATCAGCCCTGACGGCACGATCCGGCTGTCGATGGAGCAGGCGAGGGCCATTCTCGACCTGCGGCTTCAGCGCCTCACCGCACTCGGTCGTGACGAAATCCGCGACGAGCTCGACAAGCTCGCCGGCGAGATTGCCGATTATCTCGACATCCTGCGCTCGCGCGAGCGCGTGCTCGGTATCATCAAGTCCGAGCTTGCCGAGGTGAAGGCCGAGTTCGCCACGCCGCGCCGCACCGTCATCATCGAGCAGGAAGGCGAGGTCGAGGACGAGGACCTGATCCAGCGCGAGGACATGGTCGTCACCGTCTCCCACGCCGGCTATGTCAAGCGCGTGCCGCTGTCGGCCTATCGCGCCCAGCGCCGCGGCGGCAAGGGCCGCGCCGGCATGCAGACCCGCGACGAGGATTTCGTCTCGCGCTTGTTCGTGGCCTCCACCCACACGCCGGTGCTGTTCTTCTCCTCGCGCGGCCAGGTCTACAAGGAAAAGGTCTGGCGTCTGCCGATGGCAGCTCCCAACGCGCGCGGCAAGGCGCTGATCAACATCCTGCCGCTGGAGCAGGGCGAGCGCATCACCACCATCATGCCGCTGCCCGAGGACGAATCGACCTGGGGCGAGCTCGACGTGATGTTCGCGACGACCGGCGGCAACGTCCGGCGCAACAAGCTGTCCGACTTCGTCGACGTTCGCCGCTCCGGCATCATCGCGATGAAGCTCGACGACGGCGAAGCGATCGTCGACGTGCAGATCTGCACCGAGCGTGACGACGTGCTGCTGACCGCCTCCGGCGGCCAGTGTATCCGCTTCCCGGTCACCGACGTGCGCGTGTTCACCGGGCGCACCTCGATGGGCGTGCGCGGCATCGCGCTCGGCGACGGCGACAAGGTGATTTCGCTCGCGATCCTGCGTCACGTCGAGACCACCTCGGACGAGCGCTCGGCTTACTTGAAGATGCGCCGGGCCGTGGCCGGCGAAGCCGCGGCTGAAGAGGCGCCGGCGGATGCCGAGGCCGAGGAGACGTCAGGCAGCTTCCAGCTCCCGCCGGAGCGTTATGTCGAGATGTCGGCGGCCGAGCAGGTCGTGCTGACCGTCTCCGTCAACGGCTACGGCAAGCGGACCTCGTCCTACGAGTACCGCACCACCGGCCGCGGCGGCAAAGGCATCGTCGCCATGAGCGTCAACAACCGCAACGGCAATCTGGTGGCGTCCTTCCCCGTGGAGGATGCCGATCAGATCATGCTGGTGACCGACAAGGGCCAATTGATCCGCTGCCCGGTCGAAGGCATCCGCATCGCCGGCCGCTCGACCCAAGGCGTCATCGTATTCGACACCGCCGAGGACGAGCACGTGGTGTCGGTCGAGCACATCACGGAAGAAGCGGAGAGCGGCAACGGGACGAATGGCGAAGCGAACGGGGAGTGACCGCTACCCCCGTAGCCCGGATGGAGCGCAAGCGAAATCCGGGACCTCTGTACGCCCGGCAAGAATCCCGGATTACGCTTCGCTCGATCCGGGCTACGAACGCGGCTAGAGCCTTTTCCGTTGCGATGGAATCGGAACGGGGCTCTAGACTCTAGTTGTGACGCGTTTTCTTGACGCGAACCGGTCCCCATTTCGCTCGAAAACGCTCTAAATCTCCAGCTCCGTGCCGAACTCCACGACCTGCTTGGTCGGCACGCCGAAGAACGCGGCGGAGCGTTCGGCGTTGCGCTGCAGGAAGGCGAACACGCCTTCGCGCCAGACCCACATGCCCGGAACGTCCTCGCGCGGGATGATGGTCTCGCGGCCGACGTAATAGGTGATGTCGGAGAGGTCGATGCCGGGCAGCTTGCTTTGGCGGCAGACGAGGTTCAGTCCGTCATAGATCGTCGGGTTCTGCATGAAGCCGTAATGCAGGATCACGCGGGTGATGCCCGGGATGATCTCGATCACCTCGGCGCGGTCCTCGTCGGCGATGTGGGGAAGCTCCTCGATCAGCACGGTGACCAGCAGCACGCGTTCGTGCAGCACGCGGTTGTGCTTGACGAACTGGGTCAGCGCGAGCGGCACGCCGCGCGGTGCGGACGCCAGGAAGACGGCGGTCCCGGGCAGCCTTGCGCTGCATTTGTTGACCGCGGTCTCGATCAGATCTTCCTCCGGCTGGCGCAGCCGCGCGCGCGCCGCCTCGACCAGCTTCACGCCGGCGCGCCAGGTCAGCATCAGGAAGGCGACGAGGCCAGCGAGCAGCAGCGGAAACCAGCCGCCCTCGAACAGCTTGACCGAATTGGCCGAGAAGAAGATCAGATCGATCACGAAGAAGAAGCCGTTCACGGCAACGACAAGCCAGGGCGAAAAGCCCCACTGAATCGCGACCAGCGCGGCCAGCAGCGTCGTGATCGCCATCAGCAGCGAGACCGCGATGCCATAGGCGCCGGCAAGGGCGTCCGAGGAGCCGAAGCTCACGACGGCGCCGAGCGTGGCCGCCGCAAGCAGCCAGTTGACCAGCGGCACGTAGATCTGGCCGATCGCATCGCTGGTGGTGTGGCGGATCTGCATGCGCGGCAGGAAGCCGAGCTGGATCGACTGCTGGGTCAGCGAGAACACGCCGGAGATGATCGCCTGCGAGGCGATCACGGTCGCCACGGCCGAGAAGGCCACCAGCGGGTAGTGCAGGGCGTCAGGGCAGAGCTGGAAGAACGGGTTCTCGATCATCGTGGGATCGGTGATCAAGAGCGCGGCCTGGCCGAAATAGTTCAGCACTAGCGCGGGCAGGCAGATGGCGAACCAGGCAAGGCGGATCGGCAGGCGGCCGAAATGGCCCATGTCGGCATACATGGCCTCGCCGCCGGTCACCGCGAGGAAGGCCGCGCCGAGAATTCCGAAGGAGACGTGGAAATCCTGATGGATCAGGAAATTGAACGCATAAAACGGGCTGAGCGCCGCCAGCACCGCCGGCGCCTTGACGATGCCGTGGATGCCGAGCGCGGCGAGCACGACGAACCAGGCCAGCATCACCGGTCCGAAGATGCGACCGATGAAGCCGGTACCCTGCTTCTGCATCATGAACAGGCCGATCAGGATGGCGACGGTCAGGGGCACGACCACGGGGGCGAGCGATGGGGCGTCGACCTTGAGTCCCTCGATGGCTGAGAGCACCGAGATGGCCGGCGTGATCGCGCCGTCGCCATAGAGCAGGGCGGCACCAATGAGGCCGACCACCAGGAGATGGGCGCGCCAGGTGCCGGGCTGGGCATGGCGGGCATGGAGCAGGGCGAGCAACGCCACGATGCCGCCTTCGCCGCGGTTGTCGGCCCGCAGGATCAACAGGGCATATTTCAGCGAGATGATCAGCAGCAGCGCCCAGAGGATCAGCGAGGCGACCCCGAGGACCGCGTCATGATGAAGCGTGCCGCCATGGGCAGCCGCCTTGGCGGCTTCCTTGAGGGCATAGAGCGGGCTGGTGCCGATATCGCCATAGACGACCCCGAGGGCGCCCATGGTCATGGTCAGCGGGAGTGGATCGGGATGGTGGCCGGAAGCGGCTGCTTGTGTGCTGGACAACGGCACCCCCAATGGGATCGCGCCCGACGGGCCATTCCGACGGGCGCGACCAACACTCAGTCTGCGACGGGACGTCGCAAATTTCCATGGGATTCCGATCCGGAGTCCGCTTGGGGAAGCTGACGCGGACCTGACAGGCCCGACTACGGGGTGCGGTTCGCAGTGACGAGGCGTGCCTCGCGGACATCCGCCTTGGTGCCGGCCTTGCGCAGGCAGGAGGCCTCGAAATTCGGCCAGGCCTGATGCGAGCAGTCCTTGCCGATGGCACGGATATCGAGCCGGTCGCTCTTGGCCAGCGGCTGCGGCACGCTGGCCTCGACGCTCGGGGCAAAGCCGGGCAGCAGGGTGAGGGCGGCGGCGACACACGCAGACAGAGCGATCGCTGAAAGAGCCTTGATCATTTGACAGTCCCCTGTGATGCGGCCGCCTACGCCCAGTGTGCGGCCCGTCATTCGTTGGCTGGATTAGTAACCATGGCCAGTTTCCGGACGTCTTCGCCGGCACGGGAAATGGTTTCGTGTCCGCGCCCATGTGTTTCATCGGCTCCCGAGGGACGAAACAAACCGGCCATCGCCGACCGGCCGACGGGGCATTTTGCCGGAAATTGCCGGGGAACCCGTCCGGCTTGCCGGGCTGCGCCGGGCGCGGTAGGAGGGGGCCATGCCGCGCATCGCCTTTTACCCCGGTTCCTTCGACCCCATCACCAACGGCCATCTGGACGTGGTCCGGCACAGCGTTTCGCTGTGCGACCGGCTCGTGGTCGCCATCGGGGTCCACCCCGGCAAAAAGCCGCTGTTCTCGACGGAGGAGCGGCTCAAGATGCTTCATGACGTCTGCGGCCCGATCGCGGCGCAGGCCGGCTGCGTTCTGGAAGCGGTGACCTTCGACGATCTGGCCGTCACCGCGGCGCGCAAGCACGGCTCCACCATCATGATTCGAGGCCTGCGTGACGGCACCGACCTCGACTACGAGATGCAGCTCGCGGGCATGAACGGCACCATGGCACCCGAGGTGCACACCGTCTTCCTGCCGGCCTCTCCCATGGTTCGCCCGATCACCGCCACTTTGGTGCGCCAGATCGCCGGCATGGGCGGGGACGTCTCGGCCTTCGTCCCGCCGCAGGTTGCGGCACAGCTCAAGGCAAAATTCGCCGGATAACGGCGCACGCTTTCTCTCATCTGATCCGGAGTTGTCATGATCCGAATTCTCGCAGTTCTTGCCGCGCTCGTGTTCGCGGTGCCGGCGGTGGCGCAGCAATTGCCGGCCAATCTCGACAAGGCCAACGCCATCGTCATCGACAGCACCAAGGGCCGCATCGTCATCAAGCTGCGCACCGACATCGCGCCCCAGCATGCCGAGCGCATCAAGCAGCTCGCGCGCGAGGGCTACTACAACAACGTGCCGTTCCATCGCGTCATGGACGGCTTCATGGCTCAGACCGGTGACGGCCAGAATTTCAACGGCACCGGCGGATCGAAATATCCGAACCTGAAGCAGGAATTCTCCAAGGTGCATTTTGCCCGCGGGATCGTCGGCATGGCCCGGCGCGGCGACAGCGTCGACAGCGCCAACTCCCAGTTCTTCATCATGTTCGCCGACGGCGGCAGCCTCGACGGCCAGTACACCGTGGTCGGCGAGGTCGTGCAGGGCATGGACGTCGTCGACAAGCTCAAGAAGGCACCCCCTGGCTCCGCCGGCGGCGCCGTGACCGATCCCGACAAGATGGTGAAGGTGCAGGTCGCCTCCGACATCAAATAGGAGCCGCGATGGCGCGCTGTGGCGACAAGCTCCTGCTGGTTGCCGCACTGCTGCTGCTCGGTACCTCGGGCGCGGCCGCCGAGGACGGGCCGGTCAACACCATCCAGGACGTGTTCCGGCACCTGCGCACCTGCTGGAGACCGCCGCCGCCTTCCAAGGCACGCCCACTCGACATCACCGTCGTCGTGAGCTTTAACCGCTCCGGCGACATTCTGGGCCATCCGAGGATCTCCTATGAGTCTCAGGAGGCCTCCGACAATGACCGGCTGCAATACCGGATCGCGGTGATGGAGGCGTTGCAACGCTGCACGCCGATGCCATTTACCGATGCAATGGCGGGCGCTGCCGCGGGACGTCCATTCGCGATCCAGTTCCGCAACCGCAAAACGTCACCCGACAAGACTTCACCTCCAACGCAAGAGAGACGAGCATGAGCGTCACCGAAAACACCCTGATCCTCGAGACCACGCAAGGCCCCGTCACCATCGAGATGCGTCCTGACCTCGCGCCCGGCCACGTCGCGCGCATCAAGGAACTGGTCCGTGAGGGCTTCTACGACGGCATCGTGTTCCACCGTGTGATCGAGGGCTTCATGGCGCAGACCGGCTGCCCGCAGGGCACCGGCACCGGCGGCTCGGGCAAGAAGCTGAAGGCCGAGTTCAACAAGGAGCCGCATGTGCGCGGCACCACCTCGATGGCGCGCGCGGCCAGCCCCGATTCCGGCGACAGCCAGTTCTTCATCTGCTTCGACGACGCGCGCTTCCTCGACAACCAGTACACGGTGTGGGGCAAGGTCACCGACGGCATGGAGAACGTCGACAAGATCAAGCGCGGCGAGCCGGTGCAGAACCCCGACAAGATCGTCAAGGCGCGGATGGCGGCTGACAAGGAATAGGGACACAACCCTCATCCTGAGGAGCGCGGAACGCGCGTCTCGAAGGATGAAGGCCCCGCTGCTGCAGTTCGGCCTTCATGGTTCGAGACGGCGCTACGCGCCTCCTCACCATGAGGGTCTGACTGTGCGGCGCTGAGCCCGACATGCGCACCGATCTCTTCGATTTCGATCTGCCCGCCGAGCGCATCGCGTTGCGCCCGGCGAGCCCGCGCGACTCCGCGAAGATGCTGGTCGTCGAGAACGGAGGCTTGCGCGACCAGACCGTCGCCGAGCTGCCGTCATGGCTGAAGCCGGGCGACCAGCTCGTCGTCAACGACACCAAGGTGATCGCAGCGCAATTGAAAGGCCGCCGCATCGGCCGCGAGACCGAGCCCAGAATCGAGGCGACGCTGATCAAGCGGCTCGACGGCTCGCGCTGGCAGGCGCTGGTGAAGCCCGCGAAGAAACTCGTCGCCGGCGATCGAATCCGCTTCGGCAATGAAGGCAAGGTCTGCCTGCTCGGCCATCTCGATGCCGAGGTCGAAGCCAAGGGCTTCGAGGGCGAGGTGACGCTGTCGTTCTCGTTCCATGGCCCGGCGCTCGACCAGGCCATCGCCGATCTCGGCAGCCCGCCGCTGCCGCCCTACATCGCGTCCAAGCGCACGCCGGACGATCAGGACCTCGCCGACTACCAGACCATGTTCGCCGCGAACGAAGGCGCGGTCGCCGCGCCGACCGCGGGCCTGCATTTCACGCCCGCGCTGGAGCAGGCGCTGCACGCGCGCGGCGTCGGTCTCAACCGCGTCACGCTGCATGTCGGGGCAGGGACCTTCCTGCCGGTGAAGGTGGACGACACCGACGGCCACAAGATGCATGCCGAGTGGGGCACGATCTCGGCCGAGACGGCCGAGCGGCTCAACAGCGCGCGGAAGAACGGCGGCCGCATCGTCGCCGTGGGCACCACGTCATTGCGTCTGCTGGAAAGCGCGGCGAGCGAAGACGGCACGATCGAGCCATTCACCGCGGAGACCTCGATCTTCATCACCCCCGGCTATCGCTTCCGCGCGGTGGATGTCCTGATGACGAACTTCCATCTGCCGAAGTCAACGCTGTTCATGCTGGTGTCGGCGTTCTCGGGGCTCGATACGATGAAGCAGGCCTATGCGCACGCCATCGCGAACGGCTATCGCTTCTATTCGTATGGCGATGCGTGCCTGTTGTTTCGGGCAGTGCCGTAGGGTGGGCAAAGCGAAGCGTGCCCACGTCTTTCTTGATGAGGGGTGAGAGTGGTGGGCACGGCGCTTGCGCGCCTTTGCCCACCCTCCGACACCCGTTGCTGCGCCGTTACGCCATCACCCGCTGCGGCAACAGCTCGGCGATCTGCACGGCGTTCAGCGCCGCGCCCTTCAGCAGCTGATCGGCCGCCACGAACATCGAGATCGAATGGCCCGAGGGATCGCTGAGGTCCTTGCGGATGCGGCCGACCAGCACGTCGTCCTGGCCCGAGGCGTCGATCGGCATCGGGAAGTAGTTCCTGGCGCGGTCGTCGACCACCTTCACGCCGGGCGCCTGCGCCATGATGGCGCGGACCTGGTCCTCGGTAATCGGCTTCTCGCATTCGAAGGTGATGGCCTCGCAATGCGCGCGCAGCACCGGCACGCGGACGCAGGTGACGCCGATCGCGATCTTCTCGTCCTCGAAGATCTTGCGGGTCTCCTTGATGACCTTGGTCTCTTCGTCGTTGTAGCCGGTCTCGGGATCAACAGCGGTGTTGTGGTTGAAGAGGTTGAAGGCGTAGGGGTGCGGCATCACCTTGGGCGTATAGACCTGCCCGTTGAGATTGGCGCGGGTGGATTCGACCAGCTCCTCCATCGCGGCGGCGCCGGCGCCGGACGCGGCCTGGTAGGTCGAGATGATCACGCGCTTGATGCGGTTCTTCTGGTGGATCGGCCACAGCGGCACCAGCGCGGTGATCGCGGCGCAGTTCGGATTGGCGATGATGCCCTTGTGATCCCTGATGCGGTTCGCGTTGATCTCGGGGATCACCAGCGGCACGTTCGGGTCCATGCGGAAGGCGGAGGAATTGTCGACCACGACCGCGCCCGACTTGACCGCGATCGGCGCGTACTTCTTCGAGATGCTGCCGCCGGCGGAGAACAGGGCGATGTCGACGCCCTCGAAGGAACGCTCGGTCAGCTCCTCGATCACGACCGGCTGGCCGCGGAACGATACCGTCTTGCCGGCCGAGCGGGCGCTGGCGAGCGCCTTGAGCTTGCCGACGCGAAAGCCGCGCTTGTCCATGGTGGCGATGAATTCGGCGCCCACCGCACCGGTGACGCCGACAATCGCGACGACGGGATCGTTACTCACTTTGTCCTCCATTCCGTTTCAGTTGAGCATGATCTGATCGGAAAACCGGATTCCACTTTTCCGGATCATGCAGTTGCGATTCAGACAACAAAAAAGCCCCGGACCATCGAGGGCGGGGCTTCGGTAGAGATGATGCGTTTAAGTCGACGACCTACGCGCGCACGCCTCCCCGGGCCCCTGGGGCCGTGGTGGTTTTGGTCGTGCGTTTGGTGGTCGTGAACATGGCGGCGACTTATGCGGGAGAGTCTGGCAGCCGTCAATGGCTTTTCGCCCCGGTCAATGCCGGGGACCGAGTCCCGTTGCTATCTCGCCCGCGCGCCGGGCGGCTCCAGGATGACCTCCTTGAGGTCGTCCCCGCTGATCACGACGATCGCAAAATTGAGCCGGCCGCGTTCGCGCACGAGGCCACCGCTGATCGCCTTGCCGGAGGCGGCGCGTTCGGCGACCTGGACGGCGTCGGCGAGGCGGTGCCTGATCGCGCCGAGCGCTGCGAGGTTGTCGCGGTCCTCGTGATCGAGCTCGGCAAGGGGGAGGGCGGCCTCTCCGCCGACGAACTCGCCGGTCGCAGCATTGATGGTGTGGCGCCAGATCCGGTCGTTGTGCAGGGTCTTCACCCGATACACCGGCACGCCGGCGGCCCCGTCAAAACTCACATCCGCCGTGGTGGCGCCGGCGTGCCGGCCTTCGGCAATTGCCATGGCCTGGCTGATCGAGATCGACGAACTGCGGAAGCGTTCGATCTCGCGGCTGACGGCCTGGCGGTCAGCCGCGGCGTCACCATCCGTTTCGCTGTGCAGGGCGGCCGGCGTGCTGCCCGCGGTCACGATCGCCTGCGCGGGCGCCGCGAGGAGCAGCGCGGGCAAGGCGATTGCCAGCAGTCCTGAGGTCCATCGTTTGGCTGTCGTCATGCTCGAAACCCTCGGCCAGCGAGTGTGCCGGATGATCGTAAAGAATTCGCGGCCGGCCTTGGGCATCGGCCGGCCGCGGAGCGCCGCCCCGGGCTGTACCCGGTGCGGCGATCTCAGCGGGACGGGCCACCTTTGGGGCTGGTGAAAAAGGGCAGCCCGTATCGCTTATAACTAAACCATACCGTATCGTTTTATTTCGGTCAATGGAGCCGGCGGCGTCCCCCGCGGGGAAAGCGGGCATCTCACGGAATTGTCAGCGGGCGGGGCGCCGGCGTGGCGCGGCTTTGGCGGCGCTTTGGACGCGATCGGCAGGTCCCAGAGCACCGGCGAGGAACAGCTTGATGGCCGTGCGCATGCGCTTTTCCGCGGCCTTCATCTCGAGTGCCGTTCCGAACGTCGCCAGGCGGTGGGTGTGACCGACGACGACGTCGAGGAACACTTCCGCTGCGATGGTGGTGTCCTCGATGTCGAGCGCGCCTTGCGCCACCAGGCGGTCGAAGAAGCGTGCCGTGGTGGCGACGGCCTTGAGCCAGCCTTCCTCCTTGCCGAGCTTGGCGACGTCGGGGAAGTTGATGGCCTGCGACGTCATCATGCGGCTGAAGGCGACGGCATCGGGACCGCAGGTGAAGGTCAGCATCTCGCGTCCGATCTCGATCAGCCGCTGCTCGACGGAGATGTCCGAGGCACTGGAGAGTTGCGTCTCCGCCGCCGCCGAGAGCGGCGCAAGCCAGCGCGCGATCTCGCGCCGGAGCACGGCGGCGAACAGGCCGCGCTTGTCGCCGTAGCGGGAATAGACGGTGGGCTTGCTGACCCGCGCCGCTTCCGCCACCGCGTCGAGCGAGGTGGCGTCGAAACCGCGATCCAGGAACAGGCGGGTGGCGACCTCGATCAGCCGCTGGTCGCGCTCGATGGCTGCGGATTTCGTCGGCCGGCCGCCGCGCGATTTCTGCACCTCGCGCCGCGGCGCTGCCGGTCTCGTCCTGGTCGCAGTCAATCCCATGCCCAATGATTCGTGCGCGTTTCCGACAGTCGTCATTCGCTCTATATCGCGCAGGAGGCGAGGCGTCATCGCGAATCTGGCCGAACTGGCCGTATCGTCAACGGTTTCAGCAGACCGGCGTTCCTCCACCAAACCTCACGGCACCGTGGAGGTCCAGGCCTGCCCGGACGCGGCCTTGTCATATCCGTATTGATAGAGCGCCCGCATATAGGCGGTGTCGAACCCTTCCGACGGCGGCGCCGGATATTCGCGCGCGATGTAGGAAAGATGAAAGCCGAGACGGTTTCGCTTGGCGAAATCGTAGGTCGAGTAAATGATCGAGCGCGTTTGCGATTGCGTGATCGCCGACAGGCTGCGCGAGGCGACGTCGATGGTGCCGTTGGAGACGAGCTCGAAATTGCGTTCGATCTTTTTGTTGACGAGGATGTAGATGTCCATCTTTGCGCTGCCCGGCAGTCGGCTGCCCTGGAAGAGCAGGGCTTCCGGCAGCGTCAGCACCGGCGCGGTCACGCCGCCGTCGACATGCATCTCCTGAAACTTGCGGCCCTCGCCCTCGGCGTCGATCATGATCGGCGGAAACACCAGGGGAATGCTGGCAGAGGCCGCCATCACGTCGCGAAACAGCTTGAGCGCCTCGGGCGTGCCGACGGCGGCGATCTTGCCCATGTCCCAGATCGCGGTGCGCTGGGTGTCGAGATCGGTGGTCACGATCAGCAGCTTGCGTCCCTTGGCGTTCTCGCGCGCGACCTGCGCCAGGATCTCAGACCCGACATAGCGGGCGACGAGCTCGCGCAGCCGCGTGTTGCCGAACAGGCCGGATCCGAACAGCACGCGCATGATGCTGGGGTCGCTCAGCAGGCTTTCGGCGATGCCGCTGGTGTAGACCTCCTTCAGCGTGTCGTCGTATTGCGGGCCGAGAAACGCGAACGGCGCGATCAGGCCGCCGGTGCTGACGCCCGAGACGACGGAGAAGGCGGGGCGGGTTCTCGCCGCGGTCCAGCCGTTGAGCACGCCGACGCCGTAGGCGCCGTCGGCACCGCCGCCGGAGAGCGCCAGATAGGACCTGGTCGCGGTGCTGGTGTCCTTCTCGAAGCTGAACTTGGTGACGGGGTCGTCGGCGTAACGCCTGAGGCCATCGATCGCGAGCACGCGCGACGTGCTGGCCTCGGCGGCGGTGTACGGCGTGCGGGGCAGGGACGTACAGGCGCCGAGCGCGAGGCTCACGGTCAGGGCCAGGGCTGCGGTCAGCCGGCGGGCCGGTCTGATCCGGTCCTGCAAATGGCCGAAGGCGTCAGTCGAACACGAAGGCAGAGGCATTGTCGGTGGCTGGCGATCACGCAATTCCCGCCGCCGGCAAACCTCGCCGCGGCATCTCGTCCAACCCCTGTGATAAAACTACACGGTATCGTTTTGTTTAACAAGGGCGGAGGCGCGGATATCCGCCGCGATTGTGTCCCAGTCTGAGGCAGAAGCCGGCTCGCGGCACGACATGGGCGGGTTGATCGGCCTCTTCCAACACGCAATAAGCACCGCCATGACTCCCGACAATGACCTTCCCAATCACTTTGAGTTGCTCGCCACCGATGGCGCCGCGCGCACGGGGCGCCTGACCACACCGCATGGCGTGGTTCGGACGCCAGCCTTCATGCCGGTCGGCACAGCCGGTGCCATGAAGGGCATGCACTGGCGCGAGGTGCGCGATGCCGGTGCCGACATCGTGCTCGGCAACACCTATCATCTGATGCTGCGCCCGAGTGCCGAGCGGATCGCAGCGCTCGGCGGCCTGCAGAAGTTCACCGGCTGGAACGGCCCGATGTTGACGGATTCCGGCGGCTTCCAGGTGATGTCGCTGTCGGACCTGCGCAAGGTCACCGAGAACGCTGTCACCTTCCGCTCGCATATCGACGGCGCCAAGGTCGAGCTGTCGCCGGAGCGCTCGATCGAGGTGCAGCGCCTGCTCGGCTCCGACATCGCGATGCAGATGGACGAGTGCGTGCGGCTGCCGGCCGAGCACGCCGACATCGAGCGTGCGATGCAATTGTCGCTGCGCTGGGCCGAGCGAAGCAAGCGTGCCTTCGAGAGTGCGCCAGACGGCTACATGCTGTTCGGGATCGTGCAGGGCGGCGACGTGCCGCAGTTTCGTCATGCGAGCGCGCAGGGCCTGGTCGCGATCGGCTTCCACGGCTATGCGATCGGCGGCCTTGCCGTCGGCGAGCCGCAGGCGGTGATGCTGGCCATGATCGACGAGACCGCGCCGCTGCTGCCGAAGGAGCGCCCGCGCTATCTGATGGGCGTCGGCACGCCCGACGACATCCTCGAAGCCGTGAAGCGTGGCATCGACATGTTCGATTGCGTGATGCCGACGCGCAATGGCCGGCACGGCGTCGCCTTCACGCGCTTCGGCCAGGTGAATTTGCGCAATGCGCGGCACGCCGACGATCCTCGTCCCCTCGACGAGGAGAGCGCGTGGCCGTCGGCGCGCAACTATGCGCGTGCCTATCTGCACCATCTCGTCAAGGCGGGCGAGACGCTGGGAGCGATGCTGCTGTCCGAAATCAATATCGCCTACTACCAGTTCCTGATGCAGGGCATTAGAGACGCGATTGTGCAGGGAACGTTTGACGAGTTCTATCGGCGTACGCGCGAGGACTGGGCGAGGGGCGATATCGCCCCGCGCTAGGTCAATCAAGGATCAATTGCACACGATCCGCTGCTTGACGGCGTGCTTGGTGACGAAGCCGTAGCCGCAATTGTCGCAAGTCCAGAGATAGCTGATCACGTGGTCCGAGACGTAGGCAGATGCTTCGGCTGCGACCATGGAGTCGGCGCAGACGGGACAGGTCGGCAACTCGCTGCAACGCGGATCACGCCTAAGCGCTACGGTCGACATCACTTCAGCAACAGCTGACATCGTGGTGACCTCCCTGCTTTGAGACCTAAGTCTAACATAAGCAGAATCAGTTGACGATGTCGCAACACAAATGCGTTGGTTTTCTGCTAATTAAAGCTCACGCGATTTTGCGATGCAGCGTATTTAACATGTACCGCATTGTCGCTTGCGTGTCGTCGCAGGCTATCCGTAACTGCGCATGGGCCGCGCAGACGCGCCAATTGTCGCCACAGGGAGTTCATCATGGACGCATCGTCCACCACGGGTGCAGCGCACCAACCCGGCCGCGGCCGGATCTATGACTCGATTGTCGACGCCTTCGGCAATACGCCGATCGTGCGGTTGCGCCGGCTGCCCGGCATGCACGGCGTGAATGCGACGATTCTGGCAAAACTTGAATATTTCAATCCGGCCGCAAGCGTGAAGGACCGCATCGGCGCGGCCATGATCATCGCGATGGAGAAGGCGGGTATCGTCAAGCCGGACACAGTCCTGATCGAGCCGACCTCCGGCAACACCGGCATCGCGCTCGCCTTCGTGGCGGCTTCGCGTGGCTACCGCCTCAAGCTGGTGATGCCGGAATCGATGTCGATCGAGCGGCGCAAGATGCTGGCCTTTCTCGGCGCCGAGCTGGTGCTGACGCCGGCGGCGCAGGGCATGAAGGGGGCGATCGCTGCCGCCGAGGAGCTGTTGAAGACGACGCCGAACTCGGTGATGCCGCAGCAGTTCAAGAACCTCGCCAATCCCGAGGTGCACCGCCGGACCACGGCGGAGGAGATCTGGAACGATACCGGCGGTAACATCGATTACTTCGTCGCCGGCGTCGGCACCGGCGGCACGATCACCGGCGTCGGCCAGGTGCTGAAGCCGCGCAAGGCCTCATTGCGTGTGGTCGCGGTCGAGCCGGAGGAGAGTCCGGTGCTGTCGGGCGGGCAGCATACGCCGCACAAGATCCAGGGCATCGGCGCCGGCTTCGTGCCTGACATTCTCGACCGCTCGGTGATCGACGAGATCGTGAAGATCAATTCGACGACGGCGATCGAGACTTCGCGCGCGCTGGCGCGGCATGAGGGCATTCCCGGCGGCATTTCCTCGGGCGCGGCGATTGCGGCTGCGCTCGAGATCGGCAAGCGGCCGGAAGCGGCGGGAAAGACCATCCTGGCGATCGTGCCGTCGTTCTCGGAGCGGTATCTTTCCACGGCGCTGTTTGAGGGAATCTAGGACATGGCCGATCAACCCACGAGGCGGCCGCGTACGCTCGGCGATGCAAGGACCGAAGCTGAGGCGGCGTTCAAGAAGGTGACGGCCAAGGTCGCCGCCGCGCCGCCGAAGCAGAACGTGGCGCCGGGGATCAAGGAGCAGGTTACGCTCCGGATCGACCAGGACGTGCTGGAGTTCTTCCAGGAGGGCGGGCCCGGCTGGCAGGACCGTATCAACGAGGCGCTGCGGAAAGCGGCTGGGAAGTAGAGATCGACTGCGCTCGCAGTGACGGAGTGTGTGGCACCACCTTCGCACCAAAGGAAAAGCCCGGCGCGAGCCGGGCTTTTGTGTTTTCGATCGCGCCGCGGCTCAGCGGCGGAACATGCCGCCCATCATGCCGCCGACGACACCGCCCACGAAGGCTGCACCGGCCGCATCGCCGGGATTGCTGCGGTGTTGCGGAGCCGGCGCAGGCGCGCTGCTCTGAGCCGGGGCGCTGCTGGCGGCGCGCCGGGCCGGCTTCTGGCTGGTGTCGCTCGCGGTCGCCGGGGCAGCCACGATCTCCGAGAGCAGGGCCTTGTGCTGAAGCTTGTTGAGGTAGCCCGACGAGGGGTAGCCGCGCGCCGTCTGCCAGCGCTTGAGCACGGATCGCGTTTCGTCGTCGAACACGCCGGTCTGCTTGGTGTCGAAGCCGAGCGCCGTCAGTCGACGCTGCACGTCGCGGCGCTTGTTCTTGTCGAGGCCGATCTGGTCTTCAGTGACCTGGGTGGACTCATCGGTGAAGGTGGCCGGATCGACGCCGGCGTTGAGGGTACGCGTCGCGGTCGACGGGCCGCTCTTGATCGCGGCGAGGCGCGCCAGCGCCAGCGCCTTGAACTGGCCGTTCGGATAGGCGGAGAGATAGGCGTTGAGCTCTTCCGGCTTGTTTGATTCCTTCACCGAGCGCCAGTATTCGAGCTCGACGCCGTCCGAGCCGCCGGTTGCTGCCGGCACGATGCCGGTCGCGGTCGGGGCCGCGTTGGCGACCTGCGCGGTCGGAGCCTGGTTGAGATAGACCGAGCCGGTCAGGTTGGTATGGCCCCAGGGCAGCTGGCCCTTGCGGGTCTCTTCATTGACCTGGGCGCGCACCGACGTCATCGCCTGCTGGATCTCGACGCCGGGCTTGGTGATGTTGTCGATCAGCGCGCGGGTGAACGGGCTGTTGTTGCCCTCCTGACCGTCGAGCGCGGTCTGGCCGGGGCCGGTGGCGAATGCGATCAGGGTGCCTTCGCCGGACTTCATCTCGGCGAGACCGCTCTGCACGTTGACGCTGCGGGTCGCCGAGTTCGACTTGATCTTGGCGGCGAACGGATTGTCGCGGCAGGCATCGAGGAAGACGAGCTTGACCTTGGCATCGCCCATGGTCTGCTCGAGCGTCAGGTCGATGTTGATGGCGGCGCCCAGCTTGACGTCCATCTCCGACTTGATGTCGGCGTCGACAGGCAGCAGGTAATTGGTGCCGCTGACGGCGATGCCGTGGCCGGCATAATAGAACAGCGCGATGTCCGAGCCTTGCGCCTTGCGGCCGAAGTCGAGCAGCTTCTCCGTCATCTGGTCGCGGCTGAGATTGGACCCTTCGATGACCTCGAAGCCGACATTGCGCAGCGTCGATGCCATCGCTTTGGCGTCGATCGGCGGGTTCGGCAATTGCGCGACGTTCTTGTAGGAGCCGTTGCCGACGACGAAGGCGACGCGGCGGTCAGCCTTCGCGGCACTGACCGACAGAGCCATGCACATCAGCGACGCGAGGAGGGTGAGATAGCGCATTCTGAAATCCCCAGAATCGAATTGCAGGCAGCATCAGATTGGCAACGAACGTACACGAAGTGCCCGACGTCGTGCCACCAAAACGGCAGTCCGTTGCGTTCAACCCGATGCTGTGTGGCCGAATGTGCACGGTGGGTTGATTCCCCAACGTGATCCAAATCACACGGCCACTTTGTTTTGTCGCGCAAGGCGGCGGGAGGTTCAGCGCGCGCGGGCGGGAACCGAGGGGGCCGGCTTCAAATTCAGGAGATTGCCGCACAGGATCAGCACCGCGCCCAGCACCGTCCAGGCGTCGAGCCGTTCGGAGTAGAGCAGCCAGCCCGCGGTCGCCGTCAGCGGAACCCGCAGGAAGTCCATGGGAACCACGATCGTCGCGTCGGCGTATCGGAGTGCGCTGGCAAGGCAATAATGCGAGAAAGTGCCGCAGACCCCGATGACGAACAGCCAGCCCCAGAGATAGGCCGACGGCCAGGTCCAGACGAAGAGCGTCGGCAACAGGCCCATCACAAATTGCACCACGATCATCCAGAACAGGATCGACAACGCGCTCTCGGTCCGGGTCAAAGATTTCGCAAGAATCATGGAAATGCTGAAGCCGATCGCGGCGCCGAGCGCGATCAACTGACCTGGATTGATCTCGCTGGTGGCGGGCCGCACGATCATGACGACGCCGATGATGCCGAGCACGACAGCGGCGATCTTCCAGATCGTCATGCGCTCGGACAGGAACGTCGCAGCCAGCACGGCGGTCCAGATCGGCATGGTGAACTCGATTGCGACGACCTGGCCGATTCCGATCAGCGTCAGTGCGTAGAACCAGCCGAGCTGTGCGAAATAATGCACACCGTTGCGTGCCAGGTGCTGGTGCAGGCGCTGGGTTGCCACCGCCTTGAAGCCGCCGGCGCGGAAGATGATCGGCAACAGCAGCGTGAACCCGATCACCGAACGCACTTCCATGATCTGGAAAACGTTGAGCTCGCGCGTGGTCTCGCGGCCGGCGACCGCCATCACAAGCATCAGCGCCAGCCAGCCGGCCATCCAGAATGCAGCCATCGTTTTGGACGGTGTCGCGCTCATCGGGGCAGGATGCTGGGGCAGGGTGCTGGAGGATGGAAAGTGCGAAGGGACGGCCGGTATCGGCGACATCGCCGCCGTTTGCAACGGCCAAATCTGCGGATGCAGCGATGCAGGCGGACGTGCTAAGGCTGCATCGAACAACAAGAAAAGGGAGAGCTTCGCTCATGCGCATCTTGCAGCCAGCCGAATGGACGAAACCGCGCGGCTTTTCCCATGGCGTCGTCGTCGAAGGACCGGGCCGCTGGGTGGTTCTGGCCGGCCAGACCGGCGGCGACGAGACGGGCAGCTACGCGCCCGACATGGCGGCGCAGGTCGGAGCTGCACTGAAGCGGATCATCAAGCTGCTGGGCGAGGCGGGCGCCGGCCCCGAGCACATCGTCCGCCTGACCTGGTATCTGACCAGCCGCAGCGAATATGAAGCCGCCGGTGCCGGCATTGGCGCGGCCTGGAAGGAAACGCTCGGACGCAATTTCCCGCCTTCGACGCTGCTCTACATCGGTGGCCTCGTGGACGACCGGGCCAAGGTCGAGATCGAAGTCACGGCGTTCGTGCCGAACGCATAAAAAAACGATCCGGCGAGGTCGCCGGATCGTCTCTCGGATCGCCTGTTGTTTTACTTCGACATCGAGATGTTGGCGCCGCGGAACTGGCTGTCGGCGCGTATCGTGACGTTCTGCTTGTTGCCGCTCGTGCGCAGACCAATGTTGGCGTTGAAGCCGGCGGCGGAGGCCACCACTTCGAAGTTCCCGCCGCCGCCGCGGCCCTGGAGCGAGCCGGAGATGTTGCGGCTAGCCTCGGACCAGCTGCCGGTGATGGCGCTTCCCTCAGCCTTGACGCTGGCCGCGAGGTTGAACTTGTAGGCGTCGCTGGCGCAGGTCAGCGACATCTCCATGGTGGGACCGATCGGGGCGTATTTGGCCCGACAACGGATCCGTTCCGTCGAGCCATCGTCCAGCGTCACGGTGCCGCTGCCGCTCCAGCTCCCCGCCATCGGCGCGAACGGGCCGGACTGCGCGTTGGTTTCGGTGTTCGCGAACGCTGCCACAAACAAAACGGCGGCCGCAGTCAGCAGCCGCCGATTCCGGGCGCGAGCCTCAACTGGTTTATTGGCGCGATGCTTCCCATCGCCCGCTGCACGGTATGCCTGCAGATGCTCCATTCCACTTCCCCGATCCGGCGTTGCCGTTGAGTTGACCGTTGGCATATGCACCATTGATCGAAACTTTCACAAGTCCCCCGCTGCCGATGGTGCCGGAAACGTTAGCGCCGGGCGCTGTGATCTTGCCGTCGGCGACCGTCAGCATGGAACTCGCAGTGGGTTCGCAGGTGCCGCTCTTGGTTACGATCGTGACCTGCCAGTTGCCGTCATAAGGGGTCTGGGCAAAGGCGGACGCGGCGAGGGTGCCGGTGAAAACTGAAGCGGCACAGAACACCGCAATGCGAGCAAAACGCATAAATTCCGTCCTTGAATGTGTCTGATATGCTGTCGCTTATCTGGACCAAATGTGACGGAAATTTGTTGCAATGCCAAATCGAAAATTGTTCCAGTGGAAACAATGGTTTATTTGCATTTCCGGCGACGATTTTCGAAGCGGAATCAACACCCCCTCGCGTTAAGGGTAAACGTCAGGAGAGACTCGGCGCGGAGGTCGCGAACTGCTCGTCCTGAGTCTTGGCGGGCAACGCCTTATGGACTTTGGCATAGTCGATCACGTCGGCGAGCAGCTTGAGCCCGAGGGGCGCCAGCGCGCGCTCCCAGAGCTCCCGCGCCGTCTCGCCCTTCTTGACGAAGCACCAGTCCTGGGCGGCGATGGCGCCGGCATCCATGCGGTCGGCGAGATGGTAGATCGTGCCGCCGGCGATCGGATCGCCTTCCTTGATGGTCCATTCCACGGCGGCCTTGCCGCGATGGCGCGGCAGCAGCGAGGGGTGATAGCCGATGCCGCCGAGCTTGGCGGCGGCGAGCGCATCCTTGCCGATCCGGGCGTGGCTGTGCGCCGTGATGATCAGATCAGTGTCAGGCGCGATCTCGGAGGCCACCACCAGCTTCGGATTGGCCTGGACCACAACCTCGATGCCGGCCGCCTTGGCGGTCGCAGCGAGGCGATCCTCGGCATCGGCGACCACGACCCTGACGATCGTGACGCTGTGCTCCCGGAGCATGTTCAGGGTGGTCACGCCAAAATGGCGGGAGCCGACGAGGGTAATGCGCATGGGGGTCCGATCCGGTCTCGCAACTGCGTCATCCCCCGATAACACGTCCGGACGCCCTGTCACCACCCGCGCCACGATTGCGTGGGTTATCAACAATGCGCCGAGGCGCCGGGCGCGACGAACGCCGTGATTGCGCAGCCGGGCGTTCCGGTGCTTCCATGGCGGGCATTGCGCCGGTTCGGGAGCGAGCTCATGCGAAGCGCCTGGTTTTTCCTTCTCACGGCATTGCTCATAACCGTTCCCGCCCATGCCGGCGGGCCGTACCCCGTCGTGCCGCCCGAGACCGGGATCGCGCCCTTGGTGGGGCCAACCTGGGACGGCTATCGCTGTGCCCGCGGGCCGGTGTTCAATTTCTATCATCGCACCTATTACGGCGAGGAGCCGCCGGCACTTGATCGCGGCTACGCCTACCGGCCGTATTACCGTTACAGCGCCTATCGCAGATTGCCGCGCACGTATTTCTGCGTCACCGACTAGCGTTGCCGCGCGGCCACGGTGGAGCGGCAAGCGTCGGATAAGTCGGTTCCTGTGTTTCGTTTTTAACAGAGGTTGGCTGGCCCGGCTGATAAGAGTGCGCCCACCGGGGCTGGCGACATTTCAATCCGCATCCGTTTTTAAACCCGGCCTGGGCCGCTGGCGCGTTCGTCAGCGGCCTTTTCAATCCCGCTCATCGAGAAATCATCGCATGGTAACGCGATCTCAACCAGCCGGGCGTATCGACGAATCCGTCGCGGATTTGTATTGCGTACCGCGACATCGAAAATGTCCCGCCGGCGCGGGTGCGCCGCGCGGGCCTTTTCGCCGGGACACATTTCATGCCGCGCGCCATTGAGCAGATCGTCGACAGCTACGTGCGGCTGAAGAACCGGCGCGGCCTCGACGAGCTGATGATGCACAGGCAGCGGCTCGCAGTCGATCTGAAGAGCAAGTCCGGCTACGATTTCAGTCTCCCGATCGGCCAGATCGACGAGGAAATCGCGATCATCGAGGCGGGCCTCAACCGGCTCAAGGCGGAAAATTCCACCGCGATCTAGCCGGTTCTCGGACATCAGGGACGACGCATCGTCGCAGTCCGCGACCGGTTCATGCGTGGTTCAGGCCTGCGATGTCTCAATCTCGGGATCGTTTCATGGGACGTGAATTCTGCTAGGCTTTGTCCCCGTGATTTGGAGGAGACGTCATGATCGTTCTTGCGCTGGCTGGTCTGCTTGGCTTCGCAACCGTGCCTGCGGCATCGCCGGCACCCATGGTGGAGCAGGTTCAGTTCAGGGCTGCTCCGGGCGGACGCTGCCCGGACGGCTATGATTTCAACCACTCGAACGGCCGCTGCTATCCCAACGACTACCATGCGCCGGGCGTCTATACGCGGAATCCCGGGCCGCACGAATACTACGGAAATTATGGTGGCTATCAACGACGCGGCGGGCTCTGCCCGGACGGCTTCGCGTACAATTACGCGGACGGTCAATGCTATCGGAATGGCCGGCAACCGCCCGGACTGTACGGGCGATAATCGATCGTCCTGCCAGGGCGGGCGCGCTCAGTCGCGCCTGCCGCCGTCGATCACCGTGAACAGCGGTCGTGCCGGCGTCGGCTCGACCAGCAACTCTTCCACCAGCGCGGCGGCTGCATCGACATATTTGCGCGTCGGCTTGTCGAGTTCGCGTCTCGCCTCGTCGTCGAGCGCGACCTTGGCGGCTTCGACCAGCTTGCGCATGCGCGCCGCATGGTCGTCGCCCGCCGTCAGCGTCGCGCGCGCCAGCGAGCGCAGCACGAACAGCTCGCCTTCGAGGCGGAGCAGGCGGTCGTTGAGCCTTGTGAGAACGGCGTTGAGGTCGGCCATGTCTGCGGTTCGGCGCGAAGGATCTGTCCTGATCTAGCGGCGATCGGTGAACGGAGTCCAAACGACACCGGCGCAATTGGGGCGATCTTCCGTCACGCCGCGGTCCGCGCCAGATAGTCGCGTGCGAAGGCCAGATACCAGTCGAGGCAGGCGGGGTTGGCCATCGCTTCCTTGTTGATGACCTTTTCGACGGGATGGCCGAGCAGGAGCTTCTTGACCGGCAGTTCCTGCTTCTTGCCGGACAGCGTGCGCGGGATCTCGGCGACGGCAAAGATCTCGTTCGGCAGGAAGCGGCGCGACAGGCCGGCCTCGATCGCCTTGTTGATCTTCGCCTCCATCGCGGCGTCGAGCATGACACCCTCGCGCAACACCACGAACAGCGGCATGTAGCTGTCGCGGCCGAGATATTCGAGGTCGACGACGAGGCTGTCGAGCACCTCCGGCAGCGCCTCGATCGCGGAATAGAGCTCGCTGGTGCCCATGCGCAGGCCATGGCGGTTGATGGTGGCGTCGCTGCGGCCGTAGATGATGCAGGAGCCATCGGGGTTGACCTTGAGCCAGTCGCCGTGCCGCCACACCGGCCCACGTCCGCTGCCGTCGAAATTGTCGGGATAGGTCTCGAAATAGCTGGCGCGATAGCGCGCGCCGTCCTTGTCGTTCCAGAAATACAGCGGCATCGACGGCATCGGCTCGGTGCAGACGAGCTCGCCGACCTCGTCGGTGACGGCGCGGCCCTGTTCACTGAAGGCCTCGACGGCCGCCCCCAGCAGGCGGCATTGCATCGCGCCCGGCGTCTGCGGCAGCTCGCGATTGCCGCCGATGAAGGCGCCGGCGAAATCGGTGCCGCCGGAGATGTTCGCCCACCAGATGTCCGCCTGCGCCGTGCTGCCGTTGGTCTTCGAGAGCGTTGCAAAGCGATCGTTGAACCAGCCTTGCGTGTCGGCGCTGAGCGGGGAGCCGGTCGAGCCGAGACAGCGCAGCCGCGACAGATCGCCGGCCGCGGCCAGATCGATCTCGGCCTTGGCGCAGTTGGCAAAGAACGCCGCGCCCGCGCCGAAGAAGGTTGCCTTCGCCCGCGCCACGAAGCGCCACAGCGTGGTCCAGTCCGGCTTGTCCCTGGCGCCGCCGGGGCTGCCGTCGAAGATGCAGCAGGTGGTGCCGCTGAGCAGGCCGCCGACCTGGCTGTTCCACATGATCCAGCCCGTCGACGAGTACCAGTGATAGCGCTCGCCCAACGAGTTCGGATGGTACGAGCAGCCGATGTCGTTGTGCAGCCCGAGCAGCGCCAGCACCACGATGACGATGCCGCCATGGCCGTGCACGATCGGTTTCGGCAGGCCCGTGGTGCCGCTGGAATAGACGATCCAGAGCGGATGGTCGAACGGCAGCCACATCGGCTCGAACGCGTCGATCGCAGCACCGGTCTTTGCCGTGATCTCGGAGAGCCGGGCATCGGGTGCAGCGACCGCGCCGGCCTCGCTGTGCAGGATGACATGCGCGACTGATGGCAGCGATCGCCGCAGCTCGGCAACGACGTCCTTGCGATCGTGCTGCCGGCCGGCATAGGTGACGGCGTCGCAGGCGATCAGCACTTTGGGTTCGATCTGCTTGAAGCGGTCGATCACGGCGGGCGCCGCCATGTCCGGCGCACAGACGCTCCAGACCGCGCCGATGCTCACGGCTGCCAGAAACGCGACAATGGTCTCGGGAATGTTGGGCAGATAGGCCGCGACGCGGTCGCCGGGCCTGATGCCCTTCTCCTTCAGATGCAGCGCAAGCGCCGCGGCCTTGCGCCGCAGCTCGGGCCAGCTCGTCTCCGTGATCCTGCCGTCCTCGCCGCTGCTGACGATCGCGGGCAGGCCGGCGGCATCGGCCGCGTCGACGTGCCGGAACACCTGCCGGGCATAATTGACTTGCGCACCCGGAAACCAGACCGCGCCGGGCATCTTGCGCTCGGTGAGTACGGCCTCGAACCGCGTCGGCGACTGCAGATCGTAATAGTCCCAGATGCTGCGCCAGAAGCCGTCGAGATCACGCACCGACCATTGCCGCATCGCCTCGTAATCGGCGAAGGAGAGGCCGCGCTGCTCGGCGAGCCAGTTTTGGTACAGGGCGATCTGCGGAACGAAGGGAGCGGTCATTGGCTATCGGCTTCGGTTGCGGGGGCCGGAAATCTAACCGGTGCCGCAGGGAAGCAGAAGCCGCAGTTCACGCAGGCCGCAATGACGAAGGCGCCGTTGTTCCGGCCTACCAGCCGGCGCCGGCCCAGCGCCGTCCGAACACAGGCGGCGTTGTTTTCACCGCCTGCCAACCGAAGAAGTGGTGCTTGCCGGACCAGGCATGCACCACGCCGCTGCAGATGGTGCACTTGAAGGAGCCGGCATGCGCTTCGCTGTGCTCCTCCCTGGTCGCGGTGTAGTTCATGCTGCAACCGGTGCAGGTGAATTCTTCGATCGTCCAGATGCTGTTGGCCATTGCACGCAGTGTTTTTGGGGACCTCGATGCAGGGTAGTTGCGGGCCTTTGCAGTGGGGTAAACCGATCGGCTGAAATCCGGTTAATCGCCGTTAGCCAAAGCGGGCCGGGTTCGCGGCCGTCGCAGGATTGTCCTGGTTCGCGCAGCGCCGGTCAGTCCAAATCGTGCCGCCGGCAGGTCCAAGCGCGCGCCTGATCCGGCAGCTAGATTTCCCCCGGTCGCCTCGGTCGAGAGGCGCGTCAACGGGGGGAGACCATGGGGACGAAGCTCGTCTTGACGGCTGCACTGCTGTCGCTGGCAACGCCGGCATTTGCCGCTGACATGATCGCGCCGGTATCGGTGAAGGCGCCGGTGGCGGCTCAAATCTTCAGCTGGACCGGCTTCTATATCGGCGCGCATGGCGGCGGTGCCTGGAGCAAGTGGACCGGCATCGATCCGACCGATCCGACCTCGACCTGGAGTTCGGTCACCGCCAGCGGCGGTATCGTCGGCGGCCAGATCGGCGGCAACTACCAGATCGGCAATGTTGTGATCGGACTCGAGGGCACCGGCGCCTGGTCCAGCGTCACGTTGAACGCCGGCGGTCCGTTCGGTGGCGGCGCCGGCTTCAACCTGTCGCTCAAGAACGACTACGTCGCCACGGTCGCCGGACGCTTCGGCGTCGCGTTCGACCGCGTGCTGCTCTACGCCAAGGGCGGCGCGGCCTTCACCCGTGACAAATATGACGCGAACAACGGCCTGGCCGGTCCGCTCGCCGGCTCCGCCTCGGGCAGCTTCAACCGCACCGGCTGGCTCGCCGGCGGCGGCATCGAGTGGATGTTCATTCCGAATTGGTCGGTGCGGGCCGAGTACAATTACATGGGCTTCGGCGCGATCACCGAGCAGCCTGTGACGACGGGCAATCTGGCGGCAACGCCGGCCAATGTGAAGCTCAACATCCAGACCGGCACGATCGGCGTGAACTATCACTTCTAGCGGTGCAGGTCTCGCCGGCAGTGCTCGTCACGAACTCCCGCGCCCCAGGGCGCGCATGTCGCGGTCGATGCACATCTGCACGCGCCGGATGGCGAGCAGCGGGAGCCTGCCTTGCACCCGCCCGGCGCGAACCCTGTCGCTGATGGCATAGGCATAGCGCCAATAGCCGGGCGCGGCGTTCCGCCTCAGCGAATAGTGGACGCCGCGGTGAATTCCCGCGTGCGCGTCAGGCTCTCCGGGGCGGCGTGTCATCGTCTCGGAATGCCGAAGGGGCCAAAGCGTTCCTAACGGCGGGGCAGGGAGCCCGCGCCTCGTCTTGACGGCTGATGCGCGGCTGGCAATAACCTCGGGGGGTGCCAGCGCCGGAACCCGCGTCCATGCCGCAAGGAAAGCAGTGCCCGTGAAAAGTCTCCGTCAACTCCTCACGGGAGAGGACGTCATCCAGCTCGTGATCCGGCTCGGCCTGTTGGCCCTGCTGATCATCTGGACCTTCCTGATCATCCGCCCCTTCGTGCCGATCCTGGCCTGGAGCGGGGTGCTCGCGGTCGCGTTCTATCCGGCCTTCAGCTGGGTCGCCAAAGTGCTTGGCGGCCGGCCCAAGACCGCAGCGGCCATCCTGACGCTGATCACGCTCGGCATCGTCATCGGTCCGGCGACCTGGCTCGGCATCAGCGCGGTGGATGGCGTGCGCGAGCTGGCAAACCAGCTCGGCACCGGCGATCTGGCGCTTCAGGCAGCGCCCGAGCAGCTCAAATCGTGGCCGCTGGTCGGCCCCTGGCTCTACGATCTCTGGGACCAGGCCTATACCAATGTCCGCGCGGTGGTGCGCGAGGTCGCCCCGTATCTCCAGCCGCTGGCCGGCCCGATGCTGTCGCTGGCGGGCGATGCCGGCGTCGGCACGCTGCAGTTCCTGGTCTCGGTGTTCGTGGCCGGCTTCCTGTTTCCGCATGGGCCGAGGTTCGTCGCGGCCGGCCGCGGCTTCCTGTTTCGCATCGTGCCCGAGCAGAGCGAGCATTTCCTCGGGCTCGCCGGCGCGACCATCCGCGCGGTGGCGCAGGGCGTAATCGGCGTTGCGATCGTGCAGGCGTTGCTCGCCGGCATCGGCTTCAAGCTCGCGGCGGTGCCGAGCGCCGGCCTTCTCGCCTTCATCGTGCTGCTGCTCTCGATCGTGCAGATCGGCGCCTTCCTCGTGCTGCTGCCGGTGATCATCTGGATCTGGACCGCCAAGGACGTCACCACGGCGCTGCTGCTCACCGTGTTTCTCGTCGTCGTCGGTTTCATCGACACCATGCTGAAACCGCTCGTCATGGGGCGCGGCCTGACCACGCCGACCATCGTGATCTTCGTCGGCGTGATCGGCGGCACGCTCGCCCACGGCATCGTCGGCCTGTTCATCGGGCCGATCATCCTGTCCGTGGCCTGGGAGATGATGATGGCCTGGATCAGGACCGAGGACCGGGCAGGGGCGGGCAAGAGCTGATCTCGCCCCGATCTGCGCGATCCGCCCGAGGCGCCGCGCCAGCACCCGACGGCGCGCAGCTGTGATCAAAGCACGCCGCGAACTTGTCTGTTCGACTAGACAAGTTACGATCGGGACGATTCTGTTTCAATGACGGCAGCGATGGCGAAGTCTTCCAAGCTGGTTGCCGCGAGGCGCGGCAAGGTATTGTTGGTCAGACGCCGGTCGGACGGCCTGTGGATGTTCCCGGGCGGCCGCAAGCGGGCGCGCGAGTCCGACAAGGACTGCCTGCGTCGGGAGATCAAGGAGGAGCTGCCCAAGCTGAAGCTCGGCAGGATCAGCCTCTGGAAGGAAGTGAAAGCGAGGAACAAGCGTTCCGGCCGCAAGATGAGCGATGCGATCTTCATTGCCAAGACGGCCAAGGGCAGGCTGGCGATCGGCGACAAGAAGGAGATCGACCGCGCCGCCTGGCAGAAGCCGCGCGGCCTCCGCCTGACGCCGACCTCGCGCTACATCCGCGACCGCCTGTTTCCGAGGAAGCAGAAGCGGTGAGCTAGTCCTCGCGTTCCGCCGATCGCGTCCGCCCGGCGAACCTCCTCGACTGCGTGCCCCGCGGTTCGGGCGCAGCAAGCTTCGCGGCCTCGAGCTCGCGCACCTCCTTGCGGACCTTGCGCGCATCGCGCATCGCGCGCTTGATGAAGGGATGTTGGGAGTCCTCGGCGAAGAACAGCACCACTTCGCAGCTTGGACATTGCCTGGAATAGCCGTCCTGCAACCGCCCGGCGCGATCGCGGAACACGTTCTTGCACCGCGTGCATTGAATTTGGACTGAACTCATGCGCGGACAACAATGACTTTTGAAAATGGATCGCCAGCACATCCCAAATGTCTGAAGAAAGCCTGAAGGCTTTCGCGGCCGGATGTCGCAGAACGCGCGCGGCCAAGCACCGTCCTGCGGTCGCAGACGATGCTGTTTGAAAGCGGCCGCCCGCCGCTATTGCTTGGCCGCCATCGCGTCCAGGCAATGGTTCAGAAAGGCGGTGCGATCCCTGGGCAGCACCTTCTCGAGGTCCGCCTTCAATGCGCATTCGCGCTGCCGCAACTGCTCGGCCCGGCGCTTCTCGGCGGCCTCGCGATATTCAGGGGCAACCTTGTTCGGATCGACCAGTGGCTGCGAGCGGGCCGGCGCCGTCGCAAGCACCGCGATGGCGGCGATGAAAATCAATGGTTTCAAATGAGCCTCCGTAAAAGGAACATCGTAGCGCGAGGTGCGTGCGTGCTCAAACAGGGAATGCGGTATTCCGCTCCGGCGTGGTGGGGGCGGGATGTGCCGGCCCCGGCCAACGCCCGGCCGGGAGTTTTGGAACGACCGGGCCTGGCAGGCGTCGAATCCTGGCTCTCGGTCCATCCCCAAGCCCCAAAGCCCCAGGGGCCGCGAGTAAACCTTCCCCGCAAGGGCTGGCGACCTCAGCCCCCGCGCTGAGGTCGTTTTTGTTTGCCGGATGATGTGTGATCCAGTTCACAAGCGCGCGGCGAAGTTGCTGCTATGAAGACGTCATTGCTTGACCAATTCATTTTGAACGAAACGCCCCAGCGTGGCTCCAAGCGCTGGGGTTTTTCGTATCTTCTTGCGCGCAGGGTGTTTACAATCGCGCCAAGCGTCGCGTCGACAGACGCAGATCCCGCGCCGCGTCAGTTCCCATCCACAGCTCGATCAAACGACCCTCGTGGCGGGATCGCAGCGCCGTGCTGAACGTTGCCACCGGGCGTGCGTTCCCCGGGCAAATCTCATATGCAAGGCGCGACGTCGCCGAATCGGAATGAGGGCGACTGGCGTTCAGTTGACGACGGTTTACGACCAGAAACGGATTCACGTGAGGCAGACCAAAAAGGCGCGGGTGGCCAAGACGCCGCCGAAGAAGGCGTTGCCGAAAAAGACGTCGCCAAACAGGACATCGGCAAGGAAAAGCAAAGGGACGCAGCGCGGCGCGGTCTCGTCTTCGTCGCCGCTCGGGGTGCTCGCTCTGCACCTGCTCGGCCAATGGAGAGAGTCCGGGCATAACGGCATCGTCTTTCTCGCCGAGAACGAGAACAGGGCGGAACGGCTGGGCAGTGTCATTCACGCGCTCGATGCCTCCTGCGAGGTCCTGGTGTTTCCGCGCTTGAACACCTTGCCGTTCGATCAGCTGGAGCCGTCGCACGAACTCGCGGGGCGCAGGGCCTCCGTCTTGAGGCGTCTTGCGAAATCCAAGAAGCCGCTGTTTCTGGTCTCGACGGCGGAAGCCGTGATGGAGCGCCTGCCGCCGCCGGCGAGCCTGTCGCGCCTGAGCGTGAGCTTGAAAGTGGGCGGCGCGTTCTCCGAGAGCGAGCTCGAGGCGCACCTCGAATCCCTCGGATACGATCTGGACGACGAGCCGGATTATCCGGGCGGAGCGCTGTTCCACGGCCAGACTTTCGAGATCTTTCCCGCGGGCGCACTGGGGCCGTTCCGGATCGAGCATTCGGATCGCGCGATCAGAAGGATCGTGGCGTTCGATCCGAACGAGCACAGGATCATCTTCGAGACCAAGGAGCTTCTCGTCGACCCCATGTCGGAGCGGCTCGGCCTTGCCGGCAAACGCGGCAAGCGCGCGAGCCTCTTCGACTATTGCGGGCGCGCCAAATGGATCGCCGATGCAGGCGTCCCGGCGCACGCCGACGGCTGGCTCGATACGATCGAGGAGGCCGCGCCGCGCGCGGAACGTGAGCGCGAATATCTCGGACGGCGCGACTGGAAGCAGCTCTGCAAGGGCATGAAGGTGCTGCCGCGCGCCTCGTCGTTCCAGACCATCCCGGAATTTTCGAAGCTGACGGCCACCCGGAAGGCGCTGCGTACCTTCGTCGAGGAGACACGCCGGGCCGGATCGCGGCTGATCCTCGTCGCGGCGCAGGAGGACGATCTGCGCGTGATGGAGCGGATGAGCGGCGTCAAGGCGCCGCGCTGCGAAGACTGGGACGAGGCGACGCGGAGCCGTGGCGGCGAGGCGGCGCTGCTGGCCGATTTCGATGCCGGCTTCGTCGTGCCGGGGAAGAAGCCGCTTGTCGTCGTGACCGCCTCCGACGTGCTCGGCAGCCGGGCGCATCATCCGCAGCCGATGGCGCGCGCCTGGACCGCGGCCTTCGACCATGCCGATGTGCCCGAGCAGGGTACGGTGGTGATCCACCTGCAGCGCGGCCTCGGCGTGCTCGACGGCTTGCAGAGCGTCAACACCGGCGGCGGCTTGCGGGAGATGATCCGCCTGAAATTCGCAGGCGACAACGCGGTGTTGGTGCCGCCGTCCGATCTTGCCATGATGTGGCCCTACGCGACCGAGCTCGGCAAGCTCGCGCTCGACAAGGCCGATGGCAGCACATGGTGGGCCCGCCGCACGGCGGCCGAGCGCGAGATCCAGGTCGCGGGCAAGGCCCTTGCCAAGCACATCAGCCAGCGCCGCAAGCGGCGCGGCGAAAAGCTGGTGCCGCCGGGATCGGCCTACGAGAAGTTCGTCGCGCGCTTTCCGTACTTCACGACGATCGACCAGGCCAAGGCGATCCGCGACGTGCTCGACGATCTTGCCTCGGGCCATCCCATGGACCGCGTGATCTGCGGCGACGTCGGGTTTGGCAAGACCGAGGTGGCGCTGCGCGCGGCGGCCGCTGTCGTGCTGTCGGGCAAGCAGGTGGCGATCGCGGTGCCGACGACGGTGCTGGCCCGCCAGCATGTGGCAACTTTCCAGAAGCGCTTTGCGCCATTCGGCATCGAGGTGGGGAACCTGTCGCGGGCAACCTCGGGCGCGGAGCTGCGGGAGACCAAGGAGGGTCTGCGCAGCGGCCGGATCAAGGTCGTGATCGGCACGCAGGCGCTGACGGCCAAGGACGTCAGGTTCGACGATCTCGGCCTCGTCATCATCGACGAGGAGCAGCATTTTGGCGCGGCCGAGAAGGCCAAGCTGTCCGGCCTTGCCAGGAACGTCCATGTGCTGATGATGAGCGCGACGCCGATCCCGCGCACGCTCGCCGCGGGCCTTGCAGGCTTCCGCGACCTCAGCGTGATTGCCTCGCCTCCGGTGCACCGGCTGCCGGTCGCGACCCGGATCGCGCCGCTGTCGGATGCGGCGATTGCGTCCGCGCTGCTGCGCGAGCAGCGTCGCCATGGCCAGAGTTTCCTGATCTGTCCGCGCATCCAGGATCTCGATCCGATGCTGGCGCGGGTGCAGGCTGTGGCGCCCGACTTACGCATCGTCTGCCTGCACGGCAGGTTGGCGGCCGACGAGATCGACGACCGCATGATGAGCTTCGTCGAGGGCAGGGCGGACGTGCTGCTCGCGACCAACATCGTCGAGAGCGGGCTCGACATTCCCCGCGCGAACACCATCGTGGTCTGCTGGCCCGAGAAGTTCGGCCTCGCGCAGCTGCATCAGTTGCGCGGGCGTGTCGGTCGTGGCGGCATCCGCGCCTTCGCCCATCTGTTGACCGAGACGGCATCGGGACAATCCGAGAAGCGGCTGGCCGTGCTGGAAGAGTTCAGCCGGCCCGGCGCGGGCTTTGCGATCAGCGAGCGCGACCTCGACCTCAGGGGTGCGGGCGATCTGTTCTCGGAGCAGCAATCCGGCCACGTCCAGGTGTTCGGACCCGTGCTCTACAGCCACCTCCTCAAGATGGCGTCCGAGAAGCTCGACGAGGGCCAGGCGGTGTGGGTGCCGGACCTGAACCTGCCGGTCGCGGACATGCTGCCCGGGACCTATGTGCAGTCCGAGCCGGTACGCCTCGAGCTCTATGCGCGCGCCGCACGATGCACTGACGAGGACGACCTCGAAGACCTCGAGGAAGAAACCGCACGCCGCTTCGGCCCGCTGCCGCAGGTCGCGCGCGACTTCTTCGCCGCCGCCAGGCTCAGGCTCGAATGCAAGCGCAGGGGCATCATCCGCCTCGACGTCGGCCCCGAGGCGGCCGCCGCGACGTTCCTGCCCGGGCGCTTGCGCAAATCGCGGGGCAAGTCGCTGCAGCGCGACGGGGATCGCGTCGTCTATCACGCCAAGATGCAGGACGCGCCGTTCGCGCGGGTCGAGGAATTGTTCGAACTGCTGGACGAAGGCTAGGGCGCCGGTTCAAAAACGCGAAAACAACCCCATGCACAGTAGCTAAGTGGCACTGGCGCAAGGCATTTTGAAGCTGACGAAACCGCCGGTTTGCTTCGTCGGGCAAAACAGTTGCTCGATGCGATGTTCCGTTGCCCGGGGATGTCGAGCTGGGAATGGCTGCACCGCCCCCGTAATCGGCCGGGGACGCCAGCCCGGCAGGCCGGCCGGGCCGCTAACGTGGAATTAATTCAAAATGCCCACAATTTTAGACAGTTGTAGTTGGGTGCTGCGTACAAGGACTCGTCGCGAGGACGTTCCAGGGGCGGCCGCCTGTTGCTCGCTCATTGGGGTCCATGCACGTGACCACGACATTCGAAACGGCAAGCTTCGCCGAAGAGCTCGACGCCGCAGCGCTGGCAGCTGCCGCATCAGCCGATGAACCCGAAACGCTCGAAGCGCCTGAGCCGGTCAAGCGGTCCAGCCGCAAATCGATCCTGGCCTTTGCGGTGTGTGCCCTGGCCATCAACGGCGCGGCGGCCGTCTACACGTCGCCAGTTGGTTTGCCGTCGTTGAATGTCAGCCGCCTGGCCGAACTGTTCCCGCGCTTCGAGGCATCCGAGCCAAAGCCGGATCCCGTTGTCGCGGCGTTGAAGGATATTCAGGCGGCCCAGCTGCAACACACCGCGTTGCTGCAACAGAGCAATCAGGCCGCGGATCAAAACTCGGTTTTGCTGCAGCAGGATTCAATGGTGCTGCTGTCGCTGCGACAGAGCATCACGGACGAGCGGGTCGATGTGAGGAAGATGTCCTCGCAACTGTCGTCGCTGATCGCGAAGATCGATGCGCTGCAGAGCACGATGACGATGTCGGACGTCACGTCCTCCATCCGAAAGGCGCATGCGCGCTATGGATTGTCCCCCGCGATGCGAAAGCGGATCGTGCGGGACGTCAAGCCTTTGGGGCCGGTCTCCGTTGGAGGCGCTCCACTGAGCCTGCCGATTGCGTCGTCGGCTCCGGAAAGCTGAGGCGCCGGACCCGCCTGCCTCTTCACCGATGAGGCAGGGTCATCGCGTGTGTCCTTCCATCAGATGTCGTCATGCCAGGGCTTGTTCCTGGCATTCACGTTCGTCCTGCTTCATGCATGCGCAAACGGCGTCTCCGTCGGTGGCGAAATGCCCGATCGCGCCCTGCGATCCCGATTGATCATTCCGCCTGATCGCCGATCGACCTCATGTGACCTCTGCGGGTCCTGCGCACGACGCACGATGTCTCTTTGACCATCAATCGCCATTGATCGTTGCAGGCGATGTCCCAGTGTTGCGCGAAATGAGAATGGCGTATGGGAACTGACGGAGGGCCCGCTCGGTCTCCAGAGCCGTAGCCGCGATCGGACACGATCTGCTGCATGGTCCTGCCTGAACGGGTCCTTCGCGTTCAGCACATTGCACGCGCATTCATGCGCTGCGACGGGCGCCATCTATTGCCCGTTGCCAGGCAGGAGAGGTCCCCCCACTCCTGCCTGGTAACTCCTGGATGTCTTCGATCACGCAGTGATGGAACGCTGAAAAATACTTTGCAACACTAGGAATGATTTTCGATGGTGAAGAAGATTGGCCGGCAAGAAGCTTCGCGCTGGCGCACTGCATTGCCCGCCGCTGCCCTGACGATTTTCCCCACGGTGGCGGCGACGCCCGCCGCGGCGCAATCTGCGGCGTCGTTTCAGACGCCGGAATATCTCGCCTCGGGCGCCCTCAACCAGATCAACGCAGCTGCGGCCTATGCGGCCGGCTTCACCGGCAAGGGCGTGACGGTCGGTGTCGTCGATTCCGGCATCGATCTCAGGAATGTCGAGTTCTCGACGGCGGGCAAGTTCGCCGGCGGCGTTCGCTTCACCACCGCATTCGATGCGACCGCGACCGACCCGAGCGCGTTTTCGGTGATGCCTGCCGGCCAGAACAGCGATTCCGACACGACCGGCAGCCACGGCAGCATCGTCTCCAGCCTGATCGCCGGCGCGCGCAACGGCTCCGGCATGCACGGCTCGGCCTTCGACGCGAGCCTCTACGTCGCGGCCATCAATACGAATGGCAGCCCTCCCGGAGCTTTCGACGAGCAGCTCAGCGTGGCCGTGACCGGCCTCGTCGACGAGGGCGTCAAGATCATCAATCTCAGTCTCGGCAACAACAATTGCGCGACGGGCACGAACTCGGCGCAAAACGGCGGCGCGAAATGCAACGTCGACGACTACACGCCGGCGGCCGCCGTGGCCGAGCTTCCGAAGTTTGCGGCCGCCGCGCAAACCGCAGTGGCGAACGGCGCGCTGCTCATCTTCGCCACCGGCAACGAGAAGCAGCCGTCGCCGGATATTCTGGCCGGCATGCCCAAGGTCGTCAGCGGCATCCAGAACGGCTGGCTCGCCGTCGGCGCCGTCGACGCGAACAATGTGACGACGTGGTACAGCAACGCATGCGGATCGGCGGCGGCATGGTGTCTGGTCGCTCCGGGCGATCTCACCGGCGCAACGACGGTCGGCACTGGCAATCTCAGGGGAAGCACGCTCGCCGGCGCCGATGGCGCGAACTACTCCTCGGGCTCCGGCACGTCCTACGCCGCGCCGACGGTCGCCGGCGTCGCTGCGCTGGTCAAGCAGGCCTTTTCCTGGTTCACCAATTACGACCTGCAGCAGACGCTGCTGACGACGGCGACAGGGCTCGGTACCCGCACCGCCGGCAGCATCACGCCAGATGCGACCTACGGCTGGGGCCTCGTCAACGCGGGCGCGGCCGTCAAGGGCTACGGCGCCTTCGTCACCACCGCGACGCTCGATACGCGCGGCTACAACTCGACCTTCGGCAACGACATCTTCGGCCCGGGCGGTCTCACCAAGACCGGCGCCGGCATGCTGATCCTGTCGGGCAACAGCACCTACACCGGTGCGACGACGGTCCAGGGCGGTGCGCTTGCCGTCACGGGCTCGATCGTCTCGCAGGTCACGGTGGAGCAGGGCGGCATCTTCGGTGGTTCCGGCCAGGTCGGCACGACGATCGTCAACGGCAGGCTCGGTCTCGGCACGCCGCAGACGTTGACCGTCAATGGCGATCTCACCTTCGGTGCGACCGGCACTTATTTTGCCAGCGTTCACGGCGCGACGTCCGACCTCGTCAGGGTCACCGGCACGGCCGATCTCGCCGGTACGTTGAAGGCGCAGACTCTCGGCGGCTCCTATTCGTTCAGCACGCCCTATACGCTGCTGTCCGCGACCGGCGGCGTCAACGGCACCTTCGGCAGCTTCGATCGCTCGCTCGTCGGCGCGGGGCTCGTGACCTCCGTGACCTATAGTGGCTCGCAGGTGCAGATGACTCTGACGCCGGGCCGGCTCGCCACGCTGTCGGAGAATCCGACCAAGGCGGTGACGCCGACCTCGACCACGACGACATCAGGCGGCACGACGACGGTGACGACGGAAGTCACCACGCCGACCCCGGCCAACTCGGTGGCGAGGACCGACAGGGACAAAGTGGCCGTGGCGATCGACAACGCGGCCGCTGCCGGTGCCAACATGAATCCGCTGTTCGCGCTCTACAATTCGACCGACGACATGCTGGATTCCGAGCTCAACCAGCTCACGGGCGAGGTCCATTCCTCCGTCCAGCGGATGGGGGTTCAGGTCGGGGGCCAGTTCCTCGGTGCGATGACGGACATTCACGGCGAGGGGAGCGATCCCTCGGCCAACCCGGCGCTCGCCTATGCTTCGATGTCGCGTCCGGCTGGCGTCGGGGCCATCGACAAGGCAACCGGTGCAACGGCGGGCGTGCGCGGCTATGGGCCGACCTACAGCGTGTGGGGCGGTCCGGTCACCTCGTACCGGACGACGAACGGCGATGCCGATGTCGGCTCGGCCCGCTCTTCGACGCGCGCCACGCAATTCGTCAGCGGGATCGACATCCGCTTCAGTCCCGCGACGATGATCGGCATTGCCGCGGCCGGCGGTTCGGCGTCGAGCTCGCTCGCCAGCGGTCTCGGCTCGAGCTCCGCGAACGTGGCGCAGTTCGGCACCTATGGCACGACGCGGACCGGCGCGCTGACGCTGACGGCGGCGGCCGCCTTCTCCTGGATGGACGTGACGACGCATCGTGCCATCCCCGTTCTCGGGCTCACCGACGTGACCGGCCGCTATCGGCCGACGGTGTGGAGCGGACGCATCGAGGCGGCCTTCGAGGTGGCCCGTCTTGCCCGCGTCGCCTTCTCGCCCTATGCCGCCTTCGACGCGCACAGCATGCGCACGCCGGGCTTCAGTGAGCAGGACGCGATTGCCGGCGGTGCTGCGGTCGGCGGCCTCACGGTGCAGGGCCAGACCGGCGCGACCACGCGCTCGACCCTCGGCCTCGACACCCGCGGCACCATGGAGTTCGGCGGGCTCGCCATGCAGGGCTTCGCGAAGGCGGGCTGGGCGCATTACTACACGCAGGCCGCCCAGACCACGGCCTTCCTGACCGGCATTCCCGGCTCGGACTTCACCACCACGGGCGCCAAGTCCAAGCCCGACGCGGCCGCCGTCTCGCTCGGCCTCACCACCTGGTTCACGCCGAGCCTGACACTGACGACGACCTTCGACGGCGAGTTCGCCGCCAATAGCCAGGCCTATACCGGCGCGGCGCGGGTGCGCTTCACGTTCTGACCTTCGCCGTCATTCCGGCGCAGGATCGCGCCCGGGCCGCTCCGCGGGGGCTGCCCGGGCGTTGTCGTTTCAGCTGATTTTGGAAAGCGTGCCGAAGGAAGGCTAGGCCGCTTGTTCCTCGAACGAGGTGTAGACCCGGCCTGCGGGATCAACGACCTGAACGTCCCAGCACCCGTCCTCGACCAGTTCCCTGGCCTTCTTCAGGGCCGCAGCCAGTGAAGGCCGCTTCAGGCTGACGACGCCAGCCGTGTCGAAACCGTTGATTTCAAACATGCCGTTCCTCCGGTTTTGGGGAATCCTACACGTTTCGGGCGGGATGTCAGCGGGGTTTTTGGGGTTGGGGCGGCTGGAATAGTCGCAGATGCCAGGCAGGAGCAGTTGGAATGCGCGAGCAGGGCAAGACGGGCTCAACCCAGAGGGATGGTGTCCACGCGCAGACAGGGACGGCACTGGTAGGCATGCGCGCCGGGCAGCGTGAAGATGGCCGGCAGCGTGGCGAGGAAAGTCATCGGCCGTCTGCACGCGGTGCAGATCAGAACGGGCGGACTGTCTTTCGCTGCGCAAACCATCGCCAAAATGCCCGGGAGAGGTCAGGCACAATAGGAGCGCGCTGCGGGGAGTTCATCTCGGGGCGACTACTGGAGTCTATCGGAATCTGGCGGGCTCACTTGCGAGGAAGGGGCCGTTGCATGCGCGTTGACGAAGTCGGCGTCGCATGAACGGCGCTTCGGATTGATTGAGCTCTTCGAAACCCACGCGCGTAAACTCACCGCCGAATAGTGCCAAGTTTGCGTAACGCGATTTGTTAACGCTGCGCGGAAAAGCCGTTCAAGTAGCTTTGCAGCCGACGGCGGCTTGGAGTGAGCTTCCAGCTCCGGGAACGGCTCATGGAAGCGCCTCCAGCATTGGCAGGACTAGACGCCTGCCATCTCGGGGAAGACCGCCTCGATCTTGGTTTTCAGCGTGGCGGCGTTGAACGGCTTGACGATATAGTTGTTCACGCCCGCCTTTTTGGCGGCAATGACGTTCTCGGTCTTCGATTCCGCCGTGATCATGATGAACGGCGTGGTGGCGAGATTGGTGTCGGCGCGGACCTCCCGTAGCAGGTCATAGCCGGTCATCGGCTCCATGTTCCAGTCCGAGATGACCAGGCCGTATTTCTTGGCGCGCATCTTGTTGAGTGCGGCCGATCCATCGCTGGCGTCGTCGACATTCTCGAAACCGAGCTGCTTGAGCAGATTTCGGATGATACGGATCATGGTGCTGTAGTCGTCCACCACCAAGACAGGCATCGACAGATCAACTGCCATCTTGCTCTCCTACGCAACGAAAACGCACATTCGGGACGGATTGTTCAGGCCCCGGTCAGTCCGCTCCGAGGACTAACATCGGCGCTTAAACAGGGCGTTAACTGCTGTATCAGGTCGCAATGCCAAGTGGTTAGGGCGCACCAGATGCGCGGCGCTCCGCGGTGACTGTTTTGCCGCGATCGACAACGGTCTCGATTTTCAGCTCGCTCCGGGCGCCTCGTGCTCGAAAGGCGTATTGATCCGGAAACGTTTCTCTTTCGCAGGGGGGCGGCCTTACCGCTTATTTAACGATCGCTTGCTTTGCTGGTCCACGAAAGTTGAACGCGCGAAAAGGCGTCCACTCATTCGAAGCTTCCTTTCGAAGCCGCCGTAGATTGCTGTGGCACACGAAGGGCAAGTCGCCACCGTCGGGGATTTTTGATGATTACGTCGCAAGAAGAGACGGTGCTGAAAACGCATTTGGTCGAGATGTTCGGCCACATTAGCAGCATGCGGCGGGAATTCGCCGCACTTCAAGGCAACAGCAAAGGCAGTTTCGCGACGATGGCAGACACCCTCGACGCGATCGTCGAGAATACGGAGGCGGCCGGGAACGCGATCCTCGAAAGCATGGAGGCGATCAGCGCCAGCGTCGCGAAGTTGCAGGGCGTCGACGAGCCGACTGTCGCAGCGGTATGCGGCGAGATCGTCGATAGCACGAACAACGTGTTCGAGGCCTGCGCGTTTCAGGACCTCACAGGTCAGCGAATCACGCGAGTGGTCAAGTCGCTGCAGTTCATTGAAGAACACATCAACAGGCTGGTCCGGATGTGGGGAAAAGAGGAGCTGGCGCGGATGGCCGCCGAGCTTGCCGTTCCAAGCGAACCGAACTTGATGGAGGGGCCGAAGCGGCCGGGCGTGGCGATTTCCCAGGACGACATCGACAAGCTGTTCGCGTGAGCTGCAGCATCCTTCGAGCTGCGGCGCTGTAACCCGGGCTACGCGAGCTGGATAGAAGCTTAACCCCGAAAATACGGTCAGTGTTTGGTGAGCGCGCTGGGGCTCGAACCCAGGACCCCGTGATTAAAAGTCACGTGCTCTACCGGCTGAGCTACGCGCTCCCATGGCCGCTGATGGCTTCGTCGGAAATCGCCATCGTGATCGGACATTCGAGAAGCATGTCTTGCCGCTGCGCTTAGGCTTGCGCCGCGGGGAAAACCGGCTGTTTCCGGATCATGCTTTCGGCTCGGGCTGTGTAGGGGGATGGGGCGCTGAGGTCAATAGCGGGCATCGCTGCCGAAAGTCCTGGCAGGGGCGGGGATTTGCTCGCGGAATCTGTGGCTTAAGCGAGGACTTTCGACTCGATTGGCGGGGCGTCGTCCACGCCGAACTGTGGGAGGTTGCTGCACCATCCCGGCCTTTCATGGTTCGAGACGCCCGCCTTTGGCGGGCTCCTCACCATGAGGGGCGATTACTTCGTCTCCCGCCGCACCTCGTTCGGCACCGGCTGCGGCGTGCCGCCCGGGTGGGGCAGCGCGACCGGGCGCAGGCCGATCAGCTCGGCGGTGCGGATCGCGCTGTCGTGCCAGAACTGGAACGAGTTGATCCGGCTGAGCTCGAGGATGGCGATGGCGACGGCGGCCAGGAACGGCAGGCTCTGCAGCACCAGCACGCCGGCGAAGATGTAGATCTCGGTGATCTGGCGGAAGCTGTTGGTCACGATCAGCACGCCGGCGCCGACCAGGAGCAGGGTGCCGATCACGGCCTCCCAAAACGCCTGGAACTCGATCGACATCCTGCTGAGGCCGCCCTTGGAGGTGCGGGCGAAGGCGATGTGCTCGGTGATCAGGCCCTGCGCCACCGCGCGCGACACCGTCCATTGCACGCTCATCGCCGCGATCATGGCGCCCAGCATCTGGCCGGGCTTGATGGCGACGCGGGCGCGGTACATCGACAGGAAGTGCGCCAGCGAGACGATGAAGGCGCCGATGATCGGCAGCGTCAGGATCTTGTCGGGGATGGCGATGTCGGCAAACGCGACGATCGGCACCCAGACGAGGTTGAGCAGCGCCACGACGACGCCGAGGCTCTCGGCGCCCAGCCAGTTCAGCCAGCCGAGGCCGTATTCGCGCTTCTGGTCGGCGGTCAGCCGGCTCGCGCCGGGCAGGAAGCGGCGCCAGTGCTTCTTGACGATCTGCAGGCCGCCATAGGCCCAGCGATGCCGCTGCTTCTTGAAGGCCTCGTAGGTGTCGGGCAGCAGGCCTGCGCCGTAGCGGGTGTTGGTGTAGTGGGTGGTCCAGCCGAGCTCCTGGATCGCAAGGCCGAGATCGCTATCCTCGCAGATCGTGTCGGACGACCAGCCGCCGGCCATGTCCATCGCGGCGCGGCGGATCAGGCACATCGTGCCGTGCACGATGACGGCGTTGAGCTCGTTGCGCTGGACCATGCCGATGTCGAAGAAGCCGGCATATTCGCCGTTCATGATGTAGTGCATGATCGACAGGTCGCCGTCGCGATGCTCCTGCGGCGCCTGCACGAGGCCCACGCGCGGATCGGCGAAGGCGGGGACGATGTCCTTCAGCCAGTCGGGCTCGACGACATAGTCGGCATCGAGGATGCCGATGATCTCGGCGTCCGCCGCGGTGCGGTCCATCGCAATGCGCAGCGCACCGGCCTTGAAGCCCTGCACCTTCTCGGCGTTGATGAACTTGAAGCGCTCACCGAGCGCGCGGCAATGGTCCTGGATCGGCTGCCAGAACGCGGGATCCGGCGTGTTGTTGATGATGACGACGCATTCGTAGTTCGGATAGTTCAGCCGCGCCAACGCATCCAGCGTCTGCTTGAGCATGTCGACCGGCTCGAAATAGGCGGGGATGTGGATCGAGACCTTCGGGCAATAACCCTCGGGCACGTTCTCGACCGGCTTGTCCTTGGTGATCAGCCGTTGCGGCGGCCGGCCGAAGGCGACGGCCGCGATCTCGTCGATGCGCGCCATCGCGATGAGGACGAGGGGAACCAGCAGGATCATGCCGAGGGTCAGCGCGAAGGCCGAGCCGAAGAGGAAGTAGTGGCTGTTCCAGAAGGCGAACACGGTCGCGACCCAGGCGCCGACGCCGTTGGCCGTCGCCGACAGCAGGAAGGCCTGCTTCGCGGTTGGCTTTTCGATCCGCAGGATCGGCAGCGACAGCAGGATGCCGACCAAGAGGGCGATCGCCATCAGCTTCCAATAATCGGGATTCTCGACCGGACCGGTCCAGGCGAATTTCGGCTCGCGGCTGGCGTTGAGGATGCCCCAGTACGGACCGACGCCGCCCTCGTTGAACTTCCAAGGCTGATCGATGGCTTCGACGATGTTGTAGTCCATGCCCATCGCTTCGGCGCGGCTGACGAAGTTGCGCAAGGTCAGGGCTTGCTTGAATGGACCGGGGTCGGCGCTACGCAGGTTGTAGCCCGCGCTCGGCCAGCCGAACTCGGCGATCACGATGCGCTTGCCGGGAAACAATTTGCGCAAGAGTTCGTAACGATCAACCGCTTGATCCACCGCCTGGTCGGAGCGGAAGTTTTCCCAATAAGGCAGCACGTGCGCGGCGATGAAATCGACGCTGGAGGCAAGGTCCGGAAAATCGCGCCAGATGTTCCAGATCTCGCCCGTCGTGACGGGAACGCGGACCGCGCCCTTGACCTTCTTGATCTTGTCGATGAGGTCCTCGACCTTCTGCTCGCCGCGGAAGATCACCTCATTGCCGACCACGACGCCGATCACGTTGCCATTCTTGCGGGCGAGCTCGATGGCGGCCTTGATCTCACGCCCGTTGCGATCCTCGTCCTTGTCGATCCAGGCGCCGACCGTGACCTTGAGGCCGAACTCGGCGGCGATCGGCGGCACCAGTTCGTTGCCTTCGGTCGCGGAGTAGGACCGGATCGCTCGCGTGAGAGTCGAGAGCTTCTTCATGTCCGCGCGAATCTTGTCGGGGTCGGCGTTGATGTCGACGACATGGCCCGGTTCGAACGGCGTATAGGACAGGCTCGGGATCAGGCCCTTGAAATCCGGCGCGGGTTCCTTGTCGCGCAAGACTCCCCAGATGCCGGCGTGAAGCGCGGACACGAGCAACAAAACGGCGGCGACAACGCGCATCGCGGCTAAACCAAAAGGGGCTGAGGGGGCAGGGAAGCGGATCCGACCCCGAGATCCGACCAAGTCCGCGGCAAAGGGAGCATACCTCTGCCGCGCGGTTTCTCAACTGTCATGGCCTCATGTCCTTATCAGGGCATGGCCTTTTCGAGACGACGCGTGGCAGTGCCAACCGCGTCTATGGCCGATCGTTCCTGAACGACAGCTGAAACGAGCAGGGACTTAAGACCTTGCGCTATTTCGGGGGCGCCGGGGACGGGCTGGCCGCAGGCGAGGGGCTCGCGGCCGGCTGCGGAGCCGGCGGATTGCCTGAGGCCGGTGCTGCCGGCTGCGACGCCGCGGCCGCCGCCTGCTGCGGCTGGGCCGCCGGATTGATCCAGCAGGCGTGCACACGGCTGTCGAGGGTCTCGGCGACCTTGGGATCGATCTGGCCGCCGAACCGGGTCAGGCAGCGGAACGCGGCCTGGATGTGGCCGCCGGGGCAGCCAAAGCGGTCATAGAGGTCGAGGTGGCGGAACGCGGTATCGAGGTCATCCCGCCACATCAGCCGCACCACGCGCCGGCCGAGCCAGACGCATTCGGGATTACCGGCCGGGCCGTTGATGACCTGGGCGGCCTCGGCGAACTCGTCGGTGCGGCGCTGGTTCTGGGCGGCGTCCTTGGCGGCGTCGGCGGGCTGGGCGGCGGCCTTGCCCTGGTCGGGGGCCGGCGTGCCGCTCTGGGCCGAGGCGCCACAGAGACCGGCGAGAAGGAGAAGGGAGGAAACGGCCAAGGTGGCGGCGAACTGCCGCAGGACCGCATTTCGTGACTCGAACACCCGTTGCCGCATGAATTCCCCAATGTATCCGCTGCCCGTCCGCGTCAGGAGGATCCCGCGGACGCACCGGTGATGGCGTCCAAATGGGTCTCCAATGCGGCGGAAAAGTCTTTCGGAGTCCATGACCTGTATTTGGAATTTTGTCCAGCAAAGTCACGATGCTAGGTCCCGGTCGAACCGCCGCAGCCCCATTCCTTTGGGACAGGAGCGGATCCGCAGGAATGGATCGGCATTCGGACACCCGCCCCGACACCCCCTTGGCAGACGGCGTGCAAGCAGGTAATCGACGGACCCTTCGCGGAGGACGGAACCGATTTCACTTCGTACGCCACTGGCGCTTCTGCTCGTTTCACTGGGTGCGATTGCTGCCGTGTGGTGGTGGCTGGCGACGCCGATCACGCTCGCGCGCGCTCCGATCGATCCCGCCGACAAGGTTCAATGCGTCTCCTACGCGCCGTTCCGCGGCGAGCAGACGCCGCTGGAGGCGTGGACCCATATCGAGGCCGAGCAGATCGAGCAGGACCTGCGCCAGCTCAAGGAGATCACCGACTGCGTCCGGACCTATTCGATGGAGAACGGGCTCGACCAGGTGCCGGCGATCGCCGCCAAGGTCGGCGGGCTAAAGGTGCTGCAGGGCATCTGGCTCTCCAGCAACCGCGCCAAGAACTACGAGCAGGCGGGGCTTGCCATCCGCCTCACCAAGCAATTCCCCGACGTGATCACCGCGGTCATCGTTGGCAACGAGGTGTTGCTGCGCGGCGAGATGACGACGGCGGACCTCGTCTCCATCATCCGCCTGGTGAAGACACAGGTCAGCGTGCCCGTCACCTATGCCGACGTGTGGGAATACTGGCTGAAGAACCGCGAGGTCTATGACGCCGTCGACTTCGTCACCATCCACATCCTGCCGTATTGGGAGGATTTCCCGGTCAAGGCGAAATTCGCCTCCGCTCATGTCGAACAGATCCGCGAGCGCATGGTGGTGGCGTTTCCCGGCAAGGAAATCCTGATCGGCGAAACCGGCTGGCCGAGCGAAGGACGAATGCGCGACGGCGCGCTGCCGTCACGCACCAACCAGGCGCGCGTGGTCTCGGAAATCCTCGGCCTTGCCAAGTCGCAGAAGTTCCGCGTCAATCTGATCGAGTCCTACGACCAGCCCTGGAAGCGCAGGCTGGAGGGCACCGTCGGCGGCTATTGGGGCCTGTACGACTCGGTGCGCCGGAGCCTGAAATATCCGCCCGGCGAGCCGATCAGCAATTTCCCGTACTGGAAATGGTACATGGGCGCGGGCATGGGCCTTTCCGTGCTGGTATTCGCGGTCGCGCTCGTCACGCTGCGCCGGAGGCCGTGGACGCCGCGCTTCTCGGCCTGGCTCGGCGTCGGCATCTCGGCGACGACGGCGGGCAGCCTGCTCGGGATCGGCGCCGACAAGATGTATTACGAGAGCTACGGCATCGCCGGCTGGCTGCTCTGGGGCGCGCTGCTTTTGGCCGGCATCCTGTCGCCGATCTTCTGCGCGCAGGCGATGGTGATCGGCCGCAGCCTGCCGACCTTCCTCGATCTGCTCGGCCCGCGCGAGGGCCGCAAATGGTCGAAGCTCACCGCCGTGCTCGGCCTGACGCTGGCGGTGACAGCCGTGATCGCGGCCGCGACCGCACTCGGCTTCGTGTTCGACCCGCGCTACAAGGATTTCCCCTACGCCTCGCTGACGATGGCGGTGGTTCCGTTCGCGCTTCTGATGCTGAACCGGCCGCAGATCGGCCAGCGTCCGATCGCGGAATCGGTGTTCGCGGGCGTGCTGGCGCTGTCGGCCGTCTTCGTGCTGTTCAACGAGGGCCGCGACAATTGGCAGTCGCTGTGGACCTGCGCGATCTACCTCTTGTTCGCGCTCACGCTGTGGCGGGCGCGGGCCGAGCAAACCCAAGAATGAACAGGCCGATCGCAAGGCCCGACAGCACGACGTTGTAGAGCACGATGCCGAGCCCGGCGGCGACAATGCCGACGGTGAGCAGCACGATCGACGGCCGCATCAGGTTCAGCGTCGCAACCACCAGCGCGACGATTCCGAACACCGAATTCTTGAACAGCACGGTCGAGACCGCGCGCCCCTTGCAGAGCAGCGTCTGAAGCCCGGCGTCGCAGGCGAGCGCGGTCTGCGACAGCTCGATCGCGAGATAGCGCAGATAAAGCGCATAGCCGACGGACGCGAAGCCGACGACGAGCAGGAACTGCACCTGATAGGGCGTGAGGCGGAAGGGCTTTTTTGTCATGGGCGCAATATGGTCGGGATGGGAGAGGGGGGCAACAGGGCAGACGAACTTTTCTGTCCATCGCGCGTATGCCAGCCGGACTGGTTCAATCAGGATCGTTGATCGCGCGCTGTCCTTCGCAGAAGAGCGTGCTGAAATGTATGTGGAGCAGGTTCAAGACCGGGTGAGCTCTATCGAGTTCGTGGCGGCGATGCGCAACGAATTGCAAACGGGTGCAAAAGGCGGTGCGAATGTCGATCTCGCCGACTTGCTCGAAGCAATGGCGGCGTGGGCGCGCGACTCGCATCATCCTGCTGACGGAAACCCGTGGCGACACGCGGCTGCCTTGATGCGGGCGGGTATGCTGTACGAGTAGGCGTTCTCAAGATCGTATCCGCGCAAGAGCGATACTGTCGCCGGAAGCGATCTGATCCGAGCCGCGCGAACCTTTCCTACCGCCTGAAAAAGGACGTCAGGGTCGATGCCGCCGAGGCCGTCTCCGGCTTGGCGGGCGCCGGCTGCGCCGCGGGGGCGGGCGCGGGCTCCTCGCGTCTCGACGAGCGCTTCGAGGAATAGCTGCGGCGGCGCTTGTCCGGCTTCTCGGGCTTTGCGACGGGCGCGGTTTCGGCTTGCGGAGCCGCGTCCTGGTTCTTCTCGGAGTTCTTCTCCTGAACCCTGTCCTGGGACTTCTCCTGTCCCTTGTCCTTTTCCGAGCCGCGCATCGACAGGCGCTGGCCGTCGAACACGGTGGTCTCGCAGTGACGATCGTTCTCGGCGAGGGTCGCGCAGAACTTTGCGGCCGCGGCGGCGTTGACCAGGGGGCCGGCACCCAAGCGTAGCTGCATGCCGAGCCCGGTGGTGCCTTCCTTGATCATGATGATCGGCCGCAGCGCTGCGACTTCCGGATTCGATTTGGTCACGCCGCGCCAGAGCGCGCGCAGGCCGTCGACCGAATTGGCGCCGCCGAGATCGATCGCGAAACGCGTCTGCTGAACCGCGATCGCGGGGGATTCGCTCTCGGCCGCTTCCGGCGGCTTGGCGGCGGCCATGACTGCTTCCGACGGCGCGGGTGCCGACTCGGCCTTCTTCTCGGCGGCCTTCTCGTTTGCCTCGGGCTGCATCAATTTCGACGCGGCCGGATCGGGCGGCGCCATGATCGACTTGGACGGCACCAGCGGCATGGTCGGCAACGCCGAATTCATGGCCTGCGATTGCTGCACGAGCGAGGCTGCCGCGGCTGTCTGCGCCGGCGGGCTCGGCGGCTCCTTTGCCGCTTCCTTCACGGTTTCCTTCGACGTTTCCTTCAACGCTTCCTTGGACGCGGGTGTGTCCTTTGCAGCCTCGGTGCGTGGCTTGTCGGTGGCGGGTGTCGAGGCGACCGGCCCGACGCTGGGAGCTGCGGGCACAGCATCCTGTGGCTTGCCGGCCTGCGGCGGCGGATTGGTCTGCTTGGCGATGGCGCCGGTGACGGAATCGAGCCCTTGCTCCAGCACGGTGACGCGCGAATAGAGCCGGTCGCGATCGCTGTTCAGCGTCTCGATGGCGGCGGCGAGCCGTCGCGCCTCGTTCTGGCTCTCCTTGGTCAGCATCTGGAGACGGTCGGCCTGGCGCGCAAGATCGGCCGAGGCGACCTGGTCACGCCGCCAGCCGAGCTGGGCCTGGTTGGCCATCACTGCGATGGTGACGGCGCCGACGGCCGCCACGCCCCACGAGCCCAGCCGCCACATCAAGCGGCGGTCGAACGCGCTTTCCTCGGCCAAGAGTCCGGAGAACAGCCCGCCGGTCTCCTTGGCGCCGAAGGCATCCGCCAGTGGGTCGGAATCCTTTGCCATGAACGTTAAGTGCCCAGCCCCGAAGCTTCCCCGAATCAATCAAGGAACATTAACAGGAAAAGCGTGTCGCACTTGAATTCCGGGCGTTTGCGGGGGTAGCAAGGCGAGAGCATTTCAGGGTGGCCTGCCGCCCGTCACGCCAATTGATTCGGCCGAATCTGACAGGATTTCGATGACCGCCCGTTCCAGCCTCACGATCGTGCTCGCCGCCGGCGAAGGCACGCGCATGCGCTCGAGCCTGCCGAAGGTGCTGCACCCCGTCGCTCAGCAGACGCTGCTGGGCCACGTGCTCGCCGCGGCCCCGAAGGGAACCGGCACCTCGCTCGCGGTCGTGATCGGTCCCGACCACCAGGCGGTCGCGGACGAGGCGAAGCGGATCAGGCCCGACGCACTGACCTTCGTGCAGTCCGAGCGGCTCGGCACCGCCCATGCAGTGCTGGCGGCACGCGAGGCGATCGCGCGTGGCGCGGACGATCTGCTCATCGCCTTCGGCGACACGCCGCTGATCTCGGCCGAGACTTTCGCGCGGCTGCGCGCGCCGCTCGCCAGGGGCGCCGCGATCGCCGCGCTTGGCTTTCGTGCCGGCGATCCCACCGGCTATGGCCGCTTCATCGTCGAGGGCGAGCGTCTGGTGGCGATCCGCGAGCAGGCCGATGCCAGCGCGGAGGAGCGCAAGATCGATCTGTGCAATGCCGGCGTGATGGCGATCGACGGTCGCCGCGCGCTCGAGATCCTCGAGAAGATCGGCAATGCCAATTCCAAGGGTGAATATTATCTGACGGACGCGGTCGAGATCGTCCGCAAGCAAGGATGGGAGTCCGTGGTGATCGAGACCGGCGAGGACGAGGTACGCGGCATCAACACCAAGGCACAGCTCGCCGAGGCCGAAGCCGTGATGCAGACCCGCTTGCGCAAGGCGGCGATGGAGGCCGGCGTCACGCTGATCGCGCCGGAGACGGTTTATCTCGCCGCCGACACCGTGTTCGGCAGGGACGTCACCGTCGAGCCGTTCGTGGTGATCGGTCCCGGCGTGTCGATCGCCGACGGCACCGTGATCCATTCCTTCTCGCATATCGTCGAGACCAAGCTCGGCAAGAACGTCTCGATCGGCCCCTATGCGCGGCTTCGGCCCGGCACCTCGCTCGGCGACGGCGCGCGGATCGGCAATTTCGTGGAGACCAAGGCGGCGACGCTGGAGGCAGGCGTCAAGGTCAATCATCTCTCCTACATCGGCGATGCCACGGTCGGCGCCAATTCCAACATCGGCGCCGGCACCATCACCTGCAACTACGACGGCTTCAAGAAGCACAAGACGGTGATCGGGCAGGGCGCCTTCGTCGGCACCAATTCCTCGCTGGTCGCCCCAGTGAAGATCGGCAATGGCGCCTATATCGGCTCGGGCTCGGTGATCACGAAGGACGTGCCCGACGACGCCATGGCGCTGGAGCGCAACCAGCAGACCATCCGCGAAGGCGGCGCGGCGCGCTATCGCGAGATGAAGACGGGCGGCAAGAAAACCGAGACGAAGCCGCAGACGTGAGCGGCCGAGTGCCAGCGCCCGACCGGTGTTGGACGGCGCGCTGATGGACGACGACGATGTGATCTCGTTCCTCGTCAATCGCGTCGTCATGCCGCCGGGGCGATGGGTGCTGCAACAGGTGGGCGAGCCCAGCCCAAGCGACATCGCGTCGCTGGTCACCGGATTGGCGTTCTGGGCGTTCGTCGTCTTCCTCGTGTTCGCCCTGGTTCGGGGCTGGTGAGGCGTCCGCTACTCGTCGTCGGCGAATTCGGAGAAGATCGCGCGGGTCAGGCGCCAGCCGCGCGGCTTGGCGCGCTTGACCGGCTCGCCTTCGGGATGTTTCACGAAGACCGGCTTGCTTTCCTTGCCGCGCTGGGGTGGCGGCCAATGCGCAAGGTGCGTGCCCGTGGTCTCGTTGGCGCGCACGTACATCGATGACAGACCTTTGCGGTCGGACGAGCCCTTCATGGCTTTGCTCTCCTGAAGGGGAATCGTTGGTCAAACATGTTGACAACAAGTTAACGCGCGCGGTTTAAGGCCGGCCAATTCGACGCAGGCCAGATCTGATGTGACGAGGCGCTGTCTCAATCAGCAATAATTATTGAGTATCTGGTTCCTTAGGAACTTCGCTAAAAACCGGACGCGTCGTTTAGGCGATTTTTCGACGATTTGGGGGATAGTGATCCGCATGTGCGGGATTGTCGGCATTCTCGGGCGCGAGCCGGTTGCGGAGCAGCTGGTGGATTCGCTCAAACGTCTCGAATATCGCGGTTACGACTCCGCGGGCGTCGCCACGCTCGAAGGCAAGCACCTCGAGCGCCGCCGCGCCGAGGGCAAGCTGAAGAATCTGGAGAAGCGGCTGGAAGCCGAGCCGCTCCAGGGCACCACCGGCATTGGCCACACCCGCTGGGCCACCCATGGCAAACCGACCGTCAACAACGCCCATCCGCACGCGACCGAGCGTGTCGCCGTGGTCCACAACGGCATCATCGAGAATTTCCGCGAGTTGCGCGAGGAGCTCGAGAAGAAGGGCACGGTGTTCCACACCGAGACCGACACCGAGATCGTGCTGCATCTCGTCGACGATCTGCTGACGCGCGGCAACAAGCCCGCGGAAGCGGTGAAGCTGGCACTGGGACGCCTGCGCGGCGCGTTCGCGCTCGGCTTCATCTTCGCCGGCGACGACGACCTCATGATCGGCGCCCGCAACGGCCCGCCGCTGGCGATCGGCTATGGTGACGGCGAGATGTATCTCGGCTCCGACGCCATCGCGCTCGGCCCGTTTACCGACACGATCAGCTATCTCGAGGACGGCGACTGGGTGGTGCTGACTCGCAAGAGCGCGACGATTTTCGACAAGGACGGCAACACCGTCCAGCGCGACAAGATCAAGCATGCGGCCTCGACCTCGCTGGTCGACAAGGCCAATTATCGCCACTTCATGGCGAAGGAGATCCACGAGCAGCCGGAAGTGGTCGGCCACACCCTGGCGCGCTACGTCGACATGGCAACCGAGCGCGTTTCGCTGCCGGTCAAGCTTCCGTTCGATTTCAAGACCATCCAGCGCATCAACATCACGGCCTGCGGCACCGCGAGCTACGCGGGTTTCGTCGCCAAATACTGGTTCGAGCGCTTCGCGCGCGTGCCGGTCGAGGTCGATGTCGCCTCCGAATTCCGCTACCGCGAGGCGCCCTTGCGCAAGGGCGATCTCGCCATCTTCATCTCGCAGTCGGGCGAGACCGCCGACACGCTGGCGGCGTTGCGCTACGCCAAGGCCGAGGGCGTGCACACGATCGCGGTCGTCAACGTGCCGACCTCGACGATCGCGCGCGAGAGCGAGACCGTGCTGCAGACGCTGGCCGGCCCCGAGATCGGCGTCGCCTCGACCAAGGCCTTCACCTGCCAGCTCATGGTGCTGGCGAACCTTGCGATCGCGGCCGGCAAGGCGCGCGGCGAATTGTCGGACGAGGACGAGACCAAGCTGGTCCATGGCCTCGTCGAGGTGCCGCGCCTGATGGCGGACGCGCTCACCACCGAGCTGCAGATCGAGAAGCTCGCGCATCGCATCGCCAAGTCCAGCGACGTGCTTTATCTCGGCCGCGGCACCAGCTACCCGCTGGCGCTCGAAGGCGCGCTGAAGCTGAAGGAGATCTCCTATATACACGCCGAAGGCTATGCCGCCGGCGAGCTCAAGCACGGGCCGATCGCGCTGATCGACGAGACCATGCCGGTCGTCGTGATCGCGCCGCACGACCGGGTGTTCGAAAAGACGGTCTCCAACATGCAGGAGGTTGCGGCCCGCGGCGGCAACATCATCCTGATGACCGACGCCAGGGGCGCGGCGGAGGCGACGGTGGATTCGCTCGTCACCATCGTCCTGCCCGACATGGCCGCAGCCTTCACCCCGATGGTCTATGCTGTTCCCGTGCAGTTGCTCGCCTATCACACGGCTGTCGTGATGGGGACCGATGTCGATCAGCCTCGCAACCTCGCGAAATCGGTGACTGTGGAATAGGCAGAAGGGATATCGATCGGTCGCGGTCTTCCAAAACCTGCTAGAAGACCCTAGCTTGTGTGCTGCGACCGACCTGGAACCCGAATGACCCCCCGCGACGACGCGCCTGCGCCTCTCGATCCCCTCCCGGAACCGCATACCGGCCTGATGGGCCGTTTCCGCAATTATTTCCTGACCGGCCTCGTCGTCACGGGGCCGATCGCAATCACGCTGTATCTGGTCTGGTGGTTCGTCACCTGGGTCGACGGCGTGGTGCGGCCGTTCGTGCCGCTGGCCTATCGTCCCGAAACCTATCTGCCTTACGTCGTTCCGGGCTGGGGACTGGTTGTCGCATTCTTCACGCTGACGCTGGTCGGATTCCTCGCGGCCAATCTGATCGGCCGCACGCTGGTCGATGTCGGCGAGACCTTCCTCGGCCGGATCCCGGCGGTGCGCGCCATCTATCGCGGACTCAAGCAGGTGTTCGAGACGCTGTTCTCGGGCAAGGGCTCGAGCTTCCGCAAAGTGGGCCTGGTCGAGTTTCCCTCGCCGGGCATGTGGTCGATCGTGCTGATCTCGCAATCGCCGAACGAAGAGGTCGCGCGCAGCCTGCCGGGGCAGGAGGAGCATGTCTCCGTGTTCCTGCCGTGCTCGCCGAACCCGACCACCGGGTTCTTCTTCTACGTGCCCAAGAGCAAGATCGTCGAAGTCGACATGAGCACCGAAGACGCCGCGACATTGATCATGTCGGCCGGCGTGGTGCAGCCGGGCTCGGCGCCCGATCCGAAGAAGGCTGCGGCGCTCGCGGGCATGGCGAATGCCGCGCGCATCGCCAATGCCTCGACGCTTCGGCCCGAGCCTGCGAAGGTGGAGTAGGGCCATTCCCTTGCGGGATGGCCTCGGCTACGCGCGCGCCGGTATCCTCTGCTAGTCTCCGGTGATCCGGGCGCCTTGCCCGGATTTCGACCTGGAGTGCACGATGTCCAAGACCATTGCGATCCTCGCGCCCGGCGCCATGGGCAGCGCCGTCGCCCGCCGCCTCAGCGATCATGGCGCGCGCGTGCTGACGTCCTTGACGGGGCGGAGCGAGGCGACGCGGAAACGCGCCGCAGACGCCGGCATGATCGGCGCCGACGACGATGCGATCGCAGCTTCCGACATCATCCTTTCGATCGTGCCGCCGGGCGAAGCCGTCGCGCTGGCCGAACGGCTGGCCGCGCTGATCGTCAGGCGCGAGAAGAAGCCGATCGTGGTCGATTGCAACGCCGTCAATGTCGACACCGTGAAGAGAATTGAAGAGATCATCGGCTCGGCGCAGGCACCGTTCGTCGATGGCGGCATCATCGGTTTCCCGCCGCAGCCAGGCGGCAAGAGCCCGGCCTTCTACATGTCCGGCGAGCACGCCGGGGACGTCGCGGTGCTGAAGGATTTCGGGCTCGACGTGCGGATCGTCGAGGGGCCGGTCGGAGCGGCGTCGGCTTTGAAAATGTCCTACGCCGGCATCGTCAAGGGCCTCGCCGGGATCGGCTCGGCCATGGTGATCGCGGCGACGAAAGCAGGTGCAGCGGATGCGCTCCGCAACGAGCTCGCGCTGAGCCAGCCCGCGATCCTGGCCCGGCTCGAGGTCGCGCTGCCGGACATGATCCCGAAGGCCTATCGCTGGGTTGCCGAGATGCGTGAGATCTCGGGCTTCCTGGGGCCGGACCATCCGGCCAGTCAGATCTACGAGGGCTTTGCGCGCTGGTTCGAGCATCTCGCCGAGGATGCGAACGGCGAGGCGGTGGACGCCGAGCTCATGAAGGCATTCGCCGCGCGGACAAGATCCTGATGGTCTGGCCTCACTCGCCGTTCACGGAAACCGAGTCCACGAAGCCCTGAATGTCCCGGTCGCGTCGCAGGCGCACGACCGGGACGCCGGGGCCGAATTGCAGGCGCTCGGTCTCGATGGCGGGCACGCGCTCGGTGTTGTAGCGCCAGGCTTCCTTCATCAGCTTCCAGTCGAACTGTTCCGGACATCCCTCCGGCAGATCGGGCCGGGCCGTGTCGCGGTCGAACGCCGAGCGCCAGAGGATGCGCCACTGGCAGACCCAGCGGGGACGATCGATGACGACGAGAAGATCGGCGCGCGCGATGGTGAGATCGAACGCAAGCCCCGAGAAGCTGCCGTCAACGATCCATGCCTCGCCCGCGATCGCCTCGGTGACGCGCGCGCGAAAGCTCGGCTTGTCCGAGGGCTTCCAGCCCGGCCGCCAATAGAGCACGTCGAGGTGCACCACAGGCAAATCGAGCTTTCGCCCGAGAGCGAGCGCGAGGCTCGTCTTTCCGCTTCCCTGGGAGCCAACGACGATGATCCGGCGCATGATCGCAAGGTTTTCATAAAGTCAGCCGCGGCGAAAGGGTGAGTTCTGGGATCGGCTCCATCCGCAATGACGGGGAGGAGACGTCGCGAACTCCATCTGCTATTGCTCCTGCGGACGCAGTTGCTTTGCAGTCGGAGTTCGAATGAGAGTGTTGGTGATCGGTGCGGGCGCGCTTGGCGGTTATTACGGAGCTCGCATGGTCCGGGCCGGGCGTGATGTGACCTTCCTGGTGCGCGAGAAGCGGGCCGAGCAGCTGCGCCGGACCGGATTGCAGGTCGTGAGTCCACATGGCGACTTTGCCGTGCAGCCCAAAATCCTTCTGGCGCATGATTTGAAGGAGGCGTTCGACGTCGTGCTCGTCGGCGTGAAATCCTACTCGCTCGACGATGCCATGAACCAGTTTGCGCCGGCCGTTGGCCCCGATACGGTGATCCTGCCGATCCTCAACGGGCTAAAGCATATCGATGCCCTGACGGCGAGGTTCGGCGCCGCGCGCGTCCTCGGCGGCCTCGCGAACGTCAGTGCCGGGCTTGATGCCAATGGCCGTGTCGTTCAGTTCATGGCCAATCAAACCATCGTCTTCGGCGAGATCGAGGGCGCACTGAGCGAGCGCGTGCTCGCGCTGGAGACGCTGCTGCATGTCCCCGGGATCGACGTGCGCGCCAGCGAAGCGATCATGCAGGACATGTGGGAAAAGTTCGTGCAGCTCTCGACGCTTGCCGGGATCACCTGCCTGATGCGCGCGAGCATCGGCGACATCCTGGCCGTGCCGAACGGTGAGCAGTCGATCTTCCGCCTCTTTGCGGAATGCTGCGCCATTGCAACGGCCTCGGGTTTCGAGCCACGCGCGCCGTTCATCGAGTTCGATCGAAAACTGTTCACCACGCTGGACTCGCCGCTGAAGGCCTCGATGCTGCGCGATATCGAACGTGGTTCGATCACTGAGGCTGAGCATATCCTGGGCGATATGGCCAATCGCGCCCGTGCGCTCGGCATCGACACGCCGCTGCTGGACCTCGCCCGCGCGCATGTGGCGGCCTACGAGGTCGGGCGGCGGAGGGCTGCGACCTAACCCGCGCCGATCAGCGGGATCGCCTCGTCCCGCTCATAGAGATACAAAAGGCACCGCAGCGCCTCGCCGCGCTCGCCCTTCAGCTTCGGATCCTCCTTGAGGATCCGAAGCGCCTCGTCTCTGGCCTGGGTGATGAGCTGGCCGTGGACTTCCGAACGCGCGATGCGGTAGCCGGGCAGGCCGCTCTGGCGCACTCCGAGCACGTCGCCTTCGCCGCGCAGCTTCAGATCTTCCTCGGCGATCCGAAAACCGTCGGTGGTCTCGCGGATCACCTTCAGCCGGGCCTTCGACATTTCGCCGAGCGGCTCCGAGTACAGCAGGATGCAGGTCGAGGCTTCCGAGCCGCGTCCGATGCGGCCGCGCAGCTGGTGCAGCTGGGCAAGGCCGAAGCGTTCGGCATTTTCGATCACCATGATGGTGGCGGCCGGCACGTCGACGCCGACCTCGACCACGGTGGTCGCAACGAGGAGCCCGATCTCGTGCGCGGCGAACTGGCCCATCACGCGGTCCTTCTCGGTGCCCTTCATCTGGCCGTGGACGAGGCCGACACGGTCGCCGAAGCGCTTCTGCAGGCTCTCGAAACGCTTGGTCGCGTTGGTGAGATGCTCGGTGCCCTCGGCTTCGGACTCGTCCACCAACGGGCAGATCCAGTACACCAGCTTGCCGGACTCCAGCGCGCGGCCGACGCCGTCCATGACCTCGCCGAGCCGGCTCATGGCGACGGCGCGGGTGTCGATCGGCTGGCGGCCCGCTGGCTTTTCGCGCAGCTCGGAGATGTCCATGTCGCCGAAATAGGTCAGCACGAGCGTGCGGGGAATTGGCGTGGCGCTGAGCACCAGCACGTCCACAGCCTCGCCCTTGGACGTCAGCGCGAGGCGCTCGCGGACGCCGAAGCGGTGCTGCTCGTCGACGATGGCAAGCGCGAGGTCGTGGAAGATGACGTCGTCCTGGATCAGCGCGTGGGTGCCGACGAGCAGGTCGATCTCGCCGGCGGCAAGTTGCGTGATGATCTCGCGCCGCTCCTTGCCCTTCTCGCGGCCGGTGAGGATCGCGACTCGCATCCCCGCGCGCTCCGCAAGTGGGGCGATGGTCTTGATGTGCTGGCGCGCCAGGATTTCGGTCGGGGCCATCAGTGCGGCCTGCTTGCCGACTTCGGTCACAGCCGCGGCAGCCAGCAGGGCGACCACGGTCTTGCCGGAGCCGACGTCGCCCTGGAGCAGGCGGAGCATGCGCACCGGCTGCTGGAGATCGTTCGCGATCGCTGCGGCCGCCTCGCGCTGGGAAAGCGTCAATGCATAGGGCAGGGCGTCGATGATCTTGCTGCGGAGGTGCCCGTCGCCGGCGTTGCGGACGCCGGCGGGACGGCGCAATTGGGCGCGGATCAGGCCGAGTGCGAGCTGGCCGGCCAGAAGCTCGTCGAAGGCGAGGCGGGACCAGAACGGCCGGTCGGGCAGGATGTCCGTCAGCTCGACGGGCTGGTGCACGCGATTGAGCGCCTCCGCGACCGGCGGGAAATTGCAGCGGCGCATCACCTCCGGGCTGATCCATTCCGGCAGGGCCGGCAGCTTCAGCAGCGCTTGTGCGATCGCGCGCCGCAGCGAGCCGAGCGCAAGGCCTTCCGTGAGCGGATAGACGGGGTCGATGCCGGAGAGCTTCGAGATCGCCTCCTCGTCCAGCACGCGGTCGGGATGCACGATCTGCGGGATGCCGTCATACATCTGCAGCGTGCCGGAGACGAAACGCTTCTCGCCGACCGGCAGCAGCTTCTCGACATAGCCGGGCTTGGCACGGAAGAAGGTCAGCACCACGTCGCCGGTGTCGTCGCTGGCATAGACGAGATACGGCGCGCGGGCGTTGCGGGGCGGGGGCGGGCGGTGACGGTCGACGGTGACTTCCAGCGTCACCATGGTTCCCTGGGCGGCGTCGCGGATCTTGGGCCGGGCGCGGCGGTCGATGACCTGGCTCGGCAGATGCAGCAAGAGATCGACCAGCCGCGGCGTCTCGCTCCGGCTGAGCAGATATTGCAGCAGCTTGTCCTGCTTCGGACCGACGCCGGGCAGGCTGGTCACGGGAGCAAACAGCGGATTGAGCAGGCTGGGGCGCATGAGGGCGAATCTAGGATCGTTTCGACCCGTCATGCCCGGCTTTGTGCCGGGCATCCACGGCTTTTTTCCTCGTCCCACGCGGGCGGCAGGCCTGCCAAATCGTGGGCTGACACGACCGGTCCGAGTGGCTATATCACCCCCGCCCGGCACGTCCGGGCTTTCGGCGTTTGACTGGATTTGAGACATGACGGGAACGACACGATCGAGCGACGGCCTGGACGACCGCCGCAAGCGGCTTCTGTTCCGCTGCTGGCATCGCGGCACGCGCGAGATGGACCTGATCCTCGGCCGCTTTGCGGATGCCGAGATCGGCAATTTGTCGGACGACGAGCTGACCCAGCTGGAGACGCTGCTCGAGGTCAACGATCCCGATCTCTACGCCGCCATCACCGGCGACAAGGTGCTGCCGGCCGAGATTGCCGGCGCGCTGTTCGCCCGGATCAAGGCATTCCCGATCACGGACGGCGATCTATGAAACCGGGTTTGAAGTCGCCGGCCGAGCTGCTCACGCGCGGCCGCGCGGTGACGCTTGCCAATGTCGCGGAAGGCGCCGAAGGCCTCGTCATCTCCGATCTGGCGCGCGCCATCGCGGCGCGGCCGAAGAAGCCGGCGGTCAGCCTTGCCGTGGTCTGCCGCGACGGGCCGCGGATGCAGCAGCTCGAACGCGCGCTGCAATTCTTCGCGCCCGATCTGCCGGTGCTGACGTTCCCGGCCTGGGACTGCCAGCCCTATGATCGCGTCTCGCCGCATGGCGGCATCCTGGCCCAGCGCCTGACCACGCTGGCGCGGCTCGCCCCGCTCACCGGCAGCGACAAGCCGCTGATCGTGCTGACCACGGTCAATGCCGTGGTGCAGCGCGTGCCTGCGCGCGAGCTTGTGGCGGCGCAGGCGCTGTCGGTCGCGCCCGGCAACGTCGTGCCGATGGACACCATCGTCGCCTGGCTCGAGCACAACGGCTACAACCGCTCCTCGACCGTGCGCGAGCCCGGCGAATACGCCGTGCGCGGCGGCATCCTCGACCTGTTTCCGGCCGGCCTCGACCAGCCCGTCCGCTTCGACTTCTTCGGCGACAGCCTGGAGTCGATCCGCACCTTCGACGCCGAGACCCAGCGCACGCTGCTCGACATGCGCGCGCTCGATCTCGTGCCGGTCTCCGAATTCCAGCTCGTCACCGACACCATCAGGCGCTTCCGCATGGGCTATGTCGCCGAGTTCGGCGCGCCCGAGCGGGACGACGCGCTGTACGAAGCGGTCAGCGAAGGCCGCCGCCATCCCGGCATGGAGCACTGGCTGCCGCTGTTCCAGGACCGGATGGAGACGCTGTTCGACTATCTGCAAGGCGCGGCCGTCGCCATCGAGCCGCAGGCCGAGGACGCCGTCCGCGAACGCTTCAAGCAGATCCTCGATTATTACGAGGCCCGCCGCGAGGCGATGGAGCATCATGCCGGCGGCGCGATCTACAAGCCGCTGCCACCGGACCGGCTTTATCTGACCGACGAGGAGTGGACCAAGCGAGAGAGCGACATGCCGCTGGTGCGGCTGACGCAATTCTCGGTCCCTGCCGACGGGACGAGCGTCGTCGACGCCGGCGCGCGCAAGGGCCGCGACTTCGCGCCGGAACGCAACGACACCACGGTCAACGTGTTCGAGTCCGTGGTCAGCCACGTGATGGCGCTGCACGCGAGCCGCAAGAAGGTCGTGATTGCGCTCTGGAGCGAAGGCTCGCGCGACCGCATGACTTCGATGCTGCGCGACCACAAGCTCGCGCACACCACCAGCGTCAACTCCTGGCGCACGGTGCAGGCAACCCCGCGCAACGAGACCATGCTCGCAGTGCTCGGCCTCGAAAGCGGCTTCGAGACCGACGAGATCGCTGTGATCAGCGAGCAGGACATCTTGGGCGACCGCCTGGTGCGGCCGCGCAAGGCGAGCCGCAAGCTCGACAATTTCATCTCGGAAGTGACGAGCCTTGCCGCCGGCGACATCGTTGTCCACGTCGATCACGGCATCGGCCGCTTCATCGGCCTGCAGACCCTCGACGTCGCCGGCGCGCCGCACGACTGTCTCGAATTGCACTATGCCGCCGAGACAAAGCTGTTCCTGCCCGTCGAGAACATCGAGCTGCTGTCGCGCTACGGCTCCGACCAGACCACGGTCGAGCTCGACCGTCTCGGCGGCGGCGGCTGGCAGACCCGCAAGGCGAAACTCAAGAACCGTATCCGCGAGATCGCGGGGGAATTGATCAAGATTGCTGCCGCGCGCCATCTGCATGAGGCGCCGAAGCTCCTGGTGCAGCCGGGCCTCTACGATGAGTTCTGTGCACGCTTCCCCTATGACGAGACCGAGGATCAGCTGGGGGCTATCGAATCCACGTTGAAGGACCTCGAACTCGGCCGTCCCATGGACCGGCTGATCTGCGGCGATGTCGGTTTTGGCAAGACGGAGGTGGCCTTGCGCGCCGCGTTTGCCGTCGCGCTCGAAGGCAAACAGGTTGCGGTCGTGGTGCCGACCACGCTGCTGGCACGTCAGCATGCGAGAACCTTCACCGAGCGCTTCAAGGGCTTTCCGGTGAACGTGGCGCAGGCCTCGCGCCTGATCGCGGCCAAGGAGCTCAATTTGGTCAAGAAGGGCATCGCCGACGGTTCGGTCGACATCGTCGTCGGCACCCATGCCCTGCTCGGCAAGGCGATCAAGTTCCGCGACCTCGGCCTCGTCATCGTCGACGAGGAGCAGCATTTCGGCGTCACTCACAAGGAGCGACTGAAGGCGCTTCGCTCCGAGGTGCACGTGCTGACGCTGTCGGCAACGCCGATTCCGCGCACGCTGCAGCTGGCGCTCACCGGCGTCCGCGAGCTATCTATCATCGCATCGCCCCCGGTCGACCGTCTCGCGGTCCGTACCTTCGTCGCCCCGCACGATCCCCTGATGATCCGCGAGGCGCTCCTGCGCGAGCGCTATCGCGGCGGCCAGGCGTTCTACGTTGTGCCGCGCATCGACGATCTCGCCGAGGTCAAGGATTTCCTTGACAAGAACGTGCCGGAGATGAAGGTCGCGGTCGCGCACGGGCAGATGCCGCCCGCGGTGATCGAGGACATCATGACCGCGTTCTACGACGGCAAGTTCGACATCCTTTTGTCGACCACCATCGTCGAATCCGGCCTCGACATCCCCAACGCCAACACGCTGATCGTGCATCGCGCCGATATGTTCGGCCTTGCGCAGCTCTACCAGCTCCGCGGCCGCGTCGGCCGCTCCAAGCTCAGGGCCTATGCGCTGTTCACGCTGCCGGCGCAGCAGAAGATCACCGCGCAGGCCGAGCGCCGGCTCACTGTGCTGCAATCGCTGGAGACGCTGGGAGCAGGCTTCCAGCTCGCTTCCCACGACCTCGACATCCGCGGCGCCGGCAATCTGCTCGGCGAGGAGCAGTCGGGCCACATCAAGGAGGTCGGCTTCGAGCTGTACCAATCGATGCTGGAGGAGGCGATCGTCAACCTCAAGGCCGGCGTCTCCGAGCCCGCCGCCGACCGCTGGTCGCCGTCGATCACGATCGGCATGCCCGTGCTCATTCCGGAAGACTATGTCGGCGACCTCTCGGTCCGGCTGTCGCTGTACCGGCGGCTCGCCGATCTCGACACCGAGGAGGAGATCGAGAACTTCGGCGCCGAGATGCGCGACCGCTTCGGCGTGCTGCCGGACGAGGTGCGCTATCTGTTCAAGGTCGCCGCGATCAAGGCGTTCTGCCGCCGGGCCAATGTCGAGAAGATCGATGCCGGCCCGAAGGGCGCCGTCATCGTCTTCCGCGACAATTCCTTCGCCTATCCCGATCGCCTCGTCACCTTCATCCGCAGCTATGGCCAGGCCGCCAAGGTACGTCCCGACATGAAGGTGGTGTTCCTGCAGGATTGGGAGACGCCGGAAGAGCGTCTCGCCGGCACGACGGAGATCATGCGCCAACTGGCGCAGCTCGCGGAGAGCAAGAAGGCGGCGTGAGCGCCATTTTGCAGAGGCGATGCAGCTTGAATGGTTGCGTCGCCTCTGGATTCGAAAATAATGACATATGGCCACTTGCGAAATGATTGAGCAGGAGCCATATTCATTTTATCGAGTTTCGGCCGAACGACTTGGCCTCGCCGCTCACAAGCGCGCCTGACTGACGACCCTCCCTCCAGATCTCGACGACACCGAACGCGCTTTTCAGCGCGGTCAAACGCTTATCTATCTTAAAGGACGACCCCATGACGACGGGAACTGTGAAGTGGTTTAACAGCCAAAAGGGTTTCGGATTCATTCAGCCCGACCAGGGCAGCCAGGATGTGTTCGTTCACATCAGCGCCGTTGAACGCGCCGGCATGAATACTCTGAACGAAGGGCAGAAGGTTTCATTCGAAATCGTTGCAGACCGCCGGACCGGCAAGTCTGCTGCTGAAGATCTGCGCGCCGCATAGGCTGTCGCAATCGACATGACGTTGCTTTGACCACGGATGTACTGGCAGAGCTTCGGATCTCTTGGCCCGCGACCGTTCACCGGCCGCGGGTTTTTTGCACCTGTGACCGCCTGATCGCGAATGCCAACAGTGGCGTTTCGCGCGAAGATACCCATATAGATTTCATGACCAATTGGCAGAAGTCGACCACGCGGCAAGCACCCAAGACCAAGGCAGAGCTCCGCCTGATGCTGACAGAAGCGGTCTGCAATACGCAACCGAGGTCCGAGTCAGAGCGAAGATCGAAAGCCAGGAAGATCGCGGCCGGGGCGGCTCGTGCCGATCCAGCGTCCGGGGTCGCCTTACCGGTTCGCTGAGCCGCGAGAAAGAGCAGCATGCGCAAACTTCCCCAGCCCACCGAGCAAGAGCTTCGGGAGGGCCCTCAGGCGGTGTCCTTCCAGATCGCGAACGGGAACACGCGGCAGCGCTGTATTCTTCAAACAAATTTCCCGACCAAGGTGCAGGCGCAGAGATACCTTCTGACGAACTGGCCGGCCGTCGAGAAGATGGCGCGCGACGCTCTCGCGATGGGGATTGTCGAAGATGGCCAGATCAAGCTCATGATGGTCTGAGCGGTTGAGGCGCGACAGCTGCGGTTGCTACGACGCCGCCCGCGTCCCGTCCGCCGACAGCCGGGCCAGCAGCGACCTTGCCGTATCCGACGGCGACAGCGAGTCCACGCTGACCACGGGTTCGCTGCGCATCTCGTGCTTGCCGTTCGAGGTGTGGCGCATCACGGACGATAAGCGCCGCGCGATCATGTGCGCGGTGCGGAAGTCGGTTTCCGCGAACACGACGATGACCGAGCCGTCCTTCTGCGCCGCGCCGAAATCCATCTGCCGCATCAGGCGGCTGAGGATGCGCGCGGCATCGAGCTGGGCGCGGGAATTGCCGGGGTCGAAGGCGAAGCGCGCGACCGACAGACCGCCGCCGCGGGCGAGGGCCTGCTCGACCGCCTTGGCAAAATCGCGGGCGAAAGCTTCGACCGTCAGAAGGCCGCTGCGCGGATCGAGCCAGCCGCCGGCATCGATCGAGCGCAGCGTGCGGCTCAATTGGGCTTCCATGGCGTGCTGGCGGATCAGGGGCAGCGCATTGGCCGCGACCCTGGCTGGCTCGCCCGGGATCAGCTCGAGATTGGGCAGGTCGTAAGTCTGCGTCAGCTGGTGCGCGGTGACCACCACGGGCAGGCTGCGGAAGCGGGTGTCCTCGGCGAGCACGGTGAGAAAGGCATCGGTGACGCGCGCGGTAAACCCCTCGGCGAGGACGACGCCGTCGAGGTCGCGGGTGTTGAGGTGTTTCGCGGCAGCCTCGATCGAAAGCGCGCCGACCACGCCGACACGTTCACCCAGTGCGACGGAGAGTGCGGGATAGGCCGCGCCGCGGCCGATCAGGAGCACGGTGGCATCGCGTGCGGGATCGCCTTGGGGCAATGCGACCTTCACTTCAGGCAGCCGGCGCAGCACCGTGGCATGGAGCGTGCGCACGCGCAGCGCGGCGCGAAGCCGTGCGATCAGCCGTTCGGGATTGCCGCCGCGCGAGGAGAAGGGCAGGGCGTTGTGGGGCAGCGTGCCCGCCGCATCCACGGTCACGAAGGGCAGGTAAGGCGATTGGTCGGCGATCTTCCTTGCGAGCGGCGCGATATGCGGCTCGTGCCCGCCGGACATCTGGGCGAGAACCACGGCCGGCTGGACCTGCTCGACCGCGCGCGCGGCACTGGCCCAGTCGGTGTCGACGACGGGAAACAGCCGGGCTTCGTCCAGCGCCGCAATGAAAGGCGGCCGCTCGGCATTGGACACAAACAGGATCGGGCCCGCCTGGGACATTCGACAAACTCTGATCACGCGACAGATGCCGCGCAATCTAGTTTGGCCGCCTTAATGCAGCGTCAACGGAGGTGGCGAAACTGCGTCTAGACCTGGCCGGAGCGGTCGCGAAAAGCCTCGACCATCAGGGGGTTAAGCCCGAGCTCGCTGAGCGCCTCGCGGGCCCGGGCATTGTCCTGGGCACGCCCCGCCAGCCTGTGGCCGGACAGCCGGTCGGGCAGCGCGGTGAGCAGGGCACCCTGGCCGAGCCGGCGGGCCCATTCCTGGAGATCGTTGGAGAGGAAGCGATAGCCGCCGACGGCCATGATGCCGGAGGGTGGTGCGGTGATGCAGATCGCCCCGCTCGGACGGTCGAGCCGTGCGGCATAGCCGGTGTCGACATAGTCGCGCGGCGGCTGCGCCGTCAGGGTGTCGCCGACCGGCTGCGGCGGGGCATAGGCCGCGATCGGCACCATCGCGCCGCGGAGGCCGAGCGTGCCCTTCGGTGTCAGCAGGATTTCGCCGGCAATGGACGAGCCCGCCTGCTCGCGCGGGGCGCCGTGCGGCCCGGGCATGACCGGCACCGGCATGCCGTCCTCGCCGCGGCGGGCGCCGAACAGGCCGGCCTCGCCGAACAGATAGACGTCGGTCAATGGCGCATGCGGGGCGATCCAGGCATCGCTCGCCGCCACCTGCTCGGGTGCGCGCCACAGGCCGATGACGTTGCGCAAAGACGGCATCCGCGCCGCCAGGTCGGCATCGCCGAGGCGCAGGGCGAGCTGCGCCGGCGCGATCAGCACCTCGCATTCATGCTCGTTGATCTGCTGCTCCAGCACATCGTTGTCGAAGGGATGATGCAGCGCCAGCGCGCCGCCGGAGAGCAGCCACACCGCGAGCGAGGAGGCGAGGCCGGCGAACGACATCGGCGCGAGCGCGGCCATCAATGTCGCGCCCTGCCTGATGTCGGCTTCCAGCGACATCGCAAGACCGCCGGCGATCAGGCTGAAATGCGGCCGCGGCACCGGGCGAAAGCCTTCCGCCGTGACGTCGAAGGAGATCATCGCGGCCTTGCGGCCGTCCTGGATCACCGCACGCGTCAGGCCGGGCGGGCGGGCCAGCACCTCGTCGAGCGAAGCCATGCCTTCGGGCAGGTCGGTGCCGAAGCCGCAGACGTGACGGATCGAGAACGCTTCGGCGGCGGCGTGCATCGCGAGATCGGCATAGCTGACGCCGTCGACCGTGCTCATGGTGACGATGGCGCGCGCCGCGGTGCGGTTGAGCGCGGCAGTCAGCTCCGCGTGTCGCCACAGCAGCGGCAGCACTGCGACGACGAGGCCGGCGCGATGGGCGGCGAGCACGGTGAGCACGAACTCGACCGTGGCCGGCAATTGGATCGCGATGACGGAATTGGCCGGCAGGCCGGCTTCGACGAAATAGGCCGACAGCGCCTCGATGGCCGTGTCGGCCTCGGCATAGGTCATCCGTCGCGGCTGATGCCCGGTCACGCGGGCCTTGTTGAGGGGGTCGAGCAGGGCAGGCGCGTGCGGCTGCCGCATCAGCGTGCGCTGAAACAACGTGTCGAGCGTCGGTGATACGGCTGGCTGGTTCACGGCGTCACTTCGCTGGAATCGCTGGAGGCTGCCCCTTCGACCACCAGGTCTCCGGCAAATAGCCGGAGAGGGAGGTGGCCTTGGGTCGTTCTATCCGATTCCAGCGCGCGATCCATTGCTCCGATACGTTAAACAGGGGGATTGTGTAGAAGCCCGCGATCAAGGCGCGGTCGAGCGCCCGCACCGACGAGACGAAATCCGTATGTTCACGGGCTTCGAGCAGCGCGGCGATCATGGCGTCGACCGCCGGATCTTTAGCGCCCATGTAGTTGCGGGTTCCGGGATTCTCCGCGGCAGCGCTGCCCCAATAGAAAGATTGCTCGTTGCCGGGCGAGAGCGACTGGTCCCAGCGGTTCTGGATCATGTCGAATTCGAATGCGAGCCGGCGCTGGTCGAACTGCACGGGATCGACCGACCGCACGCTCGGCTCGATGCCGGCGCGCTTGAGGTCGCGCTGGAACGCGAGCGCGATACGCTCCTGGTCGCGGGTCGTGACCATGATCTCGAACGTGAAGGGCGCCTTGGTCGCGCGGTTGCGCAGCACCGTGCCGTCGAGATCGTAGCCGGCCTCGGACAGCAGCTTCAGCGCCGCGCGCAGCGTGGTGCGGTCGCGTCCCGATCCGTCGGTCACGGGAAGGCGGTAGCTGCCGTCCATGACGTCGGCTGGAATCTGGGCAGCGAACGGTTTCAGCAGCTCGCGTTCGCGCGCGTCCGCCGGCTTGCCATAGGCCGACAGGTCGGAGCCGGCGAAATAGCCGGCAACGCGCGCATAGAGCCCGAAGAAATAGCTGCGGTTGACCAGCTCGAAATCGAACAGCAGCGTCAGCGCCTGGCGCACGCGGATGTCGGCGAAGACAGGACGTCGCGTGTTGAACACCAGGAATTCGGATGGCTGTGGCATGCCCGGCTTGACGGTATCGCGGATCACCTCGCCGCTTTTGGCGGCCGGAAAATCGTAGCCGTCATGCCAGCGCAGCGGCTCGTGCTCGACGCGGAAATCGTAGAGGCCGCGCTTGAAGGCTTCGAACTGGCCGTTGGCCTCGCGAAAATAGTCGAGCCTGATCTCGTCGAAATTGTAGAGCCCGCGGTTGATGGGCAGGTCGCGGCCCCAATAGTCGGGATTGCGGGTCAGCGTCACGCTGGCCCCGGGCTTCACGGCCGTGACGCGGTAGGGACCGGAGCCGACCGGGCTCGCCAGCGTCGTCTCCTCGAAGGTCGCGACGTCGACGGCATGCTTCGGCAGGATCGGCATCAGGCCGAGGATCAGCGGCAGCTCGCGGTCATTGGCGCCTGCGAGGTCGAAGCGGACCGTGAGGGGATCGGGTGCCTCGGCCTTGGCGACCTTGGCGTAGTACTGGCGGTGGTTCGGCCTGCCGTGGTCGCGCAGCAGCTGGCAGGAGAACAGCACGTCCTCGGCCGTGACCGGCTTGCCGTCGGAGAAGCGGGCGTGCGGATCGAGGCGGAATGTGACGAAGCTCCGCTCGTCGTCGGTTTCGACGCTCCTGGCGAGCAGGCCGTAGAGCGTGAACGGCTCGTCGTTGCCGCGCGCGAGCAGGCTCTCGATCACGTAGCCCCGCATCTGCTGCACGGCCAGTCCCTTGACGATGAAGGGATTGAGGCTGTCGAACGTGCCGAGAACACCCCAGGTCAGGCGGCCGCCCTTGGGGGCTTCGGGGTTGGCGTAGGGCATGTGGGTGAAATCGGCCGGCATCGCCGGCCTGCCGTGCATGGCGATGGCATGGGCCTCCTCGGCCCGTGCGGCGCCTGTCGACACTCCGCCGCCGAGTGCCAGGACAAGGGCCGAGGCCAACGAGGCCAAGACGCGAACGCGGACACCGGGGCCCTCGAAGCGGCGTTGGAACATGAACATCAGCACACGTTGATTCGAGGACCGGCTCGTCTTGAATCCTATCACAGGGAATTTCCCCGGGCTCAGCTGCGGACGGGGCCAAAGGCGCTTGTCGGCATTGATCTTTTCGTCGGCCACGCTAAGAAGGCACGCAATCGCGCAAGAGCGTCGAGCCCGTCACTTATCCGCCTCAATTGACGGGGAGAGAGCCGCGCCCAAGGCGGCCAGGTTCGGCGCTTCGGAGCGGTTCGGGCACTTCCCGTTCAGAAAGGGTTTTCCGCAATGAATTTCCGTTACTTGGCCGCGTCCGTCCGGCCGCGCGGGCGACTTCTCGCCTTGTTGACGGCGACGGCGTTGGCCGTCCCGTTTGCCGCCGAGGCCCAAACCCCGGCACCGGCCCCCGGCGCGCCCAAGGCGGCTCCGGCCCCGAAGGCGGCCCCCAAGGCGGCCCCCAAGGCTCCGGCGCCGGCCGCTCAGGCCCCCGCCCAGCAGGCTCCCGCTGCAGGCGCTCCGGCGCAGCAGGGCGCAGCCCAGCCGGCCGACCAGCAGATCCAGCTGATCTATGCCCCCTGGACCAAGTTCTGCCTCAAGGGCCAGGACGCCAACGCCAAGCAGGTCTGCTTCACCGGCAAGGACGGCCGCATCGAATCGGGCCAGCCGGTCATCGCCGCCGTCATCATCGAGCCGGAAGGCGAGCCCAAGAAGATCCTGCGCGTGACGCTGCCGCTCGGCATGCAGCTCGTGCACGGCACCCGCATCATCGTGGACAGCAACGCGCCGCTGCAGCAGCCCTATGTGATCTGCTTCCAGAACGGCTGCATGTCGGACTATGAGGCGACGCCCGAGCTCATCAACAGCATGAAGAAGGGCCAGAATCTCGTTGTCCAGGCGATCAACGCCAACGGCGCGCCGCTGACCCTGCCGCTGCCGCTCGCCGGTGAATTCCAGAAGGCCTATGACGGTCCGCCGACCGATCCGAAGGTGTTCGAGGAAAACCAGAAGAAGCTCCAGGAAGAGCTTCAGAAGAAGGCCGACGAGCAGCGCAAGAAGCTCGAGCAGGGCGGTGGTGCCCCGGGCGCCGCTCCGGCAGGCCAGAAGTAATCGGAGTCAGGCTCCGGACATGAAAAAGGCGCTCGTTTCGAGCGCCTTTTTTGCTGGCCGTTGGCCGGCGACGAATGTCAGTTCAGCGAGGGATTGCGCGGGCGATAGCCGCCATCCTTGTTCTTGATGAAGATCTCGGCCACCTGGGAATGCCGGATCGGTTCACCGGACTCGTCGGGCAGCAGATTCTGCTCGGAAACATAGGCGACGTACTCGGACTCCGCGTTCTCCGCGAGCAGGTGGTAGAACGGCTGGTCCTTGTGGGGCCGGACCTCCTCGGGGATCGACAGCCACCACTCTTCGGTGTTGTTGAATTCCGGATCAATGTCGAAGATCACGCCCCGGAACGAGAAGATCCGATGGCGTACGACCTGTCCGATCTGGAATTTGGCGGTCCGCGCTTTAATCATTCCCCGTCGATAGACCAGGATTGTGGCCGATGCTAGTGGCCTCATTTGGAATTGACGTTCACGTCAGGGGCAGATAGCCCCCAAATCTTCAGAAAACGCTTCATCAATGGTCGATATCCTCAATCTGGCGCTACCTTATTTCGGCTTAATCTTCGTCGGGTTTGCCTGCGGCAAGGTCAAATCGCTGCCGGAATCAGGCCTCGCCTGGATGAACTTCTTCCTGCTCTACGTGTCGCTGCCGGCGCTGCTGTTTGCGATCATGTCCAAGACGCCGTTCTCGGAATTGAACAACCCGCCATTCCTGGTGGCGACCACGCTGTCCACCGTCGCCGCGTTCACCCTGGCGTTGGTCGTGGGCAAGGTCTTTGGCCGGCTGACATTGCGCGAGGCCACGCTCGCAGGTCTCTCCGGCGGCTACGGCAATATCGGTTACATGGGGCCCGGGCTGGCGCTCGCCGTGCTCGGGACCAAGGCTGCGGCACCGACCGCGCTGATCTTCTGCTGCGACAGCATCTTCCTGTTCACGATCGTGCCGCTCTTGATCGAGCTGTCCGACCGCGACCATCCCTCGATCGTGCACGCCTTCGGCGTCGTGGTGAAGCAGATCGTGCTCAACCCGCTGATCATGTCGGCCTGCTTTGGCGCGGCCTTCGCTTCGCTGCACATCGAGATGCCTGTCGCGCTCGATCGCACCATTACCTTCCTGCAGAATGCGGCGGCCCCGACTGCTCTGTTCGTGCTCGGCGTGACCGTGGCGCTGCGGCCGTTCGACCGCGTGCCCTGGGAAGTCCCCGGCGTGATCGCGGTGAAGCTGCTGTTCCATCCGCTCGCGGCGTTCGGCCTGATGCTGGCGTTCGGGCCGTTCGCACAGCCCTGGGCCGCGACCGCCGTGCTGATGGCCTCGCTGCCGCCGGCGCTGAACGTGTTCGTGATCGCCCGGCAGAACGATGCCTGGATCGAGTCCGCCTCCGTGGCGGTGCTGCTCGGGACGTTTGCGTCGGTGGTCACGCTGACCAGCGTCATGTGGGCGATCCAGACGGGACGGCTAGCGTTTCCGTGAGAGACGTTACCGTCGCCAGGTCGGCGTCAGGCCCTCGCGCATCGCAAAGCGGCGGAGCGGGCCGATGGCGCCGAGCAGGTGCATGCCGACGGCGCGGACCGGCTGCAGCGGCAGGAAGTCGTTGAGCAGGGAACGGTTGGCGATGTCGATCGCAAACGTCCGGCTCAGAATGTCCGGGCGCCGGGCGCGGTCGTAGCGCTTGAGCACCGCATCCGCGCCGGGATCCTCGCCGGCAGCGACGGCTTCGCCCGCGAGGCGGGCGATATCGGCGGCATCGCGCAGGCCGAGATTGAGGCCCTGGGCGCCGATCGGGGGAACCACATGGGCGGCTTCGCCGACCAGCGCGATACGGTCGCGGCCGAAGGATTTTGGACGTTCGATCGCCAGCGGGAACAGGTTGCGGCCGGGCTCCACGCTCATGCGGCCAAGGATCGAATGCGACTGCTTCTCGATCGCTGCAGACAGCTCCGCATCATCAAGGCTCCGCAGCCGTTCGGCCTCCGTCGGGGCCGAGACCCACACGACGCTGGAGCGGTCGCCGGGCAGAGGCACGAACACACAAGGCCCGTGGGGCGTGTGGAACTCGGTCGAGACGTTGCGATGCGGCCTGGTGTGGCCGACGTTGAAGGTCAGCGCGGTCTGCGTCAGCTCGCGCCGCGTCACCTCGATCCCGGCAGCCTCCCGGCACAGCGAATGCCGACCGTCGGCGCCGACCACGAGGCGGGCCGTGAGAAACTGTGCGGAGGCCGTGCGCACCGCGACGTCGTCGGCCTCGATGACGACGCTTTCGGCCTCGTCGTCGAAACGAACGAGACCGGGCAGCTCGGCCGCGCGCTCTTCCAGCGCCAGCATCAGCGAGCGGTTGTCGATGTTATAGCCGAAGGCGTCGAGCCCGATTTCGTGGCAGGAGAAACGGACCTCGGGGCTGCGGAACAGGCGGCCGGTGTCGTCGACGAGACGCATGGTTTCGAGCGCGGCCGCCTTGTCCCTGCAGCGGGACCAGACGTCGAGCGTCTCCAGGAGGTCGACGGAAGCACCCAACAATGCGGTGGTGCGATTGTCGGCATAGGGCACGCGCCGCGCCACCAGAGCGACCCGGGCACCGGTCTGCGCCAACGCGATCGCCGCCGCTAGCCCAGCCGGTCCACCGCCGATCACGGCGGCGTCATGGAGTGTCGATGCCTCTGTCATGGAACGACAAATGACACGCCCGGCGGCAAATTCAAGCCCGCTGATCGTGCCTGATGTGATGATCGATTGTACGACCGGGCGGCACCATGGCGGATGTGCAAAGCGGCCCCATTCTGATAGCAGGAGCCATGGACAGCCAAGAGGATTCCCTGAAGCCCACGCCCGCGATCCGCGCCGCGGCGTTCTCGGTGCACATCTTCACCGCTTTCGGTGCGGCGATCGCGCTATTGGCGATGCTGGAGGCCGTGCGCGAGCACTGGGCGGCGATGTTTCAATGGCTGGGCGTCGCCCTGATCATCGACGCGATCGACGGTCCGATCGCGCGTCGGCTCGACGTCAAGAACGTGCAGCCGAACTGGTCGGGCGACGTGCTCGATCTCGTGGTCGATTTCGTCACCTATGTCTTCGTGCCGGCCTATGCGATCGTGGCCAGCGGCTTGCTGCTGCCGGTCGCGGCTCCCTTGCTCGGCATCGCCATCATCGTCACCAGCGCGTTATATTTCGCCGATCTGCGCATGAAGGCGGACGACAATCATTTCCGCGGCTTCCCGGCGCTGTGGAATGCGGCGGCGTTCTACCTGTTCCTGCTGCACTGGCCGCCGCTGTGGTCGACGCTGCTGGTGGCCGCGCTCGTCGTGCTGACCTTCGTGCCGTTCCACGTGCTGCATCCGGTCCGCGTCGTGCGGCTGCGCTGGCTGACGATGTCGCTGATCGCGGTCTGGGCGGTGCTCGGCCTTTACGTGCTGGAGATGGATTTTCGCGTCGGCACCGCCGTCACGATCGTGCTCTGCGCCATCGCGCTCTGGATCAGTTTCAGCGACGCCTTGATCCGATTGGTGCGGTCGTTCGCATGATGCATCTGCTGACCAGCCCCGAAGCCTGGGCGGCGCTGCTCACCCTGACCGCGCTCGAAATCGTGCTCGGCATCGACAATGTCATCTTCCTGTCGGTGATCGTCTCGCGCATCCCGGAGAAGCAGGCGTACCGCGCCCGCCAGATCGGGTTGGCGCTGGCGCTGATCTTCCGCATCGTCCTGCTCAGCCTGCTGGTCTGGCTGATCGGCCTGACCGCTCCGGTGTTTTCGTTTTCCGGCTACGATTTCTCCTGGCGCGACCTCATCCTGATCGGCGGTGGCCTGTTCCTGATCGCGAAGGCGACCCACGAGATCCATGCCGAGGTCGAGGCGGATGACGGCGAGGGCGGTGGGAAATCCGGCGGCAGCGCCTTCTTCTGGGTGATCGTCCAGATCATCGTCATCGACATCGTGTTCTCGCTGGACTCGATCATCACCGCGATCGGCATGGCGCAGGATATCGAGATCATGATCGCGGCGGTCGTGATCGCCTGCCTGATCATGTACATTTCGTCAGGGCCGGTGTCGCGCTTCGTCGCGGAGCACCCGACCACGAAGATGCTGGCACTGGCCTTCCTGGTGCTGATCGGCGTCGCGCTGGTCGCGGACGGATTCAAATTCCACATTCCGCGCGGCTACATCTATTTCGCCATTGCGTTCTCGGCAGCGGTGGAATTCTTCAACGTTTTGGCGAAGCGCAACCGCAGGAAAACCGGCAAGCCGTCCGCCTAGCCGTTCCAGCACCCATCGAGTTGACAAGGCGGGCGTGATGTCTTTCGCTCAGCCTCGAAGAAGAGGAGGTCAGGTGATGACCAAAGCGGTCCGTGTGCACAAGGTCGGGGGCCCCGAGGCCCTGGTCTACGAGAGCGTCGACGTGCCGGCGCCCGGTCCCGGCGAGGTGCGCATTCGCCAGCATGCGGTCGGCCTGAACTTCATCGACGTCTATTATCGCACCGGGCTCTACAAGGCGCCGGGGCTGCCCTTCATTGCCGGCAACGAGGCTTCGGGCGAGGTCGTCGCGGTCGGGCCCGGCGTGACCAATTTCCATCCCGGCGACCGCGTCGCCTACTACCACAATCTCGGCGCGTATACCGGCGAACGCAACATCCCCTGGGAAAGGCTGGTCAAGCTGCCCGACCACATCACGCACGAGCAGGGCGCCGTGCTGATGCTGAAGGGGCTGACGGTCTGGTATCTCCTGCACAAGACCTTCAAGGTCGAGCCGCATCACCGCGTGCTGATCCATGCCGCCGCCGGCGGCATCGGTCTCTTGGCCTGCCAATGGGCGAGGGCGCTCGGGGCGCACGTCATCGGCACGGTCGGCTCGCGCGAGAAGGCCGAGCTTGCGGAGGCCAATGGCTGCGACCACGTCATCCTCTACAACGAGGAAGACTTCGTCGCGCGCGTCAAGCAGATCAGCCGCAACGAAGGCTGCGACGTCGTCTATGACGGCGTCGGCAAAGCGACCTTCCCGGGCTCGCTGTCCTGCCTGAAGCCGCGCGGCATGTTCGTCTCCTTCGGCAACGCCTCGGGTCCCGTGCCGCCGTTCTCGATCGCCGAGCTCAACAATCACGGCTCGCTGTTCGCGACGCGGCCGAAGCTCAACGACTATATCGGCACGCGCAAGGAGCTGCTGGAAGGCGCCGACACGCTGTTCGCCGCCGTCATCAACGGCAAGCTGCACGTACCGATCAACCACGCCTACGCCCTCAAGGACGCCGCGAAGGCCCATATCGATCTGGAAAGCCGCAAGACCACGGGCGCGTCGATCTTGAAGCCGTAGTGCGCCGTTACGGTCGAGATCTCGTAGGGTGGGCAAAGGCGCGGAGCGTCGTGCCCACGATCTCTTCATAGTGAAGAAAACGTGGGCACGCTTCGCTTTGCCCACCCTACGCCGCGGCGCTGTGTCCGGGGCACGAGACCGTCTCTACGCGACGCGTCTTGCCGCGCCGGCCCTGGTCAAAATTCCGTCGAGACAATCGATCATCTCGGCGATCTCTGCCTTCGCGACGTTCAGCGCCGGCATGAAGCGCAGGGTGTCGACCTGCGGGGCATTGAGCAGCACGCCGGCTTCGAAAGCCTGCGCGACGATGCCGGGCGCGATCGGCAGCTTGAGGTCGAGCGCGAGCAACAGGCCGCGTCCCCGCACGCCGCCGAGCCCGTGCCGGGCCGAGACCTTCTGCAGCTCGCTTTCGAGCAGCAGGCCGGTCTCGACGACCTGTTTCAGGAAGCCCGGCTTCGTGACCTCCTCGAGCACCGCGAGGCCCGCCGCGCACATGATCGGGTTGCCGTTGAACGTGCCGCCCTGGTCGCCGTGCTCGAAGCAGGAGGCGCGTTCGGTTGCGAGCAGGGCCGCGAGCGGGACGCCGCCGCCGATGCCCTTGCCGAGCGTCATGATGTCGGGCGCAACGCCTGCGTGCTCGTAATGGAAGAGCTTTCCGGTCCGGCCCATGCCGGTCTGGATCTCGTCGAAGATGAGCAAGAGGCCGTGCGCCTCGGTGAGCGCGCGCAGTTCTTGCAGGAACGCATCGGTCGCGGGCCACACGCCGGACTCGCCCTGGATCGGCTCGAGCATCACGGCGACGGTGTTGTCATTGATCAGCGCCTCGACCGAGGCGATGTCGTTGAGCTTGGCCTTCTTGAAGCCTGCAACCTTCGGCTCGAACAGCGGCTCGAATGCCTTCTTGCCCGATGCCGACATCGTCGCCAGCGTCCTGCCGTGGAAGCCGCCTGCGAAGCTGATGATCTCGAACGCGCCGCCCTTGTGCAGGCTGCCATACTTGCGTGCGAGCTTGATCGCGCCCTCGTTGGCTTCGGCACCCGAGTTGGCAAAGAACACCTGGTCGAATGCGCTGTTTGCGACCAGCGCCTCGGCCAGCTTCAGGCTCGGCTCGTTGTAGAAGGCCGGGCTCGGCGTCAGCAGCCGCTTGGCCTGCGCGCCAAGCGCGTCGGCGACCGTCGGCGGAGAGTGGCCGAGACAGTTGACGGCCCAGCCCTGCACGAAGTCGAGATAGCGCTTGCGGCTGTCGTCCCAGAGGTAGGAGCCCGCGCCGCGGACGAACACGGCCTTCGGCCGTGCGGTGATGTCCATCAGCGCGTCGTACGGATGCGTCGTCATGTCGAACTCCTCTGGAGGCGGGTGGAAAAGGGGCGCAAAAAGCAGAAAGGCCGCACCTTGCGGGTGCGGCCTTCTCGAAAACTTGGGCTGAATTCAGTGGTTCAGCGGCGTCGTCGGACATGGCGCACCCTCTCGTCGTCGCGGGAGCGACGGCGGAGCATTTCGGTGCGCTGGTTGGTCCGGTTGATCATGGGGCGCGTCCGTACAGCCGAATGGCAGGGTTTGTCAAGCGGGTGTTTTGCAAGACACAGCCCTCGCGTGCATCGCTCAGGTCAGATGCGGCGCTTCCTCGGCGTCGTCGCGGCCCCAATCGGCAGTCGCAATCGAGCTGTCGATCAGCTCGCCGCGCAGCAGCTTCAGCGGTGAATTCCAGTACAGCGCGATGTTGTGGAAGGGATCGGTCAGCACCTTGAACACCCAGACGAGGCCGGTGGCGACGTCACGCGTGGCGAACAGCTGGAGCATGCGGGCAAGACCGCCACTGACGCCGATCGCAAGCCAGAGCGTGCCGACGTGACGGACGAAATCGAGACGCGAGACCGGCGGATCGAACAGCCCGAACAGGGAAGGGAACGCGTATAGCGCGACCGGCGCGCTGCCCCACACCAGCAGCAGGATGATCTTGCGGGTCTGGTTGTAGCCGACCTTGACCGCTTCCTTGTAATCGTTGCTGACGTCGTTGACGGAATCATAGCCGTTCGGCTCGAAGAAGAAATGTCCGGTCTGCCGCGTCAGCATCGCGAGCCAGCCGACCAGCCCGGCGAGGGCAGGGTCCCTGAACAGCAGTGCGTAGCAGCCGAGAAAGATCACGGCGCTGAGGAGATGCAGCGTCTGGTTGACCGTGCTCTGGTGATAGAAGCGGTAATCGTCGAAGCGCTGCGTGCGCAGCATGGTCGAGAGGCGGCTCATCCTCATTCCTCGCTCGCGTTGAAGACGGGGGAGAGTTAGGACGAGTCCGTGACCCCCGCGTGAATGCACTATAGTGTCACACGGTGCGGGCGCGGACCGTCCGTCACCCGATCCCTGCCGTTTCCGTCCCATTTCATCCATGCCCCACAGAACCATCGCGCCGCTGGCGCGTTTGTGATCGAGGTCCGCGAATTGGTTCGAACCGGACGCAACTCCGCTCAGACCAAGATGGGCGGGACCAACCAGATAGTCTTGAACCTTGTCCGATACGCCTTACCCGATTGACCTCGACAGTATTCGCGGCGCCTTCCCGCCAGGCATCGAAGCACCGCCGCTGCTGGTCGACTTTGCCGCCTGGCTCGACGGGCGCCCCTGGGGCAGCGTCGGCTGCTTTTCGCTGCAGGGCCAGTTCTCCGATTCCGCGCCGATCGTCGACGGCAGCCCGTTGCGGGACAGGTTCTCGCTGTTCATGCGGCTGCCGGACGGTTCGGCCGTGGGCGGCTGGTATGGCGCAGGTCTCGACCGCGACAATCCGCCGATTGTCGGACTGGGCTCCGAGGGCGATTACGAATTGCTGGCGCCGAGCCTTGATGCCTTGCTGACCAGGCTGACGTCGCAAACCTTCGACCGCGCCTGGAGCGACCTGCGCCCGCACGAAGACGTCGAGGCCCAGACGGTCGAGCTAGCGCAATGGCTTGCCGGTCAGCCCGCCGGCGACAAGGCGGCATGTGACGACACAGTTTCCGATCTGCCCGACTTTCGCGGCTTCGTCGAAAAGTGGAGCAGGGATCGCGAGGACTATTGGGCCAACCACCGCCTGATGGCCGAGCTCGGCTGGCGTCTTGCCGCCCATCTGCCGAAGGGCAAGAACCCCTGGGACAAGACCCGTTTCGAGGTCGCCATCGTCGGTAAGCAGTATCAGGCACGCGTGCTGTCACGGGGCCCGCAGCCGTTTGAGGAAGCCGCCGCGATCGAATCCCTCTTGCGCGATCTGCGCGAGGAGATGCGCAAGGCCCAGCCCGAGCTCGGGTTATGGTACGCGATGAAATTCGGCCTCTATGCCGATGGCCGCGTCATGCCGAGCTTCGAATACGATGTGCACCCGACCATCGACGGCGAGCCGGCGCGGCTCTCCGAGGCGAAAGCCGATCTTGCGCGGGCACCGCGCCCCGAGCGCTGGGTGCCGAAATGGCTGGCCTGACGACGCCTACGCCGTCATTGCGCTGTCAATGACAGCGGGCGTCAGAACCCCGCCACACTCCCGTGCAGATCATACTGGTCGGCGCGCTCGATCTTGGCGGTGACGATCTCGCCGACGCGCAAGGGGCGGCGGCTCGTCAGATACACCGCGCCGTCGATCTCCGGCGCATCGGCCTTGGAGCGGCCCTTGGCCACGGTCGGACCGACCTCGTCGATGATGATCTGCTGGCGCGTGCCGACCTTGCGCTTGAGTCGCCGCGCCGAGATCTTCTGCTGGCGGGCCATCAGCGCGTTGTAGCGCTCCTGCTTGACCTCTTCCGGCACCGGGTTCTCGATCGCGTTCGACGTCGCTCCGGCAACCGGCTCGTATTTGAAGCAGCCGAGACGGTCGATCTCGGCTTCGTCGAGCCAGTCGAGCAGATAGGCGAAATCGGCGTCGGTCTCGCCGGGGAAGCCGACGATGAAGGTCGAGCGAAGTGCGAGATCGGGGCATTCCTCGCGCCAGCGCTTGATGCGCGCCAGCGTCTTGTCCTGGGCGGCCGGGCGCTTCATCGCCTTCAGCACGTCGGGGCTTGCGTGCTGGAACGGGATGTCGAGATAGGGCAGCACCTTGCCCTCGTTCATCAGCGCGATGACTTCGTCGACATGCGGGTAGGGGTAGACATATTGCAGCCGGACCCAGGCCCCGAGCTCGCCGAGCTCGCGGGCGAGGTCCAGGAATTTGGCGCGGACCTGACGGTCCTTCCACGGGCTCTCGGCATATTTGAGATCGACGCCATAGGCCGAAGTGTCCTGCGAGATCACCAGCAGCTCTTTCACGCCGGCGCCGACGAGGCGCTCGGCTTCGCGCAGCACGTCGTTGGCCGGACGCGAGACCAGGTCGCCGCGCAGCTTCGGGATGATGCAGAAGGTGCAGCGGTTGTTGCAGCCCTCGGAAATCTTCAAGTAAGCGTAGTGGCGCGGCGTCAGCTTGATGCCTTGCGGCGGCACCAGGTCCACGTGCGGATTGTGGGCGGGCGGCAGCGCGCGATGCACGGCATCGAGCACGCTCTCATATTGCTGCGGGCCGGTGATGGAGAGCACGCCGGGATAGGCCTGCTCGATCTGCTCCGGCTCGGCGCCCATGCAGCCCGTCACGATCACCTTGCCGTTCTCGGCCATGGCCTCGCCGATCGCCGAGAGCGATTCCTGCTTGGCGCTGTCGAGGAAGCCGCAGGTGTTCACGATGACGATGTCGGCCCCGTCATGCTTGCGGGCGAGCTCGTAGCCCTCCGCGCGGAGACGCGTGATGATGCGCTCGGAATCCACCAATGCCTTGGGACACCCGAGCGACACGAAGCTGACCTTGGGCGCAGCCGTCTGATCCATATCCAAATCTGCCTGATTGACAGGCCTGAGCTAGTCCCAATTGCCCACAATTACAACCCTTTGCAGGGCGTTCCGGCGTGCTATGGATGAATCACCTGCCGTGAGTGAGCCATGAGCGCCGAACAGTCGCCCAAAATCGTGATCGTCGACGAAAGCCCGATCCGGGCTGCGATCCTGGAAGACGGGTTGCGGGAAGCCGGGTTCACGGAAGTCGTCCATATCCGCGAGATGCAGAGCCTGCTGGCCCGTATTTATGCGGTGGACCCGGACATCATCCTGATCGATCTGGAGAACCCCAGCCGCGACGTTCTGGAGGCGATGTTCCAGGTCAGCCGCGCCGTGAAGCGGCCGATAGCGATGTTCGTGGACCAGAGCGATTCCGCCTCGATCCAGGCCTCGGTCGAAGCGGGGGTATCCGCCTACATCGTCGACGGGCTGAAGAAGGAGCGCATCAAGCCGATCCTCGACCTCTGCGTGTCCCGCTTCAACGCCTTCGCCAAGCTCCAGGAGGAGCTCGAGCGCACCAAGTCGCAGCTCGAGGACCGCAAGATCATCGAGCGCGCCAAGGGCATCCTGATGAAGGTGAAGGGCCTCAACGAGGACGAAGCTTACGTGCTGCTGCGCTCGACCGCGATGCGCGAGAAGAAGAAAATCGGTGAGATCGCCCAGTCGATCATCACCGCGTCGGAGATGCTGAAATGACCGCCCCCCTTCGCATCGGGTTCATTCCGCTGGTCGACGCCGCCGCGCTGATCGTCGCGGTCGACAAGGGATTTGCCGCCGCCGAAGGGCTCGAGGTCGAGCTGGTGCGGGAGGTATCGTGGTCCAACGTCCGCGACAAGCTCAACATCGGCCTGTTCGATGCTGCGCATCTCCTGGCGCCGGTGGCGATCGCGTCCTCGCTCGGGCTCGGCCACGTCAAGGTGCCGATCGCAGCGCCCTTCAATCTCGGCATCAACGGCAATGCGATCACGGTGTCGCCGGCGCTTCACGCCGCGCTGATGGCGGAGATCGACGGCGATCGCTTTGACCCCATGGTGACGGCGAAAGCGCTGGCGAAGGTGGTGGCGAAGCGGCGCAAGGCGGGGGCAGAGCCGCTGACCTTCGGCATGACCTTCCCGTTCTCGACCCACAATTATCAACTGCGGTTCTGGATGGCGGCGGCCGGCGTCGATCCGGACGAGGATGTGCGCCTCGTCGTGTTGCCGCCGCCTTACATGGTCGACAGTCTCGCCAACGGCCATGTCGATGCGTTCTGCGTCGGCGCGCCCTGGAATTCGGTCGCGGTCGATCTCGGCATCGGTCACATCCTGCATTTCGTCTCCGACATCCTGGTGCGCGCCGCCGAAAAGGTGCTGGCGGTCCGCCAGGTCTGGGCCGACAAGAACCCCGACGTGGTCGCAAGCCTCGTGCGTGCGGCGGTGAAGGGCGCCGAGTTCATCGAGCAGCCCGCCAACCTCGCCGAGGCGGCGCGGATCCTGGCGCAGCCCGAGCGGATCGGCGTCGACGCCGAAGTCATCCAGCGCACCCTGACCGGGCGTCTCAAGATTTCTCCCGATGGCACCTTCCGTGAAAGCGGCCGCTACCTCCTGGTGGGACGGGAGGAGGCAGGGCGCCCCGATCCTGTCCAGGCCGCCTGGCTCTACGCGCAGATGGTGCGGTGGGGGCAGACCGCGCTCAGCCCCGAAGGCGTCAAGACGGCGATGTCCGTGTTCAGGCCGGACCTTTACGACGCGGCGCTCGGCCGCCGGCCGCCCGAGCAGGCTCCCGCGGCGTTCGGGGCATTCGCAGGCCCGGTCTTCGATCCCGACAACATCCGGGGGCATCTCGAGGCCTTCGGGGTCGGGCGCTGGAAGGCTTGATTCGGTTTGCCTAATTTCTATGCAGAATCCGACATCGGCTAGATTTTGAGCTGCGTGCTCGAATTTCGTGAGCCGTTCACGCCCTGGGATTTCCCGGGTATCCACCTAATCGCTTGAAATCATTGCATTTCCGATTTTGTCAAAGCTGGCACGCAACTTGAATGTTGCAGTGCGGCCAGCTTGTCACAGATGCCTGCTGAGCCGAGTCCCGCAGCAACGAAGCTGATCGGACCGTTGGGTACTGAAGCCGGCTTCTGAGCCAGCCCAGTCCCTCGCGGGTCGCGCCAATGTCCGTCGATGCCACCCCAGGCGGCCGCAGGAGCTTCGTTAACGACCATGAAAATCGATACGCTCGCAGTCGACTTTACCGACGAGCAGAAACGCTATCTCGAAGGATTTACGACCGGTCTTCAGATCAGCCGGGTCGGGCGCGGCCTTGGCGGCGGCGCGGGCAAGGCGAATGCCGAGCCCACCGGTCCCGATGCCGTGCATCTCAAGGCGCAGGACAAGGTGATCGCGTCGGGCAAGAAGCTCGCCGACCAGGAGAAGTTCAAGCGCGACGAGCATCCCTTCGACGCCTATCCGCGGCTGCGCCAGCAGGCGCTCGACAACAGCCCGCCGAGCCCGGCGGATAATTTCCGCTGGCGCTATTACGGCATCTTCTACGTCGCGCCGACGCAGGACTCCTATATGAGCCGCCTGCGTATTCCGAACGGCATCATGAAGCATTGGCAGCTGTCGGGCCTTGCCGATCTCGCCGACGAGCTGTGCGGCCCGTACAGCCACGTCACGACGCGCGCCAATCTGCAGCTCCGCGAGATCCCGCCGAAGCACGCGATCAAGCTGCTCGAGGGCATCCAGGAGCTCGGCCTGTGCTCGCGCGGCTCCGGCGCCGACAACATCCGCAACGTGACGGGCACGCCGACGGCGGGCGTCGATCCCCAGGAAATCATCGACACGCGGCCCTATGCACGGGAGTGGCACTACCACATCCTCAACGACCGCTCGCTCTACGGCCTGCCGCGCAAGTTCAACGTGGCCTTCGACGGCGCTGGCAGGATCGCGGTGCTGGAAGAAACCAACGACATCGCCTTCACCGCCTATGAGATCAAGGACGGCTTCGGTGTCGAGCCGGGTGTCTGGTTCCGGCTCGGCCTCGGCGGCATCACCGGCCACAAGGACTTTGCGAAGTACTCCGGCATCATCGTCAAGCCGGAGCAGGCGACCGCCGTCGCCGACGCCATCGTGCGCGTCTTCATCGACCATGGCGACCGCACCAACCGCAACAAGGCGCGGCTGAAATACGTGCTCGACGCGATGGGCCATGACGGCTTCCTCAAGCTGGTCGAGGAACGGCTGAAGACGCCGTTCACGCGCGTGCCGGAAGCGGCGTTCGCGCCGCGGCCTGCCGCGGACCGCATGGCGCATGTCGGCGTGCACAAGCAGAAGCAGGACGGTCTCAACTGGATCGGCGTGTCGCTGACATTGGGCAAGCTCAGCTGCGACCAGATGCGGGGGCTCGCCAAGCTTTCGCGCGACCTCGGCGACGGCGAGATCCGTCTCACCGTCTGGCAGAACCTCTTGATCTCGGGCGTGCGCGACGAGAACGTCGAGCTCGCCGTTGCCGCGATCAAGCAGATCGGGCTTGCGGTCGAGGCTTCTCACATCCGGGCCGGACTGATCGCCTGCACGGGGAATGCCGGCTGCCGCTTCGCCGCTGCCAACACCAAGCGCAATGCCGAGGAGATCGGCGACTGGTGCGAGCCGCGTGTCGCCATGGACAAGCCGGTCAACATCCACGTCACCGGTTGCCATCATTCCTGCGCGCAGCATTACATCAGCGACATCGGCCTGATCGGCGCGCGCGTGCCGGTCGGCGAGGACGACACGGTCGAGGGCTATCACCTCTTCACCGGGGGCGGCTTCGGCCCTGACGCGGATGTCGGGCAGGAGGTCTACCACGACCTCAAGGCGGAGGACGTGCCGAAGACGGTCGAGGGGCTGCTCAAGGCCTATCTCGCCCATCGCTCGTCCGCCGACGAAACCTTCCTCTCCTTCGCGCGCCGCCACGACGGCGAGGCGTTGCGCAAGCTTGCCGATGCACAGGTGTCCGCATGAACCAGATCACTCCTCCGCCCAGGCTCGATATCATTCCCGCCAGCGCGCCGTTCTCCGACGCGCAGCGCTCCTGGCTGAACGGCTTTTTTGCCGGACTGCTGTCGCCTGACGTCGCCGCGCCGCTGTCGGCCGAGCAGGGCGCTGCGGTCATGCAGGGGGCTGCCGGCGACGGTGACGACGGCGAAGCGCCCTGGCATGACCAGACCATGCCTATCGCCGATCGGATGAAGCTCGCCGAGGGCCGCCCCGTGCGTCGCAAGATGATGGCGGCGATGGCGCAGCAGGATTGCGGTCAGTGCGGCTACAATTGCCACGACTATTCCGAGGCGATCGCCAGCCGCAGCGAGGCGCGGCTCAATCTCTGCGTCCCCGGCGGCAAGGAAACCGCGCGGATGCTGAAGTCGCTGTACGAGGAGCTCGACAAGGCGCCTGCGGCGAAAGCGCCGGAGAAGGCGGACGCGGTGGCCGCGCCCGCCGTCACCGTGACGATCGCCGAGCCCGGCCGTTCACGCGACAATCCAACCGAAGCAACCTTTCTGTCACGCCGTCTGCTTAACAAGGGCAAGTCGGAGAAGGAGACCTACCACGTCGAGTTCGATCTGTCCGAGAGCAAGCTCGACTACGTCGTCGGCGACAGTTTTGGCGTGTTCGCACGCAACGATGTCGGCCTCGTCGACCAGATCATCGCGCTGCTCGGCGCCTCCCACACCACCAAGGTCAACGGCAAGACGCTGCGCGAGGTGCTGATCGACGACGTCTCGCTGTCGCCGGCACCGGACTCGCTGTTCGAGCTGATCTCCTTCATCACCGGCGGCGCGGCGCGCGAGAAGGCAAGGGCGCTGGCGCAGGGTGAGGATCCCGATGGCGATGCAGCGACGCTCGACGTGATGGCGGCGCTGCAGAAGTTCTCCGGCACGCGGCCGCATCCGGAGGCCTTCGTCGAGGCGCTGGAGCCGCTGCAGCCGCGGCTTTACTCGATTTCTTCGTCGCATAATGCGACGCCGGGAAAGCTGTCGCTGACGGTCGATTCCGTGCGCTACCTGATCGGCAAGCGCAAGCGCATCGGTGTCGCCTCGACCTTCCTCGGCGAGCGCATCAATGAGGGCGAGAAGCTCAAGGTCTATGTGCAGAAGGCGCATAATTTCGGCCTGCCGCAGGATCCGAAGACGCCGATCATCATGGTCGGCCCCGGCACGGGCATCGCGCCATTCCGCGCCTTCCTGCTCGACCGCAAGGCAACTGGCGCGCCCGGCAAGAACTGGCTGTTCTTCGGTCATCAGCGCAGCGACTGCGATTTCTTCTACCAGGAAGAGCTCAATGCGATGAAGACCTCGGGCCAGTTGACGCGGCTGTCGCTGGCTTGGTCGCGCGACGGTGAGAAGAAGTTCTACGTGCAGGACCGCATGCGCGAGGTCGGCCGCGAAGTGTGGACCTGGCTCGCCGAGGGCGCGCATCTGTATATCTGCGGCGATGCCAAGCGCATGGCCAAGGACGTCGAGCGCGCGCTGGTCGACATCGTCGCCCAGTTCGGTGCGCGTTCGACGGACGAGGCGGTCAGCTTCGTCGCCGAACTCAAAAAGACCGGCCGTTTCCAGGCGGACGTGTACTGAGGAAAGTCACCGCAGCGTCATCCGGGCCGGTTCCAGCTGGCTCGGATTTGAACGAATAAGATTCTCGGAACCTGCCCCGGCAAAGAATTTACGTCTGCGATGCGGCTTCCTCGGAGGAGGCGCATCGCTATTTCTGCCGGCATCTTGCCTCCTGCCCCGGGTGATCCCTCATAATCCCGCAAATGGGGCCTTGGAGATCGACCATGCGCGAGCTATCGGCGGAAGCCAGACTGCATCTTTACGCGCGCTCGCTCTCGCAGCGGACGCGGGCGAACGTCCATCATGTCGCGCTCTACAGCGCGTTCGCGGTCATCGCGGCGATCGTGTTCGGCACGCTCTCGGTGCACCCGTTCTAGCGTCTTGCTCAGTCTCGTAGGGTGGGCAAAGCGAAGCGTGCCCACCACCTGTTTCGATCACGCGGAAATCGTGGGCACGGCGCGCGAAGTGCGCGCTTTTGCCCACCCTACGGCACTTCGCATCATCCCTGAATGACGGCGTACTTCACGCGCCGCGCTTGAACGGCGCGACCTCGATCCCTGCCGTCGTCAACGCCTGCCGCAAGGTCCGCGCGATCTCGACGGCGCCGTGCGTGTCGCCGTGGATGCACACCGTGTCCGTGCGCATCTTGATGACCTTGCCCGTCACCGACACCACCGCGCCGTCCTGCACCATGCGCACCACGCGGTCGGCGATCGCCTTGGCGTCGTGCAGCACTGCGCCGGGCTTCTTGCGCGAGACGAGGTTGCCGTCGTCCTCATAGGCGCGGTCGGCAAACACCTCGTGCACCATCGGCAGATTGGCGTCTTCGCCTGCCTTCACCAGCTTCGAATTGGCGAGCACCACGAAGATCAGGCTGGGATCGACCGCCTTGATCCCGGCCGCGATCGCCTTTGCCGTCATGTCGTCTTCGCAGGCGACGTTGGAGAGTGCGCCATGCGCCTTCACATGCGTCACCTTGTGGCCCGCCGCGGTCGCGATCGCCTGCAGCGCGCCGATCTGGTAGGCGACCAGGTTCTCGATCTCGGAGGCCTTGAGCCCTGCGATCGGATGCCGGCCGAAGCCGTGCAGGTCGCGATAGCCGGGATGCGCGCCGACCGAAACGCCGCGTGCCTTCGCAAGCTCCACCGTCCGTCGCATGATGTCGGGGTCGCCGGCATGGAAGCCGCAGGCGACGTTGACCGAGCTTGCAAGGTCGATCATGGCGGCGTCGTTGCCCATCTCCCAAGCGCCGAAGCCTTCGCCGAGGTCGCAGTTCAGATCGATCGTCTTCATGGGTGCTCTCCGCCTCTGGTCTTGTTGTTTAAGGCTCCGCGGTGACCTGCCACGTCCCGGCGTCGACGGCGCTCACGGCATAGCCGGCGACGTTCGCATCGCTGAGGGCCTCGATGTTGAGCTCGACGGTGTCGGAAGCGCGCAGGCGATCAGGCAGGGTCTTGATCGCTTGCGCGAACTTGCGCGCCTCGTCCTGCGCCTCGGCCATGCTGACGGCCTTGAAGCGGAACGCCGTTCCCGCCGAGGTCTGCGCGAGGCGGCCGACATCGGCGGTGATGATGGTTGCGATCTTCGGATAGCCGCCGGAGGTGCCGCGATCCATCATCAGCGCGATCGGCGCGCCGTTGCCGGGCACCTGGATGCTGCCATTGACGGTGCCGTCGGAGACGATGTTGTGACCGTGGAGATGCTTGATGGCGGGTCCTTCGAGCCGGTAGCCCATGCGGTCGGAGGTCGCCGAGATCTTCCACTCGCTATCCAGGAACAGCGCCTTGTTGGCGTCGTCGAACTCGTCGTCCTGCGGCCCCAGCACGACACGGATCGGGCCGCTCACGGGCTTGGGCAATTCGATCCGCAACTCCGGCGCGCCGCTGGCGGCATCGACGCTGAATTCATCGCCGGCCTGAAGCGGGCGCGGGTAGGGGCTGCCGAGGCCCGCGCGGGCATTCACCGCAAGACTGCCGAACACCATCTCGCCCTTGATGGCGCCCTCGATGGCGAGATATGTGAACGCGCCGCCGCGGGCAAAGCCCAGCGTCAGCGTCTCGCCGTCCTTCAAGGTCACCGATGTATCCGTGGCGACCGGGCTGCCGGCGATGTCGGCATTGCGCGGGGCGCCTGAAATCGCAACGCGTACGGCCCCGTCACGTGCGGTGAAGGCGGCGCCGAACGGGCCAATTTCCACAGCCGCTGCGAACGGCTCGTTGCCCACGAGCGTATTCGCCGCGGCCAGCGACAGCCGGTCCATCGCGCCGCTGACCGTGAGGCCGTAGCGCTGCGCGCCGTGGCGGCCGCCGTCCTGAACGGAGCTTGCCGGCCCGATGCTGGCGACGACGAGCCGGCTCATGCGTTCACCTGCTCGGCGACGATCTCGCCGGCTTCCGCAGCGCGGTCCATCTCGTCGAAGGTCTTGTGGTCGATGGCGAAGAACGTCACGCGGTCACCGGGTTCGGTGAGGAAGGTCGGATTGCGATGGAGCTGGTAGGTTCGGACAGGCGTGCGGCCGAGCAGGTGCCAGCCGCTGGGGGCGGCGAGGCACTGGATGCCGGCCTGGACGCCGCCGATCGAGATCGTGCCGGCCGGCGTCAGCAGCCGCGGCGACTGCCGGCGCGACATGTGCAGGGATTTGTCGAGGCCGCTGAGATAGGACCAGCCCGGCGTGAAGCCGATCATGGCGACCTTGTAGTCGCCGCCCGCGTGCCGGGCGACGATGTCGTCGGGCGTGGTGTTCAGCGCCTTGGCGACATCCTCGAGGTCGATGCCGTGCTCGCCGCCATAGGCGACGGGAATGCGCCAGCGGCGGGCTTTGGTCACCGGCGGCGGCGGCTGGATCGCAATCGGAATCAGCTTGTCGCCGAGCGCATCGAAACCGATCTTGCCGGGGTCGTAATGCACCAGCAGCGAGCGATAGGTCGGCACCGTCTCGGTGATGCCCTCGATGGGGCTTGCGGCGAGCGCCTTGTCCAGCGCCAGCACGCGCTGGTTGGCGTCGTCGTCGATGGTGCGGCTGAACTCGACCGTGACGGCGCTGTCGCCACTGGGCAGAAGGCGGGGCGGGGGAAGCGTCGCGGCCATTGAGCTGTCGAAGTGAGCTGTCAAAATCGGGCTTCGGAAGAGCGCGGGCTCGAGTTCGAGTTCCGCCTTACCCCTGCTTCGCGTAAATGCGCCCGCAAGTCCAATAAATTAATCCAGGGGAAGGTGATAAAGCCTTGTTATCGCGTCGCATAACGGCCCGGCGGCTCTGCATTTCTGCAGGTCTATTGGCCCTTGACGCAAGGGCTGCGGCTCGCAAGATGCGCGCGTTCTTTCCCGCACCCCGGAGCTCGTTCTCGTCCATGTCGCTGTCCCCCGAAGCCCGCAAGACCCTCGCCGGCATCACCACCGCCACCATCACCACGGTCCTGCTCAAGAAGGGCCTGCGCAATGTGTGGATGCGGCGTGCGCGGCCGCTGCGCCCGGGCCTGCCGCGCCTGGTGGGACCGGCCTTCACGCTGCGTTTCGTGCCGGCGCGCGAGGATCTGGCGACGCCGGAATCCTGGTCCTCGCCGATCTCCACCCGCACCGCGATCGAGGCGATGCCCGAGGGCTGCATTGCCGTGGTCGACGCCATGGGCATTACCGACGCCGGCATCTTCGGCGACATTCTCTGCGCCCGCATGGTCAAGCGCGGCGTCACGGCGCTGGTCACCGACGGCGTCGTGCGTGACGTCGAGGGTGTGCTCGGCACCAATCTCCCGGTGTGGTGCGACGGCTATGCCGCGCCGCCGTCGGTTGCGGGCCTGACCTTCGTCGGCTGGGGCGAGCCGATCGGTTGTGGCGGCGTTGCCGTTTTCCCGAATGACATCGTCGTTGCCGACCAGGACGGCTGCGTGCTGATCCCGCAGGCGATGCTCGAGCACGTGCTCAATGAAGGCGTCGAGCAGGAGCGGATGGAAGCCTGGATCGTCAACGAGGTGAACAACGGCGCCGCGCTGCCCGGCCTCTATCCCATGAACGCCGAGACCAAGGCGCGCTACGCCGCCAGCAAGACGTAACGGACAAGGAAACGAGGTAGCCCATGGATATCACGCTCGCCGGCACGCGGCCCACCCGCCGCGCGCCGAAGGAACATTTCACCGGTACCGTGCTGCAGGACCCCATCAACATGGCGCCCGCGCCGGCGCGGCTGAACGTCTCGCGCGTCGCCTTCGAGCCCAGCGCCCGCACCAACTGGCACCATCATCCGCTCGGCCAGACGCTCTACGTGATTTCGGGTGTCGGCCGTGTCCAGACCAAGGGCGGGCCGGTGCAGGAAATCCGTCCCGGCGACACCGTCTGGATTCCGCCGGGCGAAGTGCACTGGCACGGCGCCTCGCCTGATAACAGCATGTGCCACATCGCCATGCAGGAAGCGCTCGACGGCGTCTATTCGACCTGGCTCGAGCCGGTGAGCGACGCGGACTACGGGGCAGCGGTCGGCTAGCCTCGTGTCCCGGACAAGACGCATCGCCCCCAGGCGATGCGTTGCCGATCCGGGACCCAGAATCTTCCAGCACCCAAGAGAATTGGGTCCCCGCTCTGCGCGGCAGCGTCGCATGCTGCTGCGCGTCCGGGATACGCGAAACGAGTTACATCTTCTCCGCGGTCCAGGTGCCCGTGCACAGCGCACCGCGCCAGGTGCCGGAGCCGGAGCTGCCGCTAAGGCGGCCGAAGCCGACGGCGCGCTTGATGCCGGTGCTCAGGGTGACGTTGATGCTGCCGGCGTCGGCGACGCGCCCGGACGCCGTCACTGCCGTGCTGCCCGAGGCAATCTGCCCATTGTTGATGCCGATCGCGACGGTGGCGCCGTTGCCGCAGGTCTCGCTCGATGACGAGATGCGGACATTCCATGTCCCGTCGAAAGTGCTTGTCGCAGCATCAGCCTGCGCGAGCGGGAAAGCGATGGCGACGAGGATGGCGAAGAGACCTTTGCGAAAGCCGTTCATGACACGCCCCTTTGGGTGACCATGCGGGGAACGTGGCACGGGTGCGGAACCGGCGATGTGAGACCTGTCACGCGCGCGGGAGGCTCTGTGAGGCCGCGTACCTTGCGATCAATCGCGGGGTAAAAGCAAAGGGGCCCGGTTCGCGGGCCCCTTCTTTAGCGGACATATCGACGTTGAAACTCAGTTCACCCGCGTCCAGGTCTGGCCGCCGCAGAACATGCCGCCGAAGGCGCAGCCCTGCACGCGCAGGCGGTCGGTGCCCTTCATCGCGATGGTCGAATCGTAGGTCGAGCCGGAGTTCGGATCGAGGATGCGGCCGGACCATTTCTGGTCCTTGCCGGGCTTCATGTTGATCAGGACCTGCTCGCCGTTCTGGTTCGATTTGCTGTCGACCGAATAGCCACAGAGATTGCTGCCGCACTGCTCGATGCGGACCTTGCCTTCCTTCTCCTCGGTGAGCCAGATCCCGAGCGGGGAATTGAGATCGCGCGTGGGCGCAGCCGCCGGGGCCGGCGGAGCCACGGCCGCAGCCTGAACCGGGGCGGGTGCGGGGGCCGCCGGAGCGGGTGCCGGAGGCGGCGCGGGCGGGGCCGCGGCCACGGTCGGGGCCGGGGGTGGTGTCACGGCGGGAGCAGCCTGCTGTGCGGCCGGCGCCGACGCCGGAGGAGGCGCGGGGGGCGGCAGCACGGCAGTTTCGGCCGGCGCATTGCTGGCGGTTGCCGCCGCAGGCGGAGCCGGCGGGGGCGCCACGGCCGCGGCGGCAGGCGCAGGCGCCTGCGCGGCCGCTGGCGGCGGGTTGACGGGGGCGGGAGCCGGCGTAGCCGGGCTTTGCGGCTCGACTGTGGCTTGCTGCGGCGGCTGCTGGCCCGGCGCCGTTTCGTTCTTCTTGGCCTTCTTGGCCTTGGGCTGGCCGGTGTTGTCGTAGACGCCGGGAATCTGCACCGTGCCGCGGTCCGGATCGATGCGGATGGTGCGCCCGCCATATTCGAATGTGTACTGCGCCTGGGCAGCTGTGCTCGCCAACAAAAGGAACGTGGCCGCAGCCAACAGCTTCCTCATTTCGGATCTCCTCAACAGATGGTCCCCGCACCGACGCTTAGGCGCCGGTCCGATCGCAAAAAGTGATCTAGATCACTGTCTCGGTATGAGTCGTCGTCCTGCTGTCCCGGGTTCAATAGCCCGGGGGCCAGTCCAAAGTGAGGCCGCGGCAAGCGACAGGAGGACGCGGCCTGAGGCGCCGTTCCAGCGGAATCGGAACGGCATTCCGGCTTCTCACGTCACCGTCCTTCTCGATGCGACCGGTCCCTTGCCTCGCGTGACAAACGCGCTAGTCGAACCAGGCGGCGTAGATCTTCCTGTAGCTGCCGTCTTCCATGGCAATGTGCAGCCATTGGTCGACGAAGGCCTTCAGGGCCATGTCGCGCTGAAGCCAATAGGCCTTCTCGGAGAAGTCGAATGGCTTTTCCGGGTGCACCGCGCAGAGCACGCCCTGATGCTGCTTCTGCTGGTAGCGCGTCTCGGAGGCGTCCGTCATCATCAGGTCGGCATTGCCCTTGGCGATCTCGTCGAAGATCACGGTGTTGTCGGGGAAGACAGTGATGTCGGCGTCCTTGATGTTGGCGCGCGCGAAGCGCTCGTTGGTGCCGCCGGGATTGACGATGACGCGGGTGCCCTTCTTGTCGATGTCGGCGATGCTCTGGTACTTGCCGACGTCGGCGCAGCGCGTGATCGGCGTCTTGCCCTCGCGCATGATCGGCGTCGAGAAGAAGCCCTTCTTCTGGCGGTCGAGCGTGACCGAGACACCGCCCATGGCGATGTCGAACTGGTCGGCCTCGAAATCCTTCATCAGCTTCGGCCAGGCCGTGGGCACGAACTCGACCTTGACCCCGAGCGCCTTGCCGAGCGCTTCCGCCATGTCGACGTCGAAGCCGCTGAATTTCTGCGTCGCCTTGTCCAGATAGGTGAAGGGCTTGTAGTCGCCGGTCATGCCGACGCGCAAGGTGCCGCGCTTGACGATCTCGTCGAGGCGCGAGGGCGATGCCTGCTGCGCGTAGGCCGAAAGGTTTGCCAGCAACGCCAAGGCTACAGCCGCCAAAACGCGAACGGATATTCGAACGATCATCTCTTCTCCACCCCTGCGCGAGCTGTCATTGTGCAGCTCTCCAAAGCTGGATTTAGACCAGATGCCAGTCGCTGGCGAGACGGAATTGAAAGGAATCTCGGCGTGACGATCTCGATGTACGAGGCTTCAGTCGGCCTGTTCGTGCCTTACCTGCGCAACCTGTCTGCGCTGCTTGACAAGGGCGTTGCCTATGCCGAGGCGCGCAAGTTCAACCCGACAGTCCTGCTCGGCATGCGCCTTGCGCCGAACATGTACGATCTCGCGCAGCAGGTCGGAGAGGCCTGCCGCCATGCCGTGGTCGCGCCGGCCTTGCTGGCAGAATGCGAGCCGGTCGCGCTGCCCCCGCTCGAGCACGACATGGCCGGGCTGCAGGCGCGCATCGCGACGTCGATCGAGTTCATTGAAGAACTGCCGCGTGCGAAGATCGACGCGGCGGCAGAGCGGAATGTCTTCTTCAAGCTGAAGAACGGGACCGAGCTGCCCTTCACCGGGCGGACGCTGCTGCTGACGTTCAGCGTTCCGCAGTTCTTCTTTCACGTCACGACTGCCTACGACCTGTTGCGGCACGCAGGCGTCGAGCTGGTGAAGCGGGACTTCCTCGGCCCGCGCGAGCGCTGACTCGCCGCGCCTTAGGCTTCGCCTTTGCGCTCGTAGTCGGCGAGGGAGCTGCGGCCGGCGATCTCGCTGCGCAGCAGCTCGAAGCGCCTCTGTGCCTCGTCCTCCTGGACGTCGACGAAATGGACTGCGGCCTCGCTCGTCATGGGGCCGCTGACCACCGGCGCGGATTGTTCGCCGATGGTCTCGTGCACGTAGTACTGGCCGTCATCGCCGCGATGGACCGTCCATTTGAGCCGGATCGCCACCATGGGGCCGGGCCCGACCTTGCTGTAGCCGTCGGCATCGGTGTGGTCCGGGACCAGCGGCTGCTCTTCGACGACCGGATGCTCCTCGAGAGCCGGCTGCTCGTCGATGACTGCCTGCTCGTCTGAAGCGAGGTGTTCACGCTCGCCGGCGAGCACGATTTCAGTCTCGGTCTCGCGGACCACGAGAACAGGCTCGGGGCGCTCCAAAATGCTGGCGATGGTCGCCAGCGCGTGGTCGGTCGGGTCGATCTCTGACAAGGGTCCATCCTCCAGCTCGACGCGGCCGGCGAGTTTGTCCCACTGCCGCCGCGGCCGGGAACATTAGGCGCGTTTGATTAAGGCTGAGTTGGGGCTCGATCTGCACCAAAATGGGACGCATTCTGGCCTTCCGAAGGCGGATGGGGTGACCATCCGCCTCGGGTCGCGTTCAGCCCAGCACGTCCTGATTGATGACGTTCTGCGTGATGGGGTCCCCGTCCAGCACACTCAGGATGTTGCGCGCGGTCTGCTCGCTCATGCGCTGCACCGCCTCGACCGTCACGCCGGCGACATGCGGGGCGATGATGACGTTGGGCAGGGCGAACAGTGCGTTGCTGACCGGCGGCGGCTCCACCTCGAACACGTCGATGCCGGCGCCGGCGAGCTTGCCGGACGTCAGCGCATCGTACAGCGCGGCTTCCTTCACGATGCCGCCGCGCGCGGTGTTGATGAGATAGGATTTCGGCTTCATGCGGCCGATCCTGTCGGCATCGAACAGGCCGACGGTTTCCGGCGTCTTCGGGCAGTGGATAGTGACGAAATCGGCGTGAGGCAACGCCGCGTCGAGGTCCGCGACCGGCTCGCAGCCGGCGGCCTTGATGTCGGCTGCAGGCTTGTAGGGATCGTAGACCTGCACCTTCATTTCCATGGCGAGGCACCGCTTGGCGGTGCGGGTGCCGATGCGGCCGAAGCCGATGATCAGCACAGTCTTGCCGTAGAGATCGAACGGCAGCATGCCGAGCCGGTCGGCCCATTTGCCGTCCTTGACGCAGGCGTGCAACTCGTTCGCGCGCTTGGCCAGCGTCAGCATCATGAACAGCGCCTGCTCGGCGACCGAGGGCGAGTTGGCGCTGCCTGCCACCATCAGCGGCACTTTGCGGCGGGAGAGGGCGGGCACGTCGACGGCGTCGTAGCCTACACCGATACGGGTCACCACTTTCATGTCCCCGGCGGCTTCGAGCTCGGTCTCGCCAAAGGCGGTCGCGCCGAGTGCGACACCGTGGACCGGCGCATGGCTCTTCAGCAGGGCCTCGAAATCCCGAGCCGAGATCAGGTTCGCGAACTCGACGAGCTCGATATCGTCCCGCTGGGTGAGGAGGGCGCGTGCCCCTTGCGACAAAGTTTGTGTAACGAAAATCTTCTTCTTGTTGGTCGCCATCGTCCCCTGCCTGCGCGAGTTTCTTGAACCGGCGTCATATCACGACGCCGGTCGCCTCGTTTAGCAGGTGCATGTTATTGAGGTCCATCGCCAAACGCATGGGAGCCCCGTCCTTGGCGCCGGCATTGGGATCGACGCGGCCGCAGACCGGCGTGCCGTCGAGCCCGAAATAGACCAGGGTTTCCATGCCCATCGGCTCGGTGACGTCGAGCACGGTATCGAAGGACTCGACGCCCGGTCCGAGATGCGCATGCGACTCGGTGAGATGCTCGGGGCGGATGCCCAGCAGCAGCTTCTCCGTGCGCGGCAGCGCGTTGTAGCGCGCGGCGCGAGCCGGCGGCAGCGCGAAGGCGATGCGGTCAGTCAGGCGGATCTGCAGCGTGCCGCCGACATCCTCGAGCCGGCACGGGATGAAGTTCATCGCGGGCGAGCCGATGAAGCCGGCCACGAAGCGCGTTGCCGGCTTGTGGTAGAGCTCGTTCGGCGTGCCGATCTGCTCGATCCGTCCCTTGTTCATCACCACGACGCGGTCGGCCAGGGTCATCGCCTCGACCTGGTCGTGGGTGACGTAGACGGTGGTGGTGCGGACCTTCTGGTGCACCTTCTTGATCTCGATCCGCATCTGCACGCGCAGCTTGGCGTCGAGATTGGACAGCGGCTCGTCGAACAGGAAGACCTTGGGGTTGCGGACGATGGCGCGGCCCATCGCGACGCGCTGGCGCTGGCCGCCGGAGAGCTGCTTCGGCTTGCGGTCGATCAGGTCGGTGATGTCGAGCAGGCGGGCGGCCTCCGTCACCCGCGCCTTGATCTCGGCCTTGGGGTAGTGCTTGAGGCGGAGCCCGAACGACATGTTCTCGGCGACCGTCATGTGCGGATAGAGTGCGTAGTTCTGGAACACCATCGCGATGTCGCGGTCCTTCGGCGGCACGTCGTTGACGACGTCGCCGCCGATCATGATGTCGCCGTCGCTGATGTCCTCGAGGCCGGCGATCATCCGCAGCGTGGTCGACTTGCCGCAGCCGGAGGGGCCGACCAGCACGATGAACTCGTGGTCGGCGATGTCGAGGTCGATGCCGCGCACGGCTTCGACGTCGTCGTAACGCTTGACTACTTTCCGCAAAGCAACGTCAGCCATCGAAGTTCAGCTCCTCGCCATCAACCCTTTGTCGCACCGGCGGTCAGGCCGGCAATGTAATAGTCCATCAGGAACGCGTAGATGATCAGCGGCGGCGCCGCGCCAAGCAGCGCGCCGGTCATGATCTGTCCCCAGTTGAATACGTCGCCCTTGATCAGCGTGGTAATGATGCCGACCGGCAGCACGAGTTGATCCGTGGAGGTCGTGAACACGAGCGGATAGAGGAATTGCGCCCAGGAAACGGTAAAGGCGAAAATGGTCGCAGCGATCAGACCCGGCAGCGCCACCGGAATGAAGATCCGGGTCAGCGTCTGGAACCAGGACGCCCCATCGATGATCGCGGCCTCGTCGAGCTCCTTTGGGATCGATGCGAAGTATCCGATCATGATCCATGTGCAGAACGGGACCGTCAGTGTCGGATAGATGAAGAGCAGCACGTACCAGCGGTTGATGAGCTGGATGCCGGTCCAGTCGCCGAACTGTGCGAAAACCTTGAACAGTGGAATGAACAACAGGCTGTCCGGAATCAGGTAGGTCAGGAACACGCCGGTCGCCAGCGTGGCCGACCCCCAGAATCGCATCCGCGCGAGGGCAAAGGCTGCGGGCACGCTGATCAGCATCGTGATGGTGACCACGAAAATCGAAACCAGCGCGGAATTCAAGAAGAACCGCAGGAACTGGTTCGACGTCAGCAGGCCGACATAGTTCTCGAGGGTGGGATGGAAGACCCACCATGGATTGGTCGCCGCCGAGATTTCGGCGCTGCTCTTGAGAGAGGTGACCAGCATGTAAATGGGCGGCAGCAGCGAGAAGATCGCAAACAGCGTCAGAAAGAAATACGACCATCGCAGCGCCCATTTGCGGTCGCGGCTCATGCTTCCCAGCTTGACGGTGCGCGTCGGCGCGGCCTTGTCTATCGTGACTGAGCTCATCAGGCTTCATTCCCGCGCTTGTTGACGTCCCGCAGGATGAATATCGCTGCGACCGCCAGGATCGGCACCATGAACAGGGAGACGCTTGCGCCAAGCGGAATATCGCTTCCTTCGATGCCGATCCGGAAGGCCCAGGTCGCAAAGATATGGGTGTGGTCGAGAGGGCCGCCGGCGGTCAGGATTCTCACGATGTCGAAATTGGCGAAGGTCACGATCAGCGAGAACAGCGTCGTGATCGCTATGATGTTGCGCATCATCGGCAGCGTGACGTACCAGATGCGCTGCCACCAATTGGCTCCGTCGATCGCCGCGGCTTCATAGAGCTGCTCGGGCACCGATTTCAGGGAAGCCAGATACATGATCATGAAGAACGGCGCGCCGTACCAGACATTGACGAGGATCACGGAAAAGCGCGCCCAGTCGGCATCGCCCGTCCACGGGATCGGCCCGATCCCGAAAAACGACAGCGTGTAGTTGAACGCGCTGTAGGAAGGGTCGAACAGCCACAGCCATGCGAGCGTGCTCATCGCGGGCGGGATGACCCAGGGCACCAGCAGCATGCCGCGCCATTTGCGTTGACCCTTGGCCGGAATGTTATGGACGAAGTGGGCGACAATGAATCCGATCAGCGCTTTGAACAAGACGGCGGTGATCGCGAAGATGCAGGATTGCTTGACGACCAGCCAGAACGTGTCGCGTTTGAACAGGAACTCGAAATTGCCGAGGCCCACGAATCTCTGCATCGACTTGTTGAGCGTCGCCAGATGGAGCGAATAGAACGCAGGATAAAGCACCAGAAGCGCGATCAGGATGATCAACGGCAGCGTCATCAGGAACGCCGCGGTGGATTTGCGTTTGAGCGCCTTTTGCAGACCGGAGCGTTTTCGTACCGGTTGCGCTGCGCCGACCGTGTTCGGCTGCAATGCGACATCCGCCATGATGCATTTTCCTCGCGCGATTTGGTCGATCAACCCGACTCTTGGAAGGTGCGAGAACCGAGGCTGCCGGTTCTCGCCAAGTGAGTGAGACGGAGGACTCGTCGCGGACGGCTTGGTGCCGGCGCGGCGAGCCTGTCCGGCTTAGCTCCGCATGAAGCCTTCGCATTCGCCTTCGGCCCAGGCGAGCGTCTTTTCCATCGCTTCGCCCTGATGATACCGCAGGCACATCTTGGTGAGCGTGGCTTGCGCGTAGATTTGCTGGGCGATCTTCGGCGGGGCAGGAGAGGCCGCAATCGACAACGTCTGATGCTTGTAGGGGTTTGGATAATGAAAGAGCGTCCCCTTCGGCGGCCCCTCTTCCTGCCAAACCTTCAGCGTTGTGAGCTTCTCATAGGCCGGCAAATCGTAGCCTCCGCTGGCGTTCACCATCTTTTCGATGGCTGCCGGCTTCGACAACGCGATGAGCAGACTCTTTGCGGCTTCCTTGTTCTTGGAGAAATTCCAGATGCTCCAGAAATAGGGCAGATAGGGTGCAAAGCGCCCCTTCGGCCCCTTCGGGAATCCGTGCGTCCAGCACTGCTCCGCAACCTGCGGCGCGTCGCGTTTGGCGACGGCCCAGGCGCTCGGCGGATTCATGATCATCGCGCCACGGCCGGAGACCAGCCATTTGTTGTTGGATGCGTCGTCCCATGCCGCGACGTCGGGCGGCAGGAAGCTGATCAGCTTCTTGTAGAAATCGAGAGCCTGACGAACCGCGTCGGTCTTGACGGTGAGATTGCCCTTGGCGTCGACGAGCTGGGCACCGAACGACAGGAAAATCGCGCCTGCGGTATCGACGTTGTCGGTGGTCTCTCCGAGGCCGATACCGAAGGGGACGCCGGCCTTGTGGCAGGCTTCCGCGGCTTTCAGGAAGGTTTCGAGCGTCCAGTCATCGGCTTTTGGTTCGGAGCCCGCCGGGTACATCGCCTGAACGTCAATGCCGGCATGCTTCTTCATCAGATCGATGCGGGAGCAGGGGCCCTTGATCTGGCTGCCGACACAGGCGGGGACGCCGAGCCATTTGTTGTCGGCCATGCCCAGATATTTGACCGTGCCGTTCACCTCGCCATTTTCCGCGATGATCGGTCCCATGATGTCGGCCACGTTTTCGAGTTGGTCCGCATTGGAATGAGCCCACCACGTCGGCATCGCGAAGATATCGTGGCCGGACTTTGCCTGCGCTTCCGCCGCAATGGTCAGAAGGTTCTTGTTTCCCTGACTGGGAATGTAGTCGATGGTGACTTCGACCTTCTCCTTGGCGGCCCATTCGTTGACCAGATCGGTCGAGGCTTTGTTGGCGCCTGGTACCCAATGGTCCCAGAAGCCGATCGAGAGTTTGCCGGCGGCGTAAGCGCCCCGGACGTAGGGCGCCGTGATCAGCGCCGCGGAGGACATTGCAGTGGCAGCCACAAATTGACGTCGCGTCAGTTTCTTGCGTGACATCTCGTTTCCTCGCCTGGGTTTTGTTGTTGGAGTTTCCTCTGAGAGACTTTCTTTTTGTATTCTTGTTGTTGGATTTTCTTATTGGTGCCGTCGGCTGACGTGAACAATCCACGCTGGCCGCAGCAAATTGGTAGCGCGATCAGATCATGATTGATCGCGTCTGTCGAGAAAGCCGAACGGCTCCTCGTCTAGAACTAAGGATGTGCCCGGCGCCGTCTTGCTTGCACGTCTGGATCATGCGTCGCGCCAACGCAGCTGTTCATTTTGCGACGCACACTTCGTGCGAGAGAGCCTTCGAAGATCCCGTGCGCAATTACGCCGCAGTTTCGAATAAGCCTGCATAACCGCTTCGCGCGAAAGACTTTTCGGGCGTGGACAGCAGTCGGCTGCGTCTGGACCGCGAAGCGGCGGAGACGATAGAGTTGCAATTGGCGGGAGTTCTCGCCGACAGGCCAGCCAGATCGACGATGGAGACGAGAATGATCAACCCGGCGCCGCCAGCGCGGCTTCACCTGCGACGATGGTTTGCGCTGGGGTCGGTGCTCGCGCTGCTGCTCGGATGCGCCGCGGCGGCGAATGCTCAGGGTCTGGTCAAGGGCGTGCAGGACGGTGCGGCGGCCGGGAACAAGGCGGCCGGTCCGGTCGGTGGCGTGCTTGGCGGCGCAATCGGCGGTGTGGTCGGCGTCTTCACCGGCGTGCTCGGTGTCGGCAACAACAATGGCAATCAGGCTCCTGCCGCCAAGGACAGCGCGGGCAAGGATGCCAAGCAGCAGGGTGCCGCCAAGGACAAGGATGCCAAGAGCGCCAAGGGGGCGAAGGGCGCCAAGGCGAGCAAGGAGGCGAAGAACGCGCCACAGGGCAAGGACAACAAGGACGTCACGGTCCTCACCCAGCCCGGCGCGCCGCAGCAGACCGCCGAACAGATCGTTGCCAACAGCGATTCCTATATCGAGCGGATCAAGACCCAGCTGAACCTCACGCCTGACCAGGAGAAGCACTGGTACGGCTTCTCGAGCGCAATGCACTACCTCGGGCATAATGGTGCAGAGCGGCTCAACTTGCGGGTTGCCCGCGCCAAGCGGGATCCGCCCGATGACATCATCGAGCAGATGCGCAACGAGGCGCAGTTCCTGATCGACCGCGCTGCCGACCAGCGCAATGTCGCCGATGCCGCCGAGCCGCTGTATTCGAGCCTCGACGACAAGCAGAAGCAGGTCTTCATCCAGGAGATGGTGCGCCTGAGCCACGAGCGGGGATTGGATTGATCAAGTTGAATCGGATCGGGCGCGTGCGAATTAACGGCGCCCACCACGAATTCGTGTATCCCATTCGCGATTGAGGTATGATTATCTTCGCAAGCTGACTGCGGGGTTGATATGGCGGACGGACTCTCCGTTTTCCTGGTCGAAGACGAGGCGTTGATCCGGATGATGATCGCCGACATGGTGGTGGAACTCGGCCATCACGTCGTCGCGGAAGCGGACAATGTCCGGGACGCCAGCGCGTTCGCGATGACCGCTCAATATGATCTGGCCATCCTCGACATCAATCTCATGGGCGTCTACGTCGATCCCGTCGCCGACCTGATCGAGCGCCGCGGCAAGCCGTTTCTGTTCGCCACCGGTTACGGTCCGGAACTGCTGCCGTCCTTGCTCCGGCGCAGGCCGATCCTGCGCAAGCCCATCGCGATGGATCAGCTCAAGGCGATGATCGATTCGATGTTTCCGGGCGCTGCGCCCCAAGCGCCGCACTGAGCCGCAACGAAAACGGCCGCCCGTCAAGGGCGGCCATTTGGCGATGGAACTTGTGACGGTCTCAGACCAGGCCGGCGCCGAGGTCGATGCCGTACGCCATCAGGCCGAACGAGGCGACCAGGCCCGTGCAGCACAGCAGCAAAATGGTCTTGAAGGACGAATCGGAAAAACGCGTTTCGACGACGGCCGGCATCGCGGCAAGCGAAATCATGCTCATGTTCATTCCCCCCTTGTTGATCCTGAATTGCATCAGGTGAGGGAACTTCTAGAGCAAAAAGTTTGACATCAGATTGCGAGGCGTCGTTAACGGAGTCGCAATCGAAGCTCGCGTCCTCGCCGGCGTCGGCCGGATTGCAAGCCTCAGTTGCGGCCGTTCTTCAGCACCGTGGCAATGGTCTGGGCGGTCATGGCGGCCCGGTCCGAAGCGCGCTGGGCGGCCAGCCGGTCCCGCGCCTTTTCCTCGATCAAGAGGTCGATCAGCGCCAGCCGCTTGTCGTCGTCGTCCGCCTCGCACAGCAGGCGGTGATAGCGGTGATAGTCGAAACCCAAATCCTGCTTACGCAAGTCACGCCCCCGCAACTACGCCACACACACGGCGGGATTGTTTCTCATCCGAAACAGGCGCGCAAGTGCGATCCCGTCCGGAGGCGCGCATGCGCAGCAATCAGCTGTGCATGACTGGAACTCTGGGCAGCAAAGACAACCGGACCTCAACCCGCCTGGGAATCGGCAAACATCTTCAGGCCGAGGAAGCTCGCATCGGGCTTCGTGACCAGCCAGGTCGGGATGTTGCGCACGTAGTTCTCAAAGCGCCCCTTCGCCTCGAAGCGCGCACGAAAGGCGGAGGCTGCAAGGAACTCGGGAAAGCGGGGCGCGATGCCGCCGGCGATGTACACGCCGCCGCGGGCGCCGAACGTCATCGCGAGATTGCCCGCAACGGAACCGAGAATGGCGCAGAACATGTCCAGCGTCGCACGGCTGTGCGCACAGCTGCCGTCCAGGGCCGCCTTGGTGATGCCAGCCGCGTCGCGCCGCGGCACGTTTGCGCCGTCGACCTCGGCCAGCGCGTCGTAGAGATTTTGCAGGCCGGTACCGGACAGTGCCCCGAATTCGATGTCGACATGGCCCAGGCGCCGGCGCAGGGACGCGATCACACGTTCCTCATGCTCGTTCTCGGCCGGCAGGGTCGCATGTCCGGCTTCGGTGACGATGGCCAGGCGCGCGCCATGGCGCTCGACCAGGCAGGAGACGCCAAAGCCGGTTCCCGGCCCGACCACCAGCAGCGGCTCTCCGGGCAGGCCGTCCTGTCCTCCGAGCGGGATCAGATCGGCAGAATGCAAGGCGGGCAGGGACCAGGCGACCACCTCGAAATCGTTGAGGACATGGACGCTGTCGAAGCCGAGGGCGGGCTGCAGCTCGTTACCGTCGATAACCCAGGGACTGTTGGTCATGACGCAGCGATTGTTGGTGACAGGGCCCGCTACGGCCAAGACGGCTCTTTGCGGGCGCTGGCCGCCGGCCCGCCGCGTCAGGACGTCCGCAATGGCGTCCCGGACGGTTGGGAAGTCGGCAACCTTCACGTAGTCGATCGGTCCGGCCTGATCGAGTTGGCCCAATTCGCTCCGGCTCAGCGCGAAGCGCGCATTGGTGCCGCCGATATCGGCGAGAAGTATCTGTCCAGTCTTGCCGATATCCATGCCGGTATTCATGACCTCGTGGCTGCCGCCGCCCGCCGGCTGCGGCACCCTGTCCTCCACACATTCGACCCGATCCGCCTGTCGCGGACGATGCGAGAATCCGCCCTGGGATGCGGCTAGTCAACACGGACAGGACGAAACCGTTGCATGCTGGCGGCCGTTCGGTGACCAATTCGCATGGCAAGGCGGCGGCGGTTGCGAAGCAGCGCGGGAAGACCGACACTAAGGGGCCCTGTCCGGCGCCAGCGTGCCGGACCTTTCGAACGAGACCGGCGATGAGGATTTCCGACCGCGACGTGCTGCTGGCGATCGACGTGCAGAACGACTTCTGCAGCGGCGGAGCGCTCGCCGTTCCCGGCGGCGAGCAGGTCGTCCCCGCCATCAACCGCATCGCCCAAAGATTCGGCAATATGGTGCTGACCCAGGACTGGCATCCGCGCGACCATGTCTCGTTTGCGCCGAACCATGCGGGCAAGCAGCCTTTCCAGACCATTGAGCTCGACTACGGCACCCAGGTGCTCTGGCCGGCGCATTGCGTGCAGGGCACCTCCGGTGCCGAATTCCATCGCGAGCTCGACGTCACGTGCGCGAGCCTCGTGGTGCGCAAGGGCTTTCGCCGCGGCATCGATTCCTATTCGGCCTTGTTTGAGAACGACAAGAGGACGCCGACGGGCCTGCTCGGCTATTTGCGCGAGCGCGAGTTGAAGACCGTCTTTGTCGCCGGGCTTGCGCTCGATTTCTGCGTCCGCTTCTCGGCAGAGGACGCCCGCAAGGCGGGATTCGAGGTCGTCGTCATCGAGGAGGCCTGCCGCGGCATTGATCTCGACGGTTCGGTGGCCGCGACGCATCAGAGCTTTCGACAGCGGGGCATTTCGGTGGTCGGCCTGGAGGCGTTGCTGTGAGGTTCGTGAGATAGCCATGGTGGAAAAGGCCCGCAAAGAGAAGGACGCACGGGACGCCAACCCGGAGGATCCGCTGCTGTGGCCGTTTGCGGCGGCGCGCCTTGCCATGGATTCCTGCTTCTGGTGGCTGGAGCGCGGCCCGGTGGAGCAGGACGACCGCTGTTTGGCCTGGACGACGCCGAACGATGTCGCGCTCGAGCTCGCGACCATGCGCCTGCGCGATTGCTCGAAAGACAAGTCCGGCCCGCCGGCGTTGGTCTGTGCGCCCTATGCATTGCATCGGGCGCTGATCGCTGATTTCGCGCCCGGCCACAGCGTGGTGCAGTCCCTGCAGGCCGGCGGCATCGACCGGGTCTATCTGACCGATTGGCGCTCGGCGACGCCGGATATGCGCTATCTCTCGATCGACAGCTATCTCGGCGATCTCAACGTCGCCATCGACGAGATCGGCGCGCCGGTGGATCTGGTCGGCCTGTGCCAGGGCGGCTGGTTGTCGCTGCTTTATGCGGCGCGCTTTCCGGCCAAGGTGCGGCGGCTGGTGCTGGTCGGCGCTCCCGTCGACCTGTCGATCGAGTCCTCGTTGTGCCGGCTCACCCGCAACGCGCCCGATATGGTCTACGACCAGCTCGTGGCACGCGGCGGCGGCAATGTCAGCGGCGGGGAGATGCTGCGCCTGTGGTCCAAGGCGCCGAACCGCGATGATATCGTCGCGGCTCTGCAGAGAGACCTGTCGGACGAGGAGGGCGCGGCACTGCTCGCGCGCTTCGACCGCTGGAACGCGGAGACGCTCGATCTGCCGGGCAAATATTATCTGGAGATCGTCAACCGGATATTCCGGGAGAACCGGATCGCCGGCGGCAGTTTCGTCGCACTTGGTCGCCCGATCGATCTGACGGACGTCAAGGTACCGGTCTTCCTGCTGGCCGGGCTTGACGACGAGGTCGTGCCGGCTGCGCAGGCGCTTGCCACCGCGGGGCTCCTCGGCACGCCGCCGGCCTTCATCGCGGCAGCCTCCGAGCCGAGCAATCACCTCGGCCTCTTCATGGGCGCACGCACCCATGCGCACGCCTGGCCGCGGATTGCCGCCTGGCTGCGCGACGACCTGTCCGGCGTGCTGGCCCGCCGCGCCTGAAACCCCGCCAGGCGCTGGCCAAGCGGTCCTGCAAATCCGTTATGCATGACGGTGGATGGCCTGCACGGGCCGCGGTCGATGGGCTACATAGGGTTCGGAGCTGATGGCTTCGGCCGTGAAGAGATTAAGGGTACTGCGCTCGATGACTTTCCACTCGATCTACGCTCACGGATTTGCGCGCGTGGCGGCCTGTGTCACCACCTCCCATGTCGCCGATCCCACGGCCAACGCCAAGGCGGTGCTGGCGGCGGCCGATGCCTGTCACGAGCAGTCGGTGGCGGTTGCCGTGTTTCCCGAGCTGTGCCTGTCCGGCTATGCGATCGAGGATCTGGTCAAGCAGGATCCGCTGCTGGACGCCGTCGAGCGGGGCCTTGCCGGCATCGTCGAGGCCTCCGCGGGGCTGATGCCGGTCCTGATCGTCGGCGCGCCGCTGCGCTTTGGTCATCGCATCTACAACTGCGCCGTCGTCATTCATCGCGGCAACGTGCTCGGCGTGGTGCCGAAGACCTATTTGCCGACCTATCGCGAGTTCTACGAGGGCCGGCATTTCGGCTCCGGCGCCGGCATGGCCGGAGAGACGATCGCGTTCGGCGGGCTGCATGCGCCGTTTGGCGTCGACCTGCTGTTTGCGGCCGAGGACGTTCCGGGCCTCACCATCGGCGTCGAGATCTGCGAGGACATGTGGATCCCGGTGACGCCGGCCTCGGAGCTCGCGCTGGCGGGCGCCAGCGTGCTGGTCAATCTCTCCGGCAGCCCGATCACGATCGGCCGGGCGCGCTCGCGCGCGCTGTTGTGCCAGTCGACGTCGGCGCGCTGCCTTGCGGCTTACGTCTATTCGGCCGCCGGTGCCGGGGAATCGACCACGGATCTGTCCTGGGACGGCCAGACCTCGATCTACGAGAACGGCGTGCTGCTGGCCGAGGGCGAGCGGTTCCGCCAAGGCGGCCAGATCACCACCGCCGACGTCGATCTCGATCTGCTCAGGCAGGAACGTGCGCTGATGGGCACCTTCGACGACAACCGCCGCCAGCGCGAGGCATTCTATCGCAAGGTGACGTTTGCGTTGAAGCCGCCGTCCGCCGACATCGGCTTCCTGCGCAAGATCGAGCGCTTTCCGTTCGTGCCGAGCGACGAAAGCCTGCTCGAACAGGATTGCTACGAGGCCTACAACATCCAGGTCGCGGGCCTCGTGCAGCGCATGCGCGCCACCGGCACCAAGCGTGTCGTGATCGGCGTCTCGGGCGGGCTTGATTCCACCCACGCTTTGATCGTCGCTGCCAAGGCGGTCGACCTGCTCGGCCTGCCGCGCGAGAACATCCTCGCCTACACCATGCCGGGATTCGCCACCGGCAGCGAGAGCAAGAGCCATGCGCTGGCTTTGATGCAGGCGCTGCGCACGAGCTGGCAGGAGCTCGACATCCGCACCACCGCGACGCAGATGCTCAAGGATATCGGCCATCCCTTCGGCCAAGGCGAGAAGGTCTACGACGTCACTTTCGAGAACGTCCAGGCGGGCCTGCGCACGGACTATCTGTTCCGGCTCGCCAATCATCACGGCGGCATCGTGATCGGAACCGGCGACCTCTCCGAGCTCGCGCTGGGCTGGTGCACCTATGGCGTCGGCGACCAGATGGCGCATTACAACGTCAATGCCGGCGTGCCGAAGACGCTGATCCAGCATCTGATCCGCTGGGTGATCTCATCACAGCAGTTCAGCGGCGACGTCAACCGCACCCTCGGTTCGATCCTCACCGCCGAGATCTCGCCCGAGCTGGTGCCGGTGGAGCCCGGCCAGAAGCCGCAGAGCACGGAAGCATCCGTCGGGCCGTACGAGCTGCAGGATTTCAACCTGTTCTACACGCTGCGCTTCGGCATGCGCCCGTCCAAGATCGCCTTCATGGCGCAGCACGCCTGGAAGGACGTGGCCAAGGGCGAATGGCCGCCGGCGTTTCCGAGCGATCGGCGCAGGGCTTACGAACTCAAGGAGATCAGGCGCTGGCTCGAGGTGTTCCTGCGCCGGTTCTTCGCCTTCAGCCAGTTCAAGCGTTCGGCGATGCCGAACGGCCCGAAGGTCTCGTCGGGCGGCTCGTTGTCGCCCCGCGGCGACTGGCGCGCGCCGTCGGATTCGAGTGCGGCGGCATGGCTCGAGGATCTCGAGCGGAACGTGCCGAACTGATCGACTGGATCGGCGGGGGAGATGGTCGGATGTCGGCAGGGGATCGGGCGGAAGCGGACGAGGCCAGGGTCGTCAACGGCCTCTACATCTTCGACATCGAGATGCGCGACGGCAAGCGCGGCCAGGCGAGAGGTGTCGTGGTGCTCTGCGACGGACGCATCATGGGCGGCGACAGCTATTTCTCCTACACCGGCAGCTACACCTTCCGGAACGGCAAATGGCGCGGCGACATGATCGTCAATCAGCACACCGAGGCCGTCGGCCGAACGCTGGCCTTCGGCGGAAGGGAGGTCACCTGCGGTTTCTCGGGCGACTATTCCGCCGGCGGTGCCGAGGTCGAAGGCATGGCCCTGGTCGGCAAGACCAGCGTGACCTTTACGGCCCGTCTCACGCTCAAGGACCCTATGTAAGGCTGCCTGATCCGCCTGGCTTTGTCGTTCTCCGATCAGGAACCTTCGTCCCCACGGAACGTTCGCGTCTGTCGCTGCGAATTGTCGAGGAGAGGGACTATGCGTAAACACTTGATGTTATCGACTGCGGTCATCGGCCTGATGCTCGCATCCGGCTTGGCCCACGCCCAGGCGCCCGGTGAGCGCCGAGACGAGCCGAGACGGACCGAAGAACCGGCGAAGGGGACCGCGCCCCAGCGTGGTGGCGCAGCTCAGGAACGCATTCAAGAGCGCGCTCAGGGCGTCCAGGAGCGACTGCAGGGCGCCGGGCGCGACGAGAAGGGCGGCGCTGCCAAGCAGGACGCGAACGACGACAAGCGCCAGCCGACCAATTCTGCCGAGCGCAATCAGCCGAAGGGCAAGGACGCGAAGGACGCGAAGGACGCGACCAAGGATCAGGCGCAGGAATCTCGCGAGAACGCGCGCGATCGCAACCGCGAGGCCGAGGGCGGCAAATCGGGCCGGGACGCCGGCAAGAGCGGCGCGGAGACTAACAAGAACAGCGCGGAGACGAAGCAGGACAAGTCCGCGCCGCAGAAATCAACGGCCGAGTCCGAGAAGTCGAAGAGCGGGACCGCGGCCAATCAGAAAGAGACCCAACAGCCGGCGCAACAGAACAACCGGCCTGCCACCGCGACGGACGCGAACCGCACGGCTCCGACCAACAACGCGCAGACCACGCCGTCTGGTACGCAGACCAATCAAGCCAATCAGACCACGCAGACCAACACCCAGGTCAATCAGCAGGCCCAGGTGACGACGGAGAAGCAGGTGCGGATCTCCGAGACAGTGAGCCGTGCGCGCCTGGCCCAGCCGGAACGCAATCTGAACATCTCGATCCGAATCGGCGAGACGATCCCGCCACGCGTCCGTCTCTACCGCGTTCCGCCCGAGATCGTTTCGATCGAGCCGGAATACCGGGACTACGAGTATTTCACCACCGATGACGACATCGTCATCGTGGAGCCGCGCACGCATCGCATCATCAGCCAGGTGCCGCGTGATCCCTCGCGCGCCCGGGCGCAGATGGGCGGCAGCACGCCATCGAGCGTGGCGGCGGCCGGAACGAGCAATGTGACAAGCAATTTGAACTGCCAGGTCATGCGGCGGGACGCGTCGGGCAATGTCGCCCAGGCAGAGCCTTCAACCGTTGGCTCGACCGCACGCAGCGATTCCATGAGCGTGACGGTTCAGATGCCCGGCGGCGGCACGTCGGCCCCGATCGCGCTTGGCGCACCGGCCGGCAACATCGTGGTTGCGACGCAAGGGCAGGGCGACTGCACTGTCACGGTCGAGCCGCAGACGCGCTGACCGAACGCGGACGCTGAAACGACAACGCGCCGCCCGGATGCCCCAGCCGGACGGCGCGAAGTTGCGTTCAATCTCAGAAAGCTTCGAGGTCCGGAGTGCCTAGGAGTCCGGACCTCGTCACCTTGCCCCAGCCTTCAATCCCCCGCCCCATGCGGTCCCCCAACCCCATGTAGCGCGATCAGAGGGTGATGCCCGTGGAAGTGGCCGCCGATCGATGTCCCGCGATGTACGCGAACTATGGTTAGGATTCCATTCCGGATCACTACGGACACCGATACCGCTTGCCACGTGTTCGTTTTGCCATGCGTTGGTTCTGCCATGATGTCCACAGCGCGTCCGCTCTGCGGAACCTGCGTTTCACGGGCCTGTCATTGAACTGGTCTAGCGCTGCTCCCCGTCATCGCTGACGGTCAAGGAGCAAGCCATGTCGAAGCCGGTGCTGGGCGCCGCATTGTCCATCAAATCGATCCCCGCGCATCGCGACTGGCTTCTGGAACGGCAGCGCGACCTCGAGATCCAGGACTTCTTCCGCGCCGATCTGCTCGACAGCGACTGGCGCAGCACGGCCGGCGAGATCAAGCAGATGCTGTCGGGCCACACCGGGCGGCTCGGCATCCACGGTCCGTTCTGGGGCTTCAAGATCGACAGCCATGATCCCATGATCCGTCAGGCGGTGACCAAACGCCTGCTCCAGGGCCTCGATGCCGCAGAATTCCTCGGCGCGACGCAGATGGTGATCCATTCGCCGTTCACGACCTGGGACCACAACAATCTCGACCTCTATCCGGACAATCGCGCCAATATCGTCGAGCGCGTCAAGGCAACGCTCGCCGAGGTGGTCGCGCGCGCCGAGACCATCGGCTGCGAGATCGTCATCGAGAATATCGAGGACAAGGATCCGCGCGACCGCGTCCGCCTCGCCAAGGCGCTGGAAAGCGCCAAGGTTCGCGTCTCGCTCGACACCGGTCACGCCAACTACGCCCACATCTCCACCGGCGCGCCGCCTGTTGATTACTACGTCGAGACCGCTGGCGACATGCTGACGCATGTGCATCTGCAGGACACCGACGGCTTTGCCGACCGGCACTGGGCGCCGGGCGAGGGCAACATCCCCTGGGTCGCCGTGTTCCGCGCGCTCGGACGGCTGAATTCCAATCCGCGGCTGATCCTCGAGCTCCGCAACCACGACGACGTCCGCAAGGGCGCAGCGCATCTCGCCGCGCTCGGTCTCGCCGAATAACCGCATCATCCAGGGCAGGGGCCACCGCCATGAGCAAACTTACCCGTCGCACCATCCTGAAATCCGGCGGCGCTGCCGCAGGCGCGCTGCTGCTGCCGCGCTTTGCCATCGCGCAAGGCGACAACCGCCCGTCGGTGACGGTCGCCGTGCAGAAGGTGACCAACGCAAACGTGCTCGACGTGCTGCGCGAGCAGTCCAATGTCGGTGAACGCGTGTTCTTCTCCTCGATCTGGGAAGGCCTGATCTCCAAGAACTGGCGCGGCAATCTTGAAGCCGTGCCGGGCCTTGCCACCGAATGGCGCCGCATCGACGACCAGACCGTCGAGGTGAAGCTGCGCCAGGGCGTCAAGTTCCACAATGGCGACGAACTGACGGCCGAAGACGTCGTCTTCACCTTCAGCCGCGAGCGCATGTTCGGCGACACCGAGGCCAAGAGCCGTTCGACCATCCAGGCCTTCGAGAAGATCCCGACGCCGCGGCCTGGCAAGGAATTGCCGCCGGACGTGCCCGCCGTCGCACGCCGCATCTGGCCCGACCTCGTCCGCGTCGATGCCGTCGACAAGTACACGGTGCGCTTCTACAACGCGACGCCCGACGTCACGATCGAGGGCCGGCTGTCGCGCTACGGCTCCGACATCATGAACCGCCGCGCCTGGGAGGAGTCCGCCAGCTATCTCGACTGGGCGCGCAAGCCGGTCACGACCGGTCCCTACAAGGTCGTCGAGCTCAAGCCCGACGTGTCGCTGACCCTGGAAGCGCACGACGAATATTGGGGCGGCCGTCCGCCGCTCAAGCGCATCCGCTTCCTCGAAGTGCCTGAAGTGGCGAGCCGCATCAACGGTCTTCTCTCGGGCGAATACCAGTTCGCCTGCGACATCCCGCCGGACCAGATCGCCGGCATCGAGAAGAATGCCGCCTTCGAAGTGCAGGGCGGCACCATCCTCAATCATCGCCTGACCGTGTTCGACAAGAACCACGCCGTGCTCGCCAATCCGCTGGTGCGCCGCGCCTTCACCCATTCGATCGACCGCCAGGCCATCGTCGACAGCCTGTGGGCCGGCCGCACCCGCGTGCCGAAGGGACTGCAATGGGAGTTCTACGGCGACATGTTCAACGCCGACTGGAGCGTGCCGGCCTATGATCCCAAGCTCGCGCAGGATCTGCTCAAGCAGGCGAATTACAAGGGCGATCCGATTCCGTACCGCTTGCTCAACAACTACTACACCAACCAGGTCGCGACCGCGCAGGTGCTGGTCGAGATGTGGAAGTCGGTCGGCCTCAACGTGCAGATCGAGACCAAGGAAAACTGGTCGCAGATCATGGAACGGGCGCCGACTCGCGCCGTGCGCGACTGGTCGAACTCGGCTGCCTTCAACGATCCCGTGTCCTCGCTGGTGGCCCAGCACGGCCCGAACGGCCAGCAGCAGCAGATCGGCGAATGGACCAATGTCGAGCTGAACAAGCTCTCGGAGTTCCTGGAAACGTCGACCGACCGCGCGGCCCGCAAGAAGGCGTTCCGCCGCATGCTGGAGATCGCCGAGCGCGAGGACCCCGCCTACACGGTGCTGCACCAGAACGCGACCTTCACCGCCAAGCCGAAATCGATCAAGTGGAAGGCCTCGCCCGCCTTCGCGATGGATTTCCGCGCCGGCAATTTCGAGGCCTGAGGTGTCGCCGCTGGTCAGCATCCGGGACCTGCGCGTCGCCTTCAGCGGCGTGCCGGTCCTGCGCGGCGTCGATCTCACCCTTGGCAAGGGCGAGGCGCTCGGCCTCGTCGGGGAGTCCGGATCGGGCAAGTCGGTGACCTGGCTTGCTGCGCTCGGGCTCCTGCCGCGCCATGCGAGGGTCTCGGGCTCGGCCCGGCTCGATGGCCGCGAGCTCCTCGGCGCGCCAGCTTCGCAGCTCGACCAGGTCAGGGGCGGGCGCGTCGCCATGATCTTCCAGGATCCCGCGAGTGCGCTCAATCCGGTGCTGACCATCCGCAGGCAGCTCTCCGAAGCGCTGGCGCTGCATCGAAACCTCTCCGGTGAGGCCGCGAAGGCGGAAGCCCGGAGGCTGCTCGATCTCGTCGGCATTCCTGATGCGGCGCGGCGGTTGGAGGCCTATCCGCACGAATTCTCCGGCGGACAGGTCCAGCGCATCATGATCGCGATGGCGCTCGCCGGAAATCCGGATCTGCTGATCGCGGACGAGCCGACCACGGCGCTCGACGCAACCATCCAGGCCCAGATTCTGGAGCTGCTCTCCACCATCCGCCGCGAGATGAACATGGCGATGGTGCTGATCAGCCACGATCTCGGTGTCGTCGCCGAGAACTGCGACCGCGTCGCCGTGATGTACGCCGGCCGCATCGTCGAGCAGGCCCCCAGCAACCAGCTTTTTGCCGATCCTGTTCATCCTTATGCGCAGGGCCTGATCGGCGCGCTGCCGCCGCTCGACGGCCCGCGCCGTCGTCTCGTCGCCATTCCCGGAACGGTCCCCGATCCCGCGCACATGCCCGTTGGCTGCGCCTTCGCGCCGCGTTGCGCGATGGCGGCCGAGGCATGCGGCGTTTCCGCGCCGAAGCTGGCGCCCATTGCCGATGATCGGGCTGTCGCCTGCATCCGAGCCGAGGCTTCGCGCCGCGCGCTGCTCGGGATCGCCGCCGAATGAGCCCGCCGCTCGTCGAGGTAGCCGCGATCTCTCGCAGTTATTCCATGCGCTCGGGCATGTTCGGCCGCAGCACGGCCGTGCATGCGGTCGACGGCGTGTCGCTGACGATTCGCAAAGGCGAAACGCTGGGCCTCGTCGGCGAGTCCGGTTCGGGCAAGTCCACCACCGGCCGCATCGTGCTCGGGCTCGAGCCGCCCGATCGCGGCGAGGTGCGTTTCGACGGCAAGCCGATGGCTGCAACAGGAACGGTTGCGTGGCGGGCGCAGCGCGCCCGCATGCAGATGATCTTCCAGGATCCGCTCGGTGCGCTGGACCGGCGCTTGCCGGTCGCAACGCAGATCCGCGAGCCGCTCGACATTCACGGCCTCGGCACGGCCGCGGAGCGCGAGGACCGAGTGCGCGAATTGCTGCGCGCGGTCGAGCTGACGCCGGCGCACGGCGCGCGCTATCCGGGCGCGCTGTCCGGCGGCCAGCGCCAGCGCATCGTGCTGGCGCGGGCGCTGGCGACCAAGCCCGATTTCCTCGTTTGCGACGAGCCCGTCAGCGCGCTCGACGTCTCGATCCAGGCGCAGGTGGTGAACCTGCTCTGCGATCTCCAGGCGCAGCTCGGGCTGACGCTGCTGTTCATCAGCCATGATCTGCGCGTCGTCAGGCAGATCAGCAACGTCGTCGCCGTGATGTATCTCGGCCGCATCGTCGAGACCGGCAGCGCCGACGATCTCTTTGCGCGCCCCGAGCATCCCTACACGCAGGCGCTGGTCTCGGCATCGCCCGCGCCAGGGCGCCGCAGTGCCGGCCGCATCGTGCTGGCGGGCGATCCGCCGAACCCGGCGGCGCGTCCCAAAGGCTGCGCCTTCCATCCGCGCTGCCCGCGCGCCATCGCCCGCTGTGCGAGCGAGGTGCCGACGCTCTCGGCCGTCGACGGTGACAGGCAGGTGGCCTGTCATCTCGTCACGGGCACGCAGGCGCGGGACGCGGCGTGATGGCACGCTATCTCGCCATCCGGATCGGACGCGCGGCACTCACCATCGTGCTCGTCGTCACCTTCGCCTTCGTCGTGCTGCGGCTGTCGGGCGATCCTGCGCTGATGATTTTGGGACCCGAGGCACCGCCCGAGGTGCTCGCCGCGTTCCGCAAGGCCTGGGGCCTCGATGATCCCATCTGGTTCCAATACCTCGATTACTTCGGCGCCATCGCCAAGGGCGAGCTCGGCCGCTCCATGCGCGACGGACGGCCCGCGATCGAGCTGGTGCTGGAGCGCATTCCGGCGACGCTGGCGCTGACCCTGCCGGCCTTCGTCTTCAAGGTCGCGCTCGGCGTTCCCGCCGGCATCTACGCCGCACTGCATCGCGGCTCGGCCATCGACCGCGCCGTGATGATGACGGCAGTCGCCGGCTTCACCGTCCCGAGCTTCGTGCTGGCGCTGATCCTGGTACTCGTTTTCGCCGTGCAACTGGGCTGGCTGCCCTCGGGCGGGCAGGACAGCTGGCGCCATGCCATTCTGCCGATCGCAACCCTGAGCCTCGGCGGTGCCGCCGTGCTGGCGCGCTTCACCCGCAGCGCCATGCTGGAGGTGTTGGGCCAGCCCTATATCCGCACCGCCTCGGCCAAGGGCGTGCCGTGGCGCAAGGTGGTGACCTCGCATGCGCTGCCGAATGCCGCGATCCCGACCGTGACCATTCTGGGCTTCATGGTCGGCACGCTGATCGCGGGCGCGGTCGTGGTCGAGAGCGTGTTTGCCTGGCCGGGAGTAGGGCGCCTCCTCGTCGTCGCGGTTGCCAATCGCGATCTCGCCGTCGTGCAATGCATCCTGCTGCTGGTCGCGATCACCATGGTCACCTCGAACCTGATCGTCGACTTCCTCTACGGCTTCCTCGATCCGCGGCTGCGCGCCAAAGGAGCGCACGCATGACGGACGCGACGTTGAAGGATACCACCGCGCGCCGCCGCATCGGTCTCCCGGCCATCCCGGTCTCGGTCCTGCTGGCGATCGGCTGGATCGTCGCGATGCTGGTGGTCGCGGCCTTCGCCGAGAAGATCGCCCCCTATGGCTACACCCAGCTCGATCTGCGCAACCGTCTGGCGGCGCCCGGCAATGTCGCGCACTGGCTCGGCACCGACGAGCTCGGCCGCGACGTGCTGTCGCGGCTCCTCGTCTCCATCCGCATCTCGCTGCTGATCGCCTTCGGCGCCACCGCGATCTCCGCCGTCGTCGGCACCACGCTCGGCTTCCTCGCCGCGCATTTCCGCGGGATCGTCGAGCAGCTCGTGCTGATGCTGACCGACTTCCAGGCCAGCATGCCGTTCCTGATCATGGCGCTCGCGGTGCTCGCCTTCTTCGGCAATTCGCTGCCGCTCCTGATCGGCCTGATGGGCCTGTTCGGCTGGGAGCGCTATGCCCGCATCGCCCGCGGCCTTGCCATCTCCGCCAATGCGCAAGGCTATGCCGCCGCCGTCCGCCAGCTCGGGGCGACGCCGCCCCGGATCTATCTCCGGCACATCCTGCCCAACATCGCCTCGACCCTGATCGTCTCGACCACGCTGGTCTTCCCCGAGGTGATCCTGATGGAGTCAGGCCTGTCCTTCCTCGGCCTGGGCGTGCAGCCGCCGATGACCAGCCTCGGCAACATGGTCGGCTACGGCCGCGAGTACCTGACCCGCGCGCCCTGGATCATGCTGGCGCCGGCGGCCACCATCGTCGTCACCACGCTGGCGGTGTCCGTGATCGGCGACTGGCTGCGCGACCGGCTGGATCCGACGCTGCAATAGGGGCTGCTTGTAGCCCGGATTGCGCTTCGCTCCATCCGGGCTACGAATGCCCCGCCAGATGCCCGCGCCGGGAGCAGGGGAGCCCTGTCCGGCCCAAGTTCCCGTTGCGCGCGCCCACCCCGTGCGCTATCCGGCCACAAAGGCCTGAGGCGACGCCACATTTTCCCGCCCGGCCAAACCCGAGGACGGAAACCGCCATGCCAGCCTATCGCTCCCGCACCACCACCCACGGCCGCAACATGGCGGGTGCCCGCGGCCTCTGGCGCGCGACCGGCATGAAGGACGGCGATTTCGGCAAGCCGATCATTGCGGTCGTCAATTCCTTCACCCAGTTCGTGCCCGGCCACGTCCATCTGAAGGACCTCGGCCAGCTGGTCGCCCGCGAGATCGAGCAGGCCGGCGGCGTCGCCAAGGAGTTCAACACCATCGCCGTCGACGACGGTATCGCCATGGGCCATGACGGCATGCTCTACAGCCTGCCGTCGCGCGAGCTGATCGCCGACAGCGTCGAGTACATGGCCAACGCGCACTGCGCCGACGGTCTCGTCTGCATCTCCAATTGCGACAAGATCACGCCCGGCATGCTGATGGCCGCACTGCGCCTCAACATCCCCGCCGTGTTCGTCTCCGGCGGCCCGATGGAGGCCGGCAAGGTCAAGCTTCAGGGCAAGACCAAGGCTGTCGATCTCATCGACGCCATGGTGGCTGCCGCCGACTCCAAGGTCAGCGACGAGGACGTCAAGGTGATCGAGCGCTCGGCGTGCCCGACCTGCGGCTCCTGCTCGGGCATGTTCACCGCCAATTCCATGAACTGCCTCACCGAGGCGCTTGGCCTCGCGCTGCCCGGCAACGGCACTGTCGTTGCCACCCATGCCGACCGCAAGCGCCTGTTCGTCGAGGCCGGCCACACCATTGTCGATCTCGTCCGCCGCTATTACGAGCAGGACGACGCGAGCGTGTTGCCGCGTAACGTTGCGAACTTCAAGGCGTTCGAGAACGCGATGACGCTCGACATCGCCATGGGCGGCTCGACCAACACCGTGCTGCATCTGCTCGCCGCCGCCCACGAGGGCGAGGTCAAGTTCACCATGCAGGACATCGACCGGCTCTCTCGTCGTGTCCCCGTGCTCTGCAAGGTCGCGCCGTCCGTCGCCGACGTGCACGTCGAGGACGTGCATCGCGCCGGCGGCATCATGGGCATTCTCGGCGAGCTCGACCGCGCCGGCCTGATCGACACTTCGGTGTCGACCGTGCACGCGCCGACCATGAACGACGCGCTGGAGCGCTGGGACATCAAGCGCTCCAAGAGCGAAGCCGTGCGCACGTTCTATCGTGCCTCGCCCGGCGGCATTCCCACGCAGGTCGCTTTCAGCCAGGAGCGCCGATACGACGAACTCGATGCCGATCGCGAGAAGGGCGTCGTGCGCAACATCGAGCATGCCTTCAGCAAGGACGGTGGTCTTGCCGTGCTCTACGGCAACCTCGCGCAGGACGGCTGCATCGTGAAGACCGCGGGCGTCGACGCCTCGATCCTGAAATTCTCCGGCCCGGCGCGCGTGTTCGAAAGCCAGGACGCCGCGGTGGAAGGCATTCTCGGGGGCAAGGTCATCGCCGGCGAGGTCGTGGTCATCATCTACGAAGGCCCGCGCGGCGGCCCCGGCATGCAGGAGATGCTCTATCCCACCAGCTATCTGAAATCGATGGGCCTCGGGAAGGCTTGCGCGCTCGTCACCGACGGCCGCTTCTCGGGCGGCTCGTCCGGCCTGTCGATCGGCCATCTGTCGCCGGAAGCGGCGGAGGGCGGCAACATCGGTCTCGTACGCACCGGCGACATCATCGCCATCGACATCCCGAACCGCAGCATCACGCTGGAGGTCTCCGACGAGGAGCTCGCCAAGCGCCGCGCCGCGGAAGAGGCGAAGGGCGATGCCGCCTGGCAGGCGGTGGGGCGCAAGCGCAACGTCTCGACCGCGCTGCAGGCCTACGCCGCACTCACCACCAGCGCCGCGCGCGGCGCGGTGCGTGAGGTGAAGCGCCGCGGGAAGTGACAGTCTTGTAGCCCGGATTACGACAATGGTCGGCGCGAAGCGCCGATCATTGTCGTAATCCGGGGCAGGTACGAGACTGGACGAGAGACCGGCCCCGGATTGCGCTGCGCTCCATCCGGGCTACGTGTCGGGCGCGCGTAGCGCGACCGTCGATGGTCAACGAGTCCTGAACGGCCGGCGCAAGCCGGCCGTTCGCGTTAAGGATGCCTCCACGAACTTCAGCAAAGCAAGGTTTTGCGGCGTATAATGCGCCCACCTTCGCAAATCCATTTCGGGCAATTGGGGCACCACATAATGTCGCGTACTCTTGCTGTTGTTTTCTCGACCGCCGTCGCCGCGATGTCCATGACGGGCGCAGCCTCCGCCGGCTGCTACAATTGCTACGCACCGCCGCCGTGCCAGACCTGCTATCAGCAGCAATACGTCGCGCCGCAATACCGCAGCGTCGACGAGACGGTGATGGTGTCGCCGGGCGCCGTCGTCGCGCACCGCACGCCCGCGCAATACCGCACCGTGATGGTGCCGCAGACCGTGATGGTCGCGCCTCCGAGCGTCCAGTACCAACGCATCCCGCCGCAATACGCCACGCGCCAGCGCGTCGAGATGGTCTCGCCCGGCTATTCCTACTACGCCCCGGTGCAGATGGGCTGTGCGTCCTGCGGCTACTGAGCCAGATGCCGTAACGATCGAATTTCGGCGCGGCGCTCCCTGGTGGGGCGCCGTTTGCTTTTGGAGGCCAGCAAACGAGGCCCGGACACGGAGGCGACTCCAAACCGGGCCTCGCAACCAGCGACGCCCTGGGAGATGTCGCCAGTGTCCGGGATTGCCGAGCGGACGTAGGGTAAGGGAACAGCCTGACGCTCGCCTGACAGATCGTGCCTGGGGCCGCGCCAACTTCGCGTTGCCATGGGCCGCCGACTACGTTAAGCGACAGCCATTCCAGGCTTGGAAGGGTGGCCGAGTGGTTTAAGGCACCGGTCTTGAAAACCGGCGTGCCCGCAAGGGTACCGTGGGTTCGAATCCCACCTCTTCCGCCACTCCCGCCGTAAGTCGTTGATCTTCCAAAAACTCAGCAGTTCCAACGGCTTCCAGTTGATGGGTGCTACGGTGAGCTGCTACAGCGAGCCCATGGAAGACGTGCCTCATCCTCGACTGCATAAGCGCAAGAACACCTACTATCTTCGAGCTTCGTACCCCGCCGACCTGCTGCATCTGTTCAAGGGCAAGGAGCGGTGGAAGTCCCTTGGAACCACTGACTACCGCGAAGCGGTGCGGCGGGTCCGGGCTGCGAGTGCGGACTTCGACGCCGAGATGGAACGCCTCAGGGCGACCGAGGCCGGTCCCCCGGCGAACCTCTCTCAACGGGAGATCGTCCGACTGTGTGGGAAGGCCTACGACTTCGCCATGCGGCAATGGGAAGATCAGCCCGGTGGGGCGGTGATCTACGAGAAGTTCATCGACAAGATGTCGAGGACGAACACCGCAGCCGAGCTGGAAGCAGAGATTGGCCCCCATCTCGCAGAGTTACTAAGCCGCTCATCAACGGTTGGGAAGATCGACGAGGATACTAAGGCGCGGTTCCTGCCCGCCTTGCGCGACACTATCCGGGACGCCGCTACTACACTCCGGCGTCGCGCCAACAACGATTACGGCACTGACCACCTCGTGAACCGTTTCGGAGGAGCGAACAAGAAGCCTGCTGGAGGTCTCAGCCTGCGGCGACTTATGGATGACTACTTGGCTGATCCAAGCGTCAGGCGCGGTGAGAAGACGCTGCTCAGCTATCGTATCCTGTTCGACGCTATCGAAGAACTCATAGGACCGGACAAGCTGGTCCGGGATGTCACCCGAGAGGACTGCAAGCGGGTTCGATCTCTGTTGCAGACGATCCCCAAGAATGCGCGGAAGGTCTACCCCGGCAAGTCGCTGTTGGAAGCCGCCCGACGGGCCAAGATCGAGGGCAAGCCGCTCATGTCTGTCGGAACGGTCAACTCGTACCTGAACAATCAATCATCGCTGTTCAACTGGGCAGTCAAAGAGGAACTGGCAGACCGCAACCCGGCCAGAGACCTGCAGTTAGCCGACCCGGTCAAGGACAGGAACAAGCGCAAGCCAGTGCCACAGACCGATCTATCAAAGCTGTTCCAAATGCCGCTCTACACCGGCTGTGTTGATGACGAGAACGGTTACGCGAAACGTGGCACGAACCACCCGAGGCGGGGGCGTTTCTGGGTGCCACTGCTGGCGCTGTTCCATGGACTGCGCCAAGGCGAAGCGTGTCAGCTCCACAAAACTGACGTTCGGCAGATCGGCGGCGTCTGGTGCCTCATGCTCTCCGAGGAAGACCCAGATGAGATGGAGGTCGAAGACAGGAAGCGGATCAAGACCGAGGCCGGTGAGCGGTTTGTGCCGCTCCACGCGGAACTGGTCGCCATGGGCTTCCTCGACTTCGTTCGGAGCTGCAATGGTGTTCGCCTGTTTCCAGAGCTGGAGCGGGACAAGTACGGCTACTTCTCAACCATGTCGAAGTGGTTCGGGCGGTTCTTGTCCAAGGCTGGTGTCAAGCAACCCCGCGTGACCTTCCATTCGCTACGACACAACTATCGTGACGCCCTGAGACGAGCGAAGCTGTCTCGCGACGTGATCCAAGCCTTGGGCGGATGGGCCAGCGATGGGGTGGACGATAATTACGGCGGTGATCTGGAGGCGTTCGTCTCGGTGTTGGCTGACGCCGTCGCGCGGGTGTCCTACGACGGCTTGGACCTGTCGCACCTGCACGTTTCGGCCACTCCGGCCAGAGCGGTGGCGTAATGGCCGAAGAGATGCCCGAGGCCGTCCAGAAGCAAGCCGAGCCGATCCTTCGGCTGATCAGCTACGCCCGCGAACAGGACCGACTGGGTAAGGTGAAATCCGCTCGCCATGCCCTGATCGAGGCTCGAAGGCAGATCGCCGAACAGCTTGGAGAGACCTTCGATCCCGCCGATGTGGAAGTCGAGGTCAAGAACGGTAGGCGTCGCATCAGGAAGGCCGCCGATACCGGCGAGCACCATCTGAAGGCCCTCGTCAGTTCCGCCCGGCTCTGGGATTGGACCGACCCCGACCGAGCAATCCGCGACATGAGGGCGGCACATTTCGGCTTCGGTTTCTCACACCTCCCACTTACCGACATCGAGGCCGATCTGGTCGAGAAGGGGAACGTCCTGTTCATCCTCGCGATCTACCCCACCTTGAAGTTCTCCATCCTTCGCCGTCTGCAGACGCGGGGTGTCGAGAATGTGCAGCCTGCCGCAACATCGGCAGCTCCCGAGACCAACGAAACTGACGAATAGACCATCGAACATGCTGATCCGCGACACCTTCGGCCCCGCCGATGCCCCGCCTATGGCTCATGGAGGGGGTGATAATTCCACTTCCCTTAGTGAGGTTTTAACCCCCTTGGGGCTCACCGAAGATGGCCTTGCCGGTGCCACTCTGAAGGCACTGCAGGGTTCCTTCGTTGGCTTTGGGCACTCCCTCACAAGCGAGATGTGGGACGGGCTCGCTGCTGTTGCTGGCGTCTTGGAAACGATGGCGAACGGTACCTGCCCGAAGTCGGTGTATGTCTCCAGCCTCGATCCCGGTGTCGGCAAGACCCAGCTCCTTGTTCACTTCCTGCGAGAGTTGCTGCGGTCTCCCGGCCATCGAGGAGCGTCGGCAATCATCTGCGCCAATCGCAAGGACCAAATCCGGGCCATCGCCACGGAAGCGGGTCTTGATCAGTTCGCCGTGCTGACCAGTGATGACGACCTCAACGCAATCGCCACCGCTGATCCGAACGAAGCCCGCATCCTGTTCACCACCCACCAGATGGTCGAGGCCCGCTGTCGAAACTCGAACAGCTTTGAGGCCGTTTCCGCGTTCCATTACGAGGGCGGTCCGAGGATGGTCCGCATCTGGGACGAAGCGATGTTGCCGGGAGAGCCGATAGCCGTCACGCTCGACGATCTCAACACCATCCCGGCCGAGGTGCGCACAGCACGCCCTCGGTTCACGGCAGACTTCGACAAGGTGATCAGCCAGATCGTCCAGGCGGAGGAGGGGGATCGTATCGAACTACCGAACCTCCCGCGCATCCACGATTTCGCGGAGCAGGAAGCTCGAAGGATGACCACTGGGCGGGCTGCGAAGGCCGTTGAGCTGATCTGGCCGTTGTTCGGGCGCACCGTCACCGTGCGGCGACGCTACCGGATTTCGATCCTCGACTACAGAGAGAGCCTTCCTGCGGATTTGCAGCCGGTCATGGTGCTGGATGCGTCGGCCCGTGTCCGAGCCACCTATGATCTCTGGGAGCGACACCGAGGGGGCATGCAGCGATTGCCTTCGGCGACGAAGAGTTACGCGGGGCTGACGATCGGTATCTGGGACCGTGGTGGGGGTAAGGACACGTTCTCCTACGATGCGCCAACTATCGCGGAAGGTGTCGTGAAGACGATCAATGCGAGACCCAACGAGGATTGGCTTGTCGTTCATCACAAGGCCACGGCGGACTTCGACTTCGAGAAGTTGGTCAAGCAGCGGCTGTCTACCAGTGGCGCGGGCAAGGTGAAGTTCGTGACATGGGGACGGCATGACGCCACGAACGACTTTGCGCACATTCCGAACGTCATCTTGGCTGGAGTGTTGTTCAAGCCCGAGCCAGCCTACGAGGCCACCGGAAGGGCTTCCGCTGCACTCCCGTCTGCCTCAGGTGCGTTTCAGTGGACTGACGAGGTCCGACGAGGCGAACACGCCCACGGCATTCTGCAGGCCCTCTGCAGGGGAGCGGTGCGACGCCTCCAGAACGGTTGCTGTCCTGCCAGCCGTGCGTTCATCATAGCGCATAAGGGCTCGGGCATCCCCGCACTTTTGGCGAAGGTCTTCCCCGGTGCATCCATCGGCGATTGGCTTCCGATCCCGAAGCCGCTCAAGGGGCACGCCGAGACGGCCTTTGACTACATCATTAGTCGGGTCGAGGCTGACGCCTCCGAGGTCATTCCACCAGCGGATGTCTACCGCCATCTCGGCGTCACGAAGGACAACTTTAAGAGCGTGCGTGGGCAAAAGAACTTCCGCGCGGCCTTGGAAGCATACGGCGTCAGGGAGACGACTGACGTTGACGGCCAGCCGCCGGGCTTCTGGCACCCGTTCCGCTACTACTTTGGGGACGAAGATGACTGACATCGGCCGCTGGAAACGTCGCGCCGCTCGCAAGGCCGAGGTCAAGGGCCGCGCACGAGAGCCCAGTCACATGTTCAAGATGTGTCGAGTGGTTGGCTGCAAGAACACTGCGCGGGCAGGGACCGGCGACGGCCTCGATACGCGCTTCTGCAGGTCACATGCAGACCACTACGCTCGGCACGGCAGTCCCTATCACGCCAGCTTCAAGGCCAGCGAGATCAATCCATTTCGTCGCGCAGCGGTGGAATGGCTCGTGGTCAACGAGGGCGACCGAGTGGTGGCGAATGCGCTCCTGCGTGTCCGCCGCCTCTACGACCAAGCTGGGCCGTACGTCGAAGCGTTTCGGCTCCGTGGCATGCCCCCTAAAGAACGAGCGAAGGCCGCGTGGGCGCGTCTCCGGCAGCACGAGGTAGACCCTCGCATGGTGGTCGCGGCATGGCTCGCCGTCGAAGCGAAGACCGCCGCCGATCCTCAGTCTGAGACCAAGGGTGAGTTCAAGCGAGTGCAGGCCGCGAAGATCGTTCACCGGCTCGCTTCGGGAAGCCACAAGAGCTGGCCGCAGGGCGGCGGCAAGACCACCGAGCTGCATGTCTACCCGGCGTCCCGAGGCAATGTCCTGCGTCACATCGGCGAAGACATCGAACAGGCTGCCGAGTTGGTGACGGAGCGATACGTGAAAGCAGTGACCGAAACTCTCGGCAGGACCAACCGACGCGCAGCTCCAAGACATCTTGCAGTTCGTCGGCGCTTTTCGAAGAGACGATCTAGCTCATCTGTCTAAACCAATCGCTCATACCAAGATAAAGCCGAGTGACCTCATCTCCAGCGAGCGGCTTGCAGTGAGCGATGGGACCGCGCAGCGTGTTTAGGTTCGACAAGATGCGACCAACAGCAGTCAGGTCTCTGAACATCTCACCAAAGGTGTCTGCGTTCGCCTTGAAAATCTCACCAAGTTCTCCGAAGGTGGAGTAGTCAATCATCTGGTCCGAGCGCGGCGTAAACCCAGCTCCGACCTCCTTGTCTCTGTTCTTCTTGCAGTTCTCGCGGACGTTTTGCGGGACGCGCTCATCCCACCAATTCGCACCGTGCAGCTCCAAGAGCCTTTCCATGATCAGCTCGCGGATCGAGTTCTCAAGGCAGTAGAACACGGCATAGTGCCGCTGCATCATGTCAGCTTCTGATCGGAGCTTCTGAGAGAATTGCGCATAGAACTCTTCTTCGGGGCGCTTCTCAGGTTGGACATGACCCAGGTCAACCCGCTGTTCTTTTTCCAGTCGACGGATGTCCGCCTCAATAGCGAGATTGTTCATGCCGAAAAGTCGGACTGCGTCGAGCCGCTTCACATCAATTCCTCAGCAGGTGCTCTTTGAGAGACCGAAAAATCGCATTGAACACGTCGGGGTTGGTCGTCTCAGGGAGGTTCAGATTGATGGTGTAGCCCACTCGAAACTCCACACCATCCTGTTGCTGGGGCGGGGGCTGGAAGTGTTGCGGGGGCACCGTGTTGGGCGGTGCTGGAGGAGTGGGCGTGGGAGATTGCGCCTGCGGGGGGTCGGCCATCTGCGCTCCATTGTTCGCTGCCGGTAGTTGCTCGTCGCCGAACGTCCCCTCAAAGTCCGCGCCATCCTTCAATGTGAAGAAGGTGCCCACCGTTGCTCGCGACACGGGACTGTCCTTTGCCAGCCCGGTCATCTCAGTAACTAATGACGTGAACTTGTCTCGGGGTAAGTTGTAGGCAAACTGGTTTCTATTGAACACATCCTCGTAGGCCTTTCTGATACCCTCAGCTTGCGCGATGGCCCGTGTGTCATCGTTGCGGAAGCGATCGTACAGCGTAGTGGGCGTTCCATCGCCATTGAGGAACGTCATGCGCTTGAGCAACGGAAGCACAGCACGCGCGTTACCGCCGCGTATGCCGAGCATCGTCTCAAGGTAATCCTGAGTGAAGCGTTCCGGTCGTCGCGCTTCACGGATTTTCGTGAGCACTTTCGGAATGACGCCGGGCGTGACCATGTAAGGCAGCTTAACAGACATCAAATCACCAAATGAAAGGCAGCGATCCGATCTGTATAGCACGGCCGAGGCGAACCAATCTGAGGTAGCAACAGGCCCGACCCGTAGTCCACAGGTCAACGAGCGGATAGTTGGCGGAAAAATGTGAGACCGTGCTTCGAGGGGGCCATCAGTGCCAACACCCCCCATGCCGGGGGGGCCTTGGCTCACGCGGAAGCGCACCTCGAACCTCTCACGTGGCGCCTACCCTTTCGGAGGCTGCAGGCCGGGAGAGTTGATCCACTCGGTCAAATGGGCTGTTGTTTCGGCTTGGCGAGCCTTGCTGATCAGCCGCTCTCGCTCGCTGGGCGTCGCATGGTCGGCTAGTTCGCGAATGCGCTTCGCTTCGGCCGCGAGCCGTTCTTCCAATGTGCTGGTTTGCTTGAAACGACGCCGTCTCAACATGGCGCAGCTCCCGCACTCGTTGCTCCTAACTCGTTGCAGGCGAGTGTGAACCGCTCTCTCAGCCTGCCGGTTACGGAATGCACAACCGGAACTGCGCCGTCCGGTTCCCATTCTCGACTTCACACTGAACGAATGTCCGTAAGGGTATGCCCGTGCGGACAATCAGGGCAGCCCCGAAACAGCGTCCGTTAGGGTTGACTTCGATCAACGGACACGATACTCAACGGACATAACCCTAACGGTTAAAAAGGGCGTCCATGGCCACGATCTTCTATGCGCGAGTATCCACCACCGATCAGACCGTCGAACATCAGCGGACAGGAGCAGAGGCCGCAGGCTTCAAGATCGACCGCGTCGTCGCAGACCATGGTGTCTCGGGCATCAGCACTCGCCTTGCCGAACGTCCCGAGGGCAAGCGTCTCTTCGACATCCTCCGCAGCGGCGACACCCTTGTGGTTCGCTGGATCGACCGTCTCGGGCGCAACTACGGGGACGTGTGCGACACGATCAGGGAGTTCATGCGGCGTGGCGTCGTCATCCGGACGGTGATCAACGGGCTCACGTTCGACGGGGCAACGAAAGACCCTATGCAGCAGGCTGTCAGAGACGCGCTCATTGCGTTCATGGCCGCAACTGCACAGGCCAACGCTGAGGCCATCAAGGAAGCGCAGCGCGGCGGCATCGCTCTCGCCAAGGCCAAGGCGGGGGAGACGAAGTACCGCGGACGGAAGCCGACGTTCGGAAAGGATCAGCTTGAAACGGTCCGCAGCATGCTGGGGCAATCGGCAGGCGTCGGGCAGATCGCGTCAGCAACGGGCCTGAGCCGACAAACGATCTATCGCATCAAGGAAGACCCCGCCGGGGCAGAAGCCAGTCTAACGCATTGGTCAACCTAGAGAAGTAGCACCCCGACACTCTATCTCTGTGAATAAGAGCGGAATGTTCTTCAGTTGTTCTTGACGCTTTTGTAAAGCCGCTTATGTTGTGCGCACCCATAAGGAGGTTCGCATGGACAGCTTGCCGATCCGTACCACCATCGACGACGTGAAAGCGTTGGCTGCGTATCTGGTCACGAAGCCCATAGGAGCTACCCTGACTGAAGCAAAAGCGATCGTGGACAGCAGTGTTCTTGATGGACGCAAGCTGAATGCGATGAAGGCTTGGGGAATGATCGAGGAGAACTCGGGCAGGCTTCGGCTCACTGACCGTGGGCGACGAGGGGCAAAGGATAAGGGTGCAGCCATCGCCACCGTTCTCATCGAGGTTATTCGCTCGATACCGGCCTACGCCGCGGTGGTCGAAAGGGCTGCCCACAAGTCCGAAAAAACTGTCACGGCGGTGGAGGTTGCCTCTCATTGGCACGATCACTTCACCTCGGTGGCATCCTCAAATGAGAAAATCCTCAACGACCAAGCGGTCTGCTTCTTCCAAGTCGCGCAAGGTGCCGATCTCGGCGAGCTTGTCGTTGGACGCAAGGGGTCGCCAACGCGGTTCGAGTTCGACGAAGACGCTGTTAGCCTTTTCGCGGGGGAAAGCAGTTTCGATCACTCTCAAGAGGACGAAGTGGATCGTGAGCCCGACGAGTTGAAGCCCCCGCAGGCTTCTCCATCTATCGAGGTTGTCGTGCCAATGAAGCCCGCTGCAATCCAGCGCGTTTTCATTACGCACGGCAAGAACAAGAAGGTGCTGGAGCAGATCAAGGAGATCGTGGCTTTCGGTAACTTTGTGCCTGTCGTAGCGCAGGAGCGAGAGAGCGCGGCAAAGCCTGTTCCCGACAAGGTCATGGACGAGATGAGGAGCTGCCAAGCCGCGGTTATTCACGTTAGCACCGAGGGTACTTACACGAATGCGGCAGGTAACGAGCGGCCACACATCAATGAGAACGTGCTCATCGAGATCGGCGCAGCGATGGCCCTGTATCGGGCCAACTTCATCCTCGTTGTAGAAGATGGCCTCCAACTCCCGTCCAACCTCAGCGGCCTTTACGAATGTCGCTATGTGGGTGACGAGTTGAATAACGCAGCCACGATGAAGTTGCTGAAGGCTTTCAACGAGTTTCGCGAGAAGGTCGCGGCCTAATGAGGAGCGTTAGTTCATGCGTGTCGGTCGGGATGAGACCATCAGAGGCGTTCGCCTCATAAAGGTGCGAGACCTTTTGCGTTTTGTTGAAAGCGGCGCGGTACGTCCGAGCATCGTGATGGAGCGACTGGGGTGCGATGAGGCTGAGGCCGTCTCGATGATCGAAGCTCTCCTGCGTGAGGGCTACATTGAGAAGGATGTGACCGCAAAACAAGAGCCAGCGCGGCTTGTTGTCAGCGACTTGGGCATTCAGCTCTGCAACGCCAAGTTCGTGCGTCGCATCAGCCGCGCTGAAGCCGAACGGTTGGTGGCCGAGCTCCTTGAACGCGTGAAGCAGGTCAACGAGCGCGATGAACTCACCCACCGCATTACATCGGTCCGTGTGTTTGGCAGCTACCTAGGCGACAACTCTGATCTCGGAGATGTCGATCTCGCGATCCAGTACACGCCACGACGATCCACCCACGTAGAGGAGGCTCAGCAGCGAGCGGAGCAGTCGGGCAAGTCGATGAGCAACTTCCTCCAAGTCATCACATACGGCACTTCGGAGATTAGACAGATACTGAAGAACAAAAGTCCTTACCTGTCGCTACACGAACATTCTGAGCCTGATCGACTTGGCGTAGGCTCCCGCGTGCTCTTCGCCGCACCTTGATCAAGCCAGCAAGCATTGCTACGGATCTGTGCTACGGTACATCGTTTGGTGACCGTTATTTTCGTAATCGGATCAACGCCTTCGGCGTCTAGGTGGGCGGTCCCACCCCTTCCGCCAGTTCTCCTCTCATGTAGCTGATATTGCAGCCAAACTGTTGTCAGCTATGGCATGCACCCCGAAACCAAGTACAGGCGCTGAGCGGGTTTTTCGGCGGGCAGGAGGATCAGATCGAGCACGTCCAGCCCTACGGTTCGGGTTCGGCGGTTTTGAAGCCGATAAGAACTCTCAGCAATGGATGGCGAAGGCTTCACGGGCTTTATGCGGGCACCCGCGGTCACGTCTTGCCCCCATTTTCCTTGCAATCTTATGGCATCTGATGAGGATAGTAAGTCCGCGGCAGGATGATGCGATGTTCAACCGTTTTTTGACTACGAACGCAGTGATCTTGCTTGCAGTCTTGGGTGGCAAGAGCACAGCAGTTGCCGCGCCGACTCCGGCACGACATGCAGTGACTGCGACGGGACAGGTGCTTTGCGACGCGAGAGGATGTCGTCCGGTAAAAAGTGGATGCCGGCTCGAATATCGAGCCGGCATCGCTGGAGGTGCAGTACCCACGGGCGGAAACGTTGAGATTTGCCCTCGCCAGTCGGCTCGATAGATAGGCGCGCGCCGCGTGAGGCTGACGGGCCTAGCGCAAGATGCGTCGATCCTGATTCTTCGACCGAAAAACCATCGTGTCCTTGGACCAAAAAACTACTGTGGTTCGGCTGGCTTATCGCGCTCATGGCTTTCGGCTTCGGCGGCTGCGCATGCGTCCATGCCATGGCACCTGCTTAGATAGTACCGAGCGCCCGCTACGATCGAGGAAACAGCGATCACGGTAACAAGCAGGACGATCATCCACCGTCTATTCGACATTCCAAGTCCTTCTGTGATGACAGCCTTCTACCAATCGCCGTCTGATATCCCGATCGAGAAGGCAAGGAGGAGATGTGGTGCCCTTCTGCCAGTCTATCCGACCGCGATCCATTGGCCATGCCTCCCAGACAGGTAATCCGTGAACCAGGCCTCCAGTCCCGCCGCGCTCGACAAGCTGAAGCTCCGCATTCAGGCGTTGCGCGCCAAGACCATTGCCAATGGCTGCACCGAGGACGAGGCGCTGTCGGCCGCCGCCAAGGTCGCCGAGCTCTTGGATCGCCACGATCTGTCGCTCTCCGACATCGAGCTGCGCGCCTCGCCCTGCGAACGGAGGGTCTTCGAGACCCATCGCAAGAAGCGAATTCCGCTGGACGACTGCATCGGCGCGATCGCGCATATCTGCGATTGCCGGGTCTGGCGCGAGAAGAACGCAGGCGGCGAGAACAGCTATGTGTTCTTCGGTCTCGGCGCGGATGTCGAGGTCGCGCATTACCTGGCCGAGTTGATCGACGGCGTCGTGCGCGCCGAACTCGGCCGCTTCAAGACCTCGGTCGACTACGGCAGGTTCCGGCACCAGGAGCGGCATCTGGCCAATGCGTCCTTCGCGCTCGGGATGGTGGCCTCGATCGCGGACAGGCTGCTGGCAATCAAGGCCGGCCGCGATCAGGTCAACGAAGGCACCGGCCGCGGGCTGGTCGTCCTGAAGGCCTCGGTGGTCGACGCAGAACTGGACAAGCTCGACCTCAAGCTCCGGACCGTGCGCAGCGCCAGCCGGATGGTGTCGATGACGGCCTATGAAGCCGGCGGCGCTGCCGGCGCGTCGCTGGCCATCAATCCCGGCCTTGGCGAGGCGCATCCGGGGACCGCGTCCAAAGGAAGCTGAACGCATCGGGTGAGGAGGGCGGCTTCGGCGGGAGCTGAGCGCATGGCGTCACGCTGAGCAATGACAAGTTGAGCAATGACGACGGGTGCCTCGCCGTCCATTAGGCCGTCGGGCACGCTGTCGGCAGTCTGCCGGTTCACGCCGGCAGGCGTCCTTTAAAATTCGCTAGTTGGGGGTGTTGCCGCTCTTGGCCTTGGACGAATGTTTCACTACTGGTTTGGGCGGTGCAGACGGCTTCTTCGACGCTTCGGCGCCGCGGGCAGTGCCCCACGGATCTACGGCCTTTTGGTCAGGAACGTTGCCGAGGGAGCGTTGATAGGCGCGCTCAGCCCGAATGTCGTCCGCCTTCTGCGTCTCCGACTTGTCCGGGGACTGTTCGCCATACATTGGAACACGGTCCTGCGCCAATGCGGTCGGTGCGATCAGAGCAAACATGACAGCGACGGCGATTTTGCGCATTGAGAAAACTCCCGGTTCTGTGACGAGCATAACAGCGCGCCGATTGCGGCATCAATGGGCGCGGTTGGACAGATACCCCTTCCGCCGAACTATCGGTCGGGCTTTCTGGGCAGGTCATCGGTGAATCAGACATCCAATCCGGCCGGGCTCGACAAGCTCAAGCTCCGCATTCAGGCGTTGCGCGCCAAGACCATCGCGAACGGCTGTACCGAGGACGAGGCGCTGTCGGCCGCCGCCAAGGTCGCGGAGTTGCTGGATCGCCACGATCTGTCGCTCTCCGACGTCGAGCTGCGCGCCTCGCCGTGCGAACGCAGGGTCTTCGAGACCCATCGCAAGAAGCGAATTCCGCTGGACGACTGCATCGGCGCGATCGCTCATTTCTGCGATTGCCGGGTCTGGCGCGAGAAGAACGCAGGCGGAGAGAACGTCTATGTGTTCTTCGGTCTCGGTGCGGACGTCGAGGTCGCGCACTACCTGGCCGAGTTGATCGACGGCGCGGTGCGCGCCGAACTTGGCCGCTTCAAGACCTCGGTCGACTACGGCAGATTCCGGCACCAGCAGCGGCATCTGGCCAATGCCTCCTTCGCGCTCGGGATGGTGTCCTCGATTGCGGACAGGCTGGTGGCCCTCAAGACCAGTCGCGATCAGGTCAACGAAAGCACCGGCCGCGGGCTGGTCGTCCTCAAGACCTCGGTGGTCGATGTAGAGTTGGACAAGCTCGACCTCAAGCTCCGGACCACGCGCAGCACCAGCCGGACGGTGTCGATGACGGCCTATGAAGCCGGTGGCGCTGCCGGAGCATCGCTGGCCATCAATCCCGGCCTTGTCGGGACGCAGTCAGGGACCACCCGCAGGGGAAGCTGAAGGGGGCGCACCGCGATCCCAAAGGGTACGAGGAGGGCGGATGATCTGCGCCCTTCCTCGCGCGCTCCTGTACCCGTCTCTTCTGAGCATCAGCTCTTCGGACCAGCGCCCTTCAGCGCGTCCCACGCGGCCTGGTTCGCCTGATCGAATGCCTTCCGGGACTCGGCGAGCGCGTCGCTCAGGACCGACCAGGAGTCGCTGCCGGCCTGCTTCAGCTTCTGCAGACGCGCTTCGGCTTCTGACGCATCGGATTTCATCTGCTTGAGCGCGGCATCGACATCGACGGTGCGGGCTGCGGCGACCTTGCCGGCGGCCTCGCGGAATTTGTCCGCGGCTTCGCGCCAGGCTTTTGCTTGTGCGGCCGCAACGTCCTTGAACGTGGCCTGCTGCTGCTCGAACTGTTGGCCGGCGCCTTCGAAATAGGTCTTCACCTGGGCTTCGAATCCAGCCCACTGCTTTTCCAGGTCGGCCTTGGCCTCGGTCCAGGCGGCTTCACCTGCTTCGGCCTGGGTCTTGAGCATTGCCTGAAACGCGTCACGGCGCGTCGTCAGGTCCGACAGGAGCTGATCGGTCTTGACCTTGGACTCAGCCTTGGCCTGGCCGGCTTTGACCTCGAACGAGGCCAACGCGGCATCCATTTCGTCGATCCGCTCCTTGGCCCAATTGAGGTAGAAATGCATGCTGCTCTGTTGTGACATGGCCGTCTCCATCTGCTTGCCGGGACAGGATTCCAAAACTCAGGCTTGCTCGTGTTGACCTGTCTCAACGACGACGCCTTGCGAGCCTTCGGAACCTTTCATCTTGGACGGATTTCCCGAAGTTGGCGGTCGGTCGCTGTCGGGTCCCGGGCGGGCTTGAGGGGGCATTTCGCGGACTGAAAAAGACGTGACTCTGACGGGACTTAGCTACTGTGCATGGGGTTGTTTTTCGCCTTTTTGCCGGGAGGTATTTGAATTGAGTGCAGGATGCGCCCGGCCGCGGCGCTGCGGAACTCTTTCCTCACCTCCGCGTTATCTCGGCATGACTGAAGACCTTTCATTCCGACGCAAACCCCTGACCCCCGAGCAGCGCCAGGCGCGCGATGCGGCACGCCGGATCGAGGCCGAAAAGGCCATGCGCGACCATGAAGAGGCGCAGAAGGCGTTTTACGCCAACAAGGAGCGGCTGAGGGCCGAGCGGCTCGCGCGCGAAGCTGCGGAGGCAAAGGCCTGACCAACGGCATGCGTGAACGCGATCACGGTTGGTCGTGACAGCGCGCTTCAATGCCGGTTGGATAGCCGCGTTGCGCTCAAGGCCAGTACGAGCGCCTGGACGGCTCCTGCGAAGGGCCGCCGGGACAATTGTGCCTCGATCGCTTCGGCCGCGACCCGACAATCTTCGGCGACCTTGAGCAGCCCACTTCGCGTGAGGTCCATGGAGAGGGCTGCTTGCTCCAGGCAGACCCGCTCAAGCCGTCGAAACTCCCGCAGCTCTTTGTTCATGCGTCAGCTCTCGGTGTGCCCTGGGCCATGCGGCGCTGAGTCTGCTTAACAAATGGTAAATATCGTCTGTCTAGCCGGGCTGGCTGGCCCAGGGCTTGTGCTGGCGGTGCCGCCCGGGCTTGGGGCTGATCGGCAGGCTTGACGGCGTCCGGCTTCCGCCGGAAGCTTCAAATGATCCTCAACTGACGTGAACCCACGGAGACGTTTGCCAGCCAGTCCGACCCCCTATCAGCGAAAAGCGCAATGGAGCTGACCATGACCACGTTCGACAAGCGCGAGCAGGGCTTCGAGGCCAAGTTTGCCCACGACGAGGAGCTCATCTTCCGGGCCACGGCCCGGTCCAACAAGCTGCTCGGGCTCTGGGCTGCGAGCCAGCTGGGGTTGAGCGGCGATGCCGCGGCGAGCTACGCCACGGCGCTGGTGACGGACCATCTGCAGACCCAGACGATGAACGAGGTCGTGGAGAAGGTGTCGGGCGATCTTGCCGCCAAGGGGCTCGCGCGCGAGCAGGTCGCGCAGAAGCTCCAGGAGTGCCTGCATCAGGCGCTCGCGCAACTCGAAGCCGACAAGCAATGAGGGAAGGCGGTGCGCCTCATGCGGCGTGCTTACGCATCCCGGACTCGCTGAGCTTGTCGACATAGGCGATGCCGAGCGCCGAGACGATGAAGGTGATGTGGATCAGCACCTGCCACATCACCCCGGTCTCGGTGTAGCCGGCGCGGTTCGAGCCGAGATTGCCGGCCTCGATGAAGGTGCGCAGCAGCGCGATCGAGGAGATGCCGATGATGGCCATCGCGAGCTTGATCTTGAGGACGCTGGCATTGACGTGGCCGAGCCATTCCGGCTCGTCGGGATGGCCCTGCAGGTCGAGCCGCGAGACGAAGGTCTCGTAGCCGCCGACGATCACCATCACGAGCAGGTTCGAGATCATCACGACGTCGATCAGCGCGAGCACGCTCATCATGATCTGCTGCTCGGTGAGATCGAGCGCGTGCCAGGAGAGGTGCCAGAGTTCCTTCAGGAACAGTGCGATGTAGACGCATTGCGCCACGATCAGTCCGAGATAGAGCGGCAGCTGCAGCCAGCGCGAACCGAAGATGATCATCGGCAGCAGGCCCAGGCGCGGCAGGGGCGGGCGCGGTTCGATACGAGGTTCGGATGGGGGTCCAGGCTCAACCGACATTCAGGCGGCATCCTCGCAATCGCAACGATCTCGCTTGCATGTAGCCCGACAAGATGGCCGGCGGAAGACGCCGCGCGCGCCGCGCCTTCGGCGGATCGCCCCATTTCGTGCTAGCGTGCCGCGCGGCGGTCGCGTGGCGGCCCGGACCGGGAGGCGGGGAGTGATTCAGCGCGGCTTCGGCAGGTGGACCGGCGGCGTCGCGCTCGCCGGTGCGATCATGATGGGCATCGGCGCCACGGACGTGTCGGCGACACCGCTGACGCCGTTTCGCTACGAGGCGCAGGCGCAGCGTCACTGTCCGCACGACAGGGTGGTCTGGCTGGATCTCCGCAAGGGCGTCTACTACCGCAAGGGCCAGACGCGGTATGGCCAGGGATTCGACGGCAGCTTCGTCTGCCAGACCGAGGCCCGTGACGGCCGCTTTCGCCGCTCGCTGCTGGGCCTGCGCTGAGCGTCGCGTGACCCGCGCTCACGCAACGGGCCGGCTAGGTCCGGCGCGGCAGCTTCACCGGGACGTGCGGGGAGGTGCTGATGACCCGGGGGCTTCCGTCAGGATAGGTGCGGTCGCCGCGGATGAGCGACTCCAGGACCAGAAAGAATTTCTCGGCAAGCATGTGCGTCAGCCCTGTCGGTGATGGCCTCTTGAAATGTAGGTCGAGGCGCCGGACGCGGAAATTCAATCAACTGAACGAGAGCGGCAACGTTACGTGCTGCGTCGCGGTGATGCCGCGGGTTGGAAATTCGGAAGGAGCGTGCGGCGCTCAGGCGAAGGCCAGCGCCATGAGGCTCGAGCAGAGCAGGACCAAACCGCCGGCGGTCAATGCCAGGAAGCCGTCAGAAACCAGATCATGGTTGCGCATGGGACACCTGCCGCTCTCGCCTTCGATGCTCGGTCGGATTGATTAAAATTGTCCGAACGTGCCGTCTTGAAAGAGGTGATGCTTGCCGTCTGCGCGAGTGCCTTTAGGCCCTCGTGCGGTAGCCTTCAAACGCATGGGCCAGGAAGATCCCCGCGCTTACCAGACCCATCAGTGCCGAAACCGTCTCGATCATCGTTAAATTCCAAATCCCGCCCTTGCACGCGAGAGAACGCGGGCGGCCTTGCACAGTCAAAAGAATTCCAATGAGGCCAATGACAATGGGGGTGGAGTGAGGATTCGGCGCAACAGAATCCCGGGGATGCCCCGTAGAACAACGGAAAAATGCGAACGTCCTGTTTACCATCCCGGCGGGATCGCCGTGGGCTCCCCATTTCCGCCGCGTTCGGGTTGCGTTATCCTTACTGTGTCCGAGGCGGTGGTGGGCCGGTTCGGATCACAAGACCGAACAGCTGCCCGTTGCATAGCGGATTGGGCAGACGTTCCGCGGAATGGTATTTGGGGCGAATGGGGATCCGACGGTCAGATTCGGTTTTGCGGGCCGCGCGCGGTGTTGCGGCGGTCGCAACCTGCGTTGTGCTGGCCAATTGCGCCTCGTCCAACAAATTCGCCAGCCGCGTCGATCCGAAATACGGCGTGTCGTCGAGCCCCCGGGTCGTCGCTTTCGGGGACCCGGTCCCGAAGGGCGGCGGCACCTACCGTGTCGGCAAGCCTTATGTGGTGGCGGGCAAGACCTATGTGCCGGAGGAGGACGTCAATTACCGCGCCGAGGGCATGGCGTCCTGGTACGGCGACGACTTCCACGGCCGCCTGACCGCCAATGGCGAGGTGTTCGACATGACCTCGCTGACCGCGGCGCATCCGACCCTGCCGATGCCGTCCTATGCCCGGGTGACCAACATTTCCAACGGCAAGTCGCTGATCGTCCGCGTCAACGACCGCGGCCCCTATCACGGCAACCGCCTCATCGACGTCTCGAACAAGGCCGCCGAACTCCTTGAATTCAAAGGAAATGGTGTCGCCAAGGTCCGCGTCGAATATGTCGGCCGGGCGCCCCTCGAGGGCTCCGACGACCGCCAGCTCCTGGCGACCCTGCGCACCGGCGTTCCGGCGCCGTCGCCCTCGATGGTCCGGGTCGCCTCGGCAAAGCCGTTCGTGCCGGAATTGCCGGGATCGAGCCGCGGTGCCATTCGCGGCGACGTGCCGATGCCGGAGGGGCGGCCCTACAATCTCGGGACCACCTCCGCCGACATGGCCTCGCTCAACGCGACCTCGGAAATGTCGGCCTCAAGCCGCAGCCGGGGCCGGGCGGTCCACAACGCGCGGTCCGTGTCCTACGACGAGGACGGCCGCTATGTCGCCGAGAGCGCTCCGTCCGCCGCCTCCGCCTCGGACGGCGCCGCAGAGGCCCGGAGCATCCTGAGCGGTCGCGGGCTCTACTAACCGCAGGCACCAAGCAAGCAGGTCTGGCTGGCGCTGTCGCGCGCGCCGGTTCGCCGTCATCTCCCGGGATCAGAACGGGATGCGTGCGCGTCCCGAGAACGTCCATATCTGCGTATTGCCGCCGATGCCGCCGAGCTCGGCGCCGAAGCCGACCGTGGCCCCACTCGCCAGCCTGGCACCGATGCCGCCCGTAACCCGCGCCGACCACCCCTGGAGCAGCGGTGTGGACGCCAGCGGTATGCCACCCGCAGCGACGATCGCGGCCGCGTCGTCCTGAGTGAAGTAGTAGTCGGCATAGACGCCGGCATACGGCGCCAGCAGCACACTATCGAGCCACGGCACGGGATAGGAGATCCTGTTGCCCGCAGACGCGCGGCCGCTCGAGAAGGTGCGAGCAGCCTGCTGGGTGCCGAGCGAATCGACATAGGCATTCTCATGCTCCCACAGCGCGTACACCTTGGCCGACGGCTCGATGGTGAAATTGGCCCAGTTGTAGGTGCCGGTGAATCCGGTCGCGAACATCCAGCGATTGCCGTTGAAATTGCCCTGGGCCGTGCCGGCGGTGCCGTCATAGCCGATGCCGGAATAGGTCACCGCCACGTCGTAGCGCAGCGTCGGGATGATCTTCCAGCCGAGATAGGCGCCGACAGTCCAGCCGTCGCCCTTCAGCTTTCCGTTGATGTCGGTCTGGGTGTAGCTGAAGTTTTCGTAGCCGCCGGTCACACCGACCAGCAGGTTCGGCGCCGCCCGATAGGTCAGGCCCGACAGCAGGTTGATCTGCTGGCCGTAGAGCGTGGCCTGGGTTGCTCCCTGACCGATATTGCCGGACGAGCCCCATCGGTCGATGCCGGTGCCGCGCACGTCGATCCAGAACAGCCAGTCCTTTTGCTGCTTGAAGCGCGCGACCGGCGCCTTGTTCGGCGCGGCCCGGTCGATGGCGGCGAAGGCGTCGTCGATCCGCGAGGCGCCGCGCGTGGCGCGGCCACCCCGACCGGAGCTTTCCTTCCCGGCATAGGCATTGGCGCTTTGGGACGCGGACTGGGGCTTGCCGTCGTCCTCGTCACCGTCAGGCGCGGCGGCGAAGTTGACGCGCAGCCCGCCGGCGCCCGGCATGACGTATTGCCCGCCACTGCTGAACCCTTCCGAGATCGCGGTGTCGATCGCGCCGGAGATCGCCTGGCCGGAGTTTTGCGCCACCACCTTGGTGACGTTGAGCTGGAGCGCGCGCAGCCTGGCGCTGTCGGCGGGAATGTCGACTGACTGGGTCAGCGCCGGGGATGTCGAGGCATTGAAGGCGGGACTGCCGTTGTAGGTCGCCGTCATCGTGTGATTGCCGACGACGAGCGTCGTGGTTGCCAAGGTGGCGATGCCGGCTGACAATGTGGACGTGCCGATCGGTGTCGTGCCGTCGAAGAACGTCACCGTTCCCGTCGGCGTCCCGCCCAAGCTGTTTACGTTCGCCGTGAACGTCACCGACTCACCGTAGCTGCTCGGGTTCTTCGAGGAGGTGAGGGCCGTCGCCGTCGTGGCGGACAGATAAGTGAACCTGTCTGCGGCCGAGGTGGGCGATGTGCCACCGCCTGTCGTCACGGTGACGTCGACCGTGCCGGCGCCGGGCGGCGATGTCGCCGTGATCGACGTTGCCGAGTTCACCGTGAAGCTCGTTGCATTGTTGGGGCCGAATTTCACTGCGGTGGTGCCGGTGAAACCGGTTCCCGCGATCGCCACCGACGTGCCGCCGACCGCCGATCCGGAGGTCGGCGCGATCGAGGTCACGGACGGTGCGGGCGTGTAGCTGAATTGATCCGATGCCGATGTGGCTGATGTTCCGCCCGGTGTCGTTACGGTCACATCGACGATGCCGGTGCCGGTGGGCGAGGTTGCCGTAATCGAGGTTGCCGAATTGACCGTGAAGCTCGCGGCATTGGTTGCGCCGAACTTCACGGCGGTCGCACCCGACAGTGCAGAACCGGTGATCGTGACCGAGGTGCCACCCGCTGCAGGCCCTGCGTTCGGCGAAACCGACGTGACTGCCGGCGCTGCGGCGTAGCTGAACTGGTCGGCAGCCGAGGTGGCCGACGTCCCACCTGGCGTCGTCACCGTGACGTCAACCGTGCCGGTGCCGGCAGGGGACGTGGCGGTGATCGAGGTCGAGGAGTTGACCGTGAAGCCGGTCGCATTCGTCGCGCCGAACTTCACGGCTGTCGTGCCGGTGAAGTTGGTGCCCGTGACGGTCACAGACGTTCCGCCGGCGAGCGGGCCAGCGGTCGGCGAAATCGACGTCACCGTCGGCGTGCCGAAATAGGTGAACTGGTCGGCCGCCGAAGTCGCGGACGTGCCGCCGGTCGTCGTCACCCTGACGTCCACGACACCGGCCCCGGCCGGCGAGGTCGCGGTGATCGATGTCGCGGAATTGACCGTGAAGCCCGTCGCAGCCGTTGCCCCGAAGGTCACGGCTGTGGCGCCCGTGAAGTTGGTGCCTGTGATGATCACCGATGTGCCGCCCACCGCCGGGCCCGATGTCGGCGAGATCGAGGTGACGGTCGGCGAGGGGATATAGGTGAACTGGTCCGCAGCAGAGGTCGCTGAGGTACCGCCGGCGGTCGTCACCCTGATGTCAACCGTGCCGGTGCCGGCCGGCGATGTGGCCGTGATCTGGGTCGCCGAATTGACGGTGAAGCCGCTAGCCGGCGTTGCGCCGAAGGTCACGGCCGTTGCACCGGAGAGGTTGGTGCCGGTGATGGTAACGGTGGTGCCACCGGCACCTGGACCCGACGTCGGTGAGATCGAGGTGACGGTTGGTGCTGCGACGTAGGTGAATTGGTCGGCGGCGGAGGTCGCCGACGTGCCGCCCGTAGTCGTCACCCTGATATCAACCGTGCCGGTGCCGGCGGGTGACGTCGCCGTGATCTGGGTCGCCGAATTGACCGTGAAGCCTGTTGCGGCCGTTGCTCCGAATGTGACCGCGCTCGCGCCGGAAAAGTTCGTGCCGGTGATGACCACGGTCGTGCCGCCGGTCTGCGGACCGGCCGTCGGCGAGATCGATGTGACTGTCGGCGTGCCGACATAAGTGAACTGGTCGGCTGCCGAGGTGGCCGACGTTCCGCCTGGGGTCGTGACCCTGACGTCAGCCACGCCGGTCCCCGCCGGCGAG
>NZ_NWTI01000014.1 GCF_002531575.1 Bradyrhizobium sp. Y36 | reverse complement strand
AATCACAACCTTCTCTGGAATACTGGATCGCCCGGTCAAGCCGGGCGATGACAGCGAATTCCTGAACTCAGTTCGCTCGCCCGCACATCAATCACGATCAAACAACCGTTGCGAGGTTCGGCCAAACTGCGCATCATCGCCCGACAATAAGAACAGGAGATGCGCCGTGGCCAAGTCGCAATGGAGTTTCAAGAGCGCCGTCGAGCTGTCGAACGCGCTAAGCACGAAGAAAGTCTCCGCGGTCGAGCTCGCCAGGGACGCGATCGACCGCATCGAACGGCACGACGGCAAGATCAACGCGATCTGCGTGCGGGATTTCGAGCGCGGGCTCAGTGCCGCGCGCGAGGCGGACGCCGCCCTGGCGCGCGGCGAGCGCAAGCCGCTGCTCGGCCTTCCCGTCACGGTGAAGGAATCCTACAACATCGTTGGCCTGCCGACGACCTGGGGCTGGACGCCGCAGAAGGATTTCCGGCCGGCGGAGGACGCGCTCTCGATCAGCCGGGTCAAGAACGCGGGCGGCGTCATTCTCGGCAAGACCAACGTTCCCGTCGGCTTGGGCGATTGGCAGAGCTACAACGACATCTACGGCACGACCAATAATCCGTTCGATCTCGGCCGCACGCCCGGCGGCTCGTCGGGCGGCTCGTCTGCCGCGCTTGCCGCCGGCTATGGGCCGCTCTCGCTCGGCTCCGACATTGGCGGCTCGCTGCGTGTGCCGGCCTTCCATTGCGGGGTCTATGCGCACAAGCCGACCTACAATCTCTGCCCGACGCGCGGCCATACGCCGCCGCCATTCCCCGCGATCCCGATGGAGCGCGATATGGCGGTCATTGGCCCGATGGCCCGCAGCGCCGCCGACCTGACGCTGCTGCTCGACGTGATGGCCGGCCCCGATCCGCTAGACCTCGGCGTCGGATACAAGCTCGCCCTACCGGAGGCGCGCCATGCCGCGCTGAAGGATTTCCGCCTGCTGGTGATCGATAGCCATCCGCTGCTGCCCGCGAATGCCGACATTCGCGGCGCGATCCAGAAGCTCGCCGGCCAGTTGACGAGTGCCGGCGCCAGCGTCGCGCGCGAAAGCCCGTTGTTTCCGGACTTCGCGGAGGCCTCGCGCCTCTACATGCGCATGCTGATGGGCTTTCTCGGCGCCTTCTTTCCGCCGGACATTCTCGCCGGCGCACGTGCCGGCGCGGCGCAGCTCTCGCCCGAGAACAAGAGCCTTGCGGCCGAGCGGCTGCGCGGCATGACCTCCAGCCATCAGGCCTGGGTGTTTGACGAGGGCGCGCGCGCCGGCCTGCGCGCGCAATGGCGGCACTTGTTCCGGACGTTCGACGCGGTGATCTGCCCGATCATGCCGACCCCGGCCTATCCGCATGATCATTCCCCGGAGCAGGAGAAGCGCCGGATCAATATCGACGGCAAGGATCACGCCTATCCGGACCAGCTTGCCTGGCCCGGCATCGCGACCCTGACGGGCCTGCCGGCCACGGCGATCCCGCTCGGCCTGTCGAAGGACGGCCTGCCGGTCGGCGTCCAGATCATCGGGCCATTCCTCGAGGACCGCACACCGCTCAAGCTCGCCGAGCTGATCGAGCGCGAGTTCGGCGGGTTCGTGCCTCCGCCATTGTTCAATGATTAGCGCTTCCGTCATTGCGCCCCGGAGTGACAGCACCATGAGCCAGGACCTCGAACAGCTCACCGCGCTCAACCGCGACTATGTCGCCTCGGTGCAGAACTGCGACGTCAAGCGCTTCGACGAGATCCTCGCGCCCGAGTTCTATTGCTCCAATCCCGACAAGACACTGGTGGATCGCGCCGCCTTCCTGGAGCAGACGGCGCGGCCGATCGCGATCCGCAATCTGCAGGCCCACGACGTCATCATCCGCATCATGGGCGATTTCGCCATCATCCATGCCGCGACCAGCTACACCACGGCGGACGAGCAGAAGGCGACCGGGCGATATACCGATTGCTGGGCAAAGCGGAATGGCGAGTGGCTCGCGGTGTCCGCGCACGTGTCGCGATGAGGTGAAGCAAGCTAACCTCACACTCCTCTGTCATGCCCCGGCTTGACCGGGGCATCCAGTACGCCGCGGCAGCAGTTCGTTCACACAACTCTCGCCGCGGTGTACTGGGTCGCCCGCCTTCGCGGGCGATGACACCTGTTATGGCATAACACCGACCGGTGCCGATGCCTGCTAGCTGTCGAATACGATCACGCTGCGCAGCGTCTTGCCGGCTTTCATGTTGGCAAAGCCCTCGTTGATCTCCGAAAGCTTCAGCTTGGCCGAGATCCAGTCTTCCAGATGCAGCCGTCCCCGCAGGTAGAAATCGACCAGGCGCGGCATGTCGACGCGAAAATGGTTCGAGCCCATCGAGGAGCCCTGGATCCGGCGTTCCCTGAGGAAATCGAACCCGTGCAGCTCGATCTTCTGGCCGAAGGGGATCATGCCGACGATGGTGGCCGTGCCGCCCGAAGCGAGCATGCCAAAAGCCTGCTCGGCGGTCTCCTTGCGGCCGAGCACCTCGAATGAATGATGCACGCCGCCATTGGTGAGATCGCGCACCTGCTTCACCACGTCGCCATCGGCGGGATTGATGATGTCGGTGGCGCCCAGCTTGGTGGCGAGCTGGAGCTTTGCCGGATTGGTGTCGATGGCGATGATGCGCCCGGCGCCGGCGATCTGCGCGCCGTTGATCGCGGCCATGCCGACGCCGCCGCAGCCGATCACGGCGACGGTTTCGCCCGCCGTCACCTTTGCCGTGTTCACCACCGCGCCATAGCCGGTGATGACGCCGCAGCCGATCAGCGCGGCGAGATCGAGCGGCATTTCCTTCCGGATTTTGACGATGGCGTTCTCATGCACCAGCATCTGCTCGGCGAAGGAGGACAGGTTGAGGAACTGGTGCAGCTTTTCCTGCCTGTTCCACTGCATCCGGTTCGAAGCGCCCGGCAGCAACTTCACCGTGGTGTCGGTGCAAAGCACGGTGCGACCGGTGGTGCAATTGTCGCAGGTGCCACAAAACACCGACAGGCAGGTCACGACGTGGTCGCCCGGCTTGACGTAGGTGACGTCGGAGCCGACCTGCTCGACGACGCCGGCGGATTCGTGCCCGAGCACCGCAGGCAGCGGATGCGGATAAAGGCCTTCCATGAAGTGCAGGTCCGAGTGGCAGAGGCCGGCGACCGAGGTGCGGATCAGCACCTCGCGCGGGCCGGGCTTCGGCAGGCTGACATCCTCGATGACCAGGGGCTTGTTGACTTCATAGAGGACGGCGGCCTTCATCGAGCACTCCCTATCGCGTTTCTTGGTTCAGGCGTGGGCTGCAGCCTACGCTGCCAGAACCAGTTCGCCAACCTCGCTCATGCCGGCGTCGCGATCGCCCAGCAGCAGCTCCGCGATCCTGGCCTGGGTCGCATTTTCCGTCAGCCGGAACGGATCGCTCGGCGACACCCTGTGGTCGACGACGAGGCGCGACAGCAGCAGCCGGCGCGCATCGCCACGCATCTCGTGGATGCGGTGCGCCTCCCAGGCAAGCGCCACCGCACTGGCGACATGATAGAGCAGGCTGGTCGCACGGCGCGCATCGGCTTCGTTCTCCGATTTCGCCGCGACCTCGCGCGCGAAGCCGACCGCACGATCGACGAGACCACGCAGCTTGTCGCGCCAGGCCTGCGGCACCGACGCACTGTCGTCGAGCCGCGCATGCAGATCGGCAGCGAGTGCGGATTCCGCGCCATGGCGGCCGACCGCGCGCCGCAGCGCATCGATCGCGACGATGTTGCCGGTGCCTTCCCAGACCGAACCGAGATGCGCGTCGCGCAACAGGCGCGGCGTCGCGAACTCCTCGATATAGCCGATGCCGCCGCGCATCTCGAGCGCATCGCCGCAGACCTTTCGCGCATCGCGCGTGGCGCGGAATTTCAGCGTCGGGGTGAGGATGCGCAGCAAGGCCGCCGCATCCTGGCTGCCCGCTTCGGCGCGATCGAGCGCATCGGCCGTGAGAAAGCTCATCGATAGCGCCTGCTCGACCGGCAGCATGATCTTCAGCATCTGGCGGCGGCCGAGCGGAAGGTCGATGATGCGGCTGCCGAACACCACGCGGTTCTTCGCAACCGTCATGGCGTCATGATAGGCGCGGCGCATCAGCGCGGTGGACTTGACGCCGTTCGACAGCCGCGACGAATTCACCATCTCGGCCATCTGCACGAAGCCGCGGTCGAGCTTGCCGACGGCATAGGCGATGGCGCCTTCGAGCTTGATCTCGCCCGAGGCCATCGAGCGGGTGCCGAGCTTGTCCTTGAGGCGCACGATCCGGTAGTGGTTCTGCGTGCCGTCGTCGAGGAAGCGCGGCATCAGGAACAGGCCGACGCCCCGCGTTCCGGGGCCGGCGCCTTCGGGCCGCGCCAGCAGCATCACCACCTTCGCGTCGGCATTCGAGCAGAACCATTTCTCGCCAGTGAGGCGCCAATGGTCGCCCTCCTGCACCGCGCGCGTCGTCAGCGTGCCGACGTCGGAGCCGCCTTCCTTCTCGGTCATGAACTGGCCGCCTTGCGTCAGCTTGCTCATGTCGGTCGAGGTCAGGCCGTCCAGATATTTTGCCTTCAGCGCCTCGCCGCCGAAATTCGCCAGCAGTTTTGCGCAACCATCGGTGACGTTGATCGGGCACCCCATGCCGAATTCGGTCTGGTTGAACAGGAAGGTGAAGGCGTGCTTGGCGGCCACGGGATATTTGTCCGGCCAGCCCATGATGCCCTTGCGGATCGAGAGTGCGTGGATGCCGAACTCGCCGAACGCCGCGTTCTCCAGCTCGCGATAGGCCGGGTGATACTCGATCGACTGCACGTCGCGGCCGAACTTGTCGCGCTGATGCAGGATGGGCGTGTGCCGGTCGGCGAGGCGCGCGCATTCGTCGAGCCGGCCGCCGGCGAGTTCGCCGAGGCGATCGAGATGCGGCTCGATATGGCGGAACAGCGGCTCCGGCAGATGGATGCGCAGGAGATCCGTCAGCGCGGGATCGGCGCGGTAGAAATTCATGCCGCTGGTATCCGGCGCCAGCAGGCCGGATGGCTCGGCCGCGGCGTGTTTCGGCTGTGCTGGGGCCGGCTTGTGCATGATCGTCCTCTATCGTTTCCGCCTTGCGGACATTTTGCGCCGATTTGGCGCTTGCCGCTTGAGATGATGTCGATCATGCTCCAGCCGCGGAGAGCGATAAAGCCGCAAATTGTCAGGGCGGCATGATCGCCGCGACGGAGCAATTCGCTCTGCGGAATTGTGATCGCGCCGGCTGGTTGTTCGCGCGGCCCATGCATAGATCAACGGCTCCAGTCCTGAAGAGATCACGCCATGGAACATCCGAAATACAAGATCGCCCTCATCGTCGGTGCCGGCGAAGGCCTGAGCGCCTCGCTGGCGCGATTGCTGTCCACGCAAGGCATTCGCGTCGCACTGGCGGCGCGAAAGATCGAGAAGCTCGGCGCGCTCTGTAGCGAGACCGGCGCGAAAGCCTATGCCTGCAACGCCACCGATCCTGACGAGGTCGAGCGGCTGTTCGGCCTCGTCGAGCGCGAGATCGGCACGCCGGATCTCGTGGTCTACAACGCCAGCGGCCGCACGCGCGGACCGTTCGTCGACCTGGTCCCGGCCGATGTCGCGCAGGCGATCGCGGTCAGCGCCTATGGCGGCTTCCTGGTGGCGCAGCAGGCGGCCAAGCGCATGCTGCCGAACAAGCACGGCGCGATCCTGTTCACCGGCGCCTCCGCCAGCGTCAAGGGCTACGCGCAATCCGCCGCGTTCGCGATGGGCAAGTTCGCGCTGCGAGGCCTCGCGCAGAGCATGGCGCGCGAATTGTCGCCGCAGGGCATCCATGTCGCGCATTTCGTGATCGACGGCGGCATCCGCAGCGCCGCACGGACGGAGCCCGATGACAAGCCGGACTCGATGCTCGATCCCGATGCGATCGCGGCGAGCTATTGGAACGTGCTGCAGCAACCGCGCAGCGCCTGGAGCTGGGAGCTGGAGCTGCGGCCCTGGGTGGAGAAATTCTGAAGGCGAGACGCGGTGGGCAAAGGCGCATCGCGCCGTGCCCACCATCTCGGACACTGAGACACATCGTGGGCACGCTTCCGCCTTCGCTCTTCGAGCTACGGCGGACAAGTCGCTTTGCCCACCCTACGAGACCGAACAACAAGGCACCGTCATTGCGAGGAGCGAAGCGACGAAGCAATCCAGACTATTTCCGCGGAGGCAGTCTGGATTGCTTCGCTCGCAATGACGAAAGAAAGGGAGGCGACATGACCACCGAAACCACTATCGATACCGGCACCAACGAGCTCCTCTGTACGATCCGCGACCGCGTCGCAATCATCACGCTGAACCGGCCGGAGGCGCGCAATTCGCTGTCGGACGCGCTGACACCGGCGCTGCGCACGATGATCCGGAGCTGCGGCGAAGACCGCAACGTCGGTGCGCTGCTGCTCACCGGCGCGGGCGAAGCGTTCTGCGCCGGCGGCAACGTCAAGGGCATGGGCGCGCACCGTGACCCGAAGAAGCTGGAGATGTCGCTGGAGGAGCGGATCGCCGATCTCCAGGAGCGGCAGCGGCTGCTGACGGGCGCGTTGGTGTCGGTGCGCAAGCCGACCATCGCCGCCTTGCCCGGCCCCGCTGTCGGCGCCGGGCTTGCCATTGCCATGGCCTGCGACATCCGCATCGCCGCACAATCGGCCTTCGTCGCCACCGGCTATGCCCGCATCGCGCTGTCAGGCGATTACGGCATCGCCTGGCTGCTGACGCGGCTGGTCGGCACCGCGCGGGCGCGCGAGCTGATGTTCACCGGCGACCGCGTCGATGCCGCGCGCGCCGAGACCATCGGCCTCGTCAACCGCGTGGTGCCCGACGACAAATTGCAGATGGAAGCCTTCGCACTGGCAAAATCGCTCGCCGAAGGCCCGCGCCTCGCGCTGCGCTACATGAAGGACAATCTCGACGAGGCCGTGCTGTTCGACTTCGAAACCGCGCGCGACCACGAAGCCGAGCGGCTGGTACGCCTGACCACGACCGCCGATCACAAGGAGGCCGTGCAGGCCTTCATCGAGAAGCGCAAGGCGGTGTTCACAGGGAAGTAGCCTGTCATTCCGGGGCGATGCGCAGCATCGAGCCCGGAATCCATTGGGCCGCAGAACGCGCTGAAAAGTGGATTCCGGGTTCGCGCTACGCGCGCCCCGGAATGACGCTGGAGAGAGAGACCGAAAGAAAAAAAATCGCCCGGCACTGGAGACCAGGCCGGGCTTCTCAGTGGTGTCAGGCCGAGGCTGAGGGGCTATCGGCCTGACGGGAAAGCGCGGCGAGACGCCAGCTTGCGCAGGGAATGTCTTTCGGCGCGACCGCGATCTCCTTGTCGAAGCGCACCAGCTTCCAGTCGTCTGGGTGATTGACGAAGGCGAAGCCCGATTTGCGCGCGAGCGAGACCATGGCCTCGTTGGACCGCAGCGTGTCGCCGAACATGTGCTCGGCGCCGAGCGCAGCGCCGCGGCATTCGAGGTTCTTCATCAGCGCGGTGGCGATGCCGTGGCCCTGCCAGCGGTCGTCGACCGACAGCCCGAATTCGAGCGTCGCGGTTTCCGCATGCAGCGCATAGCGCGCTTCGGCGACGATGGTCTCGAAGCCGTCGACCATCATGGTCGCGACGACAGTGAAACGATCGCGCGCGCCGATCGCGAGGAAGTCATGCAGCAGCCCCTTCGGCAATTCACTGATGGCGCCGAAGAAGCGGTTGTAGCGGGAGCGGGTCGAGAGCGAACGGAAATAGTGCTGGAGCTCGTCGGTGTCGCGCGGTTCGACGAAACGGAGGTTGAGCGCCGTGCCGTCGCGGGTGCGCAGGGCATCCGAATATTGCTTGAGGTCTTCGAGGCGGAGCGTGCTCATGATGCGAGCCCTTCACAAAGGGACCGCCGGCGCCCCCGAGATCAGGCGGCGCCGGCCTGGCGGCCAATCAGGCCCGCCAGAAGGGTTTGTCGACCTCAAAGGCAATGTCACTCCAGGACAGTCCGACGTCCTGGAGATCACGGGCGGTCCAGCTGGTGAGCTCGCGCCTGGTCCGGTAGCGCTCGTGCCAGACGTGAAGCGTCTCACTGACCTGCTGGATCAGTCCGGGCGCATGATGATTTGTCATCGAGTTGTGGGTCAAAGTAGACATTTTCAGCTCCTGGAGCTAACTTGACCGCTAATATCTGCTTCCTATTGCACCGCGACAAACGACAATTTGTACCCCTTCGCATGAAATAACGTCATGTATCCTACTGCCAGATGACTGCCAGATTGCCCTCCCTCAACGGATTGCGGGCGTTTGAGGCCGCCGCGCGCCATCTCAGCTTCACGCTGGCGGCCGCCGAACTGAACGTGACGCAGACCGCCATCAGCCATCAGATCCGCAGGCTCGAGGACGAGCTCGGCATCCGCCTGTTCATCCGGCAGAACCGTGCGCTGGCGCTGACGCCGGAGGCGCGCGACTACCTCCCCGGCGTCCGCGCCGCCTTCAACGATTTGCGCCTCGCCACCGACCGTCTGCTGCGCAAGGACGACGACAAGGTGCTGACGGTGTCGACGCTGGCTTCGCTCGCGGCGAAATGGCTGCTGCCGCGGTTGACCGATTTCCAGGAGCAGCATCCCGGCATCGACGTGCGCATCACCACCTCGACCAGCCTGGTCGATTTCCAGCGCGACAATGTCGATGCCGCGATCCGTTACGGACGCGGCCAATGGCCCGGCCTGCGCGCCGACTGGCTGATGGCGGACGAGCTGTTTCCGGTGTGCAGCCCTTCACTTTTGCGCGGCGACAAGGCGCTGCGGCGGCCCGAGGACCTGCGCAACCACCCGCTGCTGCACACCTCCAACGCCAACAGCGATGACTGGCGGCTCTGGCTGACCGCGGCGGGCCTGCCGGCCGACATCGCGCGGCATCCCGGCATCACCTTCGACATGATCTTCATGACCATCCAGGCCGCGATCGACGGCATCGGCGTCGCGATGGGACGGACCTCCTATGTCCAGGACGACATCGCCAAGGGCCGGCTCGTCGTGCCCTTCAAGATCGCGCTGCCGGCGGACGCCGGCTTCTACCTGGTTGCCCCCGAGGGGCGCCGCGAAGCCCAGAAGCTGACCGCGTTCCGCCAATGGATGATTGCTGCGACGCAAAATAAGACCTGAAAAATCAACTGCTTCCTCCGCAAAACGGATTGACTCGCCCCGTCTCGCGCGGGAAGGGGTAGGACAGATTGTCGCAGTCTGTCGCCTTACCGTGAGATGATGTCCCGGTCCGGCCACGCCTATCCAAGGGAGCAACGCCATGGCTGGACCAGCCACTTCAAGCAATCCGCCCGCCATCAAGTCGCGAATCGGCGCGATCCTGCGCGCAACCAGCGGCAATTTCCTCGAGCAGTTCGACTTCTTCCTGTTCGGCTTCTATGCCGCCGCGATCGGCAAGGCCTTCTTCCCCTCCACCAACGAGACGGCTTCGCTGCTCAACACTTTCGGCGTGTTCTGGCTTGGCGCCCTGATGCGGCCGGTCGGTGCGATCGTGCTCGGGGCTTACATCGACCGCATCGGCCGCCGCCAGGGCCTGATCGTCACGCTCGGCATCATGGCCATCGGCACCGTCGTCATCGCCTTCTGCCCGAGCTATGCGACCATCGGCATCGCAGCGCCCGTCATCGTGCTGATCGGCCGCCTGCTGCAGGGCTTCTCCGCCGGCGTCGAGCTGGGCGGCGTCTCGGTGTATCTCGCGGAGATCTCGACGCCCGGCAATCGCGGCTTCTACACCTCGTTCCAGTCGTCGAGCCAGCAGGTCGCGATCTTCGTGGCGTCGATCCTCGGCTATCTCCTCTCCGAGGCGATGCCGGCCGACACCGTCGCCGCCTGGGGCTGGCGCATTCCGTTCTTCGTCGGCTGCCTGATCATTCCCTTGATCTTCTTCCTGCGGCGGACGCTGGAGGAGACGCCCGCCTTCCTCGCCATGAAGAAGCACCCGACCGCGAGCGAAGTGTTCGCCTCCGCGCTTGCCAACTGGCGCATCGTGCTGCTCGGCATGATGATCGCGATCCTGACCACGACGACGTTCTACTTCGTCACGGTTTACACGCCGACTTTCGGCAAGACCGTGCTGAAGCTGTCGACGCAGGACGCGCTGCTGGTGACGCTGCTCGTCGCCGTCAGCAACTTCTTCTGGAATCCGGTCGGCGGCGCGCTGTCCGACCGCATCGGCCGCAAGCCGGTGCTGATCACGATCGCCTGCCTGTCGCTGGTGACGGCCTATCCGGCGCTGCACTGGCTGGTGGCGGCGCCGACCTTCGGCAAGCTGCTCGCGGTCGAGATGATGTTCTCGTTCTATTTCGGCGTCTACAGCGGCACCATGCTGGGCGCGCTGGTCGAGATCGTGCCGGCGCATGTGCGCACCACCTGCTTCTCGCTGGCGTTCGCGCTCGCCGCTGCGCTGTTCGGCACCTTCACGCCGCTCGCCTCGACCTGGCTGATCGAGCGCACCGGCGACAAGGCCTCGCCCGGCTTCTGGCTGATGTTCGCCGCGCTGCTCGGCATCATCGCAGCCTCGACGGTGTATCGCGGCGGCGGCAAGGCGGTGCCGACATATGATCCGGTGGCGGAGCCGGTTGCGGGGCACTAAGACGGTGCCATTCCGGGGCGCCTCGAAGAGGCGAGCCCGGAATCCATCGCGCGACAGCAGTGCTGGGGAGACATGGATTCCGGGCTCGCGCTACGCGCGCCCCGGAATGACAGTGGGCTATAGCTCCACCACGACGTAATCGCTCTCGACCTTCACCGGGATCGTCTCGGCGACATACGGCCCCTTCACCAGGCTCGCGCCCGGCTCGACATGGGCCGGATAGGCCTTCACGCGGAAGCGGCGGGGGTCGCAATAGGACTGGCCGGTGCGGATGTCGAACTCCCAGCCGTGCCAGGGGCAGCGGATGATCTCACCCAACTTGGTGTATTCGATCTCGCCGGGCTCGCTCGACTGCGCGAGCCCGATCAGCGGCCCCTCGCACAAAGCCGCGCCCTGGTGCGGGCAGCGGTTCATCAGGCCGAAATATTCGCCCTTGATGTTGAAGATCGCGATCGGCCGGCCGTCAATCTCCAGGAATTTTCGCGTGCCGGGCGGAAGCTCGTCGACCGGCGCAATCACGTGTCTCGCCATCAGGAAACGCCATACAGCTTCTTGGCGTTGCCGAGGTAGAACGCCTCGCGATTGGCTTCGCTGACGCCCGCAGGCAGCACGCGCGAGGGCTCGTCATAGTCCCAATGCGGATAGTCGGTGGCGAACAAGAGCCGGTCCCAGCCGATCCAGTTGATGACGTCGAACAGATCCTCGCGCCTTTCAGGATCCTCCATCGGCTGCGTGGTCCACCACACCTGCTCGCGGATATATTCCGACGGCGGCCGCTTCACATGCGGCACTTCGCTGCGCAGGCGCTGCCAGACCTTGTCGAGGCGCCACGCCAGTGACGGCGCCCAGCCGAAGCCGGCCTCGATCATCACCATCTTCAGTTTCGGGAAGCGCTCGAACACGCCCTCCAGCACGAGGCTCGCCAGCGCCGATTGCTGGCATTGCGAGTGACCCACCATCTCCTCGATGTAATAGGACGGCCAGCCTGACGGCGTGATCGGGTTGCCGCCGAAGCCGAAGGCGTGGACGCCGACGGGAAGGCCGGCTTCCTCGGCGGCCTGATAGATCGGCCAATAGCGGCGCTGGCCGAGCGGCTCGACATTGCGGCTGAGCAGCAGCACCTGCACGAAGTTCTTGTCGCCGGCGCGCTCACGAATTTCGGCGGCGGCGGACAGTCCATCCTCGTTGCCCACGACGATCGAGGCCTTCAGCCGCTTGTCCCTGCTGGTCCATTTGTCGATCTGCCAATCGTTGATCGCCGAGCACAGCGCCGCCGAGAGCTCGTGATTGCGGATGCCCTGCCCGGTGCCCAGCGGGTTGAGCACGCCCAGTTGCACGTTGTTGGGATCGAGCAGCTGCTTCTGCATGAAGGAGAGGGAGGAGCCCTGCGGGCCGCCTTCCGGCGGATAGGCGTCGCGCCGCGAGGCATTGGGCTGGGCCTTGGGGTAAGGCGGGCCTTCCATCATGCCCTGATAGGCATGCACGCCGTAGACTTCGAGATGATGCTGCCAGCGTTTGGCGAGGTAGGGATAGAGCTCGGTGCGGGTGGCGCGTGCCGGATGGATGTCGCAGTCCGCGATCGCGGTTTTGACGGTCAGAGGGGACGCGGCTTCTTGGTTCTCGCGGAACTGGATATTCATCGCCTTGCCTCCTTTGGCAGCGGGCTCATTTCAGGCGGGGATAGGTCGCATACGGATTGTCGATCATGATCTTGCGCACGAGATCGGGGGACAGACCTTCGGGCAGCGCGTCCGGGCCGTCGAACTGCCAGTGCGGATAGTCCGTGGAGAATAGGACCAATTCGTCGGACTGCATATGATCAAACAGGCGATTTAATGTCCCCTCATCTGGCGGCGCATCAAATGGCTGTAACGAGAAGCGGATGTTGCTGCGCACAATATCCAGCGGTGCGCGATCGACCCACGGCGTCTCCATCCGCACGCCCCGCCAGAACTTGTGCAGCCGCCAGAGATAGGGCGAGATCCAGGACACGCCGGATTCCAGCATCACCATTTTCAGCCGCGGATATTTGGCGAATACGCCCTCGACGATCAGGCTGGTGAGCTGGGTCTGGAACGCCTGGGCCTGACCGACATAATCCTCGATGTGGTAGGATCCCCACCCCACCGCGGTCGGTGGATTGTGATAGGCGGAACCGGCGTGGATGCCGACCGGCAGTTCCAGACGCTCCGCGGTCTCATAGATCGGCCACAGCGCGCGCTTGCCGAGCGGTGTGTCGCCCATGACCAGCATCAGCACCTGCACGAAGCGCTTGTCCTGTGCACAGCGCTCGATCTCGGCGACAGCTTTCTCGACGCTTTGCGTCGGGATCACGATCGAGCCGCGCAGCCGCGCGTCACGGTCGAGCCATTCCTTCGCCAGCCATTCGTTCAGCGCGCGGCAGAAGGCGGCCTGCATGTCTTCCGAAAACACCATCTGCACGCCGTAGAGCGGATTGCAGATGGCGAGATCGAGCCGGAAGGAATCGAGCACATGGCGCTGCATGTCCTCCAGATTCTCGCCGGGCTTGCCCTTTTCGGGGCGCCAGTCCGGGCGCGCCACGATCGGCGAATTCTGCGGGTAGGATTGCGAGACGAGATCGACCATGCCGCGCGTCGTCACCTGATCGCGCCAATAGTCGTTCAGGTACGGCAGCAGGCTGGTCAGATACGGCACGGCCGGATGCACGTCGCAATCGATGCCGCCGGCGATCAGGGACGCCATCACGTCTCCCTTCTCACGTTTCCTCGCACGTCTCTTCTTGTACCCTCATTCAAGCAGGCCTGCCCGCCGCCCGCAACTCGGCCAAGCGTCCCGTCATATGCTAGGAAGGCTGAGCTCGGTTGCGAAGGAATGGGGGTTGCGGAATGAAAGAGCTCGTCGGCATCGCAGAACAGGTCGCCGCCAGACTGATCGCGCGCAAACAGACTATTGCGGTGGCGGAATCCTCCACCGGCGGCCTGATCGCGGCCAGCCTGCTCGCGGTGCCCGGCGCCTCCGCCTACTTCCTCGGCGGCGCGGTGGTTTACACCCGCGATGCCAGGCGCGTGCTGATGGATATTTCGGACGAAGGAATGAAGGGCTTTCGCTCCTCGTCGGAACCTTACGCACAGCTGCTGGCCGGGCAGATGCGAACGCGCTTTGGCAGCGACTGGGGTCTGTCCGAGACCGGCGCCGCGGGCCCCACCGGCAACCGCTACGGCGACGCCGCCGGCCATAGCTGCATGGCGGTCGCGGGACCTGCCTCGGAGGTGATGACGCTGGAGACGGGTGAAAACGACCGGTTCGGCAACATGCAGGTGTTTGCGGCGACGGCGCTGAAGCTGTTGTTGCGGAAGCTGGAGGGGTGAGCTGCATCGATGCAGTGAGCTGGGACAATCTCGCCACCAACACTGCTGTCGTCGCCCGGCTTGACCGGGCGATCCAGTACTCCGAGACGGCTGTGATTGACTCGATAGGCCGCGGCGTACTGGATGCCCCGGTCAAGCCGGGGCATGACGGCGGGGTTGTGGAGCGACCTCACCGCCCCAGATGCCGCATGAAAATCCGCACCACATAGCCCTGCACGCGCGGCGCCTCGTCATAGATCTCCGACGCGATCCGCTCGATGGTCTCGCGCAGCGACAGGAATTGCGCCTGCCGCGCGCTGCTCTCGGTGCCCTGCATGCCCGCGAGCTCGTCCATCGCGGCGTCGCTGATCTGGCAATGGACGGCCTCGCCCTCGTTCAGCATGGTGAAGCGAAAGGCCAGCCGTTCGAGGTCATGGCCGATGATCCTGTCGCGCGTCAGCGGCATCAAGTCGTCCCAGTCGAGCCCCGCCGGACAATGCTGAGAATCGTCCGGCTTGTCAGCAGCAAAGCGCTGCTGTGCCCTACTGGAACGCGACTTCGGCAAAACTGCGGAGCTTTCGCGAATGCAGCCGCTCCGATTCCTGCTGCTTGAGCCGCTCGAGCGCCTTCAGACCGATCTCGAGATGCTGGCCGACGCGGCGGCGGTAAAATTCGCTGGCCATGCCGGCGAGCTTGATCTCGCCATGCAGCGGCTTGTCGGAGACGCAGAGCAGCGTGCCGTAGGGCACGCGGAAGCGGTAGCCGTTGGCGGCAATGGCAGCGGATTCCATGTCGAGCGCGACCGCGCGCGACTGCGACAGACGACGGATCACCTCTGGGCCTGAGATCTCCCAATTGCGATTGTCGACGCTCGCGACCGTCCCGGTGCGCATCAGGCGCTTCAGCTCGAAGCCTTCGAGGCCGGTGACGTCCTCGACCGCCTGTTCGAGCGCGACCTGCATTTCGGCCAGCGCCGGGATCGGCACCCATAGTGGCAGCTCGCGGTCGAGCACGTGGTCCTCGCGGACATAACCGTGCGCGAGCACGTAGTCGCCGAGCCGCTGCGTGTTGCGCAGGCCCGCGCAATGGCCGAGCATCAGCCAGGCGTGGGGCCGCAGCACGGCGACGTGGTCGGTGACGTTGCGCGCGTTGGACGGGCCGGTGCCGATGTTGATCAGCGTGATGCCGCGATAGCCTGATGTGACCAGATGGAAGGCCGGCATCTGCGGCGCGCGCGCCGGCGCCGTTCCTGTAGTGACGCCGCCGCTGCGCGTGATGACGTTGCCGGGCGCCACGAAAGCATCGAGGCCGGCCTCGCCGGACTGAAGCCGCTGCTGACACAGCTGCGCGAAGGCGTCGACATAGAACTGGTAGTTGGTGAAGATCACGAAGTTCTGGAAATATTCGGGGTCGGTGCCGGTGTAGTGATAGAGCCGGCGCAGCGAGTAGTCGACGCGGGCGGCCCGAAACAGCGACAGCGGCTCGGGCGCGCCGGGCTGCAATTCGAAGGTGCCGTCTGCGATGGAATCGTCCATGGTGGCGAGATCCGGCACGTCGAACGCGTCACGCAGCGACCGCGCCACGGGCGAGTTCTCGCTGGTGGTGATGGCGGCCTCGATGTTGATGTCGCGGCGATAGGCGAAGTGGATCGGGATCGGCTCGGCGGACTCGCCGATCTCGACGGGCACGCCGTGATTCTGGATCAGCAATCCGATCTGTTCCACGAGATAGCTGCGGAACAGATCCGGCCGCGTGACGCTGGTCTCGTGCACGCCAGGCCCGGCGACGAAGCCATAGGCGAGCCGCGAATCCAGCCGCGCATGCGTCGCGGTCGTGATGCGCACGAAGGGGTAATAGGCGCGCACCCGCGTGGTGACGGCCTCACCGTTGACGTAAGCTTCGAACCGGTCGCGCAGGAATTTCGTGTTGCGCTCGTAGATCTCTTCGAGGCGGGCTACGGCCGCGGATGCGTCGGAGAAGGATTTGGTGGCGATGGGGGCTGGGGATTGCATGGTTCGGCTGCCGGGCTATTTGGAGCTTTGAGTCGAACTATAGCAAGAAGGCAGTGCCGTAGGGTGGGCAAAGCGAAGCGTGCCCACCATGTGCTCATTGAGCTAAAGATCGTGGGCTCGGCGCTTTGCGCCTTTGCTTACCTTGCGAGAGCTGCGGGAACGCGACACACACACCGCAGTCATGCTCCGGCTTGACCGGGGCCTCCAGTACGCCGCGACATCTCGGCTCAACAATAACCGTCTCTGGAATACTGGATCGCCCGGTCAAGCCGGGCGATGACAGCGAGCACATGGCACGGCGCTCCGGCATGAGGCGCTCTCGCGCGTCATTTCTCGCGGAAGGCGCGCATCAGCTGGTCGTGCAGCGGCTTCATCAGATAGGACAGCATGGTGCGGTCGCCGGTCTGGACGAAGGCTTCCACGGGCATGCCGGGAATCATCTTGACGTCGCCGAGGCGGGCGATCTCTTCGGCCGGCATCGAGACGCGGATGGTGTAGTAGCTCTGACCGGTGCGCTGGTCGGTGGTGACGTCGGGCGAGACGCGGCTGACGAGACCGTTGAGCTCCGGCGTGGTGCGCTGGTTGAACGCGGAGAGACGCAGCAGCGTCTTCTGGCCGATCTGGAGCTTGTCGATGTCGACCGGATTGACCTTGGCCTCGACCTGAAGATCGTCGGCCTGCGGCACGATCAGCATGAGAGCGTCGCCGGCGGTAACGACGCCGCCGACGGTGTGCACCGTCGATTGCAGCACCATGCCGTCCTGCGGCGCGCGGATATCGATGCGGCGGAGCTGGTCTTCGGCGGCGACCTTGCGCTCGATCAGCTCCCCGATCTTGTCGTTGGTCTCGCGCAGATCCTTGGAGACCTCGCTGACCACGTCCTTGTCGACCTGGATGATCTGCAGCTCGGTCTCGGTGATCTTGCCCTTGGCCTGGGCGCGCGAGGCGATGTACTGCGCGCGCTCGCCGTTGAGACGTGCGGAGTCGCGCTCGAGCTGGGTCAGCCGCGAGATCTGCACCAGACGCTTGTCGTAGAGCTCGCGCACGCCGGTGAGCTCGTTCTGCACCAGCGCGATCTCCTGATCCTTGGCCTTCTCCTGGGCGCTGAGACCGGCGATCTCCTCGTTGAGCTGGGTGATGCGCTCGCGCAGCTGGGCCTTCTGTCCGGTGCGGCCGTTGACGCGGACGTCGAACAGCTTGGTTTCGGCGGAAAGCAGCAGCTTGACGTCGGGATCGCCGGCGCGATCGAGCAGGGCCTGCGGAAACTCGATTCGGTCGACACCACGCTGCTCGGCCTGCAGGCGCGCCGCACGCGCCTGCGCGGCGTCGAGATTCTTGGTGACGATGGCAAGGTTCGCCTTGGTGACGGTGTCGTCGAGCCGCACCACGATGTCGCCGGCCTTGACCAGGTCGCCGTCGCGGGCGCGCACCTCGCCGACCACGCCGCCGGTCGGATGCTGCACCTTCTTGACGTTGGATTCGACCACGATCTGGCCCGGCGCGATCAGCGCGCCCGAGATCAGCACGGTCGAGGCCCAGCCGCCGAGACCGACGACCAGCACCAGCACGATGCCAAGTCCGAGCAGGAGGTGGAACTTGATGGACTCGCGCACGGTCCTCTTCGCGGCAGGCTTCGCCCCACCGATCGCCATCGTACTCATGGCTTGGCCACTCCGCCTTCGCTGACGATCTTGATTGGTGCCGGCGGCGTCACCCGCGGCTGCAGCACCTGGGCGAGCACCTGTTCCTTCGGCCCGAACGCCTGCATGCGGCCGTCGCGCAGCACCAGCACCTGGTCGACCGCCTCGACGCCGATCGGGCGATGCGCCACCACGACGACGATGGCGCCGCGCTCGCGCGCGGCGCGGACGGCGCGGGTCAGCGCCTCGTCGCCTTCGGTGTCGAGATTTGAGTTGGGCTCGTCGAGCACGATCAGGAAGGGGTTGCCATAGAGCGCGCGCGCCAGCGCCACGCGCTGCGCCTGGCCGGCGGAGAGCGAGGTGCCCTGCTCGCCGACTTGCGTGTTGTAGCCCTCGCGCATCTTGATGATCATCTCGTGCACGCCGGCTTCCTTCGCCGCCGCGATGATGGCCTCGGACGTCGCCTCGGGGTCGAACCGGCTGATGTTCTGGGCGATGGTACCGCCGAACAATTCGACGTCCTGCGGCAGATAGCCGATGTGCCGGCCGAGCATGTCGGACGACCATTGATCGAGCGCCGCGCCGTCGAGCCGCACCTTGCCGCGCACCGGCTGCCAGACGCCGACCAGCGCGCGGATCAGCGACGACTTGCCGGAACCGCTCGGGCCAATCACGCCAAGGCCGTTGCCCGCGGCGAGCGCGAAGGTGATGTCCTGAACGATGAGGCGCTGGTCGCCCGGGGGCACCATGGCGACGCCTTCGACCGAGAGCCGGCTCGTAGGCGCCTGCAACTGGGTCGGCATCGTCTGCGCCGGCATCTGCTCCAGCAGGCGGGTGAGACGGTGCCAGCTCTGGCGCGCCGTGACGAAGGATTTCCAGTGCGCAATGGCGAGATCGACCGGCGCCAGCGCGCGGGCGGAGAGGATCGAGCCGGCGATGATGATGCCGGCGGTCGCTTCCTGGTGGATGACGAGATAGGCGCCGACCGCGAGCACGGCCGATTGCAGCATCATGCGCAGCACCTTTGCGACCGCGCCGAGACCGCCGGCAACGTCGCTCGCACGCTGATTGCCGGCGAGATATTTTTCGTTGGCCTCGCTCCAGCGCGCGTTCATCCGGCCGGTCATGCCCATCGACACCATGACTTCGGCATTGCGGCGGCTCGACTGGGCGAGATCGTTGCGCTGGGCGGCAAGACCCATCGCCTCCTTCGCCGGCTGGCGGGACATGAACTCGGTGACCAGCGTCAGGCCGACCAGGATCACGGCGCCGACCAGCGCGGTGACGCCGATCATGACATGGAAGGCGAAGCAGATGGCGAGGTACAGCGGCAGCCAGGGCAGATCGAAGAACGCGCTCGGGCCCATGCCGCCGAGAAAGGAGCGGACATTGTCGAGATCACGCAGCGGCTGCAGGCCCTCGTTGCGGCTGCCGACCAGCAGCGGCAGGCGCACGATGGTGTCGAACACGCGCTTGTTGAGGGCCTCGTCCAGCGCGGTGCCGATCCGACCCAGGATCCGGTTGCGGATCATGTCGAGCACGCCCTGCGCCATATAGAGGAAGCTGGCGAGGATGATCAGGCCGACCAGGGTTGGGACGCTGCGGCTCGGCAGCACGCGGTCGTAGACCTCCAGCATGAAGATCGACCCGGTCAGATAGAGCAGGTTGATCATGCAGCTCATCAAGCCGACGCCGACGAACGCCGTGCGACAAGCGCGCAAGGCGTCCCCGAGCTCTGAACGGCGAACGCCAGGTCCGGCTGCCATCAGTCTGATCTCTTTCAGGTGGGGGCCAAAGCCCCTGATTTCACTGTCAATTCAGGGTACGCGCCCCGAATTAACATCATGTTGGCGCTGCGTCCAACGCGGGCCGGGTTCATCCCAAACCCTGATGGGCCACATCTACCCCTGAAGGCCCCGCACGCAAGTCCGGTATTTCACAGTCTTTGCGGCTTTTTGGTGCAGAGACCGCCGCCCCTCCTCGGCTTCCGGAGAGGCGGCCAGCCCCCGATCGATCGAACCGGACAGGCGCTAGAACCGGCCGCCGCCCCGCACCAGCCGCACCACCAAGAGCAGGATGACGGCGCCGATGGCGGAGTAGACGATGTCGGACACCAGCCCGGTGCCGAGACGAATGCCGAGCTTTGGAAACAGGAAGCTGGCCACAAACGCGCCGGCGATGCCGACCACGATGTCACCGATGATCCCGAACCCTGTTCCACGCACCACCTTGCCGGCGAGCCAGCCGGCCACCAGGCCGACGAACAGGATCACAAGCAGGCCTTCGTTGGAAATGTACATAAGTCTGGTCCCTCTCCATGAACGTCGGCATGGGACGGGAACCGGGATGAATGGGGTCTGAATGCTGTCCGCTTCTGCCAGCGCCGACAAAAATGGCGAAAACAACCCCATGCAAAGTAGCGGCGGCTTTGGCCTGCAGCCCCCGGTGAACCGTGACAACTTGGTGTTGCCACAGAGGAACTTCGAAGGAAGGAGCGCAGCAAGAGCGCCCTTCAAATATTATGACAGCGCCGCCACCTGCTCCGCCAGCACACATCGCGCCGCCCGGCCCGGCCCGACCTCCACATTGGCGGGCAATTGCTCCAGGCAACGGGGCTGCGCCACGGCGCAACGCGGGGCGAAGGAGCAGTTGTGGGGCTTTTCGGCCAGCGAGGGCGGCGTGCCGGGGATGGTTTCGAGCCGGGCGCCACGCTTGGCGCCGTGAACAGTCGAAGCGAGCAGGCCCTTGGCATAGGGATGCACGGGGGTGCGGACGATGTCACGCAGCGTGCCCTGCTCCACGATCTGGCCGGCATACATCACAGCGACGCGGTCGCAGATCTCGATCGCCACACCAATGTCGTGGGTGACGAAGATCACGGACATGCCGAACTCGCGCTGCAGCTCGCGCAGCAGCAGGAGGATCTGGATCTGTACCGTGGCATCGAGCGCGGTGGTCGGCTCGTCCGCCAGCAGGATTTTCGGCCGACAAGCCAGCGCCAGCGCAATCATCGCGCGCTGGCGCATGCCGCCCGACATCTCGTGCGGATAGGCGTCGAGCCGGCGTTTCGCCGAGGGGATGCGCACGACTTCGAGCATTTCGAGCGCGCGTGCCCTGCCCTCCGCGTAGCTCTTGCCTTCATGGCGGACGACGCTTTCGGCGATCTGCGCGCCGATGGTGTAGACCGGATCGAGCGCGAGCGCCGGCTCCTGGAAGATCATCGAGACGGTCTGGCCGCGGAAGGACGACAATTCCTCGTCGTTCATGGCGAGCACATCGCGGCCCATGACGTTGACCTTGCCCGATATCTGCGTGCGCTTCTTCGGCAACAGCCGCATCAGCGCACGCAGCGTCACGCTCTTGCCCGAACCGGACTCGCCGAGCAGGCCCAGCACCTCGCCGTCGCCCAGCGACAGGCTGAGGTCGTTCACGGCATAGACCGTGCGCTCGCCGGTGAAGCGGATGTTGAGGCCTGAGATCTCGACGAGCTTTGTCATGACGGCAATTTCGGCAATCGATCGTGATAGTCGGTGACGCGCTGGAAGGCCGCGCCGATGGTGAGCAGGGTCGCTTCATCGAAGGAGCGGCCGATCAGCTGCATGCCGACCGGCAGACCGCTCCTGGTGAAGCCGGAGGGCACGGTGAGCGACGGCAGGCCCAGAAAATTCACCGGGCGGGTGAACAACGTCAACCGCTGCACCATCGCCGGTGCGTTCGGGCCGCCGCCGACATCGCTCTCTTCGATGGTCGGTGCCGGCACCGGCGAGGCCGGTGCGATCACCGCATCGACGCCTGCCGTCGCAGCGTTGTGGGCAGCGAGTGCCGGGCCGCGCCAGCGCATCGCCTCGAGATAGGTGATGGCGGGAACGGCGAGGCCGTTCTGCAGCCGCATCAGGACCTGCGCACCATAATCCTGCGGGCGCTCGATCATCCAGCGCTTGTGGAAGGCGGCAGCTTCCGCGGCGAGCACAAGCTGGCTCGCCGAGGACAATTGCCGCTGGTCCGGCAGCTCGACCTTGACGATGTCGGCGCCCTCGCGCTTGAGCACCGCGATGGTCTCGTCGAGCACGCGCGCGACCTCGCTGTCGAGATCGTCGACGTAGAAGGATGCGGGCACGCCGATCTTGAGGCCCTTCAGCGAGCCCTTCGTCGCCGCGACGTAGTCTGACAGCGGCTCGTGACTGCAGGTGGAATCTGCAGGATCAGCGCCCGCCATCAGCGCCAGCAGCAGCGCACAATCCTCGGCGGTCCGCGCGAGCGGGCCGACGGTGTCGAGCGATTGCGACAGCGGCATCGCACCGGCGCGGCTGACGCGACCGACGGTGGTCTTGAGTCCGGTGACGCCGCAGAAATGCGCGGGCATGCGGATCGAGCCGCCGGTGTCCGAGCCGAGCGCCGCAAAGGTCAGACGCGCCGCGACCGCCGAGCCGGAGCCCGAGGACGAGCCGCCGGTGATATGCGCGACGTTCCAGGGATTGCGCACAGGGCCGTAATGGGCGTTGTGGCCGGTCGGGCCGTAGGCGAACTCGGCGAGATGCAGCGTGCCCAAGCGGACCTGGCCGGCATCCTTCAGCCGCTGCAGGGCGGTGGAGGTCACGGTCGGCACGAAATCGCGGCGGATCAGCGAGCCGCAGGTCGTGACCTTGCCGGCATCGTAATACATGTCCTTGTGCGCGAGCGGCACGCCGTGCAGGGGGCCACGGACATTGCCCTTGGCAAGCTCGGCGTCGGCAGCTTCCGCCGCCTTCAGCGCGGGCTCTGCCTCGACCGACATGAAAGCGTTGAGATGCGGCTGCCACTGCGCGATGCGATGCAGCAGCGCGCGCGTCACCTCGTGCGAGGACACCTGCTTCATCGAGATCGCACGCGCGACCTCGCTGAGCGTCATCAATGCGGGCTCGGTGCTCATTTCGACACCTTCGCGGCTTGTGCGATCGGATAGAGCGCAGGCTCGAGGTCGAACGGCAGCGTGCCGGCAATGGCGGCAAAGCCTTCGAAAGCAGGCCCGATCGAGTTGGAGATGCGGGTTGCGATCTCGTCATCCACGGGAACGCCGGCGATTTGCGCGATCGGCTTGATCTCTTTCGGTGTCGGTCTCGTCATGCGGTTGTCTCCCTCGGCGCGCGGCTATGGCCAGACCCCGGAATGGCCATGTAGCAAGCGGCCTCGTGTCCCATCTTATCGAGAGCCGTGAGCTTTGGTGCGGCATTTGCGCAGAGCGGCTCCGCAAACGCGCAGCGGGTGTGGAAGCGGCATCCCGGGGGCGGATCGATCGGATTGGGCGGATCCCCCGTGATCGGCGGCTTCTCGGTGCGGCGATCAGGATCGGAGGACGGCATCGCCGCGAGCAGCGCGCGGGTGTAGGGATGCGCCGGGCTGTCCCAGACCTGGTCGACCGGGCCGAGCTCGACGACCTCGCCGAGATACATCACCAGCACGCGATCGGAGATATAGCGCACGACGTTGAGGTCGTGGCTGATGAAAAGATAGGTCAGGCCGAACTCGCGCTTGAGATCGGCCAGCAGATTGAGCACCTGCGCCTCGACCGATTTGTCGAGCGCGGAGACGGCTTCGTCCAGAATGACCAGCCGCGGCGACAGCGCCAGCGCGCGCGCGATGTTGACGCGCTGGCGCTGGCCGCCGGAGATCTCGTGCGGATAGCGGTTGGCGAAGTTTTCCGGGCGCAAACCGACCTTGCCGAGCAGCTCGCGCGCCAGTGCCCGGGCGGCGCCGTCCGCCATGCCGTGGACTTTTGGGCCGAAGGCGATCGACTCCTCGATCGTCAGACGCGGATTGAGCGAGGCATAGGAATCCTGGAACACCATCTGCATGCCGCGGCGCAGCTCGCGCAAGGAGAGCGACTGTCCCACGGTCATGCCGTCATAGATGATATCGCCGTCATCGCGCGGCATCAGATGCATCAGCAGCCGCGCGGTGGTGGACTTGCCGCAGCCGGACTCGCCGACGATGCCGACGGTCTCGCCCTTGGCGACGGCAAAGGAGACGTTGTCGACAGCGCGCACGGTGCGCTTGGCGGCGAACAAACCGCCGCGCACGGGAAAGTGCTTGGTCAGGCCGTTGACCTGCAGCAACGGCTGCGCGACGCCGCCGACGTCCTCGACCGGCTCCAGCATTTCGACGGATGTGTTGCTCTCGCTCATGGCCTAGTTCCTGATGTCCATGGCGCTGCGCAGGCCGTCCGAAAGCAGGTTGAAGCAGATCGAAACCGCGAAGATCATCGCACCCGGCAATGCTGCGACCCATGGATTGACGTAGATCGCAGTGCGCAAGGTGTTCAGCATCAATCCCCATTCCGGCTCCGGCGGCTTGGTGCCGAGACCGAGGAAGGAGAGACCTGCGGCCAGGATCATCGAGACCGAAATCAGGCTGGTCGCATAGACGAAGATCGCGCCCAGCACGTTGCCGAGAATGTGCACGCGCATGATGGTGAAGGGACCTGCACCCGAGGCACGCGCGGCCTCGACGAAATCCATGTTGCGCACGCCCGTGGTGACGCTTTCGGCGACGCGGGTGATCTGCGGCACGAACACGACCGTGAGCGATACGATCGAGTTGAGGATGCCGGCGCCGAGCGCACCGGAGATCGCGATCGCCAGCAGCACGGAGGGAAAGGCGTAGAACACGTCGATCGTGCGCATGATCGCGGTGTTGAGCCGGCCGCCGACATAGCCGGCGACAAGGCCGAGCGAGGTCCCGATGCAGAAGGCAAGGATCACGGGCAGGATGCCGATGACGAGCGACAGCCGTCCGCCATAGACGAGACGCGCGAGCATGTCGCGGCCGAGCTCGTCGGTGCCGAGCGGATAGCCCACGGTGCCGATGTGACGCAGGCGGCGGATCATCGAACCCTTGTAGGGATCCTCCAAGCCCAGCCACGGCGCCAGGATCGCGGAGAGGAAGATCAGCAGCAGCACCAGCGCGCAGACCATGCTGACCTTGTCGCGGGTGATGCGGCGACCGACGGTCGCCCAATAGCCGCGCGCCTTGGTCGCAGGCGCCGCCTGCAGCGCGGCATCGGTGGCGGCAGTCAACGGAAGCTCGCTCATCGGCTAGCCCCGCTTGATGCGCGGATCGATCGCGGCTTGCGCGATGTCGACCAGGAGATTCAGGAAGACGAAGAACAGCGCCAGGATCAGGATCGTGCCCTGCAGCAGCGGCAGGTCGCGCTGGAAGATCGCGGAGTTGAGCAGGAAGCCCGAACCCGGCCAGGAGAACACCGTCTCGATCAGGATCGAGCCGCCGAGCATGTAACCGAGCTGGAGCCCCATCACCGCGAGCGCGGTCGGCGCGGCGTTCTTGATGACGTGGCGGAACACGCCGCGCTCATGCAGGCCCTTTGCGCGCAGGGCCTCGACGAAGTCCTGGCTGAGGATGTCGCCGGTCAGCGCGCGCACCGTGCGGGTGACGATGCCCATGGGGATCACCGAGGTCGTGATCGCCGGCAGCACGAGATATTTCAGATGCGCCCAGTCCCAGGCCCAGGAGTTGGAGCCGTTCGGACCGGCGCCGACCGCGGGCAGCCAGTTCAGCTGCACCGAGAAGATGATGACCAGCACCATGCCGAGCCAGTAGTGCGGCACCGACACGCCGGCGATGGCGAAGGAGGTCGCAACCTTGTCGATCCAGGTCTCGCGGAAATAGCCGGCGATGAGGCCGAGCAGGATGCCCATGGTGAAACCGATGATGGCTGCGGCGATCGCCAGCGTGACGGTGTTGCCGACCGCGCGCATGACCTCGGCAAGCACGGGACGCCCGGTCGCGATGGAATTGCCGAGATCGCCATGAAGGGCACGGAGCAGCCACAGCCCGAACTGCACCGGCAACGGCCGATCGAATCCATAGGCGGTGCGCAGCTGCGCCGCCAGCTCCTGCGAGGCATCGGCCGGCAGCACGGCGACGAGCGGATCGCCCGGCGTGATGTGCACGAGCAGGAAGCACACCAGCGCGACGCTGATGACGATCGGGACGACATAGACGATGCGTCTGGCGGTATAGGCGAGCACTGGACTTCTTTCTTCCTTCTCCCCTTGTGGGAGAAGGTGACGCGCAAGCGCCGGATGAGGGGTTGTTTCCGCGGTTGATATTGCAACGGTCGAGGGGCCTGCTCCCGCGAAGAGAAACCCCTCACCCGGCTTCGCTTACGCGAACCCACCCTCTCCCACAGGGGGAGAGGGTGCATCGGGTATGTGGCGCGAACTACTGCGCGATCGACACCGGCGAGAAGTCGATGAACCAGCTCTTCGGCTGCACGACGCCTGTGACCTTCGGGCTCATCGCACGCGGGCCGACGTCGTGGGCGACGTAGAGGAAGGCGGCATCGTCGACGGAGGCCGCATGCAGCTCGGCGAGCGCGGCGTCACGCGCGGCCGGATCGAAGGTCTGGCGCGCCTTCTTCACCAGTTCGTCGAACTTGGGATTGTTGATGAAGCCCCAATTGTTCGAGACCGGCGGCGCCATGCCCGACTGCAGGAAGCGCACCAGCGCGAAGAACGGATCCATCGCCGCATAGGTCACGTTGGTCGCGTTGGAGCCGTTGGCCGAGGGGTCCTTGGCGCCGCGGCGCCAGTTGGTGAACAGCGTGTTCCACTCGATGACGTCGAGCTTCACGTCGAAATAGCATTCGGCCAGCGCCTGCTGGAGATATTCGTTCATCGCCAGCGGCTGCATCTGGCCCGAACCGGACGCCGACGTCTGCGTCTTCACCGTCAGCTTCTTGTTGGGACCGAACCCGGCCTCCTGCATCAGCTTCTGAGCAGCCGCCTTGTCGTACTTGATCTCGAAACTCGGCTTGCCGCGCCAGGGATGGCCGGGCTCGAAGGTTCCGGTCGCGGGCACCATCAAGCCGGCGAGCAGGCCGTCCTTGAGCCCTTCACGATCGATGCAGAGGTTCGCGGCCTTGCGCACGCGGATGTCGTTCCAGGGCGAGCCTTCGATGCGCGAGAACTGCCACGGCCAGACATGCGGCTGCTCGTTGGCGTAGAGCTTGAAGCCGCGCTGTTTCAGTTCGGGCAACGCGTCCGGCGCCGGCGCCTCGACCCAGTCGACCTGCCCGGACAGCAGCGCCGCGGTGCGGGCGTTCGCCTCCGGCATCGGCAGCAGCACCATCTTGTCGATCTTGGGCACGCGGGCCTTGTCCCAATAGCTCGCATTCTTGACCAGCTCGAGCCGCTCGCGTGGCGTGAAGCTCGCCATCTTCCACGGACCGGTGCCGGCGGCGTCCTTGGCAAACGCGGTCCATGCGGCCTGCACTTTCGCCTTGGCGTCGGCGCCCTCAGCCTTGTCGTAGAAGTGCTGCCACTTCGCCGGGCTCGCCATGAAGAGATTGGTGAGGTTGATCGGCAGGAAGCTGTCGGGCTCCTTGGTGGTGAGCTCGACCGTCATGTCGTCGATCTTCTTCGCGGAGGCCAGCGTCGGCATGCGCGAGGCCGTGACGCCGACCTGGCTGGCGTCGAACTGCGGCGCGTCCTGCTTCAGCACCTTTTCGACGTTCCACACCACGGCGTCCGCGTTGAACGGCGAGCCGTCGTGGAAGGTGACGCCGGGGCGAAGCTTGAAGATCCATTTGGTCTTGTCGGCATCGTCGACCTTCCATTCGGTCGCAAGGCCGGGAATCACCACGCTGGCCTTCTCAGCAGAGGACAGGTCCCAACCGGTCAGCGCGTCGTACATCGTCAGACCGGTGAAGCGATTGCCTTCGAAACCCTGATCAGGCTGGCCCAGCGTGCGCGGAATATCGGCAGCGGTCATGCCGATGCGCAGCACGGTTTCGGCGCTGACCGCACGCGGCCAGGCAGCCGCCGTCGTGAGAGCCAGCACCGCGAACAATGCCGCGCGCGTCTTCTTCTTCATAAGCATCGCCTCAATCCTTTTCCGGCTTCGATGACTATTTTTGATGCAATCGTATGCAATGGCTATGCCAAAGAGAAACTTATTCTGCAATTTGGCCCTGCGACGACAAGTCCTTATGAGCCGGACGCGGGTGCACGCGGCACGCTGCCTATTCTGGCATCAAGATTGCAGGTTTGGTCCCGAAATCTCGCTTGAGTTTTCCTGGGAGCTCTGGACCATGCGTATTCGTCTATCGACTTGTCTCGCCGTGCTTGCGCTGGCGTCGTCCGCAATCTCGGCGCGTGCCGAAACCGTGGTGCGCTACGGAATCTCGATGGCGGACATCCCGCTGACGACGGGCCAGCCCGATCGCGGCGCCGGCGCCTATCAGTTCACGGCCTACACGATCTACGATCCGCTGGTCGCCTGGGAGATGGACGTCGCCGATCGTCCCGGCAAGCTGGTGCCGGGGCTGGCGACCGAGTGGAAGGTGGACGACAACGACAAGACCAAATGGCGCTTCACGTTGCGCAGGGACGTGAAGTTTCACGACGGCAGCGAGTTCAATGCCGACGCGGTGATCTGGAATCTGGACAAGGTGCTCAACGAAAAGGCGCCGCAATTCGACAAGCGGCAGAGCGCGCAGGTGAAGACCCGCCTGCCCTCCGTCGCCAGCTACGCCAGGATCGACGATTTCACCGTGGAAATCACGACCAAGACGATCGATTCCTTCTTTCCCTATCAGATGCTGTGGTTCCTAGTGTCGAGCCCCGCGCAGTACGACAAGCTAGGCAAGGATTGGGACAAGTTCGCCAGCCAACCCTCCGGCACCGGCCCGTTCAAGCTGACGAAGCTGGTGCCGCGCGAGCTCGCCGAGCTGACCAAGAACCCGGATTACTGGAACAAGAAGCGTATTCCCAAGGCCGACAAGATCGTGCTGGTGCCGATGCCGGAAGCGCTGACCCGCACCAATGCGCTGCTGGCGGGACAGGTCGATTTGATCGAGACGCCGGCGCCGGATGCGGTGCCGCAGCTCAAGGCTGCCGGCATGAAGCTCGTCGACAACGTCACGCCGCATGTCTGGAATTATCATCTGAGCGTGCTGCCGGGCTCGCCCTGGACCGACATCCGCCTGCGCAAGGCGCTGAATCTCGCGATCGATCGCGACGCGGTGGTCGGCCTGATGAACGGCCTCGCCAAGCCCGCCAAGGGCCAGGTCGATCCGTCCAGCCCGTGGTTCGGCAAGCCGACGTTTGAGCTGAAATACGATCTGGCTGCTGCGAAGAAGCTGGTCGAGGAAGCGGGCTACTCCAAGGCGAAGCCCCTGAAGACCACTTTCATCATTGCGCAAGGCGGCACCGGCCAGATGCTGTCGCTGCCGATGAACGAATTCCTGCAGCAGAGCTTCAAGGAGATCGGCATCGACATCGACTTCAAGGTGGTCGAGCTCGAGACACTCTATACGCACTGGCGCAAGGGCGCGGCCGACGAGATGAACGCCGGCATTACCGCCAACAACATCGCCTATGTCACCTCCGACCCGCTCTATGCCATCGTCCGCTTCTTCCATTCCGGCCAGATCGCGCCTGTCGGCGTCAACTGGGGCGGCTACAAGAACCCGAAAGTCGACGCGCTGATTGACGAGGCCAAGCAAACCTTCGACAGTGCCAAGCAGGACGAGCTGCTGGCGCAGGCGCATGCGCTGATCGTGGACGATGCCACGCTGGTCTGGGTCGTCCACGACACCAACCCGCACGCGCTGTCGCCGAAGATCAAGCAGTTCGTGCAGGCCCAGCACTGGTTCCAGGACCTGACGACGATCGGGATGGAGTGAGGGGCGGCGGCAGAAGTGCCGTAGGGTGGCAAAGCGAAGCATGCCCACCACCTCGGCTGCGCGCCTTTGCCGACCCTACGGGGGTTGAGGCTCAAGCTGGCCTTTGAGCCGAACCGCCGCATCAAACTCAGCTGTCGTCCCGGGGCGCGCGAAGCGCGAGCCCGGGACCCATACGCCGCAGCAGTTTGGCGAGGACAGGCAATGACCATCTCGCGCAACGATTACTGCTGCGGCGTATGGGTCCCCGCCTTCGCGGGGACGACACCTTTGGTGTGGCTCCAGCGAAGCCTCTCGCCGTCCCCTACTTCGTCAGCAGCGCATACGCCCCGTTCCACCCCTCGGCCGGCGGATTGAGCTGGAAATCCTTGATGCGCGCCTCGTAGAGCCTGAACAGCTTCTCCAGCGTGTCCGCGTCCTCGCTTTTGCGGCCGCGTTCGATCGCATCCAGCGCACCCTGCCAGTCGCGGCCGCGGTAGCAGCCGAGCATCTCGATGGTGATGTTGCGCAGGCGCTGGAAGGCGCCGGAATGCATCACGTCCTCGCGGCCGGCGATGGCGTAGATCACCTCCGGCTCGCTCTTGCCCTTCACCATGATGAAGTCGAGCTCGAGGATCGCGAACTTGTCCTTGGCGGCGAGCGCGGTCCTGGAGCCCACGATGATCGGAAAGCCGTATTCCTTGGTCTGCCCTTCCAGCCGCGAGGCGAGGTTCACGCTGTCGCCGAGCACCGAATAGTTGAACTTCTGGTCGGACCCCATGTTGCCGACAACACCGATGCCGGTGTTGAGGCCGATGCCGACATTGAGCGGGATGTAGACGTGACCGCCGTCGGCAGCCTCCTGCTCCCGCTCCTTGTTGACCTCGTCGATCTTCTCGAGCATGCCGACCGCCGCCTCGCAGGCATTGATCTCATGCTCGGTATCGTCGAGCGGCGCATTCCAGAACGCCATGATGGCGTCGCCCATGTATTTGTCGATCGTCCCCTTGCGCGCCCGGATCACGTTGGTGAGCGGCGTCAGGAAACGATTCATCAGCGTGATCAACCCTTGCGGATCGTGCTTGTAACTCTCCGAGATCGAGGTGAAGCCGCGCACGTCGGAGAACATGATCGTCATCTCGCGCTCCTCGCCGCCGAGCTTGAGCTTCTCCGGCGTGAGCTGCTCGACCAGCTCCGGCGACAGATATTGCGCGAACATGCCGCGGATCTCCTTGCGCTGGCGCTGCTCGCGCACGAAGCTCGCGAAGATCAGCGTCAGATAGATTGCGGTGGTCGACAGCAGCGGATAGGTGAAGTCGATCAGGAACCGGTACCGCGCGTAGAAGAACCAGGACACGCCGATCAGGATGGCGGCGAAGGTCGCGCCCGCCAACACGAGGCGCACGGGGCCGAGGTTCGGCGTGAAGATGATGACGAGCAGGCCGATGATCAGCGCGGCGAGCAGCTCGACGCCAAGGCCGTAATTCGGCTGCGAGATCACCGCACCGCTCAGCACGCTCTCCAGCACCTGGGCATGGATCTCGACCCCCGGCATGGCCCGGGAGACTGGCGTGGTCTTGATGTCGTTCAGGCCGACCGCAGAGGTGCCGACCAGCACGAGCTTGCCGGCGATCCTGGCCGGCGGCACGGTGTTGTCGAGCACGTCGGCGGCGGAGACGTAGATCGAAGGATCCTGGCGGGCATAATGCACCCAGAGCTGCCCGTTCTTGTCGGTCGGAATCTCCACGCCCTTGAGCCGCACGGCGCGCACGCCGGTCTTGTCGGTCCGCACCAGCAGCGTCGGCGTGCCCGTGACGACGCGCAGGATCTCGAGGCTGAGCGAGGGCATGATGTTGCCCTGGGCGCGCATGATCATCGGCACGCGGCGGATCAGGCCGTCGCGCTCGGGCCTGATCGTGAACAGTCCGCGGCCGGCCGCGACCTTCTCGATGACCGGGACGTTGCGCAGCAGGCCGGGGAATTCGAACAGGAAGCGCTCGGCGCTCTCCTCCCCGACGGTGGCGACGCCGGTGAAGGGCAGCGATTTGTCGATCTCGGACGAGATCGCCCGCTGGCCGGTCTCGCCCAGCACGACGCGCGAGCGCTTGATCGCGTCGGAGAGGACCTGGTCGTTGCTCGGCAGTTCGCGCAGCTTGGCGCGGGTGGCATCGTCCAGATATCGCATCTGGCTCGCGACCTGATCCGGGTTGAGCCGGTCGGCTTCAGAAAAGACCACGTCGAAACCGATCGCAACCGCGCCGCTGCTGGTGAGGTTCTGGATCAAATCCGCGATCCGCGTGCGCGGCCACGGCCACTGGCCGAGCTTGGCGAGGCTCTTGTCGTCGATGTCGACGATGACGACCGGCCGCACGCCCTTCTTGTCGCGCGGGTCGATCAGCTGGAACATGTCGAAGGTACGCAGCCGCAATTCCTGGATCGGCAGCGGATCCCACAAGCGCACGGCGGCGAACACCACCAGCAGCGCAAGGCACATCAGCCGCGCGAAGCCGAACTTTTGCGCAAACCACCGCCGCAGGATCTTGAGACGCTTCATTTCGATCGGACTTCCTGCCCCGGACCGGGCCGGGCACACCGATCATGGAGCGTCGGCGCGCGATTTTCTATGCCCGAGCAGCTGAGGCTTATGGAATTTTTTGCCGCGGTCACGAGCCGGCGAGCGGCGCTCAGGTGATGTGGAAGATGAAATCACCGGCTTTGAGATTGGTGGCAATGACGTTCTTCAGCAACAGAGACTCGTGCTCGACGAACGACGCCCCCTCGAGCTGAGTTACGTGCTGATCCCAGGTCACCAACGTATCGCCGGACTGTTGGACGACCGAGAGGTTGCCGATCGAGCTGACGTCCGAGAACTGGCGGAGGTCGATCTTGTCCAGACCCGTCGTGAAATCGGTGATGGTATGCGAGAGCTCGGTGACGGGCTGCCCGTTGCCGTCGTACATCAAGCCCGGCGCGAACACGAACTGGTCCTTGGCGCCGCCGCCGGTCAGCGTGTCGTTGGTATCGGTCGCAAAGATGACGTCCTTGCCGCCGGCGCCTTCCAGAAGGACACCCTGGCCCGTGTCACCGGCCTCGTTGAAGATGAAGTTGACGGTATCGGACAGGCCCGTGGTGTTGTCCAAAGCCGTAAACGTGATCTGTTCAGTATTCGGCGGCGTCTCGCCCGGATCGTAGGTGATGCCATCCGCGAGGGCCAGATTGATGTCGTCGAGGCTGCCGCTCGTCGTCGCCGGAGAGACAGTGCTGTCCGGATCATGTGCGGTCAGGGCCGTGATCTTGAAGTCATCCGTCGCGGCGCCGGAATCAGTATCGACCACCGCAAGACCGCTGATGAGGTCGGTGTTCGACTCGTTGTCGTGCCAAACATAGAAGCGCGTTGTGTCGATGACCGGGCCGTTGGCGTCGTCCACGCCGGTCACATCTACCGTGAGCGTCGCCGTGCCGGTCGCACCGTGCACGTCCGTGGTCTGAACCGTAAACGCATCCGCGTAGGAGCCTTGCGGCAGCGCGTTGATGGCCTCCGCATTGGCGGCGTAGCTGTAGCTGCCGTCGGGGTTGACGGTCAGCGTCCCGTACAGGCCCGTAACCGTCGTCGCCGCGTGATGATCCGCGTTGAGCACGGCATAGGTCAGCGTCGCCGTCTCGCCGGCATCGGCATCGTGGCCCGCCAGCGTGCCGGTCAGGTCGGAGAAGGTATCGGCAGCGGCCGTATCCGCGAGCGGACCGATGTGGAGATCGGCGAGCGTCGGCGCATCGTTGCTGCCGACGATGTTGACGGTAACGATCGCGCCCGTGCCGGCGCGGACCCCGTCCGCCGGAACGATGGTGTATTGCAGAGACAGCGTTTGGCCGGCCGCGAGGAAATCGAAGGCCTGGCCGCCCGAATTGAACTGCCACGCGAACTGCGCGTGCGTGGCCGTGCCGTCGAGGATGTCGCCGGACGGGACCGAGAGATAGTTCAACAGGGTTTCATGCGACAGCCCGCCGACGCTGCCGGTTTGCGCCGCGCCGTCAAGAGCCACATTCAACTCGCTGACCGACACGGTGACGTGATCGGTCGCATCGACATCGGAGATCGCCAGCGTGCCGTGTGCAAGCTGGCCGGCATTGGTTTCCACGAGATCGGCACGGGCGCCGCCCGGACCGGACGTGCTGCTGGCCCAGTCCGCATCGCCCTCGATTGCAAGGCCCTTGGCGGGATTGGCGGGACCGGCCGTATTGGCGGCCGTGTTGCCGCTGCCGTCGGCGAGCTGGTAATACCCGGCCAGATTGGCCTCGCTGCCGGTGAGCGCAGTGAAGTCGATCGACTGGATCTGCGCCTGCGTCAGCACGGTGGTCCAGACGCTGACATCGGCGATCGAGCCGTAGAAGCCTTCCGCGCCAAAGCCAGCCGCGTCCGGCTCGCTCGCAGCACCGATCATCATGTAGGAGTGCGACGGATTCGACGCACTGCCGTCGATCGCGTTAACCGACCAGGCCTGCGAATATTCGAGATTGCCGTCGAGATAGAGCGTGAAGGTGCCGGCGTCGCGGGTCAGCGCGATGTTGTGCCACTGCGAGGCCGCGAGCGCCACGCCGGTATCGGCGATCTCAACGCCGCCTGCGAGGATCTGCAGCTCCATCGTGCCGTCGGCGTTGACCGTCCCGAGCAGGCCGAAGCCGGTGGTCGAGGTGTTGCCGTTGTAGAACAGGATCTGGCCGTGGCCGGGATCGGAGCTCCCGTTCCAGTTCACCCAGCCGTCCAGCGTCACGTCGTTGGACGCGACCGTCGGCACGTCGCCGACCGCGATGGTATGGCCGTCGAAATTCATGTAGTCCGACGTCACATAGGACACCGCCGGCGCATCGTTGGTGCCGGTGATGGTGACGGTCACGTCCTGGCTGATCTTGCCGCCGTGCTGGTCGTCGAACGTGACGGTGTAGACCTGGGTGATGGTCTGGCCTTCCGCCAGCGACTGCAGCACGGGATCATTGTTGTCGAGCGTGAAGTGCCAGCCCAGCGACGCGCCGTTGTCGCCATCGGTGCCGGATTCGGTCACCGACGAATCGATCGAGAACGTGCCGATATGCGAGCTGGCGCCGAAGCCCGGCAGGTCCGAGCTGAGGGACGACGATTTGAACGACCACTCCGCGGTGTGGGTGTCGGTCAGGTCGACATCCTGGATCGTCAGCGTGCCGTCGGCCGTGAGGGTGGCGTGCGCATCCTCCGTCACCGCGCCCCTTGCGGCGTCGGCATCGCTGGTGATGGTCGGCGCATCGTTGGTGCCGGTGATCGTGACGGTCACGTCCTGGCTGATCTTGCCGCCGTGCTGGTCGTCGAACGTGACGGTGTAGACCTGGGTAATGGTCTGGCCTTCCGCCAGCGACTGCAGCATGGGATTGCTGTCGTCGAGCGTAAAGTGCCAGCCCAGCGACGCACCATTGTCGCCATCGGTGCCGGATTCGGTCACCGACGAATCGATCGAGAACGTGCCGATATGCGAGCTGGCGCCGAAGCCCGGCAGGTCGGAGCTGACGGACGACGATTTGAACGACCATTCCGCGGTGTGGGTGTCGGTCAGATCGACATCCTGGATCGTCAGCGTGCCGTCGGCCGTGAGGGTGGCGTGCGCATCCTCGGTCACCGCGCCCTTTGCGGCGTCGGCGTCGCTCGTGATCGTCGGCGCGTCGTTGACGCCGGTGATCGTGACGGTGACGTCCTGGCTGACGGTGCCGCCATGATGATCGCCGAACGTGACGGTGTAGACCTGGGTGATGGTCTGCCCTTCGGCCAGCGACTGCAGCATCGCGTTGCTGTCGTCGAGCGTGAAGTGCCAGCCCAGCGACGCACCGTTGTCGGCGTCGGTGATGGATTCGAGCACCGACGGATCGATCGTGAACGTGCCGAGATTCGTGCTGTCGGCATCGAATCCGGACAGAGCCGAACTGATGGACGACGACTTGAACACCGCACTCGCGGTATGGGTGTCGATCAGGTCGAGATCCTGGATCGCCAGCGTGCCGTCGATCGACAGCGTCAGGCTCGTGTCCTCGACGACGTGACCTGTCGCCGCCTCGGCATCGCTGGTGATCGTCGGCGCGTCGTTGACGCCAGTGATCGTGACAGTGACGTCCTGCGTGACCGTCGCATTGTGATTGTCGGTGAAGGTGACGGTGTAGACCTGCGTGATGGTCTGCCCTTCGGCCAGCGACTGCAGCATCGCGTTGCTGTTGTCGAGCGTGAAGTGCCAAATCAGCGTCGCGCCGTTGTTGGTGTCCGTATTGGATTCGAGCACCGACGGATCGATCGTGAACGTACCGAGATTCGTGGCGCCCTCGTCAAAGCCCGGCAAGTGCGCGCTGGAGGACGACGATTTGAACACCGCGCTCGCGGTATGGGTGTCGATCAGATCGAGGTCTTGAATCGCCAGCGTACCGTCGATCGACAGGGTCAGGCCGGCATCCTCGATCACCTTGCCGGTTGCCGCCGCAGCGCTGCTGGTCACGGTCGGCGCGTCGTTCTTGCCGGTGATGACCACCGTGACGTCCTGGGTGACCGTTCCACCGTGGTGGTCGTCGACGGTGACGGTGTAGACCTGCGTGATGGTCTGGCCTTCGGCCAGCGATTGCAGCACCGGATTGTTGTCGTCGAGCGTAAAGGTCCAGCCGACTGACCCGCGGGAGCTGGCGCCCGGATTTTCGACCACCGGATCAAGTGCGAACGTGCCGATATGCGACGTGCCGGCGTTGAAGCCGGGCAGGTGCGCACTCGACACCGTCGACTTGAGCACGTAGCTCGCGGTGTGCGTATCGGTGAGATCAGGGTCGTTGAAGGTGATGGTGCCGTTGGCTGCGAGCGTTGCCGACGAATCCTCGGTCACCGCACCGGCCGGATTGGTGTCGTCGGCGACGATGGTCGGCAGGTCGTTGGTGCCTTCGACGTTGACGTCCGCGCCGTTGATGGACACGGTGATCGGCGTGCTGACGACACCACCATGCCCGTCGTCGACCTGCACCACGTAATTGAGGGTCAGCGTCTCGCCTTCGGCGAGGAAATCGAACAGATGGTCGGGAACGCTGTAGGTCCAGGTGGCCGAGCCGTTGTTGCCGTTCCCTGCGCCCTGCACCACCGTCAGCGGCACCTCGACGGCGGCGATCGCCGCGAGCTGCTGCGGCGTCAGCGTCGAGCTGATGTCGTGGCCCTGCGCGTCGAGATATTTGAACGGATGGGTGGACGAGAGCGCCGCGCTCACGATCGGCCGGTCCGTCAAGTCGACGTCGGTGAAGGTGACCGTGCCGGTGATGGTGTCGAGCGCCTCGTTGCCGGTGCCGACCTTTTCGATGACGGTTCCGCCCGCCGTCGCGACCGTGGGCTTGTCGTTGGTCCCCGTGACCGTGATGGTGATCGGGATGAGCCTGGACTCGGGGTTCACCGTGAAATTGGTGTCGACCCGGACCATGTAGGTCAGCGTCAGCGTTTCACCGGCCGCGAGGAAATCGAAGACGTTGTCCGGGATGGTATAGGTCCAGACCGCCGAGCCGTTATTGTTGTTGCCGGCGTCGGGGACGACGCTGATCTGGATCAGCGTCGCCGCGATATCCTGCTTCTGCAGCGCGGAGAGCGAACCGGTGACGTCGTGCTGGCCGGCGTCCTTGTAGATATAGTTCGGCGCGTCAGCGAGGCTGATGCTCACCGTCGGCCGGTCGCCGAGGTTTTGATCGACGAATCGGATCAGGCCGGAAATCGTGTCGCTATGCGTGTCGCCGGTCGTGTCGGCTCGCTCCGTCACCGCGAACGCCGTCTTCACATTGCCGCTGGCGTCGAAGCTCTGCGCAATCGGCTGGCCGGGGATACGCGTGACACCCGGCGAGGAAGCGCCAGTCCCCTCCGATCCCTGCGGATTGAGGTTGACGAAGGTCGCGACCACGACGGGACCCGAACCCGACTTGAACACCAGGTCCTGGCTCATCGGCGTGAGCGTGTCGGTGAAGTTCGTCGTCAGCTTGGTGTTGGTGTTGTTGTCGGTGAACTTCAGCGTGAACACGTCGGTGATCAGCTTCTGAATGTCCGGCGACATCAGCGCATTGGAGATCGAGACGTTGCCGCCGCTGATCTGGATCATCTGGCCGGCCTGGTTGACCGTCGCGATCGGCAGCAGCGTGATCTTGTCGAACAGGATGTAGGAGCCCGTCGTGCCGTTCGGCTCGACCAGGACCTGGAAGCTCGCCTGCGGCTGCGGATCGCCGCCGCCAGGGGGAACCACGAAATTGATCTGGGTGAGCACGGCGGTGCCGCGGATACCCATGGTGGCGACCGGCGTGTCGATCTTCATGTCGCCATGCTTGGCGGTCTCGCCGGCGACGAAGGTGATGGTGCCGGCGACAAGGCTCAGCAGCGAGGAATTGCTCGACCCGTTGGGGTCGTAGACCATCTCGTTCAGGACCATCCGCGCATTGGAGGACAGGCCGAACACGGTGCCGTCGATGAAGGTGATGCCGAGGGTCGAATCGGCGCCGGTCGAGACCACGTCGCCCTTCTCGACATTGTCGCCGTTGTTCAGGATGACCGAGACGCCGTTGCGGACGGCGGTCGCGCTGCCCACCAGCTTGGTGACATGGCCGATGACCTGGGCCGCCGTGGCGCCGGGCGCGGCTTGCGCAACCTGCACATGGCCCGTGAGCGCGTTGACGATGTCGCCGGTGAGGTGGGCGCCGTCGGGCGAGGCGAGCGCCGCACGCTTGTCGCCCCGGAAATAATCGTGAACGACGAACTCGTGCCCCTCATGGGACAGCACGAGATCGAGACCGGTGCGCTTGAATTCACCGTTGAAGATCAGGTTGGGGTCGGGAACGACGAACGCGCCCTCAGGCACGTGACCATGGGCTTTCGCCGTAAAGGAATCGACATGGGCGTCGGCGGGCGAGCGGGAACCCAGGCCGTCCAAGGAAATCGCGCCGTCAAATTGGCCAGCGTAATTCAACCGGGCACCGTAAAAGGGTTAAAATTTAAGTAAGTATCGACCGCCTAAGCTTGCATAGCATTAGCAAGTCCTTAGGGATACCATCTATTGCTTGTGTGATTTCGCATCACTTGGCCCAAGGAGGCCATACGGTTGGGCACCGCTGCAGAGAAGCGAAAGTAATATATCAAATATTCGGAAGTCGAATCCGACCTGTTTTCACGCATTTCCAGTCATCCAAAGTAACCTTCCGTATAGTCACGGAGCAGATACTTGCGTCATCTTTCCTTCGCGAGGTCCCGCAGCATCCTGCGGCAAATACGGAGTTAAATCTGTGACCCAACTAACAGAACCCCATGAAATAGGGGGGCGTTAGCCATAGGACCCAGATTCGGCACGCCCCACAACTTGGGCCTGCAATTGGTTCCATTTCGCGGCAACCGGACACCTCCTAGCCGGCGAATCGTAAAATTTTACGCAATTTGGCCAAGCGTATTTCAGCCTGTTCCCCGGTTTTGGGGCCCCGGGCCAGCGCGTTAAGCAGAACAAAACGGCCGATCTCGCACTATCTCCGCGAAAGCAACAAAGCCCGGCACGTTGAGGTCGAGGGGGACCTGACGAAGCCTGGGAAGGGGATGTCAGATGGAGACCGCTGCTCGCTCGCGCGCCTGGCGCGCAATCCTTGTCCTGTGCGGACTGGTCCTGCTCGGATCGGCCGCCGAGCTTCGCGCCGGCACGCTGCTGTCGCCGGGAGCCGGAATGCTCGTGCGTAAATCCGCCGAGCCGTTCGGCGTGTTCGCCTTCGCCATCTCGTCCGGCAACTTGCAGCAGAAATGGTCGGCCCTGAAGAGCAGGCTCGACGACGACATGGTGCAGCTCGCCCTATGCGACGGCGACCGGAACAATTGCGCTTCGCCGGCAGCCCTGAAGCTGCTCGCCATCGTCGACCAGGCCCGCGCCCGCGACGGCCGGGCGCGGCTCGGCGAAACCAACCGCGCCATCAACCTCGCGATCCGGGCCGCCAATGACGGCATTGACGACGTCTGGAGCTCGCCGCTTGCGACCTTCGCCCGCGGCGCCGGCGACTGCGAGGACTACGCCATCGCCAAGCTGGCCGCGCTGCGGCTGGCCGGCATTGCCGCCGAAGACCTTCGTATCGTCGTGGTGCGCGACGTCAGGGCCGGCGAAGAGCATGCGGTTGCCGCAGCAAGGCTCGACGGCCACTGGCTGATGCTCGACAACCGCCGCATGGCGATGGTCGAGGATGGCGCTGCGCGGAGCTACCAACCGCTGTTCACACTCTACCAATCGGCCGTGATGAAATATGTCGACGAGCCGGTGCAGGTCTCGGTGGCCGCCGCCGAGGCGCGTTGATTCCTTCGGGCGACATCCACCACAAAGCCATTTCGCCGCGCGATCCCAGACGTTAGCATGGCGCCTTCCATGCGGGGGCGACTGGAATGCGGTTCATCGTGCTGTCTGTGCTGGCGCTCACCGCTCCCGCGTTCGCGCAGTCCGGCCCCTCCCTCGCCGACCGGCTGCCGCTGTTTGCCAGGAACAACTGCCAGCAGATTCGCGACCCCGGCAATCAATTGTTCTGTGGTGATCCCACGCTGGCCGCCTCCGCCGAGAAGCTCAACACGGCGATCGAGGCGCGGCTCGCCCGCCTGCCCGATCGCTTGCCGGCGATCGAGGAGAATGCGATCTGGATCCGCCAGCGCAATCTCAGCTGCGGCATCGTCGGCCAGACCGCGATCCGCGCCGACGATTTCGATCGGGTGAAGGCGTGCCTGCTCAAGGTGACCGAGGAGCGTGCTGCGATCCTGGGCGATCCTGATTTCGACTGCCTTGCGGCGAACACCGCAGCCGGCGCCCTGATCTGTGCAGATCCATCGCTAGCGCAGGCCGAGACCGAGCTCAATGGCGAGGTGCGCGCTCTGATCGGCAAGCTGGACCCGACCGCCGCGCGCTTTGCCTTCGCCGAATATGGCCGGTGGACCCGAGAGCGCGACCGCAAATGCAATCTCGTCGGCAAGGAGAACGTGCCGCTGCAGGAGCTCGAATCCGCGGAAGATTGTCTCGCCGGTCATTTGAAGCGCAGGACCGACGAAATCCGCGCGGCGAAGGGAGATCCCAGGAAGGTGTTCGGCCGGCAGGTCGCGGCCCGCATCCCCGACACCGACGCCATCGACTTCTGCGCGGCGCGGATCCATGCGGCCAATTCCTGCGGCAATTTCCTCCGAATCAACCGCGTCTACGCGCTCGACAGCCAGGTGACCGAGCAGGAGGCGCAGGTCACGGGCGAGATCGAGATGGCCGTGCTGGCGCCTTTCACCATGTGCAGCAAGGTCGCCTCCACCTGCACCGGCACCTGCTGGGACGCGAGGACGGGTCTTCCGCAGCCAGGCGCCGCCAACAAGGAGCGCGCGGCAGAAGCCTTCAACGTGACGCGCCGCCTGCGCATCCAGCGGACCTTCGCGTTCGTCAAAGCCGCCGACGGCTGGCGCTGCCGCGAGGACGAGCTGGCGCCGGTGATTTCGGGCACGGCGGGCGGGGGATCGTAACGCTTCTTACCCTCCCCTGGAGGGGGAGGGTCGATCGCGCGCAGCGCGAGCGGGGTGGGGTGATCTCTCCACTCGGACACTGTTGGATGGGGAGAGACCGTCACCCCACCCCGTCTCTCATCTTCGCTACGCTCAGATGCGAGCCGACCCTCCCCCTCCAGGGGAGGGTAAGAAAGCATCGTAGGGCAGAACCCCTCACTCGGCTTCGCTTCGCGATGCCACCCTCTCCCGCAAGGGGAGAGGGTGCAGCCTTCGTGTCGCGAGAGCCGCCCTACATCAGAACATCAGATTGTCCTTCACCAGCACCCAGCGGCCGCCCTTGACCTGCTGCACCTGGGTGATGGTGTTGGCGAGGTGGTCGGTCTTGGAGAACTTGGTCGGCGGCGAGTTGAAGATGTCGAGGAACTTTTCGCCCGACTCCAGCGAATCCAGCATCTTCTGGCCCGTGAGGTCCTTGCCGGCCTTCTGCGCATAGAACGCGAACGTCATCATCGCATTGTAGCCGATGATCGCCTGGGTGTTGGCGTCGGTGCCGAACATCTTCTTGTAGTTGACGAGCCAGTCCTTGACCTTGCCTTTCGCGGTGTCCTCGTAAGGAATCTCGAAGCCGCTCGCGGCGTAGAGGCCTTCGACGGCGTCCTTGCCGAGCATCGGCACTTCCATCACGTTGGTCGGCGTGGCGCCGAGGAAGGTGACGTCCCAGCCGAGCTTCTTGGCCTCGGTCATGGCGCCGATCGGCTCACGCAACACCGCCCCGAGCACGACGAGGTCGCAGCCGTCGGACTTCATCTTGGCCACCTGCGCGCTGAAGTCGGAGGCGCCGCGCTTGTAGCTCGTGATCGAGGCCGGCTGCACCTTCATGGCGGTGAGCTGCTGGTTGAAGCCGTCGAGCACGTTTTTGCCGTACTCGTCGTCCTGATGCATGATGCAGGGCTTCTTGAAGTTCTTCCACTCCATCATGTATTTCAGCGCCGCCCGCGTGCTCTCGACATAGGGCAGCAGATTGTTGAACTTGAGTCGCTCCTGCGGCTTGGCCGGATCGAACTTGAAGGTGAACTCGGCCGCGGTCAGCGGGAAGAGCTGAAGCACGCCGGCGTCGAGCAGGATGTCCTGCGCGGCGAGCACGGTGGGCGATCCCATCGCCCCCACCATCGCGAAGATCTTGTCGCGCTCGATCAGCTTCTGCGAAGCCAGCACGGCCTTCTTCGGATCGTAACCGCTGTCCTCGACGACCAAACGGATCTTGCGTCCGTTGACGCCGCCCGCCGCGTTGATCTCCTCCACCGCCATCTTCATGCCGTTGGAGACCGGGACGCCCCAGCCCTTGATGGGACCTGAGAGATCCTGGTGGGTGCCGACGACGATCTCGCTTGCCGAGATGCCTTCGTTGGTGACCTTGGTTTGCGCCGCGGCCGGCAGACAGGTGAGCACCACGGCACCCACAGCAAGGCCGAATGCGCTGAACGATTTCGACATTGACGTCTCCTCTCCTAAAGGCCCGTGTTGGACGAAGGGCGAGGGCCGTCGCTCCTTCGCTTTCTCGAATGATTCCGTGCCTCACGCCACCGCGCGCTGGCGATACATCGCTTCGATCTCGTCGGCGTAGCGCTTGTTCACGAAGCCGCGCTTCAGCTTCATGGTCGGCGTCAGCTCCTCGTCCTCCGGCGTGAGCTGGCGCTCGATCAGGTAGAACTTCTTGATGGTCTCGACGCGGGCGAAATTGCCGTTGACGCCTTCGATCTCGCGCCCGATCAGGTCCTGGATCTCCGCCGCGCGACACAGGCTGGCGTAATTGGTGAAAGGGATGTCGTGGTCCTGCGCGAACTTCTCGACGTTCTCCTGGTCGATCATGATGAGACAGGTGAGATACGGCCGCTTGTCGCCGATCACGACGGCATCCGAGATGTAGGGCGAGAATTTGAGCTGGTTCTCGATCTCGGACGGCGTGATGTTCTTGCCGCCGGAGGTGATGATGATGTCCTTCATCCGGTCGGTGATGCGGACGAAGCCTTCATTGTCGATGGTGCCGACGTCGCCGGTGTGCAGCCAGCCGCGTGAGTCGATGGTCTCGGCGGTCTTCTCCGGCTGGTTGAGATAGCCCATGAACAGGAAGTCGCCCTTGATCAGGATCTCGCCCTCGGGCGACAGCGCGACCTCGCCCCAGGGCACGGCGGTACCGACCGAGCCGAGCTTGACCCTTTCCGCGGGCATCATGGTGGCGACGCCGCAATTCTCGGTCTGGCCGTAGACCTCGTGGATGTCGATGCCGAGCGCGAGATACCAGCGGATCAGCTCCGGCGCGATCGGCGCGGCCCCCGTGAAGGCGATCCGGCAGCGGTCCAGCCCCATCATGCGGCGGATGTTGCGGAATGCGACCCGGTAGGCGATGCGGCTCGCGAGCCGCAGCGACAGCGGCGGCGGCTTGCCCTCGAGCCTGTAGTCGACCGTGCGGTAGCCGATGGCAATCGCGCGGCGATAGACCCATTGCTGCAGCGGGGTCGCGTCCTTCAGCGCGATGGTGATGGCGGAGTAGAATTTCTCCCAGATGCGCGGCACAGCGAGGAAGATGGTCGGCTGCACCTCGCGCAGATTGTCCGGCACGGTCTCCGGGCTCTCGGCGAAATTCATCACCGAGCCGAGCGCGACCGAGATGTAATAGCCGCCGATGCGCTCGGCGACGTGGCAGAGCGGCAGGAAGATCAGCCGGTCCTCGTCTTCCAGCGCCGGGATGAAGTCATTGGCGTGCCGCATCTGGTGCGTGACGCTGCGGTTGGCGTGCATCGCGCCCTTGGGCGGGCCGGTGGTGCCGGAGGTATAGACGAGGATGGCGAGATCGCCGGCGCCGCGGCTGTCGATCATCTCCTGCCACAGCGCCTCGCGGCCGACCATGTGGTTGCGGCCGAGCGCGCGAAACTCGTCGAGCGACATCACCATGTCGTCGGTGAAGCCGCTGAGGCCCTCCATGTCGAACACGATGATCTTCTGCAGGGACGGACAGCGCCCACGGCAGGCGAGGATCTTGTCGAGCTGCTCTTCGTCCTCGGCGAAGATGACTTTCGTTCTGGAATCGTTGACGAGATATTCGACCTGGGACGAGGCGTCGGTCGGATAGATGCCGGAGGAAACGCCGCCGGCGCAGAGGACGCCCATGTCGGCGTGGACCCATTCCGGGACGGCGTTGGCGATGATGGAGGCGACGTCGCCGGGCCGGAAGCCCGAGGCGTGAAGCGCGTAGGCGATTTCCCTGGAAATCTCCAGCCACTCGCGCCAGCTGGTCGGTTGCCAGATCCCGAACTTCTTCTCGCGGATCGCCGGCCTGTCGCCACGCGTCTGGGCAGCACGCAGAAAGCTCTTCGCGATCGTGTCCGCGACCGTCAGCACCGCCGTTCGGGCCATGCGCCTCTCCTCCCTGTCGCCTGCCTCCGCTGCCAGCCTTGTCGGCGGTCTCTGTTGCGGATGACGGGGTTCATCTTACTGCCAGCTCGTCCTCACCGCCACGTCTTCTTCTTTTTCCAGCGCCGCTCGCCTCGCGCGCCCGCTTCCTTGGCGCCAAGGTAGAACTCCTGGATGTCCTGGGAATGCATCAAGCGGTCGCAGCTGTCGTTCATGACGATGCGGCCGATCTCGAGCACATAGCCGTAATGCGCCGTCTCCAGCGCCACCTTGGCGTTCTGCTCGACCAGCAGGATCGACATGCCCTGCTCCTCGTTGACGCGCCGGATGATTGTGAAGATCTCCTTCACCAGCAGCGGCGACAGCCCGAGCGAGGGCTCGTCGAGCAGCAGCAGCGTCGGCCGGTTCATCAGCGCCCGTCCGATCGCGAGCATCTGCTGCTCGCCGCCCGAGAGCTGGCCGGCAGGCTGGTTGACGCGCTCCTTCAGGCGCGGGAAATAGCCGTAGACGCGCTCCAGATCCTCCGCGACGCCGTCACGGTCCTTGCGCGGATAGGCGCCCATCATCAGGTTCTCGCGCACCGACAGGAATGGGAACACCTCGCGTCCCTCCGGCACGTGGCTGAGGCCGAGCCGTACGATCCGGTCGGCCTCCATGCGCTGGATCGGCTTGCCCAGGAATTCGATCGAGCCCTTCTGCGGATCGAGAATGCCCGAGATGGTCTTCAGCACCGTGGTCTTGCCGGCACCGTTCGCCCCCAGCAGCGTGACGATGCGGCCGCGCGGCACCTCCAGCGAGATGCCGCGGATCGCCATGATCGGCCCGTAATAGCTCTCGATGTTGGAGAGTTTCAGGATGATCTCGGGCGTGACGGCGGCGTCCATGCGTCAAGCTCCCAGATACGCGGCGACGACATCAGGGTGCTGCTGCACCTCGGCGGGCGAGCCCATGGCGAGCACCCTTCCGTAGTTCAGCGCGATGACGCGATCGGAGACGCGGTTGACCAGCGACATGTCGTGCTCGACCATCAGCACGGTGATCCCCAGCTCGCTCTTCATGTCGCGGATCCAGAACGACATGTCGTCGGTTTCCTCGACATTGAGGCCGCTTGACGGCTCGTCGAGCAGGATCAGCTTCGGCTCCGAGCACAGCGCGCGCGCCAGCTCGATCACCTTGCGCACGCCGTAAGGAAGGCCCGAGATCAGCTTGTCGCGATAGGGTTCGAGATCGAGGAATTCGATGACCTGCTCGACCCGGCGCCGGTGCAGCTTCTCGTTGGAACGCACGCTCGGCAGGAACAGGAGCTCCTGCCAGAGCTGCGTGGTCGAATGCCGATGGCGGCCGACCAGAAGGTTGGAGAGCACGGTGGCATTCTCGAACAGCTCGATGTTCTGGAAGGTACGGGCGATGCCGAGCCTGGCGATGTCGTAGGGCGGCTCTTCCGTGATGTCCTGGTCCTCGAAGAAGATGCGGCCCGAGGTCGGTCGGTAGATGCGCGAGATCAAATTGAAGATCGAGCTCTTGCCGGCGCCGTTGGGGCCGATGATCGACAGGATCTCGCCTTTCTCGACCGCGAAGGACACGGCATCGACGGCCTTGAGACCCCCGAAATGCAGCGACAAATTCTCGGCGCGGAAATAGCTCATCGGTTCCGCTCCGACTTCACGTAGATCTTCTGCCGCTTGAAGGTGGCGCGTTTGTAGAGCGGAAACAGCTGGAAGAAGAGCTTGATCTTGAGCCAGCGGCCGTAGAGCCCAAGCGGCTCGAACAGCACGAACAGCACGATGATGATGCCGTAGATCGCGCCTTTGAGGCCGTTCAGCGAGGCAAAGGCCGCGACGTTCGACTTGATGCTTCCCGCAGCGGCCGGTCCGGCGCCGAATGTCGCGGCGATGCCGGCGATCATGCCGGGCATGTCGTCTTTCAGATAGGTCAGGAACGGGTCGATCATCACGATGAAAATTGCGCCCAGCACCGCGCCATGCAGGCTGAAGGTGCCGCCGATCAGGATCACGATGATGAACTCGATCGAAAGCTGCAGCGTGAACATCTCCGGCGAGATGAAGGAGAGCTTGTGCGCGAACAGCACACCCGCAAAGCCGGTGATCGCCGCCGAGATCGCAAAGGACTTTACCTTGTAGAGCGCGACGTTGACGCCCATGCTGCGCGCCGCGGTCTCGCTGTCGCGGATCGCGACGAAGGCGCGCCCCGTCGGCGAGCGCAGAAGATTGAGCGTGCCGACGATGGTCAGCACCAGCACGGCAAGACAGAGGTAATAGAAGGTCGGGCTGTCGCGCGGCACCGTGACGCCGAGCAGCGACAGCGTCTTGACCCGCATGCCCTCGTTGCCGTTGGTGACGCTCTCCCAGCGCGCCAGGATCTCCTCGACGATGAGGGCAAAGGAGATGGTGGCGATGACGAGGTAGATGCCCGTGAGGCGCAGCGCGGGAAAGCCGACCATTGCACCGATGATGCCGGTCAAGCCTCCGGCGGCGAGGAAGTAGACCGGAAACGGCACGTTGTATTTCTGCAGGTACGCCGCCGTGTAGGCGCCGATGGCCAGAAACGCGGCGTGCCCGAGCGAGGCCTGCCCGGTGAAGCCGGTCAGGATCAGCAGCGCCACGCCGACGGTCGCATAGATGCAGACGAAGACGAGCTGGCTCATCAGATAGCTGGAGAGAAAATAGGGCGCGATCAGCAGCAGCGCGAGCAGGATGCCGTAGGAGACCAGATAGCCCGAGTGCGGAAACAGCTTGATGTCGTCCTCATAGTCGGTCTTGAACAGGAAGCGCATGGCGTTCAGACCTTCTTGCGGACGTGATGGCCGAACAGGCCTTCGGGCTTCAGCAGCAGCACGGCGAGCAGCACGATGTAAGGTGCGACGTCTTTCCAGCCCTCCGGCAGGTAGAACCCGGCCATGCTCTCGATCACGCCGATCAGGACGCCGCCGACCACGGCCCCCGGTATCGAGCCGAAGCCGCCGAGCACGGCGGCGGGAAACGCCTTCAGGCCGAGCACGAGGCCGACGTTGGAATGAATGAAGGTGATCGGCGCCAGCAGCACACCGGCGCAGGTCGCGACCGCCGCGCTGATCGCCCAGACCACCGACACCACGCGCTTGACCGGAATGCCCATGTAATAGGCGGCGAGCATGTTCTCGGAACTGGCACGCATCGCGGTGCCGAGCGTGGTCTTGTTGAAGAACAGCCAGAGCAGCGTGCACAGGATCATCGTCGCCGCGATCACCGACAACTTGTCATAGGCGAGCACCAGCGATCCGATCCGCAGCACGCCCTGGCTGAACGGCGTCTCGATCTTCAGATCGTCGGTGCCCCAGATCATGCCGGCGATCGAGCGCAGGAAATAGCCGAGCCCGATGGTGGCCATGATGATGGAGAACTGGGGATAGCCGAGGATCGGCCGCACCACCACGCGCTCGGCCAGCATGCCGAACAGCGCCATGGCCGCCACCGCGCCGGCAAAGCCGATCCAGTAGTTCAGGCCCATCATGCCGATGAAGGTGAAGGCGAAGAAGCCGCCGAGCATCATCAGATCGCCCTGGGCGAAATTGACGACCTCGGTGGCCTTGTAGACGAGCACGAAGCCGAGCGCGATCAGGCCGTAGACGCAGCCGAGCGCAACACCGCTGACCAGCTGCTGAACGAAATCCAGCATCGCCGCGCTTCCTCCCGATGCAACGGCGGTTCTTTTGACCGCCTTGCCGCATCTTGTGTCCAGTCGCTACGCAGTCGTTTCGCCGCGTTAGCTCCATTTGTCCGGAACCAATTCAGCCTGAACCGCCGAGCGCTGTCAACAAACGGTGACTTGCACGGCGACTTGCCTTTAGTCCAACCCGTATGCCGGAATTTGCCGCGTTGCGATTCACCGTGCCGAAACATCTTCGGGTCATGGTCGCAGGCGATGCGAAACCGGATGGTGTGGCCGTCATGAAGCCCGACAGCTCGGCGCTGGAAGTGAAGGGGTTAACGAAGCGTTTTGACCGGCTGGCGGTCGATAACCTCGATCTCACCATTCACGCCGGTGAATTCTACGCCCTGGTCGGCCCCAATGGCGCCGGCAAGACCACCACTTTGCGCATGGTTGCGGGCCTGCTGCGTCCCGACGCCGGCGCGGTCTCGATCTTCGGCATCGATGCGCTCCAGAGTCCCGTCGCCGCCAAGCAGGTGATGGCGTGGGTCTCCGACGAGCCGATGATCTACGACAAGCTGACCCCGCTCGAATATCTCGAATTCGTCGCCGGCCTCTGGGGCATCGCGCCGTCGGTCTCGCAGCCGGTGGCGCAGGACCTGCTGGAGTCGCTCGGCCTCGCGCCGCACCGTCACGAACGCTGCGAGGGCTTTTCCAAGGGCATGCGCCAGAAGGTGGCGCTCGCGGGCGCGCTGGTGCACGATCCCCGCCTCATCATCCTCGACGAGCCGCTGACCGGGCTCGATGCGGTTTCCGCCCGACACGTGAAGGGCCTGCTTGGGATGCGCGTCCGCGCCGGCTGCACGGTCATCATGACCACGCATATTCTCGAAGTGGCCGAGCGCATGGCCGACCGCATCGGCGTGATCGCCTCGGGCCGCCTCGTCGCCGAAGGCACGTTGACCGAACTGCGCCAGCAGAACGGCCATGCCGACACCAGCCTGGAGGATCTCTTCATCGCGCTGGTGACGCTTCCGGAAGCGGCATGAGCTCGGCAACCGCGCTCTCCTGGTTTGCCCGCCACGAGCTTCGGCTCGCCTGGCGCGAATGGTTCGCCATGATGACCGGCGGACGGCGCAAGCGGACGCGCGCCGCCATCATCGGCCTGGTCTGTTTCGCCGCGCTGCTGCATTTGCCGGCCTGGGCGGTGATCGGCCGTTTCGCCGATCTGCAGCTGCCGCTCGACAAATCCTCGCTGATCGTGATCTCGGCGACGATCTTTCTGGCCTGGACCTTGATGCTCTCGCAGGCGATCGAATCGGTGACGCGGGTGTTCTACGCCCGCGCCGATCTCGACCTGATCATGTCCTCGCCGGCGACGCTGGCCAATCTGTTCTCGGTCCGGATCGCCGCAATCGCGCTGTCCGTCACCGCGATCGCGGTTCTGTTCTCGACGCCCTTCATCGACGTGCTCGTGATCGGCGGGGGTGCGCGCTGGCTCGCGGCGTTCGGGGTGGTGGTCGCGATGGGCCTGTCGGCCGCGGCGATCGCGATCGCCGTGACCATCCTGCTGTTTCGCCTGATCGGCCCGGCGCGGACGCGCCTGATTGCCCAGATCCTCGCCGCCATCATCGGCGCCGGCTTCGTCATCGCGCTCCAGGTCGCGGCGATCATGTCCTACGGCACGCTGTCGCGCTTCACCATTCTGACCTCCGGCAGCGTCGTCGCCTACGCGCCCGATGCCGACAGCATCTGGTGGTGGCCGGCGCGGGCGGTGATGGGCGACAGCAAGGCGCTGCTGCTGCTCCTGGCGCTCGCCCTGATGCTGCTCGGAAGCGTCATGGCGATGTTCTCGCACCGCTTTGCCGACACCGCGATCGATGCGGCGGCTTACGGCGCGTCCGGCAGCCGGCGCGCGAAGGAACGTCCGTTCCGCGGCGGGTCGCGGCAGCAGGCGCTGCGGCGCAAGGAATTTTCGCTACTCTGGCGCGATCCCTGGCTGATCTCGCAGACGCTGATGCAGCTGCTCTATCTGGTGCCGCCGGCCTTGCTGCTCTGGCGCAATTTTGCCGACAGCTCCGCGGCGCTGACGCTGATCACGCCTGTGATCGTGATGGCGGCCGGACAGCTCGCCGGCGGGCTTGCCTGGCTGACGATCTCGGGCGAGGACGCCCCCGATTTGGTCGCGACCGCGCCGCTGACGCCGTCCGGCGTCATCCGCGCCAAGATCGAGGTGGTGCTGATCGCAATCGCCGCGATCTTCTGCCCGCTGGTGGCCGCGCTCGCTTTCGCCTCACCTTACCAGGCGGCGGTCAGCGCCGCCGCGATCATCATCAGCGCGGCCTCGGCGACCGCGATCCAGCTCTGGTTCCGGGTCCAGGCCCGGCGCAGCCAGTTCCGCCGCCGCCAGACCTCATCGCGGCTGGCGACCTTCGCCGAGGCCTTTTCCTCGATCGGCTGGGCCGCCAGCGCCGCGCTGCTGCTCGCGCTGCCGATCGCCGGGCTCATCTGCGGCCTGATCACCGCAGGCCTCGTTGCAATCACCTGGAAGTTCAGCCCGAGGCGCGAGCAATAGGTGCGGCACTGACGCGCTGTCGATCCCACCCCATTGGCGAGACGCTGCATTGCACGTTAGACTTCGCCGCGAAGTCATCGGGGACGGATCCATGTGGCGACTGGTTTCGGCGGCTCTGGCGCTGTTCGGCGCATTTCTGACCCCTGCCCTCGCCCAGCAGCCCCAGCGCAGCGAATGCCTGGCGATGGCCAACGCGGCCCCGCGGGCCATGCCCGTTGCATTCCGGCGGGCGGCGACCGCGGCGGAGGTCGAGATCACCTATGCCGGCCATTCCACTTATTTCATCGACACGCCCGGCGGCCTGCGCATTGCGACCGATTACAGCGGCGCCTATCAGGTGGGACGGCTCCCCGACGTCGTGACCATGAACCGGGCCCATAGCACGCACTATTCCCTGTTTCCCGATCGGCGCATTCCCCACGTGCTGCATGGCTGGGGCGAGGATGGCAAGCCGGCGATCGTGTCGGAGCGCATCAGTGACACCTTCATCCGCAACGTCACCACCGACATCCGCCGCTATTTCGGCGACGATGCCGGCACCGACATGATCCGCGACGGCAATTCGATCTTCATCTTCGAGGTCGCCGGCCTCTGCATCGGTCATCTCGGCCACCTCCACCACAAGCTCGACGACAGCCATTTCGCCCAGATCGGACGGCTCGACATCGTGATGGTGCCGATCGACGGCACCTACACCATGTCGCTGGACGGCATCTCCGACATCACCAAGCGGTTGCGCGCCTCGGTGGTGCTGCCGATGCACCGCTTCGCCACCCCGCTCGACGACTTCATGCGCCGGATCGGCCAGCAGTTCGAGATCGACCGCCGCACCGAACGGTCGTTCCGGATGTCGCGGGACGCGCTGCCGTCGAAGCCGACGGTGATCATCCTCGACGGGGTCTGAGCGCAATTTTCTCCAAGCCTTCTGCGCCCCGCGGTGCTGATCTCCAGCGAGAGGAGATCGACATGACCGATTTTGCCAGATTGCTGCACGCGGACGGACCGAATTCCGAGCATGCGGCGGCGCTGCAACTTTACGGCCGCTTCGTCGGCGACTGGGATGCCGAGATAACCGCCCATGGGTCCGATGGGACGACACACGCGGCGCCCGGCGAAATCCATTTCGGCTGGGTGCTGGAGGGCCGCGCCGTCCAGGACGTCTGGATCATCCCGCGGCCCGCGGGCGCGCCGGCCTTTCCGATCGCGGGCAATTGGTACGGCACGACATTGCGGGTCTATGATCCCACCATGTCTGCGTGGCGGATTTGCTGGTTCGATCCTGCGCGCTCCGTGTTCCGCCAGCAGATCGGCCGTCCGCACGGACAGGACATCGTGCAGGAGGGAACGACCGAGGCCGGCGAGCTGACGCGCTGGAGCTTTACCGGGATCACCACCGATTCCTTCCGTTGGCTCGGTGAGGCCAAGCCGAACACCGCGGCCGACTGGCGACTGATGGTCGAGGTAAGGGCGAAGCGGCGGAAGGGCTGACCAAGGCACCGCTGTGCTCGCGAAGACGGATGCGGTTGCGCAACGCGCACAGCTGCAGGACGATATGAGATGCTAGGCTCCCCCCCAAGAAACGCGAGGGAGCGAACGCCGATGGCTGCAAGCAGTGTGCCCGCCAATACGAGCGGGCTGTTCGTCGAGCCGCGCGAGGACTGGCTCGCGCTGCATCAGGAGGAGATCATTGATCCCGCGCGGCCGATCGTCGATCCCCATCATCATCTGTGGAATCGCGGGCACCGCTATCTGATCGAGGAGATGGCCGACGATATCGCCTCCGGCCACAACGTGATCGCGACCGTCTATGTCGACTGCCGCTCGATGTATCGCGCGCACGGGCCGGACGCATTCCGGCCCGTCGGCGAGGTCGAGTTCGCCAACGGCGTCGCCGCGATGAGCGCGAGCGGTGGCTACGGCAAGGCTGCGATCTGCGCCGGCATTGTCAGCCACGCCAATCTGTTGCTCGGCGACGCCGCAAAGAGAGTGCTGGAGGCCGAGATCGCGGCCGGCAACGGCCGCTTCCGCGGCATCAGGCATTCCTCGGCCTGGGACGAGGATCCCGTCGTCGCCGGCATGTATGCGAACCGGCCGAAGGGACTTTTGCAGGACGCGGCCTTCCGCAAGGGATTTGCCTGCCTCGCGCCGCTGAACCTCAGCTTCGATGCCTGGCTGTTTCATCCGCAGATCGGCGAACTGACCGAGCTGGCGCTCGACTTCCCCGACACCAGGATCGTGCTCGATCATTGCGGCGGCCCCGCCGGCGTCGGCCGCTTCGCGGGACGCCGCGAAGAGGTGTTTGCGCAATGGCGCGCCTCGATCCGTGACATCGCCAAATGCGAGAACGTGGTGGTGAAGCTCGGCGGCCTCGCCATGTGCCTGCTCGGCTACGACTTCCATTTGCGCGAAAGGCCGCCGACATCCGACGAGCTTGCCGCGGCGTGGCGGCCCTATGTCGAGACCTGCATCGAGGCGTTCGGCCCGAAACGTGCGATGTTCGAAAGCAACTTCCCGCCGGACAAGGGCCAATGCAGCTACCAGGTGATCTTCAACGCTTTCAAACGGATCGCCGCACCGTTGAGCGAGGCCGAGAAGACGGCCCTGTTCTCGCAGACCGCAACCGACGTCTACCGGCTCGAGCTGCCGTCCTGACGAGAAGAGGGGCCGGGATATGATCCCGACCCCTCTTCGTCGTGGCCGCTGGGAAGCGTCCTTGAAACCTGATGTGAGCTCTAGCCGGCGCCCATCAGCGAGGCCGGACGGCGCTCGCCGGTAAAGGCGAAGGTCTTCTTGAGCTTGTTGACCACGCGGATCAGGAAGCCGATCATCACGGGGTTGGTCTTGCGGCAGAAGGCGATCTTCTTGACGTAGCCTTCGACATGCCATTTGGCATGCGCGCCGTCGCGGAAGAAAATGACGTCGCCGGGGCCGTAACGCTTCGGCGGCATGCCGTCGCTTTCGAGCACGATCGATCCTTCCATGATCATGATCGTCTCGTCGATATCGTAGTACCAGTTGAAGCGCCCTTCGGTGCAGTGCCAGATGATCGTCGAGGCGGTGCCGTCGGCGCTGGTGGACAGGATGTGCGAGCGCGATACCGGGTTGCCCTCGATGATCCAGGACGGCTCGATCGGCCGCAGCTCGAGGTCCACATTGCAACTACCGATTTCAATCAATGAACGCGACATCTTCTCCCCCAGAGGATATAATAAGTATGGCCGGGTCTCGGCCCGGATTGTTTCGAAAGATGGCGAGAACGCTAGTCACCGGTTTTTAATTCTTTATTACGCAGGCCTCGAAAATCAGCCGGAAGCTGCAGGCGCAACGCGGTTAACATCGCGATTTCCCTGCAAAATCGCGCACATGAACCCATCCTTTTCGGGGTGCGACAAAGTGCGCGGAAGCACCAAAACGGAGCCATGTCGATGCCCCTCACGCCCGAGGTCGTGACAGCCAATCGCGCGGTCGTCGCCCGGCTCGCCAGTCTCGATGTCTCCTTCGTGCCGGACGAAGAGCCCTGGTTTACCGTCGACGGCGTCGAAAGCCCCCGGCAGATCGGCAGTGACGGCTCCGGCGGCGCGTTCGTGCTGATGCCGCAACGGAACGTGCTCTACGTCTCATCGGAGGGACGGGCAGGAATCATTGCCGGCACGTTCGAGGCGTTCGTCCAGCTCGTCGTCGCCCGCCCCTATTGGCTCGACATCCTCAAATTTTCCGGGGGCGGCGACCTCCAGGAGATGCGGCGTGCGGCGGAGGCACTGGAGGCGACGCTCGACGACGAGGACGAGATCAACGAGACCCGCGAGGAGATCCGCAGGAGCCTCGACCTCGGCGAAGCGGACGATCCGGTCGTCGCGCTCTACGAGGCGATCGCGGCTTCCGACGCCATCGTACGGGCCACCGACGGCAGCCCGTTCACGACGCTGTTCAACCGCTTCAGCATCGACAACGATCCTATGCTGCGCAACGCGGCGGCGTAGTTACTTCACCCACTCGCCCTTGCGGAACACAGGGACCTTGCTGCCGTCGGGCAGGATACCGTCGATATCGGTCTCGGCCGAGCCGATCATCCAGTCGATATGGATCAGGCTCTGGTTGCCGCCTTGTGCCGCGATCTGCTGCGGGGTGAGCTGCGCACCGTTGACGAAGCATTTCGAATAGCACTGGCCAAGCGCAATGTGAGACGCCGCGTTCTCGTCGAACAGCGTGTTGTAGAACAACAGTCCGCTCTGCGAGATCGGCGAGGAATGCGGCACCAGCGCCACCTCGCCGAGCCGGCGCGCGCCCTCGTCGGTGTCGAGCACCTTGTTCAGCACCTCGGCCCCGCGCGAGGCCTTTGCGTCGACGATCTTGCCGTCCTCGAAGCGCACCGCGATGTTGTCGATCAGCGTGCCCTGGTAGGACAGCGGCTTCGAGCTCACGACGTGGCCGTAGACCCGCCGGCAATGCGGCGTGGTGAAGACCTCTTCGGTCGGGATATTGGCGTTGCAGCTGATGCCGTTCTTGGAGAGCGAGGCGCCGCCCTCCCATTCATGGCCGTCGGCAAGACCGATGGTGAGGTCGGTGCCCGGACCGCTGTACTGCAGAGCGCGAAAGCGCTGGCCGTTGAGCCAGTTGGTGCGCTCGCGCAGCACCGCATTGTGGCTCGCCCAATTGCCCATTGCGTCCTCGCGATCGACGCGCGAGGCCGCGAAGATCGCGTCCGCGAGCTTGCCGACCGCAACGTCCTCGGGTTCATTGGGGAACACCTGCTTCGCCCAGGACGGGCTCGGATAGGCGATGATGTTCCAGTTGGTGTCGAAATTGACGATCTTCTCCAGCGCCGGCTGGTAGGCCATCGAGTTCGCCTTGCTGGCGCGCGCCACCTTGGAAGGATCCTCGCCCGACAGCAGCATCGGATTGTCGCCGACGATCGCAAGGCGCGCGGTGTTGTCCGAGAACGCCTTGGCCATGCCTTCGTAGAGCCAGTTGGCGGCGCGATCGAAACTGTTGTCGTGACCGTGGCGGTAGCGCGCCAGCGTCATCTCCTCGTCCGACAGGATCGGCGTCACGATACCGGCGCCGGCCTTGTAGGCGTGCACGGCGATCCGCCGCACCAGCGGCAGCGCGATCGCAGGCGCGGTCAGAAGCAGATCCTGTCCCGGCCGCAAGCCCAGGCCCACCTTCACCGCCACCTCGGCCAGCCGGTCGAGCTTTGCGGGATCGATGGGAGCGGTGGAATTGCGGTGATCAGTCATGCGGGGCCCTCTGCCGAAGTCTCTCGTTCAATTTAAGTCTAGCATCGCGAGGCGCAAGTGCGCGAGCACCTTGCGGCACGGAGAAGATACGCAGTTTCGCGCATTTTGGTTTTCAACGCGTTGCCGATTTCAGCACCCGGTCAACCATGGCGGGCGCGAGCCCGAGGTAATTTTTCGGTGAGGTCAGCGCCTCGATTGTGGCGCGATCGATGCGGCTCGTGATCCGCGCGTCCGCGGACAGCGCATCGGCCAGGCTCATGCCTGTCTCGTTGGCTTGACGGCAGGCGTCATAGACCACGTCGTGGGCCTCCTGCCGGCCGAGCTGCGGCGCGAGCCCCATCATGACCGCTTCGGCCACGATCAGGCCGCGGCTGATGGCGAGATTGTCGCTCATCCTCGCCTCGTCCACGATGAGGCCCGCGAGCGCAAACTTCGCCTGGTGCAGCGCGCCGGCAGTCAGCACGAAGCTTTCCGGAATCGCCATCCATTCGGCGTGCCAGGGACCCGTGGCGCGCTCGAAATCCTGCACCATCGCATCCAGCATCAGGCCGGCATGCTGGCGCACCGCCTTGGACGCCGCCAGCATCAGTTCCGACGAGATCGGGTTGCGCTTCTGCGGCATGGTCGAGGAGGCACCGCGTCCCTTGACGAAAGGCTCATAGACCTCGGCGAACTCGGTCGAGGCCATGATCATGATGTCGAGGGCGATCTTGCCAAGCGAGCCGGTGACGAGGGCGAGGAAGTTCACGGCCTCGGCGAACCCGTCGCGCGCGACGTGCCAGGTCGAGGCGGGAACGCCGAGCTTCAGCTCGGCGCACAGGGCCTCCTGCACCTCAAAACCCTTGTCTCCGAGCGAGGCCAGCGTACCGGCAGCGCCGGCGAACTGGCCGACCAGCACCCGGGGCTTCAGCTGCGCCAGCCGCTCGGCGTGACGATCGAACATGGCGAGCCAGATCGCGGTCTTGTAGCCGAAGGTGACCGGCAGCGCCTGCTGAAGGTGGGTGCGGCCCGCCATCGGCGTATCGCGATATCGCCTGGAGAGATCGGCAAGGATCCTGCGCAGCTCGGCGATGTCGCGCTCGACGATCTCCAGCGCAGCGCGCAATTGCAGCACCACGGCGGTGTCCATGATGTCCTGCGTCGTCGCGCCCCAATGCACGTAGCGGCCGGCCTCGCCGCACTGCTTCACCATCTGATGCACCAGAGGGAGGATCGGGTAGCCGACGATGTCCGTCTCCTGCCTGAGCTGATCGAAGTCGAGCGCGGCAACATCGGTCCTCGCCGCGATCGCCTCGGCCGCCTGCTGCGGAATCACGCCACACTTCGCCTCCGCCTTCGCCAGCGCCACCTCGACCTCGGCATAGCGCGCGACCAGCGCGACGTCGGAGAACACCTCCCGCATCTCGGGCGTGCCGAAGGCGTCGCGGAACAGCATGGAATCGAGCACGGTGGTGGAGGCAGGGAAGGCGGGCATGGGCGTTTCTTCATGGCTGGTGTCTTGTGCGGGCGACAGCTTACGCACGCCGTGCAGCTCGGCAATGGACATTCGCAGTTTCGCCACACATTCGTCCCGGACGACGTTGCGCCCGCGTGTATCACCTCAGGATGACGGATCGATTGCGATCGGATGGCCATGACTGAGCGGCGTCTGCGTAGCCCGCATGAGCGAAGCGACATGCGCGGCGACGCGTCCGCGGGCCCGAACCCGGCGCTCGTCATCGTTTTATTCCCCTCCGCAAACAGCATGGCTGCCATCACCCGCTCGCGATGAACCGAGCGACCTTCTCGGCAGACTCACAGTTTTCGACCCAAATTTCATTTTGACGTTTTGCGTGCCTGTTTGTCATGAGACTAGAGTTTTCAACGTGCAGTTTCTGTTCCGGGACCATCTTCTCGATACCGACCGGCGCGAGCTGAGCCGCGAGCAGGTTCCCGTTGCCGTGGAGCCGCAGGTCTTCGATCTCGTCGTCCACCTCATGCAGAACCGCGACCGCGTGGTCAGCAAGCACGAGTTGATCGACAAGATCTGGCACGGGCGCAGCGTCTCCGAATCCACCTTGACCAGCCGGATCAACGCGGCGCGCAAGGCGGTCGGCGACAGCGGCGCCAGCCAGGCCTTGATCCGAACCATCGCCCGCAAGGGGTTTCGCTTCGTCGGCGACGTCGAGGCCAAGGATGGCGCGACGGGTGACGCGACCGCGCCGGCAACCGGCCGCACCGCATGGATGCCGCGCGCGGCGCTCGCGCTTCCCGAGCGGCCCGCCATCGCCGTGCTGCCGTTCACCAATATGAGCGGCGAAGCCGGGCAGGATTATTTCTCCGACGGCATCAGCGAGGACATCATCACCGCACTGTCGAAGCTGCGCTGGTTCTTCGTCGTCGCGCGCAACTCGTCCTTCGTCTACAAGGGCCGCGCCGTGCACATCAGCGAGGTCGCGCGCGAGCTCGGCGTGCGCTACGTGGTCGAAGGCAGCGTGCGGCGGAGCGGCGAGCGGGTGCGCATCTCGGCTCAGCTCAACGACGTCTCCACCGGCAGCCATCTCTGGGCCGAGCGCTACGATCGCGAGCTCGCCGACATCTTCGCCGTGCAGGACGAGATCACCGAGGCGATCGTCGCCGCGATAGAACCGCAGCTCTATGCCGCTGAAAGCTTTCGCGCCCAGCAGAAGCCGCCGGGGAGTCTCGACGCCTGGGACCTCGTGATGCGCGCATTATCGCATCACTGGCGCATCACGCGCGAGGACAACGCCGTGGCGCAAGCGCTGCTGGAACGGGCCGTCGCGATCGATCCCGCCTACGGCAAGGCGCTGGGCCTGCTCGCAACCAGCCACATCTTCGGCGCGCATATGGGCTGGGCCGACATGGCTGCGACGGTGCCGATCGCCGAACGCGCGGCCCTTGCCGCGGTGGAGGCCGATCGCGAGGACGCCTTCGCCCATCACGGCCTCGCTTACGCCTATCTGTTCCGCCGCCGCTTCGACGACGCGCTGGCCGAGTTCGAGCTGGCCTTGCAACTCAATCCGAACTTCGCGATGGCGCATGCCTTTTACGGCGTGACATTGTGCTACGCCGGACGATGGCAGGATGGCGACGCCGCAGCACGGCGCGCGCTGCGGCTGAGCCCGCGCGACCCGCTCGCGGCGATCTATTGCGGAGTTGCGGCCTATGCCCGCTTCGTCGGCCGCGACTACGAAGGAGCCGTGCAGATGGCGCGGGAGTCGATGCGGCAGCGCGGCGATTTCGTCGGCGCGCACCGCGTGCTGACGGCGGCGGCCGGAATGTCAGGAGATCCGGCGCGCGCAGCGTCCGCCCTGGAAGGTCTGCGCCGCGCCCAGCCCGAAATCTCGCTCGCCTGGATCACGCGCGAACTGCCGATGCTGCGCGACGCGGATCGTGCGCATTATCTGGAAGGATTGCGGCGCGCGGGACTGGCGTGACCGCGGCGCAACGTGCGCTTGCTTGCTTCACACCGGTCGATGGCTGAGCATCAATCGTCGTCGGATCCGAACAGTCTGATCTGCGGGAAGCCGCCCCGCGACCGGCCGGCGTAGTCGCGCGAATCGGAATCCTCGCGGATGTTGCGCGCGACGTCGTCCCAATCGGTGCGGTCACGCATGCCGCGCGGCTCGCGGGAATCATAATGGCGCCGCTCCGTCCAGCGCTCGCGACGCTCCATCCGGCGCCGGTCGGATGCAGCACGCTTCACGTCGGAATCCCTGGCCTTGGCATAGGCGTTGTCAGGAGAAGAGGCCGGATCGGCCGAGGTCTGCTGCTCGGCCGGCTTTGCCGGCTTTGAAGACGAGGCGACTGCCGGCTTCGACTGTTCCTTGGACTGTTCCCTGGACAGTTCTTTGGGCGGCTCAACCGCGGCCGCTTGCGAAGGCGGCGGCGGTTCGGCATTCGCCTGGGTGGGCGGCGTGTCAGGCTTTGCGGCTTCAGGCCTGGCTTCGGCCTGCGCCGGCGTCGCAACCACCGCGCCGAAGGCTTGCGTGCCGGTGAGATAGTTGACGCGTTCCGAGGGCGCGTTGGTCGCTGCCGGTGCGCCAGCGGATTCGGCGCGCTGCGCCATCTTGCCGGTGTCCGGGCCCTGCTTGGGCGCGATCGGATTCATGATATTGCCGGCGACGATACCGCCACCGAGACCAATGGCGATGGCTGCGATGATGGTTCCGGCACCGACGAAATAGGCTATCGAGGCGCGCATTGATCCACTCCCTCTTTGGAGCGAGCAACGCGCTTTGATTGCCGGATGTTCCTGGTCGGGGACGCAGTTCCCGAAGGAACTTGCGCCTCAGATCTGCTGCGCGACTTTCTCGAGCCCGATGAGGCGGGCGAGCTTGCGCACTTCTTCCTTCTGATCGTCACGCAGCTGGAACAGGAGCGGCATGGCGGCCGACTTCAACTGCTGGACCTCGTCGCAATTCGGATCGATCTGCGCGCTGGGTGGCGCGTTCGGATTGGAGAGCTTGTTGGCCGAGATCTTCCGGACAACGTTGCGCAGGGCGGTTTCGACCGAAGGCCAGTAATATTCCTGCGACGAAGACAGCTTCAGGCGATCCCTGATGCCGGCGATCTGGGCGTCGGACAGCAAGGTATAATGTTTCTGCGGCTGCGGCTTGGCCACAACCTTCGGCTTGGCCGGAACTTCGACGGCAGGAACCTCAGCCGCGGCGGGCGCCTCGGATACACTCAACGACGCCTTGGGCATCGGGAAATCGGTCGGGGTGGCGGCGGCAAAGGCCTGGCGCAGCGGCTCGGCCAGCACGGGCGCCTGCGAAAGCCTGTCGGCCGGCACCTGGACCGGCGCGATCGCGGCCGAAGCCAGGGCCAGGGTCGGGACCAGACGGTCGGCCTTGGCGGCGCGATTGGTTGCAAGGGGCTTGGCCGGAGGCGCCTGCGCGATCATCTCTTCGCTGACGCTGGGCACGCTGTCGCGGCCAAGGATGGCGGTGGTGGCAGCGCCGAGGACGAGGAAGCAGGTCAGCACAACGATGGTGATGGCTTTGGACAAACGTCTCTCCGGGAACCGCCGCTTCACGAGTTTGTTAACGTTGCCCGTGAAAAAGGAACGAATTAAGGCTTGAGTGTGCCCTCGTTGCGACAATCAATATGCCTGCAACGACACACGGCTTTGAAAAGCCAATAAAATCAGGCGGCTGCGGCCAGATCGTAGGCGTCCTGGATGTCCGAGACGATCTCCGAGGCCTCCCAGACCGCGCGCGGCTCGACCGATTGCAAGGCCACCGTCCAGTTGCCGCCGCGGCGGGTTCGGGGAACGCTGACGATGTCGAAGCGAACGTTGCGGCACAGCGGATGACGGGCCAGCGCATGGGCGACGCGGATGCGGATTTCGTCCAGCGTCGCGGCTGTCTTGCTGTTGAGATAATCGAAGTCCATCGCCTGTCCCTCTCGGTCCTGATTGGCGGCCGTGAGGGGATTCTTGGCGGGCGTTGGTTAATCCGCCGTTAAGTGGGGCATGTCGCGCGAGCACGCGATTAACCGTGATCGGCATGAGCAGGTCTCGCCGCCCCGCAATTCTACGGGGAAGAGCGCGCTCTCGCCGCGCGATATTCGGCCGCCGTCCGCGCCACGAGATCGTCGACGGCGAGCACATCGGTGACCCCAGAGGTGGAATGTCCGCCGCTCCAGATATCGCGCCAGCGCTTCGGCCGATTCTCGCGCGCGACGACGTCGATATCCTCGGCGATATCGATCGCGCCGCGCGCCGGCAGGTTCTCGGGATCGAGCCCGGCGGCCACGATCGACGGCCGCAGCATGCTGGTCTGCAAGCCCGTGAACGCCGTGGTGAGCAGGATGTCGTCGGCACTGCTCTCGACCAGCATCCGCTTGTAACGATCGTCGGCCATGCTCTCGCGCGTCGCGATGAACTTGGTGCCCATATAAGCAAGATCGCAGCCGAGCACTTCGGCCGCATGCAGCGCATGGCCGTCGCTGATGCCGCCCGCGAGCACGACGATGCCGTCGTAGAATGCGCGCACCGCGCGGACGAAGGCGAACGGGTTGAGCCAGCCGGTCTGTCCGCCCGCGCCCGCGGTGAGCAGCACCAGCCCGTCGGCGCCTGCCTCCGCTGCGCGCTCGGCGTGGCGGATGGAGGCGACGTCCGCCAGCACCAGCGCGCCGGCATCCTGCAGGGGCTTCAACACCGGCGCCGGCGAGCCCACCGACGTGATGACGATCTCCGGCTTGTGTCGCAGCAGCATTGCGAGATCCTGGTCGAGCCGCGCATTGGAGCGGTGCACGATCAGGTTCGGGCAGAGCGGCGCCACCTTGCGGCCGGCCTGTTGCTCATGCTGGTGCAGCCGCGCTTCGATCTCCGTGAGCCATGCATCGAGCTGATCCGTGCTGCGGCAATTGGCGGTGGGGAAGCTGCCGATCACCCCGCTCCGGCAGGCCGCGACCATGAGCTCGACGCCCGACACCAGGAACATCGGAGCTGCGATCAGCGGCAGAGCGAGACGATCGCGGAAGCGTTGCAGTCGATCGGACGTCACGCAAATCTCCTCGTCACGCATGCCTCCCTCGCGCGGGCTTTGTCGTTTCCTCCCGCGGTCTCTGTGCTAGCGTCATCGGCAACATTGGCACGTCAGAAGCCGGTGACAAAGCAACGAGGAAACATATGTCCGATCCGCTCCACGCATCGTCCCCGACTTGCGCGCAGACGCTACGGGCGCTGTCGCGCTATCCCGGCCGCACCGCTTTCGCATGGCCCGGGGGATCGCTGAGCTATCAAGGCACGATCGACCTGATCGGACGCATCCAGGGCGTGTTCATGCGGCTCGGATTGCAAGCCGGCGCGCGCGTCGCTTTCCTCACCGCGAACCGCGCCGACACCTGGTGCGCCGGCGTCGCGGCGCAATTGTCGCGGCTCTGCATCACCTGGCTGCATCCGTTGGGATCGCTGGAGGACCAGCTGTTCCAGCTCGAGGATTCCGAGGCCGAGATGCTGGTGGTCGATGCGGCCGCCTTCCGCGACCGCGGCGGCGAGCTCGCCGCGAAAGCGAGCCGGCTGAAGGCGGTCTTCACCATGGGGCCGGCCGGCTATGGTGTCGATCTGCTGCGGGCGATCGAGATCGAAGGCCACGCCAGCGCGCTGTGCCTCGCCGGCGCCGACGATCTTTCCACACTGAACTACACCGGCGGCACCACCGGCAAATCCAAGGGCGCGCTGCGCTATCACCGCGAGAATGCCGGAGCCGCCGCCGCGATCCTCGCCGATTTCGAGATTCCCGACGCGGCACGCTATCTCACGGTCGCCCCGATCAGCCATGTCGCCGGCACGAAGGTGCTGCCGACCCTGATGCGTGGCGGCACCGTGCACATGCTCAAAGGATTCGATCCCGAGGCCGTGCTGGCCACGATTGCGCGCGAGCGCATCAACTTCACGCTGTTCGTGCCGACCATGATCTATGTGCTGCTCGATCATCCCGCGCTTGATGAGACCGACCTCTCCTCGCTCGAGCTGGTGCTCTACGGGGCGTCGGCGATGTCGCCGAGCCGGCTGGTCGAAGGCATCGAGCGCATCGGGCCGGTGTTCTCGCAGCTCTACGGCCAGACCGAATGCTATCCGGTCTCGGTGCTGCGCAAGGCGGATCACGATCCCAGGACGCCGGAGCTGTTCCTGTCCTGCGGCTTCCCGATCGCGGCCTGCGAGGTCAAGATTCTCGGCGACGACGATCAGGAAGTGAAGACGGGCGAAGCCGGCGAGATCTGCGTGCGCGCACCGCATGTGATGGCGGAATACTGGAAGCGGCCCGACATCACCGCCGAGACATTGAAGAACGGTTGGGTCCACACCGGCGACATCGCGCGCCGGGACGAGCGCGGCTACATGTTCATCCTCGACCGCAAGAAGGACATGATCGTCTCCGGCGGCTTCAACATCTTCCCGCGCGAGGTCGAGGACGTGCTGTCGCAACATGCGGACGTCGCCATGGTCGCGGTCGTCGGCATCCCCGACGAGAAATGGGGCGAGGCCGTCACCGCCATCGTCGTGCCGCGCGAGGGCGCAAGGCCCGATCCGGACGAGCTGATCAACATGGTCAAGACCCGGAAAGGCTCCGCCCATGCGCCCAAGCAGATCCAGTTCGTCAAGCAGCTGCCGATGACCGGCGTCGGCAAGGTCGACAAGAAGGTGCTGCGCGCGGGCTTCTGGAGCGGCCGGGACCGTATGGTGGGGTAATTAATCCGGGATTCTACGGGGCCGTTGTGGCCCCGGCACCACAGCCCGCGACGGAGTGCGCGCCGGCGAGCCCCGCGCGATTGCCGGCGAATCGGGGAATCACCTAGACCGCTGACGGGGCTGGGAAGCGGAGTAAGCTATGAGAGTCGCTTCCCTGGAAAGTGCAGTCGCCGCGGTCACGTTGATCACGGCTATCATCGTGGTGCTGTGGGAGATCAAGATCTTCTACGGAATGTGAACTGGCAGGATGCGTGCGCCGAGCAAGAGCTCGCGACCGGGCATCCCTTCCGCGGCGGCGGAAGCCAGCCGTTCAAGCCCGCGATACGCGACGCAGCTCTTACACGATCGGTGTCATCGCCCGGCGAAGACCGGGCGATCCAGTATCCCAGAGACAGTCGTTGTTGAATCGAGAGGCCGCGGCGTACTGGATGCCCCGCTTTCGCGGAGCATGACAGCGAGAATGACGCACTGACTTCGCGCCCCTCACCGCTTCTCGATCACGAGACTTTGCACCGCGCGGCCGAAATAGCCCTGCCGGTCCGCCAGCCGCGACATCGCGAGGCCCGCGCCATCGGGACCGATCCAGGACTCGCCGTCGAGCAAAATCCACTCGCCGACAGGCTGGCGCGCAAAGCTCACGGTGAGATCGGCGTTGATGTAGGTCCAGGCGCGGAAATCGAGCGTCGAGGCGGTGCCGTTGGAGAAATCGGCGGCGACCACGGCGCGCATGGCCTGCGAGATCGCTTCGCCTTCGATCAGCGGATGATCGACGCGAAACCAGATCGCGCCGGCACCGGCTTGACCGAAACGGCCACGCGCGGCGCGCATCGAGACCGATCGTACGAACGGGCTGGTGGCGGCGTGGCCGTCCTCAACCAGAGAGTCTTCCGGCGACGGCAATGTGACCGGCAGCTCCGCGACGTCGGCGGGCAGGATCAGCGCCTGACGCCTGATCTTCAGCACGGTGGCGCCGACGACCTGCACGCCATCGGCCAGCAGCTTGATCGCGCAGAGCTGGATCTTGCGGCCTTCACGCAAGACCTCAGTCACGATCGTGAGCGGCGCCACCGGCACCGGGCGCATCAGATCGATGGTGACGCGCGCGATGTCCATCGGAGCAGGCGTCGGGATGCGCTCGGCCGCCCACGTCACCAGCGACGCCGGCGCCGATCCGTGCTGCATGCGCCTGTCCCAGGGACCGGCGGCATCCGGGCTGGTGACGACGCTATTGCCCTCGACGCGGTAGATGGCGGTCATCGTTTCACCGTGGCGCATGAGAGATGCGGACGCCGCCGCTCACAGCGGCGGATCGATCGCTTCGTCATATTCCTTCTTGAAGCGCGCGATCAGCTCGGCCGCGGGAAGGACCTTGTCGATGCTGCCGATGCCCTGTCCGGAGCCCCAGATCTCCTTCCAGGCCTTCGGCTTGGCGCGTTCGCCGGAGGCGTCGGTGCCGAAATTCATCTTGGAGGGATCGGAGGTCGGAAGATTCTCCGGATCCATGCCGGCGGCCAGGATCGACGGCTTCAGATAGTTGCCGTGCACGCCGGTGAAGAGGTTGGAATAGACGATGTCGTCGGCCGTCGAGCCCGCGATCATCTCCTTGTACTTCTCGATCGCGTTGGCCTCCTTGGTGGCGATGAAGGCCGAGCCGATATAGGCGAAATCGGCCCCCAGGATGCGCGCGGCGCGGATCGCCTTGCCGTTGCCGATCGCACCCGACAGCGCGATCGGACCGTCGAACCACTTTCGCGTTTCGGCAACGAAGGCGAGCGGCGAGATGGTGCCGGCATGGCCGCCGGCGCCGGCCGCGACCAGGATCAGGCCGTCGGCGCCCTTCTCGATCGCCTTGTGGGCGAATTTCTGGTTGATCACGTCGTGGAAGACGATGCCGCCCCAGCCGTGCACCGCCTGGTTCAGCTCCTCGCGCGCGCCGAGCGAGGAGATGACCATCGGCACCTTGTACTTGGCGCAGAGCTGCATGTCGTGGTCGAGCCGGTTGTTCGACTTGTGCACGATCTGGTTGACCGCGAACGGCGCCGACGGCTTGTCGGGATGGGCGCGGTCATAGGCCGCGAGCTCCTCGGTGATGCGTGCCAGCCATTCGTCGAGCAGCTCCGGCGGCCGCGCGTTCAGCGCCGGAAACGAGCCGACCACCCCCGCCTTGCACTGCGCGATCACGAGATCGGGCACCGAGATGATGAAGAGCGGCGAGCCGATCACGGGGATCGACAGGCGCCCTTTGAACAAGGCAGGCATGGACATTGCGAAACGATCCTCTATTGGCCGGTCAATGGCAGGTTGGTCGCCATACCAACAAGGCAATCTTTCCACTGTCAAGTATTGCGTTTTGCCGCCGGAGCGGATGCGACGGGCGCAATTCCAAGGAACGGAATTCGTGTCCCGTCATTCCGGGGCGACCCGCAGCGTCGAGCCCGGAATCCATCGGGCCTCAGCGCACGCTGCAAAATGGATTCCGGGCTCGCGCTTCGCGCGCCCCGGAATGACAGCGAACGCCTACCCGATCAGATCCGGGTTGATCAGCCGCTCGAACGAGAACATCTCGTCCCACTTCTCCTGTGTCAGCAGCTTGCGTTCGACCACGACGATCTGGTGCAGCGACTTGCCGCTCTTGTATCCTTCGCGCGCGATCTCGGCGCACTGCTTGTAGCCGAGCAGCGGCTTCAGCACGGTGACGATGCCGAGCGAGTTCAGCACCATGTTGCGGGTGTGCTCCTCGTTGGCGGTGATGCCGACGACGCAATTCTCGCGCAGGCTGTTCACCGCGCGCTCCATGGTGCGGATCGAGAAGAACAGCGCAAACGAGATCACCGGCTCCATCACGTTGAGCTGAAGCTGGCCGGCGGAGGCGGCGAGCGTCACCGTGGTGTCGAGGCCGATGACGAGGAAGCTGGTCTGGTTGACGACCTCGGGGATCACAGGATTGACCTTGCCCGGCATGATCGAGGAGCCCGGCTGCAGCTGCGGCAGGTTGATCTCGTTGAAGCCGGCGCGCGGGCCGGAGGCAAGCAGGCGGATGTCGTTGCAGATCTTCGTCAGCTTGCTCGCCGTGCGCTTCAGGACGCCCGAGAGCTGCACATAGGCGCCGGTGTCCGAGGTCGCCTCGACGAGATCGCCGGCGAGGATGAAGTCGACGCCGGTGAGTGCGCTCAGATGCCGGACCGCGAGCTTGGGATAGCCGACCGCGGCCGTGACGGAGGTGCCGATCGCGGTGGCGCCGAGATTGATCTCGCGCAGCAGCGCCCGCGCTTCGGAGATGCGGTCCACCTCCTCGCCGATCGTGGTGCCCCAGCCACGGAATTCGGCCCCCAGCGACATCGGCACGGCATCCTGGAGATGCGTGCGACCCATCTTCAGCACGCGGTCGAACTCGCGTCCCTTGGTGAAGAAAGCCTCCTGGAGCTGGCGCAGCGCGGTCATGTAGCTCTCGAGCCGCAGGATCAGCGCGAGGCGAAACGCGGTCGGATAGGTGTCGTTGGTCGACTGGCCGTAATTGACGTGATCGTTGGGGCTGACGTGCTGATAGTCGCCCTTGCCGAAGCCGAGCGACTCGAGCGCGAGGTTGGCGATCACCTCGTTGGCGTTCATGTTGGTGGAGGTGCCGGCGCCGCCCTGGATGAAGTCGGTGACGAACTGATCCATCATGTCGCCGGCGATGACGCGATCGCAGCCGAGGATGATGGCGCCCGCGACCTTGGCGTCGATCGCACCGAGATCGCGATTGGCCATGGCCGCGGCTTTCTTGACGTAACCAAGCGCCTTCACGAAGTAAGGCTCCTGGTTCATCGGAATGCCGGTGATGTGGAAGTTCTCCTTACCCCGGATGGTCTGGACGCCGTAGTAGATGTCGTCGGCGATCTCACGCTGTCCGAGGAAGTCCTGCTCCGTGCGGCTCATGGGCGCTCCTTGGTTGCTCGCGCGCGGCGAGATCACGTCAGTTCTGGCACAGCGCGCTCGTCACGAAAGTGTCGGTGCGGCAGTCGTCCGGCTTGCGTTGCCGGCCCGGGATCAGGACCTTGGCCGAGCATTTCTCGGCGGAGTCGGCATTCAGGCTCTTGCCTTCCTTGTAGCCCTTGCTCTGGCAGAGCTGGTCGGCGGCGTGCTTGCAGTCGGGGGCGCCGTTCGACGAGGCCGGACAGGCCACCCGCCCCGACACCATGGTCGAGGGCTTGGCCAGCCGCGACAGGTCGTTCATGGTCTCGCTGGGGCTTTTGATCGGCGGCAGGATCGAGGGCAGCTTGTCGAACAGCTTGCCCATTTCGTTGATCAGCCCGGGGTTTTCCTCGCGCGCCGGCGGCGCCGCAGGATCGGGGGTCGACGGCGGCGGAGCGGCTTGCGGACCCTGATCCTGCAGGCCAAGCGCCGGAGGCGCGGATTGCGGCCAGGCCGTCCCGCCGGCAGCGAGCAGAAACAGCAGCGCCGCTGACATCAGCGTCGCCAGCCGCGCCGCCGGATTGCCGGATCGAACCATCATGATGGCAACCGTAGCCGAAGCCGGCCCGGCGGCAAAGCCGCCTTGGGGTCTATTGATTGAGCATGATCTCCGCGCAAACGCGTTACGCGTTTGTCGCGAGGGAAAACCGCTTCGCACCTTGCGCTGCACGGCCCTTCGGGTCCGGATCAAGCTCTAGATCAGTTTGATGGCGATGACGAAGCCCAGCACCAGTGCCGCGGCACCGACCGCCACCACGAGACCGAGATGCTTCTCGATCTTGACGCGGATCCAGTCGCCGTAGCGGTTGAGCAGGATCGCGACGATGAAGAAGCGCCCGCCGCGCGCGATGACCGAGAACAGGACGAACAAAAGCAGATTGTAGCCGGCAAAGCCCGAGGTGATGGTGACGAGCTTGTACGGGATCGGCGTCAGCCCCTTGAGCAGGATGATCACCGCGCCCCATTCGGCGTATTTGGCACGGAAGCCGTCGACCTGATCGCCGAGCCCGTAGAGCTGGATCAGCCAATGGCCCAGCGAGTCATACAGCAGCGCGCCGATGGCGTAGCCGAGAACCCCGCCGAGCACCGAGGTCACGGTGCAGACGGCAGCATAGAGCCAGGCGCGCTGCGGGCGCGCCAGGGACATCGGGATCAGCATCACATCCGGCGGGACCGGAAAGAAGGAGCTTTCGGCGAAAGACACGATGCCCATGATCCAGAGCGCGTAGGGCTTGTGGGCGGCGTCGATGCACCAGTCGTAGATACGTTTCAGCATGGCGCCGCGATGAAGCACCATGGGACGGATTTGTCCATGCCGAGATTGAGGCGAATTATGACACTTCCAGCATGATCCGGAAAAGTGTGCGGCGGTTTTCCGAAAAGATCATGCTCAAACAAGAGGCTAAAGCACGATGGCCATTCACCCGGGTCTCATCGCGCGTTAGTGGCGCTTGCGCGCGGCACGGCCCTCGAGCGCGACAATTGGCCGCCTGGCGACCACCCGCGGTGACGCGACCTTGGGCAGCTTCATCGACGATTTCGGCAGCTTCTCGGCGATGCCGAGCATGTCTTCCCGCCGGGTCATCTCGCGCCAGACGTCCTCGGGGCGCACGCCGGCAGAGGCCCAGAGCACGGTGAGATTGTACAACAGGTCGGCGCTTTCGCGGATCACGGCGTCGGTGTCACCATTGACGGCATCGATCACGACCTCGATGGCCTCTTCGGCGAGCTTCTTTGCCATTTTGGAGGGCCCGCGCTGAAACAGCCGGGCCGTACGCGATGTTGCCGGATCAAGGTCTCTGGCCGCGAGCACAGCCAGATATAGCCGCTCAAGCGAATCACTCATGATACAAAAAACTACTCTAAACAAATGGCGAGCGTGTTAACGCACGGCAATAAAAGCAGAAAACAGGCCGCCGCGGCAAGCGCGACAGCCTGTTCAGGTTAAACTCGGTCGCCCTGCTTAGTAGCAGGTCGAGATATTGCCCTGGCCGCCCTGGGCGGACTGGTAGGGGCCGCCGCAACGGTGGTACGGGCGCGGGCCGATATAGGAGTCGCCGCCGTAATAGACCGGGCCTTCGTCATAGTAGACCGGGCCGCCGCCATAATAGGCGGGAGCGTCATAGGCATAGGCGTCACGCGTGGCGGCGATCGCAAGGCCGGTGCCGATGGCGCCGGCGATAGCCGCGCCGGCAAAGGCCGCGCCACCTCCGCCATGCCAGTGGCGACCGCCGGCATAGGAGGCAGTGGGGGCGACCGCGGTTAGCGCCAACACCGCGGCAGTGGCGAGAACGGCCTTGCGGCCGGTAAACTTCGAAAAGCTGTCAAACATGTCCTGGACCCTCCTTGGGACCTCGAATGGTGCCTGCAGACAAGGCTCATGTCTTTCAAACACGCACCGCCACATTGGGTTCCCAACCCCAACACAAGCTGAACGGGGTTGCGTAATCGTGACGCAACCGCCGCTCATCCTGCGTTCATGTTGGCAGGGGGAGACTGATCGCCAGCCGGCGCTGCGAGCGTCACCAAACCATAACAATGCGGGACCGGCGCAACTGATGTCGAAATTCAAGACCACGGCCCTTCGTTGCCTGCTGGCTCTCTCGATTTCGCTTGCAACGCTCGTTGCACGCGGTGTCAGCGCGGCCGAGACCGTTGCGCCGCCCTCCGTCGCGATTCACTTCACCTTCGACCGCCCGCTCGACGCCAGCATGGCGCCGTTCTTCCTTGCGGCGAAGGACGGCAGGTTCGGCGCCGAGCATCTCAACGTGTCCTTCGGCAGCGCGAGCGGATCGCCTGAGGCGCTCGCACGCGTCGCCAAGGGCGACAGCGAGCTCGCACTCGTCGACATCAACGAGCTGATCCGGTTTCGCGACAAGGACGATGCGGCGCCGGTCAAGGCGGTGTTCGTGCTGTTCAACCGCGCGCCCTACGCGATCGTCGCGCGCAAGAGCCGCGGCATCAATGTCTTGCCCGATCTCGACGGCAAGACCGTCGGCGTTGCCGACGGCGACCTGTCGATGCGGCTATGGCCGGCGCTGGCGCAGCAGAACGGCATCAAGACGTCGCACCTCAAATTCCACAAGATCAGCGCCGCCGTCCGCGAGCCGATCCTGTCCGCGGGACAGGTCGATGCCGTCGCGGGCTTCAGCTATCTCTCCGCGGTGAACCTGCGTGATCGCGGCGTGCCCGGAGCCGATCTCGTCGTGCTGCGCTATGCCGACTATGGCTGCGAGGCCTACGGTTTCGCCGTGGTGGCCAATGCCGCCTTCGCCGCAGCAAAGCCGGATGCCGTGAAGGGCTTCATCAGCGCCCTGATTGCCGGCATCGCCGCGACCGTCAAGGAGCCGGCACGGGCAGCGGACGAGGCCGCAAGCCGCATCGACGGGGGTGACCGCGACCTCGAGCTCGAACGCCTGCGCACCGTCCTCTCCGACAACATCCTCACCGACGAGGTCAGGCGCAACGGTCTCGGCGGCATCGATCCACGGCGCTGGGAGCGCTCGGTCGACCAGATCGCGCTGGACTTCAAATTCCGCAAGCGGCCGACCGTGGCCGACATCTTCGACGACCGGTTCCTGCCGCCGGTCGCGGCGCGGCTGGTCAATTGAGCAAAACCCGTAGCTTCCACTGTATCTCGCAGGCGATCCCTGCTTAGAATACGGGTCCCGCCATTTGCCTGAGTTGCCGGTCCGCATGACTATTTTCAGCCTCTACACCCGCGTTCTCGAGCTGCTTGGCAAGGAGGCGCGGCTGGGCTGGCTGCTGGCGTTTGCCAATCTCCTGCTGGCCGCCTCGCAGTTCGCCGAGCCCGTGCTGTTCGGCCGGATCGTCGACGTGCTCTCCGGCAAGACGGTGGCCGGCTCGAACTCGGCCTGGCCGTTCCTCATCGCCTGGGTCGCGTTCGGGCTCTTCACCATTCTGTGCAGCGCGCTCGTGGCCTTGCAGGCGGACCGACTCTCGCACCGGCAGCGCCAGGCGGTGCTGACCGACTATTTCGAGCACATCCTGCAACTGCCGCTGACCTTCCACTCCGGCACCCATTCGGGCCGGCTGATGAAGGTGATGCTCAACGGAACCGACGCCCTGTGGCGGCTGTGGCTCGGCTTCTTCCGCGAGCACTTCGCCGCGATCCTCTCGGTCGTGGTGCTGCTGCCGCTGTCGCTCTACCTGAACTGGCGGCTGGCGATCCTCCTGTTCGTGCTCTGCATCGTCTTCACCGCGCTGACGACCTTCGTGGTGCGCAAGACCTTCGGCATGCAGATGGAGGTCGAGGAGCACTACAGCGAGCTGTCCGCGCGCGCATCCGACGCGCTCGGCAACGTCGCGCTGGTGCAGAGCTTCGTCCGTGTCGAATCCGAGGTGAAGGGCCTGCGCTCCGTCGCCGACGATCTGCTGGCCGCGCAGATGCCGGTGCTGTCGTGGTGGGCGCTCGTCACCGTCATCACGCGCGCCTCCACCACCATCACGGTGCTCGCGATCTTCTCGCTCGGCATCGCCCTACACGACCAGGGGCTGACTTCCGTCGGCGAGATCGTGATGTTCGTGAGCTTCGCGACGATGCTGATCCAGAAGCTCGAGCAGGTCGTGAGCTTCATCAACAACGTGTTCATGGAAGCGCCGCGGCTGCGCGAATTCTTCAATGTGCTCGACGCCGTGCCCGCGGTGCACGACCGGCCCGACGCGATCGATGCCGGCAGGCTGTCCGGCCTCGTCGAGTTCAACGACGTCACCTTCTCCTATGACGGCAAGCGGCCGGCGATCGAGGATCTCACCTTCACCGCGCTGCCCGGCCAGACCATCGCACTGGTCGGCCCGACCGGTGCCGGCAAATCGACCGCGATCGCGCTGCTGCATCGCGCCTTCGATCCGCAATCCGGCTTCATCAAGATCGACGGCATGGACGTGCGCGGCGTGACGCTGACCTCGCTGCGACGGAACATCGGCGTCGTGTTCCAGGAAGCGCTGCTGTTCAACCGCTCGATCGCGGAGAACCTACGCGTCGGCAAGCCGGATGCGACCGAGGCCGAGATGCGCAAGGCGGCGGAGCGCGCCCAGGCGCTCGAGTTCATCGAGCGCAGCGGCGGGTTCGAGACCAATGCCGGCGAGCGCGGCCGCATGCTGTCCGGCGGCGAGCGGCAGCGCCTGTCGATCGCCCGCGCACTGCTGAAGGACCCGCCGATCCTGATCCTGGACGAAGCCACCAGCGCACTCGACGCCGTCACCGAGGCCAAGGTGAACGCCGCTCTCGACGAAGTGATGAAGGGCCGCACCACTTTCGTGATCGCCCATCGCCTCTCCACCATCCGCAATGCCACGCGGATCCTGGTGTTCGAGAACGGCCGCGTGATCGAAGGCGGAACCTTCGATGAACTCGTGGCCAAAGGCGGCCATTTTGCCGAGCTCGCGAGGGCCCAGTTCATGGTGCAGGACGGCGCACGGGCCAGCGTGACGGCGTCTGAGGCTGCCGCGACGGCTGCCAAATCGCCCTAGCAAGTCCCCACAGTACCGTCGAAATTCGGCCTATTTCATTGCGGAATACCACACTGAGCCCCCTATTCTCGACGCACCAGCCGGTATAGGTTTGCGGCGCCGCAAGCGGCGGCGCTTAAATTTCAGAACCGACAATCAGATCACGAGCACCGCCCGTATCAGGCGGGTCTCCAAGGACCGGAATCGGATAGTGCACGCCCTACGCCCGCTGCTTCGCAAATCCTTGTTCAACCTGTTCGCTGCGACGCTCGCCTGTGCCGCGCTGCTTGCGCCGCGCGCGGCGAGCGCCGAGGCGCTGCTGCTGATCGAGGCCGATAGCGGCAAGGTGTTGCAGGCCGATAATGCGACGGTTCCCTGGTATCCGGCCTCCGTCACCAAGATCATGACGGCCTATGTGACGCTGAAGGCGGTCAAGGACGGCAAGCTCACGCTCGACACGCTGCTCACGGTTTCGCCGACGGCCGCCTCGCAATCGCCCTCGAAGATGGGGTTCCGTCCGGGAACGCAGCTCACCGTCGACAACGCGCTGAAGATGATGATGGTCAAGTCGGCGAACGACATGGCCGTGGTGCTGGCCGAAGGCGTCGGCGGCTCGATCGACGGCTTCTCCGCGATGATGAACGACACCGCGCGAAAGCTCGGCATGACGCAGACCAGCTACGTCAACCCGAACGGCCTGCCCGCCGACGGTCAGATCACCTCGGCGCGCGATCTCGGCATCCTCGCGCGCTCGTTCCTGCGCGACCTGCCGGAATACGAATATTTCGTGCACATCCCGGCAATCCGCTTCGGCAAGCGCGTCACCGGTAATTTCAACAAGCTGATCGGCCGTTATCCCGGCGCCGATGGTTTCAAGACCGGCTTCATCTGCGCGTCCGGCTACAATCTCGTGGCGTCGGCCACGCGCAACGGCCGCCGGCTGATCGCGGTGGTGCTCGGCTCCAATTCCGGCACGGCGCGCGCGGTGAAGGCGGCGCAGCTGCTGGAGCGCGGCTTCAGCCAGGATAATCTGACGTGGCTGCGCCCCTCGCTCGGCACGGTCGAGAACCTCGTGCCGGTCGACGCCTCGCCGCCGAACCTGCGCGACGAGATGTGCGGCCCGCACCGCAAGCGGCCGGCCAGCGACGACGACGATGCACTTATTGCGGCCAATGGCAGCCCATCAGGATCGGCCTCTGCGACCGGCGGCGAAGCCCAGGTGACCTTCTTCACCGCCGGCCTGCAGCCGCCGCTGATGAAGGCCTCCGAGCTGATGGCCTCGGCGCCGGCGGCGACCGAGCCCGTGCTGGTCTATACCGGCCCGACCCGCACCGGCACCGCCCTGATCGCGGCAGTCGCGGCCGATGCCGACCAGCAGGCGGCGTCCAAGCCGCGTGGCAAGAAGTCGCGCGTCGCCAAGAAGCCCGATGCGGCCGACAAGCCCAAGGACGCTGGCAAGGACACCAAGACGGCGGCGGCGAAGCCGGCCGACGCCAAGAGCGGCGGCAAGAGCGACGCCAAGAACGACACCAAGACTGCCGCGAAGCCGGCGGCGCCCAAGCATGCGGCAGCTCCAGCCAAGCACGATACGCCGGCAAGACCCGCCGAGAAGCCTGCGGCCAGCGGCGAGCAGAAGTCCGCCAAACCCAAGGCGGCGACCAAGCCCGCCAAGCCGGCCAACAACAGTTAACGGCGCCGTTCACCGCGACGGCCGGCGCTTCGCACCTGCGGCAGCGCCGGTTGCCATGATTCCAGTAGCCACTCCCCGACCTTTGCCCTAAGCCTCCAGCGCTTGCCACCCGATCCGACAGGTTCGATACTGGCGGTAATGAGGCAAGCCCGAGACACAACGGGCTCTGGTAGATGAGGGGAGTTTTCCATGGAGCGCATCTGGCTCAAGCAATATCCGCCCGGCGTGCCTGCCGATATCGAGCCGACCCAATACGCATCGCTGGTCGACCTGCTGGAGGAGAGCTTCGCCAAGTTCGCCGACCGCAAGGCGTTCATCTGCATGGACAAGTCGATCAGCTACCGCGACCTCGACCAGATGTCGGTCGCGCTGGCCGCCTATCTGCAGGGCCGCGGCCTGCAGCGCGGTGCCCGCGTCGCCATCATGATGCCGAACGTGCTGCAATACCCGGTCGCGACCGCGGCTGTGCTCCGCGCCGGCTTCGCGGTGGTCAACGTCAATCCGCTCTACACGCCGCGTGAGCTCGAGCACCAGCTCAAGGATTCCGGCGCTGAAGCCATCATCGTGCTGGAGAACTTCGCCCACACCGTCGAGCAGGTGATCGCCAAGACCCCGGTGAAGCACGTCATCGTCGCCAGCATGGGCGACCTGCTCGGCTTCAAGGGCGTGATCGTCAATCTCGTCGTTCGCCGCGTCAAGAAGATGGTACCGGCGTGGTCGCTGCCCGGCTCGGTCGCCTTCAACGATGCGCTGTCCGCCGGCCGCGGCATGGCCTTCAACAAGCCAAAACTGTCGCCGGGCGACGTCGCCTTCCTGCAATATACCGGCGGCACCACCGGCGTCTCCAAGGGCGCCACCCTGCTTCACCGCAACATCGTCGCCAACGTCCTGCAGAACGACGCCTGGCTGCAGCCGGCGCTCGCAGCGCCGCCGCATGTCGACCAGCTCATGATCGTCTGCGCGCTGCCGCTCTATCACATCTTCGCGCTGACGGCCTGCTACCTGCTCGCGGTGCGCGCCGGCGGCTGCAATCTGCTGATCCCCAACCCGCGCGACATCCCGGGCTTCGTCAAGGAGCTCGCGAAGTATCAGGTCAACAGCTTCCCGGCCGTCAACACGCTCTACAACGGCCTGATGCACCATCCCGATTTCAAGAAGCTCGACTTCTCCAAGCTGAAGATCTCCAACGGTGGCGGCATGGCGGTGCAGCGGCCCGTCGCCGATCAATGGAAGGCGATCACCGGCTGCTTCATCGCTGAGGGTTACGGCCTGTCGGAGACGTCGCCGACGTTGACCTGCAATCCGGCAACCGCAACCGAGTTCACGGGGACGATCGGCATCCCCGTGCCGTCGACCTACATCTCGATCCGCGACGACGACGGCAACGAAGTCCCGCTCGGCCAGGCCGGCGAGATCTGCGCCAAGGGCCCGCAAGTGATGTCGGGCTACTGGAACAGGCCCGAGGACACCGCCAAGGTGATGACCGCGGACGGCTATTTCCGCACCGGCGACATCGGCATCATGGACGAGAAGGGCTACACCAAGATCGTCGACCGGAAGAAGGACATGATCCTGGTCTCCGGCTTCAACGTCTATCCCAACGAGGTCGAGGAAGTGATCGCGAGCCATCCAGGCGTGCTCGAATGCGCCGTGATCGGCATCCCCGATTCCAAGTCGGGCGAAGCGGTGAAGGCCTTCGTGGTGAAGAAGGATCAAAACCTCACCGCCGAGGCGGTGATCAAGTTCTGTCACGAGCAGCTCACCGGCTACAAGGTGCCCAAGCACATCGAATTCCGCACCGACCTGCCGAAGACCAATGTCGGCAAGATCCTGCGCCGCGAGCTGCGCGACGAGAAGAAGGCTCAGGCGGCGTAAACACGTCTCCGGTTCATGACCGCGGTCGGCGACGTCACACCATCAGCCGTCCTCGCCTTCTGGCGCGAGGCCGGCCGCGAGCGCTGGTACGAGCGCAGCGACGCTTTCGACGCCGAGGTCCGGCGCCGCTTTCTCTCGCTCTGGCAGCAGGCCAGCGCCGGCGAGCTGGCGTCCTGGGAAGACAGCGACGATGGCGCGCTGGCGCTCGTCATCGTGCTCGACCAATTCCCGCGCAACATGTTCCGCGGCACGCCCCAGGCCTTTGCCAGCGACGGCCTGGCGCGCGACGTCGCCCGCCGCGCCATCGCGCGAGGTGTCGATGCCAGGGTCGATCCGGTCCTGCTCGAATTCCTCTATCTGCCCTTCATGCATTCGGAGCACCTGCCCGACCAGCTGCATTGCATCGCGCTGTTTCAGAACACCGGGAATGCCGAAAACCTGAAATATGCGCGGGAGCACGCCGACATCATCCAGCGGTTCGGCCGGTTTCCCCACCGCAATCACCTTCTCGGCCGCGACACCACCGAGGAGGAGCGGGCCTTCCTCGACAATGGCGGCTTTGCCGGCTGATGACATCATGGTGAAGGGGCTACGCCCTCGCCATCTCGCCCGCCGGCAATATTGTGCAGGCCCGCCGCACGGTCTAAAAAGCGGGACCGACATTCAGGGAGACTGACGATGGCGATCCAGACTGGCGACAAGCTGCCCGAGGCGAAATTCCGCGTGATGACGGCGGACGGTCCGCAGGTGAAGACCACCGACGATATCTTCAAGGGCAAGAAGGTGGCGCTGTTCGCGGTGCCCGGCGCCTACACCGGCACCTGCCACAAGATGCATCTGCCGAGCATCTTCCTCAACGCCTATGCCATGAAGGACAAGGGCGTCGACACCATCGCCATCGTCTCGGTCAACGACGCTTTCGTCATGAACGCCTGGAAGCGCGACACCGACCAGCGCGACGAGGCGATCTTCCTCGCCGACGGCAATGCCGACTTCGCCAAGGCGATCGGCATGGAGCTCGATGCCTCCGGCAACGGCCTCGGCATCCGCTCCAAGCGCTATTCGATGCTGGTCGAGGACGGCGTGGTCAAGAAGCTGAACCTCGAGGCGATGCCCGGCAAGGTCGAGGTGTCCGGCGGCGATACGCTGCTGGGGCAGCTCTGAGGCTTTACCTGTAGGGGCTGTCACCGCTTACAGCCGCAAATGACACTGTCATGCCCCGCGAAGGCGGGGCATCCAGTATTCCAGAGACGGCAATTGTTGAATCGAGGGGCCGCGGCGTACTGGATCGCCCGCCGTCGCGGGCGATGACGGCGGAAAACGTAGTCGCGCCGGTGCCCTACTCCGCCATCCGCTGCTGCAACCTCGCCTTCACGATCCCGTCGCGCGCAAGCTGAAAGGTCGAGGTGTCCGGCGGCGATACGCTGCTGGGGCAGCTCTGAGGCTTTACCTGTAGGGCTGTCACCGCTTACAGCCGCAAATGACACTGCCATGCCCCGCGAAGGCGGGGCATGACAGTGTTCCAGAGACCGCAATTGTTGAATCGAGGGGCCGCGGCGTACTGGATCGCCCGCCTTCGCGGGCGATGACGGCGGAAAACGTAGTCACGCCGGTGCCCTACTCCGCCACCCGCTGCTGCAACCTCGCCTTCACGATCCCGTCGCGCGCAAGCTGATCCGCCCGCTCATTCTCGGGATGGCCGGCGTGGCCCTTGACCCAATGCCAGCGAACCTCGTGCGCTTTCAGCGCGGCATCGAGGCGCTGCCACAGCTCGACATTCTTCACCGGCTTCTTGTCGGCGGTGCGCCAGCCGTTGCGCTTCCAGCCGTGGATCCAACCGGTGATGCCCTGTCGGACATATTGGCTGTCGGTGTAGAGATCGACCGTGCACGGCTTCTTCAGCGCTTCCAGCGCGGAGATCGCCGCCATCAATTCCATCTGGTTGTTGGTGGTGTGGCGCTCGCCGCCGTTCAGCTCTTTTTCCTTGTCGCCGAACTTGAGGATCGCGCCCCAGCCGCCCGGCCCGGGATTCCCCGAGCAGGCGCCGTCGGTATAGATCGTGACATTGGGAAGCTCGCTCACGCGACCAGTCCTGACGGCATCAGCCCGTAGTCGCGCGCGCTCGTCACGCTCTGGTGGAAGCGCAGCTTGCGGACATATTCCAACGGATCCTTCGGCTTGACGAGGGCGCCTTCGGGCACGTTGAGCCAGTCGACCAGCCTCGTCAGCAGGAAGCGGATCGCAGCGCCGCGCGCCAGCAGCGGCAGCGCGGCCTCTTCGGCTTCCGAGAGCTTGCGCACCCGGCCATAGGCGTTGAGAAAGGCGCGCGCCTTGGTGACGTTGAAGGAATGATCCGGCTCGAAGCACCAGGCGTTGAGGCAGATCGCGACGTCATAGGCCAGCATGTCGTTGCAGGCGAAGGTGAAGTCGATGATCCCGGAAAGCCTGTCGCCGAGAAAGAAGACGTTGTCGTTGAAGAGGTCGGCGTGGATCACGCCCTCCGGCAGGTCGGTCGGCCAGACGCCCCCCGAGAGATAATCGAGCTCGGTGGCGAGGAAGTCGCGCAGGCCCGGCTGCACCTCGTCGGCGCGGGCCGAGGCCGCATCGAACAACGGCCGCCAGCCCGCAACCGACAGCGCATTGGCGCGCCGAACCGCAAAGTTCGCGCCGGCCAGATGCATCCTTGCCAGCCCCTCGCCGACGCCGGCGCAATGGGCCACGTTCGGCTTGCGCGGCCACATGCCTTCGAGAAAGGTGATGATCGCCGCAGGCCGTCCCGACAGCTCGCGCAGCGCCTCGCCGTCTCTCGCCTTGACCGGCAACGGACAGCTCACCCCGTGCTCGGCCAGATGGGTCATCAGCGCGAGGAAGAACGGCAAATCGTTCTTCGCCACGCGCTTTTCGTAGAGCGTGAGGATGAACGACCCCTGGCTGGTGTGCAGCAGGAAGTTGGTGTTCTCGACGCCCTCGGCGATGCCCTTGTAGGAGAGCAGTTCGCCGAGATCATATTGCTTCAGGAAATCCGCGAGTTCATCGGCGGCAACGTCGGTGTAGACCGCCATAAAAGTCTACTCGGCGGCAGCTTCGGGGCGCACCTGACGCGGCAGCGGGAAGAACTCGTTCTCTTCCGCGGCAGAGACCGTCTCGACATGCAGCGTGAAGCGCTCGGCGAAGGCATCCATGATCTCTTCGACGATGACTTCCGGAGCCGAGGCGCCCGCGGTGATGCCGAGGCTCTTGATGTTGTCGAACCTGGTCCAGTCGAGGTCGGCGGCGCGCTGCGCCAGCACCGCGATCTTGCAGCCCTCGCGCTCGGCGACCTCGCGCAGGCGCTGCGAGTTCGACGAGTTCGGCGCACCGACGACGATCAAGGCGTCCACCACCGGCGCCACCTTCTTCACCGCGAGCTGGCGGTTGGTGGTGGCGTAGCAGATGTCTTCCTTGTGCGGGCCGTTGATGTTCGGGAACCGCTCCTTGAGCAGCGCCACGATCTCCGCAGTGTCGTCGATCGACAGCGTGGTCTGGGTCACGAAGGCGAGGTTGTTCGGGTCCTTCGGCGAGATCGTCTTGGCGTCCTCGGCGGTCTCGATCAGGGTCACGGCGCCGGTCGGAAGCTGGCCGAGCGTGCCGACCACCTCGGGGTGATGGGAATGGCCGATCAGGAAGATCTCGCGGCCGCGCTTGAAGTGGATCGCGGCCTCGCGATGCACCTTGGTCACCAGCGGGCAGGTCGCATCCAGCGAGAACAGATTGCGGGAGGTGGCGTCAGCCGGAACCGACTTCGGCACGCCATGGGCCGAGAAGACCACCGGAGCGGTGGTATTCTCGGGGATTTCGGCGAGCTCCTCGACGAAGATAGCGCCCTTCTTCTTCAACCCGTCGACGACGTACTTGTTGTGCACAATCTCGTGGCGAACATAGACGGGGGCGCCGTACTTATCGAGCGCCCGTTCCACGGTGTCGATCGCCCGGACCACCCCGGCACAGAAGCCGCGGGGAGAACAAAGCACGATCTTGAGGTCTGGTTTGGCTGACATTGAGCGATCTCGGGACCGAATCACCCGTTTCGCCTTCTGGCGGGGGCGGTCGATGGATGGAATGGGGCTTAAACGGCCGGCTAGAACTATACCGCGATTTCTTAGGGAATTGGGCCCCCTTTCGGGCGCTGTCAAGGCACTATCTATAGCAGAACCATTGCGTGGCCACCCCCTCCGGGCTTATATAGCCCGAATTCCCTGTCATCGCTGATGACCACCGGTTTCGCCTCCAGAGGGGTGGGCGAAGCACAAAGGAGATTTGCCATGAGCAACGCACCTCTGATGCCCAAGGCGACCGCCGTCTGGCTGCTCGACAACACCGCGCTGACCTTCGACCAGGTCGCCGATTTCACCAAGATGCATCCCCTCGAGGTGCGCGCGATTGCCGACGGCGATGCCGCCCAGGGCATCAAGGGCATGGACCCCCTCTCCAATGGCCAGCTGACCCGCGAGGAGATCGAAAAGGGCGAGAAGAACCCGGATTACCGGCTCCGCCTCCAGGAGAGCAAGGTGGTGCTGCCGCCCCAGCCCAAGCGCAAGGGCCCGCGCTACACCCCGGTTTCGCGCCGCCACGAGCGCCCGAGCGCCATCCTCTGGCTGCTGCGCAGCCACCCGGAGCTCAAGGATGCCCAGGTCATGCGCCTCGTCGGCACCACCAAGAGCACCATCGCCAGCGTGCGCGACCGCACCCACTGGAACACGTCCCAGCTGACCCCGATCGACCCTGTCACCCTCGGCCTCTGCTCGCAGATCGAGCTCGATTTCGAAGTGGCGCGCGCGGCCAAGGAAAAGCCGATCGACGCAGCCTATGGCGGCGCCACGCTGCTGCCGGCCTCCGAGACCACCAAGAAGGACGAGTTCGAGCCGGCCGAGCGCTCGAGCGACGACCTCAACGTCGATGCCGTGTTCGCCAAGCTGAAGACGCTCGGCGGCAAGAAGCAGGAAGACGAGGAGGAATAGGATTTCCTTCGTCGTTTGCGACCAAACGCAAAAAGCGCGGCAGGGAAACCTGCCGCGCTTTTGTTTTGTGTACCCTACCCTCGGTGTCGTCCCCGCCTAGTGCGCAATTGCGCGATAGGCGGGGACGACAGTGGAATCTGTCGCTATAGCAACGTCCTCAGAACTTGTACGTCACACCCGCGCCGACCAGCCACGGATCGATATGGGCGGTGCCGGTGACCGGCAGGCCGGAGACGGTCGCGCTGTAATCCGGACGCAGCCAGAGCTTCTTGACGTCGACGTTGAGACCCCAGTGCCGGTCGATCATGTAGTCGAAGCCGAACTGCACGGCGCCGCCCCAGGCGTTGCTGACATGCAGGTTGGTGGTGGTGGCGACGATCGCGGGCGGACCGGCGATTGCGGCCGGCGCATTGGCGGCGGAATTGTTGAAGAACACGGTGTAGTTCACGCCGGCACCGATATACGGCTTGAACGCGCCGAACTGGTCGAAGTGATATTGCAGCGTCAGCGTCGGCGGCAGCAGCGTGGTCTTGCCGATCGGCAAATTCGCGAGCGAGCCGGTGCCGCTGATCGAGTGCCGGGTCACGCCGAGGATCAGCTCGGCCGCGATGTTCTTGGTGAAGAAATAGCTGATGTCGAGCTCGGGGACGGCCTGGTCGCTGATCGACAGGCCGGAATTCGGCGAGGACAGCGAAGGCACGCCCGCCACATTGACGGTCGAGCCGCCGGCGTCCGGCAACACGCCGAGCACGCGCAGGCGCACCATCCACGGATTGAACGCCTCCACCGGCGGCGGCGCCTTCTTGTAAACCGGCAAATCGGCAGCCTGCGCCGATGCAAACGTGCCCGCGATCATCGCGCCGAGCGTCGCAAGCCGCGCCAGGTTTCTTGTCGTTCTCTGCATTTCAGTCCCCTTCAGCCATCTCTCGCGCGTCGTTGCGCGACATGAGCGTCAGAGCAGAAAGGGACCGCTGAAGGATTTGACTTCGATCAATTCAGGCAAACCTCGCCACGATTTGGCCATGGCGTTGCAGATGTGTCACGAAATGGACGCCGGCGAGATGTCCGGCGCGGCAAGATAATGCCGCCAGGCGCATCACGGGCGGTCGGGATGATTCAGCATGTATTCGCCGAGATCGCGCTGGCGGCGGTCCGCGCGCGCGGTCGCGGCGTTGCGCTGCACGTCGCGGTCCTTGCGGCAGGCCACATATTCCGGCGAGCCCTGCGCATAGCCCCGGCTCTGGCAGACCGCGTCATCGTCGTCGCCGCCCACTGCCACCGGCGTCTGATAGCGCGCGGAGCAGGCGGAAAGGGCGATAGCGAGCAGGGCAGCTGCGAGAAAGCGCGGCGCGGCGGCGAGTGGCATACGAGGTCCCCTGTTGGCCGGCCCTGTTTAGCGCGGAATGCGGAGATTGTAAGTCCCCGGACGCCGTTCCAACCACTGTCATTCCCCGCGAAGGCGGGGGATCCAGTACGCCGCGGCCTATCGACTCCAGCAGCGCCGTCTCTGGAATACTGGATCGCCCGCCTGCGCGGGCGATGACAGCGGAAAGTGGTGAGACAGCGTTGCATCTCACGCGCATGACCGCCAGAGCCCCCTCACACCCGCCCCTTCAGCGCCTCCCCGATCTCGTCGAGCGCCTTGGGATCCTCGATCGTCGCCGGCATGGTCCAGGTGTCGCCGTCGGCGATCTTCTTGATGGTGCCGCGCAGGATCTTGCCGGAGCGCGTCTTGGGCAGGCGGCCGACGGTGATGGCGAGCTTGAAGGCCGCGACCGGGCCGAGCTTGTCGCGCACCAGCGCGATGATCTCCTTTTCGATCTCGCTCGGAGCACGCTTCACGCCGGCCTTGAGCACCAGGAATCCGCAGGGCACCTCGCCCTTGATCGCATCCTTGACGCCGAGCACGGCGCATTCGGCGACATCGGGATGCGAGGCCAGGATCTCCTCCATGCCGCCGGTGGAGAGCCGATGGCCGGCAACGTTGATGATGTCGTCGGTGCGGCCCATGACGAAGACGTAACCGTCCTCGTCCTTGTAGCCGGCGTCCGAGGTTTTGTAATAGCCGGGGAATTCGCTCAAGTACGCTTCCTTGAAGCGCGCATCCTGATTCCACAGCGTCGGCAGGCAGCCGGGCGGCATCGGCAGCTTGATGACGATCGAGCCCATGGTGTTGGGCCCGACCGGCTTGGCCGCCTCGTCCACCACGTCGACCTGATAGCCCGGCATCGGCACCGTCGGCGAGCCGTGCTTCACCGGCAGCATGCCGAGCCCGACCGGATTGCCGGCGATGCACCAGCCGGTCTCGGTCTGCCACCAATGGTCGATCACCGGCACCTTCAGCTGCGCCTCCGCCCATTCCACCGTCGGCGGATCGGCCCGCTCGCCGGCGAGGAACAGGGTGCGGAATTTCGAGAGGTCGTATTGCCGGATGAACTTTCCTTCCGGGTCGTCCTTCCGGATCGCGCGGAACGCGGTCGGCGCGGTGAAGAAGGCAACCGCCTTGTGCTCCGAGATCACGCGCCAGAACGCGCCGGCATCGGGCGTGCCGACCGGCTTGCCCTCGTACATGATTGTCGTCGCGCCGTGCAGCAGCGGGCCGTAGACGATGTAGCTGTGGCCGACCACCCAGCCGATGTCGGAGCCGCACCACCACACCTCGCCCGGCTTGACGCCGTAGAGGTTGAACATCGACCATTTCACGGCGACGAGATGGCCGCCATTGTCGCGCACGACGCCCTTGGGGATACCCGTGGTGCCCGAGGTGTAGAGGATGTAGAGCGGATCGGTGGCGGCAACAGGCACGCAGGGCGCCTTCTTGCCGTCGTTCAGCGCCTTGCGGCGCAGGCTCGCCCAATCATAGTCTCGGCCCGGGGTCATGTCGCAGGTGAGCTGCGGACGTTGCAGCACGATGCAGGCCTTGGGCTTGCTGCCGGCCAGCTTGATCGCCTCGTCGAGCAGCGGCTTGTACTGCACGATGCGCCCGGGCTCGATGCCGCAGCTGGCGGAGAGGATGAGTTTCGGCTGCGCGTCGTCGATGCGGGTGGCGAGCTCCTTGGCGGCAAAGCCGCCGAATACCACCGAGTGCACCGCGCCGATCCGTGCGCAGGCGAGCATCGCGACCACGGCCTCCGGCACCATCGGCATATAGAGAATGACGCGATCGCCCTTGGCGACGCCAAAATCCTGCATGATGGCGCCAAGCGCCTGCACCTCGTTCAGCAGCTCGGCATAGGTCAGCCTGGTGGTGCTGCCCGTCAGCGGCGAATCATGGATCAGCGCGACCTGGTCGGCGCGGCCGCGTTCGACATGGCGGTCGAGCGCATTGTAGCAGGTGTTGACGACGCCGCCGGTGAACCAGCGGCCGTAGGTTCCCTGGCTGGCATCGAAGATCGTCTTGGGCGGCTCGATCCAGTCGATCTCCTTCGCCGCCTCGGCCCAGAAGCCCTCGGGGTCCGCGAGCGAGCGCGCATGGACCTCGTAATAGAGACTCTTGCCCTGGACATTCATTCCCGCGCTCCCGTTCCCTTTCTTGGCCTAGCCCCGACCCTCATGGCAGGACAGGCGCCCCGCCATGACCAGGATCAATTGCCGGCCTTGTTTGGGGCTATTTTCCCGGGAACGGGCTGCGGTTCAAGCTGAAAAGGATGCACCCTTTCCTTCTCCCCTTGCTTGCGGGGAGAAGGTCGGGGCCTCAGCTCTCCATCGCATTCAGCTTCTGCAGGCGCTCCTGCATGATCTTCTTCAGATCATAGCCGGGACGGCCGAAGCTCGCGTTGCGGAGGCTGAGGAAATCGCGCTGGGCCCTGCGCAGATCGGCGGCGGCACGCTTGTTCGCCGCCTTCAGCACGCGCTCATAGGTCTCGGCGATCTGGCGGTCGAGCACGCCGAGCTGCGGATCGGCGCAGATCACCTTCTCGACCTCGCGCCTGGCGGTCGCGCATGCGAAGGACGGACCATTGCCGGACGCCGCATTCAGCGCCCGCGGCGGCTCGGTGCCGAACTTCGCGATCTCGGCCATCATGACGCGGCGGCCGCTGGCGGCATTGTCGTTGGCGGGATCGAGCCGCAGGGCCGTCTCGTAATCGGCCAGGGCCTTGGCACGCTCGCCCATCTTCTTGTAGAGCACGGCGCGGTTGTTGTAGGTCTTCGCGAAGCTCGGATCGAGCTTGAGCGCGGCGTCATAGTCGCTCAAGGCAGCGCCGAGCTCGCCCTTGAACTGGTAGGAATCGCCGCGGTTGGTCAGGAAGTTCGCGCGCTGCTCGCGCCGGATCGCCTGGTCGTAATCGGCGATGGCCTTGTCGTATTCGCCCATCGCGGCATAGGCGAGGCCGCGATTGTCGTAATATTCCGGCTGCTTCGGATCCAGCCTGATCGCCTCGCCATTGTCGGCGACCGACTTGTCGTACTGGCCGAGCTTCTTCCAGGCCGCGCCGCGGTTGGAATAGGTGCGGGCCCGGTCGGGATCGAGCCGCAAGGCCTCGTCGAAATTCCTGATCGCCTTTTCGTTGTCGCCGCCGAGATAATAGGTCGCGCCGCGATCGGACCAGGCCTGGGCATGATCGGGCTTCAGCTTGATCGCCTGGTCGTAGTCGGCGAGCGCGCGGTCGAGCCGGCGCTGATTGGTGTAGACGACCCCGCGCAGCGCGTAGGCTTCCGCATCGGCAGGATCGAGCTCGATCGCCTTGCTGAGGTCGGCCGCGGCGCGGTTGAGATCGCCGCCGGCCTCGCGCAAGAGGTCGCCGCGCAGTCGCCAGGCCTTTGCGTTCCTGCCGTCGAGTGCAATGGCGCGGTCGATGTCCCGCAGGGCTTGCGTGAGGCCGCCCGAGATGCGCGCATTGGCGTCGGCCCGGACCAGCAGCGCCGCAGTGCGATCAGCCGTCACGTTCGAGGTCTGGTCGATGATGGCGCTGCAGGCCGTGATCAGCTCGGAGGGAGCCGCCTTGCTGCCCATCACGCAATCGGTCTCGGCGAAGGCGGAAGTTGCGAGGGCGAAGCTCATGGCCGCGCTGGCGAGAACGATCCGCAGCGATGTCTTGGTCCGCGGCGGGATTTGCGCGGAAAAATGCATACCGCACATGACAGACTGCTCCGTGACGTCAGGTTTTCACCATTGTCGCGGCGGGATTGGGATGGGTTCAAATCGCCTCCCTCCCGGAGCGGCGCCCCTCAATACCCGTCGACCCCGTTGATCTGTTGCAGCCGGTCCTGCATCGCCTTCTTCAGGTCATAGCCAGGCCGGCCATATCCGGCATTCCTGCGCGCGATGAAATCGTCCTGCTCGCGCTGGATCTTGCCGGCCTCCGCCGGGCTTTGCGCCTCGCGAAGGACGCGCAAATGCGATCCGTAGATATCGCGATCGAGATCGGCGAGCTCGCGATTGGCGCAGATCGCCTTCTCCACCGCACGGCGTGCGCGCGCGCAATTGAAGCTGGGCTTGCCCGCGACCGCCATCTGCGCGCCGATCCGCTCGATCTCGCGCGCCATCGCCTTGTGATTGGCCTTGGCCTTCTCGTGGTTCGGATCGATCTTCAGCGCCGCGCCGAAATCCTGCACCGCCTTGGGCTTGTCGCCCTTCCTCAGCCAGAGCTCGCCGCGCGCGTTGAAGATGTCGGCGAGGGTGGGATCGAGCGACAGGACGCGGCTGTCGTCGGCGATGGCGCGGTCGACCTGTTCGTGCCGGGCATAGAGCGCCGCGCGCGCGACCAGCACCTTGATCAGATCGCCCTTTGCCGTCTTCTCATTGTCGATAACCGCGGCACACGCCGTGGCGGCCTTGTCCATGTCGTCGGCTGCGGCCGCCGCCAGGCATGGCGCGACGTCGACCTGTATCACCGCGGCCGGCTCTCCCCCGGTCGCAGCCTGGGCGGCGCCAAGCGAGAGTGCGCACAGCAGCACGGCACCTGACAATTGAATGAGTTTTTGAAAACGCATGTTCGTTGCAGTCGGACGTCTTGCTTTCGGGCTCGTCTTACGTTTTGCCTCGGGACCTTGCTATCCATCATACGGCCGGATTGGTGCTAGCTTGTGGCGCCGCTCATACCGGTTTCGGGGATCATCGTGTCGACATTCGAATGGATCATCGTGCTTCTGCTCGGCGCCGTTGGCTTATCGGCGCTGGCGCGGCGGATCAAGGTCCCCTATCCGACCTTTCTCGCCATCGGCGGCGCGCTGATCGCCTTCGTGCCGTCGAGCCCGTCCTGGACGCTGGAGCCCGACCTGGCGCTGGCCCTTTTTGTCGCACCGGTCCTGCTCGATGCCGCGTTCGACACTTCGCTGCGCGATCTGCGCAACAATTGGGTTCCCGTCTCGACCCTGGTCGTCGCCGCGGTCGGCCTGACCACGGCCGGCGTCGCCTTCGTCGCGCACCGGCTGATGCCCGACATGCCCTGGGCCGCCGCGGTTGCGCTCGGCGCCATCGTGGCGCCGCCGGATGCGGCCGCCGCGGTCGCGATCCTGAGCCAGGTCAAGCTGCCCCATCGCATGGTGAAGGTGCTGGAGGGCGAAAGCCTGCTCAACGACGCCAGCGCACTGCTGATCTATCGCATCGCGGTCGGCGCGGTCGCGGCTGAGCACCTGACATGGAGCCAGGTCGCGCCGACCATGGCGCTCGCCCTGGTCGGCAGCGTCGTCGCCGGCCTGCTCGCGGGCCGCATCATTCCGCTGTTGATGGAGCGGGTGAGGGAAGCCCCGAGCGCGATCATCGTGCAATTCGCCACCACCTTCATGGTCTGGATCGGCGCCGAGCATCTCGGCCTCTCCGGCATTCTCACCATCGTGGTCTATGCCATGACCATGGCGCGCTCGGCGGGCTTGCGTATGCCGGCACGGCTGCGGGTGCCGTCCTATGCGGTCTGGGAGACGATGGTGTTCGTTCTCAACGTGCTCGCCTTCATGCTGATCGGCATGCAGATGCGGCCGATCTGGACGCGGCTGGACGCGGACGTGCGCTGGGAATATTGCGTGGCCGCGGCCTGGATCCTGCTCACCGTGGTGCTGGTCCGGCTGCTCTGGGTGACGTTCTATCGCACGATCTTGCGTATGCTGGTCGCGCAGGGGTTCTATCATCCGAAGGACCCCAGGGCCGTCGCCTCGCCCAAGGGCGGCCTCATCATCTCCTGGTGCGGCATGCGCGGTCTCGTCACGCTCGCCACCGCTTTCGCGCTGCCGGAGAATTTTCCCTATCGCGACTTCATCGTCTTCATCGCCTTTGCCGTGGTGCTGGGATCGCTGGTGATCCAGGGCCTGACGCTGCGGCCGCTGATCCTGGCGTTCGGCCTCAAGGACGACGATCCCGTCGGCACCGAGGTCGCGCACGCACGCGCGGTGGCCTATCGCGCCGCGCTGGATGCGATCGAGAGCGATCCGTCGGAAGAGGCCGAGATCCTGCGGCTCGAATATCGCGCCATCCTGATGCAGGCCGAGAGCGATCCCAGGGGCGGCATCGCCAACGGCGAATTGCCCGCCGATCCGCTGCGCCGCCGCGCCATCGAGGCCGCGCGCAAATCGATCATCGCACTCCGCGCCACCGAGGTGATCGGCGACGATGCCTTCCACCGGATCGAAGAGGAGCTCGATCGCGCAGAATTGAGCGCGGGGGGATGAGGCAACAATTTCTCTGTCGTCCCGGACAAGCGCGCCCTCAGGCGCGCGCCGATCCGGAACGAAAATGGCGTTGAACCAACCGCCACTTTTCCAGACTCACTCCTGATGACGACCCTGACCGACGACCGTCGTGTACGCGCGCGTGATGCGTCGCCTGCACGATATTTTTATCTTCACATGGCCCTGGCCTGCGCGGCTACGGCTTTTCTCGGCTTCGCACCGACCTATTGGGTGCCGCTCGCTCACCGGACGTTGTCCGCAAGCCCGGTGATTCATTTTCACGGATTTTTGTTCTTCACCTGGTCGCTCTATTTCGTGCTGCAGACATGGCTCGCGGCCTCCGGCCGCGTGGTCAATCACCGCTCGCTCGGCATTGCCGGCGTGTCGCTCGCGACCGCGATGACGATCTTCGGCTTCCTCGCCTCCGTGCACGTGATGCAGCATTCCGCTGCACTCGGGCAGCGCGAGGCCGGCATCGGCTTCTCGATCGTGCCGATGAGCGGGATCGCGTTCTTCGCCATCGTGTTCGTGCTGGCGATCGCGAACACGCGCAAGCCCGAGATTCACAAGCGGCTGATGCTGCTCGCGGCGGTCTCGATCCTCGACGCCGCGATCGCGCGCTGGTTCCTGACCTTCCTCGCCCCTCCCGGACCGCCCGGCCCGCCGCCGGTGCCGGTGACGATCGCGCCGGCCGTCGTCGCCTCGCTGCTGCTCGTCGTCGCCATGGTGCGCGACTGGCGCACCGAGGGCCGCGTGCACCCGGTCTACATCACCGGCACGCTCGCGCTGCTGGCGGTGAAGGTGCTGAACTGGCCGATCAGCGAGAGCGCGGCGTGGCATTCGTTCGCCGGCGGGATCTTGGCGCTGGCGCAGTAGGCGGCTCGACATTCAGCTGCCGTCCCGGACAAGCGAAGCCCCAGACAACGCACAGCGTTGACTGGGGCAAAGCGCCGATCCGGGACGACAGCGGAGATTGAAGCTACGCCCCCGCCTTGCACGTGATCCCGCCGTCCACCACGAGCTCGATCCCCGTCACATATTTCGACTCGTCCGAGGCCAGGAACAGCGCGGCGTTGGCGACGTCGAAGGCATCGCCCATGTGGCCCATCGGCACCTGCGCGTCGCGCGCGCGCCACATCGCTTCCACATCGCCCTTGGCATAGCTGGCGGCGAGGCCGGCGGAATGCTCCACCATCGGCGTCTTCATCAGGCCGGGCAGGATCGCATTCACGCGGACATGATGGCGCGCGAACTCGATCGCAGTCGTGCGCGTCATCTGGTTCATTGCTGCCTTCGAGGTGCCGTAGGTGACGTAGGAGATGCCCATGTGGCGGATCGAGGCGATCGAGGAGATGTTGATGATCGAGCCGCCGCCCTGCTTCACCATGACGGGGATGACGTGCTTCATGGCGAAATAGGCGCTCTTGAGGTTGACCGAGAACACGCGGTCCCAGCTCTCCTCGGTGACCTCGACCACGCTGCCCATCTCGGCGATGCCGACATTGTTGTCGAGCACGTCGATGCGGCCATAGGCCTTCAGGCATGCCGCGACCATCGCCTCGATCTCGGCGGGCCGCGCGACGTCGGCCGTGAACGCCGTGGCCTTGCCGCCTTCGCCGGTGATGATCTTCGCGGTCTCCTCGGCCGCGGCCCCGTTGCGGTCGACGCAGAACACCTGCGCGCCCTCGCGCGCAAAGGTCACCGCGGTCGCCTTGCCGTTGCCCCAGCCCGGACCGATCGAGCCGGCCCCCACCACCATCGCAACCTTGCCCCTGAGCCGATCCATCGCGTGTCTCCTTGTTGTTGTTCTTGTAGCCTGGATGGAGCGTAAGCGTAATCCGGGGCCACCGTCCCGGATTGCGCTGCGCTCCATCCGGGCTACGGATCGTTGCAGATCTTCATCGTCGTCACGTTAGCACCAATGGGATGTCCGACAATCTCCGACAGCGTCCGGCACTTCCCGTCATGGCACAGCCGCCATTCCCCGGCCGCGCCCGAATTGCCCAGCACGACGTCCTGCATCGGCGCACGCGCGGGCTGCCATTGAAACCAGCCGTCCACCAGCCGCGCCTCCGGCGGCGGCTCCATGCCGGGGCCGGTGCCCTTGACGCGGGCCTGCACGAGCTCGAGACCCGCGGGTGTGACGCGCCAATCCTCCTGCCAGTCGACCTTGGCGATCGAATGCGTCCACACCAGCGTGAACGCGGACAGCGCCAGCGCCTTTACGCCGAACGCCGTTGCGAAGCAGAAGCTCACACCGCCTCGACAGGCGCCGGCGGACGTTGCCGCCATTGCCACAGCACGATCGCCGCGGCGAGCACGAAGCCCGCGGTGTCGCTGAACTGGAAATCGCCGAGCAGGCAGAACGCGGCACCGAGCGCGACCAGGCGCTCGATCAGCGTCAGCCGCGTGAACAGGAAGCCGATCGCGACCATCCCGAACAAGCTGATCGCCACCAAGGCCTTGAGCGTTGCGAGCGCCACCGCACCGTAGAAGCCGAGCTTGGCCGCCATGGGATCGCCGGCCTGAAGCATCAGGGCCGGCGAATAGACGAAGATGAAGGGAATGACGTAACCGGCAAGCGCAATGCGCATCGCCTCCCAGCCGATCTTGTCCGGATTCTCCTTCGCGATCGGCGCCGCCGCGAGCGCGGCCAGCGCGACCGGCGGCGAGAGATCGGCCATGATGCCGTAATAGAACGCGAACATGTGGCTCGCGATCAGGGGTACGCCGAGTTTCGCCAGCGCCGGCGCTGCGAGCGCGGCGGTGATGATGTAGGTCGGAATGGTCGGAATGCCGGTGCCGAGCAGGATCGACAGCAGCATGGTCATGATCAGCGCCAGGAACAGGCTCTTCTCGCCGAGCCCGATCACCCAGCCGCCGAAAATGGTGCCGACGCCGGTCTGCGACATCATGCCGATGATGACGCCGACGATGGCGCAGGCCATGCCGACGGTGATGGCGGATTTGGCGCTCTCGGCCAGTGCGTCGCGGCACTCGCGCAAGGCCTTGAACCCGCCACGCACGAAGGCGGCAATCAAGATCAGCCCGACGACGACGCTCGCGACCGGCACGATCTTGAGGCCGTCACGCGACAGCGCGGCGACGATCAATGCAAGTCCGACCCAGAAGATGATGCGGATCACGTTCGAGGAGGCGCCCGTCGTGATGGCGGTGCCGAGGATCAAGGCCACGGTCAGGGCGAGGCCCATGCTGCCGGCATAGAGCGGCGTGAACCCCTCGAACAGCATGTAGACCAGCGCAGCGAGCGGCAGCACGAGGTACCAGCGCGTCACCAGCGCCTTCCAGGCGCTCGGAATCTCCGAACGCTTCATGCCGACGAGGCCGTGCTTGCCGGCTTCCAGATGCACCATCCAGAAGGCCGACGCGAAATAGAGGATCGCGGGGATCGCCGCCGCCTTGACGATCTCCGAATATTGCACGCCGAGCGTCTCGGCCATGATGAAGGCGACCGCGCCCATCACCGGCGGCATGATCTGCCCGCCCATCGAGGCCGTGGCCTCGACGCCGGCGGCGAACGCGCGGCGATAGCCGAACCGGATCATCAAGGGAATCGTGAACTGGCCGACGGTGACGACATTGGCGACACCGGAGCCGGAGATCGTGCCCATCATGCCCGAGGCGAACACCGCGACCTTGGCAGGTCCGCCGCGGGTCCTGCCGAACAGACCAAGAGACACATCGGTGAACAGCTGGATCATGCCGGCGCGCTCCAGGAACGAGCCGAACAATATGAACAGGAAGATATAGGTCGCCGAGACGTAGATCGGCACGCCGTAGAAGCCTTCGGTGCCGAACGACAGATGCGTGACGATCTGGTCGAAATCATAGCCGCGATGATTCAGGGGCGACGGCAGATATTGCCCGAAGAACCAATAGACGAGGCAGGCCCCGCACATCAGCGGCAGCGCCGCCCCCATCAGGCGCCGTGTGCCCTCGAAGATCAGCACCGGCAGCAACGTGCCGACCACGAGATCGAGCCGCGTCGGATCGCCGTCGCGGGCGATCAGATCGGCGTAGAAAATCCACTGGTAGAGCCCGCAGAAGAAGCCGGCAGCACCGATCGCCCAGCCGAGCGCGCGGCCGGCATTGCTCCTCGCGGTGAAGTTGGCGATCAGGCCGAAGGTGAGCAGGACCAGGAAGCCGACATGGACGCCGCGCACCACCTGGCTCGGCAGATAGTTGAAGGCGGCGACGTAGAGCTGGAAGGTGGCAAAGGCGATGCCGATCCAATAGGCGAGCGCGCCCCAGCCGCGCGGGCCGAAGCCTTCCGGGAAGCCGTGCTCGAAATTGTCGAACTCGACCTTGATCTTGTCGGGCGCAGGCGCCGTACCCTCTGCCTTTTCCAGCATGTCAACCCATCCCCAATCGTCGAGCGCTTATAGCATTGGCACGGTCCACCCGCGCCGTCATGCCCGGGCTTGTCCCGGGCATCCACGATCTTTCGCCTGCTCCTAGAACGTGGATGGCCGGGACATCTGTGCGAAGACGCGCTTCGCGCTAATGCCCGGCCATGACGTTCGATGACGAGAGCCGACCTACTTGATCAGCCCTTTTTCCTTGTAATAGCGGATCGCGCCGGGGTGCAGCGGAACCGGGCTGCCGGTGGCGGCGGTCTCCAGCTTGATCTCCTTGCCGGCCGCGTGCGCATTCTGCAGTTCCGGCAGCGACTCGTAGACCAGCTTGGTCATCTGATAGGCGAGATCGTCCGACACGGCGGAGCTCGTGACGAGATAGTTGATCACGGCCGCGGTCGGCACGTCCTTGTCCTGGCCGGTATAGGTGTTGGCCGGAATGATCGCGGAGACGAAGGGCGGGCCGATCTTGTCGACGGTCTCCTTCGGCACCGACACCACCGTGATCGGGCTCGAGGTCGAGAGGTCCTTGAGCGAGGCGACGCCGAGGCCGGCAGATTGCAGCGTCGCCGCGAGCTGGCGGTTCTTCATGAGGTCGACGGATTCGGCGAACGGCAGATATTCGACCTTGCCGAGGTCCTTGTAGCTCATGCCGGCGGCGGCCAGGATCGCGCGCGAGTTCAGCTCCGTGCCCGATTTCGGCGCACCGACCGAGAGGCTCTTGCCCTTGAGATCGGCCAGCGTCTTGATGCCGGACTCGGTGGTGGCGACGATCTGGATGTAGTTCGGGTAGATCGCACCGATGGTGCGGAGCTTGTCGAGCTTGGTCTTGAAGCCCGCTTCCTCCTCGCCGTCCCAGGCCGCTTTCAGCGAATCGCCCAGCGTGAACGCCAGCTCGCCACGGCCCTGCTGCAGCAGGATCAAATTCTCGACCGACGCCTTGGTGGCCTGCACCTGCGTCTTCACGTTCGGAATCTTGTCGCCGTAGATCTTTCCGATCGCGACGCCGAGCGGATAATAGACGCCCGAGGTGCCACCGGTCAGCACGTTGATGAAGGATTGCGCCTGCGCGCAAGGTGCCGACGCCGCCAGAGCAAGTGCCGCGGCCGCGCCGAAAATGGTCCGTTTCATGGTTGTTGTTCTCCCCAAACCGGCGGCGAAATTGGCCGGATGAGGGATGCGGGTCAACCCATCCAATAGACAAAACAGAACTGCGGGAAATGGCCGTTCCGGCTCGATTATTCGGGAACCCGGCGGCTGCGGCGACGTGGCGCAGTCGGATCTGAAGCACGTCCGGACATCGGGTCGGACGCGCCAGCCGTTTACTGGAACGTCATGTCCAGGCACTTGGAGATATCGGAGCCGAGGCCCGAGGAGATGGTGATGCAGCCGCGCACCTTCTGCGCGGTCACGTCGGCGGCCCAGATCGAATAGCCGCCGGGCCCGAAGAACGAGTTGGTGTTCGGCGGCTCGGTCTCGGTGGCGTCGAAATCGTAATGGCCGTCGGTCTCGAAGATGCGCGGCTTCTTGGTGCAGCCGCCATCGGTCTGGACGTTGATGACTTCCTTGTTGTCGCGGGTCAGCGCCAGCGAAACCTGGCAGCGGAAATATTCCGAGGTCCTGGTGTTGAAGAGATAGGTGTAGGACTTGCAGGTCGCCGTGTTCAGCTTGCCCGGGGCAAGGCCGCGGCTGCACGAAATGCGCTGGTTGTGGCTGAGCTGGTAGTCATCGGCCCGAGCGGCCGGCGCCAGCGCCGTCAACGACAATGCAGCAGCCCAGCAGAGTTTAATCACGTGGCGCATCCGAATCATCCCTACCAATAATTTTGTCGAGTTGCGTTCTAGACGGAAAGCGGAACATAGTCGCGAGGGGACGCGGGGAAAATCACAAACTGCTGGGCAAGACGTGATGCGCTGCGGCGCTTTCTCAAATTGACCCGGACGCACCGTTCGTGATTTGTTCAAGGCCGGTGCCCCGCCGGCGGGGAGGATGGATCATGGAATTTTCAACGAAGACATTTGCACCTGTTTCGATTGCCCTCGTCACGCTGCTCGGCGGCCTCGCCGGGCCCGCTGCCGCGCAAGCGCCGGCAACGCCGTGGGAGCTGAAGCCCGACACCGGCTACGCCTATGACAAGGACGGCAAGACCTTTTCCTACAAGATGGGCACCAGCAACGCCGGCGAGCTGCTGAAGGGCGCCAAGAAGGTCCCGCGGGGCACGCTGTTCTTCATCGGCCACAACGGCCAGCTCTACATGCGCAGCGGCCCGTATCTGGAAGGCGACGGCAAGTTCAAGTTCGGGCCGGATCAGTAGGGACAGCGCCGTAGCTGGAGCACTCTCGGTGTCATCACCCGCGAAAGCGGGTGATCCAGTATTCCAGAGGCCGCGGTGATTGAATCGAGAGGCCGCGGCGTACTGGATGCCCCGGTCGAGCCGGGGCATGACAGCGGAGGATGTGGCAGGCGATGAGCTAGAACGCCGCCGCCAATTCCCTTGCGCCGGGTTTGGCGCTGTTCGAATCCATCCGGTCGTCCGTCACCGCCAGCAGCTTGGCCACCGTGTTATGGCGGATCGCGACCGGGTTGCGCTCATAGCCGCCGCGCTGGAAGAAGTTCGAGGTCGGCACCTGCTCGCGCATCGCCTGCGGCATCGTCACCATGTCGAGCCCGGTGCCGTCGCCGGTGAGGTTCATCATCTCGAGCTCGGCCGCGGTGAGCGGACGGGTGTAGCCCTTGGCGCGGGCGAACAGCACCGAGGTGAGCAGCTTGTGGGTCTGCAGCATCGGACCGACATCGATGTCGAGCACCATCGCGTGCATGGCCCAGCCCTGCGCGGTGTTGCCGATCTTCTCGTGCTCCGACCAGGTGTCGGGCACGGACTTGGCATGCGTCACCATCTTCTTGAGAACAGCGAGCTTGTGCTCGAGCGCCTGCCGCGGCGGCCCCGATGAGCGCGCCACCTTGTCGGCGAGCGCGCGAATGAGCTCGTGGCCCTGCTCGGCCAGCAGCTCGACGCTGTTGGTGGTCAGGAGCTGGTTGTAGCCCATCGCGGTCGAGATCGCGCGCTTGCCGCCGTGCTCGATGCCCGCCTGCACGTCGTGGCTGCCGGTGCCGCCGGTCTCGAACGAATAAACCCGCACCGCCTGATCGCGCGTCAGCCCGGAGGCGAGCGCGTAGCGTGCATAGGCGCGCTTGAACTCGACCTCGCTGGAGGGGCGCTGTGGCGTGAACTGGTAGAGCTCCTGCGCCGCGCGCAGGAAGTCGGCGACCACGGGGATCGGCTTCCTGGCAGGCCGGTCCGGCGTTTCCTCCGGCTCCGGATTCACCGGCTTCTTCGGCCCGTTATAGAGCGGCGGATGCTCCAGCACGTAGTCGTCGAGCGTGATCTGCTGCCCGCTGCGCCGCTTGGCGTTGCGGCCTTTCCGCTTCTCCGAGATCTGGCTCCAATAGGCGCCGGCCTCGGCGTCGAAGGCCGCGCGCGCCGCCTGGTACTCTGCGAGCTTGCGGCGATATTCGAGCACGGCCGGCGACGCGCCGCCTTGCGCGAAAAACTGCGACAGCAGCTGGGCGTTGGCATTGCGGACGGCCGGCGGCAGCGCGTCGGCCTCGCCGCCGCGCGCGGACGGCGCGAGCAGGACGAGCGCGAGTGGAACCAGCGCCAATTTGTTTCGAATCGATCGATGCATGCCGCCCTCTTAGCAGGCATCCGGTAACCGTCACGTTAACGCGCCGTTTACCATCACTTCCAGGCGAATACAGGCTGTTCCAGCTCGGTGACGCGGGTCTGCCGCCCCGCCAGCACCTCGCGGAACTGGTAGATCAAGGCCGCCGTCGGCGCGTGGATCAGGCTCATCTGGTGATGGAAGCGGATCACCCGGCGGGCGCTTTCGGGGATCGCGGTGAAATCGAAGGCCTCGTCGCGCTCGATCGTGTCGAGCGCGATGCGATGGACCGAGGCGACCTCGTCCGGATTCGGCTTGATCGCGGCACTGTCGGCCGCCCACACCACGACCGGCGTGATCAGATGGCCGGAGCGGGTCGGATAATCGTCGAGCAGGCCGAGCACCGCGTCGGCCGAAAGTTTGAGCGCGAGCTCTTCGTCCAGCTCGCGCAGCGCCGCTTCGATTGGTGTCTCGCCGGCATCGCAGCGTCCGCCGGGCAGCGCCCATTGTCCGCGATGCGAACGCAAGCTCGATGCGCGCCTTGTGAGCAGGAACGCCGTGTCGTCACCGTCGCTGGATTCGGTCAGCGCCAGCACCACCGCCGCGCGCTTCAGCGCCGACGGCTCGGCCGCGTCAGGCAGCCGCGCGAAGGAGGCGCAGGCGGCTTCGATATTCCGTCTGGTGGCATCGCCGAAAGGTCTCATGATGCTTGACTACACCAGGACCGCATCTGATGAAACGAGGAGAGAGACGCGTTGGAGGGATGTACGGAGCGATGACGAGCAAGGCCGCCGCAAGGCTCAAATCAGAGGGCTGGAGCATCCTCGAGACCACCGGCTTCATGCACCTCGTCGGCCCGCTGTGGGAGCGCAAGGTCGACGGTCATTACGAGTTCGCGCTCGCGACCGAAGACAAGCACCACAACCGCCGCGGCATGGTCCAGGGCGGCGTGATGATGACCTTCGCCGACCGCACCTGCGGCATGACCGCCCGCTACACCTCCGGCAAGGAATACATGGCGACCGTGCAGCTCGACACCCATTTCGTCGAGGCCGGCCAGATCGGCGACATCCTGATCTCCCGCCCCCGCGTGGTCCGCTCGACCCGCAGCCTGATCTTCATGAGCACGGAAGTGACGGTGGACAACCGCTGCATCGTGATGGCGAACGGCGTGTTCAAGATTCTGAAGGGGCCGGGATAGCTCTGCTCAGCGAGAACGCCACTGTTGCTCACCGCACACTCCGCTGTCGTCGCCCGGCTTGACACCGAGCGTGCCGACGCAGCTCTGGATTGCTTCGCTGCGCTCGCAATGACGGAACTGGGCGGCTATGATTGCACCAGCCAAAAGCAGCGAGGATCCGCCCATGCAATACCGTCAGCTCGGCCGCAGCGGCCTGAAAGTGTCGCCGATCTGCCTGGGCAGCATGATGTTCGGCGGGCCGACCGATGAAGCCGCATCAAAGCGCATCATCGACAAGGCGCGCGGCGCCGGCATCAACTTCATCGACACGGCGGACGCCTATTCCAAGGGTGCATCCGAACAGGTCGTCGGCCGCGCCATCGCCAGCGATCGCAATGCCTGGGTGCTCGCGACCAAGCTCGCCAATCCCATGGGGAATGACCCCAATCGCGTCGGCCTGTCGCGGCGCTGGGTGCTGCAGGCGGCGGACGAGAGCCTGAAGCGGCTCGGCACCGATCACATCGACATCTACTATCTGCACAAGGAAGACCACGCGACGCCGCTGGAGGAGACGGTGCGCGCGATGGGCGACCTGATCCGCGCGGGCAAGGTGCGCTATTTCGGCGTCTCCAACTACCGTGCCTGGCGCGTCGCCGAGATCTGCAACATCTGCGACCGGCTCGGCATCGACCGACCCGCGGTGAGCCAGCCCTATTACAACGCCATGAACCGCATGCCCGAGGTCGAGCACTTCCCGGCCTGCTCCTATTACGGCCTCGGCATCGTGCCCTACAGCCCGCTGGCGCGCGGCGTGCTCACCGGCAAGTACAAGCCGGACGCCGTCCCCGACAAGGAGACGCGCGCCGGCCGCAACGATACCCGCATGATGCAGACCGAATGGCGGCCGGAATCGCTCCAGCTCGCGCAGGAGATCAAGATCCACGCCGAGAAGAAGGGCATCACGGCCGGCCAGTTCGCGGTGGCCTGGGTGCTCAACTCCGCTTTCGTCTCCTCGATCGTTGCCGGCCCGCGCACAGAGGAGCAGTGGGACGGGTACATCAGCGCGCTCGACTATCGCTTCACCGGAGATGACGAGGCGCTGATCGACCGCCTGGTCGTGCCGGGTCATCCCTCGACCCCGGGCTACAACGACCCCGCCTACCCGATCGAGGGCCGCCGCGCGCGGACGGCCTGAAGTTCGGAGACGACGATGCCGCTCGAAGACCGCTACGGCCTGCCGCTCTCAACCACCTCTCACGACGCTGCGGCGGCCTATCGCGAAGGCGTCGACCTCATGCTTGCGGGCTGGACCGGCATGGCGGAGATGCTCGAGCGCGCCATTGCCGCCGACCCTGACTTCGCGCTTCCCCACATCGCCCGCGCCCGCGTGCACGCCTTCTATCAGCAGGGCGACCTCGCCAGGGGCAAGGCAGCGCTCGCGCGCGAGCTGGTCGCCAAGCGCGGCACGGAGCGTGAGCGCTCGCATGTCGAGACGCTGGCGCTTGCGATCGAGGGCCGGCTGCCAGACGCGATCACATCGACTCTGAAGCATATCGAGAGCTGGCCGCGCGACGCGTTGGTGCTGTCGCTGCCGCTCGGCGCGTTCGGCCTGTTCGCCTTCTCCGGCATGGCCGACCACGACCGCGCGCGGCACGAATTGTGCGAGCGCATGGCGCAGCATTACGGCGAGGACTGGTGGTTCCTCACCATGGCCGGCTGGGCCATGACCGAGAATGGCGACGTCGCGCGCGGCCGCGCCGTCACCGAACGCGGCTTCGACCTCCGCCGGGCCAATGCCCACGCCGCGCACGCCGTGCTGCATGCGATGTTCGAGGATGGCTCGATCGAGGCGGCCGACCGTCTCGTCGAGGCGTGGATTCCCTCTTACGGCCGCGCCGGCATCTTGCACGGCCATATCCGCTGGCATCAGGCGCTCGGCGCGCTCGAGCACGGCGACGCGGCCCGCGCGCTCGCGATCTATGCCGACGTACTCCAGCCCACGGCGACGCAGGCGCCGCCGCTCAACGTCGTCACCGACGCCGCCTCGCTGCTGTGGCGGCTGTCGGCGTATGGCCATGCCGTGCCGAAGGCGCTCTGGCTCGAGGCCGACGCCAGCGCGCAAAAACTGTTTCCGAAGTCGAGCCTGTCCTTTGCCGACGTCCACATGGCGCTGTTCGCCGCGGCGACGCAAAACCACGCGGCGCTCGGCGCGCGCCTCGCGGCCATCGATCAGCGGCTGGCCGAGGGCAAGCTGCCGGCAGGCCCCGTGGTGCCGGCGATCTTCCGCGCGCTCGCGGCCTTCGCCGACGAGGACTACGCGGCATGCGCGCAAATGCTCGCGCCTGTCCTCGCCGAGGTCGTGCGGATCGGCGGCAGCCACGCCCAGCGCGAGCTGATCGAGGACACCTACATCGTCGCTCTCATGCGCGGTGGCGAGCTGTCCCACGCCCGGGCCCTGCTGGACGCGCGCCTGCACCGCCGCCCGTCCTTGCGCGACAGCCGCTGGCAGGCGGCGATGGGCTGATTCCGCCACGAAAAAAACACCGGCCTGACGGCAAGTGCCGGCCGGACGGATGGGGCGATTTGGGCGAATCGCCGTCGGGGTGTGGCGCGGTGGTATTCCAGACGGGTCTTGCAGAACAAACGGGATCGCAACCAATTTGCGGTTCGATGGTTATGGTGCGGGACTTTTCCGCCACCACGGCCCTCTGGCACGCGAGCCTGACGATGCGCCTCCGCCGACCGGTCCTCGCCGCCTTGGTCCTGGCCTTGGCAAGTCCTTGTTTTGCCGAAACTTCCAAACCGATCCCGGTCAACAATCCGCCGGCGCAGCAGACTGCCTTCATCGACCTGCTCGCGCTGATGTCCGGCCACTGCAAGACATTCAAGGTCGCCGGCCGCTCCTTCGCCTGCAAGACGGTGGCCTACGCCCATGGCGACAAGGGCCGGGTCAACTTCGCAGTCGCGGTCGACGATCCCTCTGACGCCAATCACGTCGTGTCGTTCTCCGGCGAGAACGGCAAGCGCGCCGACGACAATTCCTACGAGCTGCCGATCGACCGCATGCTGCTCAACTCCAAGGACCGCCCCAAGGTCGACGGCCTGCCGGTGCCGGCCGAGCAGGTATCCACTGGCCTCTGCCGCCAGACTGGAAACTTCGCTGCCAGGAAGGTGAACGACGTGACCTGCTCGGCGACCGACAACGAAGGCCGTCAATATGAACTGCTGTTCGTCTCCGACGGCACGCCGGTGAGCGTGCGCCGCATCCGGCAATCGTCACCCTCGATCCAGGATCCGTTCAAGTAGCGGCACTTCGTCTCGCTCTGCTTCGCCGGTCGTGCGAACGCGCATCCTTCCGTTTGAAACTCCAGTTCCGGCTTGTATGCTCTTGCGTGCGTCCTCATGGAGGAGGCGCGATTGCAACTGGAGGCGGGGCTGACGGTCCAGCAACGCGTATGATCACCGCCCTCGTGCGCATCCTGATCGTTTGCCTGCTCGCGAGCCTGTCGCGTGAATGCATCGCGGCAGACGACAAGCGGCATCGTTCGATCCTGGTCCTGGAGGAAGCCGATTTTCGCTCGCCCTTCTATTCCGAGATCTTTGCCGGCATCCGCGCCGCCGCGAAGCAGAGCGGCACCAGCCACACGGTGACCTACGGCGAGAGCCTCGATCTCACCCGCTTTCCGGGACCCGACTACGAAGAGAGTCTGGTCGGCCACCTCAAGACCAAATATGCGCAGCGCCCGATCGACGTCATCGTTTCGATCGGCGTCGCATCGGCGAAATTCCTGCAGAAGCGCAAGCAGGAGATCTGGCCCGCCGCGCCCGTCGTCTACGGCTTCGTGCCCGATCTGCCCGAGACGCGCGCGCTGTTCCTGCCCAATACGACGGCGGTCTTCGCACGGGTGAGACCGGCGCAGCTGCTGGCCGCAGCCCGCGCCGTCGTTCCCGACCTGAACCGTGTCGTCCTCGTCGGCGAGGCCTGGAAGAATCCGCTGACCTACGGCGTGTGGAAGCAGGATTTTGCGGCCGCAATGCCCGACCTCGAAGTCACCGATCTGTCCGGCGCGGTGCTGCGCGAGGTCCGCGATCGCGTTGCCGCCTTGCCTGCCCGCTCGGCGATCCTGACCTCGGCGATGTATTCCGACGGCGAAGGCACCTATTATTCCCCGGCCTCGGCGCTCGCACGCATCGCCGAGCGTGCCAACCGCCCGATCATCATCACGTCCGATACGTTTCTCGGGCGGTCGGGTGTGGGCGGCTTCCTGCTGCTGCCCGAGCTGATCGGACGGGAAGCCGGCGAAGTGGCGATGCGGATCCTCGACGGCGAAACGCCGTCGAGCATCGTGCCTTTCGGCGGGGACAACGTGAAGCCGATCTTCGACTGGCGGGAGCTGAAACGCTGGAATGTGGACGAAGCCAATCTGCCGTCCGGCAGCGAGGTGCGTTTCCGTGCGCCGACCTTCTGGGAGCAATATCACTGGCACGCCACCGCCGTCGCGAGCGTCGTTCTGATGCAGGCGCTGATGATCGCCGTTCTGCTGCGCGAGCGCCGCCTGCGCTTCGTGGCCGAGGTCGAGGCGCGTCAGCGCATGTCGGAGCTCGCCCACCTCAATCGCCGCGCCACCGCGGGCGAGATGTCCACCTCGCTCGCCCACGAGCTGAATCAGCCACTCGCCGCCATCCTGATCAATGCCGAAACGGCCCAGCAGCTCTTGCGCAATCCGGCGCCCGACCTCGGAGAGATCGAGGACATATTGGAGCACATTCGGCGGGACGATCAGCGGGCCGCCGAGATCATCAGCCGGCTACGCTCGTTTCTGAAGCGGGACCCGACCGAACGGCGCGAGCTCGACCTCAATGCGATCGTCGGCGAGGTGTTTCGTTTCCTCTCCGTGCAGGCCTTGACGCACGATGTCGAACTCGTGACGGAGCCCTCGCCTGCGGAGATCCGCGTCAAGGGCGACAAGGTTCAGCTGCAACAGGCGATTCTGAACCTCGTCGTGAACGGTATCGATGCCGTGGCCCATCTTCCGGACAAGCGGCGCCGCGTCGTCGGCCGAACCAGCCTCGCCGACGGCAATGTGGCCCTCGTCTCCGTCGCCGATGCCGGCGACGGCATCCTCGCGGAGAAGGTGACGGAGATCTTCAGGCCGTTCTTCACGACCAAGGCGCAAGGCATGGGCATCGGCCTGTCGATCGCCCATACCATCGTCGAGGCGCATGGCGGCCGCATCTGGGCCGAGAACGCGCCGTCAGGGGGCGCCGTCTTTCACGTCAGCCTGCCTCTGGCGGCGTCGCGGTAGCTCCTATCGCAACCGGCGTCACGCGAACGCCTTCTCCAGCGTCGCGAAGATCACCGCGAGCGACTTGTCGTGCCGCGTGATCGGCGGCACCGGGCGATCGATCTTCATCAGCTGGTAGACTGCCATCTGCGCCGCGCGCACCGAATATTCGACGGTGAACACGACGTCATCGGGGATTTCGACGAACTGGCTGACGAAGGCGAGGTTGACCGCGTTCTTCGGTACCGGCAACGGCCGATCCGTCAGGTTGCGCGGCATGAACATGCTGGTGATGTAGGGCATGCGGCAGGGAACGCAGATCGCGTTCTCGAACACGTCAAGCTCGAAATTCAGGTGGCCGCACAGTTCTTTCAGGATCTCGGCGCCGCCGCAATCGGACATCGGCTTGGCGACGAAATTGCCGACGCGGTCGGGATGCAGCGCATAGCCCCAGAACACCTGCACATTCTTCGGCTGGCCGGCGAAATGCGGCTGGTGATAGAGCACGACCGACATCAGCCAGTTGGAATCCCTGAACGTGACCAGCCCGCCGGTGCCGGCCCGGTTGCCGGAGAACGCCTCCATCCGGTCGAAGAACAGCGGATCGCGGCAAGTGACGGTGAAGGACAACCAATAGGATTCGGGGATCGAAGAGTTGAAGGCGGCGGGATTGCCGAATTCCGGACGTCCTTGCGCGATCGTCTCCCACAGCGCCCAGCCCTGGCTGTCCTTCTTGGTCAGGCGCGGCGGCGGCTCGGTCATCGACCCCAGGCTCGATGCATCCGTCATCGAGCCGTTCTGGAAGAACACGAGATCGCCGTCCTCGAGCCGGACATTGGCGATGCGGCCGTCGCGGTCGAGCACCAGTTGGCGCACCCGGACGCGTCCCCCCTCGTCTTCGATCGCCATGTCGGTGACCCGCGTGCCGCGCACGAACTGCACGCCCTGCCGCTTCAGCCAGTCGGCGAGCGGCCGCACGATCGCGTCATATTGATTGTAGACGGTTCGCTTGACGCCGCCGAGCGTCTCGATGCGCGGGAACTCGTTCATGAAGCGATGCAGATAGCGCTTCAACTCGACCGCGCTGTGCCAGGGCTGGAACGCGAAGGTGGTCTGCCACATGTACCAGAAATTGGACTCGAAGAATTTCGGCGACAACCAGTCGGTGATGCGGCTATTGCCGAGCGTCTCCTCCGAGGCCTCGGTGAGCCGCAGCAGCTCCAGCCGGTCGCGCGCGGAAAAGCCCATATGCGAGACGTCGATCTTGAAGCGGTTGCGGTCGACCAGCCGCGCCTTCGAGTCGGCCGGATTCTCCAGATTGAACCCGATGGTCTCCTCGCGCACGCTGAGGCCCGGATGCTCGAGCGAGGGAATGCTGGAGAGCAGATCCCAGGTGCATTCGTAATGATCGGTGGTCAACATGCGGCCGCCACGCAGCGAATAGGCGCCGTTCGCGAGCAGCCCGCCGTCGAGGCTGCCGCCGACCAGCGGCTGCGCCTCGTAGATCACGATGTCACGCCCTGCCTGCTGCGCGTCGCGGATCAGGAACGCCGCGCCCGCGAGCGATCCAATGCCACCGCCGATGAAATACGCCTTCATGACTTGCCTCGATTACGTGCGAATTGTCGCCGGCGACACTGCATCCGGAGGCAGCAAGAGAGGTTGCGCTGGATCAACCGGGCGAACAGGCGAAATCACGTCGGCGTTATCGCTGCCGGCCTTTTCGCATAGACGTGTTCGATCTCGTCTGCAAAGCGGCGTTCGAGCGCGGGCCGCTTGTTCTTCAGCGTCGGCGTGAGCAGGCCCGCGGCAATGGTCCACGGATCCAGCGTCCACCACACCGCGCGCGGTGTCGCATAGGATGGATAGGTCTTCACGGCCGCCGCAATTCGCGCCAGCAGCGCGGCCCGCTCCGCAGCGCCGCCTTGCTGGCCGCGCGCAGCCAGCCTTTCCTTCTCCTCGACCCAGACCTTGGCATTGAGCACGACCAGCGCGGTGAGGAAGGGCCGCTGCTCGCCGACCACCAGCGCCTGCTCGAACAGGGGATCGGCGAGGATCGCCGTCTCCAGATCCACCGGCGCGATCTTCTCGCCGGTCGAGGTGACCAGGATGTCCTTGATGCGGCCGGTGATGGTGATCCGCCCGTCCTCGATGCGGGCCTGGTCACCGGTGTGCAGCCAGCCGTCGGCGTCCTTGACGCGGCGCGTCTCGTCCGGCTTGTGCCAGTAGCCGATCATCACGCTGGGGCCGCGCACCAGCAGTTCGTCGTTCTCGCCCAGCCGGACCTCGACGCCGTCGAGGACGTGGCCGACCGAGTGCGGATCGTTGTCGTCGACGGTGTTGACGGAAACCACCGGCGAGGTCTCCGTCATGCCGTAGCCCTGGAGGACGTCGAGCCCGAGCGCAAGGAACAGCCGGATGACCGGCTCGGCGATCGGCGCGCCGCCGGAGACCGCGACGCGCAGGCGGCCGCCGAGCTGCGCCAGCACCTTGTCGGCGACGAGTCGCTTGAGCGTCGGCCAGACCAGCCGGTCGAGCAGCGACGGCGCACCATGCCGCTGCCGCGCATCGAAGCGGCGCCCGCCGACGGCGATCGTGAGGTCGAGCAGCGCGCGCTCGACGATTCCGGCCGATGCGCGGTGCTGCATGATCAGCGCGTAGATGCGCTCGTAGATCCTGGGCACCGACACCAGCACCGTCGGCCGCACATGCTTCAGGTCCTCCGATAGTTGCGGCACCGAGCGGGCATAGGCGACGCAAGCGCCGGCGGCGATGGGGTAGTAGTAGCCTCCGGTGCGCTCGAAAGTGTGCGAGAGCGGCAGGAAGGACAGGAAGACGTCGTGCGGTGCGGCGGCGATGCGGTGCGCGATCGCCTTCACATTCGCGACCACATTGCCATGCGACAGCATCACGCCCTTTGGCCGTCCGGTGGTGCCCGAGGTGTAGACGATGGCGGCGAGGTCGTCCGGCTCGATCGCGACATCGGGCAGCGGTGCGCTCGCGCCGGGAGCTTGTGCGAGCCAATGGTCGAGTCCGACGATGCGCGCGTCCGGCGTAATGAGCCCGCCCGCATCCGCGCAGACGACGCGCTTGAGATGGTCGAGCGGCTGGCCGGTCGCCACGATCGCCTGCCAGCGCTCCAGCGTGTCGACAAACAAGAGCAGCGCTCCGGAATCGATCAGGACGTAGGCGATGCTGTCGGGGTTGTCGATGGCGTGCATCGGCACCGGGACCAGGCCGCGCGACAGTGCTGCCTGGTCCATCGCGATATGCGCGATGCCGTTCGGCATCAGGATCGCGACGCGCTCGCCCGGCGCGAAATTCTCTGCAGCCAGCGCCCGTCGCCACAGCTCGAACTCGGCATCGATCTCCCGCCAGGACTGGCTGACCCAGCGCTTTGCACCCGCGTCGAAATGCCGGTAAGCCTCTGCCGCCGGCGTCGCCTTGACGCGCCAGCGCAGGAACTCCGGCAACGTCCTCACCTCGGCAAGCGAGTCCGGTTGACTGATCGGCTCCGGCATGGCGTCCTTTCGCACCTCGATCGATTCCCCATCCATCTGGGGCGTTGACACTAGGCCGGCCAGTTCCCGCCGCTTTGATCCTCAGCAAGGTAGCCATGCTTTGGAGCGACCCATGACGCGCGACCGCCTGTTTCTGCTGCGCCCGGGTTTCGAGGACCCGGCCTTTCCGGGGCGCCTGTTCTATTGCTGGCATTGTGCGCTGATCGAAGGCGTGCTGGCCTCGTTTCCTCAGCTTGCCGCAAGGCTCGACGTCGAGCGCATCCCCTGGCCGCGCCCGCGACAGCCGGTGATCCCGCTGGTCGGTGAACAGAACCAATCGCTACCGCTGCTGGTGCTGGCGGAGGGAGCGACATCGCCGCACCAGACCGGCAGCCATGAGGGCCGCGGCTTCATCGCCGACAAGGACGCGATCCTCGCCGCACTCTCCGAGCGCCACGGTTTTCCCGATCCGCATCCGTGAGAGAGGTTCGTAGCCCGCATGAGGTCGCAAAACGAGGGAAGATCGGCATTGCGCCTTTCCGATAGCCTCGCATAGTCGCGTCCAGCCCCCGACCGAAAGTGTCTCCATGCCCCACGCCCTCCCCGCCCTCATCGTCATCGACGTCCAGCGCGCGTTCGACGAATGGGAGGCGGCGGGGAAGCGGCGCAACAATCCCGATGCGGTGACACGGATCGCCGATCTGCTGCAGGCGTTCAGGACGCGCGGCGCGCCGATCTTTCATATCCGCCACGAAGGCACGAAGCCGAATTCATCGTTCCTGCCATCGCGTTCCGGCTATGCCGTCAAGGACGAGGCGCGCGAGCAGCCGGGCGAGACCGTCATCGTCAAGCGCGTCAACAGCGCCTTCATCGGCACCGACCTGGAGGAGCGCCTGCGCGCGGCCGCCATCGGCACGGTCGTGATCTGCGGCGCCACCACCAATCATTGCGTGGAGACGACGACGCGGATGGCCGGCAATCTCGGCTTCGACGCGCGCCTCGTGCGCGATGCGACATGGACCTTCGAGCGCATCGGCCCCGACGGCGACAAGCATTCCGCCGAGGAGATCCATGCGATGACGCTGTCGAATCTCAACGGTGAGTTCGCGAGCATCGTCACCAGCGGCGACGTGATCGCCTCATTCGCGGCCAAGTGATGGCTGCAATGCGATCACACCGGTGATGCGACAATAGACCTCACGACGCAGCATCATTCGCCGCGAATCCGACGCCGCGTGCTGCGTCGTTTCGACGCCCGCACTGGCCGGAACGCCGCCGACACCCATGTGTTGTCCCAGGACATTCAACTGGAGTGATGACATGAAGTATCTCATTGTCGCGATGGCGGTCGGAGCCGCAGCGCTCGCCGGCGGATCGGCGGCAAACGCGGCCGGCAGTTCAGGCGCAAAGCAGAACGCGCCAGCGGGCCAATCGACCGACATCAGCGCGCAGCACCGGCACCATCATGGACACCGCCATCACCATCACTGGCGTCCTCATCACCACCATCACGGCTACTACCGTCCGCATTACCGCAGCTACGGCTATTACCCGCGGCATCACGGCTATTACGGCGGCGGCCCGTACGGATATTACGGCGGCGGTCCCGGCGTGACCTTCAGCTTCGGCGGCGGACGCTGGTGAGACATGAGGCCCGCAGAGATGCGGGCCTCTTTTCATCCGCGGAGGATCATCGCGGCCGTCTCCCGGCCGCTGGTCAGCGCCGCTTCCACCGTGCCCATGTCGGGGCCACGATAGAGCGCTTCACCTGAGAACAGCACCACCCCCTCGGCACGCGCGAGGATCGCCTGTGCCGCGCGCGTTCGCGGCGTCGCCCAGGAATAGGCGCCGCGGGCGAAGGGATCGTGCGCCCAGTTGATTGCGGACGCCGCCACGAGGTCGCGCGCGATGTCCTCGTGCGACAGGCCGAAGATCGCGGCGAGTGAACCGAGCCCGGCCTCGATCAGCCCTTGCGGATCGAGGCTTTCCAGCTCCACCGTGCCCGGGCCGCCGAACCAGCCGGTGAGCACGGCATGCTCGCGCGGATATTGCGTCCACCACACCGGGATGCTCCGGTCGGACAACAGGAAGGTCATACCTGCGAGATCCTGTTGCCGCTCGCGCCACCATGGCTTCGCGAAGCGCAGCAGGATCTTGATGACATTGCCGAAGCCGATGTCGTCGGCAGCGGGAAGCCTGGGGCGCGCGCTCGCCGGCAGAGCGATCTCGCGCAGCAGCGGCAGCGGCACGGTGAGGATCGCGCGATCGCAGCCATGCACATCGCCGCCGGTGCAGCGAACGGCCAGCATGCGGCCTTCTTCCTCGATCGCCGTCACCACGGAGCCGAGATGAATGGTCACGCCCCGCCGGCGGCAGTCGGCCACCAGAAAATCGATCAGCGCGCCATAGCCGCCATCGATGCGCGCCTGCGTCGCGTGCCCGCCGTCCATCCATTCCTCGGCCAGCGCCAGCGTCGAGGCGCGCTCGGGGTCCGCCGCGTCATAGCCCTCGACCATGCGCTCGATCGAACGGCGCATCGGCGCATAGTCCTCGCCGGCAAAATGCCTGCGCAGGAATTCGGCGACGGGAAGATCGTCCTTCAAATTCCTCAGCACGGCCTGAAGCTCGGCCTCGTGGGGATCGTCGCGCCCCTCGCGCGAGAGCGCCGTTCCGTCGAAGCTCCACTGCTCGCCCTTGATCTCCTGAAGGGACAGTCCGGCCTCGCGCAGCAATCCACGCGTGACCGGTGCCTCGCCATGGACGAATTCTGCGCCGCCCGCGGCGGGATAGCCGAACTCTTCAACCGGCAGCGGGTGGATACGGCCGCCATAGCGCGTGCGCGCCTCCAGGACCGTAACTCTCCGGCCAGCAAGTGCCAGCTCGCGCGCCGCCATCAGGCCGGCCGCGCCGGCACCGACGATGACGATATGCTCCGGGGAAACCGACATGCCGGCGCTTCACCGGCTCGCGGCTTGCGGATCGTTCCTGATGAGATAGCGCAGCAGCAGGACACCCCCGCCGAGATCGCGCGTGCTCTCCAGTGTCATCGCCGCAATCGGCGCGCGCTTGTCGCTGTCCGCGTCGGTCGACGAGAACACGAAGGGCGCGCCCGTTGCGCCGTCGATCGCAGGGCTGAGGATCAGGTTGAATTCGTCGATGAGACCGGCGCGCAGGAACGCGCCGTTGGCGACGCCGCCGCCCTCCACCAGGAGACGCTTCACACCGAGCTCGCGGCTGAGGATATCCACCGTCAGCGCGAGGTCGATCTCGGACTTGCCGGCAAAGATGTAGGACACGCCCTCACCCCGGAGCCCTGCAAGATGCGAATCCGGCACGCTCTCGGTCAGCACGACGACGACCGGATCGCCGCCGATGTCGGAGCGGCCCCAGCCGATCTTGCCCTGCGCGTCGAGCACAACGCCATAAGTCTTCGCGTCGCGCCGCGCGAACCAATTTTCACGCGGCAACGTCATCTCCGTGGCGGGATAGGGCTGGCCCTTGGCGAACTCCGATCCGGTGACACGGCCGATCACCCAGGCATCGCCGCCGAGCTCGTTGTGGATCTTCTCGAACCAGTCGGTCCCCGCCCCCTTCGGACGCCAGCGGCTGGGGTGGGTGCGGCCGTCGAGGCTGGAGTGCATCAGACAGATGACATAGGGCTTCATGCTCGTCTCCGAACGCCGCGCTTCACACTGCCGCATCCCTGCTCTTCTCGTCGCCCTTGGCGCGATCGTTGACGATCACCGCGAGCGGATTGAGCTTTGGCGCCGCGACCAGCTGCAGCGTGTTGGTGTCGCGATGGTTGAATGGCGCGCCGCGCACGAACAACTCGGTCTGGATCAGATAGGTCCAGCTGCCATCGTCGTTGAAGGTGATGTCGCAGCGGTAGGAATCGGTGCGGAAGGCCTGTTCCAGAAAATCGGTCGAGCAGATGCCGTAGGCGGTGTCACCGCGCCTGGCGGTGACGGAGATCGTCTTGTCGTCGGATGCGGCCTTGCCAGAGGCCAGCAGCACCTGTCCGCGCGGAATCGCCAGCGTCTGCATGATCAGTCCGGTCGCAGGCTCCCACAGCCAATAGCCGACCTGATCGTGAAAGGTGATGTCTTCCTCGGGCGTGTTGATGTGGATGTGATAGCGCAGACCATAGAGGAGCTGCGGCCCGTTGGCCTGCGGATCGATCGGGTCCATGCGGATGCGCTCGATGAAGGTCCGCCGTTCCGATCCCTCCGCCTTCGGATTGATGTCGATGCCCTTGTCCGCCTGCCAGCGGCCAGCGAGACGGCGCAGCGGACCGAGATTGGCAAGGCCATCGGGCGAGACGTCCTCGGGTTCGGTGAAGATGTCGGCGGGAATGGGCAGCATGGCGTCCTCGCAGCGAGTTGCGGAACCAGCCATAGCATGGAGCAGCGAACCTGGCGCGTGCTCAGGCCTCACAATCGCGAATGGACATCGGCGTCGCGCGCGGGGCGATTGTCGGGCTTTTAGGAAAGATCGCGCATTGCGTGTCGCGGTACCATCCGAGGGGGATAAGCGGGATCGCCTGCCTCGGGCGAACCGGAGCCGAACCTGTTCGATTCGGCTCCGCCGCCGGCGCGTTTAGTGGCGGTGATCGCGCACCTCGGGTTGATTGCGGTGATCCCTGACGATGGTCTGGTTGCGGTGGTCGCGCACGATGGGCGGATCGCGATGATCGCGCACGATGGTCAGCGCGCTCGCGGGCGTCACCGCACTTGCCAGGGTAATCGCTGCGAAAGCCACGAGGATGGTATTGCGCATGAGTCTTGTCCTTTGCCTGGTGGATCACTGCGAACCACCTGACTCGCAAGCTAGAGCGCCCCGCGAGAAAGCAATGTGCCGGGAGTCACGCGATGGTCATCGCCTCCGCATGCAATCCCGCATCGTTCGATCGGAGGAGAAGCGTGCGAGCCGTGGCAGCGACTTCACCGCCAGCCCGCCGCCAACGCCACACTGCTGCAATAGGCCGAAGTCTCACCCGACCGCCAGCCGGTGAGGCGCCCGGCTTCCTTGCACTCGTCGTAACTCTTGTAGTTGCCGACGTTGCGGCATGTTGCCGAATACACACCGCCCGTGGCGCTGCAGCCGACCCACGGCTGGTTGCCCGTCTTGAAGCTCGATTGGCAACCGCCGACGCAGTTGTTCGTCGTGGCGGCAAGCTTGGCAAGCCTCGCGGCATCCGAGTTCGCTGCAGCCGGTGCCGGGGTTGGCGAGGTTGCGACGACCCTGGTGCTGCGGACATTTGCGTGATGGGCCGGCCTGTGGGGTCTTGCCACCTGCTTCGGTGCCTCGACCGTGATGCCGGGAAGCTGGGTGTCGGCGGGCGTCGGCTGAGACATTGCCGTGCCGCTCAGGCCGCACAGCAGCAGGACAATCGATGGGACAGCGACGGCGGGACGGGCAGCAAAGCGTGACAGCGTCATGACTATGTCCTTCCAAATAGCGGGATCGGCAATTCGGTCCCTCAAAGAGGGAGGATGTCATGCGCTTTTCTTAGTTGCAACATACCGCGGCACAACCCGTCATGACTGCCCTCAAGCCGCTTCCGCCACGGATTTCGCACGCTGCTCGAGCACGCCGATCGTGGCGACCAGATTGTCACGCCGCGCGCGAAGATTGAGGGCGAGCAGCGGATAGGTCGGCGCAACCGGGTCGAACACGCCGGCTTTGGCTTCCTCCTCGAGAATATCGGTATTCAACAGCCGAACGCGCCACCACAGATCGGCGATCAGCGCATCGAGCCGATGTTCGCCGGCAGTACCAGAACGGGACATTTCTTGCATCGCTTGCCTCAACCTGAAACGGGCCTCTCCATCGAGGCCTGGCTTTGGTCAAGACTGAGCAAGGGAAGTGCCAGGGCTAATCGCGCCCGCGGCAGGCGGTCCGGGAACACGCAACAATGCAGGTTCCGCAGTGATCCGGCGGCCGGTCTCGGTCGTTTTCAGCCCAAGAGGTCGCTTGTCGAGGCGCTATGATCGCTGCTATCCGGGCTTTAGAGATGCCAATCCGGGCCGAGGTTGCTTTACCCCGGAGGGTGGCAGCGCGGCTGTCGATTGGTGCGAGCAGAGGGCCGAAGGCAAAGGTGGACTGGGCTGATTTGATCGGGCGCGTCGCCTCCGACGGAGACCGGGAGGCTTTCAAGCGGCTGTTCGAGCATTTCGCGCCCCGCATCAAGGGGCTGATGCTCAGGGCCGGGTGCAGCCCGGATGAGGCGGAAGAGATCGCCCAGAACACCATGATCGCCGTGTGGCGCAAGGCGCACCAGTTCGACCCCGCGACAGCGGGCGCGCCAGCCTGGATATTCACGATCGCGCGCAATCTGCGGATCGATTTCTTCCGCCGCAGGTCGCGCGCGGAGCGCCTGCAAACCAGCTCCGAGCTGCCCGACGAGGCGGATCAGGCCGAGGCGGCCGATATCCTGATCTCGCGTGGACAGGACGCGGCAAGGATCGCCTCGGCCATCGCGCAACTCTCGGCAGAGCAATCCATGGTGGTGAGGCTGTCGTTCATCGAGGAAAGGCCGCATCCGGAGATCGCCAGCGCGCTCGGGATTCCGCTCGGCACGGTCAAGTCACGGATCAGGCTGGCGATGAACCGGTTGCGAGACATTTTGGACGAAGACGCATGACGATCAGCCATCATCCGCCGGAAGATCTTCTGGCCGATTTCGCGGCCGGCAAGCTGGAAGAGGCCCACCAACTGGTCGTAGGCGTGCATGTGGCCGGCTGCGCCCGGTGCGCCCGCTTCGTGCAGACGATCGAGCACCTCGCGGGAGCAGCGCTGGAGGATGTCGAGCCGGTGCCGATCGCGCCAGATGCGTTCGACCGCGTGATGTCGGCAATCCACGAGTCTCCGCCAGAGACGGCGGCGCCTCCCGCTGCGTCCACCACGGACCATGATCTTCCGCCGGCACTGCGAAGATACCGCATCGGCAAGCGCCGGCGTGTCGCGCCGGGTCTCAGCCTGCGACCGATCGAGCTTTCCGGTTCGGGCCAGGCGCGCGCCTTCCTGCTACGGTCGGCACCGGGCTCGCGCATGCTCGAGCACACGCACACCGGCACCGAGCTGACGCTCGTGCTCGAGGGCAGCTTCAGCCATGAGGGCGGACGCTTCGGTCCCGGGGATTTTGACTATGGCGACGACGAGATCGATCATCGTCCCGTCGTCGGCGACGAAGGCCCTTGCGTGTGTCTGGTCGCGATGACCGGCGACCTGCGCATGAACGGGTTCCTCGGCCGATTGATCGGGCCGTTCGTCCGGCTCTGATTCCGCTTCGTCTGTCTCCCGCCGGGTGATCCGCGCGCACGTCCGGAGCGTTTTCTGGGAAACGCAACGGAGACAGGACATGGCCTCTTCAAGCCCGCCAGGTCAGGCAGGAAGCGAGAGATTGCCGGAACTTCTGGCACGCGTCTCTGCAGGCGAAACACGTGCTTTCGCCGAGCTCCATACGCTGACACGCGGCAGGCTGCGCCGGATCGCGCTGGCCGTCGGCGCCTCGCCGCATGACGTCGATGACATCCTCCAGGACAGCTTCGTCAAGATCTGGCGCAATGCGGCCCGGTTCGATTCCGCGCGGGCTCCAGCGACGGCCTGGATGTCCGCGATCGTTCGGCACACCGCGATCGATCATCTCAGGACCAAGCGACAGCCGAGTGTCGAGCTCGACAAGGCGCTGCTGGTCCCGACGGCAGCCGGGCCGTCAACCGCCGAGGATTTCGATTACGCCAGCGCCGAACCCATTGCCCGCGGCGCGTTGGCTCGCTTGCCGGAAGATCGTCGCAGGCTGGTCGCTCTGGCCTATCTCGAAGGCGAGAGCCGCGCGAGCCTGTCCCGTCGCTTCGGCGTGCCGGTCGGCACCATCAAGACCTGGCTGCACCGAACCATCGTGGCGATGCGCAAGGATTGCCTCAGCGCATCGGCTGCGGCCTGAAGCCGGCGAGATCGCGCGCATGGATGCAGAGATCATCGAATTCCCCGAGCGCGGACGCGACAACCGGCTGGTCTCCTCGACCGCAAGGCTCGAAGCCATTGTGAGAGAGGTCGAGCGCGTCGTCGCCGACGAGCCTGAAGCCGGCGTCGATCGGCTGCTCGCCATCATGGAGCGCATGGGCGATCAGCTGGTCGATCTCGCAAGCCTCATGCTCGACGAGGAGTCGAAGCTGCAGGCCCGGATTGCCTTCAAACGCTTGTCCGACAAGATCGCGGAGACGAGAGCAGCGTTCGATCGGCTCGGAGGCGGGACATCCACCTGACGCGATCGGCACGCATGGTCGCGCCGGCTCAATGCGCCAGCTTTTGGGCGACAAGAAATCCGATCCAGGCACTGATGCCTGCGAGGAACGATCCCCAGCAAACGTCCGCAAGGGTCAGTCCGGTCGACCAGTTGCGCAGCGTCGCCTGATTGGTCAGATCATAGGTCGCATAGGTGAAGCAGCCCAACATCAGGCCCGACGTGAACGCGCGCAGCGCGCCGCCGTCCTGCTGCGCAGGCAGCACGGCAAACCAGATCAGGCCGACGGGATACAACAGATAGAACGCCGCCGCGGCCGGCAAATTGGGCTCGGCCCGCAACATATCGCCCAGCACCGGCCGATACAGCCGTTCGACCATGGTCGTGAGCCAAGCCATGTCGACGGCAACGAAGGTCACGGCCACCGCGAGATAGGTCAAGAAAAGGCTCATATCCGTGTTTCCATTCGCGCTGCATCCGGCGGCTTGTCGAGCGGCCGCCAGATTAACGTTCCGGCAGCCGTGGCGGATCACATCGGACACTCATTGCGATGCCCGTCGCGGCGGCCATGGGAAGAATGCGCTGGTGCGGGCCTGATAGCGGCGATACCGGTCGCCCCGCGATTGCAGCATCTGCTCTTCGAGCGGCGGTATTCCCGTCACATGGACCAGGATCCAGTACATGATCACCGGCGCCGCCAGGCTGGCCCAGCCCCACGCATATCCTGATGATAACGCGATGACAGGGTAAGCCAGCCACCCCAGCCATTCGAAGAAATAGTTCGGGTGACGCGACCAGCGCCAAAGGCCGGCATCGCAGACAAGGCCGGCATTGGACGGATCGCGCTTGAAGTGTCGCAATTGCCGGTCCGCCAATGCCTCGCCGGCGACGGCCGCCAAAATGATGACGATCCCGGCATAGTCCTGCAGTCGCAGTCCGGGCTCGGGCGCGTGCGCGGCGAGGAAGACGGCGAACGGCAGTGGCACCGAGACCAGCGCCTGTGACTGCAGAAACAGGAACATCCGGCGAGGGGCATCAGGCCCCCATTGGCGCGCATAGTTCGCATATCTGGGATCGTCGATCCCGGCCGCAGAGCGGCGCGCAATGTGCGTGCCGAGCCGCACCGACCAAAGCAGCACAAGCCCTGCGACGAGCACCCGGCGGGCCGGCGCCCCCTCGTCGAGCGGCCACAAGGCCGCCGCCGCGCCGACGAGGCCGGTCGCGTAGGACCAGATGGCATCGACCCAGCCGGAATTGCCGGTGCGCTGCTGAACGACCCAGGCCAGCGCCATCAGGAGGCAGAGGGCCAGCGCAATGCAGCCTATCGCCTGAACGTAGAGAAGGATCATGTCCCCATCCGAATTGACCTCTGTCGTTACGTCACCGCCGGGCCGCGGTTTCGCCCTCGACGGCGGGTTTTCGGCGATGACAGGTGATCCAGGCCATCTCGCCCGGCGTTTCCTCAGGATTGCTTCAGGAACCGCCGCTGACGGTACCGCAATGGGGGCGAAAGAGGATGCGTTTGGCCGTGATCGGGACGGGAATTGCCGGCAATGCCGCCGCATGGCTCCTGTCGAAACGTTACGCCGTCACCGTTTACGAACGTGAGCTGCAGCCGGGCGGGCATAGCCACACCGTTCGGATCGACTATGACGGCGCCCCCATCGACGTCGATGTCGGCTTCATCGTGTTCAACGAGACGAACTATCCGCAATTGACGTCATTGTTCACGCATCTGGGCGTGAAGACGGTCGAGACGTGCATGAGCTTCGCCTTGTCTGCCGATCACGGCCGGTTCGAATGGCGCGGTGGCGGCGAAACCGCCTTTCAGACCGCCTGCGGCCTGTTCGCGCAACCGCGCAATCTCGCATCGCCGTCCTACTTTCGCATGCTGGCGGAAGTCGCACGGTTCAACAGGCAGGCTGTTGCCGATCTGCGTGCCGGCCGGCTGCGCGACCTGACGCTCGGCGAGTATCTGCGCCGGGAATCGTTCGGGCCGCGCCTGTTCTCCGACTATCTCGGCCCGATGGGGGCAGCCATCTGGTCGTCCTCGTCGGATGACATCCAGTCCTTTCCGGCGGAGAACTTCGTCGCCTTCTTCGACAATCACCGGCTGCTGCACCTCGATCGACCGCGCTGGCGCACCGTGGAAGGCGGCAGCCGGCGCTATGTCGACAAGCTGACCGCCTCGTTCAGGCACAACATGCGGCTCGGCTGCGCGGTGACGTCGATCGACCGGGCCGGGCATGGCGTGACCGTGCGCGACAGTCACGGCGGCGTGGAGACTTACGATGCCGTGGTGATGGCGTGTCACAGCGATCAGGCCCTGGCGGCGCTGTCGGATGCCGACGCGCAGGAACGCTCCGTTCTCGGGGCGATCCGATATGCCCCGAACACCATTTATCTGCACCGCGATCGCAATCTCATGCCGCGGCGGCGTCAGGCCTGGGCATCCTGGAACTTCCTGCGATGGCCGCGGCAAACGCCCGCCCAGAACGACGTCGCGGTGACCTATTGGATGAACCGGCTGCAGGGCATCGATGACCGCAAGCCGTTGTTCGTCAGCCTCAACCCTCCTTTCGAGCCGGCAGCCGATCTGACGTTTGGAAAATTCAGCTTTGCCCACCCGCAATACGACCTGGCTGCGTTCGCGGCGCAGCGGCGGCTCCCCGCCATCCAGGGACATCGTCGAACCTGGTTCTGCGGCGCCTGGACCGGCTATGGCTTTCACGAGGATGGGTTGCAGGCCGGCATTTCCGTTGCCGAGGCACTCGGCAGCGAGACTCCGTGGCGTCAGCCGGATCCGATGCTGGCCGAGGCCGCCGAGTAGAGCGATGGTCCGAACCCAACCAGTTGGAGCGGAGGATGCGATGGCGCCCGCCGCGCTCTATTGGGGAAAGGTGATGCACGCGCGATGGCGGCCCGTGCAGCACAGGTTCACCTATCGCGTGATGAGCCTGTTGATCGACCTCGACCGGCTCGGCGAAGCGGATCGCCAGTCCCGGCTGTTCGGCGTCAATCGCGCCGCGCCCTTCAGCTTCCACGAGCGCGACCACGGTGACGGCAAGGGCACGGGCCTCGGCCAACACGCCCGACGCCTTGCCGCGGCACGCGGCATCGACCTCTCCGGAGGCCGCGTGCTGCTGCTCTGCTATCCCAGGATCCTCGGCTACGTGTTCAACCCGCTGTCGATCTATTTCTGCTACGGCGCGTCCGGCGATCCGGCCCTGTTGATCTACGAGGTCCGCAACACCTTCGGCGAGATGCATTCCTACGTGCTGCCGGTGCAGGACGCCGCGGACGGCGCCATCCGACAACGCCAGGCGAAGGCATTCTACGTCTCGCCCTTCATGGCGATGGAGACGCATTATCGCTTCAGCGTGTCTCCGCCGGAGCAGGATGTGAAAGTCAGAATCCTGCAGAGCGGCGCGCAGGGCCCGATGTTCGCGGCGGCGTTCTGCGGACGACGCCGTGCCCTGACCAGCCGTTCCCTGTTGGCGGCGCTCGTCGCCCTGCCCTTCCTGACGTTCAAGGTGATCGCGGCCATTCATTGGGAAGCAATGCGGCTCTGGCTCAAAGGTGTTCCCCACGTGCCTCGTTTGAAACAACGTGAGATCTAGACCATGGACCTCGCTGCCACCCATCAAGCCGTTCGATTTGACGACGTCCCGTTTTTCGCCCGACTGGCCCTGCGCCTCGCATCGCAGCTTCGGTGCGGCACCGTTCACGTGCGCCTTCCCGATCTCCGAATGGTCACGTTGCGCGGCCAGCTCCCGGGTCCGTCGGCCACGATCGAGCTCAACAATTACAGGTTCGCGCGCAGCCTCGTCATCGGCGGCGATATCGGCATGGCCGAGGCCTATATTCGCGGCGACTGGACCACGCCCGATCTCGCCCAGCTTCTCTACGTGTTCTGTCTCAACGAGGATCTGGTCGACAGCGCCTTTGCCGGAAACATGCTGATCCGCCTGTGCCGGCAGGCGCTGCATCGCCTGCGCCGCAACACCAGGCAGGGATCGCGGCACAACATCCACCGGCATTACGACCTCGGCAACGAGTTCTTCGCGGCGTGGCTCGATTCCAGCATGACCTACTCGTCGGCCCTGTTCTCGGCCGGGACAGCCGATCTTCCCGCCGCGCAACAGCACAAATACGAGCAGCTCGCCAAGGCCATCGAATTGCAGCCCGGCCAGAGCGTGCTCGAGATCGGCTGCGGCTGGGGCGGCTTCGCCGAATTCGCTGCCAAGACCCATGGCGCCAACGTCCTGGCCCTCACCATCAGCAAGGAGCAGCATGACTTCGCCCGCCGGCGGATCTTCGAGGCCGGGCTCGCCGAGAAGGTCGAGGTCCGCTTGCAGGATTATCGCGACCAGGATGGCCGCTTCGACCGCATCGCCTCCATCGAGATGATCGAGGCCGTCGGCGAGCAGTTCTGGCCAACCTATTTCAACCAGCTGAATCAGCGGCTCAAGCCCGGCGGCCTCGCCGGCATCCAGGCCATCACGGTCCGCGACGAGCTGTTCGGCAGCTATCGGCAGCGTGTCGATTTCATCCAGAGATACATTTTCCCGGGCGGCATGCTGCCGTCGACCAACATCCTGCGCGCGCTCGGCGAGCGCTTCGAGATGCCCGTCATTCGCGAGCGCGTCTTCGGGCAGGACTACGCCAAGACGCTCTCACTCTGGCGCGACAATTTCAGCCGCGCCTGGACCGACCTGACCTCGCTCGGGTTCGACGAGCCCTTCCGCCGGCTGTGGGAATACTATCTGTGCTACTGCGAGGCCGGGTTCAGAGCCGGCAAGATCGACGTCGGGCAGTTGGTGTTCGCGCGGCGGAGGTGACCGACCATCCAGCGCCGCTGGTTGCAAGGCAGCTTGTCACCGTCATCTGCTGTGGGCTCAGGGAAATTGTGCCCTGAGGCGATACGCGTGGTCGTCGTCGTGCCGGCCTCGGCGACATGCTGCGCCGTCGATCTTTTCATATTCTGCAAAAGAGATGCTCGGACTGCGCCAATGGTTGGAAGAGACTCAAGTCTGTAGCCTTCGGTCAACATGGCCATAAACGGCCGCGCTGCGACGAGGGAGGACTGCATCCATGGAATCCGGACTCTCTGTCCTGTCGCAGCAGCGCGGCCATCATCGATCCTCGCGGCAGGTGGCCGGCAGTGAGCAAGGCCCTTCCGCAAGATTTGGTGCACGCAACGGCCTGAGCAGTCGCCCCCGATCGCCGTCGACGAAAGCGCTCCTGTATCTCGTCGCCGCGACGACGCTGACACTCCAGGCGGGCACCGCGGAGGCCCAGACGGCCGCGGAATCCTGGCCGAACCGCGCGATCACCTGGGTGGTCCCGTTCGGGGCCGGCGGCGTCACCGATCTCGTCTCGCGCAAGATCGCGGAGCTGCTGCGGACGCGGCTTGGGCAGCCCGTGGTGGTGGAGAACCGACCCGGCGCCGGCGGGACCATCGGAACGGAGTTCGTGGCGCGGGCGCAACCCGACGGCTACACCGTGCTCTACGCCTCCGGCGGACCGATGACGATCCAGCCCAACCTCGGGCTGACGAAGCTCAACTACGATCCGCTCAAGAGCTACGTCCATATCCGCGGCGTGAGCTCGGCGAACCAGATCCTCGTCGCGACCGCAGCAGCGCCCTACAACACGCTGGCCGAGTTCGTCGCCTACGCCAAGGCGAACCCGGGCAAGGTCAATTTCGGCTCCCCCGGCCCCGGCACCGCCCAGCACCTTGCCGGCGAGATGTTCCAGGCGGCCGCCGGCATCAAGCTGACTCACGTGCCCTACAAGTCTGGCTCGAGCCAGATGACCGACATGATGTCGGGCATCCTGGACGTCTCCTTCGACTATCTCGCCGTGCTCCGGCCGCTGATCGACACCGGCAAGGTCAAGGTGCTCGGCACCACCGGCACGGCGCGGCTGACCGCGCTGCCCGACGCGCCGACGGTGCTCGAGGCCGGTTATCCCGACGCCGTCAGCGTCGGCTCGACCTGGGTCTCGGTCCCCGCCGGGACCGACCCGAGAATCGTGGACAGGCTTTCCGAGGCGCTGGCCGCCGTGCTCGCCGACCCCGGCATCGTCGCGGACCTCGTCACCAACGGCCAGGTGTCGATCGCCGACAAGGGGCCGGCCGAGATGGGCCCGTTCATCGTCGCGGAGACCGCACGCTACAAGCGGGTGATCGAGAGCGCGGGCATCGCCGCGCATTAATTAGCGATGGCGCACGGTTGTGGACGTCGCGCACGCGGAGGAATGGCCGTCGGCGTGGCGCCGGCCGATCGCGCAGCAGCGGAAGGGTTGTTCGCTATCTTGTACTGAGAGGCCAAAAAATGGTGCCCAGGGGCGGAATCGAACCACCGACACTGCGATTTTCAGTCGCATGCTCTACCAACTGAGCTACCTGGGCGTGCTCCAAGAGAGGGGCCAAAGCCCATCGAGCGGGCGGTTTATAGTGGGCTCGGGGCGACCTGTCCACCCGGCTTCGCCAACAGGCTTCGCCGGGCGCGGCCCGGCTGTGCACAAGCTGCGGCCGCCTTGCCGCGGCTGGCGCGCGGCGGCCGGGTCGTCAATTCAAGCCATTGATATTACTTATTATTCCACATCGTCGACTTCGTCGTCGCGGCCGGGGATGACGTAGGAGCCTTTCAGCCAGCGGTTCAGATCGACGTCGCGGCAGCGCGAGGAGCAGAATGGACGGGTGGCTTCCGATTGCGGCTTGCCGCAGATCGGGCAGGTTTTGAGCGGGCTCGCGGGCTTTTTGATCTGGTCGTCCATGATATCGGCAGCTTGCGCAGGGGTGAAAGGGGTCAAGAGCCTGTCGGCAAACGGGTTCCTCGTGCGGCGGCACGCGCGCCCCGTCGGGCCATTCTACTGTGCATGGGGTTGTTTTCGCGATTTTGTCGAGCCGCGGCGTTCGGCTCAGACGGCGGTGGCGTTGAGCCAGCCGAAGCGGATCGGAAAACCCTCGCCGGCGAGCAGCGTGGTGGTCTCGTAGAGCGGCAGGCCGACGACGTTGGTGTAGGACCCCACCATCTTCACCACGAAGGAGCCGGCGATGCCCTGCACGGCGTAGCCGCCGGCTTTGCCGCGCCATTCGCCGGAGCCGATATAGGCCCGGATGTCGTCTTCCGAGAGGCGCTTGAAGCGGACGCGGGTCTCGATCAGGCGCTGGCGGAACGCCTCGCGCGGCGTGACGAGGCAGATCGCGGTGTAGACGCGGTGATTGCGGCCCGACAGCAGCCGCAGGCACTGCGCCGCCTCGTCCACCAGATTGGCCTTGGGCAGGATGCGGCGGCCGACCGCGACCACCGTATCGGCGGAGAGGATGAAGGCCCCGCGCAGCTCGTCGTCGAGCTGCACTGATTTCAGCGCCGCATCGGCCTTGGCCCGCGCGAGCCGATTGGCACAGGCACGCGGCAGCTCACCGCGCCGCGGCGTCTCGTCGACGTCGGCCGGCCGGAGCGCGTCCGGCTCGATGCCGGCCTGGTTGAGCAGCGACAGGCGCCGCGGCGAACCGGAGGCAAGTACGAATTTGGGGCGGCCAAGCATCAGGTGATTTGGGGGATGAGGCAGGGGTGAATTGCGCGCGGAACCTATCGGAAGGGGGCTGATTTCACAACCCGGGAACCCGGACTTTGCTGATTCGAGGTTTCCGACATGCGTGTGCCTCCCGTCTGTGACGCGGGTGTTACGGTCGCGGCGCTAACCGCTCGCCGCACCGACCTTGGCGAACCGCTTGCGGATGCGCATCAACAGCTGGTCGCAGACCTCGCGGTAGGCGGCGAGCTTCTGGTCGCGGCTGCCTTCGATGGTGGTGGGATCCTGCGTCGGCCAGTATTCGACGTCGGCCGCCAGCGTTCGCGTCAGCTCCAGCGCCTTGTGATGCGCCTCGGGCGAGAGCGTGATGATGAGGTCGAAATTCAGCCCCTCCCAGTCCTCCAGCTCCTCGAAGGTCTGCGGCTTGTGGGCGGAGATGTCCTGACCGAGCTCGGTCATCACGGCCACGGCGAACGGGTCGAGCTCGCCCTTCCTGGCGCCGGCGGATTTGACGTAGAGGCCCTGCGGAAACATGTGCTGCAACAGGCTCTCGGCCATCGGCGAGCGCACGCTGTTCATCGCACAGGCGAACAGCACCGATTGCGGATCGCGTGCGCGTGGCGGACCCGCCATCGCACTTAACCCTTCCAGTGCAGGACGGTAATGAGCGTGAACAGCCGGCGCGAGGTCTCGAAGTCGACCCGCACCTTGCCCTTCAGGCGCTCCTGCAGCGTGCGCGATCCCTCGTCATGGATGCCGCGACGGCCCATGTCGATGGCCTCGATCTTGTCGGGGGTCGCGGTGCGGATCGCTTGGTAATAGCTGTCGCAGATCATGAAGTAGTCCTTCACGATCCGCCGGAACGGCGTCAGCGACAACAGGTGCGCGACGACGGGCGTGCCGTCCTCGCGGCGGATGTCGAACATCAGTCGGTTGCCGGTGATGCCGATATGCAGCGTGAACGGGCCCTTCCCTTCGGCGCCGTCCGGCGCGAACAGGTTCTGCTCGATCAGATCGTAGATCGCGATCGCGCGCTCATGCTCGATGTCGGGGCCGGAACGGCCGATCGAGTCTTCGTCGAGCGTGACGCCCACGATGCGGTTGTTGGAGTCGTCCTGTTCGGGCGGCTTTGTCATGACAGATTGAGGCGCAATCCAATCGAGCGCGAATGGGCGTCCAGTCCCTCCGCCTTGCCGAGCGTCATCGCGGCAGGTCCCAGCGCCCGCAGCTGATCCGGGCCGCATTTCAGGATCGAGGTACGCTTCATGAAGTCGTGCACCGACAGGCCTGAGGAGAATCGCGCCGAGCGCGCCGTCGGCAGCACGTGGTTGGAGCCGCCGACATAATCGCCGATCGCCTCGGGCGTATGCGGTCCGAGGAACACCGCGCCGGCGTTGCGGATTTTCGCGGCGAGCGCATCGGGATCCACCGTCATGATCTCGAGATGCTCGGCGGCGATCGCATCCGCAAGCGGAATGCTGTCGGCGAGATTCTTCACCAAGATGATGGCGCCGAAATCGGCCCAGGAGGGGCCGGCGATCGCGGCGCGCGGCAGCGTCTTCAGCTGCGCTTCGACGGCCTTTTCGACATCGGCCGCGAGCCGTGCGGAATCGGTGATCAAGATCGACTGCGCGCTGGCGTCATGCTCGGCCTGCGCCAGCAGGTCGGCGGCGATCCAGTCGGCATTGCCGGTGTCGTCGGCGATCACGAGCACCTCGGAGGGGCCGGCGATCATGTCGATGCCGACCTTGCCGAACACCAGCCGCTTGGCGGCGGCGACATAGGCATTGCCGGGGCCGACGATTTTTGCGACCGGTGCGATCGTCGCGGTGCCGTGCGCCAGCGCGGCCACGGCCTGCGCGCCGCCGACGCGGTAGACTTCCGTGACGCCGCCGAGTTGCGCGGCCGCCAGCACCAGCGGGTTGAGCTTGCCGTCGGGCGAGGGCACCACCATCACGAGGCGCGCGACACCGGCGACCCTGGCGGGCACCGCGTTCATCAGCACCGAGGACGGATAGGCCGCGGTGCCGCCGGGCACGTAGAGGCCGGCGGATTCGATCGCGGTGTAGCGCCAGCCGAGCTCGACGCCGAGCGGATCGGTGAAGCGCTCGTCCTGCGGCAGCTGGCGGCGGTGATAGATCTCGATGCGGTCGCGCGCGAGCTTGAGCGCATCCAGCGTGAGGGCATCGCAGGCCTTTGTCGCGGCCTCGATCTCCGCTGCCGTGACACGCAGGCCGCCGGCGTCCAGGGTCAGGCGGTCGAACTTGGCCGTGGCCTCGAGCAGGGCCGCGTCGCCGCGCCGGGCGACATCGTCGACGATCGCGCGCGCGGCAGCCTCGACGTCGGCCGAGACCTCGCGCTTGGTGGCGAGGAAGGCCGCGAATCGCTGGTCAAAATCGGCGCTGCTGCGGTCGAGACGAACGGGCATGTCTGGCTTGGCTTCTGGATGGTCTTTGGGGCGGATTGGCGCACCAGGTCCCCTGCTCAATGGCGCGGCGGGGAAGCGGCGTCAACCCTCGCAAGGCGCCGTCCTGGCGCAGGTCCGGGACGGTGCGGCTGGTATACAGGCAACCTCACACCTCCCCCTCGATCTCCACCCCTGTTCCCAGCGCGTCCCCCCCGAGGTCGGTGAGCTCGCATTCCAGGCATTCGACGTCGAGCCGGACGGCGCCCCCTTGCGCGAACAAGAGCAGGGCGCTGCCGCCGGGCTCGGCTTCGCGCCCGTCCCGCGGGTGAAACTCGATGCCGACGAGGTCCAGGACCTTGTCGGGAGCGCCCAAGTCGATGTTGCGCGATTTGCAGGCGAGCACGCGGTCGAAGCGGAGCGCGGCGACGAGCCGGCGCGGCTCGGTCTGCCCTTCCAGCGTCTGCTCCCAGTCCAGCCGGCTCATCCCGACCACAAGCCGCTTCTCGGCCTGCCGCCAGATGATGTCGGAGATCTGGACGCGGGCGTCCTGGACATGGGTCGAGATCACGGCGAGATCGTCGGCGTCGAGGGCGATCAGTTTGAGCTGGGGCGGCATCGCCGACGCTTCTCCTTGGGAGTGGACAGGCCTCAACGCGCGCAGGCCGCGATATTTCCGCTCAAACTAACGGACCGGCCGGCTAGAGGCTATTGATATCCGCCATCTCCAGCACCTTCCGCGGATACCCCTCGCGGGCGACGCGGATCATGGCGCGGCCGATTTGCTCGGTCGAGGTGACGAGTTGCGGCGATATCAGGCGCAGCACCGACCAGAGCGGCCGGGTTGCGGTATAGACCGCCTGCACCCAGGCGGTCTTGGAACGGGCGCCGTGCAAAGGCTGGATCGCGCCTGGCCGGAACATATAGGCGGCCCTGAACGGCAGCTTGAGCAGATCGTTCTCGGTCTTGCCCTTGATCCGCGCCCACATCCGCGAGCCCTGCTCGCTGGAATCGGTGCCGGCGCCGGTGACATAGGTGAAGACCATCTGCGGATTGAGGCGCGCCAGCGTCGTCGCCGCCGCGAGGGTCAGGTCATAGGTGAGATGGCGGTAGCGTTCCTCGCTCATGCCGATCGAGGAGACGCCGAGGCAGAAAAAGCAGGCGTCGAAGCCGGTCAGCCGCGTTTCGATCGCCGAATAGTCCAGGAAGTTGTCGTGGATGATCTCGACGAGCTTGGCGTTGCGCACGCCGGTCGGGCTGCGGCCAACGACGAGCACGCGGTCGACGCCGGCATCGACCAAGCATTCGCGCAACACGCCCTGCCCGACCATGCCGGTCGCGCCGAAGATGATGACCTTCATCGGGATGTTCCTGGCGTCGGCACGGCTCACGCGGCGGCCGCGATCTCGTCGAAGGATATACCGGTCAACGTCGCCGAGACATCCCACAGCATGGCCGCGACAGCAAAGTCCTTCGCGTGCGGCATGATCTTCGCCGCCGCCGGCGCCCCCTTCATCTCATAGAACCCGTTCGGACCGTAATACCCGCCGGGCTCCGCCGCGGGCGAGGTTGCGGCGAACAGCGTCGGCAGTGCGCCTTCGGCCGCGGACTGGCTGAACAGCGGCTGCAGCAGCCGGCCGACCCGCCACTGGACCGTGTTGGCGCCCGGGCCGTTCGCGATCAGATCGGTGCGCGCAAAGCCGGGATGGGCGGCCATGCTCCTGACGCCCCAGCCTGCCGCATCGCTGCGACGCTGCAATTCGAGCGAAAACATCAGCATCGCCAGCTTGGACTGGCAGTAGGCGCGCCACGGACGATAGGAATGCTTGGCTTGCAGATCGTCGAAATCGATCACGCCGGAGCGGTGCGCAAGGCTGGAGAGATTGACGACACGCGACGCCGTTGCCCGGCGAAGCTGCGGCAGCAGGCGTGCCGTCAGGACGTAATGACCGAGATAGTTGGTGCCGAGCTGCATCTCGAAACCGTCCTCGGTCTCTCGCCGTTTCGGCAGCGCCATCACGCCGGCATTGTTGACGAGGAGATCGAGCTGCTCGTTGCCTGCGGCGAAGCGCCCGGCGAAATCGGCGACGGAGGCGAGATTGGCGAGATCGAGATGCTCGTAGGCGATCAGCGCCCCCGGAAACCGCGCGCAAATGCCCTCGATCGCCCGCAAGCCCTTTGCGTCGTCGCGTCCCGTGAGTATGACAATGGCACCGGCGCCCGCCAGCGCCATCGCCGTCTCGTAACCGAGGCCGCCCGTCGCTCCCGTCACGACGGCGGTCTTGCCGCTGAGCGAGGGGATGTCAGCCGTGGTCCAGTCGGTCATGCCATATCTCCGTCCGGGGCTGGAACGAGGCCCGCGCCGGGTCTAAATGTGCACTGAGTGCAACTTTGCAAGAGGTGACATGATTTGAAGGCTTCGAAGGTTGCCCGGAAATTGCCCGCGGACGGAAGAGCCCCTGATGTCACCGGGCTGCGCCAGCGCAAGCGGCAACTGACCCGCGCCCGGTTGACGCGGGCGGCGATGACGCTGTTCCTCGAGCGCGGCTTCGAGGCCACGACCATCGATGACATCGCGGCGGCGGCAGAGGTGTCGCGCCGCAGCTTCTTCCACTATTTCGCGTCCAAGGAGGACGTGGTCACCGCCTGGCAGGAGAATGCCGCCAGCGCGCTGGTCGACGAGGTCGTCGCCCGGCCTGCGGATGAATCCATGCTGACGGCGGCCGAGAATGCGATCGCCGCGGTGATCAAGCGGCTCGACCCCGCCGAAGCCGCCGCGATGTCGCGGCTCAAGCGCGACAATCCCGCGCTCCAGGCGCGCGACCAGCTCAAATACGAGAAGCTCGAGCGCGCTCTGGCCGACGGGCTCGCCCAGCGCGGGCGAACCAAATCCGACCGGGTGAACGCCCGGCTCGTCGCCATGATCGCCACCGGCGCGATGCGCGTCGGCGGCGAGAGCTGGCTCGGCGAAGGCACGCGCGAGAAGCCGGATGCCTTCGTCAAGCGCACCTTCGATGCGATCCGGGCGATCTTGAAGTGAGGTGCCTCACTCCTTGAAGAACGCCAGCAGGTCGGCGTTGATGGTTTCGGCGTGCGTGGTCGGCATACCGTGGGGGAAGCCCTTGTAGGTCTTCAGGATGCCCTTCTTGAGCAGCTTGGCCGACAGCGGCGCGGAATCGGCGTAAGGAACGATCTGATCGTCGTCGCCGTGCATCACCAGCACGGGCACGGTGATCTTCTTCAGATCCTCGGTGAAATCGGTCTGCGAGAACGCGACGATGCCGTCATAATGCGCCTTGGCGCCGCCCATCATGCCCTGGCGCCACCAGTTCTGGATCACCGCTTCCGACGGCTTGGCGCCGGGACGGTTGTAGCCGTAGAACGGGCCGGTGGGGAGGTCGCGATAGAATTGCGTGCGGCTGGCGGCGAGCTGCTTCTGCAGATCGTCGAACACGCTCTTCGGCAGGCCGCCCGGATTGGCCGCGGTCTGCACCATCAGCGGCGGCACCGCGGAGAGGATCGCCGCCTTCGCCACCCGGCTCTCGCCATGGCGCGCGATGTAGTGCACGACTTCGCCGCCGCCGGTGGAATGGCCGACATGAATGGCGTTCTTGAGGTCGAGATGCGCCGTGACCGCCGCGAGGTCGTCGGCATAGTGATCCATGTCGTGCCCGTCGGAAACCTGCGACGAGCGGCCATGGCCGCGGCGATCATGGGCGATGACGCGATAGCCGTTGTTGGCGAAGAAGATCATCTGCGCGTCCCAGTCATCGGCCGACAACGGCCAGCCATGGCTGAACACGATCGGCTGACCACTGCCCCAGTCCTTGTAGAAAATCTCGACGCCGTCCTTGGTGGTGATGGTGGGCATGATCGCTCTCTTTCAGTGAAGCTCGGTTGCGTTGCGCGCGAACAGGAACGCGCCGACGTTGCGCAGATAGTCGCGCGAGATCCCGAATGCGACGCCTCGCATCGACCGGGATGTTGAGAATCGTGTGATCAGGCAAATGCCATCGGCTTGAAGCGGCGCCAGGCGCCGACGGTGAGCACGACGAAGAACACGAGCACGATGCCCTGCACCACGGCGAACACCGGGCCCGACGGCGGCGCAGGCGCCACCGCCGGCGCGAGCGCGGCCAAGGCCGGCACCTTGAGGAACGACTGGATCACCAGCACGAAGACGTTGAAATAGAGCGAGATCATCGCGGTGACGACATAGACCGGCCGCCAGGCGCCCGCGAGCTTCATGCCGTACAGCGCGAAGCAGGCGATCGCGAGCAGCACCAGCGAGATGATGCCGATGATGTGCGAGGGCAGCAGCTTCTCGAACGGAAACAGGAAGCCGGTGGCGCTGGTGAGGATCGTGAACAACAGGAAGATCGCGGTGAGGCCCGGCATCGACTTCGAGCCGAGCAGGCCGAACATGACGACGAGGCCGGCGGCGATCGCGATCAGGCTGATGACGACATGGACCAAGGTGAAGGTGGACAGGCTCAAGCCAAGCACCATGACGTCTCTCCTGCTCTGCATTAAAATTCAGGAGAGTAGTATTACGGCCCTCATGAGATTGCCACCCGCGTTGTCGTCACATGCATGTGCGCAGCCATGCGTCGTCGTGCGAATCGACAAACGCATGGCTGAATTTTTTGCACCGCTGTCACAAACGACGGCAGCTTTCGACGAAAGTTGAATCGAAGTCTCACACTTCCTTGGTGTCGAAGATCAGCAGGTCGGCGCCGCCGCTGGCGAATTTCGGCACGTCGCCTGCCGCCGCCTTGCCCGCGTCGCTGCCGAACGCCTTCTGGATGTCGGCCACGCTGTCGAAGGTGAGGATAGCCACGAGGTGCACTCCGGAAGGACCGGCGGGGGAACCGACCGGGCCGGTGCTGACCGCGTACTTCTTCAAGCCGGGCAGTTTCTTCGCGAGCGGGATGTGCGTTTCGGCATAATGCTTGTCGAAGGCGGCAGCATCCTTGGGCGTCTTGTAGAGCACGACGAGTTCAGCCATTTAGTCCTCCCATGTAAATTCTTGTCTTCCACGCGCGATTGACCTCGCGGGCAGGCGATAGTCCGTGCGACGCGCCAAGTTGGCAAGCCTCATTCGACTTGCCGTTCTCTTGACTTCTGCTTGACTCATTGTTCGAGCACGATCTTCTCGAAAAGGCCGGTCGCACTTTGCGCTGACGCGGCCCTCCGGGTTCTGATCGCGCTCTAAAGCGCCGGTTTTGCGGCGTCGCCGAGATAGCCGTGCAGGGAGGCCACGACCTGCGCGCCCTCGCCGATGGCGCCGCCGACGCGCTTGACCGAGCCGGAGCGGACGTCGCCGACGGCATAGACGCCGGGCACCGAGGTCTCCAGCGGCGCCACGAGCCGGCCCTGGTTCTGCTCGGACTGCGCGCCGGTGACGACGAAGCCACCGCGATCGAGCGTCACGCCGCAGCCGTCGAGCCAGGCGGTGGCGGGATCGGCGCCGACGAACAGGAAGAGATTGCGGATGTCGGCGGAATCCTCGTCGTCGGACAGCCGGCTCTTCCAGCGGATCCGCCGCAGCAGCGCGGCCTCGTCGCCCTCGAGCGCCGTGATCTCGGTGTTGAACATCAATTCGATGTTCGGCGTCGCTTCGATGCGCTCGATGAGATAGCGCGACATGCTCGCGCCCAGACCGCCGCCGCGGATGATCATCAAGACCTTCTTGGCGTGACCCGACAGGAACACGGCGGCCTGGCCGGCCGAATTGCCGGCGCCGACCAGCGCGACCTCCTCGCCGGCGCAGAGTCTTGCTTCCACGGGCGAAGCCCAATACCAGACGCCGCGCCCCTCGAATTTGTCGAGATTCGCGATGTCAGGCCTGCGATAGCGCGCGCCGCTCGCCACCACGATCGAACGCGAGCGCAAGGCATCGCAGCCCTCGAGCGCCACCGAGAACGCGCCGTCCTTGCGGGTGCAGTCGAGCGACTTCACCGTGACGGGGATCATGATGTCGGCGCCGAATTTCTGCGCCTGGGTGAAGGCGCGCGCGGTCAGGGCCTGGCCGGAAATGCCGGTCGGAAAGCCCAGATAATTCTCGATGCGCGCGCTGGCGCCGGCCTGGCCGCCGAAGGCGCGGATGTCGAGCACCGCGACGGACAAGCCTTCGGACGCCGCATACACGGCGGTGGCGAGCCCGGCCGGTCCGCAGCCGACGACCGCAACGTCGTAGATGCGGCCATCCTTGGTGCCGCCGATCATGCCGATGGCGCGCGCAAGCTCGGTCTCATCGGGGTTGCGCAGCACCGCGCCGCTTGCGGCGACGACCAGCGGCCAGTCTCCGGGCTTGGGCGAATAGCGCGCGATGACCTCGGCGGCGTCGCGATCGCGCGCGGGATCGAGCAGATGATGCGGCTGGCCGTTGCGGGTGAGGAAGCCCTGCAGCCGCACCACGCCTGCGGAGTTCGACGGGCCGATCAGCACGGGACCGCCGATGCCGCCCTGGATCAGATTGACCCGGCGCAGGATCAGCGCGCGCATGATGCGCTCGCCGAGCTCGGCCTCGGCGACCAGCAGCGCGCGCAGCCGGTCCGGCGGCAGCAGCAGCGTCTCGACATCGCCCTCGGCGCGGCCGTCGACCAGCGCCGGCTGGCCCGAGAGCTGGCTGAGCTCGGCCAGGAACTGCCCGGGCCCCTGGTCGATCACCGGCGTGACGTGACCGAGCCCGTCGCGCTGGGTGATGGCGACATGGCCCTTCAGCACGACGAACATGCCCGGCCCCGGCTTGCCGGTCTCGAACAGGAACTCGCCATCCCGATAGTTGCGGACCTCGCCAAAGTGCCTGATCCGTTCGATCTCGAGCGGTGTCAGCGTCGGAAAGGTCTGTTCGGGGCGCGTGAACCGCGACATCAGCGCCTCGTCATCGGTTCGTTGCTGTCCGTCCTGCCCCATGGTCATTCTCGCTCATTCCAATCTGCTACGCGCCGGCCTTGCCGGCGGCCCCCTCATTGAGGGAACCCTCGTCGTTTGGCGAGGGCTCGCCGCTTGCGGCGCGTTCGCGCGCCTGCAGCTTCCGCCGCTTGAGGTTTTCGCGCAGCGCCGATTTCAACCGCTCGTCGCGGGATGTCTTCGCCTGGGTCGCGCTCTTGTCGTTCTCGTCAGTCATTGCGGGTCCGATACGGCCATCTGCGATAACATGCCCAGAGAATGCGGCAGCTCAAGAGGGCCGTCGCGATCCGATCGTGCGAAACTCGAAATGGACCGAATCCGCCCCCTTGGCCACCTGGCCAGTTGGCGGGGACGCGCAGAGCGCGAATCGGCGGGAAGTCGGCCGTTTCGAGCCAAAACAAGCATTTTGGCCCCGATATCGGCCCGATTTTCTCGTTCTGGCGGGGCTTGCAAGCTTGCACAGGAGGGGGGCTTGTGGCAGATATCGGCCCGCTTGGCAGGGCCCCTCGGGCGCCCGATTCTTCACCAGCACATGCTGCCGTAGCTCAGTGGTAGAGCACTCCATTGGTAATGGAGAGGTCGACAGTTCAATCCTGTCTGGCAGCACCATTTTTCCCCTCTCGAAGCAAGCTTTGCGCCCCGCCCGCGCGCCCGCAACGTCCATGGATGCCCCGTGATCAAACGTTCCCTGCCCTATGAAGGACTGCTCCACGAGATCGTCGAGCATAACGGCGTGCTCTATCTCGGCGGCATCGTCCCTGAGGATGCCGGGCTCGACATAGCAGGCCAGGCCGACGATGTGCTCAGGCAGTTGAAGACGCTGCTCGAGGGGGCCGGCTCGGATCTCTCCTGCATTCTGCAGGTGACCATCTTCATGACCGAGCTCGCCGACAAGGCGGCGTTCAACGAGGTGTGGAAGCGGTATTTCACCGCGGACCATCTGCCGGCGCGTGCCGCCATCGGCGTTGCCGATCTCGGCCCGGGCGTCAGGCTGGAGCTGACGGCGACCGCAGCCGTTCGCTGATCCAGGCGACCGGCGCGGCGAGAAGGCCCGTCATGTCCGTGCTCGCGTGACAACGCACGGTCATTCCTTCGTCCTCACATGATGCAGCGTTCTCGCGGCGTGAAGCGCCCGAGTTTTGCTCTTCTCTTTCGCCCTCTTCTGTGAAGAGGGCGCAGGGAAGGCCGGGTGCCGGCCGGCACCCATTGCTCCGCTGCGCGCAAAAATGCACACGCAAATGCGCAGGCGGAAAACAGGTGGGCCGGAAAACACCCGGCCTTCCCTGCGCGATGGGTTGACGGCTTATGCCTGCTCTCCCCGGAGCCGAGTTCCCTCTGTCCTCCGTCACTTCAGCGACAGGCGATGCACCGCGACCGGTTGGCCGCTGCATCTTCGCGAAAGCTTGGCTGTAGCAACGACAGCCAGGACCACATGGTTTAGCCGTACGCGACCGCTTCGTTCGTCTGCACGGAGCAGAACCTCACGAGGATGCCCCGCCCTGGTCCCGCCTTGCCGTGCCCGACGCAGCCGCGTCCACCGCACCCCGGCCCACGTTCGTTGCGACGTACGATCGCCCCTCTCCTCGGGCCGGGATGGCGGGAATATGCCGCGAATCCGAATTTCGGTAAAGTGGAATATTTTTGGCGAAGGGGGTTGACGGAGTTTTGCGGGAGGTGGGTGTTTTGCCCGACGGGCCGCGATGGGGCCGCGCAGGTAAGGTTAATCCTTCCTTTCGATTGTCGCTAAAATTTTATCCATTATCGTCCGTGTCATTGATGACGAACCAGAGGCTTCCAGAGTGCTTGCGTTTTGCCTGATCGTGACTGGGACTGCGCTGCTTCTCTCCGGCATCGTTGCCTTCGGCCTTCATCGAAACTCGCTGCACTCGATGGCGCTGCTGTAGCCGGATCAAACTCGTAGGATGGGTAGAGCGCAGCGAAACCCATCGCGGGCCTATCTGGTGCCGAAGCATGATGGGTTTCGCTGCGCTCTACCCATCCTACGCACTACGCGCCATCAATTGTCGTTGTCCGCCGCGCGCCCTGCGAACCGATCGTCCGCCCGGCGCAACCGGCGGGATAGCTCGCGGTTGATGTTCTGCAGCACGATCACGTAGGCGTGGATGTCGGCCTTGTAGCAGGCGTAGAGATTCTGGGCGGTCAGCTCGTACAGCACGGTCGGCGCCTCCGCCACCACGGTGGCGGAGCGGTTCTGCATTTCGATCAGCGTCATCTCGCCGAAGAAATCACCGGACTGCAGGACGGAGATCGGGATGACGCGGCCCGCATTCGTCCGCTTGCTCACCGCGAGGCGGCCGGACTTGACGATGAACATCGAACGTCCCGCCTCGCCTTCCGCCACGACGGTGCTGCCGACCTCGAAGCGGCGCTCGACCAGCATCGACATCAGGAGGTCGAGGCTTGGCTCCGAAAGCCCGCCGAAAAACGGCGTCGCGAGCAGGAACGCTTTCGGATCGGGGGCGGTGACAACCATTGCGTGAAGTTACGCCGCGTCGCCGAATGCGGCAAGCAGAGCAGCGCCTGGATGGAACGCAAACGTAATCCGGGGCCCTCGGCCGCGGATGCAGTCGCCCCGGATTACGCTTCGCTCCATCCGGGCTACGGGCTTTCCCCGCGCAGCGTTCGTCGCTTTCGCCACACCTGCAGGTCGATCATGACCTTGATGGTCGCCGCGAGAACCGCGGCGCACAGCACGGCCTTGGAGACCGTCTCCATCGTTCCCTCGATCAGGAGGCAATGGACCACGCTGCCGACGACGATGACGATCGCGAGCGGCATGTGAATGAAGCGCCAGGTTCGCGGCCGCAGCTCCAGCCGGCGGCGCAGCGACGCCAGCAGCGCGACAATGAAGATCGCCCACATCGCGGTCACGCCGAACGGGGAGAACGGCGTCGGCGATGCGTAGGTCAACGCGTCGATCATGTCGGGCGGGCTGGTGATCCAGAGGCCGGCGACGTGGATCACCACGGCCAGCACCAGCGCGCCGCCGATCCAGTGATGCGCGCGCCGTCCGCGATAGGCCGACAGCGGCGCCAGATAGCCGCCGATCAGCAAGGGCTGCACGAGCACGAGACCGAGCGCGACGATCCCGGCGAAGCCGGCGAGGATGTAGACCGGCCCGCGCCAGGCGAGTTGCTCGCTCGTTGCTGCGAACACGATCGGCACGCCGACGGCCACGGCAAGCGCGACCCAGATCAGGATCACGCGTGCCGACCTCCACCCCGTCATGCGTCGGCCCGGTCAGGCCGGCTGCAGCACGAAGTGGGCTTCGAGGCTGGTTTCCTTGGCGCTGCGCATCACCGGCCGCAGGAACACGGTCTTGAACTCGCCGCTGTCATAGGCGAGGTGGCCGTGCGGCTGGCCGAAGATCGGGATGATCTGCGGCATCTCGAGCCGGAACTTGCCGTCCTTGTCGGTGAGCGTGGCGCCGTGGCTCTGCGGCTCGTGCTCCTGGCCTTCCACCGTGTGCGCCCAGATCTGGATGCGCTGGCCGGCGAGCGGCGCCCCGTCGCCGGCGCGACGCACGGTGCCACTCATCCAGAAGCCGCCCTTGCCGATCCGGTCCACGACCGCGGCGCCCTTGCGATAGTTGTTCGCGCCGCCCGACATCGATTCGGTCGGAGCGAGGCCGTCGGCGCGAGCCGGCAGGATGAGCCCGGAGGCTCCGGCTGCCAGAAGGCCGGTTGCAAGAACGGAGCCGCCGGCGACAAGGAGGCTGCGGCGGTTGAATACGACCGTGGTCATGTCAATTCCTCCTGGCGACCGTTCCGAGGCTCTGAGCAGTGTACAACAACAAGCACGACACGCCCAATCGAGATGAAGGGCGCACCAAGTCGCAATAACAGCGTTGTGAACGAAGGCGCAGGCCGCCCGCACGGCGCCATGACGAAGCATGCCGTCACAGATCGCCCTCTTCCTTGACCAGCGTCAGCAAGCGAAGCGTCAGGAACGTAAACACCGCGACCGTCACCGCGACATCGTAGGCACCGAGCCCGACGGAGACGCCGATGGCGCCGGTGGCCCACAGGCTCGCGGCGGTCGCGGTGCCCTGCACCGAATTGCCCTGCTTGAGGATGGCCCCGCCGCCGATGAAGCCGATGCCGGTGATGAGGCCCTCGATCACCTTGGCCATGCCGTCGGGCGAATGCGCCAGCAGGCTTTCGCTGGCCTGCACGAAGCCGCAGCTCGCCAGCGCGACCAGCGGAAAGGTGCGCAGGCCCGCGCTGCGCGCCCGCTTCTCGCGGTCCCACCCGATCGGGATCGCCAACGCGAACGCGGCCGCCAGCGCGAGAAAATGCACACCGATGTTGAATCTGTCCAAGGCAAATCCCGAAACGAAAGCCGCATCAAATCAAGCCGGCCTGCAACGCGGTCGGGCTGCCGATGGTTTCAGGACGGGCGGATTTGCCGCATGTGCCGGTGCGGGGTGCGTTTGCGTGTAGCGAAACGACGTCCCTACTCCGCCAGTTCGCGCATCACCTTGATCAAGTCCGACTTGCCCTCGAAGCCGATCCCGGGAAGCTCGGGCATGACGATGTGACCGGCTTCGACCTTGACGCCGTCGGGGAAGCCGCCATAGGGCTGGAAGAGATCGGGATAGCTCTCGTTGCCGCCGAGCCCGAGGCCCGCCGCGATGTTGAGCGACATCTGGTGACCGCCATGCGGGATGCAGCGCGACGGGGCCCAGCCGAATTGATGCAGCACGTCGAGGGTGCGCAGATATTCGACGAGGCCATAGGACAGTGCGCAGTCGAACTGCAGCCAGTCGCGGTCCGGCCGCATCCCGCCGTAGCGCAACAGATTGCGCGCGTCCTGATGCGAGAACAGGTTCTCGCCGGTCGCCATCGGGCCCGGATAGAATTCCGAGAGCGCAGCCTGCAGCGCGTAGTCGAGGGGATCGCCGACCTCCTCGTACCAGAACAAGGGGTATTGCCGGAGCATCTTTGCATAGGCGATGCCGGTCTCGAGGTCGAAGCGGCCGTTCGCGTCCACGGCGAGCTGCGCCTCTGACCCGATCTCGGACAGCACCGCCTCGATGCGGCGCTGGTCCTCGTCGATGGCCGCGCCGCCGATCTTCATCTTGACGACGTTGTAACCGCGATCGAGGTAACCGCGCATCTCGGCGCGCAGCGCGGTGTTGTCCTTGCCCGGATAGTAGTAGCCGCCGGCGGCATAGACGAAGACGCGCGGATCGGCCTCGCGCCCCTTCTGCTCCGCGAGCAGGCGGAACAGCGGCTTGCGGGCGATCTTGGCCGTGGCGTCCCAGATCGCCATGTCGAGCGTTCCGACCGCCACCGAGCGCTCGCCGTGACCGCCGGGCTTCTCGTTGCTCATCATCGCGGCCCAAAGCTTGTGCGGGTCGAGATTGTCGCCGGCCTCGTTGAGGACGCCCTTGGGATCGGCTTCGAGAATGCGGTTGCGGAACCGCTCGCGGATCAGCCCACCCTGGCCATAGCGGCCGTTGGAATTGAAGCCGTAGCCGACCACGCGCCGTCCATCGCGCTCGACGTCGGTGACGACGGCGACGAGGCTCGCGGTCATCTTCGAGAAATCGATATAGGCGTTCCGGATCGGGGAGGCGATCGGCTTGGTGATCTCGCGGACGTCGACGATGCGCATGGTGGTCTCCTCGCTTGGCTCGACGCATGTACGTCTGGACAGGCCCGATTGGCCAATGCCATGATCGGTTCACCTCATGCACGGGCGGCATCGGCGCAATTTCGTTAGGATTTCAATTGGATCTCGACTGGCTCAAGGACTTCTCGGCACTGGCGGAGCTGAAGAGCTTCTCGCGGGCCGCCGAGGCGCGGAACGTGACGCAGCCCGCCTTCAGCCGCCGCATTCGTGCGCTGGAGGACTGGATTGGAACGCCTCTGTTCGCACGCGGCGCGCAAGGCACAAGCCTGACCTCCGCCGGTCAGCACTTCCAGCCGCTTGCCGCCGACCTGATCCGCGGCCTGGAGCGGGCGCAGCGCGACACGCGATCCGTGGGCGAACGCGATACGGTCGCCTTGTCCATCGCGGCGACGCATGCGCTCTCCTTCACGTTCTTTCCCGGATGGATCCGAAAGCACCTGCGCTTCGAAGCGCTCGGCGCGCTCAGCCTGATCTCGGAAAGCATGGAAGGCTGCGAACAGATCATGCTCAGCGGCGAGGTGCATTTCCTGCTTTGCCATGCCCATGCCGAGGCGCCGGCACGCTTCGAGCCGGAACGCTTCCAGAGCCACCGCATCGGCGACGACTGCCTGGTGCCGCTTTGCGCGCCCGGCTCCGACGGACAGCCGGCATGGTCTCTCGACGGGCAAGCCGCGCCGCCGGCGCGCCTGCTTTCCTACAGCCGCGCTTCGGGCCTCGGCCGCATTCTCGCGGCCCATCCGGTCGGCCGGAGCACGATCGACAACATGCAGACCGGCTTCACCTCGCACCTTGCCGCAACGCTGATGACCATGGCGCGCGAGGGCCACGGCGTGGCCTGGCTTCCACTGACCCTGGCGAGAGAGGAGATCGAGCAGGGCCGCCTCGTTCGCGCAGGCGACGACCGGTTCGACATTCCGATCGAGATCAGGCTGATCCGCTCGCCCGATTGCAGGAATGACGTGGCCGACGAACTCTGGCATGCGCTGACGGGGAACTGAGCGAGCGGCGATTTCGGAATGGCCTGGTTGCTCGGGCGCCGCGCAACTGCTCTGTTATTTCCGATGCCAAGCCCTACATGTGAGGGCCGGCCCGCTCCGCGCGCCCTCACCTGGACGTCCGCATGATCCCCTTTTCCGTGCTCGACCTCGCTCCCATTTGTCAGGGCAGCAACGCGGCGCAGGCCTTTGCCAATTCGCTCGACCTCGCGCGGCACGCCGAGAGCTGGGGCTTCAAGCGCTTCTGGCTGGCCGAGCACCACAACATGACGGGCATCGCCAGCGCGGCGACGTCGGTGGTGATCGGCCACATCGCCGGCGGAACGAAGACGATCCGGGTCGGCTCCGGCGGGATCATGCTGCCGAACCATTCGCCGCTGGTCATTGCCGAACAGTTCGGCACGCTCGAGTCGCTCTATCCCGGGCGGATCGATCTCGGGCTCGGCCGGGCGCCGGGCACCGACCAGTTCACCGCGCGGGCGATGCGGCGCGACCTCGCGACGGCATCGGAGAATTTTCCGCACGACGTGCTGGAGCTGCAGGCGCTGCTTGGCGATGTGCAGCCAAACCAGGCGATCCGCGCCGTGCCCGGCATGGGAACGAAAGTGCCGCTGTGGATTCTGGGGTCGAGCACCTTCGGCGCGCAGCTGGCCGCGATGCTCGGGCTGCCATTCGCCTTCGCCTCGCATTTCGCGCCGCAGATGATGATGCCGGCACTGCGCGAATATCGCGCGCGCTTCGAGCCTTCGGCGCAGCTCGACAAGCCCTATGCGATGGTCGGCGTCAACGTGTTCGCCGCCGACAGCGACGCCGAGGCGCAGCGGATGTTCTCCTCGCTGCAGCAGCAGTTCATCAACCTGCGCCGCGGCACGCCGGGACCCCTGCCGCCGCCGGTGGAAGACATGGACGCGCTGTGGTCGCCGGCCGAGAAGGCCATGGTCGGCCAGTCGCTGTCCTGCTCCGCGGTCGGAACGCCCGATGTGGTCGAGGCCAGGCTGAAGGCGCTGATCGCAGAGACCGGCGCGGACGAGCTGATCACCACCGGACAGATCTACGACCACGCCGCGCGGCTGCGCTCGTTCGAGATCGCGGCCGGGGTGCGGGACCGGTTGGCGAAGCAGCCGGCGGCGTGAGCATCACGACGGCCTAAGGGACGGCGCAGCTGAAGTTCGCGGCCTGCTCGATGCTGCCCTGGCCGAGATAGCGCGCCTGGCGCGGATAGGGGCACAGGGGCCGGCTGCGATCCGGCCAGGGCGTCTTCGCGCCCGCGCGCGCGTCGATGCGCTCGGGCGCGCGGCCCTGCTCGACCCAGGCCACCAGCGGGGTCAGCACGTCGAAGCTGTCGGTGGCAGGTCCTCCCGCACAATGGTTCATGCCGGGCACGAGGAACAGGCGGGCGAAGTCGGCCGTCTCCTTCTCGCCGCCCGCGGCATCGGTGAGCCGCTTGTACCAGTCGAGCGTATCCAGCGCCGAAAACGTGGGATCGCTGACGCCGTGATAGAGCAGCAGCTTGCCGCGCCGCTGCCGGAAGGTGGAAAGATCGACCGAGTTCGCCGAGATCGTCTGCACGGAGGACTGAGGCATCGCCGCGCTCGTGCCGAAAATTCTGGCATGGGCTTCCGTCACATCCACGGTACGGTAGAAGTCGTAGACGGCGTCCGCGTCGTTGGCCAAGGGCACGTGGGGCGGCGTCATGTAGAGATAGGCCAGGGTTGCGCCAAAGGAGACGTTGAAGGCGTTGACGCGGCTGTCGGGCGCCGTGCCGAGAATCCAGCGCCGCCACCCCTCGGTGGCAATGCCTGCGTCATAGGGATAGGGCGCATAGATCCGGCGACCCTGAGCAGTGGTCGGTCCCTGGAAATAGTTCTCGAGCGCTCCAACCTGCGCGGCCGAAAGACAGCTCGCGGTCTTCTCGGCGGCACATTGCAGCGCGCGCGGCGAGAAACGGCAGGCCGGCACATTGTCGATGATGCCGTCCGCAAGGCCGTCGGCTTCATCGCAGGATTGAACGATCGCCCTGGAGAGCAAGTCCATATCGGCCTGAGACAAGGCCTGCGCCAGGATGGGGCGGCCGTCAGGCGCCTTCGGTGCGATCGCCGCAAAGCCTTGCGTCACGGCGGCGCCTGACAGCCCCTTCTCGGGCATTCGAAATGCCGGCGCCCCGGCGGCCACGCCATCGAAATGCTCCGGAAAGCGCTGCGTGATCACCATGCCGTGCCGCCCGCCGTTGGAGCAGCCGAGGAAATAGGAGTATTTCGGCAAGCGGCCGTAATAGGCCTGGATGAAGCGCTTCGCCTGCCGCGTCACGGCGTCGTCGGCGCGATAGCCGAAATCGATCCGCGCTTGCGGATCGAGGCCGAAGCTGGCGCCGCCGAGCGGGCCCGGCGCATTGCTGTGGCCGGCATCCGTCGTGACCGTCGCGTAGCCCTGATTGAGCGCGGTCGGCTGTCCGCCGCCGGGCTGCGCATCGCCGCTGCCGAGCACGCCGTCGGTGCCGCCCTGCCCCTGGAACACGAAGCGGCCGTTCCATGCCTCCGGCAATCTGAGATGCAGGCCGATGGCAAGCTTCTGGCCCTCGGCGCCGGTTCGCTCGTCGAGATACGCGATCACCTCGCAATGCGCGGCCATTCCGCCCGCGGCCGGGCGCGACTGCGCCTCGCTGACGCGCATCGCCGCGGACGACTCCTGGTGGAGCCGATCGCACGCGGTCACGGGCGGGATGGTGTCGTGGTCGGCTGCCGCGGCCGCGACGCTTCCGATGCAAGCAAGCGCCGCGCCCAGCCAGACCTGGCGACGCGGCCGTCGTGCCATGACGACCAACATGCACTCTCCCGCCGATGCCCGGCTAGTCGGGAAAGCCGAACAGCTTTGCCGGATTGTGGACCAGGATCTTCTCCAGCTCCGTCTGGTCGGCGACGTAGCGGTACATCAGCTCCAGCAAGTCGGCATCGTTCGGCGGCTGCTTCACCGAGACCGGATGCGGCCAGTCGCTGGCCCAGACGCAGCGGTCGACGGCGGCCTCGATATAGGCCCGCGCGATCGGGATCACGTCGTCGTAAGGCGCGCCGGCCTTCGAGGTCTTCTCGCCGAGCGAGAGCATGACCCAGAAATTGCCCTTGCCGAGCAGCTCCAGCATCTTGCGCAAATTCGGATCGTTCCTGCCCACTTCAGGATCAGGCCGCGCCATGTGGTCGATCAGCACGGGCACGTCGAGATTCTCGTATTTGGCGACGCTGGAGACGATGCCGTCCTTTTCCGGCTGGATCTTTGCGTACCAGCCGAGCTCGCGGATGCGGGCGATGGCGCGGGCAAAATCGGCGTCCGACAGCACCGCGCCCAGCTCCTGGCGGAAGCTGAAGCGCGCGCCGCGCACGCCGGCGTCGTGCAGCTTGGCAAGATAGGAGTCGTCCGCTTCCGCGAACACCAGCGCATTGGCGCAGCCCCGATAATTCGGGCCCATCGCCGCGAGGCCATCGAGCACCACGGCATGATCGGCGCCATAAGTGGTGGTCTGCACGATGATGCCGCGCTCGATGCCGAGCGCCCTGTGCATGCGCAGCGCCGCTTCCCAGGTCGCGGTCGGCATCCGATAGGCGGCGCCGGGACGCTCCGGATATTTCTCGATCGGGCCCAGCACGTGGAACTGGCTGTCGACGGTCTTCGGCGGCGGCGCCTTCACCGGGCGGCGCGGATTGGGATCGAACGGCAGATAGGTCGGCATGTGCAAAGCTCCTTCAGTCGATCACGGCGGTGAAGTCGCACTGCACCAGCGCGCCGCCGTCCATGTTGTCCATCGGCAGCGCGTGACGCGCCGGGCGCGAATGCTCGTCCGGAAACATCTTCAGCCACTCGACATTGACGGGCCCGCGGTTGCCGCGGTCCTTCAGCCACACCGTCATCTTGATGATGTCGTCGGTGGTCCCGCCGGCGGCCTCCACGGTCGCCTTCATATGCGCGAACATGTTGGCGCATTGGGCATCCAGGCTCTCCGGCATCGCGTTGGTCGCGGGATCGCGGCCGAGGATGACGCCGGACATCACGAGATTGCCGATGCGGCAGGCGTTCGGAATCGGATTGACGTGCTTGAAGCCGCCGATGTGGATGCTCTTGCGCCTTGTCATGATGCGTTCCCTCCTAATCGTTGGTTCAGACGAACTGGCACGACACCGAGCCGAACGGACCGTAGTCAGCGTGGAACGTGTCGCCGCGGCGGATGTCGACGGGGCGCGTGAACGAGCCCGCCAGCACGACCTCGCCGGCCTTGAGGTGCTCGTCATGCGGTGCGAGGCGGTTGGCGAGCCAGGCGATGCCGTTGGCGGGGTGATTGAGCACGCCGGCGGCGAGTCCGGTCTCCTCGACCTCGCCGTTGCGGAACAAGAGCGCGCCGATCCAGCGCAGATCCGCATCCATCGGGCGGATCGGCCGGCCGCCGAGCACCAGCGCGGCGTTCGCCGCGTTGTCCGAGATGGTGTCCATGACCTTGCGCATCTTGCCCGTCTCGGGGTCGACGCGGTGCATGCGCGTTTCCAGGATCTCCAGCGCGGGCGTGACGTAGTCGGTGGCGTTGAGCACGTCGAAGATGGTGCAGTCGGGTCCGCGCAGCGGCGCCTTCAGCACGAAGGCGAGCTCGACCTCGATGCGCGGCGCATGGAAGCGGTCGAACGGGATCGGCGTGGCGTCGGCGTAGAACATGTCGGCGAACAGCACGCCGTAATCGGGCTCGTTGATGCCGACCGCGTTCTGCATCGCCTTCGAGGTCAGGCCGATCTTGTGACCCCTGATGATGCGGCCGCGGCCGAGCTGGAGCTTGGTCCAGGCGCGCTGGACGGCGTAGGCATCCTCGATGCTGAAATCGGGATAGTCCTTCGTGAACATGTTGATCAGCGTCTTGGTGCGCTCGGCCTCGTCGAGGCGGGCGGCAAGGCGTTCGATCGTCGCATTGTCCAGCATCGTCTATTGCTCCGCGGCGACGGTGTTGCGGAGCACGCCGATACGGCTCGACTCGACCTCGACGACGTCGCCGACTTTCAGCCAGCGCGGCGGATCGAAGCGCGCGCCCGCCCCTGTCGGCGTGCCCGTCACGATCATGTCGCCGGGCTTGAGCGTTGCGAAGGTCGAGAGATAGGAGATGATGAAATCGAACGGGAACATCAGCCGCTCGGTGGTGTCCTGCTGCCGCACCTCGCCATTGACGCGGGTGATGATGTCGTGCGGTCCGCGCGGGTCCAATTCGTCCGACGTCACGATCCACGGGCCGATGCTGCCGGAGCGGTCGAAATTCTTGCCCTGCGTGACGTTGAACTTGCCGTGGCGCAGCCAGTCGCGGATCGTGCCCTCGTTGCACAGGGTCATGCCGAAGATGTGCGCCCACGCCTTCTCGCGCGGGATGTGGCGGCCGCCCTGCCCGATCACGATGACGAGCTCGCCCTCGTAGTCGAGCTGCTCGGACACCCTGGGCTTCTCGAGCGGCTGACCGGAGCCGGTCATCGAGGACATGCTGCGCACGAACAGGCTGGGATATTTGGGCAGGTCCGAATTGTCTTTGTATTCGGCATTGCGCTCGGCGTAGTTGACGCCAATGCACCAGAGCTTTTCCGGCGCCAGCACCGGCGGCAGCAGGACGAGCTTGTCGAGCGCGTAATCCGGCTTCTGTCCGGCGACGGCCTCCTGCGCATCAGCAAGCGCGTTGGCGGCGATCAACGCCTTCACATCCGAATGGTCGCGCCCGATCCGCCTGGTCAGATCGATCACACCGTCGGCGACGGCCACGCCGTAGCGCGGCGCTCCATCAAAGAGATAGCTTACGAGGCGCATGGTCGTTCTCCAATGGTGTTCGGGCAGCGCGGCGGGCGCGCTCAGTCCTTCGATTTGGGGGTCTGGAACACGGTGTTCAGCGTGACGATCTCGCCGAGGCGGGCGTAACGGGGACCGCCGATGCGCGCGATCGGGTCGAGCGCCCGGGTCTCGACCTTGCCGTCGTTGACGAGGCCGTCACGCAGATGAAACATCACGACCTCGCCGACGATCAGCCGGCTCTTGGCGTCGCCGAACTCCAGGCACTGCCGGAAGCGGCATTCCATCGCGACCGGTGCGGCGGCCAGCCGCGGCACCTTGATGCGCTCGCTCGCGATCGTTTCGAGACCGAGATGCTCGACCTCGCTGATCTCAGGCGGATGCTCGACCGATGAGTCGTGCACCGCCGACATCAGCGGAGTGTCGGCGATATGGATCACGTATTCCTCGGTATCGAGGATGTTGTGCGCGGTGTCCTTGTAGTCCGCGCCCTTGCGGCCGACGCTGATGGCGAGCATCGGCGGCTTCTGGGAGACGAAAGTGAAGGCGCTGAACGGGGCGAGGTTGAGCACGCCCGTGGCGGACAGGCTCGTCACCCACGCGATCGGGCGCGGCACCACGATGCCGGTCATCAGGCGGTAGATGCGCTCCGCGCCGAGCTCGGTGGGATCGATCCGCATCGATCAATCCGCCCTGATGTTGGCCTTGCGCACCACCGGAATCCACTTGGCGTCCTCGCGCTCGAGATAGGCCTTGAATTCGTCCGGCGTCATCGGCGTGGCTTCGCCGCCCAGCTTCTCGAACTTGTCGATCACCGCGGGGTCCTTCAGGATCGCGACCAGCGTCTCGTGCAGCTTGTCGATCACGGGCGCCGGCGTGCCCGCGGGCGCGAACAGGCCGGTGAAGGTCTGGCCGTCGAAATCCTTGTAGCCGAGCTCGGCGAAGGTCGGAACATCCGGCAGCGACTTCAGGCGATGCGGGCTGGTGACGGCGAGCGCGCGGAACAGGCCGGCCTTGATGTGCTGGAGGCTGACCGTGAGCTGGTCGAACGCGAACTGCACCTGGCCGCCGAGCAGGTCGTTGATGGCAGGCGCATTGCCGCGATAATGCGCGGTGACCCATTGCAGATCGAGATTGGACTGCATCAGCTCGCTGAGCAGATGGTTGGTGGTGCCGGGACCGGGCGAGGCCATGGTCAGCTTGCCGGGCTCGCGCTTGGCGAGATCGATGAATTCCTTGAAAGTGTTGGCCTGCACCGACGGATGCACCTCGAGCACCAAAGGCGTCATCGAGATGGTCGAGATCGGCATGAAGTCCTTTTTCCAATTGTAGGCTTCACGCTTGTTGATCTCGGTCGCGAACAGCACCGGGCCGTTGGCGCCGACGAACAGGGTGTAACCGTCGGGCGCCGACTTCGCGAACGCCTCGCCCGCGATCATGCCACCGGCGCCGGCCTTGTTCTCGATGATGAAAGGCTGGCCGAGCTTTTCCTGCAGCTTGTCGGCGACGATGCGCGCGGCGCTGTCGACATTGCCGCCGGCGGGATAAGGCACGATCAGCTTGACGCTCCGCGCCGGCCACTGCTGGGCTGCCACAGGCCCCGCCAACATTGCGGCCATTGCAGCGATGGCAATCCAGATTAATCTCATGTTAACCTCCCGACGGCGCTTCCAGTTCCACGTCGGGCGCCTGCCTTTGCGCATGGCGCCCGATCGGGCCGCAATCTCCAGATGCGCGCTTTACCTGTCGAGTGAATTGTGGCGTTCTTGTCCATATTATGGACAAGACCAAATTCGCCCGCAACGCGACATCACCGCGGCAGGGCGCGCAGGCGATCCGGCGCGCGCTCGCCGTGCTGCGCATTCTTGCCGCAGGCCGCGAGGCCGGTGTGCCATTGGCCGAGGTCGTGCAGGCGACCGGCCTCACCCGCCCCACCGTGCATCGCATCGTGCACGTGCTGATCGAGGAAGGCATCGTCGAGCGGAACGAGCGCAGCGGCCACTTCGCGATCGGCAACCAGGTGCCCGAGCTGGCGCTGGCGCGGCCGCGGCCGTCGCGGCTCCTGATCGCGGCCAATCCGTCGCTGCAACGCGCCTCCGCCGAGATCGGCGACACGCTGTTCCTGACGGTGCGCACCGGCAACGACACGCTGTGCGTCGATCGCCGGATCGGGATCTATCCGATCCAGGTGCTGTCGATCGAGATCGGCGCGCGCCGGCCGCTCGGCGTCTCGAGTGCCGGTGTTGCGATCCTTGCCGCGATGCCGGCGCAGGATGCGCGAAAGATCGTCGCAGCGAACGAAAAGAGGTTCGAGGCGTACAAGACCGACATGGCGACCGTCCTTGGCGAGATCACCGCCGCGCGGCGGCTCGGATACGGCATGCGGGAGACCGGCCTGATCCAGGGCACGAAATCGATCTCGACCTGGATCAAGACCCCGGACGGGCAACCCGCCGCGGCGATGACGGTCTCCGCGGTGCGGACCAGGCTCGGTCCAAGGCGCGAGCAGGAGGTCGCGGAGATCCTGTTGCGGGAGACGCGAGTGATCGAGCAGGCGATTGGGGGTTAGGCTGCGCTGGAGGTTGGTTGCACACATGCTGCCATGACGACTTCATGAGAGCTGTCAATGGCTGACTCGGCGCTCCGTTTTGTGGCACAACGGCCGCCATCGCCGACCGACCAACGAGGCCACGCATGCCCGCGCCGAAACCGCCTGCCTTCGAGACCCTGAGCCTGCATGCGGGCCAGCATCCGGATCCCGTGACCGGCGCCCGCGCGGTGCCGATCTACCAGACCACGTCCTACGTGTTCCAGGATTCCGACCATGCTGCCGCGCTGTTCAATCTGGAGCGTGCCGGCCACATCTATACGCGCATCTCCAATCCGACCACGGGCGTGCTGGAGGAGCGGCTCGCCGCACTGGAAGGCGGCGTCGGTGCGATCTGCACCGCGAGCGGCATGGCCGCGCTGCATCTGGCGATCGCAACGCTGCTCAATGCCGGCGACCACATCGTGGCGTCGAGCTCGCTTTATGGCGGCACCATCAACCTGCTGGCGCACACGCTGCCGCGCTTCGGCATCACCACCACTTTCGTCAAGCCGCGCGACCACGACGCATTCCGCGCCGCGATCAAGCCGAACACCAGGCTCGTGATCGGCGAGACCATCGGCAATCCAGGACTGGAGGTGCTGGACATCCCGAAGGTCGCGGCGATCGCCCACGAGGCGAAGATTCCCCTCTTGATCGACAACACCTTTGCCACGCCCTATCTCAGCCGCCCGATCGAACTCGGCGCGGATATCGTGATGCATTCGGCGACCAAATGGATCGGCGGCCACGGCATCGCGATCGGCGGCGCCATCATTGACGGCGGCCGGTTCGACTGGCGCGCATCGGGCAAATTCGCCGTGCTGACCGAGCCCTATGGCGGCTATCACGGCATCGTCTTCGACGAGCAGTTCGGCACGGCCGCCTTCATCATGCGCGCGCGCACCGAAGGCCTGCGCGATTTCGGCGCCTGCCTGTCGCCGACCAATGCGTTCCAGCTGCTGCAGGGCATCGAGACGCTGGGCGTCCGCATGGATCGCCACATGCAGAATACGCACTCCGTGCTGGAAGCGCTGAAATCCAACAAGGCCGTCGACTGGGTGCTGCATCCCTCGCTGGAGACGCACACGGACTACCAGCTCGCCAAGCAGCTGCTGCCGCGCGGCGCCGGCTCGATCATCTCCTTCGGCATCAAGGGCGGCCGTCCGGCGGGGCGCAAGTTCATCGAGAGCTTGCGCATGATCAGCCATCTCGCCAATGTCGGCGATGCCAAGACGCTGGTGATCCACCCGGCCTCGACCACGCATCAGCAGATGGATGCCGAGCAGCTCAAGGCGGCCGGCATCGGCGAAGAGCTGGTGCGGCTGTCGGTCGGCATCGAGACGGCAAGCGACATCATCGACGATCTCGCGCAGGCGCTGCGCATCTCGCAGAAGGTCTGACACCATGAAGCTTTCCGTCAACGGCCTCGAGGTGTTCGCCGCAACCGGCGGCCGCGACTTCGACAAATCGCTGCCCACGGTCGTCTTCCTCCACGGCGCCGGCTTTGACCATTCCACCTGGGCGCTGCATACGCGCTGGTTCGCCCATCACGGCTTTGGCGTGCTGGCGCCCGACCTGCCCGGCCACGGCCGCTCGGCCGGGCCTTCGCTCGGCAGCATCGCCGAGATGGCCGACTGGACCGCGGCGCTGCTCGATGCGGCAGGCGCCACGAAGGCGCGTCTGATCGGCCATTCCATGGGATCGCTGATCTCGCTGGAGACCGCCGCGCGGCATCCCGACAAAGTCTCCGCGCTGAGCCTGATCGGTACGGCCGCGACGATGACGGTCGGTCCGGATCTGCTCAAGGCTGCCGAGGCCAATTCGCAGGACGCCAACGACATGGTGTCGATCTGGGGCCTCGGCTTCAACGCCGAGCTCGGCGGCAGCCTCGCGCCGGGCCTGTGGATGCATGGCGGCGCGCAGGCGGTGCTGAAGGCGTGCGAGCCGGGCGTGCTGTTCAGGGATTTGTCGGCGTGCAACGCTTACGCCAATGCGCTCGCCGCCGCCGCGAGCGTCAAGGTGCCGACGACGCTCATCCTCGGCGAGCGCGACATGATGACCCCGGCGAAGGCGGGCAAGGCGCTTGCCGCGGCGATCCCGCATGCGAAGACGATCGTGGTGCCGGGCGCCGGCCACATGATCATGGCCGAGCGGCCCGACGAATTGCTGGCGGCGTTGCGGAGCTGACAAGGATCAATCGATCATCTTGCGCGTTGCGGAGAGACATCCCTGGATATCTTGAGGGAACTCACCCCATGCCAAGACAAGAAGTGATCCGCAAAGCGAAGCAGGACAAGCGCGCAGGCAAATCGGCGAGCACGCAGGCCGGCGAATTCGTCAAGGACGAGATCGACCGGATCCGCAAAGGCAAGCACGGCGCGCGCTCGACGAAGCAAGCCATTGCCATCGGCCTGTCCGAGGCGCGCCGCGCCGGCGTCGACCTGCCGCCCCCGCGCAAGGGACGAACCAAGGCATCGACGCGCCGCAGCGCCAAATACGCCTACGAGGTCGGCCAAGGCAAACGCACGCCGAAGCGCCGGCCGAAAGTGTCGCGCGCGGTCGAGAACGTGCTGAAGAAGGAGCCGCGCTCGACCGCATCGCGGAGCGCGCTGTCCAAGCAGGGCAAGCGCGCCGCGAGCCGGCGAACGGCAGCGTCGCGTTCGGCCGCGGCGCGGAAAGCCAGCCGGACCAAGGGTGCCAAGGCCCGCTCCACCGCCGCGAAGAAGGCCGCGCGCACCAGGGCGCGCCGGCGCAGCTGATCAGCTCAGACGCCGCCCTCGCTCGGACAGCACCGCACGCGCGGCGCGCTCGGCTTCGCGCGCGGAGCGGAACTGGCGGCCTTCGAGACTGTCGAACAGGCGCTCGGAAGAGAAGAAGCGAAAACCGCGGGCATCTCGCGTGACGATGCCGGCGGCGCGGTCCTGGATCTCGATGATGTAGGCGTTTGACTGGTGCTGGGACATGACTGCTCGTTCGCCGAAGGTTCGGCGTTCCTGTCTTGGAATTTCTGTGCGGGCGTTGCTAAGAGGCGGTCAGCAACAACAACAGGCGCCGGTTGCCGCCGAGACGCAGCGCCGCGTCATGCACGCATGCATGCCGTTCTGATTGCGCTGGTGGTCGGTTCTCATGGTGCGGCTTCAAGCCCGGGGAGCAGTTTCGATGCCCGCAATATCGAGCGATCGGTGCGCCAGGTCAATAAAATGGCCATCCATATTTGCGGCGGTCGCACTCCGGCGCTTCTCCTGCGAGAAGCGCCGACAGACGGATTCATCTCGCGATGAGTTCAACGCGCGCGAGCGGTGAGCATGATAGGCTTTGCGCACCACGAGGCCGATTTGGGAGGTTCCAGACATGGCGGATGCTTTGACGGGGCGCACCGCGCTCGTCACCGGCGGCTCGCGCGGGATCGGCGCTGCCGTCTGTCGTGCGCTGGCTGAAGCCGGTGCGGCGGTGGCGATCAATTGCCGCGAGCAGATCGGTCAGGCCGAGCAGCTGGCGGGCGAGATCGTCAAGCAGGGCGGCCGCGCCATCGTCGTCGCTGCCGACGTCTCGCAAGCCGGCGCCGTGACCGCGATGGTCGAGCGCGTCACGGCCGGGCTCGGGCCGATCGACGTCCTCGTCAACAATGCCGGCATTGCCATCACGCGCGGTGTCGACGATCTCACCGAGGACGATTTCGACCGCACCATTCTGGTCAATCTGAAATCCGCCTTCCTCTGCACGCAGGCTGTGTTGCCGTCGATGCGGTCACGAAAATGGGGCCGGATCGTCAACATCTCCTCGGGCGCAGCGCGCGGGGCCGGCTCGATTGGCCCGCATTACAATGCATCCAAGGCGGGCATGGAGGGCCTGACGCGAGGCTACGCGGCACGCCTCGTGAAGGACGGCATCACCGTCAACGCCGTGGCGCCATCGTTGATCGAGACCGACATGATGAGCGGCCAGCCCCAGCTCGTCGGCCGCATCCCGCTCGGCCGTTTCGGCACGGCTGATGAGGTGGCAAAAGCGGTGATGCTGCTGGTGGACAACGCCTACATGACCGGACAGACGGTCGCGCTGAGCGGCGGGATGGCGTTCAATTAGCGGGCACGGCGGCGGGGCGGACGCCGCCGTCAGGCCCGGGCGGTGCCGTAGGGTGGGCAAAGCGCAGCGTGCCCACGATTTGCGTGGAGTTGGAGAGAATTCGTGGGCACGGCGCAAGTGCGCCTTTGCCCACCCTGCGACTCCGTCAACGCGACACTCGTCGTGAGGAGAGATACCCCTCACCTGTCTCGCCGCTTCGCGACGAGCCCTCTCTCCCGCAAGGGGGAGAGGGCTAGAAAGATCACCACATCGTCGCTGCCGCGCGTTCCGGCCAGATCCGGTCGTACTCCGCGCCGCCGACCTTGTTGTCGCTCATCTCGGCGAGGATCTGGCCTGGCGTCGGCAGCGTCTTCGGGTCGATGCGCCTGTCGGGATTCCAGAGGTCGGAGCGCACGATGGCGCGGGCGCATTGGAAGTAGATCTCCTCCACCTTCATCACCATGACGCTGCGCGGCGCCTTGCCTTCGACCTTGAACGAGGCCAGCAGCTCGGGATCGATGGAGAGATGGGCGCGGCCGTTGGCGCGGACCGCGTTGCCGGAGCCGGGGATGAGAAACATCAGCGACACCCTGGGATCGCGCACGATGTTGCGCAGCGAGTCGACGCGGTTGTTGCCGCGGCGGTCCGGCAGCATCAGGGTCCTGGGGTCGTGGACACGAACGAAGCCGGGCAGGTCGCCGCGCGGCGAACAGTCGATACCCTCGGGCCCGATGGTGGCGAGCGCCGCAAACGGCGCCTTCTCGATGAAGATGCGATAGAGCGGCGTGACGTGGTCGGCGACTTTCACGGTCGAGGCGTCACCCACGGCGCCGTAGATGGCTTCAAGCTGCTCGACCGTTTCGATCACCGACATTCCAGTCTCCTTATTGTGCTGGCCGATCCTCGCGCCAGCCTTCGCCCTTGATGACGCGCAGGAGGTGGCGGCCGTGATACTCCGCACTCCCTGCATTGAGGATGGTGACATCGGCCTCGGCCGCGGCGTCGCTGACGCTGCGCGACAGCCGATCTGCGAGATTGCCGTCGCTGTGCCGCGCGCGCGCGGCAAGCCGCGCGGCCAGCACGTCGGGCGGCGCCGTGATCGCGACCACCACGACGTTGGCGTAGGCCTGGCGCAGCGCGCCGATCACCGTGCGCGAGACATTGGCGACGACCGTGTGGCCCGCACGAATATCGTCGTTGATGTCGATCGGCAGCGCATAGGAATGCCCGTGCGCCTCCCAATGCACGGCGAAATCGCCGTGGTCGCGCGCGCGGCGGAATTCGTCGGGACCGAGCGCGACATTGTCTTCGTCAGCGGAGGATTCGCGCGTCACGACGCGGCGCGGGAAAACAATGCCGCGATCGTCGGTGCAGGCCGCCTGCGCGAGCCGCAGCAGCGTGTCCTTGCCGGCACCGCTCGGACCGACCACGAGCACGAGCCGGCCGGGGCCGATCGCGCCCGCATCGTCCTGCGCCCTGGCCGGGATCTCGTTCATGCGACGCGGTGTCCTTCGCGCCAGACGCTGCGGACGACGGGCACGTGGCCGGCCACATGCACGCGGATCAGATCGGCGCGCTTGCCGGCCGCGATCTCGCCGCGATCGGTAAGGCCGACCGCCTCGGCGGGCGCCTTCGTCACGGTGCGGATCGCCGCCGGAAGACTGATGCCGGGGACGTGCCCGGGCAATTGCAGGGCCCCCATCAAAAGGCTCGACGGGATGTAGTCCGACGACAGGATGTCGAGCAAGCCTTCGCGGGCGAGATCGACCGCGGCGATGTTGCCGGAATGCGAGCCGCCGCGCACGACGTTCGGCGCGCCCATCAGGATGTCGATGCCGGCCTGGTGCAGGGCGCGCGCAGCCTCCAGCGTGGTCGGGAATTCCGCGACCGAGACGCGGTCGCGCACGGCATCGGCGACGTTCTCCTCCGTGGTGTCGTCGTGGCTCGCCAGCGGAATCCGGTACTGATGCGCCAGCGACACGATCTCGCGCATGTTGGCCGCGGCATAGAGCTTCTGATACTCGAAGCGCTTGGCGAACAGCTCGTCGAGCTCGGCATCGGTCTTGCCGCCGCCCTTGCCGCGGTAATAGTCGCGCAGCTTGACCTCGTCGCGGAACTGGCGCTGGCCGGGCGTGTGGTCCATCAGCGACATCAGCTTGACGTCGGGGCGGTCGATCAGCTCCTTGGCCTCCTCGACCACGCTCGGCATCGGGATCTCGCAGCGCAGATGCAGGAAGTGGTCGGCGCGGAGCAGGCTGGCCTCGCGCGCGGTGGTGATGGCGGCGGCGAGCACGCCGGCGCGGCCATCGACCTCCTCGGCGCCGTCCTCGCGCCAGACCCGCAGCGAGTCGAACACGGTGGTGATGCCGGATGTGGCGAGCTGGCCGTCATAGGAGACGACGGCGGCGACCGGGTTCCAGAATACTTTTGGCCGCGGCACGTAATGGGCTTCGAGATGGTCGGTGTGAAGCTCGATCAGGCCCGGCATGATCAGATCGCCGCCGGCATCCTCGGCACCTGCAGGCGCAGTCCCATCACCGATCTCGGCAATGCGGCCGTCGGCAAGAGCGAGCCAGCCCTGCTCGATCACCCGATCGGCCAGCACGATCCTGGCATTGGCGATCACGATATCCTTCGGGGCGTTCATTTCCATGTCCTTCAGGCCGCGGCGGCAAAGCTGGTGACGTCGACGATACGGTCGGCGATCAGATGACGGATTTCGTCGTCATGGACAATGGCGACCATGGCAACGCCCTGGCGTTTTTTCTCGGCGACCAGCTCGACCACCACGGCGCGGTTGGCGGCATCGAGCGAGGCGGTCGGCTCGTCCAGCAGCAGGATGGGCAGATCCGAGATGAAGCCGCGCGCGATGTTGACGCGCTGCTGCTCGCCGCCGGAGAAGGTCGCGGGCGGCAGCTGCCAGAGGCGCTCGGGGATGTTGAGACGGTGCAGCAGCTCGCCGGCGCGTGCCTGCGCGTCGGTGCGGCTGATGCCGTTCACGATCAGCGGCTCGGCGACGACGTCGATGGTGGCGACGCGGGGCACCGCCCGCAAGAACTGGCTGACATAGCCGATGGTGGAGCGGCGGACATTGAGCACCTGGCGCGGCTCGGCGCTGGCAAGATCGATCTGCGCGCCGCGATGGCGGATGCCGATGCGGCCGCTGTCGCAGCGGTAATTGCCGAAGATCATCTTCAGGATCGACGACTTGCCGGCACCCGACGGGCCCGACAGCACGACGCACTCGCCGGGATCGACGTGGAAGGTCACGCCGCTGACGACAGGCAATTCGATGCCGCCCTGCAGGTGCATCGTGAAGGTCTTCTTGGCGTCGGTGACGTCGATCATAGCGGTCATCTGTGAGCTCATATCGAAAGGTTCATGGCGGCAGGATCGAGGAGACGAGGAGCTGGGTATAGGGCTCGCGGGGATCGTCGAGAACCTGGTCGGTGAGGCCGGTCTCGATGACGCGGCCACCCTTCATCACCATCACGCGGTGCGACAGCAGACGCGCCACCGCGAGATCGTGGGTGACGATGATGACGGCGAGATGCAGCTCGGCGACGAGGCTGCGGAGCAGATCGAGCAGGCGGGCCTGCACGGAGACGTCGAGGCCGCCGGTCGGCTCGTCCATGAACACCAGCCGCGGCTCGGTGACGAGGTTGCGCGCGATCTGGAGCCGCTGCCGCATGCCGCCGGAATAGGTCCGGGGCGCATCGTCGATACGCGCGGTGTCGATCTCGACGCGGGTGAGCCAGTCGGATGCGGTATCGCGGATGCGGCCATAGTGATTCCAGCCCACCGCCATCAGCCGCTCGCCGACATTGGCGCCGGCCGACACCGCCATGCGCAGGCCCTGCGCGGGGTCCTGATGCACGAACCCCCAATCGGTGCGGAACAGGAAGCGCCGCTCGGCTTCGCCCAGCGTGGCGAGATCGCGAGCGACACCGTCACGCATCCGGTAAGAGACATGGCCGGCGCTGGCTGCGAGCTGGCCCGACAGCAATTGCAGCAGCGTCGATTTGCCCGAGCCGGATTCTCCGACGATCGCCAGCACCTCGCCGGGATAGAGCGAGAACGACACGTGGCGGCAGGCGGCAATGCGGCCGAACGACTTGCTGAGGGACGTCGCGACCAGCAGCGGTTCGTCGTTGTCGAGCGGGTCTTGGTCAGCCATTCGACGCCTCCTGCGCCTTCTCCTTGTAGGGAGCAGCACTGAGGCTGCCGTGGTGGCCGGCGGCCTGACGTCCCTCGCAATAGTCGGTGTCCGAACAGACGAACATGCGCCCGCCCTCGTCGTCGGTGACGATCTCGTCGAGATAGGAATTTTCCGCCGCGCACAGCGCGCAGGGCGCGTTGAAGCGGTAGGGTTCGAACGGGTGATCCTCGAAGTCGAGCGACACCACCTGCGTATAGGGCGGGATCGCATAGATGCGCTTCTCGCGGCCGGCGCCGAACAATTGCAGCGCGGGGCAATTGTCCATCTTGGGATTGTCGAATTTCGGCGTCGGCGACGGGTCCATCACATAGCGCGCGTTCACCTTGACCGGATAGGCGTAGGCGGTGGCGATATGGCCGAAGCGGGCGATGTCCTCATAGAGCTTGACGTGCATCAGGCCGTATTCGGCGAGCGCATGCATGCGCCGCGTCTCGGTCTCGCGCGGCTCGAGGAAGCGCAGGGGTTCCGGGATCGGCACCTGATAGACCAGCACCTGGTTCTCGTTCAGCGCCGCCTCGGGAATGCGGTGACGGGTCTGGATCACCGTCGCCTCCTCCGTCGCGGTCGTGGTGGCAACGCCCGCGGTCTTCGCGAAGAACTTCCGGATCGAGATCGCATTGGTGGTGTCGTCCGAGCCCTGGTCGATCACCTTCAACACATCCTGGGGGCCGAGGATCGCGGCGGTGACCTGCACGCCGCCGGTGCCCCAGCCATAGGGCATCGGCATCTCGCGGCTGGCGAACGGCACCTGATAGCCGGGAATCGCGATCGCCTTGAGGATCGCGCGGCGGATCATCCGCTTGGTCTGTTCGTCGAGATAGGCAAAGTTGTAGGCCGGCGCGTTCATTCCGCGGCCTCCTTCATGGCGTCGGGCGCCTGGGCGTCAGTGAACTCCTTGCGCAGCTTGCGGAGCAGGCCGAGCTCGGACTGGAAGTCGACATAATGCGGCAGCTTGAGATGCTCGACGAAGCCGGTCGCCTGGACGTTGTCCGAATGCGACATCACGAACTCCTCATCCTGAGCCGGGGCGAGTGCCTCCTCGCCGAGCTCGCGGGCGCGCAATGCACGATCGACCAGCGCCATCGACATGGTCTTGCGCTCGCTCTGGCCGAAGGCGAGGCCATAGCCGCGGGTGAAGCACGGCGCTTCGGTCGCCGAGCCCTTGAACTGGTTGACCATCTGGCACTCAGTCAGCGCAATGGAGCCGAGCGGCACCGCGAAGCCGACGTCTTCGGCCGAGAATTCGACCTCGACCTCGCCGAAACGGATCTCGCCGGCAAAGGGATGGTTGCGGCCATAGCCGCGCTGGGTGGAATAGCCCATCGCCAGCAGAAAGCCCTCATCCCCGCGCGCGAGGTTTTGCAGGCGCAGGTCGCGGTCGGCCGGGAAATTCAGCGGCTCGCGGGTGAGGTCGCCGACGCTGGCGCCCACCTCGGCCTGTGGCGAGGATTCGATCAATCCGTCGCGGCCGAGAATGTCCGTCACGCGCGGCGTCGGCGCGGTGGAGGCTTCCGTCGTGACCAGCGCGTCCGGCACAAAGCCTTGCGCGAGCGCGGGATCGAGCAGGCGGTGGGTGTAGTCGAAGGTCGGCCCGAGGATCTGACCGCCCGGAATGTCCTTGAAGGTCGAGGACACCCGTCGCTGCACCCGCATCGCGCCGGTGTCGACCGGCTCGCTGGCGCCGAAACGCGGCAGCGTGGCACGGAAGGCGCGCACCAGGAAGATCGCCTCGATCAGATCGCCACGCGCCTGCTTGATCGCGAGCGCCGCGAGCTCGCGGTCATAGAGCGAGCCTTCGCTCATGACGCGGTCCACGGCAAGGCCGAGCTGCTCCGAGATCTGGCCGAGCGTGAGCTCCGGAACGCTGTGATCACCGCGCCGCTTGTGGGCGAGCAGGCGATGGGCGTTCTCGATGGCGCGTTCGCCGCCTTTGACTGCGACATACATGCTTCAGCTTCCCTTGCTCACGATTCGCGTGGTGCGGGGGATCGCAACCACGGCCTCGTCGGCGACCAGCACCACATCGATGCCGCGCGGAAACAGCGCCTCGTTGAGATGCAGGCGCTCGAACAGATCGAACGGCTTGATCGACGCCTGGAGCATCGCGGTGCCATCGATGCCGGGGCCGCGCAGCTCGAAGGGACGCCCCGATTCGAGGCTCTCGACCTGGAGGATCAAGGTGGTCGAACGGTCGGGATATTCACTGGTGCCGAGCGCGAAGCGCTCGAGCGCCGGCAGCGCGGCGCCATCGCCGATCAGCGCAAAGCTCGCGATGGAGGAATCCTGCACCACCGGCGCGCCGGTGTGGAACTTCAGCCATTTCACCACGTCCGGCCTTTCCGCCATCCGCGCATCGAGCCACAGCGGCGTGTCGTGATCGAACAGCGTCAGCGCGATCGCGGCGGTGCCGCGCATCATCGTCTCGGGCGTTCCCGCTGCCGGCACGATGCGCTGGACCGAGCCGGGCCGCGCCATCGCATCCATCACCGAGCGAAAGGTCGACTGCGCCGACAGCACCTTGTCGGCGAAACCGGGCGGCAGTTCCGCAATCGTGGTCATGATCTCACCCCTCACCGCGCACCATGGTGTAGAAATCAACCTTCGTGGCGGCGGTCTCGGCCGCCGCCTGCTTGCGGCGAATCATAAGCTGCTCGCGCAACGGTGCGATTACGTCCCGCTCCACCGCGCCGCCGAAATCCCGGGACTGCACCAGCGCATCGCACAGCGCGATCAGCCGCGCCTTCTCGCCGTCGCGGCCGAGCGTGTAGCCAAAGCCGACCTCGCCGCTGGCGAGCCGCACCGCCGCGCGCGACACCGTGGCTTCGCCGAGGTTGAACGGCGCGCCGTCGCCGCCGACCCGGCCGCGCAGCATGACGAGACCGTTTTCCGGCGTGCGCAGGTCCTGATGGTCCGGAAGGGCGAAGTCGCGGAGGCGGGCGGCGATCTCGCCCGCCTCCGCGTGCGCCAGCACGGCCATGGCGGCCTTGCGCTGGGCTTGCTGGTTGTTGTGCTGGGTCACCCGATCACCGAACCTTTGACAGAACTTGCCGCATCGAAGTTGTCTATGATAATAGACAACTTCATAAGAGAGCGCCATGACTGTTTCGTGACAAGGGCGTGATTTCTGGGCTAGGCTGACCGGCGATATGAGCATGCAAGACACTGCCTCGTCCGGCGTCGCGCTGTGGCGCCTCGTTGCCGACGGCATCGAGCGCGGCATCGCCGACGGCCGCTTTGCGGCCGGCGACAAATTGCCGGGCGAGATGGAGATCGCCGAAACCTATCGGGTGAACCGCCACACCGTGCGGCGCGCGCTGGCGGCGCTCGCCGAACGCGGCCTGGTGCGGGCCGAGCGCGGCAGCGGCACCTATGTCGAGGCCCAGAAGCTCGCCTATCCCCTGCGCTCGCGCACCCGCTTCTCCGAGATCGTCGGCGCCGGCGGCCGCGAGCCACGCGGCCAGCTGATCGAGGCGTCCGAGGATGTCGCCACGCGGGAGCTGGCGCGCGAGCTCGGCCTCAAGACCGGCGCGCCCTTGGTGCGGATCGAGGCGATCCGCCTCGCCGACCGCACGCCGATCTGCGTCTCCACCTCCTGGCTGTCGGCGGAGCTGTTTCCAAATGCCGGCGCGGTGTTCGCAGCGACGCGCTCGATGACGAAGCTTCTCGCGCATTATGGCGTGCGCGACTATCGCCGCGGCGCGACCCGGATCACCGCCGGCATCGTCGACGCCACCGACGCGGCCCGGCTCGATCTCGCGCTCGGTCGCCCGATCCTGGTGGTGGACGCGACCGACCACGATCTCGACGGCAAGCCGCTGATGACCAAGCACTCGCGGTTCGCGGCGGAGCGGGTGGAGTTTCTGGTGGAGTCGTAGCTCCACGAATTCGGTGCCGTAGGGTGGGCAAAGCGGAGCGTGCCCACGGCTTTGCTCATGACGGAGAGAGTTCGTGGGCACGGCGCTGACGCGCCTTTGCCCACCCTACGGCACCTTTTGTCAGGCGACCGCCCTGCGCCCGATGATCGCGAACCGCAGCTTGCCCGAGATGAAATCGATCGCGGCGACCGCGACCAAAATCATCAGGATCAGAAACGACACTTTCTGCCATTCCAGCACGCGGATCTGCTCGGCGAGCTGGAGGCCGATGCCGCCGGCGCCGACGATGCCGATGATGGTGGCCGAGCGGGTGTTGGATTCGATGAAATAGAGCACCTGCCCGGCGATCACGGGCAGCACCTGCGGCAGGAGACCAAACCGGATTTCGTGCAGCTTGCTGCCGCCGGAGGCGCGGATGCCTTCGACCTGCTTCTGGTCGGCGCCCTCGATCGCCTCCGAGAACAGTTTTCCGAACGCGCCGAAATCCGACACCGCGATGGCGAGCACGCCGGCGAACGGACCGAGGCCCACGACGTTGATCCACACCAGTGCCCAGATCAGCGTATCGACGCCGCGGATCGAATCGAGAAAGCGGCGCACCGGAAAGCGCAGGATCTTCGACGGCACGATGTTGCGCGCCGCCAGCAGGCTGACCGGGAGCGCGAACAATGCGGCGAGCGTGGTGCCGAGCAGCGCGATCGACAACGTCTCGCCGAGCGCCTTCAGATAGACCGGCAGCGACGAGCCGGGATCCGGCGGGATCATCATCAGGCTGATCCAGCCGAGCTGGCTGAGGCCCGCGAGGAAGCGCGACGGCGAGAAGTCGAGATCGACGAGGCCGTAAATGAGGACCGCGAATGCCGCGGCGATCATGGCCGGCATGGCGAGACGCGCCGAGGCCGGCCGGTCGAACACATCGGGGTAGCGTGCGCGAAGCGCTCGCGTATCGACCTCCTGCCGCGTCACGTCCGCGCCTCCTTGCCGAACAGGCGGCCGCGCAGCCAGCCGGTGGTGATGTCGATGATGAAGACCGTGACGATGATGGTGAGCAGGATGGCGCTGACGTCCGAATAGTAGAATTTGCGGATGGCGACGACGAGCTCCTGGCCGATGCCGCCGGCACCGACGAAGCCCATCACGGAGGCTTCGCGGACATTGATCTCGAAACGCAGCAGCGCGTAGCTGGCATAGCCCGCGGTCACCTGCGGCACCACCGCGAAACGCATGCAGGACAGCCAGCTCGCACCGGTCGAGCGGATGCCCTCGACCGGCTTCATGTCGGCATTCTCGACGATCTCCGAGAACAGCTTTCCGAGCGCGCCGGTGGAGTGGATCGCGATCGCGAGCACGCCGGCCATCGGCCCGAGCCCGAAAGCGATGACGAACACCAGCGCGAACACGATGCCGGGGACGGTGCGGGCGAATTCGAGCAGGCGCCGGACGACGAAGCGCAGCCAGGGTGCGGGCGACGTGTTTTCAGCCGCGAAGAAATTCAGGCCAAATGCGAGCGTGGCGCCGATCAGCGTGCCGACATAGCTGATAAGCAGGGTCTCGCCCAGCATCTTCAACCATTTGCGCCAGCCCCAGAGCCACTCGCCGACGTCGGTCCAGACACGCTGGCCGCTGTCGAGGGTGAGAATGCGGTCGAAATAGCTGACGAAATTGCCGAAATAGGTGAAGAGCGTGCGCAGATTCACCTCCGCGCCGATGGCCGCGAGAAGCAGCGCGGCGGCGAAGATCGCGGCGCCGAACAGGACGCGAAGCCGCCGCCGGGCGACCGCCTGGCGATAGGCTCCGTTGAGCACGGCGAGCTGCTGCTCGGGGAGGATCGAAACCGCTGTCGTCATCGCTCGAAACGGGTCCCGTCAAAGAAAGAGCCGGGTCTCTGGGACCCGGCTCGAGTGCATCGTCCCGAAAATTCAGGACGCCTTCTTCTTGCGCAGCGCATCGACGAACTTGATCAGCTCGATCGTGCCATCCCAGTCCTTGGTGGTGGCGGGATGAAAACCCTTCTTCTGGCCGTCCTGGAGACGGTCGAAGGCCGCCTTGTCCTTGGCCGGCGCGTCGAAGAACGCCTTGGCGATCGCCGCCTTGGCCTCTTCGGGCAGGTCGGAATTGTAGGCATAGGGGCCGTTGATGATCGGGGCCGATTTGTGGATGATGCGGAAATCATCCTTCTTCATCGGCGTGCCGTCGGCATTCTTCAGCATGCCCTTGGTCAGCATCTGCGCCAACGTCGAATCGTCGTCGCTGGTCCATTGGTTGGCGGCGACCTCGACGGTGCCCTGCGCCAGCGCCAGCATCGCGTTCTCGTGGCTGCCGGTGAAGACGACCTTGCTGAAATAGGTGTCGGCATCGGTGATGCCCATCTTGTCGAGCTCGAAGCGCGGCACGTTGTTGCCCGAGGTCGAGTTCGGGTCGACGAGGCCGAGGTTCTTGCCCTTGAGCTGGTCGATGCTCTTGTAGGGGCTGTTTGCCTTGACGAAGAACACCGAATAATAGCCGGTCGTGCCGTCGGCGTTGATGTCGTTGGCGAAGGCGTCGGTCTTGACGCCGGTCAGGCGAGCGCGGGCGAACGAGGCCGAGCCGTAGCTGGCGATGTGGATGTTGCCGGCGCGCTGGCCCTCGATGACGGCGGCGTAGTCGTTGGCGATGCGCAGCGTGACCTTCACGCCCAATTCCTTGGAGAGATAGTTCATGAACGGCGCCCAGCGCTCGGTCACGCCCGAGGCGTTTTCCGCCGGAATGACCGCGAAGGTCAGCTCGGGATATTTGGCCTTCCAGTCCTCGGCGGAGGCGGAGGCCGTGAACGCGAGCGCGGCAGCGCCGGCGAGAATGAGTCTGCGAGTGATCATGTTACCCTCTTCATCGGTTGGGGTCGGTTGACGCAAGAAACTGGCAACGAAACAGATGTGGCTCAGGCGGCCGCGGCCGTTCCGAGCGCCGGCACGCCCTCGGGCGCCGGCACGGGCGCGCTACCCATGACGTCGGCGGCTTCGAGATCGTAGAGCTCGCGCGCGACATGGTCGGTCAGCACGGCCGGCGCGCCGTCGAACACCACCCGCCCCTGCGCCATTCCGATCAGGCGGTCGCAATAGGAGCGGGCGAGATCGAGCGAATGCAAATTGCAGAGCACGGTGATGCCGAAATGCTTGTTGATGCGCAGCAGCGCATCCATCACGATCTTGGTGTTGCGCGGATCGAGCGAGGCGATCGGCTCGTCGGCGAGGATGATGTCGGGCTGCTGCACCAGGGCGCGGGCGATCGCGACGCGCTGCTGCTGGCCGCCGGAGAGCTGGTCGGCGCGCTGCGCGGCGAGCGAAGCGATGTCGAACTGCTCGAGCGCGGACATCGCCAGCGCCTTGTCCTGCTCCGGCCATGCTTGCGACAGCGAACGCCAGGCCGGCATGGTCGCCAGACGCCCCATCAGGACGTTGGTGAGGACATCGAGCCGGCCGACCAGGTTGAACTGCTGGAAGATCATCGCCGAGCGCGCCCGCCACTGCCGCAGCTGCTTGCCGCGCAATGCGGTGACGTCGACGCCGTCGAACAGGATACGTCCCTCAGTCGGCGTCACCAGGCGATTGATGCTCCGCAGCAGCGTCGACTTGCCGGCGCCGGACCGTCCGATCACGCCGACGAAGCCGCCGGGGGAAACTTGAAACGAGGCGTCGTCCACCGCGGCTTTCGCGCCGAAGCGACACGTCAGACCTTCCACCACCAGCATGCAGGGCTCCAGATTAGCTGGAGCCAACCGCTAACGCCCGCGGTTAACACTTGTGTGACAGGCGCGTTGCGGTGCGGCGATCCTACACACCTCATCCCCTGTCATCGTCATGTCACGACACCGTCATCAAGCCGCTCGAAGAGAAGCGCCTGCCCCCCGCATTTCGGACGCACCATGGCCGCCAAAGCTCTCTCGGTTCACCCGACCATCGATCCCTCGGCCAAGCTGCATGAGACCAGGCTCGGCGCCTATACCGAGGTCGGCGCGCGCACGATCCTGCACGAAGTCGAGATGGGCGATTACTCCTATGTCGTGAACGATTCCCAGATCACCTACACGACCATCGGGAAGTTCTGCTCGATCGCCGCGATGACGCGCATCAATCCCGGCAACCATCCGATGCATCGCGCGACCCAGGCGCATTTCACCTATCGCTCCAGCGCCTATTTCGAAGGCGAGAGCGACGATGCCGAGTTCTTCGACTGGCGGCGGCAGCATCACGTCCATATCGGCCATGACGTCTGGATCGGCCATGGCGCGGTCGTGCTGCCGGGCCGCAATATCGGCACCGGCGCGGTGATCGCGGCCGGCGCCATCGTCACCAAGGATGTCCCCGCCTACACCATCGTCGCCGGCAACCCGGCACGGATCGTGCGGCGGCGGTTCTCGGAGGAGATCGCCGGACGGCTCGCCAAGCTTGCCTGGTGGGACTGGGATCACGACAAATTGCGTGAAGCTCTGCCCGATTTCCGCAAGCTCGGGATTGAAGAATTCCTTGCGACATACGAATCACGGGCAGGCCTGCTCGCCAATTCTCCTGCCAGCAAACGAAGCGCGGTCGCGTGACAGACATCTTCCTCGAAGGCGGCCGGGCCCTGATCGGCGCCGAGCTCGTCGAAACATCCCTCGCCATATCCGGGACTGATATCGCGGAGGTCGACGCCTCGCGCGGCCGGGCGCGGCTGGCGATCGATGCACGCAACCTGCTGGTGCTGCCTGGTATCGTCGATCTGCATGGCGACGCGTTCGAACGGCAGATGATGCCGCGCGCCGGTGTCGACTTCCCCATCGACGTCGCGCTCGCCGATAGCGATCGCCAGGCCATCAGCAACGGCATCACAACGGTGTTTCACGCCACGACCTGCTCGTGGGAGCCGGGCCTGCGCAGCGCCGACAATGCGCGCGGCCTGATGGAGGCGATCGAGCGGCAGCGTCCGCAATTCGCCGCCGACACCCGCTTCCATCTGCGGCACGAAACCTACAATCTCGACGCCGAGGCCGAAATCAGCCAGTGGCTCGGCGAGGGCCGGGTCGACCTGTTCGCCTTCAACGACCACATGGACGGCACCGTCGCCGACATGGCCAAGCCGCGCAAGCGCAACCGCATGGTCGAACGCACCGGATTGACGGGCGAGGAATTCGACCGGCTGGTCGAACGCGTCAGCTCGCGCGCCGACGAGGTGCCGGCGTCCGTGTCGCGGCTGGCTGCCACGGCCCGCGCGGCGGAGGTGCGGATGCTCTCGCACGACGACGCGACGCCGGCGATGCGCCGGGCATTTCGCGAGCTCGGCGCCGACATCGCGGAGTTCCCGATCAACGAGGAGACGGCGCAGGCGGCTGCGCACCATGGCGATGCCATCGTCTACGGCGCGCCGAATGTCGTGCGCGGCGGCAGCCACACCGGCTGGACCAAGGCCTCCGACATGATCGCCAAGGGGCTCTGCTCGGTGCTGGCGTCGGACTATTATTATCCCGCGCAGCTGCTAGCCGCGTTCCGTCTTGCCGCCGATGGCGTGCTGCCACTGACGAAGGCCTGGGATCTGGTCTCGGCCGGCCCGGCGCGCGCGACCGGCCTCACCGATCGCGGCGTGCTCGCGCAAGGCCGCCGCGCCGACATTCTGCTGGTCGATGACAGCGTGCCATTGCGGCCGCGGCTGATCGCGGTGATCTCAAACGGCAAGCTCGTGCATCTCACCGACGCCACACGGCTGCTCGCAGCCATGGCGGCGCCGCGCGAGGCTATCGTTGCGGCCTGAATTGGTTATGCTGAGTCCATGACAGGCCTTCCCCGCTACGCGATCTATTTTGCCGCCGGGCCCACCAGCCCGCTCTCCCGCTTCGGCGCCGAGCTGCTCGGCTATGATGCCTATTCAGGTGACGAAGTTGCGTTTCCGCAAGGCGCGCTGCAGGTGGCGCCGGACTGGCGCGACGTCACGGCCGATCCCCGCAAATATGGTTTTCACGGCACGCTGAAAGCGCCGATGGCGCTTGTCTCAGGCAAGACTGAAGCGGAGCTGACGGCCGCCTGCGCAACCTTCGCCCGCAAGGCGCGGCCGCGCCCTGTGATCCAGCCGGTGGTGGATGCCATCAGCGGCTTCATTGCCGTCATTCCAGCCGAGCCGATCGAGGCGCTGCAGCAGCTCGCCGCCGATTGCGTGCGCGAGCTCGACGTTTTCCGTCCGGCGTTGACGGCCGAAGACCGCGCGCGGCGCAAACCGGAGAAGCTCAGCGAGCGGCAGCGCGACTATCTCGATCGCTGGGGCTATCCATACGTGATGGAAGAATTCCGCTTCCACATGACGCTCACGGGGCGGCTGGATGCGGAGCGTCGCGGGCCGATCCTGGAGATGCTGCGGACGCGGTTTGCGGCGCTGGGGATCGAGACGCTCGAGATCGACCGCATCACGCTGTTCAGGCAGGATGATGCCAAGGCGCGGTTTCGGATCATCGGCGAGTGGATGCTGGCCGCATAGCCCAGATCGCGCGGCACACTCAGCTCTCGTAGGGTGGGCAAAGCGAAGCGTGCCCACCACCCGTCGCTATCGATAAGGATCGTGGGCACGGCGCTGCGCGCCTTTGCCCACCCTACGGCTGCTGGTAACTCCGAGTCCTCGCCAAAGCTGCGGCGTATGGGTCCCGGATCTGCGCGCGCTTAGGGCGCGCTTGTCCGGGACGACAGCGGAGTATTTGGCGACAGAAGGCGATTCGAGAGCCCTACTTCCCCCACCGCAGCGCCAGGGCGTCGCGCTCCTTGGCGAGCTCCAGCAATCCCGCCCTCGTGGCCGGATGCAGCGGCTGCAGCGGGTGACGCACGGCGTCGGATTTGATCACGCCGCCAGCCTGCATCATGACCTTGCAGGCGATCAGGCCGCATTGGCGATTCTCGTAGTTGATCAGCGGCAGCCAGCGTTCGTAGGCGGCCTTGGCCTTTTCGCGATCGCCGGCGAAATAGGGATCGACGATCTGGCGGATGCCGTCGGGATAGCCGCCGCCGGTCATCGCGCCGGTGGCGCCGGCGTCGAGATCGGCGAGCAGCGTGATGGCTTCCTCGCCGTCCCAAGGGCCCTCGATGTCCTTGCCGCCCGCCTCGATCAGGCTACGCAGCTTGGCGGCCGCGAAGGGCACTTCGATCTTGAAATAGCGGATGTTGGAAAACTCGCGCGCCAGCCGCGCCAGCAGCTCGACCGACAGGGGCGTGCCGGCCACCGGCGCGTCCTGAATCATGATCGGTATGTCGATCGCGCCGGAGAGCACCTTGAAGAATTCGACGATGCCCTTCTCCGGCACGCGAAAGGTCGCACCGTGATAGGGCGGCATCACCATCACCATGGCCGCGCCGGCGGCTTCCGCCTGCTTGCTGCGCGCGGCGCAAACCGCCGAGCTGAAATGGGTGGTGGTGACGATCACGGGAACCCGGCCCGCGACATGCTCCAGCACCGCGTGCATCACGGTCTCCCGCTCGGCATCGGTGAGCACGAACTGCTCGGAGAAATTGGCGAGGATGCAGATGCCGTTCGAGCCGGCATCGATCATGAAATCGATGCAGCGGCGCTGTCCCTCGAGATCGAGCTCGCCGCGCTCGTCGAAGATGGTGGGCGCGACCGGGAACACGCCGCTATAGGGGCGCTGGGCCTTGCTTGGGGTGACCGGCATCGAACTCTCCATCCCTGATAGGTCTTGCGTCTGGCGCCGCGCTCGCGGAGCACGGCGGCACAGATGTAGCCGCCGGAGAGACCTGCGGCAATGCCGAACGCGCGACGTCGGGATGGAAGAGTGAGGCGAAACTACGCGGTCTTCACCGCGCCCAGGAAGCCCTCGACCGCGACGCGGAGTCGATCGGCGTCGGCCGACATCTTCTTGACGGATTCCGACAACACCGTGCCGGCGTTGCCGGTCTCCTGGTTGAGCCTGGCGACGCTGCCGATGGTGTCGGTGACCTCGCGGGTGCCTTGCGCGGCCTGCTGGAAGTTGCGCGAGATCTCGGTGGTGGCGGCACGCTGCTGCTCGACGGCCGCTGCGATCGCCGTCATCTTCTCGTCGATGCCGCTGATGGCACCGCCGATCGAACGGATGGCGGCAACCGCCTGGCCCGTCGCGGCCTGGATCTCCTCGACCTGCCGCGAGATCTCTTCCGTCGCCGTCGCCGTCTGGGACGCCAGGCTCTTGACCTCACCTGCGACCACGGCGAAGCCGCGGCCGGCCTCGCCCGCGCGCGCGGCCTCGATGGTGGCGTTCAAGGCCAGAAGGTTGGTCTGGCCGGCGATGGCGTTGATCATCTTCACGACTTCGCCAATGCGGGTTGCGGTCTGGTCGAGGATCTCGACCGTTGCGTTGGTCTGGGCGGCCTGCGACACGGCCTCGCGCGCCTCGCGGGCGCTGGCCTGAACCTGTGCGGAGATCTCGCCGACGGATGCGGAGAGCTCTTCGGTCGCCGCCGCGATGGTCTCGAGATTGTTGGTGGCCTGCTCGGCGGAGGAGGAGACCGCCGCGGTCTGGCTGCTCGATTCCGAGACCAGCGAGCGCACGCCGGTCGCGGTGGCATCGAGCTCACGCGTCGAGGCCGCAACGCTCTGAATGACCGCTTGCACGGTGTCGTCAAAACTGCGGCAGGCCGCATCGACGGTGCCGGAGCGGGCCAGCTGGAGCGCCTGCTGCGATTCGCGCTCCCGGCCGAGACGCTCGGCGGTTGCCGCGCTCTCGCGCAGGCTTTCGAGCGCGGCGGCCATGGTGCCGAACTCGTCGGGATGCCGGGATTGCGGCACCGGCGTCGCATAGTCGCGCGCACTGATGCGGGCGATGGCGTCGAGGATGGCGCGCACCGGGCGCATCAGGCGGTTGCGCACCACGAACACGCCGGCCAGGGTTACGGCGAGCGCGAGCAGGAACGCGACGGACTGCACGATGAGGTTGGTGAGGGCTTTCGCCTGAACCATCTCGGCACGCGCGATCGACTGGTCGAGCGCCTTGTTGGCGACCGCGACGATCGGTGCGAAAGGCGACTGGCACAGCGCGTTCCATTCCGCGGCGGGCATCGCCGGCTTGCCGCTGCCGTCGAAATTCCTGGTGAGATCGCCGATCTGCTTGAGCACGCCGTCGGTTTTGGCCTTCGCGTCGCTCGCCGCGGTCACCAGTTCCGCCGTCACGTCGGGCGCCGCCAGCAATTCGGCCATGCCGGCCCAGCCGGAGGCGATCGTGCCGTCCCATTGCGCCACCGACCGCTTCTGGGCGTCGTCGAGCGGCTTGCTGCTGTTGACGTTCGAGCGAAGGGACGAGCAATGGATGCCGTAGCGATCGCGAACCTGCCAGGCGAAGCGGCGGACCTGAATCATGCGCGCGATGTAGGGATCGTTCATCCAGGCCCGGTTCGACACCGCGGTGGAGGCAAGGTTGGCGGTGTCGATCACCTTGGTGACGGCATCGTACCAGGAATTGGTTCGCTCGATCTTGCGCTCGGCGCGCGGACGCTTGGCCTCGTCGTAGAACAGCTGGAATTGCGGTGCGGCGTCGGCCCAGCGCTGCTTCAGCGTGCCGGCGAGTTCGTCACGCCGGGCGAATTCGACGGTGGAAAGCGCCGCGACGATGGAATCATAGCCGGCCTGCTCGGCCTTTTCGGCGGCGCCGAGCTTGCCACGCGGATCGTCCTCGCCGAGCAGCGCGCTCTGGGCATCGCCGCGATTGTTGCGCAAGGACAGCACGCCGTGGAAGATCGCCTTGTCGGCAGCCGCGAGCCGCTCGGTCTCCAGACTGTCGCTGTAGCGGCCGAACGCGCCGATCATCTGGATCGCCGTGCTGGCCAGCGCACCGAGGGCCAGAAGCGCCATCAGGGCCAGAAGGAGCTTGCTTACCGAATTCTTAACAATTGACATGGCCAGGGGACCTACTCTCCACGAGTGGTTACCCTGCACCGCGACATGCCAAAGTTCGGTTAAGCTTTATCTCAAATCCTAATCGCCGGCCTCCCCGGGATCGCCGGTTTCACGCAACCTTGGTGAAATCCGGCGGGCGGCGTTCGGCGAAGGCGGTGAACGCCTCGCGGGCCTCGGCGGTGCGCAGGCGCTTGGCGAACTGCTCGCCTTCGGCCTGCATCTGCGTCACCAGCACCTCGCCGCTACGCATCAGCTTCTTGGTCGCGGTAAGCGCGCCGGCCGGCTGGCGGGCGAGGCGCTGCGCCAGCGCCAGCGCCTCGGCATCGAGCCTGTCGAGCGGCACCACGCGGTTGGCGAGGCCCCATTGCAGCGCAGCCTGCGCCGGCACGGTCTCACCCAGCGCGAACATCTCGTAGGCGCGGACATAGCCGATGCGGGCCGGCATCAGCAGGCTGGAGGCCGCTTCCGGCACCAGCGCGAGGCTGACGAAGGGCGTCGACAATTGCGCGTTGTCGGCGAGCACGACGAGGTCGCAGTGCAGCAGCATGGTGGTGCCGACGCCGACGGCGCGGCCCTGCACCGCCGCGACCAGCGGCCGGGTGCAGCGCGCCAGCGACTGGATGAAGCGGATGACGTTGCGGCTGCCTTCGGACTTGCCGGCCGCGACCGCCGCAAACTCGCCGACGTCGTTGCCGGCGGTGAACATGTCGCCCTCGCCGCGGATCAGGATCACGCGGGTGGAGGGATCGAACTCGGCGGATTCGATGGCGTCGGCCAGCTTGCCGTACATCGCATCGGTCAGCGCGTTCTTCTTGTCGGGACGCGCCAGGGTGAGGGTGAGAATTCCGCCGTTGTTCTCGATCCGGACATGCTCGGTCATGGGTCTCTCCTTCTAGTCGTCTGAATCTCTTGGCTCTGAAGATCTTGGTTCTGAAGATCCTGGTTCTGAAGATCTTGGAAACTTGTCCTGAATGCTGGTCAGCCAGCGCGCGACGACGTCGATCTCCGCGGCCGTGAACCCGTCCGTCAGCGCGGCGTTGACCTCGGCCGCGCCGGCCTTCGCCTGCGCCAGCGCTGTCCGCCCCTTCGGCGTCAGCCAGACGCGCCAGGCGCGTCCGTCCTCGCGGTCGGCCCGCCGCTCGATCAGCTTCGCGGCCTCGGTGCGATCGACGAGGCCGGAAATGCCGGCCGGACCCAAATCCAGCGCCGCGCCCGCCTCGCCCATCAGGACGCCGTCCTGCTTGCCGAGGATGAACAACAGCCCCGCCTGCGCCGGCGTCACCTCGTTTTCCGGCCGCGCCGCCATCCAGCGCTGCAGGCGGCGCTGGGCGACGTTGAGCAGGTAGATCAGGCGATGATGCCGCGCGTCGGCGATTTTATTTCGCATGCGAAATAGATAGCCGAGCGTAAGGTCATTGTCAAACCGCCCGCCTCGCTACGGCGCGCAGGTGAAGCTCGCCGCTTCCGTCACCGGCCCGGACTTGTAATGCGGCCAGGCCGGCCAGCGGCACAGCGGCAGCGCGCGCAGCGTCGCGAAGGATGGCGCCTCGACCTTCTGCTCGGCGACTTCGAGATCGCCGGGTGCCTTGCCCTTCTCGACCCAGTCGGCCAGCACGCTCAGCATGTCGACATTGGCCGGCGCGCCGGAGCCGACATGGTCGACACCGGGCGCGGTGTAGAGCCGCGCGAACTCGGCGGTCTCGGACTTGCCGAGCTTGCGCTCGACGCTCTCGAAATAGCGGATGCCGGCATAGGGGCTTTGCGCGTAGTCGGCCATGTGCTCGAGCATGATCAGCCGGCCGCCGCGGGCGCGGAAGCGGCTGAGATCGGGATCGGTCGAATCCATCAGCTTCGACACTTCGAGCAGCCGCGCCTTGTGCTCCTCCACCTTGTAGGTGGTGACGTCGAGCTTGGGATCGCGCGCGAACACGTATTGAATGCCGCCGGCGCCGTAGATCCAGGCGATGCCGTTGTTGGGTGCGGGCGGCTGCGCCGGCGGCGCGGTGCCGAGCCACCACGCCACCCAGCCGCCGGTCGGCCCGATCGCCGGCGTATCCTCGCCCGAGACGCCCCAGCCCGGATAGTCATCAAGGCCATTGGCGAGCGCGAACGGAAATTTGTAGGTGCCGTGCAGCGTCTCGATCGCCTTGACCTGCGCATCGGTGAGACACTGATCCCCCGTCTTGCCGTCCGCACAACGCAGCGCCTCGGCCTTGAAGGCAGCCTTGCAGCCGACGGGGTCCTGAACCAGCGCATCGTCGGAGCCGTCGGCCTTGTCGCACGCCGCGCGCACGGCATCGCCGACGAGCTTGACCTGCGCCGGATTGATCCAGCCCGCACCCATGGTCGCAAGACCCGAACGTGTGCCGGCGTGCTGCAGGCCGACCCAGTTGATCACCGGCACGCGGGCGAAGATGCCGTCGAAATCATCGGGGTAACGCTGCGCCATGGTGAGGCCTTCGCGGCCGCCCTCGGACGAGCCCATGAAGTACATCTTCTCCGGCTTCTTGCCGTAGGCGCGCTCCATCAACCCAACCGCAACGTCGCGCACGCGCTTGTAGGCGCGATGGGCAAAATTCTCGAAGGCTTCGTCGTTCAGCGCGAAGACCTGCGGCGGCTCGCCCTGCTTCGTTTCATGGCCGGAATCGGTGCCGTAGGTGACGAAGCCGCGCGCGAGCGGCGACGGCTTGTCGAAGGGATAGGCCGGCGGCAGCGCAAGGCCCGTGATCAGCACGCCGTTGAAGCCGCCGCCACCGTACTGCACCGATCGGCCGTTCCATTCGACGGGAAGGTTGACCTGGAATTTGATCGGCGGCGCCTTGGGATCGGTGGGATCGATATGGCCGAGCACCTTGCAGAAGGCGGGATTGGCCGGCGTGACGCGCCCGGACGGCGTCGGCCCGCGCTCGGCGACGGCAAGATGCGAGGGCGACTGCAGCGTTGCGGCATCGATCTTCACGGCATCGGTGCCGCCGATGAGCCCCTTGCAGACCGCTTCCGCATTGTCTGCCAGGGTCGCGGTCCATGCCGCGTTCGCGCTCAGCGTCGCCGCCGTGCCCACCAGCCATGCGCACAGCTTCGCTCTCGTCAGCGTCATCGTTTCCACCCGGGTTTTCTTTGCTCGATCCGTCAGGAGATCGCATTGAATGCGACCTCCCGCCGACCGTCAATGAGCATTAGTGCTCGAACACCAGCCGCGCGCCGACCGTGCCTTCGAGGGCACGGATCTGCTGGAGCAGCTCGGCGGAATCCTGCCCCGCCAGATCGGCGTCGAGCACGACGTAACCGAGATCGCCGGATGTCTCCAGATATTGCGCGACGATATTGATGTCGCGCTGGAGGAAGACCTCGTTGAGCCGCCGCAGCATGCCGGGCACGTTGCGATGGACATGGCTGAAGCGCGCGCCGGAGGGGCGCAGATGCAGTTGCACTTCCGGGAAATTCACCGCGCCCATGGTCGAGCCCGTGATGAAATAGTCGACCAGTTTTCGCGCGACTTCCCCGCCGATGCGCTCCTGCGCCTCTTCGGTGGAGCCGCCGATATGCGGGGTGAGGATGACGTTCTCGATGCCCTGCACCGGGCTCTTGAAGCGGTCCGCGTTCGAGGAGGGCTCGACCGGAAACACGTCGACGGCGGCGCCGGCAAGATGGCCGTCGCGCAAGGCGCGCGCGAGCGCGTCGAGATCGACCACGGTGCCGCGGCTGTTGTTGATCAGGAACGAGCCCGGCTTCATCGCCCGCAGCTCCTTCTCGCCGATCATGCCCGCAGTCTCCGGCGTCTCCGGCACGTGCAGGCTGACGACGTCGCTCTGCGCCAGCAGCTCGTCCAGCCGCTCGACCGGCTCGGTGTTGCCGTGGCGGAGCTTGTCGGTGCGGTCGAAATAGATCACGCGCATGCCGATGGCCTCGGCCAGCGTCGAGAGCTGCGAGCCGATATTGCCGTAGCCGACGATGCCGAGGGTGCGGCCGCGGACCTCGCGGCTGCCGGTCGCCGATTTGTCCCAGCCGCCCTCATGGGCCGAGACCGAGCGCGGGAAGATGCGCCGCAGCAGCATCACGATCTCGCCGATCACGAGCTCGGCGACGCTGCGCGTGTTGGAGAACGGTGCGTTGAAGACAGGAATGCCGCGCTTGCGCGCCGCCGCAAGATCGACCTGGTTGGTTCCGACGCTGAAGCAGCCGACCGCGAGCAGCCCGTCGGCGGCGTCCAGCACCTCATCGGTGATCTGGGTGCGCGAGCGGATGCCGAGCAGCGACACGCCCTTGAGGGCCTTGCGCAGATCCTCACCGTCCAGCGCCTTGCCGAGCCGCTCGACATTGGTGAAGCCCGCGCCCTTGAAAAGATCGACAGCGCTATCATTGACGCCTTCGAGCAACAGCGCCTTCGCGCTCCGCTCCTGGCTCTGGCCTGGGGCTGACATGGAATCTCCTGAACTGGCGGCTTTGCCGAGCACATAGACCGCGGAGGACGCCCAGCACAATAGGGGCCGATACGGAGGGGAAGATGGCGGGGTTCGCTATGCTTGGTATCCCAGCGGCTCCGCCTTCTTCTCAAATCACATAAAACCCGTGCGTGCCGTCGCGGCGGAGCTGCTCGACCAGGCCGTATTCCCAATCGAGATAGGCCTGCATCGCCGTCTCCGCGACATCGGTACCTTCATAGGGCCGGCGGTAGCGGTGGGCCGGATCAGGCTTCGGCAGCACGCGCGGCGGGCCGATCTCGAGCGCGCCGTCGTAGCCGCCTTCCAGCACATAGACCTCCCAGCCCATCTGCGCGAGCCACGACGCCGTCATGTCGGCACGGACGCCTCGGTCGTCGGTCAGAACGATGCGCGCACCGCGTATGGGCGCGGCCATGTCGGTCTCCTGCACGAGCTGACCGCCCGGATAATGCCGGAAGCCCGAAAGATGACCCGCCGCATAGTCCTCGGCGTCGCGCACGTCGAAGCAATAGAGCGTGCGATCCGTCTGCGCGACGAGCGCGGCCATCTCGTGCGCACCGATATGGCGCACGCCGGCACGGTAGGCGACATCGCGCGCATTCGCAGGACCGCCCTCGAATGGCCCGATCTCCCCGCGCTTGTCCGCGCCGTGATTGAGCGCGTGCTTCGCCAGCGTCCAGCCGATGGTGCCGTTGCGCAGCGCCCGCACCTTGTTGGGCACGCCGGCATTGATCAGCGACTGGGTGCCGATGATGGAGCGGGTGCGACCAGCGCAGTTGACGATAATGGTGGTCTCGGGATCGGGCGCCGCCTGCCCTGCCCGCAGCACCAGCTCCGCACCGGGCACGCTGACCGAGCCCGGAACGTTCATGGTCGCGTATTCGTCGAAGCGGCGGACGTCGAGGATGGCGATGTCGGCCTTGTCGGCGATCAGCTTGGCCACTTCGTCGGCGCTGAACGAGGGCGTATGCCTGCGCGACTCGACCAGCTCGCCGAACGCTTTCGAGTAGGAGTTGACGTCCTCGAAGACCTCATAGCCTGCCGCACGCCAGGCCTTCAGCCCGCCATCGAGCGCGCTGATGTTGGTGTAGCCAAGCGCGGCGAGGCGCTCAGCACCACGCGCGACCAGCCCATCACCGTCGTCATAAAGCACGATCGGAACATCTTTGCGCGGCAGCCGCGTCTCGGCCTCGATCTCGATCCGGTCGACGGCCATGTTGGCGGCGAATAGCGGATGCCCCGTCGCAAAGCCGGCCTCGTATCTGAGATCGAGCAGCGCGATTTCCTCGCGCAGCAGCAGGGCGCGGCGGATATCGGCGGGGGTGACGGTGGAAAGCTTCATTGTACGGGCCTTGCGAAGAGAACAGGGACCTTTTGACCCATTGCGGTAGCGTTGGCCAGCAATAAGCGAGAAGCACCGACCGAGATCAGGCTAGTCGCTTTGGTATGTTGCGACGACTTGCGAGAAATCGCCTTGAGCAAGTGCATCGGGATCGATCCAGAAATGAAGCACGCCGCCGATATCTGAATGCCACTCGAAAAAGGCAAGATCGCCCTCGATTTGAAGCAGCAAGACATCTTCCCGATGCGCCTCGGTCGCATCCTGCCACGAGCTGCCGTACCCCAGGATCTGATGAATCGCCGAGTGGAAATGGCGGCGTCGCCCCTCTGCTGCGGTCGGCGCCGTCCAACGATTTTGTCGCACGAGATTTGCAACGTAATTCAACGGAGCATCATCGACAGCGTCGACATCGTGCGTCGCCATACAACGGATCGTATAATTGATGGCGTTACCAAGGTCTTCCGCGATCTGGCCGACATGAGTGGTTACCTGCCTGCCCAACTTCTGGTAGCCCTGCACGACGTCGAACCACCAGGACCTGAACGCCGCCTTCGTGCCCGCGTCGACATCATCCAGTGGAGTCAGATCCCCACACCGTTCGAGCCACTCCAGCGCCCCGGCACGAAGACGCTTCAGTTCCACGATTGCTTCTTCGGTGGGTGGCTCGCCGTAGTATCCGCCCGTCAGGTCGCGCTGAATATTCGATAAGACCGACCGAACCACGCAAGCGATCAGCAGCCAATTGAACGGCCAATCCTGGTCCTTCTCGTACTCGGTCTCAATTCAAAACTGAAGCAGATCGTACTCCGGCGGCTCGCCCGGACCTAGCGCTTTACATAATTCCGTGATCATGAGTTCGCCTCCGACGGCATCTTCCAGGAAGTAGAAGTCGCGGTACGGCCGGAAAGAAAGCGGATATTTGAATTCGACCTTGGAATGGAAATCGACGTCGGGATTGAGCCATCTGACCTGGTAGTCACCGCCGCTGCCAGCCAACGGCATCAGATCCGGCGGTGGCTGACGGTCGGGATACGCATTGCCGTCGGTTGGGCTGTAGAGGACGCGACAGGGTGGGTTTCCCTCGCCAACGAACACAGAACTACAGAAGAAATAAAGCGTACCCCGCGTGGGAAGCGGCGACCAACCGGCCGCTGGCACTTCGGCCAGGTCGATCTGGGCCACGAATGTCAGTGCAACGGTCTCCGGTGCTTCGAAAGCCGTGACGTCCGCGGTCGGCCAATCGAAACGCGGAGGCAATCTAGGAAGCCCCCCGAAGAAACTTCGTGCCGGGTGCGCCAATGGCACGGGCAGATCGCTGCGCCTGACCAGCACCGCAGGCCGGGCCGTCTCTTCAACTGCGTCTCGTTCAGACATTGCTGAGGGGCTCCCGTACACGACTTAAACGTGTGGAGGGAACCATTCTCTAACCGACGAGACAAGAATTTCCTTGCTTGGCTGTAATGCGACACTTGGAGTAACTGGCCTCGGCCCAAGGGACCAAGTTGTCATCAGGCATCCCGCCTGCTGGCTTGCCGGCTCACTCTCCGGGAACGAGCCGCCCGAGCGGTGGCTGCGCCGGTCGCCGCAGCTTGCGGCGCGACAGATAGAGCAGGATGCCGGTGACGGAGAACAGCGGCATCAAGATCGCGGCGATCATGAAGGCGAGCTTGCCCGGCCAGCCCAGGATCTCGCCGCGATGGATGTCGTAGATGGCCGCGATGATCTTCTCCCCGAAGGTCTTGGCGGCAAAGCGCTCCGCGGAGACCAGCTGGCCGGTGACGGCATCGATGCGGAATTCGTCGCGCGTGGTCTCCAGCAGCGAATCCTTGCCCCAGGACCGGATACGGATCGCCGTGCCCGGTCCCGCCGGCAGCGTCAGCAGCGCCCGGGAAAACCGATCGCCCTCCTCGCGCTGGAACGTCGTCCAGGCCCGATCGAACCCGATTGGAAACGCCGCCTCGGAATTGGCCGCACGCGGCGGCTTTGCGGGCATCTTCGCCGCGGCAACGTGCGGACGCGCCAGCAGCCAGGTGACGCCGTCCTTGTACCACTCGAAGGAGAAGAACAGCCCGGTGAGCGTCATCGTCAGATAGACCGGCAGGACCCAGGTGCCGATCACGGTGTGCAGCGACCGGTGCAAGCCGCGCCCGCCGAGCCCGAGATTCGGCTTCAGCCACATCTTCACGCTGAGCGCACGACGCGGCCAGCGCAGCACGAGGCCCGACACCAGCATGACGATCAGGCCGAGCGCGATCGTGCCCGTGATCGGGCGCCCCCAGCCCTTGCCGTCGCCGGGGATGAGCAGCCAGCGATGCAGCCGGCGCACGGTCGCGAAGAACGCCTCGCCCCGCGGCGCGCCCAGCACGCGCGCGTCATGGGGATCGACATAGAGCGAGGTGGGCCGTCCGCCCTGCTCGTCACGCGCAAAGCGGACATGAACAGCCGCGGACGGATCGCTCGACAGCGTGACCGCGGCGACCTTGCCGAGATCCTGCGCCGCCTTCAGCCGCGCGACCAGCTCGTCCGGCATCAGCACCGGTGCCTGGCGGGGCGCGACCTGCATGATACCGGCATTGAGATGATCGACGATCTCGTCCTCGAAGCTCATGATCGCGCCGGTCAATGCGATCAGGGACACCAGCACGGCGAGGATCAGGCCCAAGATGGAATGGACCTGGAACAGGATCGCCTTGATCGCGTGTCCGAGCCGCGCTGCCATGGCTAGAACTTCACCGTCGCCGACAGCGAGACGCGCCGCGCATCGCCGATGGCGACGTTGAGGGCGTTGCCGGTGGTGGATGCGTAGTAGACCTTGTCGAACAGGTTCTTGACGTTGAACTGATAGGTCACCGGCAGATTGTCGACCTTCGTGTCGTAGGTCGCGAAGATGTCCGCGACGGTATAGGACGGCATGAAGAACGTGTTGGCGGAATCGCCCGGCCGGTCGCCGACATAGCGCGCGCCGCCGCCGAGCCGCAGACGTCCGGCGAGCGCGTCGCCGAGATCGTAGACGAGATAAAGTGAGGCCGTGTTCATCGCGACGTTCAGCAGTTTTGCGTTGCCGACGACGGGATCGTTGATCAGGCGCGCGTCGGTATAGCCGTAACTTCCGATCATGCTCCACTGATCGGTCAGCCTGCCGGTCACGTCCAATTCGACGCCGCGCGACCGGGCCGCGCCGGAGGTGCGCGCCGCCGATTTGCCGTTGCCGATATCATCGAGCACCAGCACGTTCTTCTTCTCGATGTCGTAGACTGCCAAAGTGCCCGACAGCCGCTTGTTGACATCGAACTTCAGCCCGGTCTCCCATTGCGTTCCCTCTTCGGGCGCAATGGTGGAGTCGACGACGAAGCCGGTGGTGAACGCCGCGATGGTCGAGGTCGGCTTCAACGACTGCGTATAGCTCACGTAGTAGGAGAGCTGATCGCTCAGCTTGACGATGACGCCGCCGAGCGGCAGCACCTTGTCTCCCGCCAGGTTGGTGTTCGTGATGAAGTTCGGCCGCCCCTTTCCTGCGAGCTGCTCGTATTCCATCCAGCGCACGCCGCCAACCACGGACAGCCAGTTGGTCAGATGGAACGTGTCCTGGGCAAAGAAGCCGCGGGTGCCGAGCTTGTCGGTCTGCTCGCTGTCGGTTGCCGAAACGGTCGTGCCCGGTACGACCAGTCCGTACACCGGGTTGTAGAAATTGAAGCTCGGCGTCGCCTGGCGGATCAGGTCGTGGCGATCGATGGTGCGATAGAGCGCCTCGCCTCCGAACAGGATCTCGTTGCGGAAGCCGCCGACCCAGACGTCGCCCTGCAGATACGAGGTGCCGTAACTGGCATTGCTCAGCGAGTTACGGGTGCCATCGTTGCTGCGGGTCTCGACGCCGGTCGTGGCGTTGACGCCTGTGATGCGGAGCTGATTGGCGCTGAAGGTCTCGGTGTTGTAGCTGTAGGCTGCGGTGACCTTCCAATTGTCGTCGAGCTTGTGCTCGACCGAAGCCTGCAGCAGATCGGAGGTGCCCCACATATTGTTAAAGGGCTCGTCGAGCCGGCGCGTTGCCGGGATCGCCAGCGGTGCCCCCTTGACGAAGGACGTGCCACGGTCGAACGGAGTGATGAACTCACGATGCTCATAGGTGAGCTGGACCGTCGTCGTGTCGCCGTACCAGGCCAGCGACGGGTTCACCAGCATTTCTCTGTGGCGGCCAAAATTGCGCCAGTAGTCCTCGCTGACGCCGTAGCCGATGAAGCGATAGGCGAGACCGCTGTCGCCGATCGGGCCGGTGATGTCGAGCGTGCCGTCGGCGCCGCTGCGGTTGTTCGCGTAGGTCGAGCCGAGCAGCGTGATCGAGCCGTGCTGGTACAACTCGGGGCGCTTGCTGATGGTGTTGACGATGCCGCCGGGGTCCATGATGCCGTAGAGCAGCGAGGCCGGTCCCTTCAGCACCTCGACGCTTTCGACCGCGGAATTGAGGCTGCGCCCCTGCACCAGCGGCATGCCGTTGCGCATGATCGAGCCGTCGCGATTGTCGCCAAAACCTCGGCGGATCACCGCATCCTGGGTGCCGGCGAGCGTGTTGGTCTGGGTGATGCCGCTGATGTTGATCAGCGCATCGTCGATGTTGCGCGGAAGCTGGTCTTTCAGCACCTGTTCGGGCACCACGTTGACGGCCTGCGATGTGTCGAGCGGCGAGGCGCCGCTGCGCAGCGTCGTCGCGCTCGGCATCGCGCGGTAGCCGAGCTTTGCCGCCTGTTGCGCGGCAGCTTCCGCGGCTGCGCGCTGCGAAAGCGTCGGCGCGGCGGGGGCGGGATTGCTGGCGGGTTGGCGCCGTGCTGCGGCCTGGGCTCGGCGTGACGGTTGCTCCGACGCGCGCGCCGGCTTGGACCGCGGCGCCGGCGCCTCCACCGTCACCGGCGGCAAAGCCGATTGCGCCCGTGCGCTTGTCATGTGGGATGGAATTTCGGCGAGCAGCACGACTGCACCGATGAGAAGACCTGCACGGCTCTCGCCGGCACGATGACGACGGCTGCCGATCGGCAGGCCATCCACGAAGGCACGCACTTTCAATCCACTTCACGTCACGAACATTGAAGTGTGCGCGTGTAACAGCCGTCGCGATCGAGGAGAACCGTAGTGGAGCTTGAATCGCTCTAGTGTGGAATCGTTCTAACGAAAGATCGACCAGCAACGGCAATCATGAATTGCAGTCATGCCGTACGCGACACGCTGCGCGCGAATTCGCAGCGACGTGTCGCAACGTTATCGTGATCTCACGCGACGGCGGGCGCCGTCAGCTCGTCGAGCTTGCGCTTGAGCGCGGCGCCGTCGGACGATGCACGCAGCGGCGGGCGCACGCGCAGCCAGGCCGCATCACCGGTCTGTGCCGCAAGGATCGCCTTCAGCGTCGCGGTGAACGACGGCGACTTCAGCACGACGTCGATCGCAGCCTGCATGCGCGCCTCGACGTCCTTGCCCTCGACCATGCCCTTGACCAGCTCGGGCACGGCATTGGCCATGCCGCAGATGGTGCCGGCGCCGCCGGCGGCGATCGCGCGGGTGATGTCGGCTTCATTGCCGACGGTGATGGCGAGCTCGGGAGCCGCGGCACGGAAGGCCTGGAACTGCCTGAAGTCGCCGCTGGAGTCCTTCAGGCCGGCGATCACCTTGCCGTATCGCTTGCGCAGGTTGGCGGCTGCGCTGGTCGGGATCGCGACGCCCGACATCTGCGGGATATGATAGAGATGGGCGCGCAGCCGGTCGTCGGCGACGCCGTCGATGATCGCCGAGAACGCATCCTCGATACCTTCGGGCGAGACGCCGCGGTCGAAATAGGGCGGCAGCATCAGCACATGGCGCAGGCCGAGGCCGAGCACGGTGCGGGTCAGTGCGATGCTGTCGGTGATGGCGGGGAAGCCGCCGCCGATGCCGATGCGTTCCGGCGCGACGCCGGCCTTGAGCACGGCTTCGATGGTCGCGACGCGTTCCGCGACATTGAACGAGGTGCCCTCGCCGGTGGTGCCGAACAGGACGACGCCCTCGACGCCCTTGCCGAACAGCTGCCTGGCGTGCGCGGCGAGCTTTGCGGAGTCCACGCTGCCGTCGGCCGCCAGCGGCGTCGCCGACGCCACCCAGAACCCGCGAATTGCCTCCGTCATCTCCACCACCCTTTGCTGCGATCCCGAACTAAGCCCCTGATCTCCAACGATCTTCCGAGGCTGAAGCAGGCCTTGTTTTTGCTTTACTTTCTCTGTTGTACCTTACATACAAGAGCCACGCAAACCCTTTCCGACGGCACGGCGCGCATGGGCGCAGCCAGATTTTGAGGAGGTCTCGCATGAACATGGTGACCCCCATCGGGCGCCCCGACCAATTGCTCGGCGCGCTGCGCGACAAGCTCGGCGCAGCCGCGGTGTTGATCGGCACCGACGTGCCCGCGCGCAATTGCAACGATTGGAGCGCGAGCCTGCCGCAGGCGCCGCTGGCGGTGATCCGTCCGATGGACGCGCGAGGCGTCGCCGATGCCGTTGCGACCTGCCGGCAGGCGCGTCTGCCGTTCGTGCCGCAGGGCGGACTGACCGGCCTGTGCCGCGGCGCCTCGCCCGAAGCCGGCTGGGTCGCGATCTCGCTGGAGCGCATGACCGGCATCGAGGAGATCGACCCCGCCTCGATGACGATGACGGTGAAATCAGGCACGCCGCTGGAGACGATCCAGAAGGCCGCCGACGAGGCCGGCTTCTTCTTTCCACTCGATCTCGGCTCCCGCGGCTCCTGCGCGATCGGCGGCAATCTCTCGACCAATGCCGGCGGCAACCGCGTGATCCGCTACGGCATGACGCGCGAGCTGGTGCTCGGCCTCGAAGTCGTGCTGCCCGACGGCACCATCATCACGAGCCTCAACAAGCTGATGAAGAACAACGCCGGCTATGACCTCAAGCACCTCTTTATCGGCTCCGAAGGCACGCTCGGCATCATCACCCGCGTGGTGCTGAAACTGTTCCCGAAGCCGCGCTCGACCATGGCCGCGCTGTGCGCGCTGAAGGACTATGCCGCGGTGATTGCGCTGCTCGGCGCGGCGCGCAGCGGCCTTGGCCCGTTGCTGTCGGCGTTCGAGGTGATGTGGCCGGATTACTGGGACGTGATCACGACTCGCGCCGGCGTGAAGCCGCCGGTCGCGGCCGGGCACGGCCTCTACGTACTGGTCGAGGCGCAAGGCACCGACGAGAGCGTCGACGCGCCGCGCTTCCAGGCCTGGCTCGAAGAGTTGATGGAGCGCGGGCTGCTGGCGGATGCCGCCCTGGCGCAGTCGCTGGCCCAGACGCAGGCCTTCTGGCGCGTGCGCGATATCTGCGCCGAGTTCGGCCAGGTGCTGGGCCCGCACATCTCCTACGACATCGGCCTTGCGGTGGCCCGGATGGACGAGTTCGTCACGCGCTGCAAGGCGGCGCTCGCCGGCGGCATCGCGGGATGCGAGAGCGTCTATTACGGCCATATCGGCGATGGCAACCTGCATCTGGTCTCCTGGGTCACCGGCCTTGCCGTCGAGCAGCAGCCGAAGGAAGAGATGGACGCGATCATCTACGGTCTCGTCCGCGAGCTGGGCGGCAGCATCTCGGCCGAGCACGGCATCGGCACCTTGAAGAAGAAATGGCTGGGTCATGCCCGGAGCGAGCCCGAGATCGCCCTGATGCGGACGCTGAAGGCCGCGCTCGATCCCGACCACCTGCTCAATCCCGGCAAGGTCGTCTGAGAGCGCAGATGCGATCGCTCAAGCTCGATACGCCGAAATCGCTGTCGCAGCGCGTGATGCTGCGGCTGCGGCAGGCGATCATCGACGGCGAGTTCGCGCTCGGTGCCGCCATCTCCGAGGAGATGGTGGCGAATTCATTCGGCGTCAGCCGCACGCCGGTGCGCGAGGCGATGGGGCAGTTGCAGGCGCAGGGCCTCGTCGTGATCCGTCCGCAGGTCGGCAGTTTCGTCTTTACGCCGAGCGCGGAGGATATCACCGCGCTCTGCACCTTCCGCGTCGCGCTCGAGCCCAAGGCCGCAGAGCTCGCTCATCGCCACGACCGCGATGGCGCGATCGCGTCGATGAGCGAGGCGATCGCCGCGATGGAGCCGGCAGTGGCGGCCAAGGACAACATCGCCTATGGCCGCGCCGACGCGGCGTTTCACGAGGCGCTGTTCGTCCATTGCGGCAACCGCTACCTCGCCGAATCCTACCAGCTGGTCTCCGGCCGCGTCGCCGCGCTCCGCACCAATCTGACGTCGCCGATCGACGTCCGCACCCGCACGTCATTCGACGAGCACCGCAGGCTGCTCGATCTGTTCGCGCGCGGCGAGTTCGATGCGTTCGAAGCGTTGATGACGACGCATATCACCAATTCGGGCGTGGTCTATGCCAAGGCTTTGAAGGTAGAGACGGCGAAAGCGGATTGACCGCGGCTATTTCGCGCCCCTCGGTCCCGGCCTGTCCAGGAAATCCAGCGCCGTGTTGATCTGTTCGAGCTGGTGCTCGATTCTGTCGCGGTCCTCGACCGATGGCGCCTTTTCGAGCTGCTCCACGAGCTTCTGCTTTCGTAACAGCAGGTTCTCTATGACTGTACTCACAGCTCCCCCATCGGCAGATGGCGAACATCGCGAGCCGGGCTCGCCGCAACTCCCCCATCAGAATGTTCGCGAGGACGGATGGTTCCTGCGGGTGCGCATGCGGATGGAACTAGCGGCGCAGGCTGGCCCAGACGCCGCCTAGGATCAGCAGACCGCCGAAAAGATGGATCAGCTTCGGCGGCTCGCCGAGGATGGCGAAAGACAGTAGCGCGCTCGCGATCGGCCCGAGATAGAGCACGAGCGAGGTCCGGACCGAGCCGAACCTGCCGCCGAGCCAGGCAAAGCCGGCATAGGCGAGCAGGCCGGGAACGATGCCGGCGAAGACATAGGCCGACAGCGCCTTGGTGCTGAACACCTGCTCCGGCATCGCCCACATTTCCCTCGCCGCAAGCGGCAGCGAAAACAGCGCGCCGGCACCCGAGAACAGGCTGATGCGCGCCAGCAGCGAAGCCCGTGGCGCGGCGCGCGATTGCAGCAGCGTATAGCCGGACCAGCCGAGCATCGCGATCACGACGAGGCCGTCGCCGGCCACGGTCTCAAGTTCGATCAGCGTCCGCGGGTGGCCGCCGGAGATGATCAGCAGCGCGCCGGCGAGCGCGAGCGCCGTGCCGAGCCATTGCAGCGGGCCGACATGCTCGATGCCGCGCAGGGCCGAAATCAGCAGCACCGTGATCGGCGACAGCGCCATGATCAGCGCGATGTGGATCGCCGTCGTCGACACGCCCGCGGCATAGACCGGACCGCCGCACAGGAACATGCCCATGAATCCGGCGGCGAGGATCGGCCAGATGTTCCGGCCGAGCGGCACGCGGCCATCGCGGATCTCCCTCAGTGCGATCGGCGCGAGCCCGATTGCGACGATGCCCCAGCGGAAGAAGGCCAGCGAGAAAGGCGGGACGGAGCCGGCAAGTCCGCGCGCCAGAACCTGGTTGGAAGCTTGCGCGGTCGCCACCAGGATGAAGCCGATCAGCGCAACCGCGCCGAGCCAGGCGTCCGTGGACGGCGCCGCGCCAGCCGCTGATAAATGCCCGCCGTCAGAGGTTTCCCTGCCCGAGATGTCCTTGCCCATGGATCAATCGGATATCCGATGTCGGCCGCGGTGAGAACCCCGACGAGGGCTCACCGAGATGCATATGCGGCACGCGCGCCATTCCGGGAGGCGCGGAGACGCTCGCCAGCAGCACCGGCACGATGGGCGTGCGGGTGATCGAAACCGAGAACACCGCCAGCAGCGCGCAGAGCATGCAGATCCTCATCCGCACCGTGCGGCGATCGGTGATCGGCAGGAACAGGAAGAACAACATCGCCAGGATCAGCAGCGCATCGATCAGAAACATGGGGCTCTCCTTCAAGACTGGAGAGAGCATGACGAATGGCGAACGGGCGGTATGTGGACGGCGTCACACACCCGATGACGCTGACCTCATGCGGCGTCCCGTGATACGGTCGCGCAAAACGAGCTCCGTCCGGTGTGGGCGGATCGGGAGGCACGCCATGCACAAGGTCTGGATCGAGGCGGCGTTGAACGGGCCCTGGAGCCGCGCGCGTCAGTCCGGCATTCCCGACACCATCGATGCGATCATCGCCGAGGGCATCGCCTGCGCGGAAGCCGGCGCGGCCATCGTTCACACCCATGCCTATGACGGCGGCGGTCCGCAGACGTTCGACTGGCAGGTCTATGCGCGCATCATCGAGGGCATCCGCGCCAGGATCGACGTGCCCGTCTACCCCTCGATCCCCGGCCTCGATGCGCGCGGCAATGTGGCCGATCCCAAGGCGCGCTTCGCCCATATCGGGGCATTGGCCGAGCGTGGCCTGCTCGAATTCGCAGTGGTCGATCCCGGCAGCGTCAATTTCACGCTGACCGCGACCCATGCAGAGAGCAAGCCCGCGGAGACCTATCTCAATCCGGAGACGCATATTCGCAGGGGGCTCGACGTTGCCAGGCGCTACGGCATCCATCCCGCGTTCGCCATCTACGAGCCGGGCTTCATCCGCGCCGGCGCGGCGCTGGCGCGCGCCAGCGGCGTGAAGACGCCGGTCTACCGCTTCATGTTCTCGCAGCAATTCGCGTTCTGCTTTCCGCCAAGACCTTATGGCCTCGCGGCGCTGGTCGCGCTGATGGAGGAGGAAGCGTCCGGTGCGCCCTGGATGGTTTCCGGCCTCGGCGTCGACATCACGCCGCTGATTCCCGACACGATCGCCCGCGGCGGCCATCTGCGCGTCGGGCTCGAGGATGCGTTGCTGGGCTCGACGGCCACCAACATTGACCTCGTCGAGGACGCCGTCCGGATGGTGCGCGCGCATGGCGGCGAGCCGGCGACGACGGCCGAGGTCCGGCAGGCCCTGGCGAAGGGTTAACGCACGCGCGCGCCCCGATTTCGGCCGGCGGAACCGCAAATCTTCACGCCTCCGTCGGTTGTATTCGGAAGCCCGGAGTCTTATGCCTGTCCGCATGGACACCCAGATCATCGCCGCCGCAAAGCCCCTGATGGCTCACGCGCGCCCGCGCAAGCCGGCGCCGTTCCTCCCGATGAGCCGCGTCGAGATGGACGCGCTCGGCTGGGACGCCTGCGACATCGTGCTGGTGACCGGGGATGCCTATGTCGACCATCCGAGCTTCGGCATGGCGATCATCGGCCGGCTGCTGGAGGCGCAGGGCTTCCGGGTCGGCATCATCTCCCAGCCCGACTGGCACTCGGCCGAGCCGTTCAAGGCGCTCGGCAAGCCAAAGGTGTTCTTCGGCGTCACCGGCGGCAACATGGATTCCATGGTGAACCGCTACACCGCGGACCGCCGCATCCGCAGCGACGACGCCTATACCGCGGGCGGCGAAGGCGGCAAGCGGCCTGACCGCTGCACCGTCGTCTATGCGCAGCGCTGCCGCGAGGCGTTCAAGGACGTGCCGATCATTCTCGGCGGCATCGAGGCCTCGCTGCGCCGGATCGCGCATTACGATTACTGGTCGGACAAGGTGCGCCGCTCGGTGCTCGCCGACGCCAAGGCCGACCTCCTGCTGTACGGCAACGCCGAGCGCGCCGTCGTCGAAGTGGCGAACCGCATTGCGGCTGGCGAAACCGCGCGCGAGCTCGACGACATCAGGGGCGTCGCGCTGTTCCGCAAGGTGCCCGAGGACTACACCGAGCTGCACGCCGACGATCTCGATTCCGCCGACGAGGGTGCCACGCGCCAGAAGGGCTTAACCGTGATCCGCTTGCCGGCGCTGGAGCAGGTCGAGCAGGACAAGGAAGCCTATGCCCGCGCCTCGCGCGTGCTGCACCGTGAGAGCAATCCCGGCAATGCGCGGCCGCTGGTGCAGCGGCATGGTGATCGCGACCTCTGGCTCAACCCGCCGCCGATCCCGCTGACCTCCGAGGAGATGGACGCGGTCTACGACCTGCCCTACGCGCGCGCACCGCATCCGTCCTACGGCGATGCCAAGATCCCGGCCTGGGACATGATCAAGTTCTCGGTGACGATCATGCGCGGCTGCTTCGGCGGCTGCACCTTCTGCTCGATCACCGAGCACGAGGGCCGCATCATCCAGAACCGCTCGGAGGGCTCGATCCTGCGCGAGATCGAGAAGATCCGCGACAAGACCCCGGGCTTCACCGGCGTGATCTCCGACATCGGCGGCCCCACCGCCAACATGTACCGGATGGCGTGCAAGGACCCGAAGGTCGAGGCCGCGTGCCGCCGTCCGTCCTGCGTCTTCCCGGAGATCTGCCCGAACCTCAACACCTCGCATGACGATCTCATTCGCCTCTATCGCAAGGTGCGCGAGACCAAGGGCATCAAGAAGGTGATGGTCGCCTCCGGCGTGCGCTACGACCTCGCGGTCGAGAGCCCCGAATACATCAAGGAGCTCGTCACCCATCACGTCGGCGGTTATCTCAAGATCGCGCCCGAGCATACCGAGCGCGGCCCGCTCGACAAGATGATGAAGCCGGGCATCGGCGCCTACAACAAGTTCAAGCGCATGTTCGACGAAGCCGCCGAGCGCGCCGGCAAGAAATATTACCTGATCCCCTATTTCATCGCGGCGCATCCGGGCACGACCGACGAGGACATGATGAACCTCGCGCTGTGGCTGAAGAAGAACCGCTATCGCGCCGACCAGGTGCAGACCTTCCTGCCTTCGCCGATGGCGACGGCGACCGCGATGTACCACACCGGCGTCAATCCCTTGCGCGGCGTGCGCCATGGCGGCAGCGACAAGGTCGAGGCAATCAAGGGCCTGCGCCAGCGCCGCCTGCACAAGGCGTTCCTGCGCTACCACGATCCCGACAATTGGCCGGTGCTGCGCGAGGCGCTGATCGAGATGGGCCGCCGCGATTTGATCGGCTCGCAGCCGCACCAGTTGGTCCCTGCGCACCAGCCGCCCGGCACCGGCAAGGCCGCCGGCACGCGGCGCCCCGTTCGCCCCGGCGACAAGACGCAGCGGTTCACGACGAAGGGCCTGCGGGTGATGAAGTAGCGGGCGGGAGCCGGCTCGGCCTCGCCGCTATGGGCCCAATGCAAAAATGTCGAAAACAACCCCATGCACAGTAGACGGGGCTAGCAGGATCAATGGCTTAGAGCGTGGGCTGACGGCCGGTTGATCGAGCAAAGGAAACGTTGCTCCGTCGGGCAGAACAGCCGTGTGATGGCATCAATTCGCGCAGGTAGATTGCATCGTGCCGCGGGACTTCAACCTTGCTTGCTCTGCCGCGCCGTCTCGCCTGCCGCGTAGCCAAGCACGACGGGAAGGGTTACGGGCCAAGCCGCACCCATGATGAGGGTCGAGCCGAAGTGACGCTCGCCGGGATTCTGGTAGCCATCCTGGGCACCAAGAACGAATACCGCGATCAGACAACTAAGGATGTATCGCTTTATCCAAGGCATCTGGGAGAGCTTTCTGTTGCAAGGCATAGGTCGCCCCTGCGGTGCGCTGGGTTCAGCGTCACGCAAAGGACGATTGACGCCGGCGCCATTATGTAACATATAAAGTTACATGAAACGAGACAGCCGATTGTCCGGCGTGCTGCACGTCCTTCTACACATGGCGCAGCAGCCCGGGCCGTTCACATCCGAGACTCTGGCGAAAGCCATGGACACCAACCCCGTGGTGATCCGGCGCATCATGGCGGGGCTGCGCGAGCTCGGTTACGTCCACTCCGAGAAGGGGCATGGCGGCGGCTGGAAGCTTTCCTGCGACCTGTCGAAGGTGACGCTGCGCGACGTCTATGCCGCGCTCGGCAGCCCGTCGCTATTGGCGATGGGCAACCGGACCGAGGCGCCGGGCTGTCTCGTCGAGCAGGCCGTCAATGCCGCGCTCGGTCAGGCCTTTGCCGACGCCGAGGCCTTGCTGCTGTCGCGCCTCGGCGAGGTGACGCTGGCGATGCTGAGCGACGATCTGCGCAAGCGGCTCGGGTCTCGAAAGATCCACGACATCGGCGCGCATGGCGCGTGAACGGCTGCATTCCCAGGGACAACGTCATGACCGACATTCAGGCCGCATTCTCGGATCCACAATTCGTGGCGCGATACACCGAGGGGCCGCGGCGCTTCGTGCCGGGCTATGAGGCCATGCAATCCATGGCGGCGATTCTGCTGGCCGAAAGCGTTCCCGGTGATGGGCAGGTGCTTGTCCTCGGCGCCGGCGGCGGCCTGGAGCTCAGGGCTTTTGCGCAGGCACATCCCGGCTGGCGCTTCGACGGCGTCGATCCGTCCGCAGAGATGCTGGCGCTGGCCGGGCAGACCCTGGGAGAGCTCGCACCACGCGCGCGCTTTCATCAAGGCTATGTCGATGACGCCCCGCAGGGACCGTTCGACGGCGCCACCTGCCTCCTGACCCTGCACTTCGTCGATGTCGCCGAGCGGCGCCGGATCGCCTCGGAGGTCCGCCGCCGGCTCAAACCGCGCGCACCGTTCGTGGTCGCGCATCTCAGCGCGCCCGATGGAGCGAAGGAACGTCCGCTGTGGCTGGCGCGGTACTCCGCGTTCCTGGCCGCCTCCGGCGTCGAACCCGAGCAAGCGGCGGCCGCGCGGGATGCCGTCAGCAACCATCTGCAGATTCTGGCGCCCGCCCAGGACGAGACGATCCTGCGCGAGGCCGGCTTCTCCGAGCCGACGCTGTTCTACACCGGCTTCGCCTTCCGCGGTTGGGTGGCGTATGCGTGAGGTGTCAGGTGGTCTAGCATTATCGTGTCGACCGCTTCGATACCTCACGCGTCCACGATGGACCGTATTGTAGAAGGTTAGTCAAGCAACGCACTTTCGTGCCTTCTCAAGCCTTTTGCCAGCGCGAAGAGGATCGCTGCACTCGCGAACAGCTACCTCACGACGAACTTCTGGTTCGTCTGTTCTCGACAGTCGAATTGAATGAGTTGCGCCTTGTCGGCGACCGATCCACCTTCGATATCGAGACATTTCTGCGTGTGTGACGGTTTGATCCTCACTCGACCGACATCAACGTCGTCGACAAAGAACAGCTGGTTCGGCGTATCGCGACATTCGAACTGAATGAGGTGTGCCCTGTTGTCCTGCGATGCTTGGTTCACGTCCAGGCATAGACCGCTGTGAGCCGCGACAATACGCCAAAGGCCGGGGCGCACCTCTTGGAAACCCCATTGTTGATTGAGGCCGCCGTGGCATCCGAATTGGATGATGCGGGCTTTGTTCTCCTGCGATGCTTCGTTCACGTCCAGGCATTTCTCGCTGTTGACCGACACAATTTCGGCATGGGGCTTGCGAGGCGGAGTGAAGCCGGCTGCAGAAAGCATGCATGCTACCAGGGCGCTGCCGATAAGAAATCTTTGCATTTGACACCTCTGAATTCTTGTGGCGAGCGATCGCAGTTACGCGATCGATTTCACGCGATTGCGATCAAGTAGAACCAAGGACGTGTCCGACTTCGCAGGTGGCACAATGGGGTTCGCAACCTCCCGCGTGTGCGCCGGTCCTGAACTGAACTCCAAGATGCTTCGAGAGCGCGGTAGACGGCCTGCCGCCTTTCCGTTGCGAGTTCCGGCCGGGCGGTCCCATAAATCGTGCTCGTTGCGGCGCGTCCTGTCCGGACTGTTCACCAGACGAAGTTGCCGCAAGATGCGCCGGCGGGCTTAACTGCTGGCTTACATTTTTCTTACTGAAGGCTTATTCTTCGTGCCATCGGGGCTACCAAGGCGACCCCCGAGAAGGAATGGCAGTTTGCGCTATCTCTTCGATGAGTACACATTTGACACGGACCGGCGCGAACTGCGTCGCGAAGCTGACGTGGTCACCATCGCGCCGCAGGCATTTGACCTGCTCGACTACCTGATCCGCCACAGGGAGCGCGTCGTCAATAAAGACGAACTGATTGATACCGTTTGGAGCGGACGCATCGTCTCGGATGCTGCGCTTACTACCCGTCTGAATGCGGCACGCAACGCAATCGGCGACACAGGGGAAAAACAGCGACTGATCAAGACACTGCCTCGCAAGGGCTTCCGCTTTGTTGGTGCCGTGCGGGAAGTCCGTGCGTCACCACACGAGGTCGTTGGCCCGGTCGAGCGAACCGTCGACACGCCGCCACGCTTATCCATCGTCGTGCTACCCTTCGCGAACCTGGGCGGCGATCCTGAGCAGGACTATTTTGTGGATGGTGTTACCGAGAGCTTGACGACGGACCTGTCGCGCATCAGTGGGTCGTTCGTCATCGCACGGAATAGCGCGTACTCATACAAGGGTAGAGCGATCGATGTACGGCAGGTCGGGCGGGAATTAAACATTCGCTAAGTGCTCGAAGGCTCGGTGCAACGCAGCGGGAAGCGACTCCGGATTAACGCGCAGTTGGTCGATGCCGCGAGCGGCCAGCATCTTTGGGCGGAGCGCTTTGAGAGGCCTGTCGCGGGCCTGTTCGACATGCAGGACGAACTCGTATCGAGGCTCGCCAATACCTTGGGTACGCAGCTCGTCGAAGCTGAGGCGCGACGAGCCCAGCGCACGCCGCACCCTGATGCGATGGACTTGTACTTCCAGGGCCGGGCCTGGCTGCTGAAGGGATTTAGCCTTGAATGCGTGACGCAAGCGCGCAGCTTCTTCGAACGCGCCCTGGAGTTTGACCCCGGCAACATCGACTCAATGATTGGCCTGGCAAATGTTGATACGATAATTGCAAACAGTTTTACGACGGATGATGGGCCTGCGCGGCTGGCAGCGGCCGAGGCGATGGCGAACAAGGCATTGTCCATCACGTCTAACCGTGCGATGGCCCACTTGGCTCGAGGTTGGGTCCAGATCTTTACGAATCGGGCCGCGCAAGCCGTCCGTGACCTAGAGCATGCGTTGGTACTGAATCCGAATGCTGCCAACGCCCATGCTGCCCTCGGCTGCGCCAAATTCTATATGGGGCGCGCTGCCGAGACTGAAGGTCATATACGCGAGGCTTTGCGTCTGTCCCCTCGCGACGTTGAAACCTACCAGTGGGCCTGTATCGTGGGCGTTGCCAAGCTGCTCCTTGGTTCGGACATGGAGGCCGTCGGTTGGTTACGACGAAGCACCGAGGCGAACCGCAACTTTCCTCTGGCTCATTTGACGCTGGCCGCAGCGTTGGGCCTGACTGGCGCGCTGGAAGAGGCGCGGACTGCCGCAAGTACGGGACTGGCGCTCCACCCGGGGTTCACCATCCGTCGATTCGTCGCCGCTAAACAAAGCGACAACCCCACATACCTTGCTGGGCGCGAACGCGCTTGTGAGGGCTTTCGCTTGGCTGGCGTGCCCGAAGGATGACGGGCACTCCGGCCAAGGTCGACTTCACCGCCTTCTTCCCTAGTCTGGCGCCGGCGCAGGACGAGACGATCCTGCGCGAGGCCGGTTTCTCGAACCCGACGCTGTTCTACACCCGGCTTCGCCTTCCGCGGCTGGGTGGCCTACGCCTGAACGACCGCGAAACGGCGCACCCTCACCGATCCACCGGCGCCCCCGCTCCGCGATGATACCGGCTGGAGAAGAACACCAGCGGCGTGGTGTCGCGGTAGTCGCAGCCTGAGACTTCGGCGATGATCAGGGTGTGGTCGCTGACATCGACATGGCGCGTCACCTCGCAGGCGAACCAGGCGATGCAGCCCTGAAGGCGCGGCAGGCCGTCGACGATGTCGTAGTCCGGCATCGCGCCGCTGTTGGGCTGGCTCGCAAAGTGCCGTGACAGGTCGCGGCCGTGCTCCGGCAGGACGTTGACGCAGTAGCGCCCCGTCGCTGTGATCGCGCGGTGCATGCGTCCGGGCATGACGGAGACCAGCACGGTCGGCGGCGACAGGCTGACGGTGACGAAACTGTTGGCGGTCATGCCGCAGACGCGGCCGTGCTCGTCCAGCGCGGTCAACACAGCGACGCCGGTCGCAAAGCGCGAGGCGGCTTCGCGGAACGCGGCCGGATTGGCGCGCGGCATCTCACTCACGGCCCGCATCACACCTCACGCGATCGCCCTGACCGGCTCTGCCGGCGCCGACATGCGTTCGATCCAGGCCTGGATGCGCTGCGGCGTCGAGATGCGATCCCATTGGCGATCAGGGTAATTGAAGTTCTCGGTGAACTCGTTCGCGAGCGCCTGGTTCTGGCTCATCGCGCCGATCAGCATGCCCAGCGCTTCGCTCGGCGGCTGCAGCATGACATTGGTCCAGCGCGAGGCCGCGAGCACGCGGTCCTGCCGCTTCAGGTCGATCTTTTCGCACAGGCGCGCATCGAGCGCGTCGGCATTGACGATCTCCTCGCCGAGCACGAAGGCGGCATAGGAGGCGACATTGGCGCCCTGCCCCATCATGGGATCGACGATGGCGTGGACGTCGCCGAGCGCGATGGCGCATTTGCCGTCGTCGAACGCCACCACCGTGTTGCGCACGGTCGGGACCACGCCGCCTTGCAGCAGGTCCTGCGGCTGCGCGAGGTCGAAGCGCGCGGTGTCGATGCGGTCGTAGGTGGTCGGATGATGTTTCTCCAGCTTGCCCAGCAGCACCTTGAGGAAGTGCTTCGGGTTGTCGTCGTAGCTGAGCGTCGCCAGCTCCTCCATGTCGCCGCCGGGCACGTTCTCCATCAGCAGCGCGTTGGCGATGCCGCCGAAGGTGATGGTCGGGATCACGATCATCTCGCCATGTCCCGGCGACACCGACAGCGTGACGTTCATGGGATCGGGCTGCCGCACGCCGGTGTAAAGCCCGACGCAGAGCCGCCGTTGCGGCTGCGAATAGGGCGTGTGCTCGGGACGGTAGGTGAAGAGCTGGCCGAGCGGCCCCTTGCCGGTCGAGACCACCAGGAGATCGAACCGCGCGACCAGCGGACGGATGTCGCGCTCCTCGATGCGGCGATACTCGATCTTGCCGCCGCGGTTGGTGAAGTCCTGCATCAATGCCGGCAGATAGATCCGGTAGTCGACGGCGCGGCTCGGTTTCGAGAAATCGCCGCGAAAGCTCAGCGGCTGCGGAAAATTGAAGACGTGGTCGTGGTAGTAATAATGGTCCTTCGGGTCGGTCCAGTGATTGACGCCGAGATAGTCCTCGCGCGCGAGCGTCACGTGGTGATGCGCCACCGTGTTGAGCAGCCGGATATCGCGATAATCCTCGGGCGGCCGGTCGGTGATGACAGTGGCGTCCACACCATGCTTCTGCAGGTAAAGCGCGAGATGCAGGCCGGCGATCCCGGCGCCGACGATTCCGACGTTGCGTGCCACGTGGTCTCCTCCCCTGATTGCTCGTTTTGAGGGAGCGTAACGATCTGCCGCCTTGTCCACTACGGAATAAATGGGATATAATTTATTCCGATCAGGAATGAATTATGGACCGGATCGATTGTTTGCGCGCGTTCGTTCGCACCCTCGAGGGCGGCAGCTTCTCGGCGGCGGCCAAGGAGCTCGGCCTCGGCCAGCCCGCGATCAGCAAGCGCATCGCGATGCTGGAGAGCGAGTTCGGCACGCAGCTGTTCTCGCGCACGACGCGCACGCTGAAGCCGACCGCGGAAGCGCATCGCATCTACGATCTCGCGCGGCAGATCCTCGACAGTTTCGACATGGCGCGCTCGAGCATCGAGCAGGCCGCGCCCCGTCCGAGCGGTACGCTTCGGATCGGCGTGCCGTCGTCGTTCGGACGGCGCTACATGATGCCTGTCATCGCCGACTATGTGCGGCACTATCCGGAAGTGCGCGTCGACATCCGCTTCAGCGAGCGCTTCGTCAACCTGGTCGAGGAAGGCATCGAGCTGGCGCTGCGGATCGGACATCTGGAGGCGAGCACGCTGGTCGCCCGCCGGCTCGGCACCGTACAGCGCTATCTCGTGGCGACACCGACCTATCTGCACGGCCGGCCGCTGCCGCGCACGCCGGACGATCTCGGCGCGCATCAATGCATCGTCTATTCCCGGATGTCGCCGGCACAGCAATGGGCCTTCGAATCCGAGCATGGAAGGCACGTTGCCTCGATCAACGGGCCCATTCACGTCGACGATGCCGATGCGATGCAGGAGGCCACGATGCATCATCTCGGCATCGCCATCCTGCCGGAATGGAATGCCGCGGACGGCCTCCGCAGCGGCGAGCTCGAACATGTGCTGCCGGATTACAGCATCGCCGCATTGCCGCTGCATGCGGTCTACCCGGAGACGCAGTGGATGTCGCTGCGGGCGCGCAGCTTCCTGGATTTGCTGGTCGCGCGCGCCGACCATTTTTCTCCTGCTTCCCCGCATGGCTCGCCCCCCGACTCAGGCGGTTGACGCCGCCTCTGCCGTCATTAAATGACGCCCATGAAAAAAATCGGATTCCTGTCCTTCGGACACTGGACGCCCTCGTCGCAATCGCAGACCCGCTCGGCTTCGGACACGCTGCTGCAATCGATCGAGCTGGCGGTCGCGGCCGAGCAACTCGGGGCGGACGGCGCCTATTTCCGCGTGCACCATTTCGCGCGGCAGCTGGCTTCGCCATTTCCGCTGCTCGCCGCCGTCGGCGCGAAAACAAGCACGATCGAGATCGGCACGGCCGTGATCGACATGCGTTACGAGAACCCGCTCTACATGGTGGAGGACGCAGGATCCGCCGACCTCATCGCCGGCGGCCGGCTGCAGCTCGGCATCAGCCGCGGCTCGCCGGAGCAGGTGATCGATGGCTGGCGCTATTTCGGCTATCGCCCCGCGGAGGGCGCAAGCGATGCCGACATGGGCCGACGTCACGCCGAGGTCTTCCTCGACCTCTTGCGCGGCGAAGGTTTTGCCGAGCCCAACCCGCAGCCGATGTTTCCAAATCCGCCGGGCCTCTTGCGCATCGAGCCGCATGCGCAAGGCCTGCGCGAGCGGATCTGGTGGGGCGCGGGCTCGAATGCCACTGCCGAGTGGGCGGCAAAGCTCGGCATGAACCTGCAGAGCTCGACGCTGAAGAACGACGAGACCGGCGAAGCTTTTCACGTGCAGCAGGCCGCGCAGATCCGGGCCTATCGGGCGGCGTGGAAGGAGGCCGGTCACAGCCGCGAACCCCGCGTGTCCGTCAGCCGCAGCATCTTCGCGCTGATGAACGATCGCGACCGCGCCTATTTCGGCGGAGAGCGCGGCGGCTCGGACCAGATCGGCTTCATCGACCCGCAGACCCGGGCCATCTTCGGCCGCTCTTATGCCGCCGAACCCGACGTGCTGATCGAGCAGCTCAAGCAGGACGAGGCGATTGCCGAGGCGGATACGCTGCTGTTGACCATTCCGAACCAGCTCGGCGTCGACTACTGCGCGCATGCGATCGAGGCGATCCTGAAGCACGTCGCGCCGGCATTGGGATGGCGGTGACATGAGCTGGAGCGGCACGACCAGAAGTCGCGATTGACTTCGCGCACCACCCTCGCCAAAGATCCCTCGGGGACTGTTGGAATGAATCAGGGGGTTGGAATGGGCTTGCGTCCGGGGATCGTCGTTGCGGCTTTCTTGCTTGCGGGGTGTGCGTCAGGGCCGATGGGCAGCACGGCTCTGACAGATAACGTCAAGGCAAATACCGCGCGGCTGGTGGTCTATCGCTCATCCGCCCTGGGTTTCGCAATCCAGCCAAACTATTCGGTCGACGGACGCTCCGTTGGAGGCAGTCAGGCTGCGGGTTTCCTGGCCTGCGACCTGCCTCCGGGCCGCCACGAGGTTGCGGTCAACAATCTTCCACTGAGCAGCAATCTGTTCGGGCAGGGAAGCGAAAAGGTGAGCGTCGATCTGCGCGCCGGCAGCACCACCTACCTCTCCGCCCAACCGCAGATGGGAATCATCACGCCCGGTGCCATCACATTGATTCAGGTCACCGAAAGCCAGGGCCGTGCAGACGTCGCCAGCTTGCATCAGAGCACCAGCTCATGCGGCAAGGTATGATCTGAGGCGCTTCGCCAGGACGAGGCGATCGCCGAGGCGAACACGCGGCTGTTGATCATCCCGGACTAGGTAGTGGACTCAAACCTAGCCCATAGACGGGTGGCGGCGAGCAGAACGGCTGCGAGGAAGTTTC
>NZ_NWTI01000013.1 GCF_002531575.1 Bradyrhizobium sp. Y36 | reverse complement strand
GAACTGCAACATCACGGTGTTCACGCTGTGCACGCCGGTCTGTGGCCAGGCGGCCGGGATGCCGCAGGGCGGGATGCAGCAAGGCGGCGGGATGTCACCGCAGGCGACATTCGGTCCGGTGAACTGCAACATCACGGTGTTCACGCTGTGCACGCCGGTCTGTGGCCAGGCGGCCGGGATGCCGCAGGGTGGGATGCAGCAGGGCGGCATGCAGCAAGGCGGCGGGATGTCACCCCAGGCGACGTTCGGTCCGGTGAATTGCAACATCACGGTGTTCACGCTGTGCACGCCGGTCTGCGGCCAGGCGGCCGGGATGCCGCAGGGTGAGATGCAGCAGGGCGGCGGGACGTCACCGCAGGCGACATTCGGTCCGGTGAACTGCAACATCACGGTGTTCACGCTGTGCACGCCGGTCTGTGGCCAGGCGGCCGGGATGCCGCAGGGTGGGATGCAGCAGGACGGCGGGATGTCACCGCAGGCGACATTCGGTCCGGTGAACTGCAACATCACGGTGTTTACGCTCTGCACGCCGGTTTGTGGCCAGGCGAATGGCCCGCAGGGTGGCGGTATCGGTGGTCCCGTTCATCTGATGACGATTACGCCGACCTGCAATCCGCCGACGCTGCTGACCTGTCCGAGCGTCATCGTTCATTGCCCGATCACCGTTAATCCGGGATGCCTGCGACATACCCTGATCTGTCCGGTCACCGTTGGCCCAACCTGTCCGCGACCGACGCTGACCTGCCCGATCGTGACGCTGCACTGTCCGATTCCGAGTATCGCGTGCGGCGGTCACGGCCCGTTTGGTGGGCAACAGGGACCGGGACTGGCGCCGCAAGCAACGTTTGGCCCGGTTCAGTGCAACATCACGATCTTTACGGTGTGCACGCCCGTCTGTGGCTGAGCCATTCCGCGTGGGTCGAGGACAAGTCCTCGACCCACGCAACCTCTGCATCGTCCAAAGCCGTCTGCCTCCCCGGCGCGAGGTCACTCGATGTTCCTGACAGCAAGCAACGTGTTTCACTATCTGCGGGACGTCGGCCAGCTTTCCTCGCATGACATCGTCGAAGAGAATTTCAGGGTCGTCGAGATCGGGCGGCGCAATCGCAATTTCCGTATCCTGCGCAACAGTGGCCCGTCGCTGTTCGTGAAGCAGATTCCCATCGTCCATCCGGAAACGATCGTTTCCTTTCGGCGCGAGGCGGCCGTGGCCCAGATTGCTTCGGAAGCGGCGCCGGAATCGGCCCTGAAAAAAGTGCCGCCAACGCTGCGGCGTTACGATCCGCGCGTGCACGTGCTGGTCTATGACGCGCTCGATCCCGCTGAAACACTGTCCGATCTGGTTCGGAAGGCGCAATGCGTTCCGACCACGGTGGCGCGGCGCTGGGGACGTACCCTGGCGGCCTGCCACATCGAGACCGCGCGCCCCGGCTCCCTGCTGCGGGTCGCCGCAGTGCTCAGCGGCGATCCTCCCTGGGTTCTGAGCATGGGCCAGAAGGCCGAGATGGTCATGCCGAACATGAATGGCGGGCGGCGACAGGTCGTCGACGTCATCCGGTCGCTGCCCGAGCTCTATGGAGGGCTTGCCGAGCTGAACGCCCGGTGGCGCCGCATCTGCCTCATGCATGGTGATATGAAGTGGGACAATGTCCTGCTGGTCGGCGAGAGCGGCGAGGATCGCGAGCTGCGCATCATCGACTGGGAGCTGGCCGATCTCGGAGATCCACTGTGGGACGTCGCCAGCGCCTTGTGCACGTTCGTGCAGCTTTGGCTGCTGAACCTGCCTCTGCAGCAGATGCCGGGCGACCCGCAATGGATCCTGTCTCAGGCGACGTCGCAAATTGCCGCGGTCAAGCCCCCGGCACTGGAGTTCTGGAACGGTTATTGCGAGGTCGCCCGCATCGCGATCCCGATCGACCAGAGCGAGCTGGCGCTCTCGGGCCGGCTGGTCGGCGCGCGGCTTGTCCTGCTCGCCTTCGAGCTTCTTTCGGCAGATGCGGCCGCGATCACGCCGCACGCGGCAGCCGCGCTGCAAATGGCGCGCTATTTCCTCGCAGACCCTCTCCGCGCTTGCGGCGATCTGTTCGGCATCACAGCGCAATCCATTCGCGCTCCCGCCGGTTCGATGATGAATGAGGGCTGGTTGTCATGAGCATGCCCGCAGCGTTATCCGACGACCAGCGCCTGGATGCCTTGTTGGCGAATCTCGAGATCATGTCGCCGGTACAGTTCCGGGTCGGCGGTGGCCCGCTGATGAACGCAACCAGCGTGCCGAGGCATGCGACGCCTCTTCAATCGCAAAATGGGGCCCGTGACGGCCTGACCGTGCAGTTGCGCGACGCGCTTGCCTCCGTGGTCTATTTCGTGGCCTACAGCCGGGTCTACGAAGGCGGGCCCTTCGACCTCGAGGCCCAGCAATGGCATCTGTCCCACGATGCGTCGTTCTGCACGGGGCTGCGCGCCCATAACCCCACGATCGCGCGATCGGAGCCCGGCTGGAAAGTGTTCCAGCTCGAGCAGAATGGTGCGATTCACGTGCAGAAGGGCGAAAGCGCGACAATGCTCCAACAGGGCCGGTATGCGTTCCCGGGCGGCTACGCGCGCATACCGATGATCGGCGAGTTCGTCGAAATTCCCGTGGTGCCGGACTCGCTCACCGAGCAGGCAGGAAGTTATTTCGCCTTTGGCGATACGATCGCGAGCGATTACGACTTCGCCCGCCTGACGCGCTTCTATTTCAACGCCGCTGCGGACGAGGCGTCCTGGCTCCTGACCACGGTCGGGACCCTGTTCAACCGCTACCTGATTCCATACCGGTTCAAATGCTCGGTCGATCCGGCGGGCTACAACCGCACCGACAGTGTGGTCGTCTATCTCGCTCGCCGCTTCCTGCCCATTGCGTTGCGCCTGCTGGCACCGTTGCGGGACGAGATCGCGGCGCGTCTCAGGCCCGGTACACCGCTGTTCAGCGCGCCGCTGCTGGACGGCATGGGCGGCGCGGACGATCCCGCATCCGGGGAGAGTTTCGGCCAGTCGCGCAGCCGGCTGATCGCGGACGGGATCGTCGATGCATGGGAGGCCGGTCACGCGGATCCAGCGGGCCGCCGCGCTGCGGTCGAGGCGCGATTTTCGACCAGGGGAATCAGCCTGCAGCACCCTTACCTGGCGCAGGGGCTCGTCGATCTCTATGGCTGGCCTGCCGTCAGGGGCGCGACATGATGGAACAGCCGCACAGTGCCTTGCCGGGCCGCGCCGACGTCGCCGCGAAGGTCCGCTTCCTCACCGTCGCAGATACGATCGGGCGAACGCTGGTGCGCGACGCAATCTGGCACGAGGACAGATGCAACTGGCTCATCTGGACCAAGGAGCCGGTCGGAGGTGCCTTCAGCTCGGTGTATCGCGCCGCAGGTGTCGACTTTTACCAGGGCGTCGGCGGCATCGCGCTCTTTCTTGCCCAGCTCGTCGCGTTTACGGGTGACCGGTATCAGCGTGAAACGCTGGGCGGAGCCGTGCGCCAGGTGATGGCGCGACTTCGCGAGCCCATGCAGGACCGCATCGGGCTTTATTCGGGAATGCTGGGTGCCGCAAAAGCCGTCATATCGAGCGGCGAGATCGCGGACGAAAGCGAGTGGATCGACTTTGGGCTGGAGCAGCTCGAGACCATTAGCCGTTCATCGCCCGAGCCGTCGCAGATCGATCTTCTGAGCGGATGTGCCGGAGCAATCGTGGCGCTCGTCGAGATCGCGCAACGCTACGGCCGCCAAAACTTGCTGCAGGAGGCGCATCGCCTCGCCGAATTCCTGCTGAGCAGGGCGCAGCATGCCCGAGATACCGTGTCCTGGCCGACCAATATCGGCGAAGGGCGAAACTTGCTGGGGCTTTCGCATGGCACGGCGGGCATCGCGCTCGCATTGCTCGAACTGAATGCGGTGTCTCCCGACAAGCGTTATCTCGATGCCGCACGCGGCGCGCTGCGGTACGAGCGGCAGCACTTCAATGCATTGCAGAACAACTGGCCGGACTATCGCGCGCTCCACGGCGCGCCGCACGACGCAACCTCCTTTCCGATCGCCTGGTGCCACGGCTCGACCGGAATTGGGCTGTCGCGGTTGCGCATTCGACAGCTTCTGCCGGACGATCCGCAGATACTTCCCGAGCTTGATGTCGCGATCGCCAACGCAATTCGTGCCATCAATGCGCCGATCCATCCCTTGAGCACGGACTTCAGCCTCTGTCATGGCGTGACGGGGAGCGGGGATTTTCTGCTCCTGGTCGGGATGCTCTTTGGCCGCGCCGACGGGGTCATGGCGGCGGAACGGCTCGGTGACGCCGGCATCGAGGCGTTCGACAAGCCTCGTCTGCCGTGGATCTGCGGCGTTCCGGACGCGGGGCAAACTTCGTCGCTGATGATCGGCACGGCCGGGATTGGCCACTTCTATCTGCGTCTGTACGATCCAGTCGCGGTTCCGAGCATCCTGCTTCCGATCGGCGCGAAAGGTTCCGTTGATCTCTCGGCGTCGAAGCCCGATGCACCGGTCAGACCATCAGCGAACTGAACGGGAGTGACAGCAATGGCCAAGCAGCGTTTCGTCGTTTCGCAACTGATCTCGAAATACGCGGCCGGCCAGCGCCGCACCGATGCCCTCGAGATGTTCAGCGCCCGCCTCGACCGTGTCCTGATGCCTGCCGTCAATATCGTCAGCGACACCGAAGGCGGTACCAAGGGACAAACTGAACGCCGTGTCGTCGTGTTCGAGGCCGATCCGGTCGAGGTTCAGTCGAAGGGCGCCGAACTGACCGCCGATACGATCATCGAGCCCGAATTGCTCCGCGTGCCAGCGGTCTATTATCCGGCGGGATTGTCTTTGGCTGCGGCCGAGATCGAGGGGCCGTCTCTGGGGACGGGAGCCACGCTCGATCTCTTTCTCCAGGGCGCGCGCGGCGATCCGGTTGCATCTGCCGAGGTCGTCGTCCGCTTCAACAGTACGCAAGGCGCGGCAACGTCGCTGCTGGGAGGCGGGTTCTCCAGCGCGGCGGGCAAGGTGTCGCTGCCTTTCGATCCCAATCAGTGGCGCCCGAACCTGGCCGTTGCGCAACCGGTCGGCCAGTACTGGACCGCGATCCTGCAAATGCCGCAGTCGGGACAGGCGTTTCAACTCCAGGACCTGCCGCAGAACGGACCGTCCGGCTGGTGGCACTATCTGAGCGGGCTGTCGTCGTTCCGCGCCGACGCCGGCAAGGGGATCAAGGTCGGCGTGATCGATTCCGGCGTCGGACCGCATCCCAATCTCCAGCATGCCGTTCCCATCGGCTCGTTCCTGGACGGAAACTTCGTCGCCGGCGCCGCACTGGATGCGCGAAACCACGGGACTCACGTCAGTGGAATCATCGGTGCGCGTCCGCCCCAGGGCAGCGGCGAGTTCTCGGGGATTGCTCCCGGCGCCGACCTCTACGTCGCCCGCATCTTCACCAAGGACGGCGGCGGCAACCAGGGTGACGTCGCCAACGCCATCGACGTGCTGTCGCAGCAGCATGGCGCCGACATCATCAATATGAGCATTACCGGGGCCCCGTCCAGCATCGAGCACGATGCGGTCATTGCGGCGTTCGACCGCGGAACCGTGTGCGTCTGTGCCGCCGGCAACCAGAATGGTTCTCCGGTCGGCTATCCCGCGGCCTATCCCCAATCGGTCGCGGTCTCTGCGCTGGGGATGCCGAATGCGGCGCCCGTAACCTCCTTGCCAGCCCTGAATGCGCCGACGCAACCCGACAGAAGCGGCTTTGGCGGGCTGTTCCTGGCGTCCTTCAGCAACATCGGACAGATCTATTGTGCCGCACCGGGCAACGGAATTGTGTCAACCATCCCGACCAATGCGCTGTATCCCGGACCCTATGCCGACATGTCGGGGACCTCGATGGCCTCGCCGCTGGTGGCGGGCGTGCTTGCAAATCTGCTCGAGGGGGATCAAATCTACAGGCGGATGGAGCGCAACGTTCAGCGTGCCATCTACGCGAAAACCGTTCTCGGTCGCCATGCCCTGGGAATTGGTCTCAGCTCGACCTATCAGGGATACGGGCTTGCGCGCATGGTATGACCGGGATCTCGCCGAAACGCTGGAGTTCGGATAGTTGCCATGAGTGAAGAAGTGAAGAATGTCGTTGTGGCTCCACGCCTGTCGGCGCGGGACCAGGTCCCCGGTGACTGGCAGGAGCGCATCGCGCGAACGCCGGGCATCGAGGTCGTCGGGAAGAGTGTTGGCCGGCTGCAGCTCAGAGCAACGGATCAGGCGCTGAAGGATGCGCTCTCGGAATTCGGCGATCTCCTGCACCATGAGACGACGCTTCCGCGGAATCCCGCGGACTAGCCGTCAGTCGGAAGGTGGACGGCGGGGGCGGAGCGATCGCGGACGTCATGGTCATGCGCCGGCCGCGGCCCGCATCGGTTCGCCGAGGCGCTGACGTTCGTTCGCCAGATAGTCGGCGATCGCATCGGCCGGCATGGGTTTTGCGAAATGGTAGCCCTGGATGAATTCGCAGCCCAGCCGGCGCAGGCTGTCGAGCTGGGCGCTGGTCTCGACGCCTTCGACGACGCAGGCGATCTCCATGTCGTCGCAGAGGCCCGCGAGAGACTTGATGATCTTGTGACTGACCGGATTCTCGTTGATCTCGGCGACGAAGCTGCGATCGACCTTGATCTTGTCGAGCGGCAGCCGGTGCACGTGGCTTAGCGACGAATAGCCCGTGCCGAAATCGTCCAGCGAAATGCCGCAACCCATCGCCTTCAGAGTCGCGATCGACTGCTGCGCGCGTACGAAATCGAAGGTGACGGCCGTCTCGGTGATCTCGAAATCGATCCGGCGGGGCGACAGGCCGCTTTTCTCGATGATCGAGATCAGCGGCAAAATGCCCTCGGCAGCGCAGACGTCGTGGGCGGACAGGTTGAACGACAGGCGGATGTGATCGGGCCAGGTTCTGGCCGTCGCGAGCGCGCGCGCCAGCAGCACCTGCGTCAGGGGGCGGATCAGGCCGATGCGCTCCGCGGCGGGAATGAAGTCGGCGGGAGAGACCCAGCCGAGGCGGGGGCTGTTCCAGCGCGCCAGGGTCTCGAAACCCGCGGTGTGCTCGCTCACGGCATCGACGATGGGCTGGAACACCAGCTCCATCTCGGCGCCAAAATCGGAGGTGCGCAGCAGGTTCTCGATGACGCCGCGGCTGCGGATCTCGGCTTCGAGCTCGCTCGAGAAGATCACGGTGCGGCCGCGCTGATGGCGCTTGGCGTGATAGAGCGCGTAGTCGGCGCATTCATAGAGCGCTTCCGACGTCGTCGCGGAGTCCGGGAACAAGGCAAAGCCGATCGAGCAGGACAACCCGGTATGGGCGGTGTCGAGCTGGTAGGGCAGCTTGACCTGGCCGCCGATGCGTTCGCCGAGCCGCATCAGGTCCGTGTCTTCGGGATCACCGCACACCACGAGACCGAACTCGTCGCCGCCGAGCCGTGCAAATTCCACGCGCTGCGGGCCGAAGCCCTCGCAGACCTCGCGGATGCGCTTGCCCGCCTCGATCAGGACGCGGTCGCCGACCGAGTGGCCGTAATTGTCGTTGATCGGCTTGAAGCCGTCGAGGTCGATGATGCCGACGGCGACGCGAACGTGCCTGCGCTCGGCGTCGGCAAAGGCGCTCGACAGCTCGGCGAAGAAGCGGCGGCGGTTCGGCAGCTCGGTGAGGGAATCGAGATTGGCGAGGCGGAAGTTCTCGTCCGAGAGCGCCTGCGTCGCCGCCTGCTGCGCGAGCAGAGACTTGCGGCTGGCAACGAGGTCGGCGAAGTCGCGGTAGTAGATGAACAGCACCGTCACCATCGCGCCGGAAACCAGCAGATTGTTGACGGCGATCGCCTTCAGCGTCGGCTCACCCGTGGCGAAGAAGAACAGCACGTAGGGTACGTCGACGATCAGCGTCACGATCAGCGCGGCCGAACGCAGATGCATCAGCGAGAAGATGCAGCCGATCACCGTGACCGCCATGTAGAAGGCGACCTGACTCTTGGCGAAGGGATCGCCATAGGGGTAGAGCGCGAAGGACCAGGCGGTGAAGCCGGCGCCGATCGGCAGGGTCAGCCAGTTGGTGGCGCGCAGATTGCGCAGGATGTCGGCGTCGCTGCGCACCAGGTGGCGCTGGCGCAGCCACCAATAGGTTCGCAGGCCTGCGAGCACGGTCAGCACGCTCGGCACGATCATCGTCAGCCAGTCCGGCGCCACGTTCACATAGGTGTAGGCGACGGCGATCGTGTTGCTCATCAGGATGAAGTAGAGCAGTGGGACCTGCTTGGAGAAGGCGTTGAACTGCGCGCGCATCAGATCCGGATTGTCGGCCGGAACGTGAAACAGCCGCATTGCGGCGGCGACATGAGACTTCAAATTGGCGACAGGCATTGCAATACGCGCCCCGGATCCCCTGAAAACAGGAGCGATCTTGCATAGCGGGGGTAAAGGGCGCGTTAGGTTGATCCTGCGCCAAGGGGACAGCGCGGGTTGCGCGCTACCGCATCCCTGCCGGTGGCGCGCGCTGGTGAGGCCGCATTAACGATAAGAGGCGGCCTCAGCGACCGGATCGGCCGCAAATGCCCTGCGATGTGTCCGCTACGCTTTGCTAACCATGCGCGCCGGCGCAGCGACTTGCCGCACCTCTCTCGGGTGGGGAGAGGTGCGGCAGCGGCAATCGGATGGCGCTACTTCTTCTCCAGCGCGGCGGTCTGCTTGGCGAGCTGCTTGTCGAATTCCTCCGACAGGCCCGTTGCGTAGGTCGCAAGCTCGTCCGGTTTGACGAACGGGTTTGGCGCGCCGTCCTTCACCTGCGCGCGCTTGGCCTGCATGCCATAGACTTCCGGATGGGGGCCGAGCAGCACGTCGATCTTCATCGCTTTCACTTTGGCATAGGTCGCGCGATAGTCGTCGACGATGCCTGGATAGGTCGGCTGGCCGATCAGCCGGTTCAGTGCCACCGTGCCGCTGCAGAAGAACAGCACCTCGCGGGCCTGGTCGCCGTCCTTGACGGTCATCTCCCAGCTCGTGCAGCCCGGCGAGTGGCCGGGCGTTGCATGCGCGATGAGCGTGGTGTCGCCGAGCGTGACCTTGTCGCCTTCCTTCACGACACGGTCGACCTTCACCGGCGGGAAGGCGAGGTCCTCGTTCTTCTCGTCGCCGGGATAGTAGCCGCCTTCGAGCAGCGGCTTGTCGCGCTCGCCCGCCACGAGCTGCGCGCCCGTCTCCTTCTTGATCTCGGCGAAACCGCCGGTGTGATCGAGATGGGCGTGCGAGTTGAGGATGATCTTGATGTCGGCGACGTTGAAGCCGAGCTTGGCGATGCTGTCCTTGATCGTGCCGGTGGACTGCGGCATCGCCGTATCCATCAGGATCAGGCCCTGCGATGTCTTGATGACGTAGACGGCAATGCCTTCGGTCCCGACATAGTAGATGTTGCCGATGAGCTGGAACGGCTCGAACGGAGCCGTCCATTTCTGCATGACCGCTGCCAGGAAATCCTTGATGGTCTGCGCTCGCGCGCCCGTTGCGAACAGCGCCAGCGCGCACAGCACGGCCGTGAGTGTTCTCATTACTTGTCTCCCATATTGTTCTTGTCGTTTTGATCGGGCGGACGTCGCGGCTCGACCTGCGCGCAGGTTACGTTGCAGCCGACGTTGCGGGCAACAGCTTCGCGGCAGGAAAATTGCTGGACCGCGCGGGAATAGCGCGCGACGCGGAACGCCTACCGCCCGATCGTGACGCCCGCGGTCGAGCGCAAGGCGCCTCTCAGGCTGGTCGCGTTCATGTCGTCGAGCATCTGTCGCGTCAGCACCGTGGTCTGGCCCGGCGTGTCCAGAATTCGCTCTCCGCGCGACGACGAGAGCCTGTCGGCCTTGTAGGAACCGGCCTGATCGCCGGTGGTGCGGGCCGCGACGGCATCGCGATGCCGTTGGCCTGCGAATGCCGGCTGCGAGATGCAGAAGGCGACCACGACCAGAAGCAACGAGCTGGCACGCATAGGAAATCTCCCATGTCGGAAGATCAGCCTAGCACATCGGAGCGGCGGTCGCAGGAGAAAGGATCAGGCGAGGGCGGCTTGGCGTTCGCGTGCCGGCTCGCGGGCGCGCTCGGGTTTCCCGGGCTCGGCGAGCCGTGTGAAGCTGCGATGGCTCGCCTGCGCGGGGGCCTCGACGATGACGCCCTCACAGACGATCTGTCCGCCGAGCAGCTTGAATTCCAGCTTGTCGTAGCGCGGCATCGTCTCGCCGGGCTCGGGCGGCAGGAGTCCAACGCTGCCCTGGATGTTCAGCGTGGCTTCGCCTGTGCCGTGAAGTCGCGGATTCCACATCCTGATCCCGCTTTCCGCCCAGCGCTGCCGGATCAGCGCGGCGCGATCGGCAGGCTCAGCGGGTCTCGCGCGAACCTTTGGCGCGCTGCGGACCTCCGGGGACGGCGACACGAGTGCCGGAGCCGGCGCGATGTCGGTGACGACGCTCGCCGCATCGGTGGAGCCCGCGTCCACCGCGGCGACGGGCGCGGCGATCTCCACCGCAACCGGCGCGATGATGACTGCGTCGGCTGGCAAGGAAACGCTGTCGAGACGCTCCTCTGGAGCGGCCTCTGCCGGGACTTCGGCATCGGCAGATGTGACACACAGTTCGCTGACGGTCGGCTCGACGTCCACCATGACGTCGGAGGAATGATCGTCGGCGTCCACGAGGGCAGGGGCATCAAGCGCCGCACTCTCGATCTCGACGGGCAACGGCGACGCTTCCGCCGTGACGACGGGCTCGGCTTCGGCCGGAAGGGACTCGTTGCTGACGACGAGGTCGGCGGCGTCGATCGCTTCGCCGACGCCGTCGAAAGGCTCCGCGTCGCCGGACTCGACCTCAGCCGAGATCTCCACACCAGAATCGGTGCTGACGACGGGGGCGGGGACGGCCGCTGCCGTGGTTTCGATCTCGGCCACCTCGATGGCCGGGACCTCAGTCTCCTGCTCGGCGACTTCGGCGATGTCGGGTGGCGCCTCGCGGGAGGACTCCTCGCTGACGCCGGCATCCGTTGGTGATGCCGGCGGGCTCTCCGCGATGACGGAGATCGCGGTATCATCCTGGGCAGGGGAAGCGATGGCGGCGCTCTCGGCCTCGTGCTGCACCGAAACCGTGCTGGTCTCGCTGGTGTCGGTCGGCGCTGATTCCGCAAGACCTTCGACCTTGGTGCGCTCTGCCGTGATGTCTTGGGCCGCGATATCCGGGACTACGACGTCTTGGGCCGCAATGCGCTCAGCCACAATATCGTCGGCGATGACGGGCGAGACGTCTGTGGCGACCGGCGTGACGTCAAGGCTACCGTCATGCGGCACGGGCCGAAGCCGGGTGAATGCCCATTTCACCGCCGGGATACGGCGCAGCAACGATATCAGTCTCGAAAGCACTAGGAGTTGTCCAAGAGGTACTCGGCGTGAGGCAATCGCTGATTCGTCAGCAATATGAAAAACTGCCCCGCCCGTCACACCCCTGTCAATGTGGGTGAGACCAATTGCAGAACATCAGCGACGTTCGCCGCGTGTGGTGGTGACGGCACAACGTGATCAGCCATCGTGGATTCTACGGAACGACCGGTCAATGTGACAGCGACCACAGTAAGACCGCGCCGAAATCGACACGCTGTCCTTCATCGCGAAGGAGAGCAAACGTGATCCACAGGACCTGTCTGGCCGCAGTCGTCGCCGCCTTCATCAGCATGCCGGCGCTTGCGGATGAGCTGACGCCGAAAATCGCCGCTCACCTCATTCCGCCCAATGCGGAAATCCACATCTCCTGGACCAGCCCGGCGTCCGACCCTGAGGGCCGCACGATCGAGGTGGTCTGCGGCGAGGTCACCGTTCGCAACGACAGGGGCTTTTCGACGTCGTCCTTTGCGTATGTCATCGACGACGACAAGCTTTGGCTGGCCTGGAAGGTCGAGTGGATGAAAGCGCCGGAACCGCAGGGCGTCCGCCGCGTGATGAGATATTGTCCCGGCCGTTGATCGACATTGCTCGGCCTGCGGGAGGGGACGATGATCCCCTCCCGGCGTCTTCGGTCGTTCGGCTATTTGCCGGCGCCCGCGGAGCCGCCGGCCTGGCTGCCCATATTGTTGGTGTTGGTACCACCGGCGGAGGGGTGCTGCGCGCCCTTGCTGTCGCTGGCCTCGTTCTGCATGTTCGACGCGCGTCCGGTGGTCATGCCCTTGGTCGCGGGACCGCGCGACGAGGGGCCGACCTCGCCCTGACTGGACGCGCCTGGCGCGGGTTGTGTCTGCGCGAAGGCGCCGCCAATCGCAAGCGCCATGAGGCATGCGGATGCCAAGACGACAGTCTTCATCTCATTCTCCTCTGGATACAACGTCAGGACAACCTGCACGCGGAAAGGACGTTCCTAACCGGCCGTGCCGCGGCCTAGGGTATCGCGCGCGTGGGGTTCCCTGAGTTGTTCTCTCGGGGTAGTTTGGATCCTCCGGGATCTGGTGCAGGACGAGACATGAAAAGGATAGTCGCGATCGGAGCGGTTCTGCTCTGGTCCAACCTCGCTTTCGCGCAGGATCGCGCCATCACGGTGGCCTCGACCACCTCGACGGAACAATCGGGCCTGTTCGGTCATCTGCTGCCGCTGTTCGAGAAGGCCACGGGCGTGAGCGTGAAGGTCGTCGCCGTCGGCACCGGTCAGGCGCTCGACATCGGGCGGCGCGGCGATGCCGACGTGGTGTTCGTCCATGACGGGGTCGCCGAAGACAAGTTCATGTCGGAAGGGCAGGGCGTGAAGCGCTTCGACGTCATGTACAACGACTTCGTCATCATCGGCCCCAGAAGCGATCCCGCCAGGATCGCCGGCGGCAAGGACGTCACGGACGCGCTGCGCAAGATCGCAGCGGCCAGGGCGCCGTTCATTTCGCGCGGCGACAAGTCCGGCACGCACGCGGCCGAGCTGAGGCTATGGAGAGACGCGGGCGTCGATCTCGGTGCCGGCAAGGACAATTGGTACCGGGAGATCGGTCAAGGCATGGGCCCGGCGCTGAACATGGCCTCGTCGTCAAACGCCTATCTGCTGTCGGACCGCGGCACCTGGCTGTCATTCAAGAACCGGGGCGAACTCGCCATCCTGACCGAAGGAGACAAGCGCCTCTTCAATCAATACGGCGTCATGCTGGTCAATCCCGAGAAGCACCCGAACGTAAAGGTGAAGGACGGGCAGGCCTTCGTCGACTGGCTGGTATCGTCAAAGGGGCAGGATGCGATCGCCGGGTACAAGGTCGGCGGCGAGCAGCTATTTTTCCCCAACGCGTCCCACTAGCACGAAGGCGACCGTCGACACCGCCACGCTGAGCGCGAGCAGGATCAGTCCGAGTCCGAGCGCCAGCGGCAGGTCGCCCTTGCTGGTCTCCAGCGCGATCGCCGTCGTCATGGTGCGGGTGAAGCCGCGGATGTTGCCGCCGACGATGATGATGGCGCCGACTTCGGCAATGGCGCGCCCGAACGCCGCGAGAAAGGCCGTCAGCAGCGAGGTCCGGCCGAGCGCGAACAAGAGCGCCATGCTGCGGAAGACCGATAGTCCGTCGATCCGGGCGAGGTCGCCGTACTCCGCCCACAACAGGCTCGCGGGCCGATGCACCAGCGCGACCACGATCGGTGTGGCGAGCAGCGTCTGGGCGATCACCATGGCGGCCGGCGTGAACAACAGTCCGGCCACCCCGAGCGGGCCCGACCGCGACAGCAGAAGATACAGCGCGAGCCCGACCACCACCGGTGGAAGCCCGAGCAGCGCATTGGTCAGCACGATGATCACCTGCCGGCCGCGGAAACGGGTGATCGCGAGCAGGGCCCCGATCGGCGCGCCGATCATGAGGGCAATGATGCTCGCAGTCAGGCTGACGCGCACCGACAATGCGACGATGCCGAGCAGCTCGGCGTCGGCTTCGCCGATGAGCGAGAACGCAGCGCCAATGGATTGGGTGAAATCGTTCATCCGAGCCTGGGCGTCGGCGCCGGCCGGAGTGCCGCGGGGGCGTTGGCATCGGGGATGGGGAGGCGTTTCACGAAGGATTTCCTGCGAGTGGCGCAGTGCAATGCAGTGGCGCGATCGCGTTCCGCAGGCACTTGTGCTGGGCCTGCGACAGGAGGGGCGTTCCTCGCAGCAGGCCGATCACAGAATACTCACGTGGAGCAGTTTGCAAACCCGATTCGGCTGGAATTCAACGTCGCGGGCGGGAGGACGCGCGGCCTGCTCGGCATCAACGCTTGCCAGTGGCCGATGCCGAAACCGTCGAAGCTGTCCCAATGCTCTCCCGCCAATAGCGCTCGATCTGCTCAATCAAGGCGGGAGGGAGCGGAACGTAGTTGAGCGTCCGGGCCTCGGACTTGCCGTTCTCGAGGGACCAGCGGATGAAGTCGATGGCGGCTGCAGAGCGCTCCGGGAATTTCGGGGTCTTCGGCATCAGCACGAAGGTCGTCGCCGTGATCGGGTAGGCGTCTTCACCGGGTGCGTTGGTGAGGACCAGATGAAAGTCCTTTTCCGCCGTCCAGCTCGCGCTCGCGGCCGCGGCCTGGAATGACGCGGCATCGGGCACCACGTCATTGCCGGCGCTGTTCTGCACGATGCCGAAGGAAATCTTGTCGAGGCGCTGCAGCGCGTAGGTGTATTCGAGATAGCCGATCGCGCCGGGAATGAGGCCGACGAGCGAGGCGACGCCGTCATTGCCGCGGCCGCCGAGGCCGAGCGGCCATTCGACCGAGGTGCCTTCACCGACGCTTGCCTGCCATTGCGGGCTGACCTTCGAAAGATAGTTCGACCAGTTGAACGTGGTGCCGGAGCCGTCGATGCGGTGAACCACCGTGATTGGCGCTTTTGGCAAGCTGATGTCGGGATTGATCGCCGCGATCGCCGGGTCGTTCCAGGATTTGAGCTTGCCGAGGTAGATGTCGGCGAGCACCTGCCCGGTGAAGCGGATCTGGCCCGGTTTGACGCCGTCGATATTGACCACGGGGACGACGCCTCCGATCACGATCGGGAATTGCATCAGGCCAAGCCTGTCGAGCTCCTTCGGATCGAGCGGCATGTCGCTGGTCCCGAAATCGACGGCGTCGGTCTTGATCAGGCTGAGACCGGTGCTCGAGCCGACGGCTTGATAGCTGACGATGTTTCCGGTCTTCGCCTTGTATGCGTCGGTCCATCTCGTCATCACGGGCGAGACGAAGGTCGAGCCGGCGCCTTTGATCTCGCCTGCCAAGCCTTGCGTTGCGACGAGCAGGACGGCGAGGACGAGGGGGAATGCAAAATGTTTCTTCATTTGCGCAATGCTAACGGGGTGGACGCGAGGCCGATGTGGTTGATGTCACAATCGCGCGGCGAGGCATTCGCGCTGGCCATTACGCGCTGACTGCACCACGTCGCTGGCGGCGCTGCGTCGTCCGATTGGTGGAGATCGAGAGCTGTCGGAAGCGTGCTGGGACCACCCTCGGTCCGCGGCGCGGCGCCGGAGAGGCGCAGGCGCTATCTCGGGCTCGAATTGCCCGCCAGACGGCCAAATCGGGCCTTTTCGGGCCCGGCGGCGGCTTTATTCCAGCCAAGGATGCTTTAAGGAGAGGGCGGATCAGGTCGCCGCCGCCCGCCGGCGGTGCTAGACCCTGACGCAGGAACAATGGGCCGTGCCGCGCCGGCACGCCCGCAAGGATGAGAAGGATATGAGGCAATGATCCAGACCGTTGGCATCATCGGGGCAGGGACCATGGGGAACGGCATCGCACAGATCTGCGCGGCGGCCGGGCTCTCGGTCGTGATGGTCGACATTTCCGATGCCGCCGTGAACCGCGGCCTTTCGACCGTCGGCGGCAGCCTCGAGCGCCTGGTCAAGAAGGAGAAGATGTCGGCGGCCGATCGCGAAGCGACACTCAAGCGCATCACCGGCACCACCGACCGGGCCAAGCTGTCGGATTGCGACCTGGTCATCGAGGCCGCGACCGAGAACGAGGAGCTCAAGGTCAAGATCCTGAAGGACCTCTGCGCCACCTTGTCGCCGCGCACGCTGGTCGCGACCAACACCTCGTCGATCTCGATCACCAAGCTCGCCGCCGCGACCGATCGTCCCGATCGCTTCATCGGCATGCACTTCTTCAATCCGGTGCCGGTGATGGCGCTGCTGGAATTGATCCGCGGCCTGCAGACCTCCGACGACACCCATGCCAAGGCCCTCGATTTCGCCAAGCGCGTCGGCAAGGTGGCGATCACCGCCAAGAACAGCCCGGGCTTCGCGGTCAACCGCATCCTGTGCCCGATGATCAACGAGGCGATCTTCGCGCTGCAGGAAGGAATCGCGACGGCGGAGGAGATCGACGCCGGCATGAAGCTCGGTTGCAACCATCCGATCGGACCGCTGGCGTTGGCCGATCTTGTCGGGCTCGACACCATGCTTTCGGTGATGGAGGTCTTTTACAAGGGCTTCAACGATCCCAAATATCGGCCAGCGCCGCTGCTGAAGGAGATGGTCGATGCCGGCCATCTCGGTCGCAAGACCGGGCAGGGCTTTTACAGCTACGGGGCGTGATCTCGTCATCGCGACAAAGACGGTCCCGTAGGGTGGGCAAAGCGACTTGTCCGCCGTAGCTCGAAGAGCGAAGGCGGAAGCGTGCCCACGTTCCGTGGCCGTATCGGACTGACGGTGGGCACGGCGCAAGCGCGCCTTTGCCCACCCTACCAGGCTGATCAAGATGCAGGCGCCGGGCTCGTCGTGCCCGCCGCAGGATCCCGCACTTTGCGCTACGACAAAGACGTCGCGCGCGATTGGCCCGACAATGTCGAACGGGCGGCCCCGCGGGAACAACCGAACGGATAACAAAGGCATGTCGGATCGACTGAAGGCCGAGCGCGAGGCTGCGGCCGCACGGCGGAACCTGCTGACCCAGGATGCGATCGAGCGCACCGGGATCAGCGAAGAGATGATCGGGGAGCTCGTCACCCGCTTTTATGGACGCGTGCGCGAGGATGCAGAGCTGGGGCCGGTGTTCGGCGTCGTGCAGAACTGGGACGAGCATCTCGCCAAGCTCAAGGATTTCTGGTCCTCGGTCGTGCTGATGAGCGGCCGCTATCACGGCTCGCCGATGCGGGCGCATCTGCCGCTGAGCCTGGTAGGTGGGCATTTCGACCGCTGGCTCGATCTGTTCGAGCAGACCGCGCGCGAGGTCTGCCCACCCCCGGCAGCCAGCTTGTTCATCGATAAGGCCCGCCGCATCGCCGACAGTTTCGAGATGGCATCTGCGACCGTCGCCGGTTCAATCGCTGCGCCGCGTCACGTGCTGAGGTCCTGACCTCAACCGGCTGCCTGCGGATGATGCAGCGATATCGCGCTGCGTTCGCACAGCGTCATGGATAGCGCGCTGCACCAATTCCGACATCGTCGGTCTGATCTGCAAAATCATCATGCCGATCGCGCGGTGTGATGTTGAAATTGCAAAAACGCGCTTGAATGCGTTGATGGTCTTTCAATCAACGCGAGCAAAGCCATATTGATGCGCTGCGGTGCCAATTCTTCGCCTTGTTTTCGGCAGAGTTCCAGCGCCTGCTTGTGGACATGTCCCGCGCATCGTTCACGACCAATTCCTCATCGTCCGAGAGCACCACGGAACCTGAAGCCGACGCGCGCGCCGAGCAGACGCGGCGAACGATTCTGCTTGGCGCAATCGCCACCACCGCCTGCCTCTGTTGTTCCGCGCACGCACGCGCGGACGAGGATCCGCCTGGGTCTGACGAGCGGCCCCAGAAGGGCGATGTGCTCGTCTTCTCCGAAGGCGACAAGGAGGGAAAGCTCATCACCGCGGCCGACCTGCCCGCCGGCGGACCGCCGGTGCATGCCTGGCCGAAGGATCCCAAGACATCGGTGGTGCGCAGCGCCTCCCGGCTCAACGAGATCCTGATCATCCGGCTTGATCCCGCCGAGCTCGACGACAAGACCCGCGAGCGCGCCGTCGACGGCATCATCGCCTATTCGGCGATCTGCGCCCATGCCGGCTGTCCCGTCACCGCCTGGGTGAAGAGCGATGTCGGCGACAAGGAGGTGTTCAAGTGCATGTGTCACAACTCCGAATACGACCCCCGTGCGGGCGCACAGGTCGTGTTCGGGCCGGCGCCGCGACGGCTCGCGGCGCTGCCCTTGGCGCTCTCTGACGGCTCGCTCAGCGTCGCCGGCAACTTCATCGGAAAGGTAGGTGGCGCGCAGCCGGGATGACGGACGGTGCGGGCTCGCGCCCGCGTCACGACAGGTCGTATCCGCCGACGGGCGGACGACAGGATGAACGACAAGAATTCACGACAAGAATTCAAACGGATGAAAAAGGGGAACGTCCATGACCAGGAAGCAATGGCTATTGTCCGGCTTCGTCGCTTTTACCTGTCTTGCCTCGACCGCCGCCGTGGCTGGCCCGATCGAGAATTACTCGCCCGTCACCGCGCAGCGGCTGGAAAATCCGGAGCCAAGCAACTGGATGCTCTATCGGCGCACCTATGACGGCCACGGCTACAGCCCGCTCGAACAGATCAACACCTCCAACGTCAAGAACCTCACGCCGGTCTGGACCTTTGCCACCGGCGTCGTCGAAGGCCACGAGGCGCCGCCGATCGTCAACAACGGCGTCATGTTCGTCGCGACCCCGATGGGGCAGGTGATCGCGCTGAACGCGAAGACCGGCGACGAATATTGGCGCTACAAGCGGCAGCTCCCCGACGATCTGTTCCAGCTGCACCCGACCAGCCGCGGCGTCGGCCTCTGGGAGGACAAGCTCTACCTCGCCACCACCGACGACCACGTCGTCGCGCTCGATGCCAAGACCGGCAAGGTGGTGTGGGACACCAAGGTCCAGGACTACAAGAAGGGCCAGTACATGACCCTGATGCCGCTGATCGTCGACGGCAAGGTCATCGTCGGCGGCTCCGGCGGCGAGTTCGGCGTGCGTGGCTACGTTGCCGCCTATGACGCCAAGGACGGCAAGGAGCTGTGGCGGACCTTCACCATTCCGGGCGAAGGCGAGCCGGGTCATGAGACCTGGCAGGGCGACGACTGGAAGAACGGCGGTGGCTCGGCCTGGATGACCGGCAATTACGACAAGGAGACCAAGACGATCTATTGGGGCGTCGGCAACGCTGCGCCGTGGCCCGGCGAGACCCATCCGGGCGACAATCTCTACACCTCCTCGGTGCTCGCGCTCGATCCGAACACGGGCAAGATCAAGACCCATCACCAGTATCACCAGAACGATTCCTGGGACTGGGACGAGGTCGAGGCACCGATGCTGATCGACCTGCAGCGCGACGGCAAGACCATCAAGAGCCTGGTCCATCCGGGGCGCGATGCGATCTTCTGGATACTCGAGCGCACGCCAACCAAGATCAACTACGTCGCCGGCTGGCCGTTCGTCTCCACCGACGTCTGGAAGGGCATCGAGCCCGAGAGCGGCAAGCCGATCGTCGACCCCGCGCACAAGCCGGTGATCGGCAAGCGCGTCGAGTTCTGCCCGTCGCTGTGGGGCGGCAAGGACTGGCCGTCGGCGGCGTACAGCCAGAAGACGGGTCTCGTCTACGTGCCCGCCAACGAGAATTTCTGCGGCGGCTTCACCGGCGAGAAGGTCGCCCTCAAGCCCGGCGAGCTCTGGCTCGGCACCAAGCCGGAGGACATCGGCTTGAAGACGAAGCCGGGCGCCGACCATTTCGGCGAGCTGCAGGCCTGGGATCCTGCGACGGGCAAGAAGGTGTGGCAGCACAACTTCCCGAAGTCGCAGCTGTTCGGCTCGGTGACGGCGACCGCGGGCGATCTCATCTTCGTCGGCGGCACCAATGATCGCAACTTCCGCGCCTTCAACGCCAAGACCGGCGAGCTGCTCTGGGAGCAGAAGACCAACTCCGGCATCATGGGCATGCCGGTGTCCTATGAGATCGACGGCAGCCAATACATCGCGATCCAGTCGGGATGGGGCGTGGACGCCCAGCGCATCCAGGATGCACTGGTGACCAACAACATCGGCATCGAAGCCAATGTGCCGCAAGGCGGCGTCATCTGGGTGTTCGCACTCAAGAAGTAGCTCCGCGGGCGGATCGAAGACAGCGGAGCAGCAAGGGGGGTGGCGAATGCGGCGGACGGCAACGTCCGCCGCATTCTTGTTCCTACTTCCCCGTCCGCTCCACCTTGTCCTTTTCCTTCTGATTCATCTCCTGAACCTTGGGATCGGGAGTGTGCTGCCCGGTGGTCTGGGTGGTCGAGGCGGGCGGGGCGTTGGCGTTCGGCAGCGAGTTCTGGTCGGGCGTGGCGGGGCGCGTGGCCGTGGTTGGCGGCGTCGTGTTGCCCTGGGCGAACGCGCCTGCGGCCGTCAAAAGAAAGGCGCCCGACAGCGACACTGCGAGCGCCCTTGAGATGTTGGTCATCGATCTGCTCCTGTCAGATCGATGAAAACGGCGCGAGACGGCTTGTGTTCCGTCTCGCGCTGCCGTTTCGGCTCACGCCTCCAATTGCTTGCCGATCGGAAGCGAGCGGATGCGTTTTCCCGTCGCTGCGAAGATCGCATTGATCAGCGCCGGCGCAAACGGCGGGACACCGGGCTCGCCGACGCCGCTCGGCGGCGTGTCCGGTCCGGGCGGCACGATGTAGACGTTGGTCACGACAGGAGATTCGTCGATTCTGACGACCTGGAAGTCGTCAAAATTCTTCTGCTGCACCTTGCCGTCCTTGAAGCTGATCTCGCCGTATTTGGCGAGGCTCAGTCCCATGATCGCGGCGCCCTCGATCTGCGAGGCGATCCGCTCGGGGTTGACATAGGTGCCGCAATCGATCGCGGTGTCGACCCTCGGCACCGTCAGCTTGCCCTTGTCGTCGACGGCGACCTCGACGATGGTCGCGATATAGCTGACGAAGCTGCGGTGCACGGCAATGCCGAGACCGTGGCCCTTCGGCACTTGACGGCCCCATTGCCCCTTCTCGGCGACCAGCTCGACCACCTTGCGCAGGCGCGCGGTGTCGATCGGGTAGCTGTCCTGGGGCTCGCCGTAGTTCCAGAGGTCCTTCACGTTCGGCTTGACGATGCGGGGCGAGCCGATCAGCTCGAGCAGCATGTCTTTCTGGTCGCGCCCCGTCGCCTGCGCGATCTCGCCAACCATCGACTGCACGGCGAAGGCGCGCGGAATGTTCGAGACCGAGCGGAACCAGCCGATGCGGGTATGCGCGGCTGCTTCCGGATTCTCGCAGGAGATGTTGGCGATCTCGAACGGCATGTCGGCGAGGCCCATGCCGACCTCGAACGGCGCCTGGTGCACCGTGCCGGCGGCGAAGGTCGAGGCGATGCTGGGCGCCACGCTGCGGTGGCGCCAGGCGATCACCTTGCCGCTCTTGTCGAGGCCGGCCTCGATGCGCTCGGCCGAGACGGTGTGCAGGAAGCCGTTGCGAATGTCGTCCTCCCGCGTCCACTGCACCTTCACGGGCGTGCCGAGCTCCTTCGACAGCAGGGCGGCCTCGAGCGCAAAGTCGCATTTCGACTTGCGGCCGAACCCGCCGCCGAGCAGGGTCACGTTGACGGTGACGTTGCCCTCGGGAATGCCGAGCGTCTTGGCGACGTCGTCACGGGTTCCGCCCGGGCTCTGCACCGGCGCCCAGATCTCCGCCTTGTCGCCCTTGACGTCGGCCACCGCCACCGGCGGCTCCATGCTGACATGAGCCAGATGGGGGATGTAGTACTCGCCGACGATGACCTTGTCGGCGCCCTTCAAAGCGGCGTCCGCATCGCCCTCCTGGCGCACCACGAGGCCCGGCTTGCGCGAGGCCTCCTCGAGCTCCTTGCGGAAGGCGACCGAGTCGTACTTGGCGTTGGCGCCGTCGTCCCAGACCAGCTTCAACGCGTTGCGGCCCTTGATCGCCGCGCCGGTGTTGCGGGCGATCACCGCGACGCCGCCGAGCGGCTGGAACTTTGACGGCCACGGCCATCCCTGGACCTTCATCACCTTCTCGACGCCGGGAACTTTCAGCGCCGCATCCGGATCGAACGAGACCAGCTTGCCGCCGGTCACCGGCGGACGCGCGATCACGGCATATTTCATCCCCGGTAGCCGCACATCGGCGCCGTAACGCGCCTTGCCGGTGGTGATGTCGTGGAGATCGACGATGCCGATCTGGCCCTTGGTCAAATAGCGGAAGTCCTTGGCGTCCTTGAGCTTGAGGCCTTCGATCGCGGGCACCGATTCCTTGGCGGCATCGGCGGCGAGCTCGCCGAAGCCGAGCTTGCGGCCGCTCGCGCTGTGGACGACCTCATGATTGACGGCCTTGACCTCGGTCGCCGGCACGCCCCAGCGCTTGGCCGCGGCCTGCTCCAGCATGGTGCGGGCCGAAGCGCCGATCTGGCGCATCGGAAGCAGGTAATGCCGCGTGCTGCGCGAGCCGTCGGTATCCTGGTTGCCGAACTTGACCTCGTCGCCATGGGCCTGCTGCACCTTGACCCTGGACCAGTCGGCTTCCATCTCCTCGGCCACGATCAGCGGCAGGCTGGTGCGGACGCCGGTGCCCATCTCGGAACGGTGTCCGACGATGGTGACGATGCCGTCAGGCGCGACCGAAACGAAGACGCGCGGATCGACCACGACGCCGTGCGGCATCTTGCCGGCGCCGGTCTCATAGGCAAACGCCTGGCGCGTCATCACGGGGGCGGCGAGAACGAAGCCGCCAGTGATGCCGAGCCCCTTCAGGATGCTGCGGCGCGAGACCTTCTCGATCTTGACGTGCTTTTCGAACCCACGGAGCTTGCCGGGATTGTCGATGAAATTCATGTCACACTCCCGTCGATGCGAGATGGACCGCGTTCTCGATGCGCTGGTAGCAACCGCAGCGGCAGATGTTGCCGGACATCGCCTCGCGGATCTGGTCATGCGAGGGCTTCGGGTTGTCCATCAGAAGCGCGGCGGCCTGCATGATCTGGCCGGCCTGGCAGAAGCCGCATTGCGGCACGTTGACCTGGCGCCAGGCCTTTTGCACCGGATGATCGCCGTTCGGATGCAGGCCCTCGATGGTCGTGACCTCGCGTCCGGCAACGTCGTTGATCGACGTGATGCAGGAGCGCACCGCTTCCTTGTCGACGATGACGGTGCAGCTGCCGCACAGGGCCTGGCCGCAGCCGAACTTGGTGCCGGTCAACCCGGCCTCGTCACGCAGGAACCAGAGTAGCGGGAGATCCGGGTCGCCGTCCCAGCTCTGTTCCTGGCCGTTGATCTTCACCTTGATCATGATCATCCCTCGCTCTTCATAAGCATGCCAAATTCAAAACGCGCCGATGCCAGTCGGCGCAGTGCCAGTTGTGTCGTGTCGTCGCATCATCACCCGCGATCCCGCACGGGCAGATCCCGGCAGGCGGCCGCAATGCGAATCTCGATGTCCGGATGTGTTCGATACCTCCCGTGCTTGTTCTTGGTTGATTGTATTTCGCGCGGCATCGTGACGGCCCGACCGTAGCAGGGATCGCGCCGGCCCGGCGTTCACAGCCGGGTGTTCTCACCGGGAAAAGACTGCATCGATGATTTGTCAAAAGCAGGGCGCGGCATCACGCCGCGTGAACCGCGCGTTCGCTGGCGGGCAGGTGCAACAAAAAAGGCTTCGTCCGCCAGAATGACTGCGCGGACGAAGCAAGATGCCTCAGTCGAGGGAGGGAGAAACGCAGCGGACCGGGGACTTCAAGTCGGAAGTTGGCGGCACTGCGCAGTCATTCAGAGACCAGGACTGAGGAGCTGATGCCCTCACAGACGCGTGGTACGAAGCGGCGCATCGCCGCCATGGTCTTAAAGTGCGGACCGGTCCGGCTCGCTGGCGGAGGTCGTCGCCAGCGAGCCGGGGAGGTCTGGCCGAAGCTCGGACCCGGCCAGCCCGGAGGGCTTTCCTAGGCAGCCTTGGCTTTCGCCACGTGGGTCGCGATCGCGTCCATCAGTGCCGGTGACAGGCAATCATAGGGCTCGAGCCCGATTTCCTTCAGCCGCGAACGGATGCCCGCCATCTGCTCCGGCTTCACGCCGGATTCGATCACGGAGGAGACGAAGGCGGCGAATTGCGGCGCCTGCGAACCCTGCTCCTGGAACAGCTCGGGATGGATGAAGTCGAGGCCGTAGAACGGGTGGCCCTTGTTCTCGATGCGGCCGTACATGTGCGTGCCGCAGGCCTTGCAGGCGTAGCGCTGGATCACGGCGGAGGGATCGACGATGTGGAGCTTGTCGCCGTTCTCGAGCACGGTGACGTTCTGGCGCGGCACCACGGCGACGACGGAGAACGTTGCGCCCTGCGGCTTCCAGCATTTGGTGCAGCCGCAGGCGTGGTTGTGGGCGACGTCGCCCTTGATGCCGACCTTGACCTGGTGGTCCTTGCATTTGCAGGCGAGCGTGCCGCCGGCGAAGCTGCCGCTGCCCTGTTTGAGGCCGTTGTCGATCGATGGATGGAGTGCAACAGTCATGGGTCGATCCTCCTTGGGGGTGACGTCTTCCGGTTCAGTACACGACGACGGAACGAATGGATTTGCCCTCATGCATGAGGTCAAAGCCCTTGTTGATCTCTTCGAGCTTGAGCACGTGGGTGATCATCGGATCGATCTGGATCTTTCCGTTCATGTACCAGTCCACGATCTTCGGCACGTCGGTCCGGCCGCGCGCGCCACCGAAGGCGGTGCCGCGCCAGTTGCGCCCGGTGACGAGCTGGAACGGACGGGTGGCGATCTCCTTGCCGGACTCGGCAACGCCGATGATGATCGAGGTGCCCCAGCCGCGATGGCAGGCCTCAAGTGCCTGGCGCATCACGGTGGTGTTGCCGGTGCAGTCGAAGGTGTAGTCGGCGCCGCCGTCGGTGAGGCCGACGAGATGCTGGACGATGTCGCCAGTGACCTTCTTCGGATTGACGAACTCGGTCATGCCGAACCTGCGGCCCCAATCCTCCTTGGCGTCGTTGATGTCGACACCGATAATCTTGTCGGCGCCGGCCATCTTGGCGCCCTGGATGACGTTGAGGCCGATGCCGCCGAGGCCGAACACGACCACGTTGGAGCCCGGCGTGACCTTCGCGGTGTTGACGACGGCACCGACGCCGGTGGTGACGCCGCAGCCGATGTAGCAGCTCTTGTCGAAGGGGGCGTCCTCGCGGATCTTGGCGACCGCGATCTCCGGCAGCACGGTGAAGTTCGAGAAGGTCGAGCAGCCCATGTAGTGGTAGACCGGCTTGCCCTTGTAGGAGAAGCGGCTGGTGCCGTCGGGCATCACGCCCTTGCCCTGCGTTGCGCGGATCGCGGTGCACAGATTGGTCTTCTGGCTGAGGCAGCTTTTGCACTGCCGGCATTCCGGCGTGTAGAGCGGGATGACGTGGTCACCCGGCTTCACCGAGGTCACGCCCGGGCCGATCTCGCGGATGATGCCGGCGCCCTCATGACCCAGGATCGACGGGAAAATGCCCTCGCTGTCGAAGCCGTCGAGCGTATAGGCGTCGGTATGGCAGATGCCCGTCGCCTTGATCTCGACCAGGACTTCGCCGGCCTTCGGTCCTTCCAGATCGAGCTCGACGATCTCGAGCGGCTTCTTTGCCTCGAAAGCGACGGCGGCACGTGTCTTCATCGTAAACTCCTCAGATTCTCGTCAGGCGCCAAGAGTTCGCCAAGAGTTCGTCTCGGCAGTCCTCGTAACGTTCATTTATGGCCCATGCAGGCGTCTTCGGCCTTGGTGTAGGCTTCCGTCTTCGCTTCCTTGTTGGCCGGACGCTGCCGGCCCCATGCCTCGGTGGAGCGCGCGCGCAGATAGACGTACAGGTCGTCCATGTAGCAGGCGACGTTCGGGTTATCGCCGAAGGCTGGCATCACGTTCTCCTGCGCAGTCGAGATGTTCTTGCGACCGGAGGCGACCACGCCGAGGAAATCGCCGTAGCTCATGGTCTTGACGGAATCCTTGAGCGCCGGCGCGTAGGTGGAGCCCATGCCGTCGGGTCCGTGGCAGACGTGACAGTCGGAGTGATAGCGGCGGTATCCGGAATAGGTGAACCAGTCCACGGTGCCGTCCGCGGAAATCTTGTAGGTCGGGTTTCCGTCCTTATCGAGCCACTTCCCGTCGTCTTCCTTCTTCACGGCGGTCGGGTCGCCCGGACCTTCCGCGACCGCAATTCCTCCGGACGCAACCAGGATCGTCGCAGCAATGGCAAAGCAGATTTTACGCAAGAGATTCATCCTCGAAGGAGCCCGGGGGAGACGAGCCGGCGCGTGGAGTTGATCCACGCGCCGGAGCGATGCTGAGGGGCCTAGTTCGGCAGCGAGAACACGGTCAGCGTACCGCCGAGAGCCGTGTAGTTGCTGAGGGCCGCGTAGCCACCGACCGCGCCGAGACCTGCGGTCGGATCGGTCAGGCCTGCGGCCAGACCAATGCCGGCCCAGCCGCCGACGCCGGAGAGCACTGCGACATACTGCTTGCCGCCGTTCTCATAGGTGGTGACGTTGCCGATGATGCCGGAGGGAGTCTTGAACTTGTAGAGCTCCTTGCCGGTCTTGGCGTCGACCGCCTTCAGATAGCCTTCGAGCGTGCCGTAGAACACCACGCCGCCGGCGGTTGCGAGCGCACCCGACCAGACCGAGAACTGCTCCTTGTTCGACCAGACGATCTTGCCGGTCTTGCCGTCCCAGGCGATGAAGTTACCCATGTGGGTTTCACCCTGCGGCGGATACATCGAGAGCGTCGCACCCACATAGGGCTGGCCCGCGGTGTAGCTCACCTTGAACGGCTCGTAGTCCATGCAGACGTGGTTGGTCGGAACGTAGAACAGCTGCGTGTCCGGCGAGTAGGCTGCCGGCTGCTCGTCCTTGGTACCGAGCGCGGCCGGGCAGATGCCCTTCACGTTGTGGTCTTCACCGGCCTTGTCGGTCGAAGCTGCGTCGAGCACCTTCGGACGTCCGTAGGTCGGCGAGTTCTTGTCCATGTCGACGCCGGAGGTCCAGTTCACCTTCGGATCGTACTTTTCGGCGACCAGAAGCTCACCGGTGGCGCGATCGAGCGTATAGCCGAGGCCGTTACGATCGAAGTGCGTCAGCAGCTTGCGCGCCTGGCCGTTGATCGACTGATCCGAGAGGATCATCTCGTTGACGCCGTCATAGTCCCACTCGTCGTGGGGCGTCATCTGATAGACCCACTTGGCCATGCCGGTGTCCGGGTTCCGTGCCCAGATCGTCATCGACCACTTGTTGTCGCCGGGACGCTGCTTCGGATTCCAGGTCGAGGGATTGCCCGAACCGTAGTAGACGAGGTTCAGCTCGGGATCGTAGGAGATCCAGCCCCAGGTCGCGCCGCCGCCGATCTTCCACTGATCGCCTTGCCAGGTCTTGAGGCTCGAGTCCTTGCCGACGGGCTTGCCGAGCGCGGTGGTCTTCTCGGCATCGACCAGGATCTGATCGTCCGGACCTTCCGAGTATCCGCGCCAAGCCAGCTTGCCGGTCTTGATGTCGTAGGCCGACATATGAGCCTGGACGCCGAACTCACCGCCGGAGATGCCGATCAGCACCTTGTCCTTGATGACCATGGGCGCCGACGTGCCGGTCTCGCCCTTGCTCGGATCACCGTTCTTGCTGGACCAAGCCACCTGGCCGGTCTTGGCATCGAGTGCGACGAGAGTGGTGTCGGCCTGATGCAGGAAGATCTTGCCGTCGCCGTAGGCCAGACCACGGTTAACCGTGTCGCAGCACATCACGGGGATGACGTTCGGGTCCTGCTTCGGCTCGTACTTCCAGACGATCTTGTTCTCCTGCGAAAGGTCAATGGCATAGACCTTGTTGGGGAATGGCGTATGGACGTACATCATGTTGCCGATGATCAGCGGGCCGCCTTCGTGGCCGCGCAGCACGCCGGTCGAGAAGGTCCAGGCAACCTGGAGCTTGCCTACGTTTTGTGCGTTGATCTGGTTCAGCTTGGAATAGCGAGTATTGGCGTAGTCACCGGTCGGCATCACCCAGTCTTTGGGGTTCTGCGACATCTTGAGCACTTCGTCATTGGCTGAGGCGCTCCCGACGGCGAGAGCCGCCGCTGAGCCAAGAAAGGTCGCCAGTAGCACCTTGCGCATAGTCATTCCTCCGTTGGTCTCGTTTATTTTTCCCGAAGCATTGGTAACTCACCGGGCTTCTCGTCCGGCGTCTGCTCGTGCAGGGCGGTCGCGTTTCGGACCAGAAACGATGCTGTGCTGTTTCCTCCTCCTGATGAGAGCCACGGGTCCACCTGCAGGAGCGGCCCGTTCTTGTTGTTCCTGCCGCAATCCCTAACGACTTCGTCATCGGGAAACTTGCCCAAGAGGGAAGCCGGTTTGCTTGATAGCGCACGGACGCGAAGATTTTGATTTTGCAGTAGCGAATTCAGCGGCTTCCACGGCGCTTTGGCAGCACTCTCAACGCTCAGGTTCCCCTTGACGGCGCTGCAACTAAGGCGGAGGATTAACTTTCAAGGGTGGCAATGGAACGATGGCGCTCGTGCCAAAAGACCACTCAAATTCGAGGTAAACGTCACGCAATCACGGCTGAGGGCTCCAGCAGCGCTGGTCGCGATTCGCGTCGAATCTCCGGATCAAACCAGTGGCTGGATTAATGTCCGACACCATTCACACGCTCTCGACGACCGGCATGACGCCGAAGCGCCAGATCCAGAGCTGGATCGACGGGCTGACGAGCCTGTGTGGGCATTTCGACGTCGATCCGCTGGAGGCGTCCTCGCTCGAAGGCCGCATCGACTACACGAGTGTCTCGCGCCTGAAGCTCTGCCAGATCGAGGTGAGCCAGCATCGCATCGCGCACACGCTGGCGCGCGCCAAGGCCAATGAGCACCCCTATATCAAGATTCACTTCCAGACCTACGGCGTGTCTTACTTTGAACAAGAAGGCCGTCACATCGAGATCAATCCCGGCGATATCATCGCCTATGACGTCTCCTGTCCGCATTCGATCATCAGCCCGGCCTTCACGCGTCACGACGTCGTGATCGTGCCGAAGGCGTTGCTGCGCGACCGCGGCTTCCCCTCGCAGCGGATGCCGGCCTGCAAATTGACGGCGAAGACGGGAACTGGGCGGATCGCCCACGATTTCGTCCACGCCACCTTCGACGAGGCGGCGAAGCTGTCGGCGAACAGCGCGGTCGGCGTCGCCGATTCGCTGATCGACCTGCTGCTGCTGCCGCTGCGCGAAGCCGACACGATGTTCGACCGTGTCGGGCCCGAAGCGATGTATGTGCGCGCGCAGTTCTTCATACGCGAGCACTTGCGCGATCCGGATCTGTGCATCGACCAGATCTCGGCCGAGCTCGGCTGCTCCAAGCGCTATCTGCACATGCTGTTCTCGGAGCGTGGCACCACGGTGAGCGACTACATCTGGCAGGCGCGCTTGCAGAACTGCCGCCAGGAGCTCGAGGCCCACGCCGGCAAGACCATCACCGACGTCGCATTCTCATGGGGCTTCTCCAGCTCGTCGCATTTCAGCCGGGTGTTCCGGAAATACTTTGGCGTGGTGCCGTCCTCGATCCACAAGGCGCAGCAGGGCGCGGTCAGTTCGGGCGAGCATTAGGCTTTCGAGCGCAGGCCCTGGGGCCGCGATCGTCGGACCGCTCGCGCGGCAGCGATATCTCACGCCGACGCGGCAATGTAGGGAATGCCGGCCAGGAGCGCGACGAGCAGCACCGCATTGGCTAGCATTCCGCTCCAATGCAGCCGCCGCAGCCGACGCGGCGCATCGGCATCGCCGGCGTTCCCCGCGCTGAGTTGATCGTCAACCCTTCGCATGAACCAGCGGCGTCCCCAGATCGCCAGCGCTGCGATGATGCCGACACCCACCGCCGCAAGCAGGCGGCCGTCGAGAAGAAGGGCCACCGACCCGATCAGGGCGGCGACCCGCATCACCAGGAAATGGGCGTTGAACATGCCGCGCAGCAATTGGGCGACGGGCTGAATATCGAGCCTCACCAGCAGGAAGGCGGGCGAGGCCAGGGTGAAATAGCCCATCGGAAAGAGCAGGATGATCATAACGGCAACAGCGACTGCATCCGGTGTCATGCGATCGGTCCTTCTGTCCGCAGAGGCGTGCAATCATAGCGGGAAGATGCATTTCCGACACTAGGCTTTGGTCGGATTCCGGGCCGGGAAGGGGGACGACCGGCCTGTCGACCCCGGCTCGAAGCCTAAGGCGCGATGAGATTTGGGTGAATCGTCATCGCGCTTTAGGTCGTTGTTTGCACATGATCTTTCCGGAAAACCGCTTCTCACTTTTCCGGATCATGCCTTAGGCCGGCTCGAGGCCGAGCGACTTGGCGCTCTCGATCCAGATCGGCAACTCGCGCTGATAGAGGGCGTTGGTCTCCTTGACGCCGATCGCGGGCTCGAGCACGAAGGTTGCGAGCACCTCCTTGACCTTGGGATCGCTGTTGGCGGCGACGCAGAGCTCCGACAGACGGTCGACGACGGCTTGCGGTGTTGCCTTGGGCACGGCCCAGCCCGAAAAGCCGCTCACGGTGAAGAATTTCGAGGTCGCGCCTTGCTCGGGAAGGGTCTTGATCGCGGGGATCGCGTCGACCTTCTTCGAATGCACCGCGAAGACGGTGCCGCGGTCGCTCTGCAAGACCGATTGTGCCGCCGTGTAGCTTCCCATTGCGGCATCGAGCGTGCCTTCGAGCATGCCGGTCCACATCGGGGCTTCGCCGCGGTAATGGACCGGTTCGATGTTGAGCCCGCACTGCTTGTTGAGTTCGTTGATCGTCATGTGCGGGGCCGAGCCTGCGCTATAGGTGCCGAAATTCACCTTGCCGCTCTTGCGCGCGAAGGCGACGAAATCCTCCAGCGTCTTGACCCCGGTCTTCGGGTTCGCCACCAGCAACAGGCCGGCGCCCGGAATGACGCTGACGAGCGTCAAATCCTTGTCCATGTCGTAGCCGGGATTCTTCATCACCACGCGGTTCATGATGTAGGTGGTCGAGATCGAGCACAGGATGGTGTGGCCGTCGGGCTCGGCGCGGGCGACCTCGGCCGTGCCGATCGCGCCGGAGGCGCCGGGCTTGTTCTCGACGACCACGGTCTTGCCGACCTGCTTGGAGATGAATTCGCCGTAGGCGCGCGCGAGCAAATCGGTCTGCCCGCCGGCAGGATAGCTGCAGATCATGCGAATCTGCCGCGCCGGCCAAGTCACCTGAGATGTGCCTTGTGAAGCCCCTTGGGCGGATGCGCCGCGCGAGACGAAAGGCACCGCGAATGCGCCGGCTCCGGCGGCGATGAAGTGGCGGCGATCGATTGTCTTGGACATGATTCTCTCCCGGTTCCCTGGAGGGTACTGCACCGGGCGGGCCCTGCCATCGGCATCAGGCGAGACAGATTGGCGCATTCCGTCTGATTACATTTGGCTCATGCCGGGCGAAGTTCGTGCCCCGGACGCAGCGCAGCAGCGCTCGCGCGTTGCAGCGCGTCCGGGACATGAGACCTCACCGCTGAATGATCTTGGTCCACACGTCGCCCAGAATGGCGGGCTCGCGTGGCGGCAAATAGGTGAGGCCGGCCTGCTTGCCGAATTCCGCGATCTTGCCGTCCGCCGCAAGGGCGCTCAGCGCCTTGTTGACGGCCTCGATCAGGGCGGGATCGCTGCCGAGCCCGACATAGCCGCGATTGGCGCCGATCGGATAGTAATAGCCGGATGCGGAGAGCGCAGTGTCGGGGTGCGCGGCGCGATGCGCATCAAAGCGGCCGAGGTCGATCAGCGTGGCGTCATAGTCGCCGCGCTGGAGCGTGCCGAGGAGATCGTCGCGGCCAGGGACGAGATGGGTGATGTTGTCGATCAGCCGCCCCTTGTCGAAGGTCATCAGGATGGCGTCGCCGAGCGAGCCGCTTTCGATGACCAGACGAAGGCCGGCGAGATCGCCGATGTCGCCGATCTTGCGGCCGCTTGCCTTCGGCCCGAGCACCACCGTCATCGGCGAATAGACGTAAGGTTGGCTCGGCGCGAGCACGCCGAGCGCGACGCGGCGCCGCCGATCGTCGCGCGTGGCCCCGGCGAAGTCAGGCAAGCGCGCCGTCTTCATGCCGGGGACGACCAGCGAATCCTGCGTCAGCGCGTAACCGCCGACCAGCGAGCAGCGCCCATCCGAGAGCAGCGCGTTGGCCTCGAGCTGCGGACTGGAATCCTCGTCCAGCTTGCTTTCGAACCACTGGATCGCCAGTGGCCGTCCGAGCCGCTCCGCGATCGCCTGCGCCAGCAGCACGTCGAAGCCGGCATCCGGCTGGCCGCGGTGGTGCATCGAGAGCGGCGGCCGGTCCTCGTCGAGACAGATCCGCAAGGGACCGTCGGCCGCCACAGCGACCGACGCCATCGTCGACAGAAGCGCAGCAAGGCTCCACGCAACGGTCCGGCCCTTCATGGCTTCCTCCGGCTGGAGATGAAGGCCCAGAGATCCCCGATCTGGTCGTCGCTGAGGATGTCGCCCCACGGCGGCATCCTGTTGTTCTTGCCGTTCTTCACCGTGGTGACGAACCGCGGCTTGTCGTCAGGGAAGACGCGCAGGTCCGGCGTGATGGTGCCGGAGTTCATCAGGTTCGGGCCGTGGCAGTGCGAGCACTTCTCGGCATAGGTCGATTTGCCGTGGTCGATCTGCGCCTGCATGGGATTGCCGGTCGGCTCGTCGGCGGCGCGAACGGTCGCCGCAAGCGCGACCGTCAGCGCCAGGGCGGCGGCGAGGATCGCCGCCGTCCTGTGAGACATTTCTCTCAGCATCATGCCGTGGATTACTGTTTCACCGCAAAGACCCACAGCGAGCCGCCGGGCGGCACCTTGGCAAGCCGCTCGTCGCCGGAGAACAGCGAGTAGACGCCGCCATAGCCTGATGTCACCGCGACATATTGCACGCCATCCTGCTGCCAGGTCACCGGCTGGCCCTCGATGCCGGACCCGGTCTGGAATTGCCAGAGCTTCTTGCCGGTGTCGGCGTCGAAGGCCTCGAACTCGCCGGTCAGTGCGCCCGAGAACACGACGCCGCCTGCGGTCGACAGTACGCCCGAGAAGCGTGGGATGTCGCTCGGCGCTTCCCATTTCGACTTGCCGGTCATGGGGTCGATCGCCTTGAGATGACCGCGCGGCCCGTCGCCGAACTCCCAGGGGTCGGTCAGGTCCATGCCGAGATACCATTCACCCTGCTTGAAGGTGACGGGCTCGGCCTTGTACTTGCCGCCGAAGTTGAGCGTGTTGGCGTAGGCGAGTCCGGTCTGCGGATTGAACGACATCGGCTCCCAGTTCTTGCCGCCGAGGATCGACGGATAGACCGTGACTTTCTTGCCCTCGCGCGCATCCTTGGCGACGTCGGTCTCGATCGGACGGCCCGTCTTCATGTCGACGCCGGTCGCCCAATTGACCTTCACGTAAGGATTGGCCGCGAGCAGCTTGCCGTTGGTGCGGTCGAGCACGTAGAAGAAGCCGTTGCGGTTGGCATCCATCAGCACCTTTGTCGGCTTGCCCTCGACATTCATGTCGGCGAGGACCATCTCGGCCACGCTGTCATAGTCGAACGGATTGTTCGGCGAGAACTGGTAGTGCCACTTGATCTTGCCGGTCTTGGGGTCCATCGCCAGCACGGAGCAGGTGTAGAGGTTGTCGCCGGGACGCACCGCCGAATTGAACGGTCCTGGATTGCCGATGCCCCAATACACGGTGTTCAGCTCCGGATCGTAAGAGCCGGTGATCCATGTCGAGCCGCCGCCGAGCTTCCAGGTGTCACCCTTCCAGGTGTCGCCGCCGGGCTCGTCCGGCGAGGGGATCGAATGGGTGCGCCACAGATGCTTGCCCGTTGCCGGGTCCCAGCCGTCGATGAAGCCGCGCGTGCCGAACTCGGCGCCTGAGATGCCGGTGATGACGACGCCGTCGGCGACCAGCGGGGCCACCGTCATCGAATAGCCTTCCTTGATGTCGGCCGCCTTCTGCCGCCACAGCTCCTTGCCGGTCTTGGCGTCGAGCGCGATCACGTTGGCATCGAGCGTGGTGCGGAAGACCTTGCCGTCGAACAGCGCGGCGCCGCGGTTGATGATGCCGCAGCAGACGATGCGCGGCGTCTCGGCGGGATATTCGACCTTGGTCTTCCAGATCTGCTTGCCGGACTTGGCGTCGACCGCCATGGTCGCGTTGTGCGAGGTCACGTAGATCACGCCCTGGTACACCAGCGGCTGCGATTCCTCGCTGCGATCGTCGTTGAAGGAGTAATTCCAGACCGGGACAAGGTTCTTGACGCTGTCCTTGTTGATCTGGTTCAGCGTCGAGAAACGCTGCAGATTGTAGCCCATCCCGTAGTTGAGAACGTTCGATGTATCGGTCGCGCCCTTGACCAGCTGCTCGGTGGTCTGTGCGCTTGCACAATTCGATGCAAGCATGACGAGGCTCGCGGCCATCGCAAAGCGTTTCATCCGTTCCTCCCAATATGCGCGCCTTTTGACGCTGCGACAGCAACACTCGGTCGGAAACCAAAACGCGTCAATACGAAAGTCGCATGTGCCGTGCCGATATCATTGGTCTCAGGTGCCGGTCACCTTACGGAAACCCGCGTCACTTGTGCGGAGACGCTGAGAAAATTCCGCGCCGCGAACCAGCTCCGGACCTCGCTCGTCGCGCGCAGCGTCGGGGTTCCCCCGGTTGCCGCGCGCGCAAGTTGCAATTCCGGACTTGAACCGGGAGCCGCTTGTGGATTTATGTCGTCTATGTCCCGCCTCGAACCGAGGCTCTTGCTGGGAGGTCCCGATGATTTCGCGTCGCTCGCTTGCGCTTGCGCTTACAATTGCATTGATGTCCGGTCCGGCGTGGTCGGCTTCCGGCAACGCAGTCAAGCTGTTCGATACCGACAATGACGGCACGCTCGATCTTGCCGAGGTCAAGAAGGCGGCCGCTGCTTTGTTCGCAAAGCTCGATCCGGACCACGACGGCACGCTCGATGCACGCGAACTGCGCGGACGGTTGACGGCCAAGGAACTCGCCGCCGCCGATCCTGACCGCGACGGGACCCTGACGCTCGACGAATATCTGTCGGTGGTCGAGCAGCGCTTCAATGCAGCCAATCCCGACAAGGATGGGACGCTGGACGCGAAGGAGCTGAACTCGCGGGCGGGCCGCGCGCTGCTGCGATTGTTGCGGTGAGCTGGCGCAGCGCTGTCGTTGGTGTCGATTCGACCTGCGGTGCGTCGCACAAGCCGGCGTCTCGCGGGTCGTGTTTGACCAAGAGAGAACTGGCTTTGTCCGAGAGAGAAATGCGGTCGCGAAGAATGGGCACGGACATGCGCGCTGGTCGAATCGAGGCTTGAACTGCACCTGACGCAGCCCTAGGTTTTGCGCCGCGCGATGTCGCGCTCAATACCTTGGGAGACCCGAATGGCCTGGAAAGCTCCGAAGATCGTGGAAGTGTCGGTCGGCATGGAAATCAACATGTACGCCTGCGCTTCGCGCAAGTAAGACTGACGACCTGCCGCGGCTTCGGCGGTGAACACCGTCGAAGCCGTGGCAGTGTCGGATATGCGAAGGCCGTAATCCGCTCCCATCAAAATCTCGACTTTGATCGGCTGCAGTGTGTTACGCTGATGCCTGGTCAGCGCTGCTGCCGCGTCGATGCGGCGCGCGCGTTCGGGGCACGGGATGCGCAGCGGAGCTTGTCAATTCCGGATGGTCGTTGCGTGTGCGCTCGCGCTGATGCCGGCATGCGCCGGTGCCGAGGAGGGCTTCGACACCGAGCACATCTTCGGCTTCATGATCGGCACCGATGTCGGCAATCCCGGTGAGCGCGAATTCCAGAGCCAGACGACGGGGCGCTTCGGCAAGGGCGGCGGGACCTATCGCGCCCTCGAGAAGGAGTTCGAGATCGAGATCGTGCCGTTGCCGAATTTTCGCGTCGAGATCGGCGGCGCCGCCAGCCTGCACGACATCACCGGCGTTCCCGATATCGATGATCGCCGCCAGTTCAATTTTCAGGGCGCCTCGCTCGACCTGCGTTACCGCCTGCTCGACCGCGAGCATGCGCCGTTCGGGCTCACCATTGCCGCCGAGCTTCATGGCGACCGCATCGACGAGACCAGCGGCGCCAAAGGGCGGATGTACGGCACCGATTTCACCATCGCCTTCGACCGCGAGCTGATCCCGAACTTCGCCATCGGCGCGCTCAACCTGATCTATCAGCCGGAATGGGCGCGTTTCGAGGTGGCGGGGGTGTCCGAGAAGAGCTCGACGATCGGTGCGGCATTCGCCGGACTGATGCGGGTGCGGCCCAACATGCTGCTCGGCGGCGAGCTGCGCTACTTCCGGCAATATGAGGGCATCGGGCTCGGGGAGTTCTCGGGCCAGGCCCTGTTCGTCGGCCCGACCGCCTATTTCCAGCTGTCCGAGCGCTCGCGGCTGACCTTGAGCTGGAGCATGCAGGCCTGGGGCCGCTCGGCCGGATCGGGCGGCAATCTCGACCTCGTCAATTTCGAGCGCCACCAGGCCCGGATGGTGTTTGGGGTCAATTTCTAACAGGTCGCCCTGCCCGAGCTTGTCCCGGGCATCCAAGCCCGGCCATGACGATGGAGAGGCTTTTTGAGCTTCGCTATGGCTGAACATGGGGCGAGCCAGTTCCGCCCCCCAATCTCTCGCGCCGGTTTGAAACTTCCCGCTCCTTGCCACGTATTTTTTCATGCTAATCTCGATCGTCCCCGTGAGAGGATCCCGGCATGAACCCGATTGACCTGGTGGTGACCGTGTGCGCGGTGCTCTCGCCTGCGACCTGCGAGGAGCAGCACCTGATGTTCAACTATGGCGGCTCGCCGCGGCAATGCGCGATGGCGGCGCCGCCCTATATCGCGCAATGGGTCGGTGAGCATCCGAAGTGGCAGGCCGTGAAGTGGCGCTGCGAATATCCGCACCCGAACGACAAGGCGTAACGCGCCTCGCTATTTGGTGCAGTCCTTCAGATCCTTGTCGGCGATCGAGAACACTGCATCCGCCCTGATCTCGATGTCGCGGACGACGCATTGGCGTCCGTTGGGATAGCCGACCTTGGCATCGTAGCGGCCCGGCTCGACGCCGGTGATGCGCAGCCGCTCGTCATGGTCGACCTCCTTGTCCTTGTCGTTCAAGCACTGGTTCTGGCCCCAGTCTGTCTTGCCGGCCGGCGAGAGCTGGAAGCCGGAGATCGTCTCCGCCGTCAGGTTCCAGAGCCTGACGCCCTTGCCTTTGGTCTGCGCCAGCGCCGCGCCCGGCACCGCTACCAGGAGGAGGCCGATCGCAATCAGCGTACGCCGCATTGATGAATCTCCATCGACAAGTCGGTCCAGTTGATCACGAGTTTTCATTTCGATTCAAGCTGCAACGCCGCGAGCTCGGCCCGGATCCTGCCGAGATCGGCCTCGCTGCGCATCGCGCGCGGAATGGCGATCGGCACGTCCTGTACGATGCGCGCGGGGCGTGGCGACAAAAAGAACAGGCGGTCGCCGAGCCTGATCGCATCGTCGAGACTGTGGGTGACGAGCAGCGTCATCATCGGACGGCTCGCCACCAGCGTCGCGATCTCGTCGCGCAAGCGGCCGGCGAGCGCGTCGTCGAGCGAGGCGAGGGGCTCGTCGAGCACCAGGAGATCGGGCTCGACCGCGAAGGCGCGAGCGAGCGCGACGCGCCGGGCAAGGCCCAGCGACAATTCGCCGGGGAAGTGATTGCGGTGTGCGTCAAGCTCCAGAAAGCGGAACAGCTCCGACAGCTTCGCCTCGGTCACGTCGGGCGCCGCCAACCGCACATTCTGCTCGACCGAACGCCACGGCAGCAGCCGCGGCTCCTGGAACACCATGCCGATCCGCGCCTCGGGCGGTCGCGCGACATGGCCCCCGAAATCGTCGTCGAGCCCGAGGATGATGCGCAGCATCGTGCTCTTGCCGCAGCCGGATGGGCCGATCAGCACCCCGACCTCGCCGGATTGAAGCGCGAATTTGAGCGGCGCGAGCACCTCGTGCGTTCCGCCCGCGGCACTTTTGAACGTCTTGCCTGTGATCTCGACCTCAAGCCGCACGGGGCCGCCACCGTGTTGCGCGGGCTTCGAACGGCTGCACCAGCAAGGTTTCGATCACGAACACGACCGCGGCGAAGGTCAGCGAATAGGCCAGCAGCCGCGGCGTGTCGAACAGCTGGAAGGCGACGCCGATCTCGAAGCCGACGCCGTTCGGCCGGCCCAGCAGCTCGGCGACCAGCACGATCTTCCACACCAGCGACAGTCCGGAGCGAGCGGAGGCCGCGATATAGGGCGCAAGCTGCGGCAGCACGACGTGGCGGAACGCGCGCCAGCGCGGCATCGCGAACACGCTCGCCATCTCGTCGAGCGAGCGGTCGAGCGCGCGGGTGCCCTCGCGCAAGGTGACGACCGCGGTCGGCAGCTTGTTGATGGCGATCGCCGCGATCGCTGCGGCCTCGGTCAGGCCGGCCCAGATATAGGCCAGCACGATCACGACCAGCGCCGGCAGATTGAGCAGCAGGATCAGCCAGGGATCGCCGAGCTTGTCGGCGAGCCTGACCCGTCCCATCAAATAGCCGATGGCGCTGCCGAGCGACATGGCGAGCACGAAGGCGAGGATCACGCGCGCCAACGTCGCGCCGAGATGCAGGAACAGCGCGCCGGATGAGGCTTCCGCGATCATGACCTCAAGCACCGCCGGCGGCGAGGGCAGCTTCGCGCCGCCGACGAACAGCGCGGCAATCCACCAGATCACGAGGAACAGGGCGAACGAGAGAAGACGCAGCACCTCAGTCTCCGGGAACTGCGTGATAGAACGTGCCGGGGTCGAGCTCGGCGGCGGGCCCGACGAGGTCGCGGCCGCCGATCTCGGCCAGCACGCGATAGAGCACGCGCGCGTCCTGCTCCTCTTCAGTGATGCTCCGGCGCGGAATGCCGTCGCGATAGCGCTCGCGATAGGTCTTGAGCAGGGTGGCGTCGCTCGTGCCGGTCAGCGGTGCGATCTGGTCCCAGGCGGCATCCGAAGTCACCAGCAGCTGCTTGGCCTTGCGGGTCATCGCGATGAAGCGCGCCACGGCGTCCTTGTGGCTTGCGGCCCAGCTCTCGTCGAAGACGTAACCGACCGCGGAGACGGCCCCCTTGGCGCCAAGCTTCGGCAGGATCTCCTCGATGCCAGCGAGGCGCCGAAAACCCTTGGCTTCGAGCTGGGCGCAGAAATTCCAGAAGTTCAGGCTCGCCTCCATCTCGCCGTCGAGCGCCTTGGCGGCGATCAGCGGCGGGGCGCCATAAACGATGGTCGCGTCCGACTTCAGGTCGATGCCGTCCTGCTTCATGCGCGCCTGGAGCAGCAGCCAGCTCTTGTCGATCGCCCCGCCGGCGACGGCGAGCTTGCGGCCCTTGAGGTCGGCGAGCGTCTTGATCGGCGAGGCGGCCGGCACCATGACGGCGCCGAGCGCACTGGAATAGGGATAGAAGGTAAGCTTGGCGCCGAGCGCCCGCTCGCGCGAAACCCAGAGCCAGTCCGACAGGATGATGTCGGCGCTGCCTGCGCGCATCGCGATCTTGCCGGCCTCGGTGCTCGCGAGCTCGGCGACCTCGAGCGTGAGGCCCGCCTCCTTGTCGAGCCCGCTCGCGCGGATCGCGGCCAGCTCCCAGGAGAATGTTCCGGTCTTCTGCACCGCCAGACGGATCGTATCCGCGGCGCGGCCGGGTGCGGCCAATGTCAGCGCCAGCGTCGTCGCGAGCACCAATGTTCGACCAAATGCCCTTATCACACCGCGTGCTCTCATCACCTTGTGAGCCGTTTCCTCTGACAGAATGCTTTTCAGGACAATACGCATAGCATAGCTTTGGTCGCAACCCGCGGGAGGATGCGCATGAAACTGGCCGGACAGCTACGACCGATTGTCGCCGCATTGACGGTGCTGGCGGCGACCGCGTGCGTGGCGCGGGCCGAGGAGGCCAATGACTATCCGACGACCGCCCGCGCTGAGTACGTCTACGGCTGTATGAAGGCCAATGGCGAAAGCCGGCAGTCGATCGAGCAATGCTCCTGCTCGATCGACGTGGTGGCCTCGATCGTCCCCTATGAGCGCTATGTGACCGCGGAGACCGCGCTCAGCATGTCCCAGGTCCGCGGCAATCTCGGCGTCCAGTTCCGTACTTCCGAGCAGGCGAACACGGCGGTGAACGATCTCAGGCGCGCGCAGGCGGAAGCTGAAGTGAGGTGTTTTTAGCTGTAGCGGCGATGTCTTACCCTCCCCTGGAGGGGGAGGGTCGATCGCGCGCAGCGCGAGCGGGGTGGGGTGATTTCTCCACTCGGGCAGTGTCGGATGTGGAGAGACCGTCACCCCACCCCGTCTCACATATCGCTGCGCTCAATGTGAGCCGACCCTCCCCCTCCAGGGGAGGGTGATCCGCCTCTCACGTCCCCGGCTTCTCCACGTCCCATTCGTTGCGGAACACGTGTCCCTCCGTGTCCTTGGCTTCCGCGCGGAAACGCTTGGCGCCGTTGGACACGTAGGTGAAGCGCAGATTGGGATCTTCCGAGATCGAGATGCCGCCTTCCATCGACAGCACGGGGCTGTCGTCCTGGGTGAGCTTCAGCTGGTTGACGAAGAAGGCGGGAATGTAGAGCTGCGTGACCTGGTCCATCTGCAGGCCGGAATTGTTGGGATGGCCGATCATGATCTGCGCTTCGCGGATGCGACTCGCGGGCGCTTCCTCGCGCGCGAACTGCCGGTAGCGCATCTGGCCGAGGCGGTTGTTGGCCTCCTCGGCGTTCTTGCCTGCCGGCGCGGAGCAGCCGCCCGAGGCCTTCACATAGACTTTCGAGACATACAGCTGACCGTCGCTGAGCTCGGCCACCGCATGCACGTCGGTGTAATTGTTGACGCGCACGCGCGTCGAGATCTCGGTGACATTGGCGTCGGGGCCGAGCTCGAACTTCGCCGCCATCGGCGCCGGGTTGCGGTCGATCACAAGCGTGATCGAACGGATCCGGCGGCTGTCTGCGGGTGATAGCTTGCTGCGCAGGGTCACCGGCACGATCGCCGCGTCCTCGGCGCGATACGGCATCTCGATGCCGATGACGGTGCCGCCATCATTCATCGGACGATTGTTGAAGATGTCCTGCACCAGGCCCGGCCAGGGATCGTAGGCCTCTTCGGCCTGCACCGGCACGGCGTAGGCGAAGCCGAGCAGCGCGGCGATCAAGGGCAGGCGGCTTGTCCATCGGGTCATGGTCACGGTCCTCCGAGTCAGCGAAGCTGATCTCAGCGCACCTATCGTAGCGCGCCTGCTACTCCCATTCAATTTCCGAGAATGCTGCAGTTGCGTTCCGGGCGTTGTAATCGCCGAACAGCTCCCAGCGGGGCTTTTCCTCGGCGGCCGCCTTGTCGGCGGCGGCCCGGAGCGGCTCGCCGCTCTTGTTCAGGGCGCGCACGTCGGACAGCAGCGTTGACAGGTAACGCCGCTCGTCGGTCAGCGCGGCCGGCCAGTCGCTCACGGACCCGTGACCGGGCACGACGCGTTGCGCCGGGATGGTCTGCAGTTCCTTCAACGTGTCGAGCCAGCCGCGGATGCTGCCATCCATGACCGGAATGTGGCGGAGAAAGACGAGGTCGCCGGCGAACAGCGTCTTCGTCGTCTCGTCGTACACGGTGAGATCGTTGTCGCTATGCCCGGTCCGCCACGCCCGCAGGACGAGGCGACGGGACCCGAGATCGAGCGTCATCGTGTCCGACACCAGGAGGGTCGGCGGAATGATCTTCACGGGATCGATCAACGCGCTGCCCATGATGCGGCGGAAATTGTCGAGATAGTAGGGGCCGCGCGTCGCGAGTGCCTGCGGCAGCTTGCCGTGGCCGACGAAGGTGGTGTCTGTGGCGGCAAAGGCCGCATTGCCGAAGACATGGTCGGGGTGGCCGTGGGTGTTGATGACATAGCGGATCGGCTTCGTGGTGTGGGCCCGCACGGCCGCCAGCAGGGCCTCGCCCTCGCGCAAGCTGCCGCCGGTGTCGATGACGGCCACGGCCTCATTGCCGACGATGAAGCCGACATTGGCAATGTCGCCCTCATTCTCGCGGGTCATCAGCGCAATGGTCCCGGAGTGCACGAAGATACCCGGTGCGACTTCGCTCACAGGCAATTCGGCCGCCCCGGCCCGTGCTAGCGTTGCGGTCCCCAGCAGGGACAAGGCTGCGATCATTCGAGCGATGCGAGACACTTTTCCGCCTCAGTTCAAAGGATTGCCTGCATTGCACTGCAACAAAGCGAAGCCTGCCAAAGTCGGGCAAGACAATGCCTGCAAGACCAGACATGCAAGACATGGCGCGTCATGCGTTGCATGAATAGCATTCAAACAAAACGAGGAGGAAGCGCGATGATGGAGGCCGGACGACATCGTCGCTGGTTGTTTTCCCTGTGGGTCCTGGTTGCGTCCTGTGCGCTCGGCGACGTCGCCATCGCGCAGACCAATGACAGCGGCGACCTTTCGTTCGAGCTGGTCGACCCGAACGTGCTGCGTGTCTGCGCCGATCCGCGCAATCTGCCGTTCTCGAACGAGAAGGGCGAGGGATTCGAGAACAAGCTCGCCGAGTTCTTTGCCGAAAAGCTCAAGAAGAAGCTCGACTACGTCTTCTTCCCGCAGGCCACCGGCTTCGTGCGCATGACGCTCGGGGCGCATCGCTGCGACGTCATCATGGGTTTCCCGCAAGGCGACGATCTCGTGCAGGGCACCAATCCTTATTACCGCACGAGCTATGCGCTGGTGGCGAAAGCCGGCAGCGGGCTCGAAGAGGTCGACACGCTCGAAGATCCGAAGTTGAAGGACAAGCATGTGGGCATCGTCGCCGGCACGCCGCCGGCGACCAACATGGCGTTGGCCGGCCTGATGGGCAACGCAAAACCCTATCCGCTCATGATCGATACCCGCTACGACAATTCGGCGCAGGCCATGATCGACGATCTCACAGCCGGAAAGATCGACGCCGGCGTGCTGTGGGGGCCGATGGCCGGGTTCTATGCCAAGAAAGCCGGCTCGCTGCACGTCACGCCGCTGGTGAAGGAAACCTCAGGGCCGAAGCTGGTCTATCGCATCGGCATGGGCGTACGCCCCGCCGACCAGAACTGGAAGCGGCAGCTCAACAAGCTGATCCAGGAGAACCAGGGCGAGATCAACAAGATCCTGCTCGACTTCGGCGTTCCGCTGCTCGACGAGAGCGACAAGCCGCTCGGCGCGGAGACGGCCAAGAAGTCGCAATGAGGCGGCGCCTTGCCGCTGCGCTCGTCGCTGCCGCGTTCGCGGTGCCGGCTTTCGCGCAGCAGCAGGAGCCGTTCGAGCCCGAGGGTTATCGCGCCGACAATTACCGCGCGCCGGTGCCGGCAACGCTCGCCGGCGCACGCGTGCTCTCCACCGCGGAAGCCGAAGCGATCTGGCGCGCCAAGAGCGGCGCCTTCGTCGACGTGCTGCCGCGCCCGCCGAAGCCGAAGAACCTGCCCGCAGGCACGGTGTGGCGCGATGCGCCGCGCAGGAACATCCCGGGCAGCATCTGGCTGCCGGATACCGGCTACGCCATTCTGTCGCCGGCCATGGAGGATTATTTCCAGCGCGGGCTCGCCCGTGTCTCGGGCGGCGACAAGGCCGCGCTGCTGGTGATCTATTGCCTCGCCGATTGCTGGATGTCCTGGAACGCCGCCAAGCGCGCGCTGGCCTATGGCTATTCCAACATCGCCTGGTACCCCGACGGCACCGACGGCTGGGAGCGCGCCAAGCTGCCGACGGAAGAGCTGCAGCCGGAGGCGAGGCCGGAGCAGTAGACGTCGTCATCCCCGGGCTTGTCCCGGGCATCCACGTTCTTCACGCTGCGTTGCCAAGCGTGGATGGCCGGGACAAGCCCGGCCATGACGGCGGTGCGAACGGAGAGAGGCGAAGCAAGCGCCCTATTGCTTCTGCAACTTCGTCAGCGTGCCCGTGCCGTTGTTGTCGGTCGCAGAATAGTTCACCCTGTCGCCGGCATGCACGGCGTCCAGCATCGCGGCGTCCTTGGTCTTGTACTCCTGGAGGGCGCCGGCGCCACCGGCACTGCCGCCGACCGTGCCCTTCTGCGTCTGCTGTATCGAGATGGTGCCGTTGAGCCGGTCGATCCGCATGACCAAGCCAGTCAGGTCGTCAGCAAAAGCGCTGGTTGCGAGCAAGCCGAGGGCTGCAGCGCCCGCAAAGATCAATCTCGTGGTTCCCATCGAGGCCTCCCGACGTCTTGGAGTTCACGTCGACAAGCAATCCTAGATCGATTTGGTTCCGGCAGATAGCGTGGCAAAGGTTAACCGGGCCGGTCCGGGAACCTGGCGGGAGCCGTCGGCGCGGCGGACGCTATTCCATCTCCTGCTGGATCACGCGGCCGAGCGCGAACAGGCGCTGGTCGATCGTGGTGGGAACCTCGCAGACGAACCGCACCACTTTATTGCGGTCCTCGAAAATGCGGGTCTTCCAGATCAGCTCGTTGCCGAGCGCCTCGACCTTGGCCTCGTCGCGGGGCGTGGCGCCCTGCAGCGCCTGGAGCTGAATTGTCTCCTCGCGGATCTTGTCGGCGGCCTCGCGCTGCTTGCGGCTGACGCGCTCGAGCCCGGCCATCACCTGGGAGCGCTGGGCATTGAGCGTATCGAACAGCCCGGCGAACAGCAGCTTCGCATTCGTGGACTTGTCGGTGGAAGAGGCGGCCAGGAAGTCCTTCACCGACTTCTCGGCCTCGTCCATCGACGTCTTGCGCGCCGACAATTTTGCGACCAGCGCGGTGACCTTCGTGTCGTTCTTCCATTTGGTCTCGGCGTCGTCGAGGGCTGGACCAGCCCACACCGCGGCGAGCGAGATCTCCGGCACCTTGGCTTGCGTGCAGGGCCAGTTGGGATAGCGCGGATCGGCCGCGCGGGCGGCCGTGCCCGACAGCGCGAGCACCAGTACAGCCATCGCCAGAATCTTCATCCCTCGCCTCCTGCAGGCCCCCGTCGCGCCAGCCCACGCGAGGGATCATAGGCCCAAATCGCGCCGATCATGAAGACGATTGTGCACGCCGCGACCACCGCGAGCGAGATCCAGTTGATTTGCCCGTAGAGTGCAAAACGGATCAGCTCGACCGCATGGGTGAACGGATTGGCCTCGCAGAGATAATACAGATAAGGGCTGCCCTCCTGCACCCGCCAGAGCGGATAGAGCGCGGAGGAGGCGAAGAACATCGGGAAGATGACGAAATTCATCACGCCGGCGAAGTTTTCCAGCTGCTTGATGCCGGAGGAGATCAGCATGCCGAGCGAGCCCAGCATCAGCCCGGAGAGGATCAAGGCCGGCAGCACGGTGAGATAGCCCGATGACGGCGGGGTGATGTCCCAGAACCAGGCGATCAGGAGGAACGCATAGACCTGGAGCAGCGATACCGCGGTGCCCGCCAGCAGCTTGCAGAACAGCAGGAACCCGCGCGGCAGCGGGCTCACCAGCAGCGTGCGCATGTTGCCCATCTCGCGGTCATAGACCATCGAGAGCGACGATTGCATGCCGTTGAACAGCTGGATCATCGCCATCAGCCCGGGCGCGATATAGACCTCGTAGAGAATGTAGGTCTCGTAGGGCGGGATGATCGAGATGCCGAGCACCTGGCGGAAGCCGGCGGCGAAGATGAACAGCCAGACCAGCGGCCGCACCAGCGCCGAGACGAACCGCTCGCGCTGATGCAGGAAGCGCAGTCCCTCGCGCCAGACGATGCCCGTGAGGCAGGTCAGGTACTCCTGCATCGAGAAGCCGCGCGGTGCGTCGCGCGTCGTGATGCTGCTCATGCGCCGCCTCCCGGCATGGTTTGCGCGCCGGTCAGGCGCATGAAGGCGGTGTTGACGTCCTGCGCGCCTGTTGCGGTGACGACCCGGCTCATCGGCCCCTGCGCCAGCACCTTGCCCTGGTGCAGCACCACGAGGTCGTCATTGGGCATGATCTCGTCGAACAGGTGTGTCGCCCAGAGCACGCCGATGCCTTGCTCCGTCACGAGCTGGCGGACCTGGCTGATGATGTCGGCACGCGCCTTGACGTCGAGGCCGACCGTCGGCTCGTCGAGCAACAGCAGCCGCGGCCGATGCAGCAGCGCGCGGGCGATCTCCAGCCGCCGCATTTGCCCGCCGGAGAGATCGCGCACCTTGCTGCCGGCGCGCTCAGTCAGCCCGATGCGACCGAGCAGCTCGGCGCTGCGCGCGGCGGCCTCGCGGCGGCTGATGCCGTGCAGGGCGGCGTGATACAGCAGGTTCTGCGTCAGCGACAGGTCGAGATCGAGCGTGCGCGGCTGGAACACCACTCCGAGCAGCCGCAGCGCCTCGCCGGGGCTCTTGCTGATGTCGTGGCCGAAAATGCCGACCCGGCCGGACTGGATTCCGAACAGGCGCGTGATCAGCGAGAACAGCGTGCTCTTGCCGGCGCCGTTGAGGCCGAGCAGGGCCGTGAAGCTTGCCGGCTGCACGTTGAAAGAGACGTCGATCAACGCCCGGCGCGGCCCATAGGCATGGCTGACGCCGTCGATCGACAGCGCCGGCACCGCGGCCGGGTCGGGTCTCGGCGCCTCGCGCGGGTCGGGGATCGGAGCAGGACTGGTCATGGCGCGATCGCGATGCCCCAGGGCAATTCGCCGACCTGAATGGTCTTGATCACCTTCTGCGCGGCGACGTCGATGACGGAGACGTCGTTCGAGACCCCGTTGGTGGTCAGCAAGTATTTTTCATCGGGCGTGAACGCCATGTGCCAGACCCGCTGCCCGACCAGCAGATATTTCGTCACCTTGCGCGAGGCAACATCGACGACGGCAATGCGGTTGGCCGGCCCGAGCGCGACGAAGGCGGTCTTGTCGTCCTTGGTCATGCCGATGCCGACCGGCTGGATCGCCTCCTTCCGCAGGCCCGGAATCTCGAATGTGACCTTGCCGATGACCTCGTGCTTTTTGGGATCGACGATGGAGACGGTGCCGCCGATCTCCGAGGAGACCCACACTTCCGACGAATCGTGCTTGAACTCGGCAAAGCGCGGCCGGGCGTCGACCAGCACGTTGGCGACGATCTGGCGCGACGACGTGTCGATGAAATGCGCCATGTTGGTCGTTTCCGACGTGTTGATCAGGGTCTTGCCGTCGGGGCTGATGGTCATGCCCTCGGGCTCGACGCCGACCTGGATGTCGCCGAGCCGGGCGCGCTTCTCCAGGTCGATCACGGTGACCGTATTGTCGTTCTCGTTGGCGACATAGAGAATTTTTCCCGCCGCATCCTGGGCGAACAGTTCGGGGTCGGGGCCGGAGGGCAGGCTGTCCACCACGGCCTGCGTCTTGGCGTCGATCATCTGGATGGTGTCGTCGTCGCCGACCGCGACCATCACGAACTTGCCGTCGCGCGTGAAGTCGATGCCGCGCGGGCGCTGGCCGACCTTGATCGTCTTGGTCACGGTCCAGCTGTCGGTGTCGATCACCGAGACCGTGTTGCTCTTCTCGTTCGAGACATAGGCGATGAAGGCATGCGCGGGCGCCGCCGCCAGCGCCAGTCCGGACAGGAGCCCAACACGCCACATGCGCAACATCTGCGTCCTCATTTCAGCTTGCATTTGCTCTCCGGACGATCATAGCCGAGCGTGTCGAGCTCGGAGACCTGATGCAGAAATCCCTCCTGCGGCGACACCGATACCACCATGCGGCCGTCGACCAGGAGGATCGGCTGGCGCAGTTGCCAATTCCAGTCGCGCAGGGTCAGCCGCGTGCCCTTGAAGGCGGCGACCGAGAAATCGGGACCCTTGATGAAGTCGGTGACCTTCTTGACGTCGCCGGAACTGGTGCGCGAGGTGGCCTCGCCGATGATGCGGGCGGCGGTCCAGGCCTGCATGTCGAGCGCGGTCATGCGCCGTGCGTTCAGCTTCATGAAACGGTTCTGCATCTGGATCGCGCCCCACTGGTCCTGCGCGGCGTCCCAGCTGCGCGGCACGAGCCCGGCCGAGCCCGCGACGGGCCGGGGATCCCAGGTGCGGTAGGGCAGGTAGGCGCCAAACACCTCGCTCTCGTCGGCGGCGACCAGCACGTCGTAAGCCGGCGCGCCTTGCGTGAACACCGGCATCTGACGCTGGATCAGCGTCACGCCGCTATCGGTGCGGCGGGCGCCGCCCTTGTCCTCAAAAGTCTTCTCCTGCACGATCTTGGCGCCGAACCGCGCGGCGGTGCGCCGGAGTGCATCCGCAAACAGCTTGTCCTCGTCATGCGAGCCGACCACGAGCAGCCAGCGCGACCATTTCTTCCACACCAGATATTGTCCGAGCGCGTCGGCCAGCATCGCGCGCGTCGGCGCGGTGTGGATGACGTTGGCGCGGCAATCGGCCTCGCGCAGCCGTTCGTCGATTGCCCCCGCATTGAACAGCAGTGTGCCGCGATCGCGCAGGGCGTCCGAGACTTTCAGCAGCGCATCGGCGGGCAGGTCCGCGATGATGAAGCCGTTCTTGTCGGCAAGAGCCATCGCGGCCTGGACCGGATCTTCGCCTTCCTTGATGCGGCGCTCCTCCAGCGTGAAGCGCTGGCCCAGGAATTTCCCGGTGGTGTTGTTGTCCTCGATGGCGAGCCGCGCGCCGGCGACGCCGTCATTCTCGGCCGGTTGCTCGACCAGCGACAGCGTCGATCGGGTACCGGCGACGCCGAGATAGCCGACGCCGATCAGGGCAGGCTCCGCCGCGAACGCGCTCGTCGCGGCAAGACCAAAGCCGATCAGACCGGCCAACCATCGGATCATGTTTCCTCCGAGCGATCCCCCCGGCTTGACCGCAGGTGGAGAATTGTCTCTGCTTCAAGCATGACCAATTTGTCAGGGCATGCAACCCCGCATTTCGTCCCCGCGCGCGCGAAGCGCGGAATCACGATCATGCGAGCATTGATGATGATCGCCGCTTTGCTGTTGACGCCGTCGGTCGCGCGCGCCGATCCGCCGAAGCTCGCCGTGTTCGATTTCGAGCTGATCGATACCAGCCTGCCGGGCGAGTTCTACGGCTCCCGGCCCGAAGAGGCGCGGCTCGTGCTCATCAGCGAGCAGCTGCGCAAGGAACTGACGGAGTCCGGCAAGTTCCAGGTGCTCGACATCGCGCCGGTCAGGGACGCGGCCCGTCACGCCAACCTGCAGGCCTGCGGCGGCTGCGATCTCAAGCTCGCCGAACAGCTCGGCGCCGAGCTCGAGATCACCGGCATGGTGCAGAAGGTCTCGAACCTGATCATCAACCTCAACATCTATCTGCGCGACGTGAAGACCGGCAACATGATCGCCGCGGCCAGCGCCGACATGCGCGGCAATACCGACGAAGCCTGGACGCGCACGATGAGCTATCTGATCCGCAACCGCCTGCTGGCGCCGAATTACGGCAAGCGGGAGTAGGGCTCTCTACCCTCCCCTGGAGGGGGAGGGTCGATCGCGCGAAGCGCGAGCGGGGTGGGGTGGGGTGACAGTCTCTCCATTGAGACGCTGCCCGTGTGGAGAGATCACCCCACCCCGCCACGCATTTCGCTTCGCTCGATGCGTAGCGACCCTCCCCCTCCAGGGGAGGGTAAGCAAGCATCACCCCTTCAGTTTCTGCGCATGCCAGTGCAGATGGTCGCCCATGAAGGTCGAGATGAAATAATAGCTGTGGTCGTAGCCCGCCTGACGGCGCAGCGTCAGCGGGATGCCCGCCTTGGTGCAGGCGGCTTCGAGCAGTTCCGGCTTCAACTGCTCTTTGAGGAAATTGTCGGCCTCGCCGACGTCGACCAGGAAGCCCGAAAACTTCGCGCCGTCCTCGATCAGCGCCACCGTGTCGTGGCCGCGCCAGGCGTCGTTGTTCGGTCCGAGGTAACCGGTCAACGCCTTGATGCCCCAAGGCACCAGCGAGGGCGCCACGATCGGGGCGAACGCGCTCGCCGCGCGAAAGCGGTGCGGGTTGCGCAGCGCCACCGTCAGCGCGCCATGGCCGCCCATCGAATGGCCCATGATCGACTGCCGCTTGGCGTCGACGGGAAAATTTCCCGCCACGAGCTTGGGCAGTTCGTCGGTGACATAGCTCCACATGCGATAGTTACGCGCGAACGGCTCTTCCGTCGCATCGACATAGAAGCCGGCCCCGAGACCGAAATCATAGGCGTTGTTGGCATCACCCGGTACGTCGGGCCCGCGCGGCGAGGTGTCGGGCGCGACGAAGATCAGGCCGAGCTCGGCGCAAGCCTTTCGGAATTCGCCCTTCTCGGTGACATTGGCATGGGTGCAGGTGAGCCCGGACAGATACCAGACCACGGGCAGCTTGGCGCCGTCGGCATGCGGGGGAACATAGACCGAGAACACCATGTCGGTTCCGGTCGCCTGGCTGGCATGGCGATAGACTCCCTGCACGCCGCCGTAGGATTTATTGGTCGAGACAGTCTGAATCGTCATGACTTAAGCTCCAGTGGCATCTCACCACATCAACATTGCAACGCTTGTATGACCGAATTTGTGGCGGCGGCCGCGTCAGGCGACGCCGCTGTCGATCGCCAGCCGCACCAGCTCGACCGAGGTCTTGACCCCGAGCTTCTGGCGCATGATGGACGAGGTGTTGGCGACCGTCTTGTACGACGATTGCACCAGCCAGGCGATCTCGGACAAGCTCTTTCCGGCGCTGAGCAGCCGCAGGATCTCCATCTCGCGCGCGTTCAGTTTCGACAGCGGGCTTTGCGCCAGCGTCGGCCCCGCAAAGGCGATGCTGCGCGCGATCGCGGTCGGAAGATAGGTGCCGCCGCCGCCGACGGCGCGAATCGCCTCGACGAGATCGTCGGGATCGCCAGTCTTGGAGACGTAGCCCTTGGCGCCGCACTCGATCGCACGCGCGGCGAAGGCCGGGTCGTCGTTCATGCTGAACATGATGATGCGGGCCTCGGGTGCGCGCTCGAGGATGCGGCGCGCGAGCTCGAAGCCGGAGACGGTCGGCAGATTGATGTCGATGATGCAGAGGTCCGGGCGTTCGACGATGAAGACGCACTCGCCGTCCTCGGCGTCGGCGGCCTCCAGAATCTCGATCTCGCCCTCGTCGGCCAGCACGGCACGGCAGCCGGAGGCTACAATGGGATGATCGTCGACGATCAGAATGCGCATAGGCGTTTCCTTGTGACAGCGCCGACCTGTTTCGCGCCCGGCCGGGATTGCTGTACGCTTCCGATTAGATATCCGCCGCTTCGCCCCTGTCAACGTCATCGGACAGTGGCCGGCAAAGCTTCGCGAGGCACGAGCGACACCCATGTGGCAAAATCTATCCTTGCGCGGGCGCATCAACCTGCTGCTGGCGCTCCTGCTGGCGCTGGGGCTCGCCGTCAATATCGGCCGCCAGGTCGCGGAGGCGGGCCCCCGCGTGCAGGCCGAGGACCAGAGCGTGATCCGCCTCGCGCGTGAATTCATCGAGATGATCGTTGCCGATCTCAACGAGGCGCCCGACCCGGATGCCAGGCTGAACCAGATCGCGCGCGACCTCAGCCGTCTGCGCCACGTCAGCATCACGCTCCGCGATGCCGGCGGCAATCCCCAGTCGCCGCCCCGGCTCGACGCCGAGGCCGACACGCACGGGCCGCCGGCCTGGTTCGTCAGCCTGGTCCATCCCGAGCAGACGGCGGTGAGCGTTCCGGTGTCGATCCGCGGCAAGCCCGGCTCGCTCCTGATCACCTCGCATCCGGACGACGAGATCGCCGAGATCTGGGACGGCATCGTGACCCAGCTCGAGGTCGGCACCGTGATCGCGCTGGCGCTGTTTTTCCTGATGATGAATGTGGTCGGCCGGGCGCTGGCGCCGTTGCAATCGCTGGCGGAGGCCATGGGGAAGCTCGAAGGAGGGCACTACGAGGCCCGCGTCACGCCGGGCGGCGCGCCGGAGCTCGCGGTGATCTGCACCAAGCTCAACCACCTTGCCGCAACGCTTCACGAGGCGGTCGAGGACAAGCGGCGTCTCGCCGAGCGGGCGGTGTCGCTCCAGGACATCGAGCGCAAGGAGATCGCGCGCGAGCTCCATGACGAGTTCGGGCCGTATCTGTTCTCGCTGCGCGCGCATGCCGGCGCGCTGGCGAAGCAGGCGGATGGGCGCGTTCCCAGTGCGGAGGCGGTGCGAAAGCATGGCAGCGCCATGCTGGAGCAGATCAACGCGCTGCAGCAGTTCAATCGCCGCGTGCTGGAGCGCCTACGCCCCGTGGGCCTTGCCGAGCTCGGCCTGCGCCAGGCGCTGGAATCGCTGTCGCGGCTGTGGCGGGAATCGCATCCCGATGTCGCGATCGAGACGTCGATCTCTCCCGCGCTGGGCGCGACGGGCGAGACGGCCGACCTCACCATCTATCGCATCGTGCAGGAGGCGCTGACCAACGTGTTCCGCCATGCCGGCGCGACCTCGGTCAATGTCGTGATCGAGCCGGCGGAGCAGACCGCTCAGGATGGCCGCTGCTGCGCCCGGGTCCGGGTCAGCGACAATGGCCGCGGCATGGAGCCGGACCAGAAGCTCGGCTTCGGCCTCGTCGGCATGCGTGAGCGGATTCTGGCGCTGGGCGGCACGCTCAATGTCGTCTCTGGCGCCGGCGGCTTGACGGTGGAGGCGCTGGTTCCGACCGCGGCCGCCTGATCGCGCCCGAAATGATCGGGAATTATTCCCGATATCGTCGGGAAAACGGGAGCGGATATTGCCCGACCTTTTGTGGCTGGCGCACCCATCGCGGCCGAATACACTCGCCTCAACCAATCGGCGAAGATCAAAACAGCCGGCGGTCACGGATGGGAAGGCGGGGATGGGCAAGGTTCTTTCGTTCAGGCGTGGTTTGTTGATGGCCTCGGTGTCATCAGGCCTGGTGTCAGGCGTGGTCTTCGTAAGTCCTGCCGTGGCGGCGCAAAACGAGGAGACCAACGTCCAGAATCTGCCGCCGGTCGAGGTGGCGGCGCCGCCGCCGTCGGCGGCCCGGCGTGTCGCGCCGACGCGGCCGGTCGCGCGTATCGGGGCCGCGTCGTCCGCCGCGCCGAGGACACGGCTTTACGTCTATCCGACCTCGCCGGGCACCGGCAGGGGTCTCGATGTCGACAAGGTCGCCTCGTCGATCAATGCCGTCGATGCCAATCAGATCAAGCGGACCGGCTCACTGAACGTCACCGACGCGCTGCGCGACAACATCGCCGGCGTCAACATCACCGAGGTCACCGGCAATCCGTTCCAGCCGGATGTCGAATTCCGCGGCTTCGTCGCGTCGCCCGTGACGGGCACGCCGCAAGGCCTTGCGGTGTATCAGAACGGCGTCCGCATCAACGAGGCGTTCTCGGATGCCGTCAACTGGGACCTGATCCCAACCGCCGCGATCAGGTCGGTCACGCTGGTGACCAACAATCCCGCCTTCGGCCTCAACGCGCTGGGCGGCGCCATCAACCTGCAAATGAAGGACGGCTTCACCTATCAGGGCGCCGAGATCGACGTGATGGGCGGCTCGTTCGGCCGCGTCCAGGGCTCGGCGCAATGGGGCAAGCAGGTCGACAAGAATTTCGGCGTCTATGCCGCGCTCGAAGGCCTGCGCGACAATGGCTTTCGCAACTTCTCGCAATCGACCGTGCGGCGCTTCTACGGCGATGTCGGCTACAAGGCGGGCGACAGCGAATTCCACGCCAACATGGGCGTCGCCAAGAACGATTTCGGCGCCAGCGCCACCGTTCCGGCCGAGCTGCTCGACAAATATTGGGGCGCGACCTACACCACGCCGCAGACCACGTCGAACCGCGTCGGCTATCTCAACCTGACCGGCAAGGCCGATGCGACGCCGACCTGGACGCTCGAAGGCACCGCGCATGTGCGCAGGTACGAGCAGAAGCTCGTCGACGGCAATCCGACCGACGTGCAGGAATGCGCCGCCCTGGGCCTGTTGTGCTTCGGCGACGATACGACGCCGGCCAACGGCACCAACGGCGCGCAGCTCGTCAATCCCTATCCGCTCGGAACCATCCTCGGCGAGATCGACCGCAGCACGATCCGTTCCACCAGCTTCGGCGTGTCGGGGCAGGCCACCAACACCGATCAACTGTTCGGCCACGACAACCGCTTCGTGATGGGCACCAGCTATGATGCCAGCGTCACGCGCTACAACGCCACCGCCGAAATCGGCGCGATCGGCGAAAACTACGTCGTCAGCGGCAGCGGGCTCTTCCTGGGGCCGACCGGTCAGCCGGAAACGGTCGCCGGTCCCGTCTCGCTGCGGACCGTCAACCAGTATAACGGCCTCTACGCGATGGACACGTTCAACGTCACGGATGCGTTCGCCATCACCGGCGGCGGCCGTTTCAACGTGGCGCGCATCTCGCTGGAGAATCAGCTCGGGACCGATCTCAACGGCGATCACACCTTCACCCGCTTCAATCCGGTGATCGGCGGCACCTACAAGATCACGCCGGAGCTGACCGCCTATGCCGGCTATTCCGAGGCCAACCGCGTGCCGACGCCGCTCGAACTCGGCTGCTCCGATCCCGCGAGGCCCTGTCTGATCGCGGCGTTTCTGGTCTCCGACCCGCCGCTCAAGCAGGTGGTGTCCAAGACCATGGAGGCGGGCTTCCGCGGCACCAAGGAGTTGAACATCGGCACGCTCGGCTGGAAGATCGGCGGCTTCCGCGCCACCAATTACGACGACATCGTCGCGGTGCCCGTGGTCGGCCGGACCGGCTTCGGCTATTTCACCAATGTCGGACGGACGCGCCGGCAGGGCCTCGAGGCCGAGGTCAACATCAAGTCGCCGACGCTCCAGTTCCAGGCGAGCTACGCCTTCGTCGACGCACGCTACCTTGACCCGCTCGAGCTCGGCTCGGAAAGCCCCTTTGCCGACCCGGCGACCGACACCATTCACGTTTCGCCCGGCAACCAGCTCCCCGCGATCCCGCGCCATCGTGTCAAGGTCGGCATCGACTATGCCGTGACCGACGTCTGGAAGGTCGGCGGCAACGCGCTGTTCGTCTCCAGCCAGTATCTGGTCGGGGACGAGTCGAACCAGTTCGCGAAACTGCCGTCCTATACGGTGTTCAATCTCCATACCTCCTACCAGGTGGCGAAGAACATCCAGCTCTATGGCAAGATCGACAACATCTTCGACAAGCGCTACGCGACCTACGGGCAGTTCTTCGATCGCGAGGCCTTGCCCAACTTCACCAATGGCGGCAACGACTTCACCGACCCGCGCTCGCTGAGCCCGGCAAGGCCCCGCGCGTTCTATGCGGGGATGCGGGTGACGTTCTAGCGCGAAGGCGCAGCCGGCTGCGACGGCCGCGGATGGCTTGCGCAAAATATCCCGCTTCCGGCATCATACGGCCGGAGGCTCGCTTTGCCGTGTCGTTGAAGAATCCAGATGCCGTCGCCGCTATCGTTGCGGCGCTCCGACGTGTTTACGGCGACGAGGTCGCCCGCCTCATGCTCGTCGAGGGCATGAGCCTCGCCAACCTGATCGATGCGATGTTTTCCGCCCCCTTGACGCACCGGGAGGCCATCAAGGCCATTACCGACGGACTGGATGACTTCGTCGTGTCGCCCGACCTCGGCCTGATGTGGCACCTCAAATACATCTATGGAAAAGAGCCCGGCTCCTTGCATGTGGTGGACATGGAGATCGCCACGCCGAACGGCACACTCGCGAGCAAGGACGTCTGGCTGCGGCTGTCCGCCTAGCGAGGGGGGCTCTTTGGACATTTGGCCCCAGCGGGTGAAGCTCGCGCGGGTTTACCGATCAGCAACCATGTCAAATGATCTGAAAATTGTAACGAAACTGCACGGCTCTCTGTGCGTCGGTTTGCTGGAGGGTCCGTCTGATGACAGAGCACCAGTTGCGAGAGCAGGAATGCCAGATCGCGCGCTATCGGCGTCTGGAACGGGAGGTGACGGATCCGCTTGCGGCGTGTCTGCTTCACGGCATCGTCGAGGACCTCGAAGCCGAGCTGCGCAAGGAAAGGCCGGAATGGCACGGTCCGCGTGATTAACGCTTTCTTAGCGCTAATCATGCGGATGATCGCGCGGGAATGCCAGGGGAGACAGCTCCCATGCTGAAGGACGGGACATATGCGGCGTGGTACAAGACGCCGCTCGACCAGGGGACCGGTATCGTCCATGTCGCGGATGGACAGATCTGGGGCCGTGACAGCCTGATGACGTATCATGGCTCGTGTCAGGTCGATGGAGATCGCTTCACCGCCACGGTGTCGACGAAGCGCCATACCGACGGACGCGCAACGGTGTTCGGCGTGGAAGACGAGCTCACCCTGGACATCGAGGGCAAGTGCCCCGGCAAGATCGCGACCTACACCGCGAAGGCACAACAAGTGCCGGGAATGATTCTCCAGGGAACGCTTATTCTCACCGAGCAGCAATCGCCGGCGCGCGTCGAGCCGCGTCCGCCGTTCAAACCCGGCAAGCTGCCAAAATTGCCGAAGCGCTCGCGCTGACCGGGGGAATGGCGCCAGGCGCACGATCGTCTTGAACTGACGTCCAGCCGGCGGCGAACTCCGCCCGCGACCCGCGAACTCCCAGCTCCGCTGCCGCCTTGCGCTCACCGCCTCGCACGCGTTGAGCCCGGCAAGATCGTGGTCGTCTCATCCGCAGATGCAGCACGAGGCGGCGTTTCAAGCGCCGACATTCATTAAAGCGCTTGAGGCGAACCCTCGCACGGACGTGCCTTGTGTTCGCCCCTGAAACTCCAAGGTCGAATTGCCCATCAGCCCCGATGCTCTTCTTCGGGTAGATCCCGCTCGGTTGCACAACCGATTAACGCATTGTTAGAAGACTCTATCGCAAATAGTTCTGAACGATAACAACAACCCTGCCGGGTTCAAATACCCGGAGCATTTGCGTGAACGTACTGGCTCCCCTGACCACAGAAGACTTCGTCGCGCACGGCACTCGCTCGGATCGATCGGTCGCGACCGTCGTGTTCGCCCTGCTCGCCGTCGCCTCGCTTCTCCCGACGCTGCTTGCTCCGATTCCGGCGATGGGGGATTACGTCAATCATCTCGCCCGCATGTATCTCCTGAGCGAGATGGGCGCCGCCGATGCCAATCCATACTACCAGGCGGCGTGGGCCTTCTATCCGAACCTGGCGATGGACCTGGTGGTCCCGCAGATGGCGCGACTGTTCGGCGTCGAGACCGCCTCCCGGCTGTTTCTTCTCGTCAGCCAGATCCTCATCGTCGGCGGCGCACTTGCACTCGAATGGGTCGTGAAGCGGCGCGTTCATCTCGCCGGCTTCGCGGCGCTCATGTTGCTCTACTGCCTTCCATTCTCCTGGGGATTCATCAATTTCGAATGCGGCCTCGGCATCGCCCTTTGCGGCATCGCGGCCTATCTGGCCGTTGGCGATCAACCGGTGCTCGTGCGTTTCGTCGTCAACGCAGCTTTCGTCGTGCTGCTGCTTGCGGCGCATCTCTTCGCCTTGGGGGTCTATGGCGCGACGCTCGGATTCCATGAGTTGTGGCGTGCCGCCGAACGAAAGTATCCTGCGCGAGACGTCGCACTTCGGTTCGTGACGCTCGCAACACCGGCCGTCGCGTCGTTGGTCATCATGCGGTTGACCGCCGGGTCTGTCGGAAGCGAGGGGACCTTTTGGAGTCTTGGCCACAAGCTGCTCTGGCCGTTCTTCATCATGAACGGCTACAGCATGGCCGTCTCGGGTGCGAGTGCGATCGTGCTGATGGCGACATTATACGTCGCCGCCAGATGCAGCATGCTGAAGCTGGCGCCTGCCGGGATCTGGATCGCAACCGGCTTTGCGCTGCTCTATCTTGCGATTCCGCCACGGCTGTTTGACACGGCGTTTGCGGACATCCGGGTTCTGCCTGCCGTCGCCCTGATCCTTCCGGCCTTCTGCTCGCTGTCCCTGCCAAGCCGACGATGGACGATGGCCGCGCTTGTCATTGTCAGTGGCATCACGCTCGCAAATCTGGGCCTGGTGCTCGATGTCTGGCTCTCCTACCGTCCGGAATATTCGGCCGTCATCGAGTCCTTTCAGCATATCGATCGTGGTTCGAAGATTCTGATCGGGACCAGCGCGGAGAGCGAGGATCCACCGTTCCAGGATCTCACCCAGTTCCCGGTGTACTACGCGCCGACGCTCGCCGTGCACTACGCGAAAGCCTTTGTGTCGAACCTGTTCACCGAGACCGGCAAGCAACCGATTCAGGTGCGCCGCGAAGTTCGCCGCCTCGGCGTCCCCAATGGGGGGCCCGTGCCGATACACCTGCTCCGTGCCATCGCCGCAGGAAGAACGACCGAAGCCGAAGACACCGCTGCCGTCAGCACCTGGCATCGAGACTACGATTATCTCTATCTGGTCGGCCCTGCCATCGCGAACCCGCTGCCAGACCTGCTGCAGGAATTGGACAGGTCCGGGCGCTTCGCTCTCTACAAGATCCGCCATACGCCCTGAGAGTATGGCTGAGAAGAAGTTACGCCAGCAGTCCGTCGAGATCGGAATAGATGACGTCGGCCGTACGCTGATAATGCTGCTGCAGCAGGCGGACTGCCTGCTCGCCGTCCCTGGCGAGAACCGCCTGAAGGATATCGCTGTGCTCGGCGCCGACCTTGCGCGCCGGATAGGCCTTCGCAATCGACATCATGCGGTACCGGTAGAGACGGTCGGCGAGCTGCTCGCAGAAGCCGAGCAGGGGGCGTGAACCGCAAAGGCCTATCAGCGTCGCATGGAAGGCGCGGTGCACCTTCTCCCAATCCGGATTGTCCTCGAAGGTGTCGGGCTTGAGCGAGCGCAGCGTGCGATCGAGCCGGTGATGCGCAACCAGCAGCGCCTCTTCCCAGGCCTGGGTCGCATTCTGCATGGACTCGCGCAGCGCCAGACCTTCGACCCAGCACCTCGTCTTGGTCAGCTCCTGGAGTTCCTCCTTGCTGACCTCCTTCACATAGAAGCCGCGCTGCTCCATGCCGACGACGAACTCTTCGGTGGTCAGGCGGTTGAGCGCCTCGCGCAGCGGCGTCTGCCCGACATTGTACTGCTCCATCAGGAAGCGCGACTGCAGCTTGCGACCGGGCTCGAGCCGCGTCGTCAGGATGTCGGCCTTGAGGCGCGCGTAGATGGTGGTCGCCAGTGTTGCCGGCTGGTCCACCTTCTGGCTTGGCAGGTCAGGGCGCATGTCTGGGCTCACGGCAATCCATTGGAATCTCAGCGCTTGTGTACATTAGCAGATCTGCCGCCAATTATTTATAAATTTTTGCTTTACGGGCTATTTTGTACATATTAAAGGATCTGCGTTTCGCGTTTCCTGACAAGGAAGTCCAATGTCCGACTTTCCGGTGACGGCCCTGCGCAGCGTCGAGATCACGACGCCGCAGCTTGCCGGCTCGGTCGAGTTCTACAGCAAGGTCTGGGGCCTCGACGTCGCGGCGGAGGCGGACGGCACGGTGTACCTTGCCGCGACGGGCAGCGACTTCCACGTTCTCGAGCTCACGCCGGGCGAGGCGACGTCGCTCCGCAAGATCAGCTTTCGCGTCCGCTCGCACGACGATCTGCACAGCTTGTTCGCGCGTGCGCGGCAAGCCGGCTGCGAGGTGATCAGCTCGCCCGCGCCGTCGCCTGCACCCTCGGGCGGGACGAGCTTCGTCGTTCGCGAGGCGCAGGGATGCGTCATCGAGTTCGTTCATGGCGATCGCACCAAGCCGGCACGCGTGATCGCGGATCGCCCCGAGCGTCTCGCACATGTCAACATCAACAGCGCCGACATCGAGAAGCTCTCTGCTTTCTATCAGGAAACCCTGGGATTCCGGCTGTCGGATCGCTCCAAGCTGATGGCGTTCCTGTGCTGCAACAGCGATCACCACGCGATCGTGCTTGCGCAAGCCCCGCGCAACGGCCTCAATCACGTGGCTTTCCTCATGCCCGATCTGGAGTCCGTCATGCGCGGCTCAGGTCGCATGATCGATCACGGCTATCCGATCGGCTGGGGCGTCGGCCGCCACGGCCCGGGCGACAACGTGTTCGCCTATTTCGTCGATCCGGCAGGCAGCGTCATCGAATACACCGCCGAAGTCCTGCAAATTGACGACACCTATGTCGCGAAAGGCCCGGCCGATTGGGTCTGGCCTCCGGGGCGAACCGATCAGTGGGGCATCGCCCCGCCGAAGTCGGACGCCTGTAAGGCGGCGCAGCTCGCCATTCCCTTCGCGGCGGCGCGCGCATGACGGATGCGGCTGGCACCACCGATTACGACGTGCTCGTCGTCGGCTTCGGCCCGACCGGCGCAGTGGCCGCAGGCCTGCTCGGGCGCCTCGGTCATCGAACCCTGGTCATCGACCGGTTGACCGGCGTCTATGACAAGCCGCGCGCGATTGCACTCGATCACGAGATCTTCCGTCACTTCGACAATATGGGCCTCGCTGATGCGATCTCGCCCCATGTCGAGCCTTTCACCGCGTCGGAGCATTTTGGCGTCGACGGCCAGTTGATCCGACGCATCGACATGGTCGCAAAGCCCTATCCGCTCGGCTACACGCCGAGCATGGTGTTCAGCCAGCCCGCTGTCGAGGCCGAGCTGCGCCGCCATGCAACCGGGTTTTCCAATGTGCGCACCGAGCTCGGCGTCGAGCTGATCGATCTCGTTCAAACGTCCGATCGCGTCGAGGCGCAGCTGAATGAAAATGATGGACGGCGCCGCTCCGTGACGGCGCGCTACGTGCTCGGCTGCGATGGCGCATCGAGCATCGTGCGTCAGATCGCAGGGCTCGCGCTCGAGGATCTCGGCTTCGACGAGCCCTGGCTGGTGGTCGATGCGCGTGTCAACGAGGGTTCACTGGCTCGCCTGCCGCAATGCTCCGCGCAATTCTGCGATCCGGCGCGCCCCGTGAGCTTCCTGATCGGTCCGAACAACCACCGCCGCTGGGAGATCATGCTGCTGCCGGGCGAGGATGCGCGGCAGATGGAGCGGCCGGCGAGTGTGTGGAAGCTGCTCGCGCCCTGGCTCACGCCGCAGGACGGGGAGATATGGCGGGCGGCCTCCTATCGCTTCCATGCCCTCGTTGCCGCGGACTGGCGCAACGGCAGGATCCTGATCGCCGGCGATGCCGCGCATCAGCAGCCGCCCTTCATCGGCCAGGGCATGTGCCAGGGTCTGCGCGACGCCACCAACCTCGTCTGGAAGCTCGATCGCGTGCTGAAGGGCGTCTCCTCCGGCGGCCTGCTCGACAGCTACGCGGTCGAACGCAAGCGGCACGTCATCGAGCTCACCGGCAAGATCAAGGCAATCGGCCAGTCGATCTGCGAGCGCGATCCGGCTGCCGCCCGGCGGCGCGATGCGCAAATCCTGGCCGAAGGCGGCGGCAAGCCGCTGCATCTGACGCGGCAGGAAATCATTCCGCCGCTGCGCGCAGGATGTCTGTCAGATCACGAGACGCCGGCGCGCGGCACGCTGTTTCCGCAGCCGCGCATCGCACGCGGTGCGACGACCGGCTTGCTGGACGAAATGACCGGGCCCGGCTGGCGGCTGGTGATCGACGGCCGCAGCAACGACGCCGCTTCCATGCTGGCCTTCTGCGCCGCGCGCGCCGACATGTCTGTCGCCGCAATCGCACCTGTCGGCGCAGGTCGTCCGAATGTGCTGGAAGAGACCGACGGGGTGCTGGCGGGCTGGTTCGATCGTCACGGTGTCGTCGCAGCGGCCGTTCGGCCCGATCACTACGTGTTCGGAACCGCGCGCAATGCCCGCGAGCTCGGCGATCTCTTCGCCGAGATCGCCTTGCGTCGTTGCGACGTCGCGGCTGGGCAAGACAGGATTCCCGATCTGAAAATGGAGAGAACACCGTGAAACTGGCTACCGTAGCGATCGAAGGCCGCACCACCTGGGGCATTGTCGAAGGCGAGACCTTTTTCGACGTCGGCGCGGTGCTCAAGACGCGCTATCCCGATCTCAAGGCCTCAATCGGCGCCGCCTTCGCCGGCGTGGCGGATGCCAAGACCTCCGCAACGGCCGTTCCGATCTCAAAAGTCACCTGGCTGCCGGTGATCCCGAATCCGGACAAGATCCTGTGCGTGGGCCTGAACTACGAGACCCACCGCAAGGAGACCGGCCGCGCCGAGGTCGAACATCCCACCATCTTCTCGCGCTATGCCAACAGCCAGACCGGACATTTGCAGCCGATCGTGCGGCCGCGCGTCTCGACCCACCTCGATTTCGAAGGCGAGCTTGCGGTCGTCATCGGCAAGGCCGGCCGCTACATCTCCCGGGCGGACGCCATGAACCATGTCGCGGGTTACTCCTGCTACAATGACGGCAGCATCCGCGATTTCCAGCGTCACACGCATCAGTTCACGCCGGGCAAGAATTTTCCGGACACCGGCGCTTTCGGGCCCTGGATGATGACGCCGGACGAGCTCGGTCCGCTCGGCGAGCTCAAGCTCGAGACGCGTCTCAACGGAGAGGTCATGCAGGAGGCGCGGATCAAGCAGATGATCTTCGATATCCCGCGCCAGATCGAATACTGCTCGACCTTCACGCGGCTCGAGCCCGGCGACGTCATCGTCAGCGGAACGCCGGGCGGCGTCGGTTCACGGCGCGAGCCGCCGCTCTGGATGAAGCCCGGCGATGTCGTCGAGATCGAGGTCGATCGTCTCGGCGTGCTCAGGAATGTCGTCGCCGACGAAACCTGACCGAACGTCGGCCGCCGGCGGCGGCGAGCGAACCATAAAAACCCGCAAAGCGGGATCTTCCAGGGAGGAACACCATGTCCGGACTGTCCCGTCGCGTGCTGCTCGCCGGCGCTGCGCTCTGCCTGTCGCTTCCGGCCTCTGCGCAATTGTGGCCGCAGCGGCCCGTGACGGTCGTCGTGCCGCAGCCGGCGGGCAACAGCCCGGACGTGATGTGCCGTCTCATCACCGAAAAGCTCTCGCGGGTCCTCGGTCAGCAATTCGTCGTGGAGAATCGTCCTGGCGCCGCAAATCTCGTCGGCACCCAATCGGTCGCCCGTGCCGCTCCGGACGGCTACACGTTGCTGTTTGCGACGTCGGCCGCGCTCGTCACCAATCCCTACACTTTCAAGAAGCTTCCCTATGATCCCGTCAAGGACTTCGTGCCGGTCGCGATGGTGGCGAAGAGCAACCACGTCCTGCTCGTCAATCCCGAGGTGAAGGCCAATACGCTGCCGGAATTGATCAAGCTCGAGCAATCGGCGCCGGGTTCCCTCAGCCTGGCCGTGGACGGTGCGCGCAACCTCTCGGGTCTGATCGCCCAGGCCATCAACAAGAGCGCCGGAACGGGCTTCGTCCTGATCCCCTACAATACGACCACGAATGCCGTGCAGGACGCGATCTCGGGCCGCATCCAGGTGACGATCCAGTCGGCCTCCATCGCCGAGGCCTTCATCAAGGCAGGTACGCTCCGCCCGGTGGCCGTTGCCGGCGCCAGGCGGCTGGATTCGCTGCCGGACGTTCCTGCAATTGCGGAGACGCTGCAGAGCGTCGATCTCCAGGGCTGGTTCATGTTCATGGCCCCGGCCGGCACCCCGGCTGACGTCGTCGAAAAGCTGAGTGCCGAGATTGCACGCGCCCTCGAATCGTCCGACGTGCGCGAGCGGGCTCCCACACTCGGATTCGATGTCCGTGTCGGCGATGCGGTGACGCCCATGGGCGCAAAGCGGTTCCTCGAAGACCAGCTCGCCTCGTCAGGCAAGATCATTCAAGGGCTTGGCATCGAGCCTGAATAGCGGTCTGCAGAACGGGCGTGCCCTTCTGCATTTTTGCATCGTCAAGGCTTGCCTCCGCTGCTTCTCAAATCGCCTGCGACCCGTCATTGTGCGCCCGCAACAAGCATCGGGGACAGCATCGCATGTCGGAGAAGGTGTCGCGTCGCCAGTTTGCCAAGCTGGCGGGATTGTCCGCGGCCGGAATGGCAAGTCCTCTGGAGGCAGCCGAGGCCAAGCAGGCCCGGGCGCGCAGCACCGCTGGCTTTCCGGCCGGCTTCGTCTGGGGCACGGCGACCTCGTCCTACCAGGTCGAGGGTGCGGTCAACGAGGACGGGCGAGGGGCCTCGATCTGGGACAAGTTCGTGCGCATCCCCGGCAAGATCGAGGACGGCACCACCGGCGACCGCGCCAACGAGCACTATCACCGCTACAAGGAGGACGTCGCGCTCATCAAGGCGCTCGGCTGCAAGGCCTATCGTTTCTCGGTGGCCTGGCCCCGGGTGTTTCCGGACGGTGATGGCAAGCCGAACCCGAAAGGTCTCGACTTCTACAATCGTCTCGTCGACGAGCTCTTGAAGAACGGCATCGAGCCGTGGCTGACGCTCTATCATTGGGACCTGCCGCAATCGCTTCAGGACCGCTTCGGCGGCTGGCGCTCGACCGAGACCTGCAAGATCTTCGGCGACTATGCGGCCTATGTCGCCGAGCATCTGACCGACCGCGTCAGGAACGTGTTCACGCTGAACGAGAGCGGCCGCTTCGTCTATTTCGGCTACGGCATCGGCATCGACGCGCCCGGCCTGACGCTGCCGCAAGCCGAGGTCAACCAGATCAGGCACAACAGCGCGCTGGCGCATGGGCTCGCGGTGCAGGCGGTGCGCGCCCATGGCCGCCGCGGCACCAGGGTCGGCCCGGCCGAAAACGTCGATGCCTGCGTGCCCGCGATCGACACGCCGGAGAATGTGCGTGCCGCGGGAATTGCGCTGCGCGAAATGAACGCCGGCTATCTCAATGTCATCATGACCGGCCGCTACACCGACGCCTTTCTGAAATTCGCCGGCGCCGACGCACCGAAACACACCGAGGCGGAGCTGAAGATCATCTCCTCGCCGGTCGACTTCCTCGGCCTCAACATCTACGCGCCGCAGCACTACGTGGTGGCCTCCGACCAGGGCGCGGGTTTCGTGCCGCTGCCGATCCCGAAATCGTTCCCGCATATGAACTCCGACTGGCTGCGCGTCGGGCCCGAGACGCTCTATTGGGTCCCGAAGCTGGCGGCCACGATCTGGAAGACGGATGCGATCTACATCAGCGAGAACGGTGCATCCGGCGACGACGTCGTGACGCAGGATGGCAAGATCTACGACACCGACCGCATCATGTACCTGCGCAACTATCTCGCCCAGCTCCAGCGCGCCACGGCGGAAGGCGTGCCGGTGCGCGGCTATTTCCTCTGGAGCCTGATGGACAATTTCGAATGGGTGTATGGCTTGAACAAGCGTTTCGGGCTGTACCATGTCAATTTCGACACCCAGGTGCGCACGCCGAAGCTCAGTGCGAGCTTCTACCGCAACGTGATCGCGAGGAACGCGGCGGGGGTGTAGCGGCGTTTTGGTGTCTTCGTCCTCCCCGCAAGCGGGGAGGGCGAAGGGAAGGCTCACCGCATTGACTCACCTCATCTCCTGACCCACAAACCTCTCAACACTCACAACAAGAGGATAACGCCCATGACCGACGCGCTGATCATCGATGCCTGCCGGACCCCGCGCGGTGTCGGCAAGGCCGGCAAGGGAGCGCTTTCGGGCATTCATCCGCAGCAGCTCGGCGCCACCGTGCTGGGCGCGCTCGCGGAGCGTACCGGCATCGATACCGCCGACGTCGACGACATCGTCTGGGGCTGCAGCGCGCAGGTCGCGACCCAAAGCGGCGATCTCGGCCGGATGTCGGCGCTCGATGCCGGCTACGACGTACGCGCCAGCGCCGTGACGCTGGATCGATTTTGCGGTTCCGGCATCACCAGCGTCAACATGGCGGCGTCCTCGATCATGGCGGGGTCCGAGGACCTCGTCATCGCCGGCGGCTGCGAGATGATGTCGATGGAAGGGCGCCGTGGCTCGGGTCCGATGATGATGGACAACGGCAATCTGCATCTGCGCGCCAGGCATCCACAGTCGCATCAGGGCGTCTGCGCGGACGCGATCGCGACCATGGAAGGCATCACGCGACGGGATGTCGACGCGCTCGGACTGGAGAGCCAGAAGCGTGCCGCGCATGCCATGGCGAACGGGTACTTCAAGAAGAGCCTCGTGCCTGTTCACCGCGAGGACGGCAGCCTTGCGCTCGACCACGAGGAGTATCCCCGGCCGCAGACCACGATGGAGGGGCTCAGCGGACTGAAGCCGGCATTCCCCGCAATTGCCGACTACGCGCTCGACGACAAGGGCACGACCTATCGCGGCCTGATCCTGCAGAAATATCCTGACCTCGAGATCGACTTCGTGCACCATGCCGGCAATTCGTCCGGCGTCGTCGACGGCGCCGCCGCGATCCTGCTGGCCTCGCCCGCTTACGCGAGGGCGCATGGCCTCAAGGCCCGCGCCCGCGTGGTGGCGATGGCGAATATGGGGGACTCGCCGACCCTGATGCTGAACGCGCCGGTCCCGGCGACGCGCAAGGTGCTGGCGAAGGCGGGGCTGACCATCGACGACATCGACCTGTTCGAGATCAACGAGGCCTTTGCGGTCGTGGCGGAAAAATATATCCGCGACCTCAAGCTCGATCGCGCCAAGGTCAACGTCAACGGCGGCTCGATCGCGCTCGGTCATCCCATCGGCGCCACCGGTTCGATCCTGATCGGCACCGTGCTCGACGAACTCGAACGGCGTGATCTCAAGCGCGGTCTCGTCACCATGTGCGCCGCCGGCGGCATGGCGCCGGCCATCATCATCGAGCGCGTCTAGCCGATCGACCTCTCGCTTTCTCCCTGTTTTTACGGGCAGGAAGACCGCGACATGCGATCCGACCCTTATATTTCAGGGTGAAAAACGACCGGCCTTTCACAAAGAGGCCGGTCTTCGCTTGTCGAAAGCGGCGAATCAGTTCTAGCAAGATGTCGTGCGGGCCTTTGAAACAAGGCAAAATCCGCTGCTCGAGGCTCCTTCCGCACTGGAAGTGGCTAAAATGCAGGGTTTTTTGCCACAGAGGGCCAAAAATGCCCGTAAAACCGCGACAAAACTGTGCAGAAGGCTATAGGCCTTCGCCGGTTGGTCTAATATGCAGCCGTCACGAATCAGAGGAGACACGATGGCAACCCAAATGTCCAAATCGCAGTTGATCGAAAAGATTGCGACCGCCACTGAGCTTTCCAAGCGCGACGTCAAGAACGTCATGGAGACGCTGACCGACGTCGGTCACAAGGAGCTCAAGAAGAACGGCCTGTTCCTGGTGCCGGGCTTCGCCAAGTTCGTGGTCATCAAGAAGCCCGCGACCAAGGCTCGCAAGGGCACCAACCCGTTCACGGGCGAAGAGATGATGTTCAAGGCCAAGCCGGCCCGCAAGATCGTCCGCGCCCGCCCGGTCAAGGCGGCCAAGGACGCCGTGGGCTAACAACGCAAAGGCCCCCTCAGGTTGGAGGGGGCCTTTTGTTTGGGGCAGCCGCGAGGGCCTGAGACGGAGGGCTCAACCCTTGCGGCGCTTCACCCGGACCGGGATCGGCTGAAGCCGCGGCTCGGGTGCTGCCAGTGCATCGCGAACCCGGTCGACGGCACGACCGAGCAGCTGGCGCAGCCGCTGCGTTTTCCGCGATCGCTTCGCTTCTTCCAGCAGTTTCTTCATCGTAGTCACTCCGCCGCTTCGACCTTCGCATCGACCTTCGCATTGACTTGGGCCTCGACCGGCTCGAGCGCCGCGGCGATGGCTTCGTCGACGCGCTCCAGCCAGATGAATTCGAGGTTGTCCCGTGCGCTCTTCGGGATGTCGTCGTAGTCCCGCTTGTTGCGTGCCGGCAGCATGACCCGCTTCAGGCCCGCCGCCGCAGCCGCCACCACCTTCTCCTTGATGCCGCCGACCGGCAGCACCAGGCCGCGCAGCGAGATCTCGCCGGTCATCGCCGTGTCGCTCCTCACCGTGCGATTGGTGAGCAGTGACGTCAGCGCCGTGAACATCGCAACGCCCGCGCTCGGTCCGTCCTTCGGGGTGGCCCCCGCCGGCACGTGAACGTGGATGTCGCTCTTCTCGAAGACCGACGGATCGATGCCGAGCTGCGCGGCCTTGCTCTTCACCAGCGTGAGCGCTGCCTGCACGCTCTCGCGCATGACCTCGCCGAGCTGGCCGGTCAGGATCATGCCGCCGCGGCCGGGCACGCGCGAGGCCTCGATAAACAGGATGTCGCCGCCGACCGGCGTCCAGGCAAGGCCGGTGGCCACGCCCGGAATGCTGGTGCGCTGCGCGATCTCGCCCTCGAAGCGCGGCTGGCCCAGCACGGTGGCGATATCCTTCGGCGTCACCACGACCTTGGCAGCCGAGCCCTCGGCGACCTGCACCGCGGCATGGCGGAACAGCTTGCCGATCTCGCGCTCGAGGTTACGCACGCCGGCCTCGCGGGTGTAGCCCTTGACCACGAGCTTCAGCGCCTCCGGCTCGATCTCGGCCTGCGCGGCCGTCAGGCCGTTGGCCTCGAGCTGCCGCCGCACCAGATAGCGCCGCGCGATCTCCAGCTTCTCATCCTCGGTGTAGCCGGCGAGGCTGATCAGCTCCATGCGGTCCAAGAGCGGGCCCGGGATCTGGTCCAGCATGTTGGCGGTCGCGATGAACACCACGCGCGACAGGTCGAAGGGCACGCCCAGGTAATTGTCCCGGAACGTCCCGTTCTGCTCGGGGTCGAGCACCTCCAGCATCGCGGCCGAGGGATCGCCCTGCACGCCACGGCCCATCTTGTCGATCTCGTCCAGCATCATGACGCAGGCGCGGCTGCCCGCCTTCTTGATGCCCTGGATGATGTTGCCGGGCAGCGCACCGATATAGGTGCGCCGGTGACCGCGGATCTCGGCCTCGTCATGCACGCCGCCCAGGCTGACGCGCACGAAGGGGCGATCCATCGCGCGGGCGATGGATTGTCCGAGCGAGGTCTTGCCGACGCCGGGCGGACCGACGAAGCAGAGGATCGGCGCCTTGCCCTGCGGCGCCAGCTTGCGCACCGCCAGATATTCGATGATCCGGCTCTTGATCTTCTCGAGGCCAAAGTGGTCGGCATCCAGGATGGCTCGCGCCTCCTTGATGTCGATCGGCTTCTCCGCGGGCAGGGCCCAGGGCAGCTCGATCAGCCAGTCCAGATAAGTGCGGACCATGCCGGCCTCACCGGCAGCCTCAGGCATGCGCTCGTAGCGGCGCAGTTCCTTCTTGGCATGTGCCTCCGCCTCCGGCGGCATGTTGGCCTTGGCGATCGCAGCGGTCAGCTCGGCGACCTCGGCCGCCTTGCCGTCGCCTTCGCCGAGCTGGCGCTGGATCGTCGCCATCTGCTCGCGCAGGATCGCCTCGCGCTGCCGCTCGTCGAAAGAGGCCCTGGTCTTCTGGCCGATCTCGTTGGAGATGCGCAGCACCTCCAGCCGCTCGGCCAGGTGCTTCGACACCTTCTCGACGCGCAGGGTCAGGTCGATGGTCTCCAGCACCTCCTGCTTGTCCTGCGGCCTGATGTCCATGAACGAGGTCGCCAGATCCGCCAGCGCGCCGGGCGCGCTGGTGCTCTGGAACATCGCGACCAGCTCGGGCGGCGCCTGCGGCAGCAGCTCGATCGCCTCGATCGCCTGGCGCTGCAGATTCAGCGCCCGCGCCTCGATCTCGGGCGAGGTCGTGGTCGGCTCGGGGATCTGCTGGAAGCGCGCGACCGGGAACGGCGTCCCCGGCAGGAAGTCGAGGATGCGTGCGCGCTGCACGCCCTGGCAGACGATGTGGTGGGTGCCGTCGGGCGCGGTGATGTAGCGCACGACGTTGGCGATGGTCGCGACCCGGTAGAGGTCGTCGGGCCCGGGTTCCTCGATCTCGGGGCTGCGTTGCAGGACGATGCCGACCGGCCGCTGCTCGCGCAGCGCCTGCTGCGCGGCGGCGATGGACTTCGCCCGGCCGATCGCGATCGGGGCGATGGCGCCGGGGAATAGCACCATCTCGCGCACGGGGATGATGATCAGCGCGTCGTCGGGGATCTTCACGTCGTTATGGGTCTGTTCGTTGTTCATCTGTTCGGTGGCCATGATCGACCTCAGGATTTGGCGAGGCGCAGAGCGACGCAGCCGTCCATCACGAAGCGGCTGATGGCGTAGCGGCCGAGCGGTAATGCAATGCGGCGCTCAAAACGCCCCTGCGGCAGCTCGAGCCGGTGGATGCGGGCGTTGCGAAGCTCCGGCGGAAGGGTGCGCTGACCGGAGATGACGAGCACGCCGTCATGAATGAGCGTCTCGACATTGTCCGGATTGACGCCGGGAAGCGCGACCAGGATCAGGAGCTCGTGCTCGGTTTCCAGCACGTCGATCGGCGGCTCCCAGCAGGCGTCCTGGCGGCCGAACTGCTGGCGCAACCGGTCGGCGCGGGTCAGCGAGTCCAGGGCTTCGGACAGCATCCAGTCGAGGGGATTTTTCGGTTGCATGTTGGGGGCTCGGGGGTGGGAAAGCCTGCATATGGGGCTGGTTCCCGGGAAATCCAGTGCGCTGGCGCTGACGTGCCATGCGCCGTCGTGCGATCCAAAAACAAACGTCGCTCCACGGGCCCAAACGGCAACGCCGCGGCAGGGCCGCGGCGTTTCGTCCTCGTCAACGCGCAGGGATCAGGCCGCGGCGCGGTACTCTTCTTCCGCCTCGAGGTTGATCACGGACGTCGCGAGCTCGGTCAGCGCATGATCGGTCGCCTCTTCCTCGTCGAGCGTCGCCTGAAGCAGCCTTGCCGCGTCCGGCATGCCGAGCTCCTCGGCCCAGGTGCGCAAGGTGCCGTAGCGGGAGATCTCGTAGTGCTCGACAGCCTGGGCGGCCGCGAGCAGTCCTGCATCGAGCGCCGGTGCGCCCTTGAAGTCCTTCATGATCTCGGCGCCCTCATCGGTGATGCCGTTGATGGCCTCGCAGGGCTTGCCGCGCGCCGGCTTGCCCAGCATCTTGAAGATCTGCTCCAGGCGCTTGACCTGGCCCTGGGTCTCGCGCAGGTGCTTGTTGAAGGCCGCCGTCAGATCCTTCGAATGCGCGGCCTTCGCCATCTTCGGCAGGGTCTTGATGATCTTGTTCTCGGCGAAATAGATGTCCTTCAGCGTCTCCAGAAACAGGTCGCTGAGCATCTTCGGCGCCTGACGCGGTCGGCGCGCTGCGGTCTTCTTGGTCGTGCGTTTCTTCGCTTTAGCCATACATCCTCCTCATGAGGTGACACGGGAAGGCATCTCCTTCCTCAATCCTCAGGCGATCAAGCATCGGGATGGTCAAATGTTCCTCGCGAAGACGGGCGCGAGCGGCTATGGCTTGCCGCCTGTGCCCACGCCCGAGACGCCGACCCATGCTCGACTTCGCCCTGTCCGCTTTCGTGACGCTGTTGCTGGTGGTCGACCCGGTCGGCCTCGCGCCGGCGTTTCTCGCGGCCACCGGCGGCATGTCCGACAAGGTCAAGCGCATGATCGCGCTGCGCGCGCCGCTGATCGCGGCCTCGATCCTGGTGGTGATCGCGCTGGCCGGAAACTGGCTGCTGCGCCAGCTCGGGATCGGCATTCCGGCCTTCCAGATCGCCGGCGGGCTGCTGCTGTTCGGCGTGTCCTACCAGATGATCTTCGGCGATCGTCCGCATCGCGAGGCCCGCGAGGCCGACAAGGCGACCTCCGAGCACGCCTCCGACGTCGCGGTGTTCCCCCTGGCGATCCCGATGATGGCCGGTCCCGGCGCGATCGCGACCACGCTGCTGCTGTCGGGAGATGCCGGCTACGGGACGAAGCTCGCGATCATCATCGCGGTCGTCGTCTCGGTCTGCCTGATCTGCATGCTGTGCTTCGTCTCGGCCCACCTGATCGCGCGCACCCTGGGGCGCACCGGCAATGCCGTGCTCTCGCGCGTCCTCGGCATGCTGCTCGCGGCCTATTCCGTGCAGTTCGTGATCAACGGGATCGCCGCCGTCCGGGCCAGCCTGTCATAGGGCTGCGACATCAAGTGAATCCATTGATTTTGCCGTCCATTTCGTGGTTTGGCAGGAGCCTCGCCGGGACGGCGCCGGATCCGGGCCGCTTTCGCTTGCACAGCCATGTTGCTTTGACGTACTTCCGTTCTAACAAGTCGATCGTCGGGAAATCGGGATGTCGATGACAGCGGACGAGCTCGCCAAGAGACAGGCCATTATCGACGCGTGCCGGCGCATGAACGCGCTCGGCATCAATCAGGGCACCTCGGGCAACATCTCTGTCCGGCATGTGGACGGGCTCCTGGTGACGCCGACCAGCGTGCCCTATGAGGCCATGACGCCGGACCAGATCGTCTTCATGACAATGGACGGTGCCCACGCGCCCAACCAGAAGCCGTCGAGCGAATGGCGCTTTCATCGCGACATCCTGAAGTCGCGACCCGACGTCAACGCCGTCGTGCACGCCCATCCGGCCTATTGCACCATCCTGGCGATCATGGGCATGGAGATTCCGCCGGTGCACTACATGATCGCGGCGGCCGGCGGCGACAGCATCCGCTGCGCGCCCTATGCGACCTTCGGAACCGCGGAGCTGTCCGAGCATGCGGTGCGCGCGCTGGAGGGCCGGCTCGCCTGCCTGCTCGACCATCACGGCATGATCGCAATCGGCAAGACGCTGGACAAGGCGATGTGGCTGGCCGTCGAGGTCGAGACGCTGGCGCGGCAATATCACGGCTGTCTCCAGATCGGAAAGCCGCCATTGCTCCCCAGCGACGAGATCGAACGGGTCCGCCAGCGCATGGCCGGTTACGGACTGTCGGAAGGTTAGGGCGGGCGGTGTTCGCGCGGATCAGACATCTCACCGATCGCAAGGGATCCAACCGCGTCATGGTTCGGCTGCGCGCGCTGTTGCGCAGCAACGAGTTCTATCTCATCCCGCTCGCACTGGTCATCGGCGCGCTGGCCGGCGCCATCGTGACGCTGATGGCCGAGATCGCGCAGATTGCCCATATGGTCATCTACGGCATTCCGGTCGACGTCCGCCTCTCTGCCAACGCCCGGGTCAGCCCCTGGGCGGCACTGATCGCGCCTGCGCTCGGCGGGCTGGCGCTCGGCATCATGGAATGGTCGCGGCGGCGGATGAAGATCTCGAGCGCGGTCGACCCGATCGAGGCGAACGCGCTGCGCGGCGGCAATCTGTCGATGCGCGACAGCGTGGTGGTGTCGAGCCAGACGCTGATCTCCAACGGCTGCGGCGCCTCGGTCGGCCTCGAGGCCGGCTACACCCAGATCGGCTCTGGCGTCGCCTCGCTGTTCGGCAAGTTCTTCAATCTGCGCCGCAACGATCTTCGCCTGATGGTCGGCTGTGGCGCTGCCGCGGCGATCGCGGCGGCGTTCGGCGCCCCGATCACCGGCGCCTTCTATGCCTGCGAGCTGATCGTCGGCGTCTATTCGGTCGGCAGCGCGGCGCCGATCCTGGCCGCCTCGCTCGCCGGCGCGCTGACCGCGCAATGGCTCGGCGGCGCGCCATACTCGCTGGAGATCCCCAAGGTCAGCGCCGTCGGCGTCGAGCAATATCTGGCCCTGATCGGGCTCGCGCTCGTCACCAGCGGCGTCGGCATCGCCGTGATGCGCTCCTCGCCGAACTTCGAGCGCCTGTTCGCCTGGCTGCCGGTCTGGCTCCGCCCGGTGGCCGGCGGCCTCATCGTCGGCGGCTTTGCGATCATCACCCCGCAGGTGCTGGCGGCCGGCCACGGCGCCATGGTGCTCGATCTGTTTCACGAGATGACGATCGGCCTGATCGCGCTGATCATCGCCCTGAAGGTCACGGCGTGCCTGATCTCGCTCGCCTCGGGCTTCCGCGGCGGTCTGTTCTTCGCTTCATTGTTCGTCGGCAGCCTGATCGGAAAGTTCTTCGCGGCAGTGCTGCTCCTGATCAGCCCGAACTTCGTGATCGATCCGCTGGTCGCGATGCTGACGGGCATGGCGACGCTCGGCGTCGCCATCGTCGGCGGTCCCCTGACCATGTCCTTCCTCGTGCTCGAGATGACGCGCAATGTCGACGTCACCGCCGTGGTGCTGGCCGGCTGCATCGTCACCTCGATCTGCGTCCGCTTCATGTTCGGCCATTCCTTCTCGACCTGGCGCCTGCATCTGCGCGGCGAGACCATCCGCAGCGCCAACGACGTCGGCTGGCTGCGCAACCTCACCGTCGAGCGCCTGATGCGCTCGGACGTCGGCAAGGTGCCTTCGACCACGACGATCGCCGCGGTCCGCCGCGAATTCGTGCTGGGCTCGCGGCCGGGCGTCGTCATCGTCAACAATTCCGACGAATATGTCGGTCTCGTCCTGCTGCCCGATCTGTTTTCCAGCGACCTCGATACCATCGCCGACGACATCCAGGTGATCGAGCTCGCCCGCCTGATCGACATCGTGCTGATCCCGGAAATGAACGTGAAGTCGGCGATGGCGGTGTTCGACGAAGCCGAGGCCGAGATGCTGGCGGTGGTGGATTCCACCGACAGCCGCAAGGTGGTCGGCTTCCTCACCGAAAACTTCGCCCGCCGCCGCTACGTCGAGGAGATCGACAAGGCGACGAGGGGCGTGCTGGGCGCGCTGTCCTAAGGCGCAGGCCGTCTACCGGCCCGGTTGAGGCGGAGCCGCGACGAGGCAGGCCACGATCCGGCGGACCAGCGGCAGCACCAGGAGCAGGGTCGGGAAGGCGACGGGCCAAGACAGGCCGCAGGCGCCTGGCCAGGTCGCCGGGAATGCCGGGGTTGGGCCGAGGCTCCGCAGCGTCGAAATGACCGACACGATGGCGGTGATGAGGATGGACAGCACGATCGGCGCATAGCGCGCCGGCAGTTTGCGAACCAAAGTCATCTGGCTTCTCTTGGAAAAGGACGCTCGATCACGTTGAACCCTGCAAATGGCACCGATCCCGACGGCGTCGGTTGATGCCTTGGTTCACGTAAAACGCTTACGGCAGCCGGAAAACGGCGCGGCTGTTCATTATCCGCTCAGGTTGGATGGTCCAAGCTGGGACTCGGCCGTTCGGTTTACAATCGTTCAAAGCGTGGCAGATTGCCGCGATCGGAAACCGTTTCAGTGGTTTGTGCGTTACACGATGTTTGCTTACTCAATTTCTTTGGCGAGAACAGAGGAAGATCAAGATGAGTGATGGACCGATGAAATCCGTAGCCGGCCGAAATGCGGTCCTGGCCGCGTTCGCAAGCGTGGCGCTGCTCGCAACCTCAGCGTCGCCCTCGGCCGCGGCGTCCGCGGGGGTGGGCCCGGCGGTGTCGGCAAAGGCTGCGGCCGTGAGCCAGGTTTCCTCTGATGCCACCGACTTCAGCGCAGCCCGGCGTCGTTATTACCGGCGCGGACCGAATGCCGCAGGTCTCGCCTTCATGGGCGCCGCCGCGGGTATCATCGGCGGGGTGATCGCCGAGCAGCGGCGCCGTGACTACTACGAGAATCGCTATTATTACGGCCCGCGGCCTTATTACGGCGGTCCCGGCTATTACGGTGGCGGCGGCTATTACGGCGGCGGCGGTAGCCCGTTCTATTACGATCCTGGCTACTGATACGGGCCGCACTGAGCGGTCGTTTTCGATCTGCGCGGCGGGAATGGCGCAAACAGGGCGGCACGAGGTGCCGCCCTTTTTTGATGTGCCGGTCTTCTCGATGTCCTTGTAGCCCGGGTGAGCGAAGCGATACCCGGGGCCGCTCCTCCGGCATCTGACGCTGTCCCGGATCTCGCTGAGCCTGTCATCGGACGGCGCCTCGCGCCGATCCGTTGGCCCGTCCGGGCAACGCCCCGTGCCTGTGTCGCCCCCTGTCAATCCACTCCGCCAAAAATATTCCACTTTACCGAAATTCGGTTTTGGCGCATATATCGTCCATCCCGGCTCACCAGGAGGGGCGATCATGCTGGTCGTCACGATCGCGAGCCGGGTTTGCGGTGGACGCGGCAGCGTCGGCACGAGATGGGACGGGCAGGGCGGGTAGTCCCTGTGAGCCCGGTTCCCGCGTGCGGACGAACGGCGCTGCTAGGCTCGTTTCGTCTGTAAGTTTCCGGCTTCGTCGACGGGGCTCGGGAAAACTGCGGCGAGAGGGCGGGCCGTGCGTACGGCAAAACCGTGTGGTCCTGGCCGTCGTTGCTACGGTCAAGCCGGATCGAAGATGTGCGCGAGCCCAACCGGGCAGACGGCATCATGCAATTCGAGCGGCGAGGGAGGCCAGAGGGAAAGTTCGGCTCCCGGGAGAGCACGGCATAAGCCGTCCAGCCACTGCGCAGGGAAGGCCGAGTGATCGGCACCACCTGTATGCTGCTGTGCGGTCTCCTTTGCGCATCATTCGCGCAGCGGACCGCGGGTGCGTTGTCAGCACCCGGCCTTCCCTGCGCCCTCTTGGATTTAGAGGGTGAGAGACGAAGCAAAGCTCGGGCGAATTGAGCCGCGAGGCTGCGAACGCATGTCTGCAAGCCGAGCTGCGTGCCACAAGCTCGATGTCGTAGGGTGGGCAAAGCGCAAGCGTGCCCACGTCCTGTTGCTCATGGAGGAAGATCGTGGGCACGGCGCAGTGCGCCTTTGCCCACCCTACGGCCCTTGCGCACAGGGCGAGGAATAACAGTGTCGCGATGACGAGGAGACAGCCAGCGCCACCCACCACTCTCGTGCTGCAGAGCCGGGACACGCGAGGGCGGCGATGCCTTCTGCTCCATCATCGCGAGCCGACGGCTCTTGCGAAGGCGGCGGCACATGCCGGTCAAATATTCAGCAATCGTGCCCTCTGGCATCAATGGACTTCTATCCGTCAATCCGCTTCAATGAGCCGACCACGCGTGGAGGCCGCAGCGGGCGGAACTTGAGGTGCTGCGACCGAGCCTTGAGACGCCTGGGCCGCATTTCCGCTGATCCTGCGCTCGCTCGCAATGCGCGGCCCTGCCTCTTGCGCGAAACGGCCGAGAGTGCTCTTTGCTTGAGGGCTTTCCGGGGGCAGCCCCGATCCAGAGAAATGAGATGAGCAAGCTCGTTATCCGCGCCGGCGAATTCACCTTCGATGCTCGCTTCGAGGAGCAGCTGGCACCGAAGACCGTCGCCGCCTTCCGCAAGGCGCTGCCGTTCGAGAGCCACATCATCCACGTGCGCTGGAGCGGCGAGGGTGTGTGGATGCCGCTCGGCGACCTCGACTTCGGCGTCGGCTACGAGAACCACACCAGCTACCCCGCGCCCGGCCAGATCATTCTTTATCCCGGCGGCATCAGCGAGACCGAGATCCTGCTGGCCTACGGCGCCGTGCATTTCGCCAGCAAGATGGGCCAGCTCGCCGGCAACCATTTCATCACGCTGACCTCGGGCCTGGAAAATCTCGCCACCCTCGGCAAGAGCGTGCTGTGGAAGGGCGCCCTGCCGATCCGCTTCGAGGAAGTCTGAGTGACTGAACCACGCTACCCCCGCGATCTCCGCGGCTACGGCCGCAACCCGCCCCACCCGGAATGGCCCGGCGACGCGCGCGTCGCGGTGCAGTTCGTCGTCAATTTCGAGGAGGGCGGCGAGAACAACATCCTGCATGGCGACCGCGCCTCGGAAGCCTTCCTGTCCGATGTGCTCGGCGCGCAGCCCTGGCCGGGCCAGCGCCACGCCAATATCGAATCCATGTTCGAATACGGCTCGCGCGCCGGCTTCTGGCGGCTGTGGCGGATGTTCACCGCGCGTAATTGGCCGACCACCGTGTTCGGCGTCGCCACCGCCTTGAAGCGCAATCCCGAGATTGTCGCGGCGATGAACGAGGCGGGCTGGGACATCGCCAGCCACAGCCTGAAATGGATCGAGCACAAGGACATGACCGAGGCGCAGGAGCGCGCCGAGATCGCTGAATCCATCCGAGTCCATACCGAGGCGACCGGCTCGCGTCCGCTCGGCTGGTACACCGGCCGCTCCTCGATCAACACCAACCGTCTGCTGATGGAGGAGGGCGGCTTCCTCTATCTCTGCGACTCCTACGCCGATGATCTGCCTTATTGGGTGAAGGGTGCGAATGGGAAGCAGCTCGTCATTCCCTATACGCTCGACGCCAACGACATGCGCTTCATCAACCCGCAAGGGTTTGCCGAAGGCGAGCAGTTCTTCACCTACCTCAAGGACGCCTTCGACGTGCTCTATGCCGAAGGCGAGACGGCGCCGAAGATGATGTCGGTGGGACTGCACTGCCGCCTCGCCGGGCGGCCCGGCCGCGCCGCGGGCCTGATCCGCTTCCTCGACTATATCGGCAAGCATGAACATGTCTGGGTGCCGACCCGATTGCAGATCGCGCAGCATTGGCACGACAAGCACGCGCATCTGGCTTCCGACGCATTCGAGATCGGGTGAGGGCGATGCCGAAGATCTCGCTCGTCGAGCTCAACGCTGCAAGCAAGGCGGATTTCGTCGCCGTGCTCGCCAATGTCGTGGAATATTCACCGTGGATTGCCGAGCAGCTTGCCGAGAAACGGCCGTTCGCCGGCGTCAACCAGTTGCACACGGCGCTGATGACGGCGATTCAGAGCGCCGACCCCGAGGTGCAGCTGGCGCTGATCCGGGCGCATCCCGATCTCGCCGGCAAGACCCAGCGCGCGGCGGGGCTGACGGCCGACTCGACCGATGAGCAGAACAGCGCCGGCCTCGACCGCCTGTCGGAGGCCGAATACGCGGCATTCGAGCGCGCCAACAATGCCTATCGGGACAAGTTCGGCTTCCCCTATATCGTCTGCGTGCGCCGTCACACCAGGGATTCCGTGCTGCGCGATTTCGAGATCCGGTTGCGCAACATGCTCAAGACCGAAACGCGGCGCGCGATCGAGGAGATCGGCCGCATCTCCGCGCTGCGGCTCGACCAGCTCGTCGTGGCCGAGGACAGGCTGAAGGTGCACGGCCGCCTGTCAACCCATGTGCTGGACAATCACATCGGCAAGCCCGCGGCCGGCATTGCGGTCGAGCTGGTCGAGCTGGCAAATCTCGGCGAGAGCCGCGTGATCACGCGCGCCGTGATCAATGCGGATGGCCGCACCGACGAGCCGCTGATTGGTGGCCGGCCGCTGCCGATCGGCCGCTACGAGCTCAGATTCGGCGTCGGTCGATATTATGCCGAGCGCAGCGTGCCGATGGCCGATCCGCCGTTCCTCGACGAAGTCCCGCTGCGCTTCGGTATCAGCGCGCCGGAAGATCATTATCACGTGCCGCTGCTGATCACGCCGTGGAGCTATTCGACCTATCGCGGCAGCTAACCGCCGAACTTGTCGAGCAGCGCCGGAAACAGCCGGTCCGGCTTGAACGGCGGCGCGGTGAAGCGGATGCCGGTGGCGTCAGCGATGGCGTTGCCGAGCGCGGCGGCGACCGGATTGTACGGGCTCTCGCTCATGGACTTCGCGCCCAGCGGCCCGATCGTGTCGGACGTCTCGGCGAAGAACACGTCGGTGCGCGGAACGTCGGCGAACGAGGGCAGGTGGTAGTCGCGGAATTTCGGGTTGGTGACGCGCCCCTCGGCGTCGATCACCATCTCCTCGTAGAGCGCAGCGCCAAGCGCCTGCGCAACGCCGCCCTCGATCTGACCGCGGCACTGCATGGGATTGGCGACGACGCCGGCATCGGCGGCATGCACGCTTCTGAGAATCCTGAGCTCGCCGGTGCCCTTGTTCACGGCGACGCGAAAGCCCTGGACGTTGAAGCCGACCGAACGCGGCGTCCCGGCGGAATCGCCGTTGCCTGCGAACCGCTCTCCGCGTTCGCGTGCGAGCTTTGCCAGCTCCGCAAACGGCATGCGTCGGACCCCGCTGACGACCGCATTGTCCTCGAGCACGCAGGTGCCGGCGTCGCACAGCCACGCATCGGCGGCGGCCGCCTTCAGCGCGGCCGCAAGCTGCATGGAAGCCGCATGAGTCGCCTTGCCTGCGACGAACATGCCCGCGCTGCCATAGGCGCCGGTGTCGTGGCCGCCGTGGGCCGTGTCGGACTGCCGCAGATGGATCCTGTCGACGGTGGTTGCCAGGGTTGTCGCGGCGATCTGCCGGTGCACCGTGCTGGTGCCGTTGCCGAACTCGGCGGTGCCGACGGTGAGCGCGAAGCCGCCGTCCTCGCCGAGCGCGATCGTGGCGTCGGCGAAGTGCCCGGCCGGCGGCGCCGTGTCGATCATGGTCAGCGCGACGCCGTCGCCGATCAGCCAGTCCGGCGACAGCTCCGGCCGAGGACCATCGGCTTGCATCGCGCGCTCGACGAGGTCGAGGCATTGGTCGAGCCCGTAGGAGCCGTAGAGCACGTCGTGAAATTCGGACGGCGGCGGCGACAGCATGGGATCGCCGGGCCTGACGATGTTGCGCCGGCGCATCTCGTAGGGGCTGAGGCCGAGCTGCACTGCCAGCTCGTCGATCGCAGCCTCGATCGCAATCTGCGATTGGGGCAGACCGTAGCCGCGAAACGCGCCCGCCGGCACCGTGTTGGTGTAGACGGCGTAGCCGTCGACCCGCTTGTTCGGACAATTGTAGACGGCGATGGATTCGGACAACGAATGAAACATCACGGGCCCGGCATGATTGCCGTAGGCGCCGGTGTTGGAGAGCAGGTCGAGCTGCAGCGCGGTGAGCTTGCCGTCGGCATCGGCGCCGGCCCTGATGTGGATTCGCATCGGATGGCGCGTCGAGGTCGCGATGAACTGCTCCTCGCGGGTCAGCTCCAGCTTCACCGGGCGTCCGGTCTTGAGCGTTGCGAGCGCCAGGACATCCTCGACGAACATCTCCTGCTTGCCGCCGAAGCCGCCGCCGACGCGCTCGCAGAACACGCGGACCTTGTCCAAGGGAAGCTGGAAGATGTCGGACAGCGCGCGCCGGGTCAGGAACGGCACCTGCGTCGAGGTGCGGACATTGAGCACGCCCGCCTCGTCGAGCCAGGCGAGGCCGCCATGCGTTTCCAGCGCCGCATGCTGCACGCGATGGCTGTGGAAGGTCGCTTCAAAAGTGACGGCGGACGTCGCGAGCGCGGCCGCGACGTCGCAGAACTCGCCATGCGTCTCCGCCGCGAGGTTGCGCTGGGGATCGGCGATGCGGTTCGCAATGGTGCGATCGGGATGAATGATCGGCGCGCCCGGCGCCATCGCCTGTTCAGGGTCAATCAGCGCGGGCAGAATCTCGTAATCCACCTTGATACGCCGGCAGGCCTCCTCGGCGGCGGCTTCGCTCTCGGCGACGACGGCGGCGACCTTCTGGCCGATGAAGCGGACGACGTCGTCGAGGATGCGGGTGTCCTCGGGGTCCATCCAGTCCTTCTCGTGCCGCGCGGTCGAGATCAGGACCTTCGGCGCGTCCTCGTGGGTCAGGACCGCATGCACGCCAGGCACGTTCAGCGCCCCGGACTTGTCGATCGCCACGATCCTGGCGTGGGCGTGGGGAGAACGGAGCAGCTTGATGTGAAGCAGGCCCTCGATTGCGGTATCGAACGTGTAGCGCGCTTTGCCGCGGACGATGTCGGGGCCTGCCGGCGCCGGGAGGCTGCGGCCGAAGGCGGCGCCGGGCTCGACGCTCGTCTCGACATTGGTTTTGCCGAGCAGCGCGTCCTCGATGGCGCGATAGCCGGTGCAGCGGCAGATATTGCCCTTCAGCGCAGAGCCGAGATCGGTGCGCTGAGCCTGGTCCAGCGAGGCGCAGGTCAAGATCATGCCGGCGGTGCAGAAGCCGCATTGAAAGCCTTGCGCGTCGAGGAAGGCGTGCTGCATCGGATGCGCGCCGTCCTCGCCGCCGAGCCCTTCGATCGTGGTGACGGTGTGCCCGTGGGCGCGGAAGGCCGGGATCAGGCAGCTATGCACCGGCTCGCCGTCGAGCAGCACCGTGCAGGCGCCGCAATCACCGGCGTCGCAGCCCTTCTTCACGCCGAAATGGCCGAGCTCACGCAGGAACGTGCGCAGGCACTGGCCGGCGCGCGGCTCCTGCGCAAACGACTTGCCGTTGATTTCGAAGCTCACCGCATCGCTCCCTGGAGCTCGCCGCGAATCTCCTCGGCAAGCCGCAGCGTCATGTGCTTGCGCCAGAGCGGCTGGCCGTGGATGTCGGTGTGGTACAGCTCGTCCGTGATCTGCTGCGTGATGGCGTCGTGCAAAGCATTCGCATCGGGAAGCTTGCGGAAGGCCAATCGGATCGGCCGCACCGTGGATGCGGTGACCGTCAGCGCGAGCGTGCCGTCAGTATCGCGGCTTCCGATCAGCAACGCCGCCGAGCGGCCGACCGGCGCCAGGGAGATCTGGCGAAAGGCCGTGCGGCGCTTCAGCGCAGCGATCGGGATGTCGATCTGCCGGATCAGGTCGCCCGGCGTCAGGCGATTGCGCTGGTTGCCGGTGACGAATTCGACCACGGGAATCCTCTGCTCGCCGCCGCCGGCCTTCCAGATGGTACAGACGCCGTCGAGCGCCGCGGTGAGCGAGATCATCGGTCCCGCCGGCAGCGACATGCAGAGATTGCCGCCGACCGTCGCGGTCTTCCATATCTTGAACGAAGCAAGGAAAGCCCGACAGCACTGGCTGATCAGCGGCGCGGCCAGCCAATCGGGCGGGCAGGTGAAGCCGTCGAGCTGCGCGACGGTGCAGGTGGCGGCGATCGACAGATGGCTGTCGGTGCTGGTCAGTGCCGGCCATCTCAGGTCGGTCAGATCGATCAGCCGGCGCAAATGGACTTGTGGCTCCGAGAACAGCCAGGTGCCGCCGGCGAGCCAGGCGTCGCCGGCCGTCCAGGCCGGCAATTGCGCCCGTGTTTGCGGATGGGCCACGGTCGTGATGGTGTTCAAATCCATGGCTGCGCCAACGCTTCCGCAGGTGAATCGTGATGATGAGTCTTGCAAGACCGGAGCCAAGTCGCAACAAACAAGTCGTGGCGCGAGGGTGATCGGGCCGTTGACCTGGCTTGCCTGTCGTTAGCGGATGTGAAGGAGGAGCGGGATCATGGCCGATACAAAGCCGATCTGGATCAGGGATCCCCTGGCCATCCATGCCGACGGCGCGGGGCGCGGGATCGTGGTCAAGGAGGGCCGGATCGTCGAGCTCGTGCCGGCCGGAGGTATGCCTGCAACGGCGGATGTTGTGGTGTTCGATGCGAGCGACCATGTCGTGCTGCCGGGCCTGATCAACACCCATCATCATTTCTACCAGACGCTGACGCGGGCGCTGCCGGCTGCGATGGACCGCGAGCTGTTCCCCTGGCTCCAGGCGCTCTATCCGGTCTGGGCGAAGCTGACGCCTGATGCGCTCGAGCTCGCCGTCACCGTGGCGATGTCCGAGCTGCTGCTGTCGGGCTGCACGACGACGACCGACCATCATTACGTCTTCCCGGCGGGGCTCGAGGACGCCGTGGATATCGAGGTCGGCGTGGCAAGACGGCTCGGTGTGCGCGTGCTGCTGACGCGCGGCTCGATGAATTTGTCGCAGCGCGACGGCGGCCTGCCGCCCGACAGCGTCGTGCAGGACGAGGACACGATCCTCGCCGATAGCGCGCGCGTGGTCGCAAAGCACCATCAGCGCGGGGCGGACGCGATGGTGCAGATTGGGTTTGCGCCATGCTCGCCGTTCTCGGTGACGACCTCGCTGATGCGCGCCACCGCCGATCTTGCCGAAAAACTCGACGTGCGCCTGCACACCCATCTCGCCGAGACCGAGGACGAGAACGAATTTTGCCAGCAGAGATATGGCTGCCGCCCGCTCGACTATCTCGAACAGTGCGGCTGGCTCAATGCGCGCACCTGGCTCGCCCACGGCATTTTTTTCAACGCCGACGAGATCAAGCGGATCGGCAAGGCGAGGACGACCATCAGCCATTGCGCGTGCAGCAACCAGATCCTGGCGTCGGGCTGCTGCCCCGTGTGCGAGATGGAGGAGGCCGGTGTCGGCATCGGGCTCGGCGTCGACGGCTCGGCGTCGAACGACGGCTCGAACCTGATGCAGGAGGTCCGCGCCGCCTTCCTGCTGCAGCGGGCCCGCTATGGCGTGGGCAGGGTCAGCCACAAGGACGCGTTGCGCTGGGCCACCCAGGGATCGGCGGCCTGCGTCGGCCGGCCCGAGCTTGGCGCGATCGCCGTCGGCAAGGCGGCGGACCTTGCGCTGTTCAAGCTCGACGAGCTGCGCTTCTCCGGCCGTGGCGATCCCCTGGCCGCGCTGGTGCTGTGCGGGGCGCATCGGGCCGACCGGGTGATGGTGGCGGGGAAATGGGTCGTGATCGACGGCGCGATTCCCGGTCTCGATGTCGCCGATCTCATCCGCCGCCACGGTTCCGCGGCGCGGGCGATGCAGGCGGGCTCGTGACGAATTGAAGGAGGGGGCGACCACAAGTGCCGGGTGCTTCTGGCCACCCCCTCCGAACCTCCTCCGGGAGGAGCAGGTGAATTGGGTAAAGCAAGAAGCGTGCTACTTGCCCGGCAGCTTGTCGTCGATGCCCTTCACGTAGAAATTCATGCCGAGGATCTGCCCGTCGTCGAGGTGATCGCCGCCCTTGCACTCGACCGGTTTGCCGTCCTGCCCAACGATCGGGCATTTGAACGGATGCAGCTTGCCCGAGATGATCGCGGCCTGGGCATCCTCCGCCATTTTCTTCACCTCGTCGGGCATGTTGGTATAGGGCGCCATCGCGAACATGTGGCTGTCGAGGCCGCCCCAGCTGTCCTCGGACTTCCAGGTTCCCGCGAGCTCGGCCTTGACGCGCTCGATGTAGTAGGGGCCCCAGGTGTCGAGGATCGAGGTCAGCTGGGTCTTGGGCCCGAACTTGATCATCTCGGAGTCCTGGCCGAAGGCGAGCTTGCCGCGCTCGCTGGCGATCTGCATCGCGGCGGGCGAATCCGTGTGCTGCATGATGATATCGGCGCCCTGGTCGATCAAAGCCTTGGCGGCGTCGGCCTCCTTGCCCGGGTCGAACCATGTATTGGCCCAGATGATCTTCACCTTGATGTTCGGGTTGATGGTCTGCGCGGCCAGCATCGTCGCATTGATGCCGGAGACGACCTCCGGAATCGGGAACGAGCCGATATAGCCGAGCACGCCGGTCTTCGACATCTTGGCCGCGATCAGGCCCTGGATGTAGCGGCCCTGCCACCATTTGGCCGAGTAGGTCGACATGTTCGGGTTACGCTTGTAGCCGGTGGCGTGCTCGAAATGCACGTTCGGATATTTCTTGGCGACCTTCAGCGTCGGGTCCATGTAGCCGAACGATGTCGTGAAGATCAGCTTGTTACCGGCGCGGACGAGCTGCTCGATGGAGCGCTCGGCGTCGGGGCCTTCGGGCACGTTCTCCAGATAGGTGGTCTCGATCTTGTCGCCGAGCTCCTTCACCAGCGCCAGGCGCCCCTGATCGTGCTGGTAGGTCCAGCCGAGGTCGCCGATCGGGCCGAGATAAATGAAGCCGACCTTGAGCTTGTCGGCGGCGGAGGCTGCACTGATGCTCCCTGCAAGCAAGAGCCCGGCGGCCAACGCAAGAAGTGATTTGCTCATCATCGATCTCCAAACATCAGGGGAAAGCCACGATCCGAACGCGTGCGCCCCATCGCGCGCGTTTCGAAAATGAATTCAGCGGTCAGGCACGAACACGGTGCCGAGCGCGGCGGGCGCGGTCGAGCCGCCGCTGCGCGCGCGGGAGATCAGCACCAGGACGACGACCGTTGCGAGATAAGGCAGTGCCGACATGAACTGCGAGGGAATGCCGACGCCCCAGCCTTGGGCGTGCAATTGCAGGATCGTCACCGCGCCGAACAGATAGGCACCGACCACGAGCCGGCCCGGCCGCCAGGACGAGAACACGACCAGCGCCAGCGCGATCCAGCCGCGGCCCGCGGTCATGCCGGGGATGAAGAACGGGGTATAGGCGAGCGGCAGATAGGCGCCGGCAAGTCCGGCGCAGGCGCCGCCGAACATCACGGCGAAGGTGCGGATGCGCAGCACGGGATAACCGAGCGCGTGCGCGGAGGCGTGATTGTCGCCGCACGCGCGCAGGATCAATCCGGCGCGCGTGCGGTAGAGAAACCACGAGACACCGATCACGAGGGCGATGGAGACGTAGACGAAACCGTCCTCGCCGAACAGCACGCGGCCGAACAGTGGGATGTCGGTGACGCCGGGAATGTGGAGATGCGCCGCCGGCGTGATGCGCTCGCCGACGAAGCCGGCGCCGATCAATCCAGACAGCCCGACGCCGAGAATGGTCAGCGCAAGACCCGTCGCGACCTGGTTGACGGCGAGGCCGAGCGCCATCAATGCGAAGATCAACGACATCAATGTGCCCGCGGCGATGCCGAACAGCGCGCCGATGAATATCGATCCGGTGAGCCAGGCGCCGGCAAAGCCGCAGGCCGCGCCGACGATCATCATGCCCTCCACGCCGAGATTGAGTACGCCGGATCGCTCGGTGACGAGCTCGCCGGTCGCCGCGATCAGCAGTGGCGTCGACGCGGCGAGCACCGAAAGGATGATGGCCTCAACCAGCTCCACGAGTCACCTGTCGATTGGGGAAGACCAGCTTGAATCGATAGAGGATCAGGGAATCGCAGGCGAGCACGTAGAACAGCAGGATGCCCTGAAAGACCTTGGTGACATCCAGCGGGATCTTCATCGCGATCTGCGCCTGCTCGCCGCCGATGAAGGTCAACGCAAGGAAAAGGCCCGCGACCAATATTCCGAGCGGGTTCAGCCGGCCGAGGAAAGCAACGATGATCGCCGTAAAGCCGTAACCCGGAGAGATGCCGGGCTGGAGATGGCCGATGGGACCTGCAACCTCGATGATGCCGGCGAGGCCCGCGAGCGCGCCTGATATCGCGAAGGTGAGGATGACCAGCCGATCGGCTTTGAAGCCGCCAAACCGCGCTGCACGGGGCGCTGCGCCAACGACGCGGATCTCAAAACCCTTGATGGTTCGGCCGAGCAGGATTGCGGCGGCCGCCACCACGAGAAGCGCGATGATCGAGCCGAGATGGAGCCGACCGCCCTCGATCAGCAGCGGGACCGTCGCGACGGGATCGAACTCGGCCGTGGTCGGGAAGTTGAAGCCATGCGGGTCGCGCCAGGGGCCGCGCACGAGATAGTCGAGGAAGAGGTCGGCAACATAGACCAGCATCAGGCTGGTCAGGATCTCGCTGGCACCGAACCTCACCTTACAGATCGCCGGGATCAGCGCATAGAGCGCACCAGCCGCGGCAGCAAGGATGAGCATGGCGGGCAACACCCAGGCCCCGGCGTCGGTGCCTTGCGTCCTCACCGCGATCCAGCTTCCGGCGACCGCGCCGATCAGGAATTGCCCTTCGGCGCCGATGTTCCAGGCTTTGGCGAGGTAGCACAGCGACAACCCGATCGCGATCATCACCAGCGGTGTCGCCTTCACCGCGATCTCCTGAAGCGAATAGCCGTCGGTCAAGGGCGCGATGAAATAGGCGTGCAGGGCAAGGAGCGGATTCTTGCCGAGGATCGCAAACAGAATGACCATGGTCGCGATGGTGAGGCCGACCGCGATCAGCGGCGAGACCAGCGCGATCGTGCCGGAGCGCTCGGCGCGCTTCTCAAGCACCAACTGCATGCACGGCCTCCTGCGGCTCGAGGCTGCTGCCGCCCATGAGAAGGCCGAGCTTTTCGCGCGTCGCCTCGCTGGCTGCAAGCGGCGCCGAGAGCCTGCCGTGGAACATCACGGCGATCCGGTCGGCAATCTCCGCGAGCTCGTCGAGGTCCTGGCTGGTCACGAGCACGGCGGCGCCTGCAGCCGCGAGATCGAGCAGCGCCTGGCGAATGACGGCGGCGGCGCCGGCATCGACGCCCCAGGTCGGCTGACTGACAACCAGCACCGCGGGATTGCGCAAGATCTCGCGCCCGACGATGAACTTTTGCAGATTGCCGCCGGAGAGCGATGCGGCCTCAGGATCGCGCTTGGCCTTGCGGACGTCGAACGTCTCGGTCGCGAGGTCGACGGTCTTCAGTGCGGCGGCACTATTGATGAAGCCGCGACGGACCATGCCGCTCGCGGCGTGTCCGGTCAGCAGCGCGTTCTCGGAGAGCTTCATGCGCGGCGCGGTGCCATGGCCGAGCCGTTCTTCGGGGACGAACGCCGCGCCCAGCCTGCGCCGCTGCGTGATCGAAAGTCGGCCGGCGGCGATGCCTTCGATCACCACGGTGTCCGGGTGCTTCGACAACCGCTCGCCGGAGAGTGCGGCGAACAATTCGTCCTGGCCGTTGCCGGCGACGCCGGCAATACCGAGGATCTCGCCCCCCCTCAGCTCGAAAGAGATATGATCGAGCCGTACGCCGTGCGCCTCGCCTGGTTCAAGCGAAAGATCGTTGACGACGAGCCGCGGTACGGTGGTCTTCCGGCTGGAGGCCGCGTTCACCTCCCTGATCTCACCGCCGACCATCATGCGCGCGAGGGAGGCTGCGGTCTCGCGCCGGGGATTGCAGGTCTCGACCTTCCTGCCGCCGCGCAGGATCGTTGCGGTGTCGCAGAGGCGCTTCACCTCGTCGAGCTTGTGGCTGATATAGAGGATGGCGCGGCCTTCGGCCTTGAGGCGCTCGAGCACGATGAAGAGTTGATCGGCCTCCTGCGGTGTCAGGACTGCGGTGGGTTCGTCCAGGATCAGGAATTTCGGGTCTTGCATCAAGGCGCGGACGATTTCGATGCGCTGGCGTTCGCCGACCGACAATTGCCAGACCTCGCGCCGGGGATCGAGCGGAAGGCCGTAGGTCTTCGACACCTGTGCAAGCCGCGCCGATATGTCCTTGAAGGACTCCTTGCCGTCGAGACCGAGCGCGACGTTCTCGGCGACGGTGAGATTGTCGAACAGCGAGAAGTGCTGGAACACCATGCCGATGCCGCGCTTGCGCGCATCCGCAGGGCCGGACAGCACGATAGGCTGCCCCTGCCAATGGATCTCGCCGGCGCTGGGTTGGACCAGGCCGTAAATGGCCTTGACCAGCGTCGACTTGCCGGCGCCGTTCTCGCCAAGCACCGCGTGGATCTCGCCGGGCCTGATATCGATGTCGATGCAATCGTTGGCGAGGAAATCGCCATAACGCTTGGTGAGCCCGATCGTCCGCAACAGCGGGGACTTGCCGGAATTCAGGCCGTCAGGTGTCGAATCCAACATTCGCAGATGCGCTTGCATGGTGAAGTGACCCAATAGTGGTCTAGTTTGAACCCCGGCGTAAGGTGTGAAAATGCGTCATCCCTTGCTCAACGCTTCGGCGGGCGGGCGGTGCCTGCGGCCGGGTAGCCGGCTTGCGTCCGTGCGCTCTGCAGGGGCCCTCGCGCAAGGTTGGGATCGCGCCGCTTGTAGATTTGTGACGGTTCAAGTCAAATCGGGGGTCGGCTGACCACGCCGGCCGCGGTCGCTGCCGCCCCGTTCCTAACCGATTGAAAAATATTGCGTATGTGGGCCGGCTCAGATGCCGGCTGCTGCGGTCCGGAGAAAGAGGGCTCCCATCGGGATGTGGGCGCCAAGATCGTTCCAAAGGCGTCGCTCGGCGAAGGGATCGCGCGTCATCTGGAGGAAATACGAATCAGCCATGCTCTGGATGGTGGCCGCACCATCGGAGTGATCCTGGCCACAGATGAATAGCGATATCTCGTTGCCCTCAGAACGTGGAAACCGATTCTACCAAGGCGCGGCTGCGACGCTCCTCGCCAACGCCCTCCAGGCGGTCAATTTTCTCGGCGATCGCTTCCTGAGAAAATGGCCTCATTCGTTGTCGGCCATCGAGGACCTCTACCGGCATGCGATGGACAGCGCGTTTTCGGCGACCGAAGCCTTCCTCGTCACGGGCGCACCCCACGCATCCGCCTATTATCCCCGAGACTTCGCCTGGTTCTATCCCGACGTTCTCGATCCCGACACCATCATGGACGCGCAGGACGCGGTGCGGCGGGCTCGGTTGCTCGACAAGAGCGTCCGCTTACTGCTGGAAGCGGTTCGCGCCGGCGTCGTCACGACGACCATCGTCCCGGCGGGGCGAGGACGGTACCTCGGCGTGAACTACTTCTCGCCTCCGTCGGATACGCTGCTCGGCATCCTGGCCGGCCTGCAGCAAATGATCTCGGCCGATCAGAGGGCACCATCCTATCTGGCGCTGTCGCAATGTGCGCATGCCGGCCGTCTGTTGCTGGCCGAATATGGCGGCGACCTGAAGCGTTCGGTCCTCAAGCTTGCGAGCGAGCTCGAGCCATTCGACCATGACGGCATCAGGTACTTTTTGTGTGACGCCAGCGGCCCTCGTTCCGCTGCGACGGACACCCGCGCCGAGCGACGGCGCTTCGTGACAAATGCCTGCGTCTACACGACATTCGTGTGGAGCGTGCAGCTCGGGATCGTCGACGAGAACGAACTGAAGCGGCTGCTCGGGCGCGACCTCGTGCAGTACAAGAAGGACCTGCTTCACTTGTTCGGCAGGGACGGCTTCATCAGGCATTCCCTGGATGGTCCGAAAGGCCCGCCGGCGTCTGCGGTCGCTCTGGATTTCGTGAGCGTGCATCGCGGCTTCTGGGATCTGAACGATGCGAGCGAGCGCGCACTGTTCGCGGCCACGGCGGATCTGATCATCGCGGAGCCGCGTTTTCGCATCCCCAGCACGTTCCACTTCCTGGTGTCCGCGGATAATCCACGCAACAAGATGATCCACAAGATCGCGGCGCCCGCCTATCAGGGCCGTTCCTCCTGGCCGACGTTCAACGTCGAATTCGCAGATCGCATGCTAGACTATGATGAATTCTCGGCGAACGATACCTACCGTTCATGCGCCCAGGGAATATTGAAGGATATTCGGACCGCGACCGAGCTGCATGGCGGATATCCAGAGCTGATCTCCGAGCAGGGTCTGAAATATCGCACCTGGGCCTATCAGGGCGCGGTGGCTCACTCCTGGTTTCCGCGTTTCCTGTCGGTCTGGAGGAGGGCATATGGATCGCCGCTCCTGAAGTGGGATGACTGACCTCCGCGCTGAAAATGCCGGCGGAGATGATCAGCGCGAGCGCGTCACGCCGCGAGGTCGAGCAGCCGGCACGATCCGCGCACCAGCACCTTGCGTCCGGCTGGCGTCATCACAGGCGCGCCGTCATTGATGACGACGAGGCCGAGCGCGACGAGGCCATCGATGAGATAGGGCTTCGACAGACGACCGTTCGACGGCGGGCTGCGAAGTGTGCGCAGCGCTTCCCACTGGTCCGGGCTAAGTTCGAAGTCGAGATCGTTGCTCATGTTGCCTCAAGCGATGGTGCCGTTGGCGCCTCTGTTAGCGACGCCGCGTGAAGACCGTGCGACGACAATGAGTCGGGAATCCGGTGAGCCGTTTAGAACGTCTCTTCACAAATTGCCGCACTTCGTTGCGACACGAGAAATAGATCGCTCAATCACGAAATTCGTCCGCGTGCCTTGATCACTAATTGATGATCTGCAGTTGATGCTGCGCTGCAAGCTACCGCAGTGCACGGGAAGTATCGCTGTCCCATTATGCGACGGGACGGCGCGAAATCATGAGGCCGTAAATCCGGGATTCTGCTAGTTTGATTCGCGGGGAATGACTTCACGCGGCAGGAGTGGAGTGCATGAACAGGCTGGTTGAAATTCGCAGTCAGGAATCGCTGTGCCGAGAGCGTGCGGCGCTCGATTTCGATCGCCGGATCTTCTGGCTCGCCCAGGCCGAAGAATGGGAGCAGCGCGCGCTCGACGAAATCGCCACTCACTTCCGGGAGTGCAACGGAGGGCAAGCGGAGCTTGCGCGAAACTGACGTCGGCTCGCGAGCGAGGCCTACTGATAAGTCGCCACAATGTCGGACACAGCGCGCTCGAGCTGCTGCGCGGTGGCGCATTGGCGTACGACGGTACAGAACGTCGCATAGCGCGGCATCTCGGAATCGCCAAAGCCCCAGGCGAGGCGCCCTTCCGGATTGAGCCAGACCAGTCGCTTGGAGCGCTCGGAGATGCGGCGCAGGATATCGGCGCGCGGGTCGAGGTTGTTGCTGCGGGCATCACCGAGCACGATCACCGTGGTCTGCGGCGTCAGCGTGCTCATGAAGTCCTTCTCGAAATCGACCAGCGAGGAGCCGTAGTCGGACGAACCGAAGCCGACCTTGGACATGATCTCGGCCATCGCCTCTTCCGGCGAGTTCTTCTCTAGAATTTCGCTGACCTCGATCAGGTGCGAGGAGAAGGCAAAGGAGCGGACGTCGTCGACCACCTCGTGCAACGAGTGGATCAGCAGCAGGAAGAAATCGGAGACCTGGGCGACCGAACCGGAGACGTCGCAGATCGCCACGATCTTCGGCCGGTCGCGATGCTTGCGCTTCCATGCGGTCAGGAAGGGCACGCCGCCCCAGGCGGCGTTGCGACGGAGCGTGCGGCGCACGTCGAGATGCCCGCGGCGCTGACGCTTGCGCGGCTTGGAATAGCGCTCACGCAGGCGGCGCGCGATCTGGCGGATCAGGGCGCGCATCTCGGCGACCTGACGCCGTTCGATGCGGGCGAGCGGCGCGTTGCGCAAAATCTCGTTGCGGAGGTTCTCGGCCTCTTCGCGGGCATAGAGCGCTAGCCCCTGCGAGACGGTGTCGCGCACCGCCTCGCGCAAGGCGTCGAGCGCGGCGCGCAAACGCTCGGCCAGCGCAGGGTTGGTCGCAGTGAGTTCGTCGAGGTCGTCGCGCAGGCGCTGCAGGCCCATGGCGTCGAGGATGCGGCTCGAAAAGATGCCGCGCTGGGTGGAGTAGCGGATATCGGACAGCGAGGCGGCGCCCGAGGCGCTGGCGATCGCGGCCGAGATGGCGTTGCGATCCTGCGACAGCAGCATCTGTGCGAGGGGGCCGAGGCTTTCGGGCGGCTGGGCTTGGCCCGGCTCGCCGGCCGAGCCGGATGAAGAAGACGGGTCCGCCTGTTGGTCCGCGTCCTGCGCGGCGTCGTCGTTGCCCGCGGCTTCAGTCTGGTCCTGCCGCGGCTCGGGCTGGCTGAAAAAGAGATCGAAGCAGTCGCCGAGCGCAAGCTTCTCGTCCTGCGACTTGGCGAGCGTCAGCAGCAGCGCGTCGCGCAGCACGGTGCGGTCGGAGATGCCGACTTTCGCGACAGCGCGCATCGCATCGATGCTTTCGGCAGGCGAAACGTGAACGCCGACGCCCCGCGCTGCCCGAAAGAAACGATGGAGGTTCTCGCGCATCGGCGTCAACCGAAGACGTTGGACCGGGCCGCCTTGGCAATGAAGGTCGTCACCTGCGGCGATGCGGCCTCGATGTCCGCTTCGTATTTCAGGAGCACGTTGAGCGTGTCCTTGACGATGTCGGTGTCGAGCTCAGTGGCCTGGAGCAGCACAAGCACGCGCGCCCAATCGATGGTTTCGCTGACCGAGGGCAATTTCTTCAGATCGAGCGAGCGGATTTCGTGGATGAAGCCGACCATCTGCCGGCGCAGCGCCTGCGAGATGCCGGGCACGCGGCTTTCGACGATGCGCTCCTCGAGCCGTTGCTCGGGGAAGCCGATATGCAGATGCAGGCAGCGCCGCTTCAGGGCATCGCCGAGGTCGCGCTCGCTGTTGGAGGTGAGGATCACCGTCGGCGGCGTGATCGCCGAGACGGTGCCGAGCTCGGGGATCGTGACCTGGAAGTCGGAGAGGATTTCCAGCAGAAGCGATTCAAATTCCGCGTCGGACTTGTCGATCTCGTCGATCAGCAGCACGCAGCCGCCCGGCTGCTCCAGCGCCTGCAGCAGGGGACGCGGCTCGACGAATTCCTTGGAGAAGAACACGTCGCCGAAATCGTGCAACTGGTCGAGCGCGGCATGCAGCGTCTGCGCGCCGCCGAGGACTTCACCGAGCTTGTCCTTGAGGATCTGGGTGTAGAGCAGCTGCTTGGCGTATTTCCACTCGTAGAGCGCCTTGGCCTCGTCGAGGCCCTCGTAGCATTGCAGGCGGATCATCTTCATGCCGCGCCAGGCCGCGATCGCCTTGGCAAGCTCGGTCTTGCCGACGCCCGCGGGTCCCTCGACCAGGATCGGCTTCTCGATCTGCTGCGACAAATAAACGGCGGTCGCGATCTGCCGGCTCGCGATGTAGCCCTGCGCGGCGAGGCCGCTCTCCACTGCCTCGATCGACGTCGAGGCCTTCTGATCAGCCACGAAAGGGCGCTCCCAAAGGTCTTGCTTTAGGGCTTGTTCTGCCTGCGTTCCCCGCAAAGAACAAGCCTCGTTTGGGAGGCATCAGATCCGCGTGAACGGCGCTTTTTCCGCTGAGCGCAAATAGTTGGGCGCCTCGCCGTTCGCGGGGTCAGTGCCGCAGCAGCTCCGGCTTGCGGATGGTCTGCCGGAGCTCGGCGCCGCAATCGGCGCATTCATAGACGAAGTCGATTTTGGCGAGGCTCCAATGCGGTTCGACCTCGCGCACATACATTGGCAAAAACCCCATGCAGGTGGGGCAATTCACGGGCGCGATTTCGACATCCTGATGATGCTGTACGTAAGCTGGCATCTCGGCTCTCCTTCGCAGGCGACAACCAAACCCCGCGCAGAAGCTACTGCCGGTCGCTACGAGCGCGTCATCAACTCTTTCGAACGGAGATGGAACGACGGACGTTTGTCGCTCGCTGTGACATTCTTGTTACGTGCCTGTACTGTAACGGGCGGACAGAATGCCTATTTCTGCGGCCAATCCGGCTTTTTCGGCCCATCACCCAACGAAAAGGGAGTAACGCCCATGACGCATGCCATTCGTTTTCACAAGACCGGCGGTCCGGAAGTCCTGGTCTGGGAGGAAGTCAGCGTCGGCAAGCCCGGACCGGGCGAGGCGCGCATTCGCCACACCGCCGTCGGTCTCAACTTCGTCGACATCTACAACCGCTCGGGCCTTTACCCGGCGCAATTGCCGAGCGGACTGGGCAGCGAGGCGGCCGGCGTCGTCGAGGAAGTCGGCTCTGGCGTTACCGATCTGAAGCCGGGCGATCGTGTCGCTTATGGCGCCTCGCCGCTCGGTGCCTATTCCGAGGCGCGGCTGATCCCTGCGGACCGTCTGCTGAAGCTGCCCGATGGCGTCGACGACAAGACCGCGGCCGCGATGATGCTGAAGGGGCTGACGACGCAATATCTGATCCGGCAGACCTATCGGGTGAAGGCCGGCGACACCATCCTGCTGCACGCCGCAGCCGGCGGCGTCGGCCTGATCCTCAGTCAGTGGGCCAAGCATCTCGGCGCGACCGTGATCGGCACGGTCAGCAGCGATGAGAAGGCCAAGCTCGCCAAGGCGCATGGCTGTGACCATGTCATCATTTACACGCGCGAGGATTTCGTGAAGCGCGTCGACGAGATCACCGGGGGGAAGAAGGTGCCGGTGGTTTACGACTCCGTCGGCAAGGACACCTTCCTGAAGTCGCTGGACTGCCTCGCGCCGCTCGGCGTTGCCGCGCTGTTTGGTCAATCTTCCGGTGCGGTCGAGCCGCTCAATCTCGGACTGCTGGCCCAGAAGGGTTCGCTCTACGTCACCCGGCCGACGCTGTTCACCTACGCCGCCAAGCGGGAGAATCTGGTCGCAATGGCGAACGAGCTGTTCGACGTCGTCAAGTCCGGCGCGGTCAAGATCGAGGTGCACCAGACCTATCCCTTGAGGGATGCCGCCCGGGCGCATGCCGATCTCGCCGCGCGCAAGACCACGGGATCGACCGTGCTCACGGTGTGATCCTCGATTTGTGGTGGCGCAGGTCACTCAGGGCCTGCGTCACGTCCGTTCGTGCTTGCGCAGGTCGCGGGCGTGATCAAGGCGGATTGCCTGGAGATCGACCTCTTCGGGGTCGATCATGGGAAGGGCCGCCTCGGCCAGGATGGCCTCGGTGACGTCCTCGACCGAATTCTCCGCGATCTCGTGGATGAACGAGATGTTCTGGTATTCCCCCGAGGCGATCCGGGAGACGACCTCGCGCCGGGTGATTTCCGGATCGACGACCGCCTCGCGGCCGCGCCGTCCATAGTCGATCATCACGACGAAATACTGCATGAAACGATCCTGCCGCGCGCCCGTCACCGGGAACGCGGCAGAGTATTTCCGAAAATCAGAATAAAGTCAAGGGCGATTTCCGAATAACGGAAATCGTCGTCACTTGCCCTTCTTGCGCGGACGCGCCGACTTGGCACGCAGCCGCTCGAGCTGGCCCTTGGGCATGGACAGGCAGATCTCGCCGACCCAGTCCAGCTTGACGCCGACGATCGGCTTGGCGTTGAAGCTGGTGAGATTGACGACGGACGGGCTCTTGCCCCGCTCGATGGTCTTCAAATAGCGCTCGCCGGTCTTGAGCCGGACCACGGCCTCCTCGCCGTAGAAGCTCGACAGCGGATGGCGCTGATCCTTGTAGACCACGATCACGTCGCCGCTTTCGTATTTGGGCAGCATCGAATCGCCCACGATCTCGAATGCGACGGTTTCTTCCATGATCGGGAAGGGCAGTGCGATGTCGCCGAGCCCCTCCGGCGGAACCTGCTCGTAATCCGGCTCGATCACGGCACCGGCGCCGACGCGGCCCATGATCGGTGCGAGATTGAGCTCGAGATATTCCATGATCGGAATGATCTCCGAAGCCTTCACCAGACGCTCGCCGCCGAGGATCTCCGAGACCGCGCCGGGCCGCACGCCCATGGCCGCCGCGAGGCCGCCCTTGCTCTTGCCCGTCTTTTCCAGGCCCCGCTCGATCATTGCAACGTCCAACATGGTGATTCCCTCGTTTGCGCACCGACTTGCCTCTTGTAATCCGAAATTCGGAATTGATGCAATTATGAATATCAGAATTATGGCTTGACTTGAGCTTCGGAATAACGGAAAGTGCGTCTCGCCATCCGGTCGAGCGATCGGAGGAGGCGCATCACAGGACAGCATTATGGAACCGGGCCATTGGCCGTCGGAGCATTCCGACGCGCTGCGCGACTATTTTCGCAAGGGGATGTCTTATGCGGAGATCGCAAGACAGATTAACGCAAGGTTTGGAACGGCTTACACGCGCAACGCGGTGATCGGCCGCGCCAAGCGGCTCGGGCTCGTCATACCGGAATGGATCACGAGCCCATCGCTCGCGCCCTATTTGCCGGGCGAGGCTCCGGTCTCGCCGCGCCGGGCGGTGTTGCCGAACCTGAATTTGCCGCCGAAATCCGCAATGAAGCCTGCGGCGCAAGTGAAGCTCCGCTGCGTCGGCGTTCAGCCGCGCCTGCTCCAACTGGTCGAGCTCGAGCCGGCCGACTGCCGCTATCCCTATGGCGGCGACAAGGACGGGGAGGCGATCGCCTTCTGCGGTCATCCCTGCCGGCCGGGCTCCAGCTATTGCGCACCGCATGCGCGCCTGACACGCCGCTCCGGTGCTGCGTCCTCGCGCGTCCCGGGTCCTGTCGTGCTGAGGCTGGTCTCTGCGGCCTGACCTCGTGCGCCCCGTCCAATCGTCAATTTCGCAAAGGAGCATCCGCTTGGCACGCGTCCGACGCAACAAGTCCTACAAACTGGCGAAGATCTACGACAGGCGGTCACGCGAGCTGCCGTTCAATGCCGACGTGACCGAGGTCGAGGTCGACAATCCGCTGGCGCTGGATTCCGGTGAGAAGATCCTGGCCGTCCGGTCGATCCGCGGCGATCCTCTCGGCCGGCTGCACGCCCACCATCAGATCGACGAGGCGCAATACCTCGGCGGACGTGCCTTCCAGAACGATTGGGAAAGGGCGGAGCGGGGGCCTCAAGCGATGGACCCGACGAGGGAATATGTCGATGGCGCGCGTACGCGCGAACCGGTCACCGAGCGCCAGCGCCAGGCGGTGCTGCGGCTGAACCGGGTCGAGCGCGAACTCGGCACGGACGGCGCCGCGCTGGTGCACGACGTGCTGATACTGGGCCTGACCATGGATCAGATCGCCGTGCGCCGCGCCGTCCGGACGCAGCGCTGGAACGATTACTTTGCGCGGCGCTTTCGCGAATGCCTGGACCGGCTGGCGCTGGTCTACGGCTTTGCGACGGCAACGGGGGCGCAGCGGGCGGAGCGGCGCGGATGAAGACGGTACGCCGGCGGCCATCGCCGCCGGCGTGTCAGCCGGTTGCTCAGGGATGCGGCACGATCTGGTAAGGTGTCGTGTAGGGCTCGACGCGGAGCGAGGCGTTGGCCAGAAGCCCGATCTTGGCGGTCGGGGCCTGCTGCAGTTCGCCATTCGGGCCGCGATGCACGTTGTATTGCCAGACCGTGAGATCGCCCTTCTGCGCCAGCGCGTGCGCGACCGCGCTCGCATCATTGCCGCCGAGCCCCTGCAGTTCCTCCGCCGATAATCCGACGACGATTTCGTCCTTGACGGTGATGATCTTGAACAGGTTCATCTTGGTCTCCTGCGCCCATGCGCCTTGTATCGAGAGGGTGAAGAGCGCGACCGCGGCGCCCTTGATGAGATCGCAGCGAGAAAGCATGCCGTCGTCCTTTAGTGCTGACGCGCGCCCGAATCGAAGAGTTTCAGCCATGGCGCCCGTTGTCTGCGTGGCCGTGTCGCAACGGCTTGGTCGCTCGCTTATGGACAACGGTTCATGGGCGGAAACATTTTCGGATTGGCCGGGACCGCGGCCGCGTCGGAATCAGGAGTCTGGAGAGATCCGGTTCCGGGATCGATGCATTTCGGCGTCGATACAACCGCTGAAGTCTGGCGCAACAATTGCGTGTATGCGCTGGTGAAGCGCCAATTCGTCGCCAACGTCCATTCATATCGGAAACAAGCAGAAACGTTGTGCCGATTGACAGCGATCGGGGCTCTGTGCGTGATGATGACGCTTCTTGACGCAGGTGGGTGACGGCGGTCGATATTCCTGTTATCCGGAATTGCCGTGGCGCGATGCGAACGAAGCATCACTCAATCAACGGTGGGACTTGCCGGACCAGTTGTTGCTTGGCATAATTGCAACCAGACGGTTGAGCCCGTCGTTCGGACGTTCGTTCAGCGTGCCAGCTGGCCGGGCCCACCCGGCCGAGGGTTGTCGCCATAGGGGTCCTGTTGTGGCGTCTTGTTGTGGCGTTCGGTTCTCGAGTGGATCACGAAGGCCGATGCTTGTCATAGGTGCGAGATGAAGAACGTCAATTTCGCGGCTGAACTGCACCTCAGGCTCGGCGCGCCCGCGGGCGGCACGGTCGAAAGTCTGCGCCTGCTCCGCGCGTTCCTGAAGCTCGCGCCTCGACAGCGTTTCGAGGTCATCAAGCTGGTCGAAGACCTCGCCACCGAAGAAGCTCTTCCCGAGCACCCCTTGTCCTGATCCGGCCGCGCGCCTCACGTCCCTTTCTTCCGTTTTCCTGCCGGAGCCGGACCGCCGGCGGGGTTTCCCCGACGCTGGCCGCTGGAAGGCGATCCCGCAAGTGTGGTATCCAGTCGGGAAACGGGAGGAGTGCGACCATGATCGAACCGAAGCTCGAAGTTCCGGCCGAACTGCGCGACCTGGCCGAGAAGACGATTGACCAGGCCGAAAAGGCATTCGGCATGTTTTTCGAAGCCGCCAGCAAGTCGATGTCGACCGTTCCGGGCGCGGGGACGGAGGTGTCGAAGCAGGCGCTGGTTTTCACCGAGCAGAATATGAAGTCGGCGTTCGAGCATGCGCGCAAGTTGGTTCACGCCACCGACCTTCAGGAAGCGATGCGAATCCAGTCCGATTTCCTGCGCAGCCAGTTCACCAGTGCCGGAGATCACATGCGGCAGATGACCGGCAGTCTCATGCAACCGGGCAAGGGTAAGTCCTGATTTGCGGCCGGCGCACGGCGTGCCCACAAGATCGGGCTTGCGCGGCGTGGAGATCCGATGCTGGCGCAGATCCTTTGACGGACCACCGAATGAGGGCGTTCGCCGTCCGTCATCTCTTCTGCTGATCCCTGTCGGTCCTCCGGCAGGGATTTGCATTTCTGGCAGGTGCCGTGCCCGGCGCGCGACTAACGCGCGATGAGATTTGGACGAACCGTCATCTTGCTCTGGGTTGTTGTTTGCGCATGATCGTTCCGGAAAACCGGTTCGCACTTTGCGCTAACGCGGCCCTTCGGGGCCGGATCATGCTTTAACGCAGCGTCGCGATGTAAGCCGCAATGTCGCCGGCTTCGGTCCGGCTCAGGGGGAAATTCGGCATCTTCGGGTGCGGATCGAGCAGGAAGAAGGCCAGCCTCTCCGGGCTGAAGTCCGGCCTGCGCGCCACGGAGGCGAAGGAGGGGACGTCGGCGCTCGCCTGGGTCTGGCCGGCAGCGACGACATGGCAGCTTGCGCACCAGCGCTTGGCAAGGTCGGCGCCGTGGTCGGCATCGGCTGCGAGCGCGGCCGAGGTGCCGACGCTCGAAGTTACGGCAAGCAGCAGGCCAATTCGTCTCAAATGCTGGCGCATAGGGTAACCTTCATGCGTTCGTTGCGGCCGCATTTCTACCCGCAGCACGATCCCGGAAATTGCGAGAGATCAATACGGGCGACGATCGACCGCAGCAGCTTGCGGGCCGAACGATGAAGATGCCGTAAGAACGCCGGCATTCTCGCCGCGGGCAGGCCAAGACTTCTTATATCGAGACTTCTTATATCAAGGCTTGTGGTGTCAAGACTTGTCGTGTCGAGACCCTTCGTATCAAGACTTTCGATATAGTTGGACACGTGTCTCTCCGAGGCCATAGGACCTTGTAGCCTGCTGTCTCGGAGGCGCCTTGATCTGCCGCAAAGCGGATTGCGGCTAATAATCGCCCGGATTCATGATCATCGGGCTTTTCGTGTCGGCCGGCGCCAGCGCGCTGCTGGCGCTGTCGCGCAGGAAGCGGTCGAGCGTTTCCTGGATCTTCTCCTTGACCGAGTTGGGGCCGCGATCGCTCATTTCCGTGTGCTGGGCGCCGGTGTGGATGATGTCGATACCGCTCGCCTTGGCCTCCTCCGGCGTCGGCAGCACGCCGGGATCGGTCACAAAATGCGGGTCCTTCGATCGGAACGACAGGATCTTCATGCCGTCGCTGCGCACGAAGGGGACCCGCAGATTGTCGAGCGTGATCACCTTCGACACCAGCTCCGGGTGTTGATGGGCGACATACATGGAGACATCGCCGCCGTTGGAGTGACCGACGAGGGTGATGTGGTCGTAATCGACGTTCTCCTGCTGTCTCCGCAGCTGGTCCAGCACGAACAGGATGTTGGCCTCGCAGCGGATATAGACCTCGCGCCGGCCGACATATTGCTGGCCGACATGGGTCATCAGCGGCGGGTCGCTCGGCAGGTCCTGCTGGATGCTGGCAACCAGATAGCCGCGCGCGGCAAGCACGTTGGCCAGGAAGGAGTATTCGGTCGCCTTGACGGTGTGGCCGTTGCTGATGATGGCGAGCGGAAGCTTCCAGAGGCCGAGATTGGCCTTGGTCTCGTAATCCCGCCGCACCGCCAAATCGACTGAAATCGGCCGCTGCCGCGAGGCGTCGAACAGCGCCAAGGCCTCGTGGCGGATCGCGAGCCGGCTGACGAGGAAATACTCCCCGATGCCGAGGACGCAGAGAAACGCCAGGATTGCAAGCACCCGCTTCATGGTTTGGTCTCAAATCACGTTTGGCTGAACATGGCCATTGGGAACTCCCGGATCGAGCAACCGTGAGCAGGTTACGGGATTAAATTTAGGCAACTCTGTGAGCAGGCGCGCAAAAGGCCCGGATGTCGGAGCGACTTGCGCAAATGACCGGGGGACTAGAGGCAGCCCGACCGGCCGCGTTCGGGGCATAGCCGGAACGCGCTCGACAATGTGAATAGGAAGCGGGGGCTGCGGCGCTCGTTGTCCGGCGCCCGGTAGCTCAGGGGAACGGCTACGCCGAGATCGGCCTGGAAATCGTCCGGCAGGAAGAAGCGCACGCCGGCTCCGGCCGAGGTGAGCGACAGGCCGTCGCTCAGGCGATAGCCATCGTTCCAGACGGCGCCGGCGTCGCCGAAGGCGTAGAGCTGATAGCCGGTCCAGTAGCGGAAATTGAGCTTCTGGTCGAAGCGCAGTTCGAGCGAGCCGGCAAGGCCGTTGTCGCCGCTGATCTCGGCTGCGCCATAGCCGCGGCCGAAGGCCAAGCCGCCGAGATAGAATTGCTGCGAGGTGAACAACGGCCGCGATGCGGTCTGGCTCGCCGCAGCGAGCTTGAGCGACCAGGCATCGTTGATCGTCTGGTAACGCGTGAACCAGAGATTCAGCACCGAGAAGTTCGAGGAGGCGCCGTCGCGCGACAACAGATCGTCGTCGAAATGCGAAGCGCCGAAGACGTCGAGGCCCTGGCGATAGGTCAGCGTCGCGAAACTGGTGCCGCCGAAGGAATCCTGCAGGCGATAGTCGGCGGTCAGGCTCGCCGTCCTGATGTGGTCGTTGTACCAGGGGCCGTAAAGGTCGTGCTCGGATACATTGCTGAAGGTCGTCGCCGCAGTCAGTGTGAGCGTGGAGGATTGCGATTGCAGCGGAACGATGCTGGCACGCAGTTCGAAGGCCTCGGTCGTCGTGATGTCGCTGTCGAGGCGGCGGAGATCGCCCGGCCTGACCGCGCTGTAGAGCACGGAGGCGCCGAGACGCACGCCGTCGACGCCGACGGGCGTGTCATAGGACAGACGCGCAAAGCCGAGCTGGCGAGGATCGTTGGCAATGGTCGACAGGTTGACCGCCAGCGTGTCTCCGGGCGCGAGGTAGGAGTTGAACGCGCCGGTGGCGTAGGTCTGCCACGGTCCGACCGAGGATGATCCGAGATTGTCCAGGCCGAACGAGGAGAAGACGTGCCATGTCTTCAAGGAGAGGATGAGACGGAAGCGGCCGGAGGTGCCGCCGATTTCCTCCAGAGCACTATCGGTGATCCGAACGCCCGGCCTGCCGTTGATCAGGAAGAGCTGGCGTTCGAGCGTCGGAAGGCGCGACGGTTGCTCCGCCAGAACCGGCCCCAGCATCGGCCTGACGCCGAACTGTTCGGCGCCGTCGCCCTTCAGCTCGACCTCCACGATGGCGCCTTCGATCACCTGGATCCGGACCTGGCCGTCGGCAATGTCCTGCGGCGGCACGATCGCCCGGCTCAGATGGAAACCGTCGGCGCGGTAGAGATCGCTGATCGAACCGGCGATCCCGGCAAGATCCGCCTGCGAGACCTTCTTGCCGAGATAAGGTTGATAGACCGCGGCAATGCGATCGCGGGAGATGGCGTGGGCGCCGCTGACGTTGACGCCGCGCAGCACGAATTGCGGCTTGGTATCGCCACCGGTGTTGGGCTGTCCGACCGTCGGCAGCCTGACCGGCGGCCGGCTCAGCGTTTCCCGCTCGGTTTGGTTTTCAAAGTATTTCTCGGGCTGGCGCGGATCGAACCCGGGCTGGTTGGCCTGTTGGGCGAGCGCCGCGGGAACTCCAGTGAAAATCGGTAGCAACACCGTCAGCGCGGTAACGAGATGCCGCTTCCCAACGCGCGCATGGGACCTTTCCCCGTAGTTCCACGGAGGAATTGCCGCGCGGCGGTAAGGCTTCGTTAGGCGCATGATTTTTCATAGATTTTTATGGTCAATGATTGGTTAATCCGGCCGCTCCGCTGGTCGCTTCCCGCTAATTCTATCTTGAGTGATTTCGGATACCCCTCAGGCTTGGCTGTAACGCGGACTGAGGGATCGTCATGTTCGGCAAGATTGGAATGCGGTGCGCCTTGTTGGCCGCGCTGATCCTGGGAACGGCCTCCGGCGCATCTGCCGCCGATGACGGGGCCTGGTCGGTCAGCAAGTCGTCGGGCGAGGTCTGGCTTGCAACGGACGGCGCGCAGCAGGTGTCGTTGAGCCAGGAAGGGACGCTGAAACCAGGCGATACCATCCGTACCGGGCGCAATGGACGCGTCCTGCTCGTCCGCGGCGAGGAAACGATTCTGATCTCTCCCAACTCCGTGGTCGGCTTGCCGGCCGAGAAGAAGGAGGGTCTGTCGACCACGATCATCCAGCAGGCGGGGTCGATCCTGCTCGAGGTCGAGAAGCGCAACGTCAAGCATTTCGAGGTCGAGACGCCCTATCTCGCCGCCGTGGTGAAGGGAACGCAGTTCAGCGTCACGGTGGGAGCAGGCAGCACCAAGGTCGGCGTGTTGCGCGGCCAGGTCGAGGTCTCCGACTTCAGGACGGGACAGATTGCCCAGGTCATGAAGGGGCAGGCGGCCACGGCCTTCGAGCACGGCAAGCCCGGTCTCAGCCTGAGCGGCGCCGGGACGTTCAACGCGATCGAGCAGGGCAAGCCGCGGGCGCCGAGCATCGAGCGCATTCCCGTGCCGAAATCGGGATTGACCGCGCCGCGCAATGCGGCGAACGGCCATGCGGTCCACGCGCTCGGCCCGATCGACAAGGCAAGCAAGGCGGCTGGCGCGCTGAAGCAGGCGCATCAGGCGGCAGGAAGTCACGCGCCCAAGGCCGGAATCGTGCGCATCTCGAGCTCGCTCGGCGAGGTCAAGCTGAACGTCCATAAGGTCACGCGCGGACTCGCCCATGGCGCGGCGGCTCCCGGCCAGGTGCGCAACGCGAACGCCAGCACGGGTGCCGAGACCGTCTGGAGCGACGGCAAGACCAGCACGACCGCATCGAATAGCGCCGTCCAGACCGCGGTGACGACAAGCGGTGCTGCAACGGCTGGCAGTAGCAGTTCGTCGAGCGCGGCCATCGCGGCAGCGACCGCCGGTTCCTCGAGCGACAGCTCCGGCGGCAACAACGGAAACGCCGGCGGCAATGGTAATTCCGGTAACAACGGCAATGGCAACAACGGCAACGGCAACAACGGTAACGGCAACAGTGGTGCCACCGGCAACGGCAAGGGCAACAACGGTAACGGCAATGGCAATGGCGGCGGCAACGGCAGCAACGGCCATGGTCACGCCTACGGCCGACGCTGAGGCGGCTTCTTAGACGGACGGGGGGCGCCCGCAGAAGCGGGCGCGCGGGAGGATCGGGTGAAACGCTATCGGCCGCATATCCTAGTCGTGATCGCGCTCGCGATCGTGCTGTCCACGGGATGGCATGGTGCGCTTCGCAACGCGCTCACCGATCTGCGGTTCGCCTGGCAATCGCGTGAGGCCAGCGGCGACGTCGTGGTGGTGGCCATCGACGCACCGTCCATCGATCAGATCGGGGTGTGGCCCTGGCCGCGCCGACTGCATGCGGAGCTGCTGCAGGGCCTTGCGGCGGCGGGAGCGGGCGACATCGCCTTCGACGTCGATTTCAGCACGCCATCGGATACCGCTTCTGACGAGGCCTTCGTCAAGGCCCTTCGCGAGGTCGGCGGCTCGACCATCCTGCCGTCCTTCAAGCAGCCGACGCCGAATGGTGGCCCGGCCCACATCAATCGCCCCTTGAAGCCCTTCAGCAACCAGTCGTGGCCGGCCGTGGTGAACGTCGCAGTCGAATCCGACGGCCTCGTCCGACGCTATCCGTTCGGCGAGAAGCTCGGCGATGCCGTGATGCCGTCGATGGCCGTCGTGCTGGCCGGGAAGGACGCCAATCGGCGGCCGCCTTTCCTGATCGATTTCAGCATTCGTGCGGCCTCCATTCCCGTTGTCTCCTATGTCGACGTCCTGCGCGGCAATACTGCCGCGCTCGCCAAGCTGAGAGACAAGAAGATCATCGTCGGCGCCACCGCGCTCGAGCTCGGCGACCGCTTCAGCGTTCCCAACGGCAAGATCGTCTCGGGGCCGGTGCTCCAGGCGCTGGCCGCGGAATCGATCCTTCAGGGCCGGATGCTGCGCTGGACGTCCGATCTCGGCATGATCCTCGGCCTGGGCGTGATCTGCCTCTTGATGATGTATTCGTGGCGTCGCCTCGGGCCGGGAATTCGCGTTGCAATCCTGGTCGGCACCGGGGCGGCTATCGAGCTGACCGCAGCGTTCGTGCAGGCGAGATGGTCCCTCGTCATCGACACATCGCTGCTGCACATTGCCATCGTCGCCTATCTGACCGCGATTGCGCTGGACGAACTCGATTTTCGCGGTCTGCTCGGACGCATCGCCGAGAGCCGCTTTCACCGTATCGCGATGTCGCTCGGCGACGGTCTCGTCTGCACCGACGAGAATCACTGCATCACGGTTTGGAATCCCGGCGCCAGTGCGATCTTCGGTTACGCGCCGGCCGAGATGATCGGCCGTCCGTTCGAAACGCTGTGCGCCGTGCAGGCGGCGGAGGGCGACACGAGACCATCCATGCACGACGCAGCGCGCCAGGCGCTGCTCGTTCCGGGCGGGGCGGTCGTCGTCGAGTTCGAGGGGCGGCGCAAGAATGGCGAAACCTTCCCCGTCGAGGCGAGCTTTTCGGGCTGGCAAGGAACGGATGGCTTTCAGTACGGCGCGATCCTGCGCGATATCTCGGTCCGCAAGCGCGAAGCCGAACGCGTCAAATATCTTGCCGAACATGACGCGCTGACCGGTCTTGCCAATCGCAACACGCTGCATGCCCGCCTGGTCGGGATGGTTGCGGATGCTGAGCGACAGCCCCGCGAGGTCGCATTGCTCGTGATCGGGCTCGACGGCTTCCAGCAGATCAACGACATGCTTGGGCATACGGCCGGCGACCTCGTGCTGCGAGCCGTCGCTGAGCGTCTCCGGATCGAGGTCGATGGCAAGGCGGTCGTTGCCCGGCTCAGCGGCGACGAATTCGCGATCGCGCTTGATTGTGCCGAGGCCGGCGAGCCGATCGCGGCGTTCGCCGAGCGGATCGCGCACGCGTTCGAAGCGCCGCTCGCGACGGCTGCGCGGCAGCACCGCGTCAGGATCAGCATCGGGGTTGCAGTCTATCCTGAAGGCGGACACAACGCTGACGAACTCCTGAGCAACGGCCATCTTGCGCTGAGCCGTGCCAAGGCGACGCGGCGGGGCAGCCATGTGCTCTTCGAGGCCGCGATCAGGCAGGAGCTGGAGAACCGGCTGACGCTGGAGAGCGAACTGGCGCTTGCGGCGGATCGGGGCGAGTTCGAACTGTTCTATCAGCCCCAGGTCCGCCTGATCGACGGTCGCCTGGTCGGTGCCGAAGCGCTCATCCGTTGGCGACATCCGGTGCGCGGTTACGTCTCCCCTGGGGAGTTCATGCCAGTGGTCAACAGCTCGGCTCTGTCCGAGCGGATCGCGAACTGGGTGATGGAGACGGCCTGCCGTCAGGCGCGCGCGTGGGAGCTATCTGGCAGCAACGTGCGGGTCGCGATCAATCTCTCGCCCTCGCAGCTTCAATCCGGCGATCTCGCCCAGTCAGTTTCAGCGCTGCTCGAAGCGACGGGACTGACCGCATCGCTTCTCGAAATCGAGGTCACGGAAGATATCCTGCTGCAGGACGAACGCCGCGTGCTCGCCATCTTCAAGCGGATTCAGGATCTCGGCGTCCGAGTCCTGTTCGATGATTTCGGTACCGGTTATGCGAGCCTGAGCTATCTCAAGAAGTTTCCGCTCGACGGGCTCAAGATTGACCGTTCGTTCGTCTTCGGTCTTCTGGCCAATTCCGACGATGCTGCCATCGTCAGCTCGACCGTCGGCCTCAGCAAGCAGCTCGGCCTCACCGTCGTGGCTGAAGGCATCGAGGACCGAGCCACGGCCGACTTCCTGGTCAGCATGGGATGCGAGGAAGGGCAGGGATATTTCTTCGGTCGGCCGATGCCGGCGCAGGTATTTGAAACGCAATTCCTGGCAGCTGAACTCGAGGCTGTCAGCGCTGCCTGAGGAGCGTAACGTCGCTTCTAGCGCCGCCGCGCGACCGATACGCCAAGAAGGAAGGCGACGAAGAGGCTCGCAAGCGGCGCTTCGCGCGTGATCGCTGCGACCGTCGCGAGAGCTCCGCCAGGTCTCCGCGACTCCTCGACTGCGGAGGTCAGACGGTCGACGGCTGCGTGCACACCACCGGCAACTTCACCGATCGTGCGAGAGACGTCCGCGGCCGTGTCCATGGCACGTTCGGCCATTCCGGGTTGGGACGTGGATTGCGGTATCTCCGTGCTCAAGCGCGATCTCCGAGGCAAGTGATTGAGGCCGGCACCTTTGGCTATCCGCGCGAGCGCTCGTTTTGAACAGCGGGTCTGATGACCTTTGGCTATCCGCGACAGGCGCCGTCATTAACGGCGGGTGCCGGCCTTGAATGAGCAATTCAGCGCGCGGGATTTTGTTCCGGACGATGTGTCGGCGGTGGCGTCCCCCGGGAAACGCCGGATGCGAATCTCTGCTAGGTTGGTGGCAGCCTTGCTGAATTAGGAGACAGCCGTGACCGATCGGACAATCATGGATCGAGCCCGGCGCATCGCCCTGCTCGGTGCGCCCATCGACATGGGGGCATCGCAGCGCGGCACTCTGATGGGCCCCGCGGCGCTGCGGACTGCAGGCCTTGCGACACTGCTTGAAAATCTGGATTTCGAGGTCGTCGATTACGGCGATCTGTCCGCAAGCGAGGTCCGGGACCTCACCGACAGGCCGCCGGAAAGAGCCAATCACTACCGTGAAATCCAGCGCTGGACGCGGATCCTGAGCCGCAGAGGCCATGAGATCGCGGCGACCGGCGCCCTGCCGATCTTCCTTGGCGGCGATCACACGTTGTCCATGGGATCGGTCAATGCCATGGCGCGTCATTGGCAGGAGCGAGGACGGGAGTTGTTCGTGCTCTGGCTCGATGCCCATGCCGACTACAACACGCCGGAGACGACGATCACCGCGAACATGCACGGCATGTCGGCGGCGTTCCTGTGCGGCGAACCCGGCCTCGACGGCCTGCTCGGCGACGATCCGCGCGCGTCGATCGACCCGGACAGGCTCGATCTGTTCGGCGCGCGTTCGATCGACAAGCTGGAAAAGGAGTTGATGCGCGCGCGCCGGATCAGGGTCGTCGACATGCGTCAGATCGACGAGTTCGGCGTCGCCGTGTTGGCCCGGCGCGTCATCGAGCGGGTCAAGGCGAGCAACGGCGTGCTACATGTCAGCTTCGACGTCGATTTCCTCGACCCATGCGTGGCGCCGGGCGTCGGCACCACGGTGCCGGGCGGTGCGACCTATCGCGAGGCGCACCTGATCATGGAGCTGTTGCACGATTCCGGTGTGGTCGGATCGGTCGACATCGTCGAGCTCAATCCCTTTCTGGACGAACGTGGCCGGACGGCGCGCACTGCCGTCGAGCTCATCGGCAGCCTGTTTGGCCAGCAGATCACCGACCGGCCAACGCCGAGCAACGCGATCGCTCCGGGCGAGTAGATCTCGTGGACGGCACTCAGTGCGTGACAAGGGCAACGGCGGGAGTGCGTGCCGTTCTTGGTGCGGGCAGCTTTTGCTGCCGCAGAAGGGAAGGCGCGCCAGTTTGGTCCGGAACTTGCTGGAAGGATGCAGGGAACCGGGAGGGGCGCCTTTGAATTAACCTAACAGTCGGACAATAGCGGATCCTTCGATGACAAGTCGTTTCGCGAACTCTATCTCCACCGCGCTCCGCCATCCCGGCGTGATTGCGCTCATCGTGGCAGGCGTGACGATTGCAGCAATGCTGATCGTCGACCACGGCCCGTGGAATCGCGCCAAGACCCAGCCGGCGCACGTGGCGATGTATGCGACCACAGGCGAAGCGGCGCATGCCGCTGGCGCCGAGGTGCTGCCGACCAGCCCGAAATCGCCGATCGAGCCGGCACGGCCGGGGCCCAGGACATCCCCGACCGTCAATCCCGTGACGCCGTAATCCCGTCAGCTCCTTTCGTCACCCCTTGCGGCCGTAATTCAAGAGTCCCCCGCTCGTCCTCGGCGGATGCGCGCGCAAGGCGTCCTCGTTCGGTTCGGTGCCCCAGCCGGGCCGATCCGGCACGACCAGATGACCGTTTTCGATCTCCGGCTCATGGGTGAACAGTTCGCGGTCCCAGGCCAGACGATCGATGTCGATCTCCATGATGCGCAGGTTCGGAACGGCGGCGCAGAAATGCGCGTTCGTCATCGAGCAGAGATGGCCGTAGAAATTGTGCGGGGCGACGTTGACCTCGAAGGCTTCGGCGGCGGCAGCGATCTTCATCGATTGCCAGACACCGTTCCAGGGCGTGTCGATGATCGCGACGTCCATGGCCTGCGCCTGGAAATAGGGCAGGAATTCGCGCAAGGAGAGCAGCGTTTCGCAGGAGGATATCGGATGCGGACTTTGCCTGCGGATATAACCGAGCGCGTCCGGATTGAAGCTGTCGATCTCGACCCAGAACATGTCGATGTCCGCAATGGTGCGCAGGATCTTCAGGTAGCCTTCGGTCTTGGCGTTGAAGTTGCAGTCCAGGAGGATGTCGACGTCAGGGCCGGCACCGTCGCGGATCGCTTCCAGATGCATGTGCAGGTCGCGCAGGATCTTGCGATCGACGTTGATCTCGGGCGCGAAGGGTGAGCCGAAGCCGGGGCGCCAGCCGGTCGGCTTGCCGTCGTCATAGGAAAAGATGTTGGTCTTGAGCGCGGTGAATTTCTTCTCGCGCACCTCGCGGCCCATCGCCTTGACGCCGTCGAGGTTTTCGATCGGCGGCTTGTACCAGGACGGATGATTGATGCGCCACGTGGCGCAATGCGACCAGTAGACCCTGATGCGGTCGCGGAGCTTGCCGCCAAGCAGCTCGTAACAGGGGACGCCAAGGCACTTCGCCTTGGCATCGAGCAGCGCGTTCTCGATCGCACCTAACGCTTGGGCCACCACGCCGCCGGCGGCGGGACGCGTCGCCGCGAACAATTCGGCATGGATGCGCTCGTGCTGGAAGACGTTCTGCCCGATGACGCGGGCAGAGAGGCGCTGGATGGCAGCCCCGACGCCGGGCGAGCCAAAACCCTCGTCGAACTCGCTCCAGCCGACGATGCCGTCCTCGGTCGTCAGCTTGACGAAATGGTAGTTTCTCCAGCCGGCATCGCAGGCGAGGATTTCGAGGCTTGTTGCTTTTGATGAGGCTGTCATGTCGCTCCCCTGCCGCCCGAAGCGGACGTTGTTTTCTTGTGGCCCGGCCGCAATTGTTAGGCGAGCGACGCCGCGCCGTGAAGCCGGATGTCATGCGGCGAGCCGAGGCATCGCGGCCGGTTTGCGGAAAAACCCCGTAGAATCCGGTGGGGATAGCCATGATCTTCCCGGAATCGTCGCTGAATCGAACCAGAGTTTGACATTTTTGGCCACAATCGGAGGCGACTTTCCCGGCCATGAAATTCTTGGGCGTGATTACGATTCTGGCGTTGCTCACCATGAGTGGGGCCGCCATTTCCGATCAGCTTCTGACGGCCGAGCAGCACGTCGCGCAAGGGGCGGAATAGCGCGGCGGCCGAGGGAGCTTTTTGTCTTTGGGGGGACAGATGCTTTCGATCGATCAGTTCTTGCGGTTCATCAGCGTGCCGGCCGTTTTCGCGGCCTTCGTCATCGCCTCGCAGATCTCGGCGGCGCTGTCGCCAGTCTAGCTTCAGCCGATCAGCGACGAGCCGAGCAGAGCAAGGACGGCCAGCGCCATCAGCGCGGTGCCGAGCCAGCCCAGCACGATCAGCCATGATCGTGCCCTGAAGCGGCCCATGATCGCCCGGCTCGAGACGATCAGCATCATCATCGCCATGATCGGGACCGCGACGACGCCGTTGAGCACCGCGCTCCACACCAGCATGTGGATGGAGTCGATGCCGGTGAAGCCGAGGCCGAAGCCGATGATCGTCGCCGCGGCGATGATGGTGTAGAAGCCCACCGCCTCGTCGGGCTTGGCCTCCAGCGTCGCATGCCAGCCGAAGATCTCCGCAACGCCATAGGCGGCCGAGCCCGCCAGCACCGGTATCGCGAGCAGGCCCGTGCCGATGATGCCGGTCGCGAACAGCGCGAAGGTGAAGTCCCCGGCGAGCGGCCGCAGCGCCTCGGCCGCCTCGGTCGCCGAATTGATCTTGGTGACGCCGTTCGCATGCAGCACGGACGCCGTGGTCAGGATGATGAAGAAGGCGATGCCGTTGGACAGCAGCATGCCCGAGAGGGTGTCGGTCCTGATGCGGTCGAGCTCGTGGGTGCCGCCGCGCTTGAGCTCGCGCAGCGGCTTGTCGCGCTGGCCCTGGTTCATCTCTTCGACCTCCTGTGAGGCCTGCCAGAAGAACAGGTACGGGCTGATGGTGGTGCCGAGCACGGCCACGACCATCATCAGATAATCGGCGCTGACATCGGCCTTCGGCCATACCGCGGCGAGCAGCGCCGTGCTCCACGGGATCTTGACGGTGAAGGCGGTCGCAACGTAGGCGAACAGCGCGAGGGTGAGGAATTTCAGCACCGGCGAATAGCGGCGATAGGGCAGGAACACCTGCAGCAGGGTCGAGCCCGCCGCAAAGATCAGCGCGTGCTCGTGGTTGAGCCCGCCGATGACGAGGGAGAGCGCCTCGGCCATCGCGGCGATGTCGGCGGCGATGTTGAACGTGTTCGCCGCCACCAGCATGGCGACGAGGCCCAGCACCGCCCAGCGCGGCGCGACCTTCATGACATTGGCGGCGAGTCCCTTGCCGGTGACGCGGCCGATCTGCGCGCTGACGAGCTGGATGGCGATCATGAACGGCGTGGTGAGAAACACCGTCCACAGCAGCCCGAAGCCGAATTGCGCGCCGGCCTGCGAATAGGTGGCGATGCCCGACGGATCGTCGTCGGCGGCCCCGGTGATCAGGCCCGGCCCCAGTCTTTGCAGCAGCGTCGGCGCGGACTTCGTCGGGGTGAGGGCGCTGTCGCTCATGGAGGGAAAGACCTCGATCGGGAAAATGTGCCAATGCAATGCTGGGCGGCGAACATAAGTTCCCTGACGAGAGAGACCGGCGACTTCTGATAAAGCTAAATCAGCTTGACCGCCGGGCAAAACACCTGTAGATTGGTACCATCGCCAGACATCCCGAACGTCCGCACGGCCGCATCGTGAGGCTGCCTGCCTTACAGCGGGCTTTCCAACGTCAGGGATGAGGATTGGCGGCGCCGCGTTACTTGACGCTGACGAACATGCCCCAGGCCGCAGCCAGCGCCGCGCCGGAAAAGACGATCAGCGGGTTGTCGCAGAACGCACCGCCATAGGTGCACATGGTGACGCCGAACGAGCCGATCTCGTGATGGCTCGCTGAGTAGAACAGTCCCGACAGCACCAGCAATGCAGCGGCGACGTAGTACATTGGTGATCTCTCCGAAGCTGTCCCGAATGCGTCCGCAAGGAAGCGTGTCCCAGCATGGCGCGAAGGAATTTCGTTTCGCCGAATCCGCTTTGTGGCATTTGAGATAAAGTTGAGCCTTTCGCGACGGGGCGAGCTTCGACAGAAGAAAGGCCCCGCACCGCGGGGCCCTTGTCGTGTTTGAGCAGCTTTAGCGCCGGGTGCCCGTGCCGTAGAGCTCGCGCTCGCGGCCGATGTCCTCCGGCGACAGCGGCGGGCTCGCCGCGTTGAAATCGGACCAGCCGGACTTCTGCCAGGCGGCGCTGCGGTCCTGCAGGTTCACCGACTTCTCGTGCAGAATGGCATCGAGGCGCGTGCGGTCCTGGTCGGGCACCCGCGCGGACACCAAGGTGCCGCCGCGGCGGACGCCTTCGGCATAGCGCGAGGCGTCTTCCTTCGAGATGCCGGCTTCCGTCAGCGCACCGACGATTCCGCCGGTGGCTGCACCGGCCGCTGCGCCGACTGCGGTGGCGGCAAGCCAGCCTGCCGCCACGACCGGACCGAGGCCGGGGATCGCGAGCAGGCCGAGGCCCGCAAGCAGGCCCGCTGCGCCGCCGAGACCGGCGCCGATGCCGGCTCCGGTGCCGGCGCCTTCGGCACGATCGTCCACGCCGTCGCGGTCACGGTCGACCTTGCCGGAGCGAGAGCCGTACCAATTGTCGGAATTGTTGGCGACGAGGCTGATGTCGGAGTGCGGCACGCCAGCGCCTTCGAGCCGGGTCACGGCGCGCTCGGCATCGGCGTAGGTGTCGTATAGACGCGAGATGGTGACGGTCATTGTTGGGTCTCCTCGTGATGTTCGTTACTTGACGGGATTGACGTTGCCCTGGAAGTCGATGCTGACGTCGGTCTTGGTGCCGGCCTTGTCGGCCTTGCCGCGCCAGACGCCCTGGTCGTCCTTCTGCAGGCTGGAGACGTTGGAATAACCGGCTTCCTCGATCCGCGATTTCGCCTGTCCTTCGGTGAAGCTGTTGCGGCCCGCGACCGGCTTGTTCGAGTTGTTCTGGTCCGAGCTGTTGACGGCATTGTTGCCCGGCCCGCTCTGCGCAGGCTGGTTCTGCGCGCCCGCGGGCGCCGCTGCGAGCAGCAAGAGAGTCGTGGCAAGTAGAGTGAGACGTCGCATTTTTTTATCCTCTGGCGTGAATGTGCCGGCGACAACAGGCGAGAGTCGAATTGGTTGCTAAGGTTTGCACGCTCCGAGTGCCGCAGCTCGTCTCGCGCCAGAAGCGCGCGTCCATCAATTTTAGGAACGTTTGCCACGTCGTCCCGTTACGGCGCGCCTCTCGCATGAATTGAGCTCGGACAAGCGGAGCCCCGCCGCCTCCGGAGATGCTGGGCTGGCTGCCGCTCATGTCGGAACTTCAACTGCGCAGGTCCATTATCGCCGGGTTCTCGGCGAGACGGCTCAAGCGATGCAATTACGCTATCCCATGTTGAAGAGGTGGACGGCGGAGGAGCACGCGCAGTTGAAGGCCATGGCTGAAGCGGGGCGGCGGCCTGACGAGATTGCGCGCGAGCTCGGCCGGAGCGAAGCGGCGGTGAGGGTGCGCGCCTGGCAACACGGCATCGGCTTGCGGCTCGTCACCCAAAAGCGCAGCAAATAGATGGCTAGTTTCGCGGGCCGCAGACGTGCGAGGCGATCTTGCCGAGGGCATCGAAGGTCAGGCTTGCGCTGACGACTCCGCCGCGGGCAAAGTATGAGACCAGCACCGCCTCTCCCGACGGCTGGAGATTGTCGAGGCTGGAGGCGGGATAGTTCGCGAGCCGGTCGAGCCAATAGGCGCGCAGGCCCTCCCAGCCCGAACTCGTCTTCAAGCCGCCGCAGCCGCACTGAATCACGGCGTCGTCCGCATACATTTCCAGAACTGTGTCGATGTCGCCGGCGCGGTAGGCATCGAGCCAATCGACCGCAGCGGCCATCGGGTCAAAGGACATGGTCCTACCTACCTGCCGTCTTGTCGGCGAGGTGTTTAAGGGCAGGGCCATGAATGCGAGGTGAAGGCCATCGCGTAAACAGCGCGTGTGCGCATGACGAAACGACAATCCATGCGCAGGGAACTCGGGCGCTGCGCGGGGAACCTCCAGCCTGTTCGACAAGCCGTCGAGCAACAATGCCTTTGAGCAACGCGCGTGGTGCCGAGCGCGCCTTGCGTGCCGATGAATGCGTCACGCAACTTGGGAGAGCGGCAACCCGTTCACTTCGCCGACTGCGCGTCGGCTTGCGCCGTGGCGGGCTCCCAGGGCGCTGGCAGGATGACGCGGATCGGACGCGCTTCGCTGGTGCCCTGCGCGGCAGGCCGGGCTTGATCCTTGATAGGCTCGGCCAGCGCCACCGACACCAGAGCAATCAGCATCGCCAGCGACGTCGTCACAACTCTCATATCCAGCATCACGTCCTCCATCTGCGCACCAACGCCACTGGGGCCAGATGGTTCAGTCGCAATCGGGAACAAGTGGCAATTGCTGCTGTTGGTAGCGGACAGATCCGGATGACCGGACTGCTGGAGGAGGACACCATGAACATCAAGACCATCATTGCCGCTGCCGTGTTGACGTCGTTTGCGGCGCCTGCGTTCGCGCAGTCGTTCTACGTGGTGCAGGACGTGAAGACCAAGAAGTGCACCATCACGGAGGCGAAGCCGACCACCACGGAAACCACGGTGGTCAGCGGCGACACCGTCTACAAGACCCGCGCCGAAGCCGAGACCGGCATGAAGACGGTCAAGGTCTGCACAACCAACTGAGGAGAGAAGCGATGCCCGTACTTCTGCTTTGGGCCGTCCCGGTCGTGGTCGTTCTCGGCGGCGGCGTCTATCTGATTGGCCATATGCACTGAACCCAAAGCCGGCGTCGTGGATTCGACGATGCCGGGCTTTCGAGGGAGGCTGCGCAAGCGGCAAGCAAAAGCCCGCGTGGAGCGATCCGCGCGGGCTTTTGTCTGTGGTCGGCGATCAGGAAAACCTGGAAGGGCCAGGCCTCACCCCGCGAGCGACACGGCCATCGGCGCGAGTCCCCGTACCGCCGGGAGCGACATCAAGCCGGGCCTGGCGAAATGATAGCCCTGAAACAGCGCGATCCCCGCGGCGCGCAGGGCGGTGAGCTCCGCCTCGTTCTCGACGCCCTCGGCCAGAACCGTGATATCGAGTGCGCGCGCGATGCCGGCGAGGCCTGCCACGATGACTTGCTTCGGATGGCTGAGATGGATGTCGCGCAGCAGCTCCATGTCGATCTTGATCAGGTTCGGCTGCAGCCGTGCCAGCAGGCCGAGGCCGGCATAGCCGGCGCCGAAATCGTCCAGCGCCGTCCAGAAGCCGAGCGCCTTGTAGGATTGCACGATGTTCTCGACATGCGCGGGGTCGCTCATCCGTTCGTTCTCGGTGAACTCGAACATCAGGTTGGCCGCCGGAAAATTGGCGCGCCGCGCGGCTTGCAGCGATTTCTGGATGCAGGCGCGCGGTTCGTACACGGCATTCGGCATGAAGTTGATCGAGAGGCGCGCGTGCGGATCCGTGAACAGCTTACCCGCGGTTTCGATCGCCATGACGCGGGCGGCCTGGTCGAAGCGGTAGAGCTGGTCGTCGGTGAGCTGGCTGAGCACGCTGTGCGCGCTCTCGCCGTTCGGGCCGCGCACCAGCGCTTCGTATCCCCAGATCCGGTGCGCGGTGACGTCGACGATCGGCTGGAACGCCATCCTGAATTCGAACGGCAACTCCGTTCCGTCAGCGCATCCCGCGCATTTCACGACCATTTCCAATACTCCCGCAAGCCCTGCAAATATGCCGACGTTACGGGAGCAGCCGTTAAGGAACCGCGAAGGGGGCCGCCATGTTCATTTGTGCACACAGGCAGGCCGGGCCTCGGTGGGAGGGCCCGACGAAACATTGCTGAAACAATGATGAAACCCGATTGTCCTGAACTCCGCATGCCCGGGGCCCGACCAACGGAGCGAAAAGGAGATCATCATGATCCAGATCGGTTCGAAGGAAGAAGTTGCGTTCCTGCTGGCGCTGTTCGGCACCCACACCCAGCCGGTCAAGCGGCCGAAGCCGAAGTCGCAGCAGCGGTGAAAGGCTGATTCCCATGCCCGGTTTGGCCGAATGCCAGAGCCTGCTCAGGCTCCTGATCGCCAGGGGCGATCCCAAGGCCATCCCGATCGCCAAGGGCGCCATCGACCAATATCTCAACACCGCGCCGGTCAGCGCCCGCGGGCGCGGCTTGCGCGTGCTCCAGCGCGACGCACTCGACCAGCATGATGTGGCGGTCGGCGTGCAGCGCTCGTTCGCCGAGACGGTGGACGCCTATATCGAGTGCAAGCTCGCGGAGGAATAGGGCGCGCCAGCAGGTGCAGTTCGCGCGGTCCGATCGACGTTCCCGGAACCTGTTGCAGCCTCAACAGAATTTTTCGGCGCTAGCAACCTTTGTCCCGTCCCGGGCCTAATAGGGCAAAGGAACACGAACATGCCGCGATATTACTTCGACTTGACCGACGAGCGCGGAACGGCGCTCGACGAGGAAGGGCTGGAGCTGTCCAGCATGCGCGCGGTCCGCGCCGAGGCCGCCAAGTCGGTCGGCGACATGGCACGCGACGCCATCATCTCCGCGCCGCCCGCGGGCGCCCGGCAAAGAATGGAAATCGGTGTTCGCGACGCCGGCGGCCCTGTCATGCAGGTGACGCTGTCGTTCGCGATCGAGACCCTCCGGCCCCCTGGACGATCAGGCGATCACTGACGCGTCAACGACTTCAGGGATCGCGCAGGGAGCGGCGGAAGCGGTTCTCCGGAATCGAGCACCGCGATCTTGCGGCCGAGCTGCCAGACCTCGACCTTGCCGAGTCGCGTGAACTGCCGAGCGAAGGTGAGGGCGGACTCGTCGGACGCAGCCTCGAAGGCTTCGGCTGAGCGGAAGATGCCGTCTTCGCCGACGAGGTAAGCGCGATATTGCTGGCTCATGTCGGCGCCCTCAGCCCGGGCGATCGCAGCCAGGAATCGATCTGCATCGCCATCTCGTCCTGCCGCGCCCGGCGCAGCAGCATCTCGCGGCGGTGCCCCGGCGCAAGCGCGCGCGCCTCTTCGCGGCAACGCTTGGCTTCCTCGGCGAGCCTTTCGTTCAGTGTCATGGTCTGCTTGAAACGACGCCGCTTCAACATGGCGCTGCTTCCTCGTGAGAGTGGCGCGGGAGCGCAACTGGCGTTCTCATCACCGGTGAATGCCACGGACCTTGCGGTGACGCCTGGAGCTTATGCCCCGTGCGCGGAAACGTCACATCATTTGATACGTCGCGCGAAATTTTTTTCGAGCGTTCTTCTGAGTGTTTTGAGCGACTTACTCAAGTGGGTGTAGTGGCGCTTGTGTTCACTTTTGGACCGAGGCGAGCTCAGGTCACGTCACCGGCCAAGGCTCTGCAAGGCTCTGCAAGGCTCCGCAAGGCTCTGTCCGCGGACGCCTATAACGAAGAGCAATCATGCTCTCACCTGCGAAGCGAAGGGCGCACAGCGATGCCCGTGTACAGGCCGTTGCCTGCCGATCATGACCGGCCGAAATCATGCGAGAGCTGATGCGCGAGGGCTGGCAATCGACTTGACGTCCACAACACAGCCGGGAGCAGCGGCTCTTCCGCCTCATCGAGCTTCGGGCGGCAGGTGGGCGGAGCTTCCTCGATCGATCCAGAGACCCGCGCTTTTGCGGATCGATTTGGCAATTGGGCCAGCACGGCAGACGGCTCTGTGCCCGTCGAGCCGGCAGGCTTGTACAAAGTGCCGGATTCTCCGGCACGGGGATCAGTCGCGCCCGAGAACGTCCGGCGCCTCACACAGGTCAACGAGTCCAACGCAGGCAGCGTGTTCACGTCGGGGAGTGCTCCGGTGCCGCATCTGCCTTCCACGGAGTTCAACGACCGGTTTGGCAATTGGACCTTGCCGACGGCCAACAGCGACCAACCGCAGCCGAGCAAGCCAATCGGCGCGTTCGCGGACGAACCAAGTTACCTCATTCCACCTCCGATCTTCGGCGTGAATGTTCCAGGCAATCCGAGCAATGGCGCCGAGGAGTGGTTTTCACGCTGGATACGGCCGTTGCTTCGGCCGGATTGAAGACTGATCTCGGAGTTGAGTACGTCGTTGACGATCGTTTGACACGTCGGGCAACAACGGCAGAGGAAGCGGCCACGTGGCGTGCTATGCAGCAGTCGGCCCGAACCACCGCGTCAACGCCTCCTCAAGCCCGCTTTTGCCGTCGTCTCCCACCCACGCGACGTGCCCATCCGGTCGCACCAGCACTGCGCCCGGCGCGGCGACTTGTCCGATTGCCGGAAGCTCCCACACGTCATCGGTGCCGGCGCTGACGATGTCGATGCGATCGGCCCATGGCATGAGGTCGATGCCGCCGCGCCTGCCAAAATCGAGCAGCAGGCCGCGCCCGCCGTGCAGCAGCGTGAACAGGTTCAGCTTCCGTCCCTCGACCGTCAGATCGAGATCGGGCATGCGCCGGCCAAGCAGCGCGTGGCCTTCGCCGAGATCGTAGGCGATGTCGAGCCCGCTCATCATCGCGCCAAAGCGCCGGCGCGGCTCGTCCATGGCGAGCAGGTCGGAAATGATGTCGCGCGCGGCCTTGAGGCCGTCGTCGCCGCGGCGGAGCAGGGCGATCTGCGCCAGGGTGTTTTTCAGCACGCGCGCGGCCACGGCATGGCGCTCGGCGTGATAGCTGTCGAGCAGGCCGTCCGGCGAGATGCCCTTGACCACCTGCGCCAGCTTCCAGCCGAGATTGACGGCGTCCTGCACGCCGAGGTTAAGGCCTTGCCCGCCGACGGAGTGATGGATATGCGCGGCGTCGCCGGCGAGCAGCACGCGGTCCTTGCGATAGGATGCGGCCTGCCGCGCCGCATCGGTAAAGCGAGAGATCCAGCTCGGATTCTTGACACCGAAGTCGGTGCCGTAGACCGCGACGAGGGCGTCGCTGAGATCGCGCAAGGTGGGCTCGCCGGTGCGCGCGAGCGTTGCTTCCGTCAACACGGCCATTACGCGTCCGTTCTCGGTCTTGCTGAGGCCGTGAAAGCCGAGCGCATCGTGACGCAGGCCAAGCTGCGGCTCTTCGCTCATCTCGACCTCGGCCATGAGATTGCTCAGCGTCGGCGAGGCGCCGGGGAAGTCGATGCCGGCGGCCTTGCGCACCAGGCTGCGACCGCCGTCGCAGCCGACCAGATAACCCGCGCGCAAGCGCTCGCCGCCCGAGAGCATCACGTCGATGCCGGCCGCGTCCTGCGCAAAACCCGTCACCTCGCGCGCGCGATAGAACGGGACCGCGAGCTCGGCGACCCGGTCGGCGAGGATGCGCTCGAACAGGTTCTGCCGCAGCGCGAGCCCATAAGCATGCCGCGTGGGGAGGTCGCTGATGTCGAGCCTGGTCCAGGCAAAGCCGGCCAGCTGGACGATCTTGCCTTCGGAGAGGAAGCGGTCGGCGATGCCGCGCTGATCGAGGATCTCGATGGTGCGCGCGTGCAGGCCGCCGGCGCGTGTTTCGACCAGCGCCTGGTCGGCGCGCCGCTCGACGAGGGCGACGTCGACATCGGCGAGCGCGAGCTCGGCGGCCAGCATCAGGCCGGTCGGCCCGGCGCCGGCGATCACGACGTCATGGTCGATCTGGTTCCGCGCGCCGGCTCCCTGGACGCGGCGGCGTGAACGGGACGTCGGAAGCAGGACAGGCATGTTGACCCCCTCGGCTGGTGGCTTTGGATCTGTGTTGGGTCGGGGGTTCTACGGCAGGGGCGGGGCCTTGAAGCAAGCCCGTTGCGCACCACATATTGAGTTGGGAGGAGGGTATTCCTTTTTCCGCGCTCGGCGCGTTGACGCGTCGGGCAAAACACCGCCATATTGGCACCATCAGCCGAGTTTGATTTCACCCGCGCGGGAGCCCTCCGCTGCGGGTTCTATTTTGGCTCGCGATGTTCAGTGAATGCCTGCCGTTCGCTGCAGGATGTCGGCGAGCTCCTCGAACGAGAATGGCTTCCTGATCATCGGCAGGCCGCCGCGCCGGGGCTCGCGTCCCGACAATTGCAGCATCTTCAGCTCCGGGCGGACGCGCCGGGCCAGCTCGGCCAGCTCGTGGCCGTCCATGCCGGGCATGTTGATGTCGGTGATGAGGACCGAGATGTCCCGGTTCTGCACGAGCCGTTCGAGCGCATCCGACCCGCTTTGGGCGGAGATCACCTGGCAGCCGAGATCCTCCAGCATGCCCACGACTACGTCGAGAACGGCGGGATCGTCGTCAACAACCAGGACAGTGTGGCTCATCGTACCAACGTTCCTTCCAACGAAGAGATCAACGCGGCCCCTGTCGGCCAGGTTCCGAACGGCCTAATCGTCCTTCGACAGATCGCCGGGCTTGCTGGGAAGGTCGATGCTGCCGCCGTCGCCGTGCACGAGGTCGCGATCCCGGTCTCCGGTCTCGTCGGCATCTTCAATGATTGCCTCGTGCAGAGGAGGGGCCTCTTCGATGCGCGGCGCATCTTCGTTGCGCGGCGACGTTCCGCTGCCCGGCATGCGACCTGTGCTGGATGTCATGGCGATCCTCCTGATCGACCAACTTATGCCCAGCGCATTCGTTCGTTTGACACGTCGGGCAAAACACTGGCAGAATGCCAACATCGAAAGAAGTTTGGTTCAGCCCGCGCGGCCATCTATCCGCGGCGGGCTTTTTCATGTCCGCTGTTCGCAGCGACGATGTTGCGCCAGACGAGGTTTGACACGTCGGGCAAAACACCGGCAGAATGACATCATCGAGACGAGTTTGTTTCACCCGCGCGGACAACATCCGCTGCGGGTTTTTTCGTCTCGATTTCAGAATCGGACGGTGGCCGCGCATCCGGCCACGCACTCGACGTGACGTTCATGGAGCGCCGATCGGCGCGCCGCCGTCCGAACCATTGCTGGCCGCGCACGCGCGAACGTGCCGGCCCGCGGCGTCAGGGCCGATCGCCCGCGCCGCTGCGGCCTCCGGAAGACACGGAGATAGGGTTCGCGCCCGAAACGATCGCGCCTCGCCTTGCGCGATCTGCCGCGCATTTCTTTTTTCGTGGAGGGAATGATGACAGTCTATCTGATATCGCTCGCGCTCGCGGGCCTCGTCGCGGTCCTGCTGTGGGAGATGTTGTCGTGAGCGATGATATGAAAAGCGATCCAGAGAGCGCGCCGGCGCGTTCGCCCGCGGTCAGGAAGACGTCGAGGGCGCGGACCCTGACTGAGATCCGCTCGCTGGCGCGCGGCCATACCAGGACGGCCCTCAGGGTTCTCGTCGGCATCATGCGCAGCGATGACGCGACGCCGGCCGTGCGCCTCTCGGCGGCCAACGCGATCCTCGATCGCGGCTGGGGAAAGGCCGCGCAGCCGATCGAGACCGGCGAAGACGGTGAAACGATCCATCGGGTCGAGCGTGTCATCGTGCGTCCGGAGGACGCCGTCGGCGGCGAGGATGCCGGTCCGCGCGATGGAAATTGATCGAGCTCAGATCAGCTCTCCTTCCTGCGGTCGCGATGCAGGCGCTGCAACTCGTTCAGACAACGAGCCATTGGACTTCGAATTAAACCTGCGGTTGACGGTGTTCTTGTTGTGTTCTATGAAGTGCAGCGCCATCGCTGCGTGAGTTTCTGCGATGTCGGCGTTGGGAATGCTGATGCGACGCCGGATGACGGGAGAAGCAGAAACGTGAAGCTCAGTCGAGGCGGCTTGATCTGCGTTGGCTTCTATACGTGCTATGCGCTGTTCCTGTTGGCAGCGGCTTATTTTGCCGAGAATATGCGCGGCGTCTTCTTGACGCTCAGCGCCCTTCCGGGCTGGCTCATCGCCGCGACCATGCCCGCAATCACGATCGAGCCGCTGGTCGATCACCCCATCGTCGTTGAAGTCGGCGTGTATCTATCGAGTTTTGCGGTCGTCTATTTGTGCGGATGGATGCTCGAGAAGATCATCTTCGCAGTCGCGCCTACACTGAACCGCATCGATGATTGGTGGTTCGATCGGGTTCGCAAGGACGGCCGATAGTTCGGGGTTCCTGGATCGGCGGGACTGGTTGTCTCATCCTGGCGCCTTCCCTGGATAATGTCTCAAAGAATGTTATCGTGCCGGCCCTTGTGGGCACGGCCATGCTTAGGAGTTCGCAGTGGCAGGTCGACACGCCCTCACCGTTCAGCTTAATCCCTATGGGGCCGGACACGCGGCCGTTACACTGACTGATCCGTCGGGACAGACTTATGCGGGCTTCGGTCCAAGATTGCACAATATGCCGGTCTGGCCCGGAAAATTCGATGTGCATACTGTGCCAACGGGATCGATGTCGCTACCTTCCGACTTTTCCAACGTGTTGGGCGACGACTATCGGACTTTCACGGTGCCAATCTCCGAGGAACAGGCAAGGGCTGCGCACGCCGAGATCTCATTGGGCGCGAGGAGCCTTGGTACAACGCCTTGAAGCTCGATCCTCGTGTTTGCACGACGATCGTTGATCGCATCATGCGAGCGGCTGGAGTGAACGCGGGACTCTATGCGCTCCCGAGGATCGATGATGAGTATCTGTCCGATATTGCAGATACATTGGCGCAGGACCCGTGGGCGAAGATCATGAGCCAACACCGGCTACCTATCCCGGACACACTGCGCGGCATCCAGCGGGACTATGCGTTCATCGGCGGGGGATACGATACGCCGTCGGAACGTGTGGGGCGTCCGCAGTCCGGACTATCTCTTGAAGCCACTGGCCGAGTGGCGGGCGTGCCCGAGCGTCCTGCAGATCGTGATGCTGTCTGGCCGGATAAGAGCTCGACGTTTGCCGAGCGGTTTGGCGATTGGATCGCGCCTCTGACCGGCCACGCGTCAGCTTCGACCCCACTGGCTTACATTCCGGAGCATCAGCTGTATCTACGAAGCGCGGACAAGGTGCCTGCGACTCGACCTGAAGATGTGCGGATCTTGGGGAGGATGCCTGCCGAAAAATCGGACCGATCCGTGTTCAATTCGGGCAGTGCCGGGGCGGTGCCCTTCATTCCGCCTGACGCTTCGTTTCCGTCTTCGCCAGGGAACGACCTCGCGGAACGATACGCGACCTGGCCTTCGCCTTCCGGGGGCGGCGTCTTTGCTGGCTTCAATCAAGCGCCGCAGCGACGATCCGATACCCCAGACAACGAAGATTGGTCCGCAATGTGGCGCAGGCGCATCGGCCTACCCTGAGGCGAGCTAACACGTTCAGTGCGCCTGAAGCACGGCGTTATCGGGCATCTCGAATTGAAATCGGGGTTGCTCCTTTGACACGTCGGGCAAAACACCGGCAGAATGGCATCATCGAAATAGTTCGGTTCGGCCTGCGCGGGATGCACCCGGCTGCGGGCTTTCGTTTCGGTGATCCCTAATTTTTGGTCTGCTTGCCGGTCCGGCGTTGCCCGGCATAGGCGCGCTGCACCTGGTCGCTGCAATAGGACAGCTTTCGGCCGTCGCCTGTAAAGTGTCCGTTGTTGATGATCCAGAGGATGACGGTCTTGTCGTCGATCTTCTTGAACATCAGGTTCTTGCGGTCTTGAATGGTGTCCGGGTTCTGCACGCTGATTGCGTCAGGGCCTGGAGTCGATTGCAACGTGCAGTCGGCTTCGATCCTGACCGTGTCGGGAAGCTGAACGCGTGTGTTTTCGATCTTGCAGATATTCGAGGCTGTGGTGATCGATTTGCCCGCGAACGCAACGACGGTGTCGTTGAATTTCGCGCAGCGGTCCTCGAACTCGGCGCCTGCCGCCGCGTAGACGCCATCTCGCGGATGGGCCTCCTTCAGGGCTCGATCCTGTTCGGCCTTCTGTTTCGCTTCCACCTTGGCTCTCAAGGTGGCTTCGGCGAGCGCGCGCTGCGTCGCCAGAGGGCAGTAGGCCGCACGCCAGGAAGTATCCTTGAGCTTTCCGTTCAAGCTCTTCTGAACGGAGATCGTGGTCTCATCGACCCGCTTGATGAACATCACCTCGTTGAATTGCCTGTTCTCCCAGTTGCGATCGCGCGGGTTGAGGTTTTGCGCCAGATTGTAGTCGCTGCAGGTCATTCCGACCTTCAGCGAGCCCGGCGCGAGATCGACGATTTTCCTGACTTTGCAGCCCCATTCAGGGCCGCTGACCGAATTCTCGCCGAGATCAATCGTCATGTCGTTGCCTTCGTCGCAGTTCGACTGGAAATTCTTGCCGGGTTCGGCGTAGGCACCGGCCTTGGGGCGCCATTTGTCGGCAGCTATCGGGGACGCTTCTTGGCCAACAGCTGAAAGATCGGTTGCCGACATCAGAAGAACGACGACAGCCACGAACGACGCGCTACGCCTTATCTCATCAAGACTCACGAATTGCTCCTGCGTTGAGGGGGGCGAGCAGTTCGCCGACGTGCCGCAGCTTCGCATCCAGAATAGTGGAACACCCACAAGTTGAGCAAGGGGCTCTATCGTCCGGGTATCGCGCTCGATGCTCAGGATTAGCGAAACATTGGAGAGTGGAATGTCTTGGCAAGAAGCCTTGCGGCGAATGTTACCCCAATTGCGGGTTTCGAACCTCATACAACCATGACGCATCCCGCGTTGCGCTCTCCAGTCGACGGCATCGTGACGAACGCTGGCGAAGGTACGGCCGGTAGAATCGCGATCAGAGACGCCAATGGCATGTCGCACGAGCTTCTGCACACGCACCGCAGATTCGTCAGCGTGGGCGATCCGGTCGTAGCAGGGCAGTTGGTCGGCACGATGGGCAACACAGGAGTGATCGAGGCGTATATCGAAAGCGGCGATCATTATCTTCATTATCAGCTGAAGGACCCTGCCGGTCGTCGACTCAATCCTCAAGCGTACTGGGAGCAGCAAGGACCAATAGATCCAAACCCGGCGCCTCCCGCCTATGTTGACGAGTATCGCCAATATTTGCGCGATGCAGGGGGCGTTCCTGCGACGTCTCGAGAAGATGTGAGAGTTCTGAGGAGAGTGCCCGTCCGCACAACGGAGCGGTCGGCCTTCAACTCGAAGCCCGTTGAGGTGCCCTAAAGCGGCTCCAATTCTCCCCTTCCATCAGCAGTGGAAGATTATTTCAGGAGGCGTTTCGGAATTTGGCCGCCTTTCTCCGAACACGACACCTCTCCCGACCTGACCCGGGCTCAGCAGGGAGAGCCCGACACTCCAAACACCGAAGACTGGTCCGCGATGTGGCGCAGGCGCACTGGCCTGCCCTAGGGCGAGCGAGCGCATCCATTGTCCATCCTGAAAATTCCGACGGCGAAGATCTTCGAGCCGCTGCTGCAACCCGCCCGCTACAAGGGCGTTTACGGTGGACGCGGCTCGGGCAAGTCACATTTCTTCGGCGAGCTCCTGGTCGAGACCTGCCAGGCCGAGCGCGGCACGCTCGCGGTCTGCATTCGCGAGGCGCAGCGTTCGCTGGCGCAATCGTCCAAGCGTCTGATCGAAGGCAAGATCGCAAGCCTCAAGCTCGGCCACGGCTTCAGGCTGTTCAGCGACAAGATCGAGACGCCGGGTGATGGGCTGATTATCTTTCGCGGGCTTCAGGATCACACAGCAGACTCGATCAAATCTCTGGAGGGGTTTCGCATCGCCTGGATCGACGAGGCGCAATCCTTAAGCGCACGCAGCCTCGCGTTGCTGCGTCCGACGATCCGCGTCAAGGATTCCGAGCTGTGGGCGAGCTGGAACCCCCGGCGCAAGAGCGATGCAATCGACGACTTTCTGCGTGGCCGCCAGCCGGACGGCGCCGTGGTCGTCAAGGCGAACTGGCGCGACAATCCCTGGTTTCCCGACGTGCTCGGGGAGGAGCGGCTCTTGGATCAGAAGCTCTACCCGGAGCGCTACGATCACATCTGGGAGGGCGAGTATGCCCGCGCCTTCGAGGGCGCCTATTTCGCCTCTCTGCTGTCGGAGGCGCGTGTCGGGGGGCGGATCGGAAAAGTCTCCGCCGATCCTCTCCTGCCGCTGCGCGCCTTCATCGACATCGGCGGCGCCGGCGCTTCGGCTGATGCCTTCACGATGTGGATCGTGCAGTGGGTCGGCAGCGAGCTGAGGGCGGATTTCCAGCACTTGCGGAGGTGGCGCAGGAGCGTGGAGCAGGCGCAGAGCTACACCTTCAAAGCCGTGATCACCGTGATTGCGACTGGCCTGATGGGGGCTGTCTGGCTTGGTGTCAAAGTTGTGCTCGGCAAGTGAGCTTGCACGGCGGTGACGGTGCCGCACTCGCAGTCACGTTATCCCCGGAAGATGGTCCAGCCCATGTACAGAATTCGCATCGTTGACGCATCCGACGACGACGTCGTCGATGCATTGTCTGATCTGCATCAGCTGACGTTCTTGGATTCGGCTGTGGTGCCCGCATTCGAGTCGGGAGCATGGTGGTTGGCCTATCACGGTGATGACGCGGTCGGTTTCGCCGGCGTCGTTGCATCCACGCACGTCAGAAATGGTGGCTATTTCTCCAGAGTCGGCGTGTTGCAGCGGCATTGGGGACACGGTCTTCAGCGCAGATTGATGCGTGTGGTCGAAACGAGGGGACGGCGTATGGGATGGGACAGCATCGTCTCAGACACAACGGATAACCCGGTGTCCGCGAACAACTTCATCCAGGCAGGTTATCGGCTCTTCGAACCCGAGACGCCTTGGGCTTGGGCGCATACGCTCTATTGGAGGAAGTGGCTTCACTGACCTCGGTTTCCCACCACGCGGAACGATAGCGCCATGCAGCCAGTACGAGGTGTAATTCGACCTTGCATGCCTGGCATGTTCGAGGACCCGTCAGCCTGACGGCTGTCGGGTCCTTTTTGCGCTTTGAGCCCATGCCAGCGAGGTACTTGCGAAGTTGGCGGCGCCGGGCTTTAAGTTTGCTGTCGCAGGAAATTCGGCAGTCATAAGCCGATGTAAGGGAGCGCCATCGATGCCCACCAAGCCTCAATTGCCGGAACGTTCGCCGCGGGCGATGGGAGGGCCGACTGCGCTCGATGGTCTGCTGGTCGTGGATTTCACGCGCGTCGTCGCCGGCCCAGCCTGCACGCAGACGCTCGCCGATTTCGGTGCGCACGTCATCAAGATCGAGAATCCGGACGGCGGCGACGACACGCGTGCCTATGAGCATGCCGAGATCGGCGGTGAGAGCGCCGCGTATCTGAGCCTGAACCGCAACAAACGCGGCATTGCGCTCGACCTTTCTCTTCCCGAGGCGCGCGAGATCGCGCTTGACCTGATCCGCAAGGCGGACGTGGTCGTGGAAAACTTCTCGAGCGGGGTCATGAAGAAGTTCGGGCTCGACTACGAGACGGTCGCGCCCTCCAATCCCAGGTTGGTCTATTGCTCGATCTCGGCCTACGGACGCTCCGGACCGTTCGCCTCGCGCCCCGGCTTCGACCCCATTACGCAGGCGGAGAGCGGCTTCATGTCGCTCAACGGGTTTGCCGACGGCCCCGCGGTTCGAACCGGTCCTCCCATCGTCGACATGGCGACGGGGATGTCTGCCTGTAACGCGATACTTCTGGCGCTGCTGGCGCGTGACAAGCTCGGCCGCGGGCAGCATGTCGAAGTCGCTCTGTTCGACGTCGCGATGGGAATGACCGGCTTCTACGGCATGGCCTATCTCATCAACGGTGAAAATCCCGGCCGGTTCGGCAATTCACCCAGCGGGTCGCCCACCGTCGGCGTCTACGAGGCTTCGGACGGGCCGCTTTACATGGCCTGCGCCAACGATCGGCTCTATCGCCGGCTCGTGGTCGAGGTGTTCAACCGCCCGGATCTCATCAACGATCCGGAGTTTGCCACACGCAAGGCCCGTTCCGAGAACAAGGAGCTCTTGCGCGCAGCCATCGCGGAAGTCTTTGCCAGCGATACGCTCGAGAACTGGATGGCGAAGATGAAGCTGGCCAATATTCCGGTCGGCTATCTCCGAACGGTAGAGGAGGGGTTCAACGCGCCCGAAGCTCGCGAGCGCCATCGCGTGAGCCGGATTCCGCATCGTACGGCGGAATGGGTCCCCAACATCGAGCCGCCGATTACCATGAGCCTGACCGGTGCCATCGATCCCGTTGCAGCTCCTCTGCTGGGGGAGCATACCGAGGACGTCTTGCGCGATGTGCTCGGTTACGACGAGCATCGGCTCACGGAATTTGCCGAGAAGGGAGTCTTTGGAGCGGGCAGACCCTCGACGGGCTAAGCCTGCGGTCAGTCCCGACGGCGTCAAGGTCGCCGGCTTTGATGCGATGCCAGCTGCATCGGCTTGATTTGGCAACGCGGCGGCCGCATAAATACGTGAATTGAGGGACACGAATGACGCCTGGTCGAAAGCCGAGCATGGGTCAGCCCACCGGGTCGGAAGCCGGCGAACGCGCCTATGCGGCAATAATCGCGAAGGCGCGGGCTCTCGTGCCGCGACTTCGCGAGCGGGCGGCGCGAACGGAGGAGCTGCGGCATCTCCCGCCGGAAACCGAGAAGGATCTCCACGACGGCGGTCTATTCCGGATGCTCCAGCCGGCACGGATAGGCGGTGCGGAGCTTGACTATGTCGCCCTCGTCGACTGCGCTGAGCTGCTCGGACAAGCGGACGCGTCGGTGGCCTGGAATCTCGCCAATCTGGCGAGCCATCACTGGATGCTCGGCATGTTCGAGCAGAAGGCGCAGGATCTGGTCTGGGGCCGTGATCCAGACGCGCTGATCGCTTCCTCGTTCATCTTTCCAGCCGGACGCGCGACTCGGGTCGAGGGTGGCTATCAGTTGCGCGGCAGCTGGCCATTTTCCTCCGGTGTCGCCTCCTGCGAATGGAACATGCTGGCAAGCGTAGTCTATTCAGAAGACGAGGCGGACGGCATCGAGTATCGGATCTTCCTGCTGCCCAAGGGTGATTACAAGGTGCTGGACACCTGGAATGTCGCGGGCTTGCGCGGAACAGGGTCTTGCGACGTGGAGGTGAGGGACGCCTTTGTACCCGACCACATGACCGTCGCCGTCGGCGAGCTCGCAGGTGGCCCGACGCCGGGGAGCGAGATCAATCCGAATCCATTGTATGCGCTGCCGGTGTTCTCGTTGTTTCCATACGTCCTCTCCGGCGTCGCCTTGGGGAATGCGCAAGCGTGTCTCGACGATTACATCGAGGTCACACGCCACCGGATTTCGACCTACAATCGCGCCAAGCTGAGCGACTTTCAAAGCACCCAGATCAAGATCGCGGAGGCCTCGGCGAAGATCGATGCCGCGCGGCTGATCATGCGGTCGGCGTGCCTCGATGCCATGGAAGACGCGCGGTGCGGGCACATTCCCGACATGGCAGCCAAGACCAGATATCGGCGCGACGGATCGTTTTCTGTGAACCTGTGCACGGATGCCGTCTCGATGCTGTTTGCCGCGAGCGGCGCGCGCGGCCTGTTCACGTCAGGCGTATTGCAGCGGCAATTCCGTGATGCACACGCCATCAACTCGCATCTCGCATTCAATTTCGATGCGGCCGGGACCAATTATGGACGCGTGGCGCTGGGCCTGCCGTCCGAGAATCTCACGCTGTGAGGCCGGCTGATGATTGATCTGCCGAAGCACCCGGCCGGCCCCGATCCAGCCAATGAGTTCGCGAGCGACAACTCGTCGATCGATCCTCGCGACTTTCGCAATGCGCTCGGAACCTATGCAACGGGCGTGACGATCATCACGGCCGCGGCGCCTGACGGCAAGCCTTACGGCCTGACCTGCAATTCGTTCGCCTCCGTCTCGCTGAATCCGCCGCTGGTGCTGTGGAGCCTCGTCGTCTATTCCTCGAGCCTGACCATTTTCCAGAACGCCAGCCATTTCACGGTCAACGTGCTTGGCGCCTCGCAGCAGGCCCTTGCGAGCAAATTCGCCAAGTCGTCGGACGACAAGTTCACCGGCGTGGACTGGACGCCGGGCCTCGGCAAGGCTCCGGTGCTTGCCGAGAGCGTCGCCAATTTTCAGTGCCGGTCCGTGAATCGCTATTACGGCGGCGACCACGTGATCTTTCTCGGCGCGGTCGAGGCCTATACGTACAACGCGGCGGAGCCGCTGCTCTTCGCTCGGGGCGCGTTCGGTCGGTTTCTCGCGGACGACGAGCGCAAGAAGTCACCCTAGCGTGCCTCGGGGCGCGCTCGACGGGCTCAGGCCTTTGCCGCTGAAAGTTTGTAGATCTCCAGTGCGTCCGCTTCGGCGCCGCGGGCGGCCTTGGCCAACCTGAATAGCTGTCCCGCAAGCGAGGCCATCGGCACCGGCGTCGACGTCGCCTGTGCGACGTCAGCAACCGTATCGAGATCCTTGAGCATCGTGGCAATGTGTCCCAGCGGTGGCGAGTGAATGCTCTGGACCATCCGCGGCACGAAGAGCTGAAGCGGGATGGAATCCGCAAAGCCGCCGGCGAGCGCTTCGGGAAGCCGATTGGCATCAATTCCCGCGTTGACGGCAAGGCGCGTGGCTTCGGCAAGGACAGCCATGGCGCAACCGACGATGACCTGATTGCAGAGTTTTGTGGTCTGACCGGCGCCGGTCGGGCCCATATGGGTGAACCTGCGCGCCATGGCCAGCATGTAGGGCCGGACTCGCTCGATATCGTCTGCTTCCCCACCCGCCATGATCGCAAGCGTGCCTTCCTCGGCGCCTTTCGTCCCGCCGGAAACGGGCGCATCGATCCAGCCAGCGCCATTGGCTTCCTTCAGTCGCTTGGCGAGATGACGCGCAGCGTCAGGATGGATCGACGAGAAGTCGACGACAAGCTTGCCTGCGCCGGGTGCCGCCGCCAGCCCCTCGGGGCCGAAGATCACCTCCGCTACTGCCGCGGCATCCGTCACGCACATGAAGGCGATGTCCGAATTTGCGAGGAGATCGCGAGGCGTGCCCGCGCGCTTGGCGCCCGCATCGACAAGCGGAGCGAGCTTGCCCTCCGAACGGTTCCAGACATTGACCTGATGGCCGTTCTTGAGCAGGCGCCGGGTCATCGGCGTCCCCATCAGCCCGAGCCCGATATAGCCGAGCCTCTCGGCGTTTTGCGGGTTTGCCTTGCTCGCATCAGCCATAGGTTGCCTCCTTCTGTCGCAGCGCAAACGCGGTCCCACCATACATTGCGGTTCGGCCAGCGAAACCGTCGGAGCCGCATGGCTTGCCTGATTGTTTGAACCATGAAACATTTGAGGCGGTCGGGTTGGTTGGCGCCGGTCGGCGCCGGAGCAGCGGAGTGGGCACGATGCGAACCGTTTCGAAGTGGATCCTGGCTTTGGGGACGGCGGCCGCCGTGAGCGCGGGGGCAGCCCCGTCATGGGCGCAGCAGACGATCCGCGTCGGCTGGACCATCCCGGCCGAGGAATCCAAGTACTGGATGATGCGCCGCGCGGCCGAATTTCCCAATATCGGGAAGACCTACAACATCGAATGGACCCAGTTTCAGGGCACCGCGCCGATGACGCAGGCCTTGGCAGCGGGCGCGCTGGACTGCGCGACGCAGGCGCCGCTGTCGCTCGCGAACGGTGTGGTCGGCGGCAATCTCAAGGCCTACATCGTAGCGCAGCATGTGTTCGAGAAGCCTGGCGGTTTCTCGGTCTATTGGGCCGTCAAGGACGACTCGCCCATCAAGACAATCGCCGACCTCAAGGGCAAGACGGTCGGCATTTCCGTGATTGGCGGCGGCACCCAAGGTCCGTTCAACCTGCTGCTGAAGCAGAATGGTGTCGATCCAGCCAAGGATATCAAGCTGGTCGAGGTCGGGTTCGCAGTCTCGGAGGATGCGCTGCGCCAGGGCCGTGTCGACGCCGTCAACATGAATCAGCCTTTTGCCGCGCGCGCGGAGGCGAAGGGCGGCACCCGGAAGCTGTTCTCACTGTCCGAGGCCATGCCGAACATCGTGCACATCCTGGAGGCCTGCCGCGCCGATTTCGTCGACAAGAACCCGGAACTCGTTAAGGCCTATGTCCGCGACATCACCTCGGGCATGAAGAAGGTCTTGGCGAACCGCGAGGAGACTCTCAAGGTCGTCAACGAAGTGCTGAAGGCGCCCATCCCGGTGCTCGAGACCTACCTGCTGAAGGACAACGATTTCGGCCGTGATCCGGGGGCGGCGCCGAACTTCCCGGCGATCCAGAAGATGCTCGACATCTACGCGGAGACCGGAATGCTGCCCAAGCTGGATGTCGCGCAGTTCAAACATCCGACGATCGTTGCTCCCCTGCAATAGGCGACCGCGCGAACGTACCGGCCGAGGATCTCGCGGCATTCCGGCTCTCCAGGCCGCCGCATGAAGAAGATGCACGCATGAAGAAGTTGCGATCACGAGTGACGACGGACGGCCTCGACCGAGCCCCGCACCGGGCATTCATGCGTGCCATGGGGCTCGACGACGCTGCGATTGCAAAACCGATGGTGGGCGTCGTCAGCATGAAGGGCGAGCAGACGCCCTGCAACATGACCCACGACTTCCAGGTGGCTGCGGCCAAGACCGGCATCGAGGAGGCGGGCGGCACGCCGCGTGAATTTTCGACCGTTTCGGTGTCCGACGGCATCAGCATGAACCACGAGGGCATGAAGTTCTCGCTGTTTTCGCGCGAGCTGATCGCCGATTCGATCGAGGCTGTCGTTCATGGTCTGGCCTACGACGCGCTGATCGGATACGGCGGATGCGACAAGACGCTTCCCGGCGTCATGATGGGTATGGTCCGTTGCAACGTGCCGTCCATCTTCATCTACGGCGGCAGCTCGCTGCCGGGGCGCGTGGACGGTCGTACGCTGACGGTGCTCGACTCCTATGAGGCCGTCGGCAGCTTCATGACTGGCGAGATCGACGGCGCTACGCTCGAGCGGATCGAGCGGGCCTGCCTGCCGACGATCGGCGCTTGCGCCGGCCAGTTCACTGCTAACACCATGGGCATGGTCTCGGAGGCAATGGGATTGACCATTCCCAACGCCTCGATGGTGCCAGGTGTCTATGCGGAGCGTGCGCAAATCTCGCGGCGGGCTGGGCGCCTGATCATGGAAATGGTGGAACGCGGCGGGCCGTTGCCACGCGACATCGTGACACGGAGGTCTCTCGAGAACGGCGCGGCCATCGTCGCTGCCACGGGCGGCTCGACAAACGCAGCGCTGCATCTGCCGGCGATCGCGAACGAGGCCGGCGTTGCGTTCACGATCGATGACGTGGGCGAGGTCTTTGCAAGAACGCCGTTGATTGGAAACCTGCGGCCGGGTGGCAAATACACCGCAAAAGATGTCTACGACATCGGCGGCGCCGCCGTGGTAATCCGTGAACTGATCCAGAGCGGCCATCTCGATGGCAGCTGCATCACCATCACTGGCCGCACGCTTGCTGAAGAATACGGCGCGGCGAACGCGCCGGACGGCGAGGTGGTTTACGCGTCTCGTGCACCGATCATGCCTGATGGTGGTGTGGCGGTGCTGAAGGGAAATCTCTGCCCCGATGGCGCGGTGATCAAGGTCGCCGGCCTGAAGAGCCAGTTCTTCGAAGGCGTGGCGCGGGTGTTCGAGGATGAGGAGACTTGCGTCAAAGCCGTTCGCGACCGGAGCTACAAGGCGGGCGAGGTTCTCGTCATCCGCAATGAGGGCCCGGTCGGTGGCCCCGGCATGCGTGAGATGCTCGGCGTCACGGCGCTGATCTACGGGCAGGGCATGGGCGAAAAAGTGGCGCTGATCACCGATGGCCGGTTCTCCGGCGCGACCCGCGGCATGTGCATCGGCTACGTGGCTCCCGAAGCTTTCGTCGGCGGTCCGCTGGCGCTCGTTCGGGACGGTGACCGGATCCGGATCGATGCCGCGAACCGGCGGATGGACATCCTGCTCGATGAGCAGGAACTCGCCGCAAGGCGGCGGGATTGGAAGCAGCGTGCGCCGCGTCACCGCGCAGGTGCTCTTGCAAAATATGCGCGATTGGTTGGGCAGGCGCCGGGCGGAGCCGTGACACATGAAGGCCCGGCAGAGTGGCCGTGGTTCGAATGACGCATCGCACGGGTGCGCAAACGATCGTCTGTCTGGCAGAGTTCTTGCTAAGCCCGTGTCTCACGGTAATGCGAGCGACGGAATGACTGCAGTGCCTGCGAGATCGAGCGAATGGGTGAGACCGGTGACATCACAAGAGCCGGCTTCTGCAATCATCGAGATCGACCATGTCTCGCAGGTCTTTCAGACCTCGGCGCGCAAGGATCATTTGGCGCTTTCGGAAATTTCGCTGACGATCGAGGAGGGAGCCTTTGTCTCGATCCTCGGTCCGTCGGGCTGCGGCAAGTCGACACTACTCTACATCGTCGGCGGCTTCGTCAACCCGACCAGCGGTGCGGCGAGGATGAAAGGGCAGGCGATCACGCGGCCCGGTCCGGATCGCGGACCGGTGTTCCAGGAGTTCGCGCTATTTCCGTGGAAGACCGTGCTCGGCAATGTGATGTACGGCCCGCGTCAGCAGGGCGTGCGCGCCAGCGAGGCAGAGGCGCAGAGCCGGGCGTTGATCGAGATGGTCGGCCTCAAGGGGTACGAACATTTCTATCCCAAGGAGTTGTCGGGCGGCATGAAGCAACGCGTCGCGCTGGCGCGCACGCTGGCCTACCATCCCGAAGTCCTATTGATGGATGAGCCGTTCGGGGCGCTCGACGCCCATACGCGGACCCGCTTGCAGAACGATCTGTTGAACATCTGGGAACGAGACCGCAAGACGGTGCTGTTCGTCACCCACTCGGTCGACGAGGCCGTCTTCCTGTCGGACAAAGTCGTGATGATGTCGAAATCTCCCGGTCGCATCAGAGAAGTCATCGACATCGATCTGCCGCGGCCGCGCCGCCGCAACGAGCTGTTGCTCGACCCGCGCTATCAGAAGTACGTCGTCGATATCGAGCGCATGTTCGATGAAAGCGACGAAGCCGGGCCTGCCCTATGATGTCACCGGCCACCTTGCTCAGACGATCTGCTCCGGTGCTAGCCTGCATCGGGTTGCTGGCGGTGTGGCAGGCAGCCTCGCTTGTGCTGAAGAATGACAGTTTCCCCACGGCAATCGAGGCGATCCGCGCGATTCCCGATATTCTCGGCGACAAGGAATCCCTGATCAACATCCTGGCCTCGCTTCGCCGCATGGCGCTCGGGTTTGGCGTGGCGGTGCTGATTTCGATCCCGCTGGGCCTGTTGATGGGACGCAGCCGAAGCGTTGCGGCCTTTTTCAATCCGCTCCTGATGGTGATCTATCCGGTGCCGAAGGCCGCCTTGATGCCGATCATCATGCTGTGGCTGGGCGTCGGCGACGTCACCAAAACCTTGGTGATCTTCCTCGGCGTCAGCCTTCCCGTGATTTACCATAGCTTCGAAGGTGCCAAGGCCGTCGAGGAGAAGATGCTGTGGTCGGGCGCCGCGATGGGGCTGTCGCCGGCCCAGCGGCTGGTGCGGATCGTGCTGCCGGCGGCGCTGCCGGAAATCTTGACCGGATGCCGCACGGGCCTGGTGCTGGCGCTGATCACGATGATCACGAGCGAGATGATCGCCCGCCAGTCCGGTGCCGGCAACATCCTGTTCAACGCGCTCGACATGGGCCAGTACGACACCGTCTTCGCGATGATCATCATCGTGGGCGCCATGGGCATTTGCTTCGACGCGATCTTTGAGAGGGTTCGGGCCAGGCTGGTGCGCTGGTCAGAGCCTCAGTTCGACCTGCCGCTGAGCTTCTCGTGATGGTGCGCCTTCTCTCTCCGAACATGCTTCTCGGGATCGCCCCGATCGCACTGGTCATCGCCCTGTGGCAGGGGCTGGTGTCCTTCGGCTTTGCGCCTGCGGTCCTGCTGCCCCCGCCGGGCATCGTCTTCAGCAGGCTGCTTCAGCAGCTCGCGACGTGGACGTTTCAGCAGGAGATCGCGGCAACCCTCATCCGGCTGTTTGCCGGGTTCGCGATTGCGGTTGTGCTCGGCGTCAGTATCGGCATCGCCGCCGCCGCCAGTCCAGCGATCAATTCGGTGGTTCGACCGATCGTCCGCGTCTTGGCCCCACTGCCAAAGGTCGCGCTCTATCCGGCGCTTCTGCTGCTTCTTGGATTTGGCCATGGATCGAAGATAACCCTGGTGACTGCAGACGCGCTCTTCCCCATCCTGCTCTCGACCTATTACGGTGCCTCGACCGTCGAGCAGAAACTGATCTGGTCGGCCATGGCGGCGGGAACGTCGCGCGCCGAAATTCTGTTCAAGGTGGTACTGCCGGCGGCGATGCCGTCGATCTTGACCGGGTGCCGGATCGGCCTTGTCATTTCCTGCATCGTGGTGTTTCTAGCCGAGATGATCACGTCGACGGACGGATTGGGGCACGCGCTCGTGACTGCGGCGCGAACTTTTCAGGCCGTCGACATGTTTGTGCCGCTAATCACGATCTCGCTGTTGGGGTTGATCCTGAACGCCCTGCTGGGCGCGCTGCGGGCTTACCTGCTGCGGGGTTTTCTAGAAGCGTGATCTGAACGAAGAAGAAACAAGACCGGGAGTGACCCATGCTGGCAGATCGCATCGAGGCAAAATGGATCGACGCATTTTGCGAGATCTTTGAGCGATGCGCCGTCAAGGCAGGCGATACCGCCGCAATTCTCTCGGAGACGCAGTCGCGCGCGTTGAATGTGCATCTGGCCGAGCTTGCCCTGCTGCGTATGGGCGCACGGCCGTTTCACGTGGTGATGCCGACGCCGCGTAACCGGAATATCGTTCCGGTTCGTTCGACGGGAGCGAGCGAGGCGATCCAGAAGCTGGGCCCGGTCATCACTGCCCTGCAGCAGGCCGGCTTTGTGGTGGATTGCACCATCGAGGGCCTGATGCACGCGGTGGAGACGCCGGAGATCCTCAAGGCCGGCGCGCGGATCCTGGTGATTTCGAATGAGCACCCCGAGGCGCTGGAGCGGATGGTGCCGGATTCGGCGCTCGAGAAGCGGGTTCGTGCGGCAGCGAAGATGCTGCGGGGGACCAAGCGGATGCGGGTGACCTCGAAGGCCGGAACGGCGCTGGATGTCGACATGGTCGGCGCGTCCACGGTCGGTGTGTGGGGCTGGACCGACAAGCCCGGCACGCTCGCGCATTGGCCCGGCGGCATCGTCGTCAGCTTTCCCAAGAGCGGGACCATCAACGGCACGCTCGTGATGGCGCCCGGCGACATCAATCTGACGTTCAAGCGCTATCTGGCCTCACCGGTGACAATGACGCTAAAGGACGACTATGTCGTCGATCTGGCCGGCGAGGGCACGGATGCCGCGATGATGCGCGCCTATCTCGCCGCCTGGGGCGACCGCGAGGCCTATGCGGTCTCGCATGTCGGCTTCGGTATGAATCCGGGCGCACGCTACGAAGCGCTGTCGATGTACGACCAGCGTGACACCAACGGTACGGAAATTCGCGCCGTCTCCGGCAATTTCCTGTTCTCGACCGGTGCCAACGAATTCGCCGGCCGCTATACGGCAGGCCATTTCGATCTGCCGATGATGGGAACGACCATCGAGCTCGATGGCGTGGCGGTGGTGCGGGAAGGCGTGCTTCAGGACGTCTTCGGTTAGCCGCGGTCGACCACGGGCGGCCGAGCGAGGTCGAAGTGCCGGAGCAGGTCGACCATGGCTTGGAGCCGTTTCACGCGATACGCATCGACATCCATCCCGGAGTAGTCGAGGAAGCCGGCACCCGTGCGCAGGCCGATCCGCCCCTCATGCATGTTGCGGGAAATGACCTCCGGCGCCCGATAGCGGTCGCTGCCGAGTGCGCCCTCGAGGTAACGGCTCGCGTAGTACAGGATATCGCCGCCGCCCCAGTCGATGAACTCGAGCAGCCCGAGCACGGCGTAACGGAAGCCGAACCCGTAGCGGATCGCCTTGTCGATCTCCTCGGCGCTGGCGACGCCTTCCTCGACCATGCGTGCGGCCTCGTTCATCGCCAGTGCCTGGATGCGCGGCACGATGAAGCCGGGCGTCGCTGCGCAGACAACCGGCACCTTGCCGATGCCTTCGAGCAGAGCCTTGACCTCGTCGATGATGGCGGGATCGGTGGCTTTGCCGGGTGAAACCTCGACAAGCGGAATGAGGTAGGCGGGGTTGAGCCAGTGCACGTTGAGAAAGCGGCGCGGGTTCACGATCGCACCCGAGAGATCGTCGACGAGGATGGTCGATGTAGTCGACGCGATGATCGTGTCGGGGCCGACTTGCCTTGAAGCCGCCCCCAGCACCTCGCGCTTGAGCTCGACGACCTCGGGGACGCCCTCGAAGACTATTCCGGTTCCGGCCAACGCCGCGCCGCTCTGGCTCGCCGGCACCACCGAGACCCGCGCGATCAGCGGATCAACATCCGCCTCGGTCAATAGCCCCAGCGTCGACAGGCTGGCGAAGGTCTTTCTGACTTCACTGAGTGCGTCCGCCTCCAGCTTGGCGAACTCCTCCGTGGAGCGAGCCTTGATGTCGACCATTGTGACCTTGTGCCCGGCGTAGGCGAACGCCACGGCGATGCCGCGACCCATGCGGCCGGCGCCGAGACAGGCAATGTTGGTGCGACTGGTCATCGGTCAGAATCCATTGCGAAGCAGCGTCTGCAGTTCGGCCTTGCCGAGCTTGTCGAGCCCGAGCGTCTCGAGCGTGCGGCCGCCTTGCGCAAAATCCTCGCCGCAGATCGCGCCACCGATCGACAGGAAGGCCTTGGCCAATGGCGTGGATACGCCCGCGAGGCCGGCGACCGAGACGAGCAGCGACAGCCCCAGCCGCAGATCCTCGCGCATGTAGCGATGCTCCGTCAGCACGATCCGCTCGCGCCAGTCGCCGGAATCGGTCAGGCGGTCGTGCGAGCCGCGGCCATACATCCAGATCTCGCCTTCCCTGGCGTAGTGATGGGCGAGCGGGAAGTGCGGCGCGCCGTAGCCGAGCGCCTCGCGCACCGCCATCCGCTCGGCGTCGAGCGCGTCGGTGACCCGGCGGATCGCGATTTGCGTACCTTCTTTGTGAATGTCCCAGCGTTCGAAATGCTCGATCGGGCCCGCATTCATCACGATCAGCGGCGGATGGATGATCGGGCCGGCATTCATCAATGCGCCGGACAATGCGTCTCCGCACGGCTCGATCGCATCGGGAAAGGCGCGCCCGATCACTTCGAGGGCGTGCGGCGCCTGGTCGAGCGGGAATACGCCGACCGGCAGCCGTTTGGCGCGGATGGTGATGGCGACCTCGAACGGTCCGTGCTTGCGGGTGAGCCACGGCAACGTACCGGTTTCGGCAAAGCTCGCCTTAGCCTGGTTCCCCGCATCGTGCGCGGCCTGGGCGAAGATCATCGAGCCGAATGTCGCCGGCGGCAGAAATAAGACCTGACCGTCCTGCAGATGCGGGGCGAGCAGGCGGGCGATATCCGGTTGCGCGAAGGCAGGAGCCGGACACAGGATCAGCTCCACGCCATCGACCGCCTCAGACATATCGGTCGTAACCAGGGCGAGCCTCACGTCGTGGCGACCGTTGTGGTCCTTCACCAGGATGCGCGAGTCGGCGGCGCGATGCGCCGCGACCTGGTCGGCATCACGGCGCCAAAGCCGCACCTCATGCCCTGACAGCGCAAAATCGCCCGCGGCCGCGAAAGAGCCGTTTCCCCCGCCAAGAACCGCAATTTTCAAGATGCTTCTCCTTGCGCACGTGACTGCGCATCAAGCTGCTTCAGCAGGAAATGCTGGACCTTGCCCAGAGCCGTGCGCGGCAGGTCTTTGACGAAAACGATGTCTCGCGGAACCTTGTAGCGCGCGAGCTGCACCTGCAGCTGGGCTCTCAGGTCGTCCACTTCGAGTTGGCGACCGGATCGCGGGATCACGTAGGCGATCGGCACTTCGTCCCAGCGCGGGTCCGGCCGTCCGATCACGGCGCATTCGCTGACATCGGGGTGCTCGAGCAGAACGCGCTCGATCTCGGCCGGGTAAACGTTCTCGCCGCCTGAGATGATCATGTTCTTCTTGCGGTCGCGCACCCAGAAATAGCCGTCGGCGTCGCACAGGCCGATATCGCCGGTGCGGTACCAGCCGTCGTGCAGCGCGTCACGCGTTGCGGCCTCGTTGCCCCAATATTCGAAGAACACGTTGGGGCCGCGCACGGCAATCTCGCCCGGCGTGCCAGCCGGCACCTCGTGGCCGGAATGATCGACCACCTTGGCTTCGCAGCACAGGCCGGCAAGTCCGGTCGATCCCGCCCGCGAGAGATCGCCGCCAAGGCGTGTGTAGACGGCGATGGGGCAAGTTTCCGTGGAGCCGTAGACCTGAAGCACGGGAATGTCCCGTGCGACGAAACGCTCGATCAGATGTGGCGGCACGATGGTCGAGCCGGTGGCGACGGCCTTGAGCGAGGAGAGATCGGCGGTTGCCCAGGCGGGATGCTCGCTGACGGCCTGGATGATCGCCGGCACCATCACGGTCAGCGTCGGCCGTTCGTCTTCGATCGCGGAGAGCGCCGTGTCCGGCGTGAATCGGGCGTGGATCGTGACCGTCGCGCCGAGCTGCAGCGCCGGCGTCGTCTGGATGTTGAGGCCGCCGACATGAAAGAACGGCAGCACGGTCAGCACGTGATCGTCCGACGTCATGTTGTGCATGTGCTGGCTCATGACGCCGTTCCAGAACAGCGCCTCCTGGCGCAGCACTGCGCCCTTCGGCCGCCCCGTCGTTCCCGAGGTGTAGACGATCAGCAACGGGCAGGAGAGATCGGTGTGCGGATTGCGGCTGGTGCCGTCGCTGCGCGCCAGCAGGCTTTCGAACGTCGTGCCGCGAGGCGGCGAGAAGTCGAGGCCGACAACGGATGTCCCCGATGCAAGCTCGGAAAGAATGCTCTCGAACGCCCGTTCGAGCACCAGCACCTTTGCACCGGCGTCGGTGAGAATGAAGAGCTGCTCGGCGACCGCGAGCCGCCAGTTCAGCGGCACCAGCATCGCACCCAGCCGCGCGCATGCGTAGAGCAGAACCAGATAGTCCGGCCGGTTCAGGCTCAGGATCGCAACGCGATCGCCGCGGCCGACACCCAGCTCCTGTTTCAATGCCGTCGCGGTCCGTTCGATACGCGCGGCGAACGCGACATAGCTGAGCCGTTCCCCCTCGAAGGTAATGGCCGTCTTGTCTGGCGAAAACGCCGCGTTGCGATCGATCAGACTGCAGAGGTCCACCGTCAGTCGTCCGTCTCGCCGGCTTCGTACAGCGCCTCGCGGCCGATCCGGTCGAGGCAAAGCTCGGCCGTCCAGGGCAGCATCAGCGAGCCGCAGCGGCTGTCGCGGTATATCCGCTCCAGCGGCAGCGAGCGAAGCATGGCTTGGCCGCCGCAGGTGCGGATCGCGAGCGCCGCGAGCTCATTGGCGCCTTCCATCACCGAATATTGCGCGGCATAGGCCCGAAGCACCTGCTCCTTGCTCGGATTGGCGCAGGCTTCCGTGACCGCCTGGAACCAGATCCCCTTGATCTGCTCGAGCTTGATCTGCATCTGGGCCACGGCGATCTGCTTGGTCGGATACATCCGCCGCTTGACCGGTGGCATATCAGGCACTTCGCCGCGTAAGTATCGCACGGTGAAGTCATAGGCGGCCTGCGCGAGGCCCATATAGGTCGGTGACAGCGTCAGGAACATGTGCGGCCAGCGCATCGCGGCCTGGAAGTAGACGCCGCGCGGCATCAGCGCGGAGTCCTCGGGGACGAACACGTCCTTGAACAGCAGCGTCCGCGAAACCGTTCCGCGCATGCCGAGCGGATCCCAGTCGCCGACGACCGAAACGCCTTCCGATTTGGCCGATATCGCGAGATAGAGCGTGTTGCGGCGAGAGGCCTTCTCACCTTCTTCGATCTCGGTGCAGAGCACGCCGTAATAGTCGGCATGGCCGGAAAGCGATGCAAAGATCTTCTTGCCGTTGACGATCCAGCCGCCCTCGACCGGCCTTGCTTCCGTGCCGAAGGCGACGCCGCCGGCGGCCGCCGCACCGCCCTCGGAGAAGGGTTGCGAATAGATCGCGCCGTCCTCGACGATCCGCTTGTAATGGACCGCGCGGCGTCGTTCGTGCTCGGTGCGGGTCGTTGCATCCATGTCGAGATCGTCGGCCAGCGGGCCCGACCAAAGGGTCGAGCAGACGTGCATATTCCAGGTCAGCGCGGTCGCGCCGCAATAGCGGCCGATCTCGGCGGCGGCCAAGGCATAGGTCTGGTAGTTCGCGCCAAGTCCGCCGTGTTTCTTGGGAACGGCAATGCCCAGCAGGCCGACGCGATGCAGGTCACGATAATTCTCGGTCGGGAAGATCGCCTCGCGATCGTAGGTGGCGGCGCGATCGGCAAACACGGTCTGACCGATCTCCCGTGCGCGGGCAATGATGCCGGCTTGCTCATCGCTGAGGCGGAAGGCGACGGGATCGAAGATCGGGACATCCAGCGCGACCTTGCCGGTTGCGCCTATCGTCTTGCTGACTTGCATGGTCATCGCGCAATCACCTTACGCTTTGGTCGTCACGGAATTGAGGAATCGGCCGAGCGCCGCGTCGAAGGCGTCGGGACGCTCGAGGTTGGCGAGATGGCCGACGCCCGCGAGCTCGACATATTCGGCCCCCGGGATGTAAGTCGCCGTCTTCGCCATCATCGGCGCCGGGGCATTGTTGTCCTTGGATCCGGATAGCAACAGCGTCGGAACGGAAATGTCCTTCAGCGTGCCGCGCTGGTCGAACCCGATCAAAGCCAGCATCATGGCGCGGTAACTTGCCTCGGGCACGGCTCCCATGCACGCGCGCGCAAGCTCCATTCCCCCGGGATCCGGATCGTCACCGACCAGCTCTTTCACCAGCGAAGGCGCCAGCGACGTCATGGTCGCGCCGCGATCGAGCGAGCCAAGCCGCGCCGCGATGAAGGATTTCTGCCAATCGCCGTCGGCCTTGCCGAAAGCGGGGCTGGTCTGCGCCAGCACCACCGCGCGAGCCAGTTTCGGGAACTGCGCCAGCCATTTCTGCACGATCATGCCGCCGATGGAATGGCCGACCAGAATGGGTCTTGTTGCGCCGAGCTGTTCGATGAATTGCTGGAGCGCATCAGCCAGGGCAGCGATGCTGACGCTGGCGAGCGGAGCCGAGCCGCCATAGCCCGGCATATCCCATGCGATCGCGCGAAAGCGGTTGCCGAACGTTGCCAGCTGCTGTCGCCAGCTCCGAGCCGCGCCGCCGATGCCATGCAGGAAAACCAGAGGGATCGCGCCCGGATCGCCTGCGGCTTCATAGGCGAAGCGCCCGTCCTTTGTTATCATGGGCACAGGCTGCGACACGCGACATCCTTCTGCTTGGCCCATGGATGCTAACAGGCCTTTCGGCGATGGGAAGCGATAATTTTATACTTAAAGCAATTTCCGGGCCGCGTTTCGTGGCGCGGCATTCGCGCCGGCGAGCGGCGTCTTCATTGCAAAAGTTTGAAGGTTAAAATATATCGGAAGACGACCATGAGATCCGAGGGAGCCAGCGCATGTCCGGATTGCCGCACTCGCCGCACGCGCTGGTAACCGGTGGCGGCCGCGGCATCGGTCTTGCGATCGCGGCGGCTCTCGTCGGCGCCGGCGCCACTGTGACGATTGTCGGCCGCAACGCGGCGGGGCTTGAAGAAGCCGTCAACGCAGGCGCTGCGCATTTCGCGGCCGTCGCCGACGTCACGAACGAGATCGCTCTGAAGGCCGCCATCGTCGGGGCCCATGCGCGCAAGCCGATCGATATCCTGATCGCAAATGCGGGCAGCGCCGAATCCGCGCCTTTTGCGAAGTCCGACAGTGCCCTGTTTGCGCGCATGATGGACATCAATTTCATGGGCGTCGTCCATGCCATCCACGGCGTATTGCCGGGCATGAAGGACCGTCCCTATGGCCGTATCGTCGTGGTTGCGTCGACCGCAGGCCTCAAGGGCTATGCCTATGTCAGCGCATACACCGCGGCCAAGCACGCCGCGGTCGGGCTCGTTCGTTCGCTTGCCCTGGAGCTGGCCGGCAGCCATGTGACCGTGAATGCGGTTTGCCCCGGATTCACCGACACTGACCTCGTTGCCGGCAGTATCGACAACATCATGAATAAGACGGGACGAAGCCGCGAGCAGGCCATCGCCGAGCTGGCCAGGCACAATCCGCAAGGGCGCTTGATCGCGCCTCAAGAGGTGGCGGATTCCGTGCTTTGGCTGTGCGGGCAGGGCGCCAGCGCGATTACCGGACAGGCCATTGCAGTCGCAGGCGGCGAAATCTAGCGGCGCGGAACAGACACCCAAGGAGATCGCATGAGCAGACCAGTCAATCCCGTCACCGTGCCGCTCGCGGATTACTCGCCGCAGCACTTCCTGCTGGCGGTTGTCGACGGTGTTGCCACCGTGACGCTCAATCGACCCGAGCGCAAGAATCCGCTGACGTTCGAGAGCTACCGGGAGCTGACCGATTTCTTCCGTGCCTGTGCGTTCGACGACGCGGTCAAATCCATCGTGGTGACCGGTGCAGGCGGCAATTTCTCGTCCGGCGGCGATGTGTTCGAGATCATCGGCCCGCTCGTGAAGATGGACACCAAGGGGCTGACCGCCTTCACGCGGATGACCGGCGATCTCGTCAAGGCGATGCGGGCCTGCCCGCAGCCGATCGTCGCCGCAGTCGAGGGCATCTGTGCTGGCGCCGGTGCGATCGTCGCCATGGCCTCGGATATGCGCTTAGCTGCGAGCGGGGCCAAGGTGGCCTTCCTCTTCAACAAGGTTGGGCTGGCCGGCTGCGACATGGGGGCATGCGCGATCCTGCCGCGGATCATCGGGCAGTCTCGTGCCTCCGAGTTGCTCTACACCGGCCGGTTCATGACTGCTGAGGAAGGCGAACGTTGGGGTTTCTTCAGCCGCATCGTCACGCCGGAGCAGGTGCTTCCCCAGGCCCAATTACTGGCGAAGCAGATCGCGGAAGGGCCTACCTTCGCCAACACCATGACCAAGCGGATGCTGGCGATGGAATGGGCAATGTCGGTGGAAGAGGCGATCGAGGCGGAAGCCGTTGCCCAGGCTCTGTGCATGACCACGGCCGATTTCGAGCGCGCCTTCGAAGCCTTCGCCAACAAGGTCAAGCCGGTCTTCCGGGGCGACTAGGCCGGCCGAGCCTGTGCTGAGGCCAGCAGCGGGGACTTGCGCGAAATTATTTTAGGCTTAAAATAGTTTCCATGGCCGGGTGAATTGGCGAGGCTCCCATGAAAGTCGCGATCATCGGTGGCGGACCTGCAGGTCTCTACGCTGCGATCCTGCTCAAGAAGCAGCGCCCGGGCGCCGACATCACGGTGTACGAGCGCAATCGGGCCGATGACACGTTCGGCTTCGGCGTGGTGTTCTCCGACGCCACGCTGGACAATTTCGAAAAGCACGATCTGCCGAGCTATCGCCGCATCACCCAGGAGTTCGCGTACTGGGACGACATCGCGGTGCATTTTCGCGGTACGGTGCACCGGGTCGGCGGCAACGGCTTTTGCGGCTGCTCGCGGCAGAAGCTGCTGTTGATCCTCCAGCAGCGGGCGCGCGAACTCGGCGTGGTCCTGCATTTCGAGGCTGATGTCGATGACGAATCCCGCTTCGCCGACGCCGATCTCGTGCTGATCGCCGACGGCATCAACAGCCGATTCCGCGAGACATATGTCGAGCACTTTCAGCCCGAGGTCGACCTCCGTTCCAACAAGTTCGCCTGGATGGGCTCGACCAGGCCGCTCGATGCCTTCACCTTCATCTTTCAGGAGACCGAGTGGGGGCCGTTCATTGCCCACGCCTATCAATACGAGGCTGGGCACTCGACCTGGATCTTCGAGACCGACCCTGAAACGTTCGAACGCGCCGGTCTGACGGGCCTGAACGAGAGCCAGTCCGCCGCGCGAATGGCCGAGATTTTCGGCTGGTTCCTCGACGGGCACAAGCTGCTCACCAACCGCTCGATGTGGCGCAACTTTCCGATGATCCGCAGCAAGCGCTGGGTCAAGGACAACATGGTGCTGCTTGGCGATGCCAAGGCGAGCGCGCATTTCTCGATCGGCTCCGGCACCAAGCTCGCGATGGAAGACGCCATCGCCTTGGCCGAGGCGATGGAAAAGGCGCCGGACATCAAGGCTGCGCTCGACGTTTACGAGCACGGCCGCCGCGAGGAAGTCGAGAAGACCCAGCACGCCGCCGACGTCTCGCTGGTCTGGTTCGAGCATGTCGAGCGCTTCTGGGATTTCGACCCAGTGCAGTTCGCCTTTGGCGTGATGACGCGCTCGAAGGCGATCACCTATGACAATCTGAAGCTCCGCGCGCCGGATTTCGTGGCCGAAGTCGAGAAGTCGTTTGCCAAGCAGGTTCGCGACAGCGGTTTTGACGTCGATACCTCAAAGCCGGTGGTGCCGCTGTTCCAGCCGTTCAGGCTGCGGGAGATGGAAGTCGTCAATCGCGCCGTGATGTCGCCGATGTGCATGTACTCGGCGAAGGAGGGCGTGCCGACCGATTTCCATCTCGTGCATTATGGCTCGCGCGCAATCGGTGGGGCCGGCCTGATCTTCACCGAGATGACCTGCGTCAGCCGCGAGGCCCGTATCACGCCCGGCTGCGCCGGCCTGTGGAACGACGAGCAGGAGGCCGCCTGGCGGCGCATCGTGGATTTTGTCCACGGCAACTCGGCTGCCAAGATCTGCCTGCAACTCGGGCACGCCGGCCGCAAGGGCGCGACCAAGCTGATGTGGGACGGCATGGACCGCCCGCTTGAGGAGGGCGGCTGGGACGTGGTCTCGGCATCGCCGCTGCCTTATTTTCCCGACAGTCAGGTGCCGCGGGAGCTCGATCGTGCCGGCATGAATGCGGTGAGGGATGCCTTCGTCGCTGCGGCCGAGCGCGGCGAACGCTGCGGCTTCGACATGCTGGAGCTGCACTGCGCCCACGGCTATCTGCTCGCAAGCTTCATCTCGCCGCTGACCAATACGCGCACGGACCAGTATGGTGGTTCACTCGAAAATCGGCTGCGGTTCCCGCTGGAGATCTTCGAGGCGCTCCGTGCGGTCTGGCCGTCGCACAAGCCGATGTCGGTACGTATCTCCGCGACCGACTGGGCCGAAGGCGGCATCACCGGCGACGATGCGGTGGCGATTGCGCGCGCCTTCGCTGAGGCCGGCGTCGATCTGATCGACGTCTCCACCGGGCAGACCGTGCGCGATGCGCAGCCCGTCTACGGCCGCATGTTCCAGACGCCGTTTTCCGACCAGGTCCGCAACGAGGCGCGGGTGGCCACGATGTGCGTTGGCAACATCACGACGGCGGACCAGGCCAACACCATCCTGGCCGCCGGCCGGGCAGACCTTGTCGCCCTCGGCCGGCCGCATCTGGTCGATCCCTTCTTCACCATGAGGGCGGCGGCCTGGTACGGGGCCAAGGACGCGTTCTGCCCACCGCAATATCTGCCCGGAATGGATCAGATTTTCCGCAACAGCGTCCGCGATCGGCAGGACATGGACGAGCTGCGAATTAAGGCTAAGCCCAAGACCCGGGCCGAGCTCAAGGCGGAGGCGACAAAGCCGCTTGCGGCGGAGTGACCGCCCGTGCGACGTTAACCCATTGCCTGTGTTTCGAGTGGAGTAAAGGCGATGAAGGCGATTATCGTCGGTGGTGGTATCGGTGGTCTCACCACCGGCTTGATGCTGCGTTCGCGTGGCCTCGACTGCGAGATTTTCGAGCAGGCCGACACCATTCGTGAGCTTGGCGTTGGCATCAACACGCTGCCGCATGCCATGCGCGAGCTCGCCGGGCTCGGCCTGCTCCAGAAGCTCGACGACGTCGCTGTTCGCACCGACCAGCTCTATTATCTCAACCGTCATGGCCAGGAGGTCTGGCGCGAAGCCCGCGGGATCGACGCCGGCCACGACGTGCCGCAATTCTCGATCCACCGCGGCCGCCTCCAGGGCGTCATCCATCGCGCCGTCGAGGAACGGCTCGGGGCTGATGCCATCCACACCGGTTGCCGGCTCGGTGCCTTCACGCAGGACGAGGGCGGCGTCACCGCCTATTTCTTCGATCGCACTGGCGCGCACGTTCACACCGCGCGCGGCGATATCCTGATCGGCGCCGACGGCATTCATTCCCGCGTTCGCGAGACGCTGTTTCCGAACGAGGGCCCGCCGTGCTGGAACGGCCTGATGCTTTGGCGCGGTGCGCGCGACTGGCCGCTGTTCCTCACCGGCAAATCGATGATCGTCGCCGGTGGGCTCAATGCCAAGGTGGTGATCTACCCGATCGCGGAGGGATCGAGCCCGGCGAGCCGCCTGACCAATTGGGCCGTGCTGGTGAAGGTTGGCGAAGGTAACGCCCCGCCGCCGCGCAAGGAGGACTGGTCGCGGCCCGGTCGCCGCGAGGAGCTGATGCCGTACGTGGCTCGCTTCTCGATCCCCCATATCGACGTGAGGAGCCTGATCGCGGCGACGCCCGAATTCTACGAATATCCGACCTGCGATCGCGATCCCTTGCCCTATTGGTCGTCTGGACGTGTCACGCTGCTTGGCGATGCCGCGCATCCCATGTATCCGGTCGGCTCGAATGGCGCCTCGCAGGCGATCCTCGACGCGCGCTGCCTTGCCGACGCTTTGGTGCGCGCCGAGCATCCGCGCCAGGCACTGCTCGAATACGAGAAGAAGCGCCTGCCGATGACGGCCGATATCGTCCGCTCCAACCGGCGCGGCGGTCCCGAGGGCGTCATCGATGCCGTCGAGCAGCTTGCCCCCGACGGTTTCGACAATGTGGACAACGTGCTGAGCTATTCCCAACGCGAGGCCATCGTGCGCGGCTATGCCACCAAGGCCGGTTTCGCCGCCGTGCCGGGGCTTGCAGCGGTGCGCGCCTGAGGCCCGCCGCTAGCCGGCGCCGGGAGGCGGCGGCAGGAAGTGGATGTTGAACTCGGCCGCCATCGCCACCACGTCTTCGGGCTTTTGTTCCTTCATGTTGTGAAGGCCCCAGAACAGGTCGAACAGCTTTTTGGTCGGCGAGACCCAGAACAGCACTTTTGCTGTCTGCTCCGATTTGTTGAAGATGCCGTGCGGCACGCCCATGCCGAGCCGGATCAGGTCGCCCGCAGTCGCCTGCGCCTCGGAATTGCCGAGCATGAAGTCGAGCTTGCCCTCCAGCATATAGAGATATTCGTCCTGGTCGGGATGAATATGCGGCGGCACGAAGGTGCCCGGCGGCAGCGTCGCGTGCCAGGAGAAGCTGTGCTCGGTCTTGCTCTTCGGCACATAGGTCTGGCCTAGGATGTTCCAGGAGATGCCCTGGATGCCCTCATTGGCCCGTGTGATGCCGGTGATTTCGCTGCTCATTGAAGTCCTCCCGTAACCAGTCGCGGCTTTAGTTCGCCGCCTTGCAGTCCTTGGCGTAGCGGTCGCCGTAATTCTCGAAGACCTTTTGCACGATCTCGGTCTGGAACTTGCCGTCCGGACGCTTGGCAACCTTGGTCAGATAAAAATCCTGGATCGGATAGCCGTTGGTGTTGAACTTGAAGGCGCCGCGCAGCGATGTGAAGTCGGCCTTCTTCAGTGCGGCTCCAACCGCATCCTTGTTCGAGAGGTCACCCTTCACGGCCTTGATCGCGCTGTCGATCAGCATCGCGGCATCATAGGCCTGGAACGCGTAGGTGCCGGGTACGACATTGTAGGCGGCCTCATAGGAGGCGACGAACTTCTTGTTCTGGGGATTGTCGAGATTGGGCGCCCAGTTCGCTCCACCAAACATGCCGACGGCTGCGTCCTGCTGAGCCGGCAAGGTCGATTCATCCACCGTGAAAGCCGAGAGCACCGGGATGCTGTCGGCGAGGCCCGCCTGCCGGTATTGTTTGACGAGATTGACTCCGAGACCGCCGGGCATGAACGTGAAGAGAGCATCGGGCTTCTGCGAGGAGATCTTGGACAGCTCCGGCTGGAAGTCGAGCGTGTTCAGCGGCATGTAGGATTCTTCGACGATCTCGCCCTTGTAGTCGAGCTTGAAGCCCGCCACCGAATCCTTGCCGGCCTGATAGTTCGGCACCATCAGGTACATGCGCTTGTAGCCGCGATCCTGCGCGACCTTGCCGAGGATCTCGTGCACCTGGTCGTTCTGATACGAGGTCACAAAGAAGAACGGGTTGCAGTCCTTGCCGGCAAATGTCGACGGGCCGGCATTGGGGCTGATCAGGAAGGTCTTCGATTCCGTCACGGGCCGGTGGATCGCCTGCAGGATGTTGGAGAAGATCGGGCCGACCACGAAGTCGACCTTGTCGCGCTCGAGCAGGCCCTTGACCTTGGTCACCGCCGCATCCGGCTTCAGCTCATCATCCGCAACGATCACCTCGATATCGCGGCCGCCCATCTTGCCGCCGAGATCCTTCACCGCGAGCGCAAAGCCGTCGCGAACCTGTTGGCCGAGTGCGGCCGCGGGCCCCGACAGGGTCACGATCACGCCCAGCTTGATCTTCTCCTGGGCGAGGGCGGGAGTCATCGCCGTGCCAAGCAGCATGGTGGCTGCGGCCAAGGTCATTTGCGTCTTCATGATCTGTCCCCTCGTGACTATCGGCGAGCGCTGCAAGCCGCTACTCCAATCCAAGCTTATGCCGATGAAGGCTGCCGCGGCAAGCAGCGCTCAAACGTTCGGCATCCTGCGGGCAGCGGCGCATGCAAGTGGCGCGCCAATTATTTGAAGCCTAAAGAAGTTGACGTGCGGTCGATTGTTGCAGCTTTGGACTTGCGGCCGGACCCGATTTATTTGAAGCTCAAAATGTTGGGGAATCCGTGCCGGCGCCAATGCCCGCCGAGAGTGACTGCACCGCGATGCTCGATTCCGAGACCAAGGCCGTCGAAACGCCTGAAGATCACGCCGACGAGCTCCGGCTGTGGTTGCGCCTTCTGACCTGCACGACGCTGATCGAGGGTGAGGTCCGGGGCCGGCTGCGGCACCGCTTCGACGTCACGTTGCCCCGCTTCGATTTGATGGCACAGCTCGACAAGGCGCCTGACGGCATGACGCTGTCTGATGTCTCCAAGCGCATGATGGTGTCGAACGGCAACGTCACCGGTCTCGTCGAGCGCCTCGTGGAATCCGGCCATCTCGACCGGCGGACGTCCGAGACGGACCGTCGTGTCCAGGTGATCCGCCTCACAAAACTCGGTCGCGCCGAGTTCCGACGAATGGCTGCGGAGCACGAGACGTGGATCGCCGATCTGTTTGCTGACCTTTCGCCGAAAGATGTGCGCGAATTGATGCGGCTGCTCGCCAAGACCAAGGCCTCGGCGCAGAAATCGGCCGCCCGTCGCCGGCCGTAAGCGCTGGGCCGGCAGGCCGCCCAATCCCTTTTGCCGCAGGAAAAAGCACGCCATGCCCAAAATCCGCTATTGCGCCGAATTGTTTTAAGCCTAAAATGTTTTCCAGATCGTGCTGCCGGGTGCAATCCATGCTGAAAGGAGCGTGCGATGGCCAACGCCGCCAAGGTTCAAGTGAAGGGCTCGCATGACGGCAATGCCGCGACGGCCCATGTCGATAGGTTTGCGCAGCAGCATCTGCCGCCGCGGGAGCTGTGGCCCGAATTCATCTTCACGCGGCCGGAGCTGAACTACCCACCACGCTTGAATTGCGTCAGCTCCTTCCTCGATCGCTGGGTCGAGCAGGGTCATGGGGACGCGCCCTGCGTCATCAGCCCCGCCGTCAGCTACACCTATCGCGAGCTGCAGGCGCTGGTGAATCGCATCGCCAACGTGCTGGTCGGCAAGCTCGGTCTCGTGAGCGGCGGTCGGGTGCTGCTGCGCTCGGCCAACAACCCGATGATGGTCGCGACCTATCTCGCGGTGATCAAGGCCGGTGGCATCGTGGTGGCGACGATGCCGCTGCTCCGCGCCAAGGAGCTATCCTACCCGATCCAGAAGGCGGAGATCACGCTGGCGCTGTGCGACGGCAAGCTCGCCGAGGAAATGGAGAAGGCGAAGGCTGCGGCGCCGAATCTCAAGCGGGTTGTCTATTGGGGCAATGGCGCGGCGGACTCGCTTGAAGCTCTCATTGCCGATGCGAGTGCGGAGTTCAAGGCCGTCGACACCGCCTCCGACGACGTCTGCCTGATCGCCTTCACGTCGGGCACGACAGGCGACCCCAAAGGCACCATGCATTTCCACCGCGACATGCTCGCGGTCTGCGACGGCTATGCGCGCAACATCCTGCGCGCCCAGCAGAAGGATCGCTTCGTCGGCTCGGCGCCGCTCGCATTCACCTTCGGCTTCGGTGGCGTGCTGTTTCCGATGCACATCGGCGCCTCTTTCGTGGTGCTGGAGAAGACGACGCCGGACGATATTCTGACGGCGATCGAGCAGCACAGGATCACGGTCTGCTTCACGGCCCCGACCGCGTACCGTGCCATGATCGGCAAGCTCGCCGGCCGCGACATCTCCTCGCTGCGAAAATGCGTCTCCGCCGGCGAGACACTGCCCAAGCCGACCTTCGATGCCTGGCTCAAGGCCACCGGCCTCAAGCTGATGGACGGGATCGGCTCGACCGAGTTGCTGCATATCTTCATCAGCGCGACCGAGGACGAGATCCGCCCGGGCGCGACCGGAAAGCCCGTGCCGGGCTATGAGGCCAAGATCGTCGACGACGACGGTCGCGACCTGCCGCCAGGCACGATGGGCAAGCTTGCCGTGCGCGGTCCGACCGGCTGCCGTTATCTCGCGGACGAGCGGCAGCGCAAATACGTCCAGAACGGCTGGAACATCACCGGCGACACCTATCTCATGGATGGCGACGGTTATTTCTGGTACCAGTCCCGCTCCGACGACATGATCGTGTCGGCCGGCTACAACATCGCGGGCACCGACGTCGAGGCGGCGCTGCTCACGCATCCGATGGTTGCCGAGTGCGGCGTGGTGGGCGCGCCGGATGAAGCACGCGGCATGATCGTGAAGGCCTATGTCATCGCGGCGGCTGGCGTGACGCCGGACGCAAAGCTCGTGACCGAGCTGCAGGAACATGTCAAACGCGAGATCGCGCCGTACAAATATCCGCGCGCCATCGAGTTCGTGACTCAGCTGCCGAAGACCGAGACTGGAAAATTGAAGCGATTTGCCTTGCGGCAACTGGCCCAGGCGGCCGTGACATCCTCAGGCGTCGCGGCGGAATGAGAGAAGGATGAAGCATTGTCCGTGATGACGCCGAAAGGCCCGCAGCTTGCGGTGCTGTCGACAGCTGCCGAGGATGACACCGGTTCGCGGGTGCAGGTGCTCCAGCCGTCGGGGTGGCCGATGCCGAAGGGCTATGCGAACGGCATGGCCGCAGAGGGACGCATCGTCGTCACCGGCGGAGTGATCGGCTGGGATGTCGAGGAGCATCTCGCCGACGGTTTCGTCGGACAGGTGCGCCAGACCCTGAGCAACATCGCCGCGATTCTGGCTGAGGCCGGCGCGCGGCCCGAGCACCTCGTGCGATTGACCTGGTACGTCGTCGACATGGACGAGTACTTGTCCAACCTGAAGGAGCTCGGCAAGATCTATCGCGCCATCTTTGGCGCGCATTACCCCGCGATGGCGCTGGTGCAGGTGGTGCGCCTCGTGGAGAAGGCGGCGCGCGTCGAGATCGAGGCCACCGCCGTCATTCCGAGCTGACGCGCGTCAGCTCGCCTTGGAGAGTTCGTCGTCCTCGGGCGAATTCAGGTAGATGCCCGACATGGTGTCGACCCAGCACAGATGGTCGTGCACCTTCTTCACGCCCTCGACGTTCTCCGCAGCAACGATCGCGGCCTGCCGCGTGCGCTCTTCGGTGATGACGCCGCTGAGGTGAACGATGCCGTCGCGGACGATGACGTTCAGCCCGAACGGGCACCAGTCGTGCTTCTCCATGGTGTCGATGATGCGGCTGCGAATGTGGTCGTCGTCCGCCGTTGGATCCTGCACTTCGCGCGCAAGCCCAGCCACCGCCTGCAGCAGATTGGCCCGCGATACGATCCCGACGACCTTGTCGCCGCGTACCACCGGCAGCCGCTTCACGTTGTTGCGCTCCATGAGGTCGACGATCTCGGCGAGCGCCGTATCCTCCGTGATGGTGACGGGCGAATCCGTCATCACCTCGGCAACCTTGCGACCATGCTCGTGGACGAAATCGCTGGCCGATTTGCCCGGACCGAGGATGAACCGCAGCCAGCGTCCGCGCTTGCGCCCGGTGCCGATTTCGCTGCGGCGGATGAAATCTCCTTCGGAGACGACGCCGACCAGCTTGCCGGCATCGTCGACCACCGTGAGGCCGCTGACATGCCGCTTCAGCATGATATTCGCCGCCTCCACGATGCTGGTGTCGGGGGTGACCGAGATGACCGACCGGGTCATGATCTGGTGGGCGCGCATGGACGACTCCGCTGGCTTGTCGAATTTCAATGCGTGAAAACTAGCCCGGGTATCGAGGTGCGGTTTGACTCAGGTCAATGGGACGGAGCCCGTCCGTCCTGATGAAGCAATTGTGATACGCGCCTGGATTTGATGCAGCTCAACGCTTGTGGGAAGCCTAGCCATATCCTTCCGCCGACGTAGACCAGCAGCCCTTGGGACCATTGAGCCATGAGCGTCGTGCAGATATTTCCACGGGCCGAGGAGCCGGCAGTCCAGGCTCTCCCTGCCAATCCCGCCGCGGGTCCCGAAGCCCCGACAATAAGCTCCGAGAAGCTTGACGGGATGCTACCTGCCGCCGATCGCTCGCCTGTATCGGAGCCATATCCCCTCGACCGTGCGTTTCACGCGATGCTAGCGCGATTCACGGGCGGCATTTCGCCATTGGCCTTGTCGCTCGCCTGGCTCGACTGGAGCTCGCATCTCGCCGCGGCGCCCCAGCGCCAGATGGAGATTTCCCGCAACACGCTGCGCGACATCGGCCGGCTGGCCGAAGCCGCGGCGCACGCGACGTCGCCTGAGCAGAAGCCGTGGTCCGTGATTCAGCCGCAGCCCCGGGATCGCCGCTTCGGGGGGGCGCAATGGGAGACCGCGCCGTTCAATCTGCTGGCGCAGGCGTTCCTGCTCACCGAGCGGTGGTGGCACGATGCCACGACCGGCGTGCGCGGCGTGTCGCATGCCAATGAGGCCATCGTCGAGTTCTCGATGCGCCAGACGCTCGACATGCTGGCGCCGTCGAATTTCGCAGCGACCAATCCGAAGGTTCTGGAGAAGGCGTTCCAGAGTGGCGGGGAGAATTTCGTCTTCGGCTGGCAGAACTGGTGCAGCGACCTGATGCGCCTGCTCTCCAACGCAAAATTGACGGATGACGCGCAGTTCGTGGTCGGCAAGACGGTGGCGGCGTCACCCGGCAAGGTCGTCTACCGCAACGAGCTGATCGAGCTGATTCAGTACCACCCGACCACGGCGCAAGTCCGGCCCGAGCCGATCCTGATCGTGCCGGCGTGGATCATGAAATACTACATCCTCGATCTGTCGCCGCAGAACTCGCTGGTCAAATATCTGACCGGCCAGGGCTTCACGGTGTTCGCGATTTCCTGGCGCAATCCGGATGCGAGAGATCGGGATCTCGCCTTCGACGACTATCGCAAGCTCGGCGTCATGGCGGCGTTGGACATGATTGGACAGGTCATGCCGGGGCGGAAGACCCATGCGCTCGGCTATTGTCTTGGCGGCACCTTGCTGTCGATCGCCGCCGCTGCGATGGAGCGCGACGGTGACGACCGTTTCGGCACCGTCACGCTCCTTGCCGCCCAGACCGACTTCACCGAGGCCGGTGAGCTGACGCTCTTCATCAACGAAAGCCAGGTCGCCTTTCTCGAAGACATGATGTGGCAGCGCGGTTATCTCGACACGACGCAGATGGCCGGTGCCTTTCAGCTGCTGCGCTCGAACGAACTGATCTGGTCCCGCCTGTCGCACGACTATCTGATGGGCGAGGGCGCGCCGCTGAACGATCTGATGGCCTGGAATGCGGACGCGACGCGGCTGCCGTATCGCATGCATTCGGAGTATCTGCGCAAGCTGTTCCTCGACAACGATCTGGCCGGCGGGCGCTATCACGTCGGTGGCAGGAGTGTTTCGCTGTCCGATATTCACGCGCCGATGTTCGTGGTCGGCACGCTCGCCGATCACGTGGCGCCGTGGCGATCCGTCTACAAGATCCACTATCAGGTCGATGCCGACGTGACGTTCCTGTTGACCAGCGGCGGCCACAATGCCGGCGTCGTTGCGCCTCCAGCGGAGCCCGGCCACAGCTACCAGGTGCTGACGAAGGCGGAGGACGCACCCTATGTGGGTCCGGACGAATGGCTGAAGCTGGCTCCGCACGTTGAAGGGTCGTGGTGGCCGGAATGGGCCAAATGGCTGGCGGCGCACTCCGGCGCGCCCTGCGATCCACCGCAGATCGGAGTTGGAGACGCTGCGGGACTGCCCGATGCGCCGGGGGACTACGTCCACACCTAAGCTTCCGGCTCGGAATTCGGCGCGAGATCGGAGGAGCGGAAAGGCCTGGCCTTGTCCAGTTTGCGGTAGGCCGCCGAGGCCGCTCGCAACAGCTTCTTTTCCCGCTTGCGGTCGAGGAAGCGATGGCTGGCATCGAGGCCGGCGCCGTTCAGCGACGCCGCCAACGCCTGTCCACGCGCATCGTCGTTCAGTTGTCCGAGCGAGCGTTGCGCCTTGCGCAATTTTTTGAGGATGGACTGCTGTTTCTTCAAGGCGTCCTCGGCGAACAGGTCCTGGAGCGACTCGATCGAATAGGTCATCCTCTTGTTGAGAAGTCGCAGCTTGTGGCGCTTTTCGACGTCGAGCTTGCGGAGCTTTCGCGCTTTCTTGAGTAGCGTCGCCTCCCATTCGGTCAGCCTCGCCGTCGCATGCTCAGCGAGCGTCGAGCGGCGCAGTCGAATGGCTTCCTTGCTGCGTCGGGTCGACCAGGGCCCGCTCTCGATCCAGGCCGAAGTCTGCTCGACGAGGCGGCGATAGCGGGCCGATTGCAGCGCACGTGCCAGTAGGCGGTGGCTCTCGGCGCGTTTCTCGTCCCAGTGCCGGAGCTCGGCGATCACTGTGAGTTCACCGTCGCTCTCGGCGATAACCCGCTCGATCGCCACATCGAGATCCCTGACCATGCCGAGCTGGCTGTTCAGCCATTTCAGTTCGGTCCAGACAACCGGCCGCAGGGCGTCGTCGACCATCGGCGAGAAGAAGCGGATGGCGGTGCGCAGATGCGTCAGTGCGATCCGGATCTGATGCAGCGCGTCGGGATCGCCGCGGCAGGTGCCGTCATGCTGGGCGAGGACGGCCGCGAGGTGACGGCGCGCGATGATCCGGAACGCCGTATCGCAGGCCATGCCTGGGCTCAGGCGGCCGGGCAGGGCATTTCGTCGCCCCGCCAGCGTGGCGCGAGCGGCCGTCGAGGTCGTGCTAGGTCGCGCCATCTTTGCCCGCGCCAATCAGATTGCCCTGTTTGCCTTCAGCGATCGCGTGCCGGCAGTTTTGGAGCGTCTGCTCTTGCGTCCCGGATGCATCGACGGTCGCCCATCCGACATGGCCGATATTATAGTGCTCTTGCAGCGCGGCAACCTCTTGCGTGGCGTCGGATGCGTCGCCCCGGCGGCTTCCGATCCGGATCTGCCGAGTCTTGAGGTCCGCGACCAGGAACAGGCCGTTCAGCGGCACGTAGCGCTCGCGCGCCAGTGCGGCGATCGCGTCCCGTTCGTCCTCACGCGCGAACACGCCGTCGATAACCGCCGAATGCCCTTGCGCCAGCACCCGCCGGGCGAGTTGAATCAGCCTGTCATAAACGCGAGCCGTGTGCTCCGGTGTGTAGGCGGATGGCGGCAGGCGGTGCGTGTCCTCAACCCCGAACATTTGCTTGCGGACGATGTCGCTGCGCAGCACGACGGCTCCGGGCGGCGGTGCGACGAGGGGCGCGAGCGCCTGCGCCAGAACCGTCTTTCCGGTGCCGGACAAGCCGCCGACGGCAATCAGGCGCGGCGTGGCCGGATGGATCAGCGTCCTGGCGAGGTCGAAGTAACGCCGTGCCTCGTCGAGGATGCTGGGGTCATCGGAATGCGGCGGCTTCAGCCGTGCCAGGGCCACCTGGGCGCGGATCGCGGCCCGTATCGACATGAACAGCGGCAGAATCGAGAGCGCGTCGAGATTGTCGGCAGAGGTCGCGGCGAGATAGCGGTTCAGGACGATGTTGGCGGCGCTGGGTTGATTGTGGTGCAGTAGATCCATCAGCGTGAACGCGAGATCGTAGAGCACGTCGACGGTTGCCATCCGCGCATCGAACTCGATGGCGTCGAACAGCACGGGCCGGTCATCGAGCAGCACGATGTTTGCCAGATGCAGATCGCCGTGGCAGCGGCGCACGAAGCCCCGACGGCCGCGCTCCGCGATCAGGGAGCGGAGGCGCAAGAATGCTTCGTGCGACACCTTGCCGAGCTTGTCGATCTCGTCAGCGTTGAAACGGCCGCCAGCCCGCAGGCCGTGACTGTTGCCGTCGATCAAGGCGGGGATGGACGAGACCCATGCTTTTCCGTCGGCGTGAACCGCCGCCTTGTGCGGAGCCACAATCGCGTCGGCGGCCGCAGAGGCCAGCTTCGCATCCAGCGGCCCGGCCTTTGCCAGATGATCCAGCGTCCTGTTTTCGTCGAAACGCGACATATCGACCGCGTACTCGATCGGCCGGCCGGGACCGCCAACCTGCACCGACCCATCCGGCTCTTCCGTGATCGCGACGACACGATGATAGATCTGCGGCGCCAGCGGCTGGTTGATCCTGATTTCCTCCTCGCACGCGGCCTTGCGTTTCTCGAGCGTCGAGTAGTCGAGGAAGGGAAATTTCACGGCACGCTTGATCTTCAGCGCGCGCATCCCGTCGAGGAACACTGCAGCGCCATGCGTGTTGATCTGCGTCACGCCGGGATGGTCGGTCAGCGTCCGAAAGATCCGCTCCTGGGTCGCCATTTCATCCGTCATGGAACGAGTATCCAAAAGCACCATCAGGGCGTCAGTACGGCCGCGCCGAGAATTTGACCGGTTCGCAGCATGTTCAGGACGTCGTTGGCCTGATGAAGCGGAAATGCCGTCGTTTCGGTGCGTACGCCGGCTTGGGGAGCGATCTTGAGAAAATCCAGGCCGTCCTGCCGGGTCAGATTGGCGACCGAGATCAACTGCCGTTCCTGCCAGAGCAGGTCATACGGAAAGCCTGGAATATCGGTCATGTGGATGCCCGCGCATACGACGCGACCGCCTTTGCGGACCGCGCGCAACGCGGCCGGGACAAGTTCGCCAGATGGTGCGTAGATGATGGCCGCGTCGAGCGGCTCGTCGGGCACTTCGTCGGACGCCCCCGCCCAGACCGCGCCGAGACGTCGGGCAAGGTGTTGTGCGGCAGCATCGCCGCGTCGCGTGAATGCATGGACGGATCGCCCTTGCCAGCGCGCGACCTGCGCGATGATGTGGCCGGCCGCGCCAAAACCGTAGAGGCCGAGCCGCTCGGCAGGGCCGGCCAGCACCAGCGAGCGCCAGCCGATCAGCCCCGCGCACAGCAGAGGGGCAATCTCCACGTCGTCGCCTTCCTCACCGAGGGGAAAGGCGTAGCGTGCGTCGGCGATGGTGTGGGTCGCATAGCCGCCATCGCGCGTGTAGCCGGTGAACAGCGGCGCGTCACACAGGTTTTCCATGCCGTCCCGGCAGAAGCGACAATGGCCGCAGGTGAAGCCGAGCCAGGGAATGCCGACCCGATCACCTGGCGCATGCGTGGCGACATTCGGACCCACGAGATCGACCCGGCCGACGATCTCGTGGCCGGGCACGATCGGATAGCGGATATTGGGCAGCTCGGCATCGACGAGATGAAGGTCGGTTCGGCATACGCCGCAGGCGCTGACCTTCACCCGGAGCTGACCCTCGCCGGGTATCGGGTCGGGCCGCTCCTCTATCTCGAGCCGCGTTCGTGGGGCGGGCAACACCATCGCACGCATGAGTTTCTCCGGGGCAACCGCTCCGTCTGAATTATCCGTAGAAGAACCGGGCGGCCAGTCCTTGATGCTGGTCAACGCCTGTTCTGGCCGAAGTTCCGCTGGCTTGACAGGGATCAAGCGGCTCGACGAAAGCCGGCCTATTGTGGCGGCCAAGGAGAATCCCGATGCCCATCAAGGACGTCTTTCTGCCGCTTGTCGGCCAGCCCCGCGGGCCGGCCCTGGCTGCGATCGAGAAATGCGTAACCGTCGCCGCCGAACTCGGCGCCAGGATCACGGCGCTCGCGCTCGAGGAAGAAGTGTACGAGCGGCCGAAGGTCTTGCTGCCCTACGACCGCGAGTCCGCGGAAGACAGCAAATCGCGCGAGCCGAGCGACATGCAGCAGCTCCTGAACGCATTCACCAGTGCGACGTCCCGCGCCAAGATTCGCGCCCAGAGCCGAACGGGCAAGGTGCCGGCGGACCAGATCGCGGCGGTCGTGGCCGAGCACGCCCGTTTCTGCGATCTCACGCTGCTCCCCGTGAAGCCGCACGACAGTCGGACGGAGAGCATCGTCGAAGCCTTCCTGTTCGGATCCGGCCGACCGCTCTTGCTATGCCCGGAGCATCTTGCGGACGCGCTTTCGCCCAAATTCGAGAATGTCGTGATCGCCTGGGATCACTCCGCGCGTGCGGCACGCGCGATCGGCGACGCGCTGCCGATCCTGCAGGCGGCGGCGACCATCCGCGTGGTGACGGTGGCGGACGACAAGACCGACGCGATCGTGCAATCCGGAACCGCTCTGGTCGATCATCTCAGGGAACACGGTGTCCATGCGTCGTTCGAAACGGCGAAAGGCCGCGGCAGCTCGATCGGCAAGGTCCTGGGAAACTTCGTGAATTCCCACGACGTGGACGCCATCGTGATGGGCGCGTATCATCACTCGCGTCTGAACGAGATCGTCTGGGGCGGTGTGACAAAGACCGTCATTGGCCAGCCACCGTGCTGGGTTATGATCTCGCACTAAGCTCGCCATTCGTCGAGACTGATCGTCAACCATCGGAGCCGTCGCCGACCGGGCGCATTTGATTTCATGTCAACCTATCGTCTGAACAACCTGCTGGCGCCGCGTTCGGTTGCGCTTGTCGGCGCGAGCGCTCGCCCGGTCTCGGTGGGACGCGCGGTTTTGGAGAACATTCACAAGGCTGAATTCAAGGGGCGGTTTGGCCTCGTCAATCCACGCCATGCGGAAATCGCCGGCGTCGCGGCGGTGAAGAGTCTGGACGCCCTGGACTTCGTTCCCGAGCTCGTGGTCATCACCGCGCCCGCGCGCGAAATCCCCGGCATCATCGACCAGGCCGGACGGCGCGGCACGGCAGGGGCCTTGATCGTCTCGGCCGGGCTTGGCCACGGACCGGGATCTCTGCACGATGCTGTCATCACCGCGGCCGGCAAATACGGCATGCGGCTGATCGGACCGAATTGCCTCGGCATCATGATGCCCGGGGTCAGCCTGAACGCCAGCTTTGCCGCGCATATGCCGGGGGCGGGCAGCCTCGCGCTGATCTCGCAATCGGGGGCGATCGCCGCCGGCATGGTCGATTGGGCTGCGCAGCGCGGCGTCGGCTTCTCCGGCATCGTCTCGATCGGCGACCAGATCGACGTCGACATTGCCGATCTGCTCGACTATTTCGCGATGGATCACAAGACCCGCGCGATCCTGCTTTATATCGAGTCCATCAAGGACGCACGCAAGTTCATGTCGGCGGCGCGCGCGGCCGCGCGCGTGAAGCCCGTCGTCGTGGTGAAGTCCGGCCGGATGGCGCAAGGCGCGAAAGCCGCGGCGACGCACACCGGCGCGCTCGCTGGCGCCGACGCCGTCTACGACGCGGCGTTCCGCCGCGCGGGCGTGCTGCGGGTCTCAGACCTGCGAGAGCTGTTCGATTGTGCCGAGACGCTCGGCCGTGTCGAATCGCCGACCGGAAAGCGTCTCGCCATCCTGACCAATGGCGGCGGCATCGGCGTGCTCGCCGTCGATCGACTGGTCGAGCTGGGCGGAATTCCGGCGACCATCTCGGCGGAGGCGCGCAAGAAGCTCGATGCGGCGTTGCCTCCGACCTGGTCCGGTGCAAATCCCGTCGACATCGTGGGCGACGCCGACGCCGCGCGCTATGCGGCGGCGCTTGAGGTGCTGTTGGCCGATCCCGACAATGACGCGGTTCTGATTCTCAACGTGCAGACGGCGATTGCCTCGGCGACCGAGATCGCCGCGATTGTGACGGAGCGCGTCGCGAAATATCGCGAGCAGCATCGCCGATGGGCCAAGCCGGTGCTGGCAGCCTGGATTGGCGCCGATCAGCACATCATTCAGGCGCTGTCCGGCGCCGGCATGCCGAACTATCCGACCGAAGACGACGCCGTGCGCGGCTTCATGCACCTTGTCCGGCACCGCGAAGTGGTCGAGGAGTTGAGCCAGGTTCCTCCCGCGATGCCCGACACGTTCATTCCGGACACAAGGGGCGCGAGGCAGATCGTCACCGCCGCGATCGCGGACGGCCGGCAATGGCTTGAGCCGGTCGAGATCAAGCACCTGCTCGAAGCTTACGACATCGCGATGGTGCCGACCAATGCGGCAGCCGATGTCGAGCAGGCGGTGGCCTATGCGAACGAAATCTTCGCGCAGGGCGGCACCGTCGTGCTGAAGATCCTGTCGCGGGACATCGTCCACAAATCCGACGTCGGCGGCGTCGTGCTCAATCTGACCACGCCGGAGGCCGTGCGTGCGGCCACCTCCGACATTCTCTGCCGGGCAAGAAAGCTGCGGCCCGAGGCCCGCATCGGTGGCGTCATCGTCCAGGCCATGGTCGTCAAGGCAAAGGCGCGCGAGCTGATCCTGGGCCTCGCCGACGATCCTACTTTCGGCACCGTCGTGGTGTTCGGCCGCGGCGGGACGGCGGTGGAGATCATCAACGACAAGGCCCTTGCGTTGCCGCCGCTGGACTTGCAGCTCGCCCGCGATCTGATCGACCGGACTCGCGTGTCGCGGCTGCTAAAGGCCTATCGCGACGTGCCCGCGGTCAAGCAGGATGCCGTGGCCATGGTGCTGGTCAAGCTGGCGCAGATGGCGGCCGACATCCCCGAGATCCGCGAATTCGACATCAATCCGCTGCTCGCGGACGAAACCGGCGTGACCGCGGTCGATGCCCGCGTCGCGGTCGGGGCGCCGCAACGGAAATTTGTCGGCTCCGGCCCGGCCAATTTCGCGGTTCGCGCCTATCCCTCGCAATGGGAGCGCCGCCTCAAGCTCAAGGACGACTGGCGCATCTTCGTGCGGCCGATGCGGCCCGAGGACGAGCCGACCATCCACGAATTCCTGCGCCACGTCACGCCACACGACCTTCGCCTGCGCTTCTTCGCGCCGATGAAGGAGTTTACCCACGAATTCATCGCGCGCCTGACCCAACTCGACTATGCGCGCGCGATGGCCTTCATTGCGTTCGACGAGGCCACCGGCGAAATGGTCGGCGTGGTGCGACTCCACTCGGATTCGATCTACGAGAGCGGTGAATATGCGATCCTGCTGCGCTCCGATCTCAAGGGCAGGGGGCTCGGCTGGGCCCTCATGCAGCTCATCATCAACTATGCCAAGTCGGAAGGGCTGAAAGTCATATCGGGCGACGTGCTCCAGGAGAACACCGTGATGCTCGAGATGTGCCGGCACCTCGGCTTTGAGGTCAAGCCGGATCCGGCCGAACCCGATATCTGCGACGTCAAATTGAAGCTCTGAGTGCGCCCGTCAGGGGTGCGCTTCGGCCGAACCTGCCGTGGCGGAAGTCTTGGTCGACGGCTTGGCCGTCGACCGCAGATTCTTCACGATGATTGCGATCAGCGGCACAAGCACCGGCACGATCGTGCTGAGCGGATGGTGCACCGCGCCCGACACCTGGGCCTGGAGTGCACGCGCCTCGAGTTGAAGGGCTTCGATGGAAGAGTCGTGGATTTCGCTGGCGAGCTCGATGTCGCGGCCGGACGGAGCGCGGCTGGCGATGGCGAAGAGTGCGGCCGCGATGGCGAAATTGACGGCGCCGAGGATGGCCGCGGCGGCAATCGCGCTCCAGATCTGGACCAGCGCGAAATAGGCCGACAGCTCCAGCATCAGAAGCCCGAATGCTGCGATCAATGCCGCAAAGGCGCGCAGGCCGAGGCCGACCAGCAGATGGCGCAGCCTGATGTCCGCGATGATCCTGTCGGTGCGCCACAGCGCGCGCAGATGTTTGACCACATTCTCGGTATTCACCTAATGTCTCCTCAGCATGAAGCCGACAACCACGCCGAGGGCGAAGGCGGAGGCGAGCGATGTGATCGGACGGTCCGCAATGAGGCCCTGAAGCTGCTCCTGCTCTTCCTCGACAGTCTCGCCCAGCTCGGTCAGGGCGACTCTGATCTGGTCGGCGAGCGCTTCGGCGCGATCTTTAGAGCTCTCGAACATCTCTTCGCCAGCGGTGCCCAGCAAGCGCGTGACGTCAAGCTTCAGCGCGCGCAATTCTTCGCTCATCCTGTCGCTGTTGAACATGGACTTGATATCCCCATTGAACGGACGCAAGCCTAGGGCCCGCGCACGCGATCGCGCTTGATTTGCGTCAATCGGCAGGGCAGGTCCGCGCTTGAGACAGGTCAAGCCGGCCGCCATATGCTGGCCTAGAAATGCCGTCTGAATGGGGACCGATTGTCCCGACGAGGTGGAAGCGTGAACCACGAACCGCTGTTGCTCGCAACGCCGTCCGGCGACGTGCTGAACCTGCGCCCCGAGGGGCCCTGGACCGCCGCGAATGTGGTGACGCTCGAGACCTTGTCCCGGTCTGTCGGCGCCGACGTCGATCGCTCGCGCGCCGTCACGCTGGACATGTCGGGCGTCAGCGCGCTCGATACGCTCGGTGCCTGGGTCCTGGAAAAACTGTCGCGCAGAGCAGCATCGTCAGGCAGGTCGGCCGAATTCGTCGGCGTCGCCGATCATTTCACCGGGCTGCTGGACGAGGTGCGCCAGGTCAACCGCCACACACCCGCTCCTGTGGCTGCGCCCAATCCGGTTTTGTCGAGGCTCGGCGATCTCGGCAAGTCCACCGTTGGCGCGCGGGAGGACATCACGATCTTCCTGCAAATGCTCGGCGCATTGTTCATGGCCGTGATCGGTGTGCTGCGCCGGCCGCGTTCGCTGCGGCTGACCTCGCTGGTCTATCAGCTCTACCGCATCGGATGGCAGGCAATTCCCATTGTCGCGCTGATCACGTTCCTGATCGGCGCCATCATCGCACAGCAGGGCTTCTTCCATTTCCGCAGATTCGGCGCGGAGTCCTATACCGTCGACATGGTCGGCATCCTGGTGCTGCGCGAGCTTGGCGTGCTCATCGTCGCCATCATGGTCGCCGGCCGGTCCGGCAGCGCCTACACCGCCGAGCTCGGCTCGATGAAGATGCGCGAGGAGATCGACGCGCTCTCGACCATGGGGCTCGATCCCGTCGACGTCCTGATCCTGCCGCGCGTCGCGGCCCTGATCATCGCGCTGCCCATCCTCACCTTCATCGGATCGGTTGCCGCGCTCTATGGCGGCGGTCTCGTCGCGCAGTTCTATGGCGACATGGGCCCGGCGATCTACATCGCGCGGCTGCACGAGGCCATCTCCGTCACGCATTTCGAGGTGGGCATCCTGAAGGCGCCGTTCATGGCGCTGGTGATCGGGATCGTGGCCTGTAGTGAGGGATTGCGCGTCAAGGGGAGCGCGGAGTCGCTCGGGCGGCAGACCACGACGTCGGTGGTGAAGTCGATCTTCCTGGTGATCGTGCTCGACGGCTTGTTCGCGGTCTTCTTTGCCTCGATCGGAATGTGACGATGGACGCATCGCAAGACCAGTTCGCGATCCGCGTCCGGGACCTCGTGGTCGGCTTCGGCCGCCAGACCGTGCTCGACCAACTGTCGCTCGACGTCCGCCGGGGCGAGATCCTCGGGCTGGTGGGAGCATCCGGCGGTGGCAAGTCGGTCCTGATGCGAACCATCATCGGCCTGATCCCGCGCCGGAGCGGGACCATCGAAGTCATGGGACAACCCACCGGCGGCCATGGCCGGGGCGCAGCCACGATATGGGGCATCCTGTTCCAGCAGGGTGCGTTGTTCTCCTCGCTGACAGTCCGCCAGAACGTGCAGTTTCCCTTGCGCGAAAACCTCGTCCTGTCGCAGGAGCTGATGGATGAGATCGCGATCGCCAAGCTCGAAATGGTCGGCTTGCGCGCTCAGGACGCCGACAAATACCCGTCAGAGCTGTCCGGCGGCATGACCAAGCGCGTGGCTCTGGCCCGTGCGCTCGCGCTCGATCCACCGATCCTGTTCCTCGACGAGCCGACCTCCGGCCTCGATCCGATCGCTGCCGGCGATTTCGACGCGCTGATCAAGACCCTGCAAAAGACGCTGGGCCTGACCGTGTTCATGGTGACCCACGACCTTGCGAGCCTGACCACGGTCTGCGATCGCGTCGCCGCGCTGGCCGACGGCAAGATCGTGGCGATCGGCCCGATGCGCGAATTGCTGCAATCCGAGCATCCCTGGGTGCGCGCCTATTTCCACGGCAAGCGCTCGCAGATGCTGCAACACGAAATGAGATAAGACATGGAAACCCGCGCTCCTTACGTGCTGATCGGCAGTTTCGTGCTGGCCGCGATCCTCGCGGTGTTCGGCTTCGTCTATTGGCTGAACAACACCGGCGGCATCGGACCGCGCACGAACTATCAGGTGCAGTTCCAAGGGCCGGTCCCCGGCCTCCTGGTCGGCGCCGGCGTGCTGTTCAACGGCATTCGCGTCGGTGAGGTGACCCAGCTCGGGCTCGCGCCCGACAACCCCCGCTTCGTCAATGCGACGATTTCGGTTGCAACAGCGACGCCGGTCCGCTCCGACACCAAGGTCGGTCTTGAATTCCAGGGCCTGACCGGCGTGCCGGTGGTGACGTTGGAGGGGGGCGTGATCGTCGCCAAGTCCGGTGACAAGTCCGGCGAGCCCCTGACCTTGATCGCGGAGGCCGGCGCCGGCCAGAGCATGACGCAGGCCGCGCGCGATGCGCTGCGGCGGGTCGACACGGTGCTTCAGGACAATTCCGGCCCGCTGAAGGACACGATCGCGAATTTCAAGACGTTCTCCGATGGGCTCGCGCGCAACACCGGCAAGATCGACGGCATTCTGGCCGGCCTGGAGAAAATGACCGGCGGCGGCGCCCCTGCGCAGAAGATTACCTACGATCTGCGCACCCCGCAGAACCTCGGGCCGGCCGGCAAGACGCTTTCCGCGTCGCTGGCCATTCCCGAGCCGAGCGCGGTGGCCATGCTGCAGACCCAGCGCATGCTGTTCGCGCCAGTTGGCGACAGGCCGGGCTTTGCCGACTTCCTCTGGGCCGACAGCATTCCGAAACTGGTGCAGGCGCGCCTGATCGACAGCTTCGAGAATTACGACATCGCCCACGCCCCCCTGCGCACGAGCGATCTCGGTCAGGCGGACTACCAGCTCCTGATCGACATCAGGCGCTTCCGGATCGCCACGGAGGGCGAGGCGAGGGTCGAGATCGCGCTGTCGGCACGGATCGTCGACAAGAACGGCAAGGTGGTCGCCTCGCGCCTGATCGAAGCCGGCGAGAAGCTCGACAAGGTCGAGCCGGCCGCTTCGGTTGCCGCCTTCGATGCGGCCTTTGCTCGCATCGCCAAGGAGCTGATCGGCTGGACCGTGCAGGCGGTGTAACGCCGTCTATTCCAGCGTCTTCAGGTAGGACAGAAGGTCGTGGATCTGGTCCGGACTGAGCTCGAAGGCCGGCATGTCGGCGTGACCGGTATAGATCCCCTCCGCCAGCGCCTCGCCGAGGGTCTCGATCGGGTAACGGCGATGCAGGGTGCGTAGCGGCGGCGCGCCCTCGAGCGGGCTGCGGGAGGCGCGGTCGATCGCGTGGCAGCGGGCGCAATTGGCCTTTGCAAAGGCCTTGCCGCGCTGTTCAGCGCTCGGGGCCGCCAGCGCCGGTGTCATCAGAAGCAGCCCAATCAGACCGTGACGCAGGGCGCGTTGCAGCATGGAAAGTGATCCCGTCGAAATCTGGAGCAGAATAAGACGGGGATGCCACTCAAATTTGATCTGAGTCAATTGGCTTTGGCGCAGTGCAGTAAAATGCCCCCGCGCGGTGGACTCGGCCTGGGGCCGGGGGCAGCCGGCGCGGGGAGCGGTGGATGAAGCCTTCCGTGGTCATGATTGAGCCGAACGGACATTTTTGCAGCGATTGTGCCGTACGCGGTGCGGCGGTTTGTTCGTCACTGGATGCGGCCGAGCTCAGGGAGTTCGAGCATCTCGGGCGCCGCGTTCATTTTGACGGAGGCGAGACCGTGTTCTCCGAGGAGGACATCACGACCTCGTTCTACAACGTTCTCGAAGGCGTCATGCGGCTGTACAAGCTGCTGCCAGACGGCCGCCGGCAGATCGTCGGTTTTGCCTTGCCCGGCGACTTCCTGGGGATGAACATATCCGGCCGGCATAATTTTTCCGCCGATGCGATCGGCGTCGTGACCGTGTGCCAGTTCGCCAAAGCCCCGTTCGGCCGCTTCATCGAAGACCGGCCGCAGCTGCTCAAGCGGATCAACGAGCTGGCCATTCGCGAGTTGAGCCAGGCGCGCGACCATATGGTGCTGCTCGGGCGTCGTTCGGCCGACGAGAAGGTCGCGACCTTTCTGCTCGGCTGGCGCGAACGGCTGGTCGCGCTCAAGGGTCTGTCGGACACGGTTCCGCTTCCGATGAGCCGTCAGGACATCGCCGACTATCTCGGCCTGACCATCGAAACCGTCAGCCGCACCTTCACCAAGCTGGAGCGTCACGGCGTGATCGAGATCATCCACGGCGGCATCAGCCTGCTCGACCCCGCGCGCGCCGAGGCGCTGGCCGCAGCCTGACAGTCCGTTCGCGACGCCCTGACGTTTTTGATCTCAATCAATGACGTCGGCCGGCTGCGGCAAAACAATGCCTCAAATTATCGGGAGGGGATGATGCCTGCTGACGCGTTGCTGGTAACCGTTGTCGTCGTCGCGATCTTCGTCGGATTTGCCGCAGCCTTGGCTTACGCGGACCGGCAGACCAGCTCAGGCCGGCTCGATCCGGATTCCAAAAGCTGACGTTTTCCAGGTTCCTGGTCAGTCAGGCAGGTCGACGCTCGTCCGGCCGGCTCCGCCGACGTGTTAGCGCCTCAACGCAATCAAGCTTGCGCGGCCTGCAACTCTGCATCGATTAGAGCGCATCGGCGCATCCTTCGGATGCGGCCCTCCGGCTTGACCGCGGCTTTTTCGCGGCATTTGCCTCAAACCGCGCATGTGCTTTCCGGTTGAAAAGCCTGATAACGTTGACTACGCAGGAACGACAGTGCCTCGCAGTCTTAGGAGCCCCGCGGCGTGCCTCAGGACAAGACCGGCGACCCCCGACAGTCGGCGGGCAACAAATTATCGGTCCTGCGCAAGCACCCGATCTTCGCGGATCTGGAGCCGGAAGCGCTCGATCAGCTCTGCCGCTACGCCAAGCACACCAGCGTCAAGCGCGGCGCGACGATCGCCGCCAAGGGCGATCCCGGCAACAATCTGTTCGCGGTGATCTCGGGGACGGTGAAGATTTCCTCATCCTCACCGGATGGCCGGAACGCCATTCTCAACCTGATCGGTCCCGGAGAGATCTTCGGCGAGATCGCGGTGCTCGATGGCGCGCCGCGTTCGGCGGACGCGACCGCCAACACCAATTGCGAGCTCTACATCATCGATCGCAGGGACTTCCTGCCGTTCGTGAAGAGCCAGCCGGCGCTGGCGATGAAATTCATCGAGCTGCTCTGCGCGCGTCTGCGCTGGACCAGCCAGCAGGTCGAGCAGGTGATCCTGCAGAATCTGCCGGGGCGGTTGGCGAGCGCGCTGCTCGGCCTCACCGAGGAGCGCAAGTTCGATTCCGGCAGCGGCACGCTCGCCATCACGCAGCAGGAGATCAGCGAGATGGTGGGGATGACGCGCGAGAGCATCAACAAGCAATTGCGCGCCTGGGCCGGCCGCAACTGGGTTCGCCTCGAGCACGGTGCCATCGTCGTGCTCGACACCGATGCGCTGCGTGAACTCGCCGAGAGCGGCCTCGACGGCGAGTGATGCCTCAGGGCTGATCGTCAATGATGGCGACGGCGCGAGTCCAGCCCGCCGAGGCGCGCTCGATCTTCACCGGAAAGCATGAGACCGTGAACCCGGTCGATGGCAATTGGTCGAGATTGTGCAGCTTTTCGAGATGGCAATAGCCGATGTGCCGTCCTGCCTTGTGGCCTTCCCAGATCAGGCCGGCGTCTTTGGTCTCGGCATATTTCTTCGCAGTGTAGACGAACGGCGCGTCCCAGCTCCAGCCGTCGGTGCCGGTCAGCCGCACGCCGCGTTCGAGCAGATACATGGTGGCCTCATAACCCATGCCGCAGCCGGAATTGACGTATTCGTCTTTGCCGAATTTCGCGCCGGCGCTGGTGTTGACGACGACGATCTCCAGCGGCGACAGCGTGTGTCCGATGCGCTTCAGCTCCCTCTCGACGTCCTCGGGGCCAGCCACATAGCCGTCCGGCAGGTGTCGGAAGTCGAGCTTCACGCCGGGTTGAAAGCACCATTCCAGCGGGACCTCGTCGATCGTCCATGATCGCTCGCCGCGATTCATGGTCGGGTGGAAGTGCCAGGGCGCGTCGAGATGCGTGCCGTTATGGGTCGACAGCGAGACCTGTTCGACGGCCCAGCCCTGTCCGTCCGGCAAATCCTGCGCCTTGAGCCCATCGAAGAACTGCAGCATGCGGGGCAGGCCCTGCTGGTGATCGATGTACTGGATGGTTGGATGGTTGCCGGGCGGATCGGCCGTCACGTCGTTTTTGAGCGGCACCGAGATGTCGATCAGCTTCCGCGGCATGGGCATTCCTTCGAGACGGTCCGCTGTTTCGGTCATCTTGAGGGCCCCCCATCGGCCGCGTCAAGTCACGTGCCGGCGAAGCAGGCCGTTCTGCCGCTTCCACAACGAGGCGAATTGAGCCAGATTGATCGATGCAACTGTTGCATCGATCAATGCCGGAATTGGCTTGGACAGGGAATGCCGCGCGCCCTACGGACGATATTGGCGCTTGACTTCAAACTTGGAGTAGAGCGACCCAAGGCGGCCCTCAGGCTGCCGACAACGACATAATCAACCCAGGAGGAAAGCTCAGATGAAGACACTGACCGGTATCGTCACAGCCGTTGCGCTGGCACTCACAGCCCCCCTGGCGACCGCGCGCGACTTCCGCTCCGCCGACGTCCATCCCGCCGATTATCCGACCGTCGAGGCCGTCAAGTTCATGGGCAAGCAGCTCGCAGCGGCGAGCGGCGGCAAGCTCGGCGTCAAGGTGTTCCCCAACGGAGCCTTGGGCTCGGAGAAAGACACCATCGAGCAGCTCAAGATCGGCGCGCTCGACATGATGCGGATCAACGCATCGCCCCTCAACAATTTTGTGCCCGAAACCATCGCCCTCTGCCTGCCGTTCGTGTTCCGCGACACGCAGCACATGCGCACCGTGCTCGACGGGCCGATCGGCGACGAGATCCTGGCGGCCATGGAGCCCGCGGGCCTGATTGGCCTTGCCTATTACGACAGCGGCGCGCGCTCGATCTACACGGTGAAGGCGCCCGTCAAGTCGCTCGCCGATCTCAAGGGCCTGAAGATCCGCGTCCAGCAATCCGACCTGTGGGTCGGCATGATCCAGAGCCTCGGCGCCAACCCGACTCCGATGCCCTATGGCGAGGTCTATACCGCGCTCAAGACGGGACTGGTCGATGCGGCTGAGAACAACTGGCCGTCCTACGAATCCTCCCGCCATTTCGAGGCCGCCAAGTTCTACAACGTCACCGAACATTCCCTCGCACCCGAAGTCCTCGTGATGTCCAAGAAGGTCTGGGACGCGCTGAGCAAGGACGATCAGGCCATGGTCCGCAAGGCGGCCAAGGAATCGGTGCCGGTCATGCGCAAGCTCTGGGACGAGCGCGAGCAGGCCTCCCGCAAGACCGTCGAGGCGGCCGGCGTCCAGGTCGTGACGGTGGCCAACAAGCAGGAGTTCGTCGACGCGATGAAGCCGGTTTACGACAAGTTCGCCGGTGACGAGAAGCTGAAGGGCCTCGTCAAGCGTATCCAGGACACGAAGTAAACCAGGGCGGTACAGGGTCCGGCGTCGCCGCAAGGCGACATCGGACCCTCACGAGGGGAGACGCGGGATGACGGACCCACACGTCGCGGATCACGAGCACGACGCGGTCAGCCGCCCGTCCTCCGTCTTGCTGTCGCGGATCAATGCACCGATTGCGCGCGTGGGCATGTACCTGTCCGTAGCCGGACTGCTCGTCATCGTCGCCATCGTCTTCTACCAGGTGTTCGGACGCTACGTGCTCAATTCCAGTCCGACCTGGACGGAGAACCTCGCGCTGGTTCTGATCCTCTACGTCACGCTGATCGGTGCTGCCGTCGGCGTGCGCGATGCCGGGCACATCGGCATGGACAGTCTCCTGGTGATGCTTCCCGACCGGGCGCGAGAGAAGATCGAGATCGTGATCCACGTTCTGGTCGCCATCTTCGGCGTCGCCATGGCCTATAACGGCTGGATCCTCGGCGCCTCGGTCGGCACCGTGAAGATCCCCAATCTCGGCCTGCCCGAGGTCATCCGCTACGTGCCGCTGATCGCCTCCGGGCTCCTGATCGTCTCCTTTTCAATCGAGCACATCATTGCTCTCCTGCGCGGCGAAGAGGTCGTCCCCTCATGGAACTGATCATCCTCGGCGCCACGTTCTTCGGCTTCCTGATCCTCGGCGTCCCCGTCGCCTTCGCGATCGGCCTCTCGGCCATCTGCACCATCCTCTACGAAGGCCTGCCGGTCGCCGTCATCTTCCAGCAGATGATGTCGGGGATGAACATCTTCTCCTTCCTCGCCATTCCGTTCTTCGTCTTCAGCGGTGAGCTGATGCTGCATGGCGGCGTCGCCGACAAGATCGTGCAGCTGGCCAAGAATCTGGTCGGGCACATCCGCGGCGGTCTCGGCATGTCGAACGTGGTCGCCTGCACGCTGTTCGGCGGCGTCTCCGGCTCGCCCGTGGCCGACGTTTCGGCGATGGGTGCGGTGATGATCCCGATGATGAAGAAGGAAGGCTTCGACACCGACTACGCCGTCAACGTCACCACCCACGCCTCGCTGGTCGGGGCCTTGATGCCGACCAGCCACAACATGATCATCTATGCGCTCGCCGCCGGCGGCAAGGTGTCGATCGGCGCCCTGATCGCGGCCGGCCTGCTGCCGGCGATCGTGCTGATGGTGTGCATGCTGGTCGCCGCCTACGCGGTCGCGGTGAAGCGCGGTTATCCCGCCGGAAAATTCCCGGGCTGGGCCGAGGTCGTCCGCTCGTTCGCGGCCGCGCTGCCGGGCCTCCTGATCGTCGGCATCATCCTCGCGGGCATCCTGTCCGGCGTCTTCACGGCAACGGAATCGGCGGCCGTTGCCGTCACCTACACGATCCTGCTGACGTTCTTCATCTACCGCACCATGACCCTGCAGAACTTCCTGCGCGCCGCCGCCAAGGCGGTGAAGACGACGGGCGTGGTGCTGCTGCTGATCGGCGTCTCCACGATGTTCCAGTATCTGATGGGTCTCTACGAAGTCGCCGACTTCGCCGGCGACCTCATGAGCAAGGTGTCCTCGCAGCCCTGGATCATCTTCCTGCTCATCAACATCATCCTGTTCGTGCTCGGCACCTTCATGGACATGGCGGCGACCATTCTGATCTGCACCCCGATCTTCCTGCCGATCGCGATGAAGGCGGGCATGGATCCGGTGCAGTTCGGCATGCTGATGCTGATCAACTGCGCGCTGGGACTGAACACCCCGCCGGTCGGAACCACGCAGTTCGTCGGCTGTGCCATCGGCGGCATTTCGGTGGGCGCGGTGATGCGCACCATCCTGCCGTTCTACGCCGCGCTGATCGCAGCCCTGATGTTCGTGACCTACGTCCCCGCATTCTCGCTGTGGCTGCCCCGCCTGCTGATGGGCTACAAGGGCTAGCAGCAACGCAGGAGACCACTCAGTGACGGACTATCGCAAGCTCTTCGATCTCACCGGCAAGACGGCCGTGGTGCTCGGCGCCGCCTCGGGGATCGGCAAATCATCGGCCGAGGCGCTGGCCGGGCTCGGGGCCCGTGTGGTCTGCGCCGATCGCGCGCTTGACGCCGCGGAGGCGACCGCTGCCGGCATCCGCGACAAGGGCGGCTGGGCGGAAGCAGCTGCTTGCGACGCCGCGAGCGCTGCGGACGTCAACGCGCTGGCGAAAACCGTGATGCAGAAGTTTCCGCGGCTCGACATCGCCGTGACGACGCCCGGGCTCAACATCCGCAAGACCATCCTCGACTACACCGAGGAGGATCTCGATCGCGTCCTCAATCTGAACGTCAAGGGCACCGTCTGGTTCTTCCAGGCCTTCGGCCGCATCATGGTCGCGCAGAAGGGCGGCAGCATCATCGCCTGCTCCTCGGTGCGCGCGGTGACGATCGAGCCGGGTCTCGGCGTCTACGGCTCGACCAAGGCGGCGATCGGCCTCCTGGTGAAGGGCTTTGCCTCCGAGGTCGGCCATGCCGGCGTGCGCGTCAACGCGATCGCGCCGAGCATCGCCGAGACCGCGCTCACCGGTCCGTTCAAGCAGCGCCCCGACATCTACAATCTCTATGCCGGCCATACCGTGTTCAACCGCTGGAGTAGCGCCGACGAGGTCGCGACCGCCGTCGCCTATCTCGCCTCGGATGCCGCGAGCTATGTCAGCGGCAGCACGCTGTTCGTCGATGGCGGCTGGACCGCCGTCGATGGTCCGCCGACCGGGCTTACACAGCTGCACAAATAGGCCGGCCGTTCAGCCGGCAAAGCCCACGCGCTGGCGCAGCTCCCTGCTGTCTGCGCCGGTCAGTAGCGCGACCAGCGCGGCGGCCTCCTTCGGATGCGCGGCGCGCGCGGTCACGCCGGCCGTATACATCGTCACCAGTTCGCAACCCGGCGGCAGCGCACCTGACAGCGCGATGCCGTCGGTCGCGATGATCTCGGTCGCCTGGGTGCAGCCGATTGGTCGCGTCGCGGGCGAATTCGCCAGCTCACGCATCGCTGTTGCGCCGTTCGGAAAGATCTTGAGGCGCGAGGCGACCTCATAGGCGATGCCGAGCTGGTCCAGCACCCTTGCAACGTGCTGTCCTGCGGTGGAAGCCTTCGTATCCGGAACGTAGATCGCGTCAGCAGAACGCAGCACGTCGCGCAGATCGGATTCGGTCCTCACCATCACCTTGGGATCGCGGCTGCGGACGGCTAGCGCCGTCTCGACCCTGCCGACGTCGGCGATCGAGGAGGGGACGACGAGCGCTTCGGCGGCGAGCTTTGCCAGCAGCACCTGTGTCAGGATCACGAGGTCGGCCGGCGCACCGGCGCGCAGCTTGTCGGCCATGATGCCGACCGCGCCGAACTCGCCGTCGATGCCGAAACCGGTCTGCGCCTTCAAGGCCTCCGCAAGTCCGCGCACCAGGCCTTGGGCCGCGCCGCCGCTCAAAATGTTCACTGTCGTCACGATGCCAGCTCCATGGCTGCAATGATCCTGTCGCGGGTGATCGGCAGGTCGCGCACGCGCACGCCGAGGCAGTCGAACACCGCATTCGCGATCGCCGCCGTCACCGGGCCGTGCGCGGCCTCGCCGGCGCCGACCGGCTCGATCTCCGGCCGCTGGATGATCTCGACATCCACTGCCGGCACCTCGCTGAAGGTCAGGATCGGATAATCGGTCCAGGAAGTCGAGGTGATGCGCGTCCGGTCGAAGCGGACGCGCTCCTTCAGCACCCAGCTCGTGGCCTGGATCGCACCGCCTTCGATCTGGTTGATCACGCCGTCCGGGTTGATGGCCTCGCCGACATCGACCGCGAGCGTCAGCCGCTTCACGCGGATGTCGTCGGTGCCCTCGATTTCGGCAATTGCGGCGCAATAGGCGCCGGTGTTCTTGTAGCGGGCGAAGCCGACGCCATGACCGATGCCGGGCCGCTTCTGCGGCTTCCATCCGGCGCGCCGCGCCGCGGTGCTGATGACGTCGCGCGCGCGCTGGTCGCGCAGGTGCCGCAGGCGCAACGCGATGGGATCCTCGCCGCGCAAGGCGGCGATCTCGTCGAGCAGGGACTCGATGGCGAAGACATTGCCTTGCCCGCCCAGTGTCCGCAGCGCCGAGGTCCGCACCGGCATGGTCAGCAGCCGGTGACTGGTGATCGTCCAGGCCGGGAGATCGTACAGCGGAACGGAGTTGCGATCGCCGCCGCCGCCATTGGCCGCCGGCGGGTCGGTCGAGATCATGCGCGGATAGGGATTTGCGATCTCGGTTGCGGCCAGCAGCGCCGGCTGTGCGGCACGCCCCGGCCTTGCCGTGTGACCGTTGCTCCAGATCGCATGACGCCAGCCGACGATCTCGTTGTCGGCGTCGAGATCGGCCTCGATCTCGATGGCCATCGCCGCGCCAAACGGGGCGTGAGACATCTCGTCATGGCGCGACCACTGCACGCGCACCGGTCGCCCATCGGCCGCCTTCGCCAGCAGCACGGCGTCGAGTGCGACGTCGTCGGCCGCATTGTGCCCGTAGCAGCCGGCCCCCTCCATGTGCTCGACCACGATATTCTCGGTCGGGAGCTTGAGGACGATCGCGAGATCGGCGCGGAGCGGGTAAACACCCTGGCTGTGCGTCCAGACATGGACGTGGTCGCCGTCCCATTGGGCCATCGCACAGGAAGGTGCGATTGAGCCATGTGCGATGTAAGGGCGGGTGTACTGCCGGCGGAGGGTTTGGGCGGGCTTGCGCGCCGGCTCCGCCGTCCTGATGTCGATGATGGTGGTCTCGACCGGTTGGCTCCTGAGAAAACCCGGCAGATCGTCTTCATCCGGCAGCGGCTCGCCGGCCGACCATGTCGCGGCCTTGCGCAAGGCCTTGAGTGCAGTTTCCGCCGCCGTCCCGCTGTCGGCGACCACGCCGGCAAAGCCGCCGTCGCGGACGATCGCAACGAGGCCCGGGACGACGCGCGCAGCCTCCTCATTGAGCGCCGTCAGTTTGGCGCCCGAGATATCCGGCCGCAGCACGCGCCCGTGCATCAACCCCGGCAGCGCGCAGTCATGGATGAAGCGTGGCCGCGCGAACACCTTGTCGGGAATGTCGATACGCTGGAGCGAATGTCGGGCGACGCCGCGCTTGGCGACGCTCTTCGCGCTCGCATCGGCGGTGATATCGTAGTCCAGCGAGACATCCCCGGCAAGCTCCCAATAGCTGGTCCTGACATTGCCGGGGCCCGAGATGGTGCCGTCCTCGACATCGAGCAGCGCTGCATCGACGCCGAGGCGTTCCGATGCCGCGGCGAGGAAGCGCCGGCGCACCTCGGCGCAGATGTGCCGCAGCGCGCGGCCGGACTGCTGGATCGACAGGCTGCCCGAGGTGACGCCTTCGTTCGGGCTCATGGCCGTCGAGGCGCGGATCATGTCAATGCGGCCGATATCGACGTCAAGCTCATCCGCCGCGATCTGTGCCAGGGCCGTGACGATGCCCTGGCCGATCTCGACCTTGCCGGGCGAGATCGCCACACGACCTTCGCCGGTGAGTCGCACCCAGGACGACAGTCTTGGATTGGCCGCAAGACTGACCGGCAATTTCGCGGCAGGGGACGACGTGCTCATGACGCCGCCATCTCCGCCGCCGCGCGGAGCACGGCGCGGACCATGCGATTATGCGACCCGCAGCGGCACAGGTTGCGATCCAGTGCGGCTCGGACCTCTGCCTCCGTCGGCGACGGATTGCGCGTGAGCAGCGCCGCGGCGCTGACGAGGATTCCGGATGCGCAATAGCCGCACTGCATCGCCTGTTCGGTGATGAAGGCGCGCTGTAGCGGATGCGGACGCTCTGCGGTCCCGAGGCCTTCGACCGTGACGACCTCCTTGCCCGCGACCGACCACATCGGCATGTCGCAGGACGTCATCGCGCGGCCGTCGACCATGACGTGACAGGCGCCGCACTCGCCGGCACCGCAGCCGAAATGCGGGCTGGTGACGTCGAGCCGGCCGCGGAGCACATCGAGCAACGCCCGGTCGGAATCGGCTTCCACGACGATTGGCGTGCCATTGAGCTGGAATTGGACGGTGGGCATTACGTGTTGTGGCCTCAGGACTTGTCGAACTTCTTGACGACGTCGGCCCATTTCTCGATGTCGCCGCGCAGGAACTTGTCGAATTCCGCGGGTGTCATCGACATGGGGACGGCGCCCTGTTCGGTCCAGAGCTTGACGATATCGGGTCGCTTCACCATTGCGTTGACGGCCGCATTGAGCTTGTCGATCACGGGCTTCGGCGTGCCTGATGGTGCCATCAGGCCGAGCCAGATCGTCGCCTCGTAGCCTGCTACACCCGCCTCGATCGCGGTCGGCACGTTCGGTAACACGGTCGATCGCTGCTTGCCGGTGGTGGCGAGCGCGCGGACCTGGCTCTCGGCGATGTTCGGCGCCATCGCCGGCACCGCGTCGATCATCATCTGCACCTGTCCACCGATCACGCCGCTGCGGGCCTCGCCGCTGTTGCGATAGGGAACATGGACGATGTCGATGCCGGCCATGGCTTTGAACAGCTCGCCGGCCATGTGATAGGGCGTGCCCTGACCGGAGGAGGCGTAGTTCAGCTTGCCCGGTTGCGCTTTGGCGAGTGCGATGAACTCGGCCAGCGTCTTCGCCGGAACCTGAGGGTTCACCACGATGACGAGATCGGAATAGTTCACGGGCGCGATCGGCGCGAGGTCGCGCATCAATTCGTATTTGCGCTTGTCCGGCGTGAGCAGCGATTCATTTGCCGTCTGGGTGTTGGACATCATCAGCAGCGTGTAGCCGTCGGCCGGTGATTTCGCCGCCTCGACCGTGCCGATGACGCCGCCGGCGCCGGTGCGGTTCTCGATGACGAAGGGCTGGCCCAAACTCTCCTGGAGCACATTGCCGATCAGCCGGGCTGCGACGTCGGCCGGCCCGCCGGCACCGAACGGCACGACGATCCGCACTGCATGGGACGGATAATCCTGCGCGGACGAGGGGGCGGCCGGGACTACGGCGAGCAGGCCGGCAGCCAGCGCCAGCATGAAGCTTCGGGCTGTCATGCCCACCTCCCTGATAACGTTCTTGTTGGCCGGCACTGTAACGGCTGGGAATACGGGCTGTCGACGCCTTACAAAGGCGGTCGGGCGGGGAATATCGGGAGGTCTTCGGTGTGATTGCGCCGCCCTTCGCGGTCGCAGCAGGAACCGCAGTCGCGCACGGTTTGAGCAAATCGCATGGGCGTTGCCGGATAAATGCCCTCGGCTGACAGGTATTTTGGTGTTACGAACTGGGACATGAACCAGCACGCCAAAATCGAAATCCGCCATTCGACCTGTCCGCACGATTGCCCGTCGGCCTGTGCCCTCGACGTCGAAGTGGTCGAGGGCCGCAGCATCGGCCGTGTCCGAGGTTCGAAGCGACAGACCTACACGGCCGGTGTCGTCTGCGCCAAGGTCGCCCGCTACGCTGAGCGCATCCATCACCCCGAGCGGGTGACATTTCCGATGCGCCGCGTTGGGCCCAAGGGCTCGGGGCAATTCGCGCTCATCTCCTGGGACGAAGCGTTGGACGAGATCGCGGAGCGCTTCAATGCGGCCGAGCGCGAGTTCGGCGCGGAATCGATCTGGCCCTATTACTACGCCGGCACCATGGGCCTCGTGATGCGCGACGGTCTCAACCGTCTCACCCATGTGAAGAGATATTCGCGCTTCTACCAGACCATCTGCGCCAATGTCGCCCGCATCGGCTTTGCGATCGGCACCGGCAAGATCGCCGGCGTCGATCCGCGCGAGATGGCGCTGTCCGATCTCGTCGTGATCTGGGGCACCAATCCCGTCAACACCCAGGTCAACGTGATGACGCACGCCGCCCGCGCCCGCAAGGAGCGCGGCGCGGAGATCGCGGCGGTCGACATCTACGACAACGAGACGATGAAGCAGGCTGACATCAAGATCATCCTGCGGCCCGGCACCGACGGTGCCTTCGCCTGCGGCGTGATGCACGTCCTGTTCCGCGACGGCTATGCCGATCGCGCCTATCTGGACAAGTACACCGACTGCCCCGCCGAGCTCGAGGCGCATCTGCAGACACGCACGCCGGAATGGGCGTCCGCGATTTGCGGCGTGCCTGTTGCGGAAATTGAAGCCTTCGCCAAGGCCGTCGGCGAGACCAAGCGCAGCTTCTTCCGCTTTGGCTACGGTTTTACGCGCAGCCGCAACGGCGCCACGCAGATGCACGCGGCCAATTGCATTCCCGCGGTGACCGGTGCCTGGCAGTATGAAGGCGGCGGCGCCTTCTTCAACAATTACGCGCTGTGGCATTTCAATGAATCCATCATCGAAGGCCACGATGCCATCGACCCGAGCGTCCGCGCCCTCGACCAGTCCAAGATCGGGCGCATCCTCACCGGCGATGCCGAGGCCCTGCTGGGCAAGGGACCGGTCAAGGCGATGCTGATCCAGAACACCAATCCGATGACGGTGGCGCCTGAGCAGGCGCTGGTGCGGCAGGGCTTTGCGCGCGAGGATCTGTTCGTCGCGGTGCACGAGCAGTTCATGACGGAGACGGCCGAGATGGCCGACATCGTGCTGCCGGCGACCATGTTCATGGAGCACGACGATCTCTATTACGGCGGCGGCCACCAGCACATCTCGGTGGGTGCGAAGCTGATCGACCCGCCCGGCGAATGCCGCTCCAACCACGAGGTGTTGCAGGCGCTGGCCCCACGGCTTGGCGCCAGGCACCGGGGCTTCGAGATGACGCCGCGCGAATTGATCGACGCGACGCTGAAGCTGAGCAATCACGGCGACATCGGCGGCCTCGAAGCCGACATCTGGCGCGACCTGCAGCCGGACTTCCGCACCTCGCATTTCCTCGATGGTTTCGCGCATGCCGACGGGAAATTCCACTTCAAGGCCGATTGGGCGCATCCGCCGTTCGGTGTCACGATGGGCGATGTCGACAGCATGCCGTCGCTGCCGGACCATTGGGCCGTGATCGAGCACACCGACCGGGCCCATCCGTTCCGGCTTGCGACCAGCCCTTCGCGCAGCTTCCTCAACACCACCTTCAACGAGACGCCCTCGTCGCAGGCGCGCGAGGGCAAGGCGAGCGTTATGATCCATCCCCTGGATGCCGCCGCGCTCGACATTGCCGACGGCGACGCCGTGACGCTCGGCAACACCCGCGGCGAGACCACGCTTGTGGCGACGCTGTTCGAGGGCGTGCGGCGCGGCGTGCTGATCGCGGAATCCGTTCACCCCAACAAAAACCATATCGGCGGGCGCGGCATCAACATGCTGACGGGCGCCGAAACCGTCGCGCCGATTGGTGGGGCCGCCTTCCACGACAACAAGGTCTGGATCAAGAAAGCTGATCGACTCGCTTCTTGACCTCTCCTGCCTCCGCTGTGGAATCGTATCCGGGAAGACGTGGCGCGAAACTCGCCCGCGGCTATCCTTCGAGACGCCCGTCTGCGGCGGGCCCTCAGGATGAGGGCGGAGAATGCTGCAGCACTTTCTAGGGGGCTCCGATGCAACGAAGCTTCATCCTGAGCAGCGCGCCCTTGCGCGCGTCTCGAAGGACGAGCCGCTTGCTCGACTGCCTTTTCGAAACGTCAAGCACAGCTCACGGCACACACTCCGTGACGCCATAGCCTGCAAACTCCTTCGCGATATCGGGGTTCATGGACTTCGCCTGCGCGATGTCGGTGGCGCCGTCGCCGCCGCCTCTGCGGGTGGCGATGCCCCGGCCGAACAGCGACGATGACGAGCGTGGGTTGCGCTGAATTGCGTCGGTGTAGTCCTTGATCGCCTCATTGGTTCGGCCGAGCTTGAGGTTGACGAGCCCACGGCTATCGAGCGCATCGCTCAAGCCGGGATCGATCTGGAGCGCCAGGTTGCAGTCGGCCAGTGCGCCCTGCAGATCGCCGGTCGCAGCGCGCGTCCAGCAGCGATTGTTGAGCGCCTCGCCATCCCCGGGATTCCTGCGGATCACGACGTCGAAATCCTGCATGGCGAGCGCGTAGGCGCGCTTGATCGCATAGACCTGGCCGCGCTTGTAGCGCGAGACGATGTCATTGGCGTTCGCGGCGATCTTGCGGCTGAGATCGGCGACGACCGGATCCCGGGCGAGATCGTCGGCGCTGGGCGTGGGCTGTGCTTGCGGCGCCTCGCAGGCCGGCTTTTGGGGCTTCGTCGGCGCCGGGTCGCCGGCCTTGTTGTCGGAAGGCTGGGCTACTGACCCTGCAAACGAGAATTCCGTGGTCAGCGAGGATGACAGCCACGGCACCTGGTCCCGCTTGGTGGCGGCCACCACGCCGTTCTTGGTGTTGGTCAGGGCCTGCTCGGCGGTGATGTTCGGGGCGCGGATCTCGCGAAGCAGCTCGGCGACGAACAGGCTGTGATCGGTCTTGCCCCCGGCCGCGGCCGCGCCGAGTGCCGCGGAGTAGAGCACCAGCGAATTGCTCGGCGCGATCGCCGGCGCAAGGCCGGCCGAATAGCGGCGGAAGCGCCGCTCGAACGGATTGCGGCGCGAGGCGTCGATCAGCGCGATCTTGATCGCCGCGCCGCGGGTGTTCATCTCGGCCAGAATGGTGTCGAGGCTGAAGCCGTCGCGCGCCACGTCCGGCTCGGTCCAGATCTGCGCGTCGACCGGAAGCAGATAGGTTTGCCGGTTGGATTGGATGGCAAAGCCGTCGAAGAAGATCAGCGCCACCGTGCCGCGTTCGATGCGGGCATAGAAGCGGTCCAGCACCTGCCGCATCGTGTCGCCCGTGAGATTGCTCTGGAGGTCGACGACGAAGCCGCTGCGCTTCAATTCTTCAGTGACGTCCCGGGCGTCGTTGGCGACGTCGTTCAGCACGAATTCATTGTCGGGATATCTGGCGTTGCCGATCACCAGCGCGAGCTTGGCGGCATCGGCCGCGCGGCTTGCGGGGCTCGCGCCGACTGCGAGCAGGCCTGCCAGCAACAACATCATTCCAGCGCGCATGAAATGGCTCATTGGTGATCACAATCTCCGGTCAGGATAGCGGCCGTCACCCGTCGTCCAATCGGCGCGCGATTTTGTGCCCACACGCTGCGCCGACACCGCGTTGCAGATTGCCCTTGCGCGCGCCGCCCGTCCTGCCGCAAATGGCGGCAGATCGAAAGGCAAGGAAGCGAGTGGACCATGACCGACACCACAGCAATCATCACCGAGAAGCGCGGGCAGGCGTTCTGGATCACCATCAACCGGCCGGAGAAACGCAACGCACTGAACGGCGAGGTCATCGCCGGCATCACCAAAGCCTATCGCGACGCGCATGACGACAAGGACGTCCGCGTCATCGTGCTGACAGGCGCGGGCGACAAGGCGTTCTGCGCGGGCGCGGACTTGCAGAATTCCGGCGCCGCTTTCGCGATGGATCATTCTAAACCAAATGTCGACTATGCCGATCTGTTACGTTTGTCACAGAACGCCACCAAGCCGGCGATTGCGCGGGTCGGCGGCGTCTGCATGGCCGGCGGCATGGGTCTCTTGTGCATGACCGACATGGCGGTTGCGGCCGATCACGTCGTCTTCGGCCTGCCGGAGGTGAAGGTCGGCGTGTTCCCGATGCAGGTGCTGAGCCTGCTGCAGAACATCGCGCCGCCGCGCCTCGTCAACGAATGGGCGCTCACGGGGGAACCGTTCGACGCCAGGACTGCGCAGGTCGCGGGCCTGCTCAATTACGTGGTGCCCACGGCGGAATTGGATGCCAAGGTCGACTGGCTGATCGGCCGCATCGTCGACAAATCCCCGACCGCGATCCGCCGCGGCAAATACGCCATGCGCGCCATCGCCTCGATGTCGTTCGACGAGAGCATTGCCTACACCGAAAGCCAGATCGCGCTGCTGGCGATGACCGAGGACGCCAAGGAAGGTCTGAAGGCGTTCAGCGAGAAGCGAAAGCCGGTCTGGACGGGACGGTAGAGGCGAGGGCGCTCTCGTGTCCCGGACGCGCTGCAGCGTGTAACGCTGCTGCGCAGAGCCGGGACCCAGAAGGCGGCAGGGACACGTGTGGCGAGATGGGCCCCGGCTCTGCAGCGCACCACCCAACGATGCTTCGCATCGCCGGGGCGCTGCGCAGCGTCCGGGGCACGAGACGCTGGCATGATCGAGCCAATTCACGTCTCAAACAACAGGCACGTCAAACAACAGGCACGCCTTTGCGGCCTCGCGGCGGTTACCGCCCGAGCTTTGCTCTTCTCGTCGCACCCTCTCAAACAAAGGGTGCGGGGAAGGCCGGGTGCCGGCTGGCACCCGCAAGACTCCCGTGCAAGAACGATGCACACGCAAGGCACAGGAGCGATCCAGGGCAGCCGAGACATCCGGCCTTCCCTGCGCAGTGGGTTGACGGCTTATGCGTGCTCTCCCCGGAGACGAGTTCCTGCTTGCCTCCGTCGCCTCGCGAAAGTCACGGGCGCGCCTCGGTTGAAGCGACGCCGCATTCGCAGGGGCTTGACCGTAGCAACGACGGCCAGGACCACACGGTTTTGCCGTACGCGGGCTTCCCGCTCCACCCCCAAGGCGTCTTCGCCCCGGGGGCTTCGCAGGCATCGAGCGCCGTTCGTACAACGCGGCTTGCGGGACGCTCACGGGGTTCGGCTCAATCCATCGCCCCGCCCTGCGTCCGACATCCGCGACGGCGCTGCCCAGCGTCCACCGCAGCCCGATCCGCGGTTCGTGACGACGTACGACCGCCCCTTGTCACGGGATCAGGATGGCGGCAGGATGCGGGAAATCGGAAATTCTGTAAAGGCGAATATTTTGAGGCGGGGCGGTTGACCGAGGGCTTGGGTGTTTTGCCCGTCGGGTGGCGCAAGGGCTTGTAGGTGTCTACGCGCAACCGTCATTCCGGGGCGCGCCGCTTGGCGCGAGCCCGGAATCCATTTGTCCGCGTCGTCTGTTGCCTGATGGATTCCGGGCTCGCGCTTCGCGCGCCCCGGAATGACGAACTACCCCGCGTTGGCCTTCAGGCCCGCCGCCTGGATACCCGCGACCGCACAGGCCTCGTCATTATCCGAGGTGTCGCCGGACACGCCCACCGCGCCGAGCAGGGTGGTGCCGTCCATGATCAGCACGCCGCCGGGGACCGGCACCAGCGCGCCCTTGGCAATGGTGTTCACCGCGTCAATGAAATAGGCCTGCTCCTGCGCGCGCTGGAACAGGGCGCGCGAGCCCATGCCCATCGCGAGGGCGCCGTAGGCCTTGCCGTGGGCGATCTCGGCGCGCATCAGGCTGGTGCCGTCCTGGGCCGCGGCGATCTTGAGCACGCCGCGGGCGTCGAGGATGGTCACCACCAGCGGCTTGAGCTTCAGCTCGCCGGACTTGGCGAAGGCGGCGTCGAGGATCTTGCGGGCGGTGTCGAGCGTGAGGTCAGCCATGGTCGGTTTCCTTTTGAGCTGGAGAAGTGGATTGGGTCTCGGCGCGGTCGAGGCTCATCGCCAGCACGCGCGCGACGTGAAGGGCTTCGCGCTGGGCGCCGTCATGGATCTGATGGCGGCAGGAGGTGCCGTCGGCAACGACCAGCGTATTCTGATCTGCGCGGCGCACGGCAGGCAGCAGCGACAGCTCGGCCATCTCGATCGAGGCGTCATAGGTGTCAGCGCCATAGCCGAACGCGCCGGCCATGCCGCAGCAGCTCGACTCGATGGTCTCCACCTTGAGGCCCGGAACGAGCCGCAGCACCTGCTCGACCGGCTTGAAGGCGCCGAAGGATTTCTGGTGGCAATGGCCGTGCACGACCGCCTTGTCGGCGATGGCGCCGAGCGGCAGTTGCAGCCGGCCGGCCTCGGCCTCGCGCACCAGAAACTCCTCGAAGGTCAGCGCATGGGCGCCGACGGCCTTGGCGTCGTTGTCCCTGCGCAGAGATGCAAGCTCGTCGCGCAGCGTCAAGAGGCAGCTCGGCTCGAGGCCGACGATCGGCACGCCGCGCGCGGCAAAGGGCGCAAACGCAGCGACGAGACGGTCGAGCTCCGACCTCGCTTCATCCACCAGACCGGCGGACAGGAACGTCCGGCCGCAGCAGAGCGGGCGGCTGCCGTGGGTGGGTTTTGGCATATGGACGCGATATCCGCCCGCCGCGAGCACGCGCAGTGCCGCCTCGAGGTTCTCGCGCTCATAGATGCGGTTGAACGTGTCGGCGAACAGCACGACTTCGCGGCCGGTCTCAGGACCAATTGCTTCCGCGGGCGCCACAAACACATCGCTGCGGAAGGCGGGCAGGGCGCGGCGCGCACTGATGCCGGCAAGACGCTCGAACAGCTTGCGCAGCAGCGGGCTGCTGTTGCGCAAATTCGCCAGCGGCGCGAAGCGCGAGGCGAGGCCGGCATAGCGCGGGAGGTATCCGACCAGCCGGTCGCGCAGCGTCAGGCCGCGGCTGGCGGCGCGCGCGGCCAGCACCTCGATCTTCATCTTGGCCATGTCGACGCCGGTCGGGCATTCGTGGCGGCAGGCTTTGCAGGAGACGCAAAGCTTGAGCGTCTCCATCATCTCGTCGGACGCGAGCGCATCGGGGCCGAGCTGGCCGGAGATCGCGAGCCGCAGCGTGTTGGCGCGGCCCCGCGTGACGTCCTTCTCGTTGCGCGTGGCGCGGTAGGACGGGCACATCACGCCGCCCTCGAGCTTGCGGCAGGCGCCGTTGTTGTTGCACATCTCGACAGCGCCCTGGAAACCGCCGCCGGCGCCGGGATAGGCGGACCAGTCGAGCTTCGTCCTGAGCTCGCCGACGCGATAGTCGGGCTTGAAGCGGAACAGCGAGCGGTCGTCCATCCTGGGCGCGTCGACGATCTTGCCGGGATTGAGCACGCCGTCGGGGTCGAAGCGGTGCTTGACCTCGCGGAAGTCGGCGACGAGACGCTCGCCGAACATGGTCTCGTGGAATTCCGAGCGCACCAGGCCGTCGCCATGCTCGCCGGAATGCGAGCCCTTGTATTCGCGCACCAGCGCGAAGGCCTCCTCGGCGATGGCGCGCATCGCCTTGACGTCCTTGTCCAGCTTGAGGTTCAGCACCGGCCGCACATGCAGGCAGCCTTCGGACGCATGCGCGTACATCGTGCCGCTTGTGCCATGCTTGGCGAACACCTCGTTCAGCCGCGCGGTGTAGTCGGCGAGGTGCGGCAGCGGCACGGCGCAGTCCTCGACGAAGGAGACCGGCTTGCCCTCCTGCTTCATCGACATCATGACGTTGAGGCCGGCGGCGCGGAAATCGGCGATGCCGCTCTGCAGCGCCGGCTCTGATATCTCGACCACGCCGCCCCATTTGCGGGTGTCGTTGGTCCAGCCGAAGCCGAGATCGCCCATCAGCTCGGAGAGCTGCTTGAGACGCGTCAGGTTGTCGGCTTGGTCCTCCTCGGCAAACTCGACCACCAGCACGGCATCCGGATCGCCCTTGATCGCCGCATTGATGATCGGCTTGAACATCGCGATGTCGCGGCCGAGCGCGATCATGGTGCGGTCGACCAGCTCGACCGCGATCGGCTTCAGCTTGACGAGGTGCTGGGCCGCATCCATCGCCTCGTAGAAGCTGCCGAAATGGCAGACGCCCAGCGCCTTGTTGCGGATCACCGGCCACAGCTTCAGCTCGACCTTGGTGGTGAAGGCGAGGGTGCCTTCGGAGCCGACCAAGAGATGCGCCATGTTGTTGCGCGCGTTGCGCGGCGTGAGCGCATCGAGATTGTAGCCGCCGACGCGGCGCTGCACCTTGGGAAAGCGGGCGGCAATCTCGTCGGCTTCGCGCGTGCCGAGATCGAGCATGTCGCGGAACAGGGCGCGGGTGCTGTCGCCGGCGTCGCTATCCGAGAGGTCGCGCGACACCTCGCCAAACCGGCTCAGCGTGCCGTCGGCGAGGGAGGCCTCCATCGACAGCGTGTTGTCGCGCATGGTGCCATAGCGAAGCGAGCGGCCGCCGCAGGAATTGTTGCCGGCCATGCCGCCGATGGTGGCGCGCGAGGCCGTGGAGACGTCGACCGGAAACCACAGGCCGTGCTTCCTGAGCTGGCGGTTGAGGTCGTCGAGCACGATGCCTGGCTCGACCACGCAGGTCCGGCCCGCGGCGTCGAGCGACAGGATCCTGTTGAGATGTTTGGAAAGGTCGATCACGAGGCCGTCGTTGACGGTCTGGCCGCATTGCGAGGTGCCGCCGCCGCGCGGGGTGACCTTCACCCCCTCGTCGCGGGCGATCGCCAGCGCCCGCAGCGCCTCGTCCATCGTCCTGGGCACCACCACGCCCGCGGGCATGATCTGGTAGAACGAGGCATCGGTGGCGTAGCGGCCGCGGCTGAAGGGGTCGAACAGCACGTCGCCGGTGATTTCCCGGGCCAGGCGCGCCGCCAGGCCGTTCTTTTGGGCCGATTCCGGTGATTTTCCAGCCACTTCCGCCGCCATGATCCGCTTTCGTCTATTCGCCGGCACCGTCTTGCCTCCCGTCACGGCCATTGGCAAGCGAGCCCTGCTTCTTGTGCATTGACGGACCTCGCCGGGCGAGGGACAAGCCCGGCGAATAATGATATGCGAGCGGCTTGCGAGCGCTCTGAATTCGGGCTCTCCGACGCCAGCGCCGAGACAAGCTTCAAAGACCGGGAAGGACGCCTATGACCGTGCATACTGGAAGGCATTTCCTACAGATTCCAGGACCGACCAACGTGCCCGACCGCGTGCTGCGGGCGATGGACATGCCGACGCTGGACCATCGCGGTCCGGAGTTCGCCGAGCTCGGATTCGCCGTGCTTGCCGCGATGCAGCGCGTGTTCCGCACCAAGCAGCCCGTGATCATCTTCCCCTCGTCCGGCACCGGCGCCTGGGAAGCGGCGATGGTCAACGTGTTCTCGCCCGGCGACAAGGTTTTGATGTGCGAGACCGGCCAGTTCGCCGTGCTGTGGCGCGGCATCGCCGACAAGTTCAAGCTCGACGTGGACTTCATCCCGAGCGACTGGCGCCATGGCGCCGATCTCGCCGAGATCGAGAAGCGCCTCGTCGCCGACAAGCAGCACAGCATCAAGGCGGTCTGCGTTGTCCATAACGAGACCTCGACCGGCTGCGTGACGCCGCCGCTGGAGGTGCGCAAGCTGCTCGACCGCGTCAAGCATCCGGCGCTGCTGATGGTCGACACCATCTCCGGCCTCGGCTCGATGGAATATGAGCACGACGCCTGGGGCATCGACGTCTCGGTCGCCGGCTCGCAGAAGGGCCTGATGCTGCCGCCCGGCCTCGGCTTCAACGCCGTCTCGGAGAAGGCGCTCAGCGTTGCCAAGGCCAATCCCGGCATGCGCTCCTACTGGGACTGGCAGGAGGTCATCAACTTCAACAAGCTCGGCACCTTCCCCTACACGCCCGCCACCAATCTGCTCTACGGCCTGCGTGAAGCCGTGAAGATGCTGGAGGAGGAGGGCCTCGAGAACGTCTGGTCCCGCCACAAGCGCCATAGCGCTGCGACGCGCGCCGCGGTCAAGGTCTGGGGCCTGGAGACGCAGTGCGCCGATCCCGCCGCACATTCCCCGGCGCTGACCGGCGTACGTGTGCCTGAAGGCCATGACGCCGACGCCTTCCGCAAGGTGGTGCTGGAAAACTTCGACATGTCGCTCGGCACCGGCCTGAACAAGGTCAAGGGCAAGGTGTTCCGCATCGGCCATATCGGTCATTTCAACGACCTGATGCTGATGGGCACGCTCGCGGGCGTCGAGATGGGCCTCGATCTTGCAAGGATCCCGCACCGGAGCGGCGGCGTGCTGGCAGCCATGGACGTCCTGAAGGGACGCGACGCGGTGCCGATGACCAAGGCCCAAGTTGCTTGAGGACCAGGCCGCTCAAGGGCGGCCTGACCGAACTGTGGTGAAGAAAGTGAGCGCGCGATGAACGCACCGACGACGACGAACGAAGACCTGCTCTACTCCGTCACCGACGGCATCGCGCGGATCACCTTCAACCGCCCCCAGGCGCGCAACGCCATGACCTTCGCCATGTATGACCGCATGGCGGAGATCTGCACCGAGATCAACGCCGATCGCTCCATCAAGGCGCTGATCTTGACCGGCGCCGGCGACAAGGCATTCGCCTCCGGCACCGACATTTCGCAATTTCGAGCCTTCAAGACCGCACAGGACGCGCTCGACTACGAGGCGCGCATCGATCGCGTGCTCGGCACGCTGGAGCAGTGCCGCGTGCCCGTAATTGCGGCGATCGCCGGCGCCTGCACCGGTGGCGGCGCCGGCATTGCGGCCTGCTGCGATCTTCGTATCGGCACCGAGACGACGCGGATGGGCTTCCCGATCGCGCGCACGCTCGGCAACTGCCTGTCGATGTCCAACATCAGCCGCGTGGTCGCGCTGGTCGGACCCGCCCGCACCAAGGACATGATCTTCAAGGCACGCCTGGTCGAGGCGCAGGAAGCGCTGGCGCTCGGTCTGCTCACCGAAATCGTCCCTGACGTCGAGACGCTGCAGCGCCGTGCCGACGAGACGGCGAAGCTCGTCGCGAGCCACGCGCCGCTTACGCTGGAGGCGACCAAGGAAGCGGTGCGCCGCATCCGCCGCACGCTGTCGCGCGAGGAGGGCGAGGATCTGATCCTCAAGGCCTATATGAGCGAGGATTTCCGCGAGGGCATGGACGCTTTCCTCAACAAGCGGGCGCCCGTCTGGAAGGGCAAGTAGCTTAGGGATGCGGTTGCCTATCTTGCCGTCCCAACAAAGTATCCGTCTGCCTTGCCGTCCTTGGTGAATCTGGGGCAGACGCAAAAGCCTCCCGGTGAGCTCCCAGTTGGACACACGACCTCTGGTGTCCCCGGCGGCAGTTCGGAGGCCTTCACGAAGCATTCAGGTTTAGGTTTTGGGTCCTGCGGCACGCCCGTGGCGAACGCGGTTGTACCAGCGCCGACAAGCATCAAGACCAAGGCCCCCTGAAGAAGCTCATGCGTGGTACTTATCACGGCAGCAGTACCTCAAGTTTCCGGTTCGCCCAATCCCGCTATAGCTCGGCCGATAGCCCACTCCTAGATCGATGCCGCAGAACGAACGTGTGGAAGAGCCTCATATTCATGCTTCTCGCCGATAAGGACGCCGCCGAGTCAGTGTCTCGGGAGCTTCTCGGTAACTCGTCGCTTCATCTATGAGACGCTTCGTGCATGAGCGTTCGAATTGCTCGGCGATAATTTGAGTGCGGCTGGCGGTCGTCCGCTGAGTGGCTTTTAAGACGCCAGCATTTTGGGCGCGCGCAAAGACATCACAGACCTTTTGCAGAAAGTTCGGCGAGTAACCAAATATCTTAACGCCGTGTTTGGTGCGGAACTCGATCTGACTAGCTATCTCCAAGAGATCTTCATCGACAAACGGCTTAAGATTTTGTGCTGTCAAGAAGGCGGGGAGATTGGTGCCGTTCCTGTAGTATTGCCGTGCTGCGGGTGGCCGAATGCGACCAAGGCCGGCCATAAAGCCTCCTTGAGTAACCACCCGCTGCCCGTTGTCCAGGACGGCAACCTCGATTTCGAAGTCTCCAAACTGTAGGGCGCCTTGATGCGTTGCCTGCGGCAAGTTCCTCGCCCAACGCGCCTTGGCTGCCTTCCGAGCAATCTCCCGTCGCTCGTCACTTGACAGGGCGGCCGCCCTTGCGGTGCCGCCCGCGGCACGGGCGGGAACTCCCCACTGGACTTTCCACCGCGTTCTCCGCCGCTCGTGGTCGAGGTCTAAGCTTACTTTTCTACGCGTATTCATACTGTCACGAATATGGTCAGATCAAAAAATTGCAAGCGTGGTGTGGAAGCAAAATGAGCTTGAGATTGTAACAATCTAGGCCGCGAGCAATTCCGGGTCATTCAGGACGATCTTAACACGTTCAGGTGAAGAGCACTGCCAGACAGCGGTGCAAAATGCCCTCAGCATCATGTCCTTGCATTTGATTTGTGGAACCGGCCGAAACGTGTCCGCGAGAGCCTGAGCGACGCAGAGTGCCTGGTAGATATTCCGCTCTTGGTAAAGCTTCGGACCAAAGAGGCTTCCTAGCAATCCGCCCCAGAAGCTGGGCTTGTGAGAGCGTACCAAGACGCCCCTCTTACCGACGGAGATCCAACAAGCATCTCCGCTCTCCAAGATGATCGTTGCGTCGTGACCAAACTTTTCGTTGATGTAGAGTAAGCGCGGCATCGCTTCGTCACTCTTAGCTTCTTCATTTTCCGAAATTCTATCTAGTCGAGGCGACCGGCTTTCGAAGGGATGGTGACCTTGCCTTGGCAAGGACATTAACTCCCTTCCGGGCTTCTAAGCCCGCGGGTCGTTTTTAACTCAGTTGCGCGAGGCTTGTCTCGTTTTAGATCTCATTCCAAAGTCATAGCGAGGATGATGTCGGATGGCTTGAACTCAGTTGCATTCACCCGCACAATGGACCTGAATTCATCTCTGAATTTCCAATCCGAACAAGAACATAGGGAAGACGCGCGTGGGACATGGAGTGAAGGCCGCGATGGCGCTGACCGCAGCTTTGTGCGGCACGCCGGCATTCGCCGGCTGGGAGCCGGCAAAGCCGGTCGAGATCGTGGTGGCCGCCGGCGCGGGCGGGGCCTCGGATCAGATGGCGCGGATGATGCAGGCCGCGATCCAGAAGAACAATCTGATGAAGCAGCCGATCGTCGTCTCGCTCAAGGGCGGCGCCTCGGGCGCGGAAGCGCTGATGTACATGAAGTCCAGCGAGGGCGATCCGAACAAGGTGCTGATCGCCTATTCGCTGATCTACATGCTGCCCCTGTCGGCAAAGATCCCGTTCAACTGGCGCGAGCTGACCCCGGTCTCGGTGATCGCGCTCGACCAGTTCGTGCTCTGGGACAACAGCGCCGGCCCCAAGACGGTGAAGGAGTTCGTCGCGGCCGCGAAGGCGGCCAGCGCGCCGTTCAAGATGGGCGGCACCGGCTCCAAGCGCGAGGACCACGTGCTGACCGTCTTCCTCGAGCAGAAGACCGGCGCGAAGTTCTCCTATCTGCCCTACAAGTCCGGCGGCGAGGCGGCGACCCAGCTGGTCGGCAACCACACCGAGGCCAACGTCAACAACCCCTCCGAGAACCTCGAGGTCTGGCGCGCCGGCCAGGTTCGTCCGCTCTGCGTGTTCGACAAGGAGCGCATCTCCTACACCACCAAGGTGACGGACACGCAGTCCTGGGCCGACATCCCCACCTGCAAGGAGGAGGGCGTCGACGTGCAATATCTGATGCTGCGCGCGATGTTTCTGCCCGGCAAGGTCACGCCCGAGCAGCAGGCGTTCTATGTCGAGCTGTTCCAGAAGGTGACGCAGACCGCGGAGTACAAGGAGTACATGGAGAAGCAGGCGTTGAAGCCGATCTTCCTCACCGGCAAGGACATGGTGCAGTTCCTCGAGGAGGACGATGCCATCAACAAGTCGCTGATGACCGAAGCCGGCTTCGTCGCGAAGTAGATCTTCCGGGTGAGGGGGACTCTCCACGAGTCCAATTCTCACCGTCCCCGTGGAAACTCTCCCTCACCCCAACCCTCTTCCCGCAAGCGGTGAGAGGGGGAATTGATCGCACTCCGTCCCTAACGGCCCATGTCCCAAACCGATCTCGAAATCGTCGTCGACGATCCGACCGCGCCTGAAGACGATTCGCCCGCCGTGGTCTCGTCCGGCACGGTCGAGATCGTCGTCTGTCTGCTGCTGCTCGCGCTGGCCGTCACGTTCGGCACCGACAATTGGCGCACCGGCGCGTCGTGGGATTCGACCGGGCCCGAACCCGGCTATTTCCCGTTCTATCTCTCGGTCATCCTCGGCGGCGGCAGTCTCTATGGCCTGATCGTGGCCCTGCTGGCTCGTCGCACCGTGTCCGAGACCTTCGTCACGCGCGCACAGGCCCGCCGCGTGCTGGCGGTGTTCGTGCCGACCCTGCTGTTCTGCCTAGTGATGCAGTTCCTCGGCCTCTATGTCGCGAGCTTCCTGCTGATCGCAGGCTTCATGCGCGTGGTCGGCAAGATCGCGCTGTGGAAATCGCTGCTCACCGCGCTCGCGTTCACGGCGATCATGTTCGTCACCTTCGACGTCGCCTTCGACGTCATCATGCCGAAGGGATCGCTCGAAGCGGCCTTCGGTCGCTAGGCGGAATTGGCGATGGAAGCTTTCGGTCTCCTGCTCCATGGCTTTGCCGTCCTGCTGACGGCGAAGACGGTCACGCTGATGATCGTCGGCCTCGTGCTCGGCATCTTCGTCGGCGTGCTGCCGGGCCTCGGCGGCCCCAATGGCGTTGCGATCCTGTTGCCGCTGACCTTCACGATGGATCCGACCTCGGCGATCGTGATGCTGTCCTGCATCTATTGGGGCGCGCTGTTCGGCGGCGCGATCACCTCGATCCTGTTCAACATCCCGGGCGAGGCCTGGTCGGTCGCGACCACCTTCGACGGCTATCCGATGGCGCAGCAAGGCCGGGCGGCGGAAGCGCTGACCGCGGCGTTCACCTCCTCCTTCATCGGCTCGCTGGTCGCGGTGCTGCTGATCACCTTCCTGGCGCCGATGATCTCGTCCTTCGCGCTGAAGTTCGGCCCGCCCGAGTTCTTCGCGGTGTATCTGCTCACCTTCTGCTCGTTCGTCGGCCTCGGGCGCGAGGCCAAGCACAAGACCGTCATCTCGATGTCGCTGGGGCTGCTGCTGGCCGGCATCGGCATGGATACGGTGTCGGGCAATCTGCGCATGACCTTCGGCTCGGCCGAGCTGCTCCGCGGCATCAACTTTCTGGTCGCCGTCATCGGCCTGTTCGGCATCAGCGAGATCCTGCTGACGATGGAGGAGCGCCTCGCGCTGCGCGGTCACGCCGCGAGCATCTCGCTGCGCGTCGTGCTCGGCGTCTGGAAGGACCTGCCGAAATACTGGGCGACGCTGCTGCGTTCCTCCTTCATCGGCTGTTGGCTCGGCATCACCCCGGGCGGCGCGATCGCGGCCTCCTTCATGGGCTACAACCTCGCCAAGCGCTTTTCCGGGGACCCTGAAAGCTTCGGCAAGGGTCGCATCGAAGGCGTGTTCGCCCCTGAAACGGCCGCGCATGCCTCCGGCACCTCGGCGCTCTTGCCGATGCTGGCACTCGGCATTCCCGGCTCCGGCACTGCGGCGATCCTGCTCGGCGGGCTGATGGTGTGGGGGCTCAATCCGGGGCCGCTGCTGTTCGTCGAGCACAAGGACTTCGTGTGGGGCCTGATCGCCTCGATGTATCTCGGCAATGTTGTCGGCCTCGTGCTGGTGCTGACGACCGTGCCGATCTTCGCCTCGATCCTGCGCGTGCCGTTCGCGGCGGTGGCGCCGATGATCGTGGTGTCCTGCGCGATCGGCGCCTATGCGATCCAGAACGCGATGTTCGACATCTGGCTGATGCTCGGCTTCGGCGTGGTCGGCTACGTCTTCAAGAAGATCGGCATTCCCTTAGCTCCGTTCACCCTGGCGCTCGTGCTCGGCAACCGCGCCGAGGATGCCTTCCGCCTGTCGATGATCGGCTCCGGTGGGAACCTCGGGGTGTTCTGGTCGAATGGCCTGGTCGGCTCGATCACGACGCTCGCGATCGTGCTGCTGTTCTGGCCCGTGATCGACGGCCTGCTCGCCCGCGTCGGATTGACACAGCGGACTAAGGTGACGTCGCCAAAAACATAAGTCGTTGTAATTCAACGACATAGAGCTGGAGATGTCGTTGTAGTCCGGGCCCGCACACGCCGCGATTGTTTCCAGATGTTGCCGCTGCGGCACAGCCTTTGGGCAGCCGCTGGCGTATGTTTCCGATCACAAAGTCGTGCGGAGGGGAGAATCTCCATGAAGCGGATCGTGATTGGACTGGCGGCGGCGATGTCGCTGCTCGCGACTAGTGCACTGGCTGCCGATCTCGCAGCGCGCCCCTATGTCAAGGCGCCGATTGTTGATCCGGTCTGGAGCTGGACCGGCTGGTATGTCGGTGCCAATGCCGGATACAGCTGGGGCCGTTCGCGCACGGACGTCACCTACACCAACACGGCAACCGGTGCGGTGATCGCGCCGCCGGCCGGCTCCATCACCAGCGCTTCGTTCGACATGAACGGCGGCATCGCCGGTGGTCAGGCCGGCTACAACTGGCAGAACGCCAACTGGGTGTACGGCATCGAGGGCGACCTGCAGTGGTCGGGTGAGCGCGGCAGCGCGCTGTACAATTGCGGCGGCGTCGCGCCTGCTGGCGGTCCCTGTCTTCCCGGTCTGACGTTCCTTCCCGCCGGCGGAGCCGCGGGAACGACGATATCAATCGACCAGCATCTGCAATGGTTCGGTACGGTGCGTGGTCGCGTCGGTATCCTGGCGACCCCGAAAGTGCTGTTCTACGGCACCGGCGGCCTGGCGTTCGGCGAGATCAAGACCACGGGCACGATGACCGGCTTCACCCCCGCGGGTGTCGCAATCGCCTCGATCGGCTCGACTTCGACGACGCGCGCCGGCTGGACCGTTGGCGCCGGTGTCGAAGGCAAGATCACGCAGAACTGGAGCGCCAAGCTCGAATACCTCTACATGGACCTCGGCCGCTTCTCTTCCGGTCCGTTCACGCTCGCGCCTGCTTCGGCAATCGCGGCGACCGGGTCTTCGCGCTTCACCGATCACATCCTGCGCGCCGGCATCAACTACCAGTTCGGCGGTCCGGTGGTCGCGAGATACTGAAACAACCAAGGCGTCAAACAAGAAGCAAAGCCCGGCCTCATGCCGGGCTTTGTCGCTTTCGGAATTTTCTACGTAGGAGGGGCCTCGACGTGCTCACGCCATCGTTGAGGGTTGCTACGACGATTTGCGCCGCGCAGGACGAGCAAAATGCAACTTCATGAACTCGGCCAAACGACGGAGAGAGCTCTGTCGTGCAAGCTGCTGCAATTCCATGGCCTCGGCGGCCGAGCGGCAGTCGTGAGCAACCTTCAGATATGCAGACTTTACTAATTCTAAGCTCTCAAGGTTCGCTTCTTCCATACACACACGTTCTAGGCGCCAAAATTCCCTCAATTCTCGGTTCATAATGCTTTCTCCCGTCTCTTCAGAAAGCCGCACGATTCTCCTTAACGGAATCATAAAACAGTGAGCGGCGTGGGGCCTGAGCCCGGAATTTTGATGGTGGCTCCATGCCCTCCGATTGACGTTTCCGAAGTCTCATAGTGACGCGATCGGCCTGTAACGCGATCAAACAGCAGCTCAGGATCATTAGGGCGGATAACACCGCTAACAACCATGTATGCAAGGTTGTCATCATGCTTTGCTCTCCCAGCACACAAGCCTACTCCTGGCCAGCGTGGTTGACTCAAACGTTAGACCGTCTGCTGGTGACGGTCTAGGTCCCACACTGCATCGCCAAGTAAATCCGAGCAGCCGCGCCTCCTTCCTGCGAGACGCTTGGAAGAATCCACTTTGGATGCCGCTCGAACACGGCTATTCGGTAAATCCGAGATTAGACGAATGTACACGCTTATATTAATATGTCTATTCTTTCGGTGACTGGCATCGATAAGCTTCATTCGTGTGAGCCGCGCGCAAATGGACCTAGTTTTGAGAATGCTCGGCGGAGTAGCTGCAGTTGCAGTTACCCTCCTCACCTCGTCCTGCGTGAGTTCAGAAGACGGCTCTTCGAGGGCACGGGTGGCAACTGGTGCTCCTTGGGCCCGAGATCTGAACGAACCGCCACCTAACCGGCCACCAGCACATAGACCTGACTGACTATTGCAGTGCAAGCTCCATGACTGGAGATCGAGCTTGGTCAAACAAACACGCGGTAGTGTTCTATTGGTCTCACTATTGCTCCAATGAGCTCCGGCTCACCAGGAGCCAGTCCCGAGTCGGAAGCTCATCCGCGGGCACTACTTGAGATTTTATGTCAACTAGCTAGCCTCTCCCGATCGATTGCCCCACCCCTAGAGCAGGCCGAGCTATGACCCTGGAGCCGAGAAATTAGACTAAAATGGAAGCTGAGCGTGGGTCGAGGCTAATCTCAAATGCAAGGTACCTCCCGTCTCCGATTTTGCGCGGAGTGGATCGGGAAATATCGTATGAAAAGCACCCTTTAGATCTGGTAGATTTCATAAGGGCACTGGAGCTTTCCAACGTCGTTGTGTTCAATCATAGCGCCCGGTCCAGCAGACCGTCCTAAGTTTGGCCTTAACTGCCGTAAATTCGGTGGTCTCCCTCTAACGATATTCCGATTTGTGAGTCACCATCGTGAGACGATGGCGGATTCGATCTAAAGGTCTATCGAGACAAATGACGATGAGGCAGGACACCGCGAAGCTTAGTCCGACTACGATTGCATAGGTGCTATTGATGAATTGGATGATGGGAAAATGAATGATGTAGATTGGATAGGAAAGATCTCCCACAAATCGATCGATGCTGACGTCCTTAAAGGCCGCAAATGCCATCGGCACTACTAGGGCGGATATCGCAGCCGCGACAAAGCTGTATTTGACGGGCAAACTCAATGCAAAGTACTGACCGAGCGCGATCATCGCAACGATCGCGCTTAGTGCTAGGACTTTAGACCTCAAAAAATAAAAGTCCCGGTTTCCGTCGAACAGACGATAGCTCAGCATTCCGAGCAGGAATAGAGGAAGTTCGAAAGGGAAGAAGCGATAAAACCACGGATCATGATCCAATCCGGCGTGGTATGCGGCGAGTCTGCCTGCCGTCAGGGCCAGAGCAAGAGTAAGCAAGAAAGAGCTGCGGACTCGAGCCAAATAAGGTGCGAACAAGTAGAAATAGAGCTCAAGCGCCAAGGTCCAAGATGGGCGCACAATCAGATACGAGGATGGCAGGATGGCTGCTGATTGAAAATTGGCGGTAAAGAAGAGTCGCTCGTGATCTACGCCAAGGAATAACAACGTGTCTTGGAATAATATCAGGAGGTTCGATGCGAAGACTAGGATGGCTGGTTGCCATCCGAGATTTGAAATGTGACGGAATCCGTTGATTGGCCAAAGCGCTAAAAAAGTGAAACCTGCAATGATCCAGTAAGTGGGGTAAATACGAATTGCTCGACTGACATAGAAGGCGGTTGCAGAGGTATATCGCTGGGACAGCACCATCTGCATATAGAAACCGGAAACGACAAAGAACATTTCGACCGCGATGGTTCCGGCCGTGAAGTGAAGCCAAGCAAACGGGGGCCTCGCGTGATCACCAATAACCGCCAACGCTAGAAGTAGTCGTAGTAACCCCATGAACTCACTTCGTAGAAATGTTCCGCTTTAAATCTGATCGGCAGACTACGGAACGGTTGTCATCAGGACAAGGGTCGAGCTAGTTAGTTGGGGTCTAATCGTCTGTCCGCGAAACAATTGGCACCTAAACGACGGCGTGAGTACCCAGGAGGAGGGTCCATTCGGCTTGACGTCTCCTGTTTTTTGTTTAAGGCGCTTGGCTCGCCGTTGAAAGAAGCAAGGGGCCGAGTAGCGGCAGAGCAACTTTGGCAGCTTCGTGGCGCTGGCCTCTTACGATGCAACACGCCTCAATAGGATTCGAGCAGACGATCCGCAGAGGAGACGTATTCGTCGGAAAAGATGTCTTGCGGAGTACCTCGATATTTGAGGTCTTCACCTTGGGAATTCCGATTCGCCTTGAGTTCTAGTGCGGCATTCACACCACCTTAGCGTTCCTAAGCTTGCCGATCTCGTCGGCAGCGAAGCCGAACTCCTTCAGCACCTCGTCGGTCTGCTCGCCGAAGTCCGGCGGCCGCGCCACCATCCTGCTTGGCGTGCGCGACAGCGTCACGGGCTGGCCGACCAATTGGATATGCCGGCCCTCGTCGTTCGGCACGTCCTGGGCAATGCCGAGATGCCTGACCTGCGCGTCCTCGAACATCTGGTCGATGGCGTAGATCGGCCCGCAGGGCACGCCGGCGTCGTTGAGCTCGCGGACCCAGGTCTCGGTCGACTTTGTCACCGTGCGCTTCTCGATCTCGGCGTTGAGCGCATCGCGGTTCTTGGAGCGGGCAGGGGCCGTCGCATAGTCGGGATGGCTGTAAAGCTCCGGCGCGCCGATGGCCTGTGCGCAGCGCTCCCAGATCCGTCCGCCCGTGGTGGCGATGTTGATGTAGCCGTCCGAGGTCTTGAACACGCCGGTCGGGATGCTGGTCGGATGGTTGTTGCCGGCCTGTTTCGCCACCTCCTTTTCCATCAGCCAGCGGGCCGCCTGGAAGTCGAGCATGAAAATTTGCGCCTGGAGCAGCGAGGTCTGCACCCATTGGCCCTTGCCCGAGACCTCGCGCTCGAGCAGTGCGGTGAGGATGCCCATGGCACAGAACAGACCGGCCGTGAGGTCGGCGACGGGAATGCCGACCCGCATCGGGCCTTGGCCCGGCGCGCCGGTGATCGACATCAGCCCGCCCATGCCCTGCGCGATCTGATCGAAGCCGGGCCGCTTGTGATAGGGCCCGTCCTGGCCGAAGCCGGAGATGCTGCCATAGACGATGCGCGGGTTGATCTTGGCGAGGCTCTCATAGTCGATGCCGAGCTTCTTCTTCACGTCGGGCCGGAAATTCTCGACCACGACGTCGGCCTTGGCGACGAGGCGCTTGAACACGGCGAGCCCGCGCTCGTCCTTCAGGTTCAGCGTCATCGCGCGTTTGTTGCGGTGCAAATTCTGGAAGTCGGAACCGCGCCGCGGCCCTCCCGGCTGCTCGCCGCCGGCATCCTCGGTCAGCGCGTCGATCTTGACGACATTGGCGCCCCAGTCCGCCAGCTGCCGCACGCAGGTGGGGCCGGAGCGGACACGGGTCAGATCGAGCACAGTGAAGCGCGACAGGGCTTCCGAGGCATGCGGAAAGGGCATTTTGAGAGGCTCCGGGACAGATTGCGGGGCCTACCATAGTGCCGAAAGGTCACCCGACAAGCGGGGCCGGCGCCGGCCCCGCCTGCCGAAATGCCATGTCTGATGCCACGTCTGACACCTTGCCTAATGCGGTGCCCGACCGATCAGCGCGACAAGCGCTTCAGCTCGGCACGCGCCTTTTCGGCCAGCGGATCGTCGCCGTGGCGGGCGATGAAGAGCTCGAGGGCTTCCCGCGTTCCCTTGCTCAGGGCGGCCTCGTATTCCTCCGCCACCGCAACGGCGGGGTCGCGGGCCATCGGCATGGCGGGCGCGCGCCCCGCCTTGCCCCTGTCGTCCGCTTTGGCCTTTTCCACCATGACAGGCAGTCCTCCGGAGGGGTGTTGGGTCAGTCCGGCGAGCGCGACCAGAACGCCGAACAGGCCGGCCGGAAGCAAACGCCGTTGCATGAAACCCCTGCAAATTACGGGTCCCGCGGGAACAGAGGCCCTTGCTCTCCTCCCGTATGACTACGGGATTTGATGCCTAACAAGGCCTTATGGAAGGGGCGCGGACGCCACTGCCGCATTTAAACCAAACGTTTAACTCTCAAGCTAGAATCATGTGCCATCGAAGCGAATCACGCGCGATGCTCTGTCCTGGAGAGTCCATTGGCTACCGCCGTCAACGTCAGTGCCACCAACAACGCCGAGATCGACGGCCTGCTGTCCGGTGCCAAATGGTCTGGCACGATCACTTACAGTTTTCCAGACGCAACCAGCGACTACCCCACATATAGCGGCGGCAACGGCGAGCCGACGACGTCCGGCTTCACGGCGGTGCCGACGCAGATCCAGGCGGCGATCAACTACGCGATCGGGCTGATCCTCAGTTACACCAACGCCGACATCCAGTACGCCGGCACGAACGGCGCCGACATCATGATCGCGCAGTCGCCGGCGGCAAGCCCGACCGCCTACGCCTACTATCCCGGCAACTACGCCCCCGGCGGCGACATCTGGTTCGGCACCCAATACAATTTCTCGCTGGCCAAGCTCGGCAATTACTACTTCACCACGGCGCTGCACGAGCTCGGCCATGCCGTCGGCCTCAAGCACAGCCAGGAGACCGGCGGCCCCGCCAACGTCGCGGTGCCGAGCGCGCATGACGACAGCGAATACACCGTCATGAGCTATCGCAGCTATGTCGGCGGTTCGACCACGTCCGGCTACACCAACGAAGCGTACGGATATTCGCAGACCTATATGGCCAACGATATCCTCGCGCTCCAGACCATGTACGGCGCGGACTACACGACCCAGAGCACCAGCACGGTCTACACCTGGAATCCGACCACGGGACAGGAGTTCATCAACGGCGTCGGGCAGCTTGCGCCGGGTGGCGGCGTCGGCGGCTCGGCCAACCGCATCTACGGGACGGTCTGGGACGGGGGCGGCGTCGATACCTACGACCTCTCGAACTACACGACGAATTTGAGCATCAACCTCAATCCCGGTGCCTCGTCGGTGTTCTCCTCCGTGCAGCTGGCGTATCTCGGCGACGGCCATTACGCGTCGGGCAACGTCTACAACGCCTATCTCTACAACGGCGATGCACGCTCCTACATCGACAACGCCACCGGCGGATCCGGCAACGACACCATCATCGGCAACGCCATCGCCAATACGCTGAACGGCGGCGGCGGCAACGACACGATCACCGGTGGTGCGGGCAACGACACCATCATCGGCGGCACCGGTACCGACACTGCGGTGTACTCGGGCAGCCGGGCCAGCTATCTCGTGTCCTACAATTCCACGACGCAGACGTTCACTGTGGCCGACCAGCGCAGTGGCGGGCCTGACGGGACCGATACCGTCACCGGTGTGGAAAGCTTCCAGTTCGCCGACGGCACGGTGACGAGTGCGGCGCTGATTAGTCAATTGGTCCCTACCGTGATCGAGTCATTTGGCGCGACGAGTCTAGTTCAGGTTGGAAGCAACTATTTCTTCAATCCAGTTGGTGGGGGAACTGGT
>NZ_NWTI01000012.1 GCF_002531575.1 Bradyrhizobium sp. Y36 | reverse complement strand
AGCCTCCATTGGGAAGCCTTGAATCACTCCGGCTCAGCGGCGACAAGGGGGTTTGAGTACAGAACCTAGCCCAGCGTCGCTCTTGCGCGCATGCGATCGAGGCGATCCCGACGCACGTGGCACCGGGGTGGCCGTCAGGCGGCATCGTCGATTGGGCGGATGACGTCCCGCGCCCGCAACTCTCAGACCATCGCCGCGACTTTCGGAAAGAGCTGGCCGAGGACATCGAGGTCGATGCCGTCCGTGCCGCGCCACCAGATCACCGGGTAGGTCCAGTCATTGCTGTGATCGGCCGGCCGGTCCCGGAGCTCATCCGGCGTAAAGGCCTGCAGGAAGCCGCTGCGGCCCGCCGGCTTCAGAACGCCGCAATAGCCGAGAATCTGGATCAGGACGCATCGCTCCGCGCGGTTCGACTTGATCACCTTGCCAATGCGCCTTTCCAGCTCGTTCGGCCTCGCGTCCGGAGCGAGGCCGGCGGCAATGTCGATAATCTCCGCCAGGATCGAACAATCATCCTCCGTCGGCGCGACCGGATCGGCCTTCTCGAACTGAGCCAGGTCGAACCAGCCGTACAGGGGATCGACGTGACGAATGCCGCCCCATTTCCATCTCTCGAAGCTCAGAATGTTGATGTCCTCCGGCTCCGGGCTCGCGTGACCGTAGCGCCCGCAGATGCGGCAATGCAGCCGGCCACTCGGCACGCGACGTGCGGTCTGTTCGAGGAGTTGATGACGAGGAAACTGCGCGGCGCAGGAGAAGCTGCCCAGCGCCGAGCGTAAGTCGAGCCGGCGGGTGCTGAGGCTGGCCAGGAAAGCGTCCGCGACCTGCTCCAGATTGATGCGGGCACGAACGGAGACGAGCCGCGTGACGATGTCGTCGTGCGTCACTGCAACGGAATCGAACATGTAACCGGCTTGACGGGCATATTCGAAATCTGCCCGATCAACCGGCCCGTCCTGCTTCCAGCCCCTTGGCGACCAATAGGCCTCGAGAAGGATCGCAAGGGCTTTCTTGTCGTAAGGCACGAGCCATCTCCTACGCATGCCGTCGCGGCCCAGGCGCAAATCGGCGACCGTTGGATAGGCTGGTCTTGTAGCCCGACAACGCCGGTCCGAACAGAATTGGCGCGCGATCTCCAGCGGTCGCGCGACCGGGACCTGATCCAGTCCGTCAAGCGCAGTTGACGCCGGACGCCACCGCTCTCGCCTCGCGCAGCTTCAGCCCGTCTTCGTGCCGGTGACGACGGCCAGCGCCTCGACCAGGCGATCGAGATCGGCCTCGTCGGTAAAGAGCGCCGGCGTCACGCGGATGCACTGGCCCTTGGCGACGCCGGCCCGGCGCACCGTCATGACCTTGTGGCTGTCGCGGAGCTTCACCACGATGGCCTCGTTGTCGGCCTTGCCAGTCTTGCCGGCGAGGCGGAAGGACGTGATCGCGCCGTATGAGCCGGCTTCATCCGGCGTCAGGATCTCGATGTCCTTGAAACCGCGGGCGCGACTCACCCAGTAATCCCTGAGATAGCGCAGCCGGGCCTGCTTTGCCGCGGCGCCGATCTGCTGATGCAGCGCCACCGCCGTCGGCACCGTCAGCACCGTGGCGAAATTGACCGTGCCGGTATGAACCCGCGAGCGGATATCGGCCTCCGCAAAATCCTCGTCGCCCATGTCGCGATCGATGGCGGCGAGGCGGTCCTTCCTGATGTAGAGGAACCCCACACCGAGCGGCGCCCCGATCCATTTGTGCAGATTGAAGCCGACGAAATCGGCTTCGAGCTCACTCACCTTGAAATCGATCTGTCCCCAGGAATGCGCAGCGTCGACGATGGTGTCGATGCCCTTGGCCTTCGCCATGCGGGCGAGCTCGGCGACCGGCATGACGAAGCCGGTGCGATGGCTGACATGGGTCAGGAGCAGAAGCCGCGTCTTCGGATTGGCCTCGATGGCGCGGGCATAGGCGTCGAGCACGGCCTGGCGCGTGGCTGGCTCCGGCACGTCGAACTTGACCACGTCGACACCACGGCGCGCCCGAAGCGCGTTCATCGCATACTGCATCGAATCATAGTCGAGATCGGCATAGAGCACGCCGTCACCGGGCTTCAGCCTGTTGTAGCCGCCGATGAGGAGCTGCAGCGCCTCGGTCGCGCCGCGGGTGAGCGCGATCTCCTCCACCGCCGCGCCGACCGCCTCCGCCACCCTGGTGCGCACGGCCTCGAAATCCGCACCTGCGCGCTGCCGCGCGTAATAGGTGTTCTGATAGTTGATCATGTCGGACTGGCGAATGAACTCGCGCCGCACCGGCTCGGTCATGATCCCCCAATAGCCGTTCTCGAGATTGACGACATCCGGCGTCACGGCATAGAGCCGCTTGACGTCAGCCCAATAGGCCTTGTCGGTGGCGCCGCCCGCTCCGGTCGGCGCCGCCGGAAGAGTCTCGGCCGCCATCGCCGGTGCCGCCAGCGACGTGACGGCTGCGGCCGCAAAGCCCCTCAGGATCGCCCGGCGGTCGGACGAAATTGTCTCGGTCAGATGCATATCAGCCTCCACGATGCGCGGCGAAGGAAACAGTGATCGATAGAGCACGAATGACAAGGCGGTGACAGTTCGATGATGGCGGGCCCCGTTGCGGTTCGGTCGTTGCAGAAACATCTGCAAACTCAGCGTTGCCCGTTCGCCCCTTCGAGAAAGGCACGCCATTCCTGCTCGATGGCCTTGCGATAAATTCCGGGCGCCAGCGGACCGACCTCTTCTGTCGGGATCCTGTTCGGGTTCAGGAACATCCCGAACAGCGGAACGCACTTGTCGATGAAGTAGCTCTCGGCCTCGCCGGGGGTCCGAACGCCGACGGCTTGTGCATCAGCGGCGTGCGCGCGGACGCAAGCTCTGAGACGGGAAACGGACGCTTCCTCCCGCTCCGCCTGAGCGGATGCCGCGAACGGCAACATGACGAACAATGAGACCAGCGCAGCTCTCAATGGCTCCTCCTGCCGGCAACAGGATTGGAGCGACTCATTGAGACGGAAATATGAGGTGAGCCCCCGCGAGCGATCTCAAAACAAGGCCGCGCTGGCGGCCTGTTTGTAGATCATGACGGCGACGAGCGACAACAGCAGGCCCGCGCCCGCGAAAATCACGAGCACCTTCAGCGTTTCGACGTCGACATTGGTTCGCGTCGCGCGGGATATTGCCCTTGCCAATGCAGTCATCATCGCCAGCTCCGAACCGGCCGCGCGCGATAGCGGGGCCTGATTCATCTAACGTCATTGGCGCGATTTGCATGTGAAGCAGATTACAGGTGGGCTTGCCGGGCGGGCAGCGTCGATGCAGATCATGTTCTAGAATCTGACCGCGAGCGTGCCTTTGACATTCTGGTCGGCCGCACCGCTTCCGAACTGTCCGCCATAGGCGATGCCGAGCGTGATGTTGCGCGCCAATGCGACATCCAGTCCGGCGTCGAGCACCAGCGCATCCCTGGCGATTGGCACGCCCGCGACGGTGAAGGGCGCGCTGCCGGCGAACGTGAAGGTCGACAGCGGCAACGTGTCGCCGAAGGCATGACGCCAGCCGGGCGTGGCGCGCGCGGTCAGGGCCGCGCCAAACAGCGTGAATTCGGTCGAGGCATGAAGCCCCAGCGTCGTGAAAGTGGTGGCGATGCTGCCGCTCGCCCCATGCAGGGCCGCCGCGCCGCCGGTCTCTGCGAAACCGTCGTTGCGGAAGTTGACGTGGGCCAGATTGACGAAGGGCTCGAGGCCGGACTTGCCGGCGCGCAAGCCGTAGCCGAACTCACCGAAGATCTGCGCCGTCGCAGCCCGGTGGTCCGCCTTCAGGCTGTCGCTGAAGCCGGTGATGGCCATGGAGCGGGCGGTCGAGATGTCGTGCCAGGTATAGGCGGCACCGCTGCGGAAGCCGACACGGCCCCACTGCGCGCCGCCATAGAGCCCGAGATGATAATTGTCGCTGGCGCCCGAAGAGCCGCGGTCCCTGACGTCGAACGAGGTCCGGCTGTAGCCGGCCATCAGGCCGAGGCGGCCGCTGTCGAGCACCGGCGCGTCGCCGCCGGTGACGAAGCCTGCGGTGGACCGGTTGAGGCGAGCTGCGTTGCCGTCACTGCCGGTATGACCCCAGCCACCAAAACCCTGTCCCCACAGCGTGAAGCGCTCATGGGACGCCGGCGCGGCTTTGGTGGAATCGAGCGATGCGAAGGCCATGGCGGGACCGCCTTGCACGGGTTCGGCGAAGGCCATCACCGGGGTGCGCGTTGCGCCGATGGCGTCGAAGGCGCCGCGGATGCGGCTCGTGGCGCTGTCGCGCACGAAGCCGCTGCCCTCGACCAGTGCGGTGGCGACCGAGGCGTGCATCTCGCCGGAGAGCTGGTCGAACGCATTGCGGGCTCCCGGCGCGTCGAGCTGCGCGACCGCGGTCATGAACGAACCGGATTGCGGCAGGCTGTCGAGCGCGCCGGCCGTGGCGATCTGGTTGCGCGTCTGCGCCACCGAAGTGAACAGCGCGCCGTTGCGCGTGACGTCGAGATAGACCGCGTTTGGATCGTAGGCCAGCGCGAAGGCCAGGAACGGCGCCCACCTTGCCGTTGGCGCCGTCAGGCTTGCGAACGTGCCGGTGACGCCACCGGTCGCCGTAACGATGGTGTAGCGGGCACCGAGCTTGTACGACCCTGCCACATTGGCGATCTGCACCGTGCCGCCATTGACGGTGGCCGAACCGGTGGCGCCGACGAGGTCGGACTGACCGCCGGCGCTGAGCTCGACGTTGTAGGTCGAACCCGGATTGAAGGTGATGTTGCCCGCGACGTGCAGCGTGCCGATCGAGTTGCCGGGCGCAATCGTGCCGGCGACGACGGTGTCGGCGACGGTGCCGTTGCCGCCGAGCGCGGCTCCGGCCGCGACGGCGACGGCGGAATTGGCGAGCGATCCGTTGACCGACAGCAGGCCGGCATCGACCAGCGTCGCGCCGGTAAAGCCCGCGGAATTGCCGGTCAGGTTGAGCGCGCCCGAGCCCGCCTTGTGGACGTTGCCGGATCCCGACAGCACGCCGGCATAGGCTGCATTGACGCTCTGGCCGAAGGTCAGCGCGGCACCGGCATTGATCGCCGCGTTGCCGCCGAAGCGCTCGGCGGCGGTGACCAGACCTCCGGCTGCGATGGTCCAGTCGAGCGCGGAGCTTCCGGCCAGATTCAAGATCCCGGCGCCTTGCTTGACCATGCCGCCGCGCACGCCGTTGAAGGCGAGGATGTCGCCGGCAAAGCTGGCGTCGCTGCTCTGCTGGAACACCACCGTGCCGGCGTTGCCGATGGTGCCCGAGATCGAGCCCGCATTCCCGATCAGCGTGCCGGCCTGCACGAAGGTGTTGCCATAGGCGTTGCCGCCATTGTCGAGCCGCAGCGTGCCGGCGCCGAGCTTGATCAGGTCGCCGCTGCCTGCGACCACGCCGGTGAGGCCGAGCGTGGTTGCTGCGGCGACGTCGAAGCGGCCGGCCCGTGCCAGCGTCACCGTGCGCGCGCTGTCGAAGCTGCCGGTGCTCGCCAGCGTGCCGCCGTTGAAGCTGAGCGCGCCCGCGGCGCCGCCGAGATTGGCGTCGGCCGCGACCGAGAGCACGCCGGCCGCGATCGTCGTGCCGCCGGTGTAGCTGTTGACGCCCGAGAGCGTCAGCGTGCCGGCGCCGACTTTCACCAGCGATCCGCCGCTGGCTCCGCTCCCTGCGGAATTGCCGTCGGAAATCACGCCGCTGACGGTGGTCGAGGCGTCGTTGCCGCCGACGGTGGTCTCGCGATTGCCGAGGAAGAACAGGCCCGCGCCTGCGATCGATCCCACCGCGAGCCTGCCATCGCCGGCCGGCCCGGTGCTGCCGCTGACATCCACCTTGCCGGCGGCGCCGTTGCTGATCGCCATGCTGGCCGGACTGGTGTTGCCGAAGAAGCGCGTGAGGCCGTCATTGGTGATGGTCGTAATGCCGGCGGTGTTGGCGTTGACGAGATCGAGACCGCCTGACGCATTCACCGTGACCGCGCCGACGATCGTGGCAACGTGGGTGGCATCGCCGAGTTGCAAGGTGCCGCCCTGGATCGTCGTTCCGCCGGTATAGCCGTGCGTGCCGGTCAGCGTCAGCGTGCCGGTGCCGGCCTTGGTCAGAGCGCCGTCGCCGGACATCGTGCCGGCATAGATGCCGCTGGAATTCTGGTCGAAGGTGACGCCGCGCGTGCCTGCGCCGGTGGCGAAGGTGACGTTGCCGGTGAGACTGCCGGTGTCGGCCCGGAGCACGCCCGAATCGACCGACCAGTTCTGGCTACCGCTGCCGAACAGCGTCCAGGTGCTGGTGCCGGTCTTCTGGAAGGTGTCGAAGCCGCGATATTGCCCCGCCGGGCCGATCTGCGACACGTCGAAATCGGCATCGACGCTGCCGCCGAGCGCCAGCACATTGTTGCTGCCGCCGCCGGACACCACGACATTGCCGGTGAAGAGACCGGAGCCGAAGATCGGGTGGCCATCGATCTCCAGGCGGTTGTCGCTGCCGAACAGCGAGATCGCGTTGGCGCGCGTCACGCCATCGCCGCCGAGCCCGCCGACGACGAAGCCGGCAACGATGACCGCGGTGTTTCCGCCGGCGCCGCCGACGATGCCCGCGCCACCGGCGCCGCCTTGCGCACCGGTGCCGCCGGCACCGCCGCGAATGAAGAAGCCGCTGTCGATGATCAGGCTGCCGCCCTGCTGCATGACGATGCCGGCGCCACCACCGCCGCCACCACCAACTCCGCTGCCGCCGACACCGCCGGCCGCGCCGCCGGAGCCCGTGCCGCCGGTGCCGCCCGTGCCGATGATGCCGCCACCCCCGCCGGCCCCGCCCGCGCCGCCGGTCACGTTGCGGAAAATCTCGAGCGTGCCGGAGTCCAGGAGCACCACGCCCGCGCCGCCGCCGCCACCCCCGCCGCCGCTGGCCAGCGTGGCCGCGCCGCCATTGCCGCCATTGCCACCGATGCGATCGGTCAGGATGACGGTCACGCCGGGTAAAGCCCCGAACCGCGATGCATCGCCACCGGCGCCGCCGCCACCGCCACCGCTGGAGATGACGCCGCCGTTGGCGCCGACGCCGCCGACACCTCCGTCACCGCCGATGCGCGTGAACGGGAGAACCGCGTCGGGGAACGGACCGGTGGCGCCGCCACCGCCGCCGCCACCGCCAGATCCGCCGAAGCCGCCGCTGCCGGCACCGCCTGCGCCGCCGGTCGGCGATGCCGACGTGCCGGCCGCGCCACCGCTGCCGCCGCCTCCGTGTCCGTCTTCGCCAGCCGTGTCTGCGGCACCGCCGCTGCCGCCCGTGTTGTCGTTGCTGGTGCTGAAACCCGTGCCGCCGCCACCGCCGGTGGCCTGCGCCTGCGCCTTCATGGCCGTCGAGATGCCAAGTGACAGAGCGAGGGCGGCCACCGACACCGAACCAAGTGCGGCCCGGACGGGTCGCATCCGAAAAATGCTCCACTCCGCGGGTTCAAGCACCGTGTCGACGCGACCGGCGAGGAATGGCACCACTTCACTGTCAGGCTTCGTTCTGGCTGCGGCCAACCGCTTCGCCGGTCCCGTCATCGGTGCCCCTTCTGCAACGTGGACGGGGACACCTCGCCACGGGATCGGTTCGATTCAGACGAGGCGCCTGATCGCCCAGTCACGTTTCACCCGGCCAGGCAGGGTTGCAGCGGGCGGAAAACCCGACCCGCGCGACGCGGCGCAATTATCTCCCAGCCGCCGATGCGCTGCCTATCGCCATGGGCGCAAGCATGTTGCGCCAGATGCAAGTCGGGGCCTGCCGTGATCGAGAGCCGGACTGACAGCGCGCGGCGTGCGACCGGCGCGCGCTGTCATCGTGCGGCTGGCTCGGTCTCACGCGCCGGCTCCGCTGCCGCGTCGCGCCAATGCTGCGCAAAGCCGACGGCGCCTCGTGCAGATGAATGCCGGATTAATGCAAGCGCGGTGCGCATCTCGCGCCGTGTCGCGGAACTCCAGGGAACGCGCGTCGACATGTTCGACGCGAGGAACGATTGCGCGATTGCCAGTTTATCCCGAGCCGTATTTGGCAATTTGTTTTTGGAAACCCTGGAGGAGACAACATGAGGATTCTGAAGCTCTCTGCGGCTGCGGCCGCGCTGCTCGCCACCACCGCGTTCGCCGTTGCGCAGTCGAGCTCGACGGTCGGCACCGGCGGTTCGTCGGCGGGTGGCGGCACCAGCAGCTCGACCGTGGGCACCGGTGGCTCTTCGGCCGGCAGCGGATCTGGCAGCGGCTCGGCCTCGACGCTCGGTACCGGCGGCTCGTCGGCGGGCGGCGGCACCAGCAGCTCGAGCGTCGGCACCGGCGGCTCTGCGGCCGGCAGCGGCACGGGTAGCGGCTCGGCTTCGACGCTCGGCACCGGTGGCTCGTCGGCCGGCGGCGGCAAGAGCTCGTCCAGTGTCGGCACCGGCGGCTCCGCCGCGGGCTCGGGCTCCAACTCCGCGTCCACCGTCGGCACCGGCGGCTCGTCGGCCGGCGACGGCAAGAGCGGCTCGACCGTCGGCGCGGCCGGCTCGTCTGCGGGTCATGCCAGCGACATGGGCATGGAAAAGGGCAAGGGCCACAGCAAGGGCGAGATGAAGAAGGACAAGGATTGATGCCTTGAGAAGGAGCGGCAGCGATGCCGCTCCTTCGTCCCCTGTTGGAGGAGAACTCGCATGAACAGATCAATCATTGCGATCGCAGCGTTGAGCTTGATGACGGGCGCTGCTCAGGCAGCCACCATGGAAAAGACCGGCAAGACGGCATCGGGCGAGACCTGCAGGGTCACGGTCGAAAAACATGCCGACGGCAGCATCACCGCGGTCGGCTCATCGGGTTCAAGCACGACCGGTTCGACCGCCTCGAGCGGCTCGCTTTCAAGCTCGAGCTCGGCCGGCGGATCGTCGGTGCACGTGCAGGCGGGCGGCGGCAGCGTTTCGAGCTCGTCTTCGACCGCAGGCGGCCCTGGCTCCACCAGCGCCAGCACCATCACCGTCAACGGCTGTACGATTTCGACCTCGTCCCCTTAGAGTTCACAGAGAGGATTGAACATGAGAACGTCATTTGCGACCGCGGCAGTTGCAGCTCTGCTTGCCGCCACCTCACCGGCTCTCGCGCAGAAGAGTGTCACGGGCGGAAGCGGCGGCTCGGCCGCAGCCGGCGGCACCGCGGCCTCGACGGTCGGCACGGGCGGCACGTCCACCTCTGCCAACGGCAGCACCGGCTCGTCGATCGCGGCCGGCGGAAGCGCCGCAGCCGTCGATGGCAAGGCGCAGACCGGCGTCAGCACGAACAAGGGCAACGGCCCCGTGATGAACTCCAATGCCCGGGCGCAGGCCCATGAGGGCGGCACGTTCAGCCGCTCGCATACGCGCACCAAGGTCAAGGCCGGTGAAGAGGTCGGCTCGACGACCAAGACCATGTCGCATGTGCCGGGCTCGAAGCCGACCATGTCGACCACATCGACGACCGCACGCTAATCTCACGCCCCTTGCTGCCCGACTTGTTCGGGCAGCTCTTCCTTTCGATTCAGTTAGGGCTCAGGCTGTGGCTGACCCGCGTGACGACGCGGTCCCATTGCCGCTTCTCGGCCGCGGGATAATTGATCAGCACGCAGTGCACGTAGCCGCGCGAGAAATTGCAGCGGTCGTACCAGATCTTGTCGCGCCTGATGCTGGAGACCACGAAGAAATTCCGCGCGATACGCTTGTAGACGATTCCGGACGGCGGATTCTTCCTGGCGAGGAACTCGGCCGGCGAAAGACCTTGGCTGTTGGAAACGGCCTGGACAGTGAAATCGGCCCTGCCGTCGGAGGTGCGAAATTGCTGGCCGAGGCCGTCGGGCTTGCCGGCCGTCTCCGTGAACAGCGACGTGGGGATGTCGACCGAGGTTCCGGTCTCGGGGATGCGGTAGGTGGTCCAGCTTTCTGCCCGCGCGGCGGACAGCGTGGCAAGCAGCGCGAGGCCGACAGCGAACGTTGTCTTCATGTCCACATCATCCCTTGCTCATCAATTGCGCGGCATCAGTTGCAGCTCCATCAGGGCAATCCGCTGCAGGTCGGCGACGTTCCGCTCGCCCGCGCTGGCGGTGCGCAGAATGGATTCGGCGAGCGCGTTGACGTGCGCGGTATGCAGGGGCTCCGGCAGGCTCGCAACCGCAGCTTCCAGAGCCGTGGTCATGACCGCGATCACCTCGGGGGAGAATGCAGCGTTGGAAAAATTCTTCATCACATTTGCCGCCGCGGGGTGCGGACCGTGGGCTCAACGCCGGGAAAAACTGGAAGTTCCTGCGGCAGAGCGTCCTCACCACGGCGCCGCGCGACTGGCGGGCTGCCGGCTCATGCCGCGGGCTGGTAGCTGGCGAGCTGCTCGACCTCGTCCTCTTCACCCGCGAGTGCCTGCATTCTCACATGGCTGCCGATGACGAGGCCTGTGAGCGAGAGCATCAGCCCCAGCGCGAGCGGCGCGAACAATGCCTCTTCCTGAAACAATCCGTTGAGCAGCACGACCATGACGCCGAAGCCGGCGAGACCCTGCGTCAGATAGCCCGACGAGGCGTAGAGGCGCCAGGCCTTCAGCGCCATCGCGAAATAGAAGGCCAGCAGCACGAAGGCGCCGACGCCCATCTGGTACAGGAGAACGCCGATCGCGCTCTCGACCGCGCCGTCGATCGTTCCGGCCGCCTGCGCGGCGCTCCAGTCGATGGAAAAATAGCTCTCCGACAGATTGCCGCCGATGCCGAGACCCCGGCCGAAAGGTCTCTGCACGAATCCGTCCAGGCCGCCCATCAACCCAATGACGTGATAGTCGCCGATCTGCAGTCCGAGGCGGATCGCCAGAACCGCGAAGGCGGCCATGCCGAGGAAGCCGAGCAACAACGTCACCACGGCGCCGAGCAGGCGGGTCGCGATCCAGGCCGCAACCACGAAGATCACCACGATGATCGCGCCCTTCACGCTGCAGAACACCAGCAGCGGCAACGCTGCGAGCGCCAGCAGCGGCCGCCCCACCGAGAACAGGAACAAGGCGAGAAAGCCGACCCCGTAGGCGAAGCTGATCGGATGCATGTTCGGGCCGTTGATACGCAGCATCTTCGACAGGCCGAACCCTTCGAGCAGGGGCGTGTTCAGAAAGTCGAAGCTGAAGCGGTCCTTGAGGTCGACGGGCACGTTGCCGGTCGCCCGCATCTGGGCCTCCCAGACACCCGAATGGGTCGCCTTGAGCTCGTCGAATCCCCAGAACGTATAGCTGTTGGTGATGGCGAGCCAGACATCGCGGAAGACGAGCTCGACATAGCCGCAACAGACGAGGATCACCGCGAGCGTCACCAGGAACGGCGTGATGCGCACCTCATAGGTCGCAGCGGTCAGAAGCGACAGCTGGAACAGGAACAGCGGCAGGACGATGTTGCGCAGATAGACCGCGGCCGGCTGTCCGTCCTGGATGAAACCGATCGCGAAATACAACGACACCACGGCAAGGGTGACGACACCCCAGCGCATGATCCGGTTCACTTCGGCCGACTGATCCCTCTGACCCAGCACATAAAGGCCGAACGTGGCCAGCCACATCACCGAGCAGACGAGGAAATTGTAGCCCTTGATGAAGTCGAGATCGGACGGCAGCGGCACCAGCGGCGACAGGATCGAGACGAACAGGTTCTGGAAGAACAGAACGAAGATCGCGATCGCCGGCGCATAGGTCGGGACCGCCAGCACGATGGCGATGCCGACGAGAACCTCGACGACGATGGCCAGGGCCGGATTCGCCAGATGCAGGACCGGCGCGAAGGCGATCGTGGCCACGGCGATGCAGAACGTCGCGGCCAGCTCGCGCCAGGCCGGCGGTGATGTCGTGGCCTGCCCGCTGTGACCCTGCAGTAAGTCCCCGGCGCTCATCGATCGTCCTTTGGCATCGCGCGGCGATCACGATAGCGGGGCGATGGGTAAGGAGTCGTTAACGATCCTGGATCGCGCAGGTGTCAACGCCGGCCGGGCCGGCTCGCACCGCCGAGCAGCGCGCGCATCACGTCGGGATCGGCCCTGCCGGTGCTGCGATCGACGAGACCAAAACCCTGCGCCAGCTCCCAATGCGTCCAGCCCCAGCAATGCTCCCTGGCATAGGCGGTGACTTCGGCCAGCCAGCGCAACCGGCTTTGTCTCGGCGCGCCGGCCTTCAGCACACCGAACTCGTTGACGACGATCGGCCGCTTGAACTGCTGCTGCCATGCGAGCGCCGGTGCGAGCCAGCGATCGGCCGACGGCTTGTCCCTGGCGGCGGCGATTGCGACGTCGAGCATGCCGAGCGCCTTGACCGCGCCCCTCGCCTGCAGATCCCTGCGGATCGCCTGAACCTTGGGATCGCCGGCATCGATCGGATAAGGCAGATCGATGATGTCGTGCAGCGGATCCTGCGCATCCCAATGGGCCTGATGGGTGAACACCATGGGATCGTAGAAGTGGATGGCATAGACGACATCAGGATCCGCCAGCGGACGAAACCGCGGCAGCGAGTCCGCGCGCTGCCAATTGACCGGACCGACGACGAGCGTGGTCGTGGGAAGCAGTTTGCGGACGAAGGCGGCGAGCGTCTCGACCTGCGTCTGCCATCTGTCGGCATCGACATCGGGCTCGTTGAGCAGCTCGGCGAAGACGCGATCGGCCGGATAGGATCGAATGACCTCGGCAAGACCGCTCCAGGCATCCTTCATCTCGTTCAGCGCCGCGTCCGGATCCTCCTTGTGCAGGCGGTTGAAGCGCTCGCCGGGATGAAGATCGACCGAGGTGGCATAGCCGAGCGCGGTGAGCTGCTTCAGCGCCTTGTCGAGCACGCCCAGCGTCTCGTCGCGCTCGGCCTTCGCGGCGAAGCGCGGCATCACGCGCTCTGCCGGCACCGGCAGCCGGACATGGCTCATGCCCGCGCGGCGCAATTGCTGCAGCAGCTCGCGGCTCGGCACCTCGCCGTTGATCCAGCCGTCGGCATTGAAGCCGCGCGACAGCGCGGCGAGCCGCCCCGGCGCAACCGTCTGCGGCACGGCCACGCAATTGTCGGCGAACACAGGCGGGGCGAACGCGATCGAGAAAAGCATCGCCGCAGCCGGCAGACGACGGCGCGATGCTGCCATCGTCAAACCGCAAGACCCAGCGCACCGCCCTCGGAGTGCGGCGCCTGCGATCCCGCAGGCGCATGATTGACGACGAGCCCCGTCGGCACGGTCTCGTACCGCGACAGCGCGGCGGTGACCCGGCGCATCGCGGCCGATCCGAGCTCGCCCGCGCGCGCCACCAGCACGATCAGATCTGCATGCGCCGCCAGCGCGATGGCGTCGGGCTGAAGTGCGAGATTGCCGGCATGGACGATGATCAGATCGAACTCCGAACGAATATCGTCCTCGGGTCGCGCATCGGCCTTGCGGCCGGCGCTCAAGAGCTCGTCGATCGACTGAAGGCCCGCCGTGGTCGAGCCGTCGTTCCACTCGGTCACCGGAGGCTGGTGACCCGCGAATTCCGCCTGCAGGCGAATCAACACGCTCATCATGCCGCGCTTCACGGCCGCACGATTGAGCGAGCGCGCGACGGTGTTGCCGCCGGCGCTCTTTCCGACCGACAGCACGAGCGCAACCTTGCAGCCGCGCACCGGCACGCGATCGATCCGTTCCAGCAGCGGCCGCAGATAGACGCCAAGATCGAGTTCGGCCGAGGCGGCGACGGGCCTTTGCCAGACGGTGGTGGGGCCCGTCCCGGACAACAGATCGGGGATGCGGGCCCAGACGGGAAGTCGCGGCATCGCATCCGGACGGCCTGCGGCCGCGGGCGGCGGTTGCGCTTGAAGCGTGACTTGCGGCTGGACTTGCGACTGGACTTGCGATTGGACCTGAATTTGCCGAGCTTGCGTGTCCGTCACCGCCGCAGGCATGGGAGGCTCGACCGGCGCGGGCTCGGCGGACATGCTCACCATCGCCGCAACGCCGGCGGTCGACGTTAGCAGCGAGCCGATCGCCAGCGCCGCCAGCAGCAGCGCGAGCGGCGGGCGCGTCGAGCGCAGCGGCGGGATGGCCGGCGAGGCGATCTTGGTCTGGGAGTTCTGCAGCTGACGCTGCTCGTTGGTGGTCTTGAACCGCGACAGGAACTGCTCGTAGATGTTGCGGTTGGCGTCGGCGTCGCGCTGCAGCTCCTGCAGCTTCACCAGCGCCTGCCCATCGACCAGCATCTGGGTCTCGACCGCCTTGAGCTGCTTCTCCAGTGCGTTCTGCTGCTCGAGCTGGGCTTCATATTCCGACTTGGCGGTGTCGATGTTCTTCTTCCGCTCGACCTCGATCTGGCGGTTGATGTCCGCAAGCTGGCTGTAGGAGATCGCGAGGTCGGGGTGGCGGTCGCCATACACCGCCTTCTTCTGCGCGATCTGGTCGTTCAGGGTCGAGCGCTGCGCGCGCAGCATGCTCAACAGGTCCTGCTTCACCGGCCCCTCGACATTGGCCTTGAGGTCGCGTTGCACCTGGTCGTAGCGCGCCTTGGCTTCCTCGGCGCGAAGACGCGCGGCGGAGACCTGCTGATTGAGGTCGGTCACCCGCAATTGCTGGGTGGTGGAATCCTTGCCGGCATTGAGGATCTTGTGCTCGAGCCGGAAGGCGGCGACGGCGTCTTCCGATGCGCGCAACCGCTCGTTCAGCGTCTTCAGGCGATCCTTGAGCCAGTCGGCGGCCTCGTCCGTGGCCGCCGTACGGACGCGGCCCTGGCTGGCGACGAAGGCCTCGGCGACGGCGTTGGCATAGTAGGCCGCCCGCTCGGAACGGTTCGAGGTGAAGGAGATCGCGATGACGTAGGTGAGCCCGCGGCGCGTGATCTCGAGGCGGCTGCGGAATTTCTCGAGCAGGCGCGTCATGTCGGTATGACCGCCGGCGATATCGTCGTCCTCGGCGACCTTGAGCTGCTCGATCAGCGGGCGGAGAAAGCCATCGGATTTGGCGATCTCGATCTGGCTCTGAAGCGCCGCGGCGTCCTGGCCGATGCCCGGCAGCACGTCCTGCTCCGTGGTGACACGGAGCTCCCGGGGATCGAGCACGACGAGCGCCGTCGCGGCATAGCGGACCGGCAGCACCATCAGGGCGACGACGCCGAGGGCAAACAGCGCCAGCGCCAACGCGAGAATGCGCCGGCCGTTGTCGCGCAGAAATCCGAGCACGCCGGAGACGCTCAGCGCCCCCCTGATCAGCGCCGGTGCGGCGCCGTCGGGCTTCGTCCGCGCAGCCCGCGGCGCTTCCCACGAAGCCGCTGGCTCCGTCGGGGCGATGCTTCGCGGAGATGCGCTTCGACCGAACGCCATGGAGTTGGACTCGAAATCAACTGACTGCCCCAGCTCAGAGGCTTGCTACACCGTAAATATCCATGGTTAACCGGCGGTTACGGGAGGGGCGCGAAACCGGAAGGCCCGTGAACAGGCCCGTTCAGGCGGAAAAGAGCGGCTTGGATGGCCTGCGCGACGAACTCGGCCTCCCGACGACGAGCGGCGCCCCCGGTGGCGCCGACCGCGCGGGCCCGGCGTCACCGAGCAGGCAGGACCGTAAGGCTTCGATCTCCGGGCAATCGGCGGTGCCGAGCGGGCCGATCAGGAAGCCATTTTCGAGAGGCTCGCATTTGTAGCCCGGGTGGCGCTGCACCCGGTCCGCGATCACGACATCGACCTTGCCTTCGAGCAGCTCGTGCAGCCCCGCCGGCTGGCTGATCCGAATGGCGAGTTGCGGCTCGGCACGGCGAAATTGGGCGAGGCGCGCACGCAGCCCGTCGAGCGCAACGCTGGCGTGGAGCCCGATATGCAACAGGCTCGTGACGCCCTCGGGCTTGAGCTCGGCGGTGGCGTCGGCAAGGCGGCGAAACGCCTTTCGGACCTGCGCCAGATAGGTTTCGCCGGCCGAGGTCAGAACCACCTGCCGTGTGCGGCGCTCGAACAGCTGCACGCCCAGCCGCTCCTCCAGGAGCCGGATTTGCTGGCTGATCGCACCGGCCGTGACGTGCAGCTCATGGGCGGCCTGCTTGAAGCTGAGATGACGGGCCGCGGCCTCGAAGGCGCGCAGGGCGTTGAGTGGCGGCAGCAGATACGTCATGGCCGGCTCCGGGCGATGCGGGGAGAGGCGCAGGATGCATGAGTTTTGCTCGCGCGACAAAAGAGAAATCCTGCTTTGTCGCCGCTGACGATGGGCGATACCCCAGGGCCGATCTCCAGCAGCCCGAGACAACCTGTGCCGCCTCAAACGCCGTCGATCGAAACTTCGTATTCCTGGATTCGCCTCGCCGTCTCCATGGCCCTCAGCACGCTCGGCTGCGTCGGCATGTGGTCGCTGGTCGTGGCGTTGCCGACGGTGCAGGCCGATTTCAATGCGCCCCGCGCCGAGGCGGCCCTGCCCTACACATTCGCCATCATCGGCTTCATGATCGGCGGCATCGTCGTCGGGCGCCTCGCGGATCGCTTCGGCATCCTGCCGCCGCTCGCCGGCGGCACCATCCTGATGAGCCTCGGCTATGTCCTCACCGCCTTTGCTCCCAGCCTGTCCGTGTTCGCGGTGATCTCGGGCGTCACGATCGGCCTTGGCGGCGCGGCCAGCTTCGCGCCGCTGGTGGCCGACGTGTCGCTGTGGTTCGACAGGCACCGCGGCCTCGCCATCGCGCTGGCGACAGCCGGCAGCTCGCTTGCCGGCGTGGTGTGGCCTCCGATCGTGCAGCAGGCCATCGCCGCGCATGGCTGGCGGCAGACCCATGTCGGCATCGGCCTGTTCTGCCTGGCGACGATGCTTCCGCTCTCCCTGGTGCTGCTGCGGCGGCCGGTTGCTCAGACGGCTGCGCGCCAAGCGCAGGGCAGCGGCAACACGATGCAGTCCATCGGACTGTCCCCCTCCGTCACGCAAGGCCTGCTGGCCCTCGCCGGCATTTGCTGCTGCGTCGCCATGGCGATGCCGCAGGTTCATCTCGTCGCCTATTGCGGCGACCTCGGCTACGGCTCCGCGCGCGGCGCCGAGATGCTGGCAGTCATGCTCGGCTTCAGCGTGGCGAGCCGGCTGTTCTTCGGATGGCTGTTGAACCGTATCGGCGGATTGCCGACGCTGCTGCTGGGCTCGGCGATGCAGGCCACGGCGCTCGCGCTCTACCTGCCGTTCAACGGACTGGTCTCGCTCTATGTCGTGTCAGCCATTTTCGGCCTGGCGCAGGGCGGCATCGTGCCGAGCTATGCCGTGATCATCCGCGAGCTGTTTCCGGCGCGGGAGGCCGGCTTTCGCGTCAGCCTCGCCATCTCGGTCACGCTCGCCGGCATGGCGCTGGGCGGCTGGATGGCCGGCGCGATCTACGACTGGACCGGCTCCTACGCCTCGGCGCTGGTCAACGGCATCGCCTGGAATCTCGTGAACATGGCGATCGCGGCCTGGCTGCTGCAGCGCCAGCGCCGACATGTCGTCGGCGCCTACGTCACGGCCTAGACCAGACTTGCGATCAGACTTGCGAGCAGACTTGCGACCTCATCGCCGCACTCAGCTGATGTTCAGCAGGATTCGGCCCGAGGTGCCGCTGCGCATCAGGTCCAGCGCGTCGTTGACGTCGTCAAGCGCGAACTCGTGGGTCACGATCCCGCGGTAGTTCACCTTGCCGGCGTCGCTCAGCCGAACGAGACGCGGAATGTCGCGCGCCGGCTGGCATTGTCCGCCTTCCGAACCCTTCAGCACCTTCTCGAAGTGGAGCGGCAGCGTGTAGATCTCGGCCTTCTCGCGGGGAACACCGACGAGGATGCAGCGGCCCTTCTTCGCGGTGATCTCGTAGGCGAGCTCGATCAGATTCTTGACGCCGGTGGTCTCGACCACCTTGTCGGGTCCGTCCGCGCCGGTGATGGACCGAACCTCGGCGGCCACATCCTTGACCGCCTCGGAGTTGATGAGGTGGGTGGCGCCGAATTGCCGGGCCATCTCGAGCTTGTTGTCGAGGCGGTCGATCGCAATGACGGGATAGGCGCCGACCATCGCGGCAAATTGCACGATGTTCAGCCCGACACCGCCGACGCCGAACACGACGACGGCTTCGCCGATGGCGATCTGCGCGTCGTTGTTGACGACGCCGAGCGCGGTCGTCACGGCGCAGCCGAGCAGCGGCGCACTGGTGCGGTCGATCGAGGCCGGAACCGGTGTGACGCGATTCTCCGACACCACGGCATATTCATTGAAGGTGGTCACCCAGCCGGCATTGAGACGCTTGCCGCGCCAGGAATAGACCGGCGTGTTGGACTGGACGCCCTTGCCCGGCCGCCAATGCATGACGACGGTGTCGCCCTGCTTGCAGGAGACGACGCCCGGTCCGGTTTCGATCACCGTGGCCAGCGCTTCGTGGCCCAGAAGATGCGGCAGGAACTTGTCGACGCCCTTGACGGCGTCGATCTCGTTGATCTGCGCGCCGCAGATGCTCGACGTGTGCACGTGCACGAGCACCTGGCCGTGCTCGAGCCTCTCCGGCAAGTCGAACTCGTCGACGATCAGCGGCTTGCCCGATTCGACGAGGATGGCCGCCTTGGCAGTCTTGATGTCCATGAGGAGCGCCCGATCACTCGAAATAGATGAATTCGTAGTCGCCGGTGTAACCGAGCTTGCCGTACAGCCAGATCCATTCCGACGTGTGCAGGATGGACTCCGCGGTCAGCGCCCAGCATTCGAGGTTGTGCAACTCGGCAACGTTCCGGTAGCCCTCGACCATGACGTATTTGTTCTTGCCGACGCGCTCGACTTCCTTGAGCGCCGCCTCGAGCTCGTAGAGCCGCAGATTGTGCAGCGTGCCGAGCGAGATCACGAGGTCGAAGCTTTTGTCGCCATAGGGATAGATGTCCTGGGCGCGATAGTTGAACAGATAGGGCCGCACCTGCTCGTGCGAATTGGCGAGTCCGTGCTTGGAGATATCGAAGCCGACGACCTTCAGGCCCGGCAGGATCTTCTGCATTTCGTAGAGCAGGAAGCCCTTGCCGCAGCCGACGTCGAGCACGCTGGAGCCGTCCTTCAGACCATAGGTCTCGATCAGCGCCTTGGCGACCGGCGCCCAGCGCCCCTCGATGAAACGATAGCCGCCATAGCCGAAGCGGCGGTCGCCGTCCCAATAATCGGCCTCGTATTCCCGTGCCTTCAGCGAGCAGCCGATCTTGTCGTCGTTCATGCGCCCCATGTAGTCGCGCTTGGTCGCCGTATGCAGCGGCGTCACGATATTCAGGAGTCGTCCCATTGAGCCCTCGGATTCCAGCACGCGATAAGATGATCGCGACCGGCTGGAAGGCCCTGAGTCGCGACTTGCGAGACGTTCTAGCATTGGTGGTCGAGATCATCATTGCTTCAGATCAATGATGGGGGAATCCCGTGGCGGCGCGGTCATCAGCCGGCGCCGGTTCCGTTGACCGCAGCCGAGTTGCGGAATCCCAGGCTCGCATCGCGGTCAAGTCATGGATTGTTGCAAGCATTCAGCCGCTCGCGGCTGTGCGGTTACGCCGCAATGGCTCCAGCGAAATGAATCACTATACTCAGCATGTCATGGCATATGTCGTCGACATAGACGCGCGCACCGCGCGCTTCGGTCTTCACGCCGGCCGCCTCCAAGCAGGCGGTTAGCCGGACGGTGTTCGCACCGTCCGGGCTCTTTTCCAGCTTTCGTGGCCTCCTCGAAAGAGGTCGTATTGAAGCAGAAGGAGTGCGCCGTGCTGCCTCTTCCAAAAATCGCGCTCACCGCATCGGACTATCCGCGTCTCGAACAGATTGCCCGTCACGCTGCCCAGAAAGGCGATCTGGACGGCATCTTCCTGCTCGGTGAGATCAACCGCGCCGCCATCGTGGCGGACGCGTGGGACGATGTCCGTTCGCTGGTGACCGTCGGATCATGGGTCACCTATTGCACGAATTGGGGCGTTCCGCGCCACACCGTGCACCTGGTCTGGCCCGAGGAGTGCTGGTCGGATCCCGCCCGCATTTCGGTCCTGACGCCTTTGGGAGCGGCTTTGATCGGCCTGCAGGTCGGCGATCAAATGCCGTACTTCGTCGCCGGCTGTCTGAACGTCATCAGGGTTCAGAACGTCACTCCATCGAGCCCGAACGTCGTCCCTCTCTTCCGCGCTCATCGGCACAGGCCGCTCGATGACGATCCCGGACCAACTGCAGCCTAGGAGACCAAAATGCGCAACTTCGAAGCCGAGATTCGAACAGAACAGCCGGCGTTGCCGCCGATCAGGATCGCAGCAGACGAATCGCGGCGCCTGAACTCTCTGGCGAATTCGACCATGGAGCTCTTCCCCCGTGTCGCCCAGTTTCTGGCGCGCGAACTCGAACGCGCCACTGTTACGAAAGAAGACGATTTGCGCGGCGTGGTCAGGATGGGCTCCAGGGTGTCCTATCGCGATGACGAGACGGGTGCGAGCCGGGAGATCGTGCTGGTCTATCCCCACGAGGCCAACATCGAGCTCAATCGTATCTCGATCCTGACGCCGGTCGGGGCGGCCCTGATCGGCCTCTCAGTGGGACAGCGGATCGCGTTCGAGACGCCCGACAAACGTGTCAGAGGCCTGACCGTTCTCGCCGTCTCCGAATGAGTAAGGTTCGACAGATCCGACGGAGCATAGCGCTCCCGCGATTGCGGCACGCCGCCGAACGGCGGGCCGCTGGCGCCGGCGATCGCGCAAGAGTTCCACGGACGACCTGCGGCGGAAGTTTGTCGCCGCGCAAATTGCGTCCGGGCGTCGTCAGGCATGGTCCGGCGGAGCGACCCCGGACGAGCGCGGCGTGGCGGCGTCACAGGAGCTCCGCCTCACCTCCGCAATTGGCTCTCGTCAGGCACGAACGGAAACCATCATGAAGAACCTCGGTGCCGGCCAGATCGCCCTCCTCGTTGCTCTGGGCGCCATGTTGATCCTCACGGGCGTTTGGGGATTTTCGGTCTGGCAGACCAGCAGCGGCGTCGAAATGGAAAAGCACGGCTGGATCGCGCTTGGCCTCGGTGCCTTCTTCTCCCTGCTGATCGGCTGCGGACTGATGGCCTTGATGTTCTTCAGCAGCCGCAGTGGCCACGATGACGCCGCCGATCCGTTCCGCCGGCGCGACGGAGAAGACAGATAGGAGCAAGGCGCGCTCGCGCGAGGTTTCGTATCCTTGAGGGAGCTGTCGGGGCAACGACGGTCTGCGTTCCCCCTCGCCCAGAATGGCGCGGCGCCTATTGCACCTCGATGTTGGCGTCCTTGATCAGCTTGCGCCAGCGTTCCTCCTCCTGGGCGACATAGCGGTCGAGCTCCTCCGGCGCGCTGCCGACCATGATGAGGCCTTCGTTCGCCTCCAGCTTCTTGAACGCCCCGGACTGCACCGCCTTGGCGATCGCCTGATTGAGCCGTGCAATCACCGGAGCCGGCGTCCTGGCCGGAGCGTACAATCCGTACCAGGATTCGGCGGCGTAGCCGGGCACGCCGGCTTCGGCGACCGTAGGCAATTGCGGAAACGCGGCCGAGCGCTCGGCCGATGTCACGGCCAGCGCCCGCAGCTGACCTGCGGCCACCAGCGAGGCCGCGCTCGCGACGGTCGTGAACATCACGTCGATCTGCCCACCCAGGAGATCGCTGATCGCGGGCGCCGCGCCCTTGTACGGCACCGCCGTCATCTTGACCTTCGCCATCGCGTTGAACAGCTCGCCGGCGAGATGCGCCGAGGTGCCGGTGCCGAACGTGCCGAAATTGAGCTTGCCGGGATTGGCCTTGGCCTCATTGATCAGATCGGCGATCGAGTTGATCTTGGACGCGGGGTTGACGACGACGATGTTGAAGGACCGCGCGATCAGCGAGACCGCCGCGAAATCCTTGTGCGGATCGAACGGCAGCTTGTTGTACAGGCTCGGATTGACCGCGTGGGCGAAGGTCGCCATCAGCAGCGAATAGCCGTCGGGCTCGCTCGTCGCCACCGTCTGGGTTCCGATGATGGTCCCGGCGCCCGGCTTGTTCTCGATGATGACGGACTTGCCGAGCTCGGTCTGGATTTCCTGTGCCGTCGTACGCGCGATGATGTCGGTGCCGCCGCCGGCGGCGAAGGGCACCACGATCTTGACGATCTTGTCGGGATATTCGGCGCGCGCCGGGGTCAGTCCGAGCCCCGCGACGACCGCACAGGCGAGAAGGGCGAGACGTCGCCGGCGCCCCAATGCGTAATCCCTTCCGCGAGCACCGTCGTGCTTGATGGTATCGTCACTGGTCATCGAAGACTCCATTCGATCCTGTTCAGACATTGAGAACGACCAATCCGTCCGCCGCCTTCACGCCCTCGCCCGCTGGCAGCACGAACACCGGGTTGATCTCGGCCTCCGCGAGGCGATCGCCGAGCTGGGCGACCATGTGCGAGAAGGCGACGACTGCGTTTGCGAGCGCGTCGACGTCGCATTTCGGCCGGCCCCGAAAGCCGTCGAGCAACGGCCAGGTGACGAGATCGCGCGCCATCGCTTGCGCGTCCGACAGATCGAGCCCGCCGTTCGGCGGAAGCAGGCGCATCGTCGTGTCCTTGAACAGTTCGGCCGCGACGCCGCCCATCCCGAGCAGGATCGCGGTTCCCAGGGAATCGCGATGCATGCCGAGGATGATTTCGACGCCGCCCGAGATCATCTCCTGAACCAGGAATTGGCCGGGCCGCGTTCCGGTCCTGGTCTCGACCTCATCGGCCATCGCCGTCAGGCGTTCGCCGATCGTCTCAGCGGTCAGGTTGACCGCGACGCCGCCGACGTCGCTCTTGTGGGCGATCGCGCGCGAGAGAATCTTGAGCACGACCCGGGCGCCGAGGTCACGCGCGGCTTGCTCTGCTTCGCGCGCCGTTGTGACCATCTTCTCTGCCGCGACAGGAACTCCAAAACGCGCGAACAGCGCCTTCGCCTGTGCTTCATCGAGCGGCCCCGCCGGGACGCCGCCGATGTCGACCGGCGTCGAACGCGAACCGGATGTCTGGACCTGTTCCGGCATTCCGGCCCGCAACAGCCCGTCGAGCGCAGCCGTGCAGCTCTCGGCGGAGGTGTACGCGGGAACGCCGCGCCGGGTGAGAACGGACACAACCTCGGGCGCGTGCGGACTGACATAGGCAATGACCGGCTTGTCGCTGAGCGGCAGGCAGTCGTGGATGGCATCGGCCATCAGGCCCGGCGCCCCCACGGCGGACGAGCCGGCAATCACCACCAGCGCATCGTAGGACGGACTTGCGAGCAGGATGCGGATCGCGCCGCGAAGCAGGTCCGGCTGCAGACCGGCCAGGGTCACGTCGATCGGATTGCGATCGAGATTGGCGTGCGATCCCGGCTGCAGGCTGCGCAATTGCGCGGCCGTCTCCGCATCGGGTGCGGGCGTCGCGAAGCCGGCGACGCCGAGACTGTCTGATACGATCGTGCCGGCGCCGCCGGTCGAGGTGAGGATCGCAACACGCCGGCCGGCAAACGCCCGTCCCGCGGCAAGGGCCGCGGGAATGTCGAGCAGATCCTCGAACGTCCTGGCGCGGATCACCCCGAGCTGCCTGAACAGGGCGTCATACATGCGGTCCGAGCCGGCCAGCGCGCCGGTGTGCGAGACGGCCGCCTGTGCGCCCGCCTCCGAGCGGCCGATCTTGAAGGCGACGACAGGCTTGCCGGCGCGGCGTGCCTTCAGGACCGCCTCGCGAAAGCGAGCCGGATTGCGGATCGCCTCGATATAAAGTGCGATCACCTTGGTCGCGCTGTCGCCGGCGAGATAGTCGATGAAATCGGCGAGCTCGAGATCGGCTTCGTTGCTGGTCGACACCAGCTTGGACAGTCCCACCCCGCGCGCCGCGGCACGCGACAGCAAGGCGCCGAGAATGCCTCCGCTTTGCGAGATCAACCCGATCGACCCCGCCGCGAAGTGATCCATCGCCAGCGCGCCCGAGGCCGACAGCACGATATTGTCGGTGAGATTGACGAGGCCGATCGTGTTCGGCCCGAGGATCCGCATCGAGCCGGCCGCTTGCATGAGCTGGGCCTGGCGCGCGGCGCCATCCGCCCCTGTCTCGGTGAAGCCGCTGGCCAGAACGATCGCTGCGGCGGCACCGCGCTCGGACAATTCGCGCACCGCGACATGGGCACGCTCGGCGCCGAGCAGGACGATGCCGACGTCGGGCACATCGGGCAGCGAGGCGACGTCAGGGTAGCAGGTGAGACCGTCGATCTCCGCGACCTTGGGATTGACGGGATAGATTGCGCCCGCAAAGCGATGCTTCCTCAGATAGGCCACCGGCCGGCCCGACGTCTTGCTCGGGTCTGCGGACGCGCCGATGATGGCGACGCTGCGCGGCCGGATCAGGCGTTCGATCGCGTCCATCGCTCAACCCTTCGACGCGGATTGCGCGAGGAACGCCGTCACGGCATCGCGATGCTCGGTGCTGGTGTAGCAGATGGCCTGCGCCTGGCTGCCGAGACTGAAAATGTCGTGCGCGGAATGCTCGAAGCTCTCGTTGAGGATCTTCTTGCTCAGCGCGAGCGCCGTGGCAGATCCCTCCGCCAATTTGGCCGCCCAGGCCTGCGCGGCCGGCAGGAGTTCGGCCGCCGCCACCTGGCGGTCGACGATGCCGAGCGCGAGCGCTTCGTCCGCCTCGACGACGCGGCCGGTGAAGATCAGCTCCTTGGCCCTCGCAAGCCCGACGCGGCGCGGCAGGAAATACAGCCCGCCGCCGTCGGGGATCAGGCCGCGCTTGATGTAGGACCAGGTGAATTTCGATCGTTCCGTTGCCATCACGAAGTCGCAGGCCAGCGCAGTATCCGCACCGAGCCCGGCCGCAGCGCCGTTGACGGCGGCGATGGTCGGCTTCGGCAGGCCCAGCAGAAGCGATTGCACGTGATGCACGCCTTGCTGACGGCTCCATCCGTTGAAGGCGACCTCGCCCTGCGGCGCCTCGAGCCGGCGCTTCATGCCGCTGATGTCGCCGCCGGCGCAGAAGGCGTTGCCGCGCCCCGTCAGCACCAGCGCCCTGATCGCCTTGTCGCGCGCCACGGTTTCGAGCGCGCCGGCGAACTCGGCACGCATCTCGTCGCTCATGGCGTTGCGCCGTTCCGGCCGGTTGAAGGCGATCGTCGCGACACCGGCTTCGAGGGAAAATTCGATGAGCTGATAGGACATGGCGGGCTCCCTGGTTTGGAGTCGGATCGATCTTCCGCGACGCGTTGCGGATGTCGAATGCCTGTTCGCGCCGTGCCGTTTCCTCAATGAGCCAGCTGCGGCCGGGCATTCTTCTTCCCCATGCCTGTAGCGGCTTGCATGGGCCGCGACATCCCCTTAATTCCACTTAGTGGAAATGCTGCGGAGGCTGGATGTGACGCAGACGCGCCGATATGCGGGCGGGATTGATGGCAACCGGTCGCTCGAACGCGGCATCGAGATCCTCCGGGCGTTCCGGCCCGGCGTCGACACGCTGGGCAATGGCGAGATCGCGGAGCGATGCGGCTTGCCGCGCTCGACGGTCAGCCGGCTGACGCGAACACTGGTCAATTCCGGGATGCTAGATGAAGTCCGTCACCAGCGGACCTACCGCCTGGCCGCCTCCGTCGTCAGCATCGGTCACGCGATGCGGACAGGATCGCCCGTCCTCAACGCGATCGGACCGATGATGCGGGCGGAATCGGCGAAGCGCCGGCTCAATGTCGGGTTAGCCACCGCGGATCGAACCATGATGGTCTATCTGGAATCGATCCGCTACAGCCCGCGCGCGGCACTGCGCAACGTGGTCGCCGGGCAGCAGGTGCCGATGGAGTTGACGTCGCTGGGCCGCGCCTACCTCGCCGGCATTGCAGAAGCCGAGCGCGAGCGATTGCTGAAGCAGTTCAAGCGGCGCAGCAGCGCCGCCACCAAGGCGCTGCTTGCGGACGTCAGGCGATCGATCAGCTCCGTCGAGCGCAACGGCTATTGTGTCGTGTCGTGGCAGCCCGCCGTGCTCGCCGTCGCGACGCCCATCGTGCTCGAGGGCCTCCCGGTCTACGCACTCAACATGAGCCTGCAGAATATCGACCGGTCCGACGCGCTCGCGAGCGAGATGGGCGCGTACCTCACCGCCTTCGCAGCGAAGTGCAAGGACGTGCTGGCGGGACGCTGACGTCGCCCGCCGCCCTTACAGTTTCCCATACACCCGCGCAGCGACCGCCTTCAGGCGCTCGACCGAGCCGGACTCCGGATGCGGCTTGACCGGCGCGAACAGGATCGAGGCCTGCCTGCCGTTCTTCCAGACGAAGAGGTTGACGGCGTTGCCGTTGCCCTTGGTGCAGGAATGCTCGCCGAAGGCTTCACCGCCGAGCTCGGGAATCGCCACGTGCTTGCAGGGCCCCGCGCGTTTCATCATGCCGGCGGCGGTGTCGCGCGAGGTCGCGATCACCGCGACGGTCATGGTGTTGGCCTCGCGATCGAACATCATGCAGCTGCCCGCGCCGGTCCGCTGCACCGTCAGCGTGCTCGCGTCGAGAAAGCCGTCGGCATCCGCGGCCGTAAGCCACTCGCAAGTGCCGAACCGCTCGCTGCTCCGGCTCACATTGGCGATGGCAATTCGTGCAGCTTCGGTGATCGGCCCGAGCAGCGCGTCGTCAGCGCGTCGGCCGATCGGATAGACGGTAAGCTGCAGAATGTAGTCGCCGGACACGGCGACGACCGAAGCCTCCTGGCGCTCCGCGCCGGCAGCGCTCGTTCCGCCCTGGCCCTCCTCGCCGATCCCCGACACGGCGTTGAGCGACATCCGCTCACTGAGCGTCTTGACGAAGGTCGCGTACAATTCCCTGGCGCGGTCCTTGTCGGGATTGCGGAACACGGAGAGCATCATCGTGTCGCCGCGCCCGGCCTGGTAGATGCAGCCGCGGCCGTCCTGATTTGAGATCAGCGACCATTTCAGCGCCGGCATCGCGGCGGCGAGCTCCTTGGCGCTGATGAACGGGCAGGTTTCGGCCGCGTGCGCGGGAAGCACGGGGACGGCGGCGATGGCGAGGAAAACAAAGAGGCCGGAGAGCAGACGATCGAGGGTACGCATCGGACGAGCTTACTATCGAAATGGCGCGCGCGGAACGATTCGAACGTCCGCCCCTCAGAGTCGTCGTCTGATGCAGCGCCGGGCCGTCGTCACTGCCCGTTATATTCGGCCCAGCAATCCGCCGTTTCATAGACCCGGACGGACCACAGCTGCGGCAGGCTGGGCTTCAACCGGTCCCAGATCCAGACCGCGATGTTCTCGGCGGTCGGGTTCTCGAGACCTTTGACCTCGTTCAGGCAGTGGTGGTCCAGCGCGCCCATGATGTCGGCGAAGCTGTTTTCGATGTCGAAGAAGTCGGCGACGAAGCCGGTGTGCGGATCGACCGGCCCGTCCAGCTGGACCTCGACCCGGTAGGAATGACCATGCAGCCGGCGGCATCGGTGGGTCTCGGGCACGTTCGGCAGCCGATGCGCCGCCTCGAACTTGAACGCCTGCGATATCCTCATCCAGCTCCTCACACGGCGTAGCCATCCGGTCTCAGGCCCGTCTGGCGACCAGATGCTGTTTGGTCCTGACCTTTCGGCGAAGAATGGCGCGCCCGGAACGATTCGAACGTCCGACCCTCAGATTCGTAGTCTGATGCTCTATCCAGCTGAGCTACGGGCGCGTTTTTCGCGAACAGTGCGGGCCTAAGCCCGCAGGCAGCCTCCGGACAGCGCCGGAGGGGTGCGAAAGAGCGCTCTGACTAACCGCTCTTGCCGGGATTGGCAAGGTCCGGGATGGGGAGATTTTCGCGGATCTTCACTGATCTCTCCGTCATTCCGGGGCGACGCGAAGCGGCGAGCCCGGAATCCATAACCACCAGCCGGGGTTATGGATTCCGGGCCTGGCCCTTCGGGCCATCCCGGAATGACGGAAAGAGTGAAATTTCGCCCACTCGGCCGCTGGCCGACTACGCCCGCTGCCGCTCGTTGCGGATGGAGAGCAGCTCCACCGGGCGGTCGGGGATGACGATGCGGAAGGTGGCGCCGATGGTGCCTTCGACCAGATGAATGTCGCCGCCATGGGCACGAACCAGCTCGGCGGCGATGGCAAGGCCGAGACCGCTGCCGCCGGGGCGGCCGGAGGTCTGGAACGCCTCGAACAGATGGTCCCTGGTCTTCTGGGGCACGCCGGGACCGGTGTCGGAGACCTCGATGATCGCCACGGCGCCTTCGCGCTTTCCGGTGATCCGGATCTGCTGAGGGCCGCCGTCACCGGAGGAATGACTCTCCAGCGCCTGGGCGGCGTTGCGCACGAGATTGAGCAGCACCCGGAACAGCTGATCGGGATCGGCATCGATGGCAAGCCCGCGTTCGATCGCGGCGACCCAGGCGATCGAGGCGTCGGAGGCGAGGCCTGCGGTCTCGCGCACCTCCAGCACCACGGGCTCGATCAGGATCATGCGGCGGTCGGGCGCGGCCTCCTGGGCGCGGCCATAAGAGAGCGTCGACTGGCAGAAGGCGATGGCGCGCTCGAGCGAGCGCACCAGCTTGGGCGCAAAGCGCTGCACCCGCGGATCCGGCACGCTGGCGAGCTGATCCGACAGCAGTTGGGCCGAGGCCAGCAGATTGCGCAGATCGTGGTTGATCTTGGACACGGCGAGGCCAAGGGCGGCGAGCCGGCTCTTCTGATGCAGCATCGACATCAGATCACGCTGCATGTCCGACAATTCGCGCTCGGCGACCCCGATCTCGTCGCTGCGCTGGCTCGGCACGATGATCCCCGCCGAGCTTTCGGGATTCTCGTGGAAACCGACCAGGCTCGCGGTCAGCCGCCGCATCGGGCGCACGAAGAGATAATGGAGCGCGAGATAGACGAGGCCCGCGGTCAGCGCCGCGATGATCAGCGCGACCACCACGACGTTGCGGGAGAAGCGATACATCTGCTGTCGCAGCGGCAGCTCGTCCGTCACGATCTCGATGAACTGGGCCGTGCCGACGCCGGGCCCGACGATCCGGATGGCCTGGTTGCCGGTCTCCAGCATCATCCGGAACGAGCCGGTGATGGCCTCCCAGGCCGTCATGTCGCGGAGGTCGATGTCGTGCTCGATGGCGGCCGGAATGTTGTCGCTGGCGAGCAGGCGGCGCTGCTGGCCCATCTTGATGGCGACGGCGCGGGCATTGATGCTCTTCAGGATCTGCCGCGACAGCGAATCGGGAACCATGCCGAGCGGCGCCGCATCCAGCACCAGCGCCGCCGTGTTGGCCGCCGCGACGCGGTCGTTCAGGCGGTTGACCCAGAAGTTGGCGATGGCGGGCACATAAAGCAGGCTGGCCGCGATCATCACCAGGGGAACAGTCAGCAGCAGCAGCTTGCCCGACAGCCCGAGCCCGCGCGTCCCGCGGGGGCGCACCGCCGGCTGGTCCGGCTGATCCTGATCCTGGATCGGCTGGAGATCTGTCGCTGCCACGAAATTCGCCCTCGCTGCGCTTGGCGTCTGAAGGATAGGCGCTTAAGAAGATGCGGCCCGACCCCGGTCCGGTCAAATTACGGATCGCTAATCTGCCAAGGTGGGATGTAAGCGCAGATATCGCGAGTCGCCACCTCAAGGGTTAAAAACCCCGCGCAAACAGCGATATTCACCGGAAACGTGCGCTTGTGCGGCGTTGACGAAAACAAGGCGCTCCCTTATAAGCCGCGCAAATTGTCCGCGATGACCCGGTGTGACGCCGGGAGCGGCTCTTCTGGGGCCGAAAATGGCCCGTTTTGGGCCGCATCTTCCGGACTTTCCTATCAATTCTACAGGCAAATTGCCCGGTCAGCGGAGAAAAACCCGTGAAGCGGACTTATCAACCCAGCAAACTGGTGCGCAAGCGCCGTCACGGCTTCCGTGCCCGTCTCGCTACTGCCGGCGGCCGCAAGGTTCTCGCCGCCCGCCGCGCACGCGGCCGCAAGCGTCTGAGCGCCTGAGCCGGACCCCCTTTTCCGGGATTTCATCATGGATCGGCTGAGGCAGCGGGCGGATTTCCTCGCCGTTGCCAATGGCGCGCGGGCGAATAGTCCCGCGTTCGTCCTGCAAAGCCGCCCCCGCGATGATTCCGGCCCGGTCCGGATCGGCTTCACCGTCACCAAAAAAAACGGCAACGCCCCCGAGCGCAATCGCATCCGGCGCCGGCTTCGCGAACTGGTGAAGCGGCTCGATCCGGTATCGATGCAGCCCCATCATGATTATGTGCTGGTCGGACGGAGGGACGCGCTCTCGCGCCCCTTCGCCGCCATGCTCGACGATCTGCGCATAGCGTTCACGAAGCCCGCGCGGCATACGGCCAGAGGGACTCACAGGGGACCCTCGAAGGGACGTGGCCAAAAGCCAGGCGCCCCCGCCCCTGCCAGCCGCAAACCGGATTGATGACGAGACAATAGTGATGACCGACAATCGCAATACCATTCTCGCCGTCATTCTGTCGGGCCTCGTCCTGATCGCGTGGCAGTATTTCTACAACGTGCCGGCGATGGAGAAGCAACGCGCCCAGCAGCAGGCTCAGGCCGAGCTGCAGAAGACCACGCCGCAGCCGACGGCGTCCGCAACCCCGGGCGCTGCGCCGCAGCCGGGTGGCGCGACCCAGCCGGCAACGCCGGGCGCAAACCAGGCGGCCCAGCCGGTCGTCGCCCGCGATGCCGCGATTGCCGCCAGCCCGCGCGTGAAGATCGACACGCCGCGTATCGTCGGCAGCATCTCGCTGAAGGGCGGCCGCATCGACGACATCGCGCTGGTGCAATTCCGCGAAACGGTCGACCCGAAGTCGCCGCCGATCATCCTCTACTCGCCCTCGGGCACCGCAGAGCCTTATTACGCCGAGTTCGGCTGGGTGGCGGCAACCGGCGTGACGGCGAAGATGCCCGATGCCCAGACCGTCTGGCAGCAGGACGGCAGCGGCAGCCTGACGCCGACGACGCCGGTGGTTCTGAAATGGGACAACGGCGACGGCCTCACCTTCCGCCGCACCGTCGCGGTCGACGACCATTATCTCTTCACCGTCAAGGACGAGGTGAGCAATGTCGGCAATACGCCGGTGACGCTCTATCCGTTCGCGCTGATCTCGCGCCACGGTGCGCCGCAGGTCTCCGGCTATTACATCCTGCATGAAGGCCTGATCGGCTATCTCGGCGACCAGGGCCTGCAGGAATATGCCTACAAGAAGATCGACGAAGCCAAGAAGGTCGACTTCAAGGCCACCAATGGCTGGCTCGGCATCACCGACAAATACTGGGCCTCGGCGCTGCTGCCCGACACCAATGCCCCGCTGCAGGCGCGTTTCTCGTCGAACCCGGTCGGCAACGTCCACACCTACCAGACCGATTATCTGCTCGACCCCGTCACCGTCGCGATCGGCGGCACGGCCACCGCGAATGCGCGGCTGTTCGCCGGCGCCAAGGAAGCCGGCGTCGTCGGCGTGTTCCCGTTCGCCGGCCTCGGCGGCTACAACAAGGAGCTGGGGCTGAACCATTTCGATCTCTTGATCGACTGGGGCTGGTTCTACTTCATCACCAAACCGATGTTCCTCGGCCTCGACTTCTTCTACCGCTTCTTCGGCAATTTCGGCATCTCGATCCTGCTCGTGACCGTGATCGTGAAGCTCTTGTTCTTCCCGCTGGCGAACAAGTCCTACGCCTCGATGGCGAAGATGAAGTCGATCCAGCCGCAGCTGCAGGCGCTGAAGGAGCGCTATCCCGACGACAAGGTGAAGCAGCAGCAGGAGATGATGGAGATCTACCGCAAGGAGAAGATCAATCCGGTCGCCGGCTGTCTTCCCGTGGTGATCCAGATCCCGGTGTTCTTCTCGCTCTACAAGGTCCTGTTCGTCACCATCGAGATGCGGCACGCGCCGTTCTACGGCTGGATCAAGGACCTCTCGGCGCCGGACCCGACCAACCTGTTCAACCTGTTCGGATTGATCCCGGTCGACCCGACCACGATTCCGGTGTTCGGCCATTACCTCGCGCTCGGCATCTGGCCGATCATCATGGGCATCACGATGTGGTTCCAGATGAAGCTGAACCCCACGCCGCCGGATCCGACGCAGCAGATCATCTTCAACTGGATGCCGCTGATCTTCACCTTCATGCTGGCGGGCTTCCCGGCGGGCCTCGTGATCTACTGGGCCTGGAACAACACCCTTTCGGTGCTTCAGCAGAGCTACATCATGCGCCGCAACGGCGTGAAGGTGGAGCTGTTCGACAATCTCAAGGCGACGTTCGCGAGGAAGGCGACGTAGCTCTTCGATACTGTCAGGCAAACTGCCTCCACAGCGTCATGCCCGGGCTCGTCCCGGGCATCCACGTTTAGGAGGGTGCCCCACAGGCAGACCCGGATGGCCGGGACATTTGGTTGGGAAGGACGCGCTTCGCGCTCTTGCCCGGCCATGACGAGAGGATCGAGCGTTCGGATGAACGACAAGACCGACGATAAGGATGCGAAGCTGATCGAGGCCGGGCGAAAGCTGTTCGCCCGCGACTGGCAGTTCATCTGGGCCTCGCCCTCGATCCAGACGCTGCCGCCGATGGCGGGGCTGGAGGTCGCCTTTGCCGGGCGCTCCAATGTCGGCAAGTCCAGCCTGATCAACGCGCTCACCGGACGCAACGCGCTGGCGCGCACCTCGCATACGCCGGGCCGCACCCAGGAGCTGATCTTCTTCGAGGTCCCCGGCAAGAACGACCTGCGCCTCGTCGACATGCCCGGTTACGGCTATGCCAAGGCGCCCAAGAGCCAGGTCGCGTCCTGGACCGAGCTGATCCACAAATTCCTGCTCGGCCGCGCCAGCCTCGCGCGCGTCTACGTGCTGATCGACGCGCGGCACGGCATCAAGGACGTCGACATCGAGGTGCTCAAGACGCTCGACCGCTCCGCGGTCAGCTATCAGATCGTGCTGACCAAGACCGACCAGGTGAAGGCCTCCGAGCTGCAAGCGCGCATCGCCGAGACCGAGGCGGCGCTGGCCAAACATCCGGCCGCGTTCCCCAACGTGCTCGCGACCTCGTCGCGCAGCTCGACCGGCATGGAAAGCCTGCGCGCCGCGATGGCGAAACTCGTGGAAGAGCGGGCCTCGTGATGCCGGCGCATCGCCTGCTGATCGCCCTTGCCGGCGTGATGGGCGCCGCCGGCGTCGCGCTGGCGGCCGCCTCCGCCCATGGTGCGGATGCCAGCCGGCTCGCCACGGCGAGCGCCATGCTGCTGTTTCATGCAACCGCCATATTGGCGACCACCGCTCTGCTCGCGCGCGGCCTTCTGCACGGCGGAATTGGCCTCATCGCCGCGTTCGGCTTCGTGATCGGCGCTGCGCTGTTCGCGGGCGACCTCACCTTGCGGCAATTTGCCGGACATGCGCTGTTTCCGATGGCGGCGCCGAGCGGTGGAACGGTGATGATTGCGAGCTGGCTGGCGGTGACGCTTTCGGCGGTGGCGGCAACGCGCGGTCCGTAGCCCGGATGGAGCGCAGCGAAATCCGGACTCCATGTCAGGCATACTTTGCGCCGCGCCCGCCAATCGGATAGAACGCGCACCGACCGTCCCGCCAGCGAGATCCGTGACATGACCGACATCTCTCCGCTCGACCAGGCCCGCATCCTGTCCGAAGCGCTGCCGCACATGCAGCAGTATGACGAGGAAACCATCGTCATCAAATATGGCGGCCATGCCATGGGCGACGAGGAGACCGCGAAGAACTTCGCCCGCGACATCGTGCTGCTGGAGCAGACCGCGATCAATCCGGTGGTGGTTCATGGCGGCGGGCCGCAGATCGCGACCATGCTCAAGCGCCTCGGCATCGTCTCGGAATTCGCGGCCGGCCTGCGCATCACCGACGCCGCGACCATCGAGATCGTCGAGATGGTGCTGGCCGGCTCCGTCAACAAGCAGATCGTCGGCTACATCAACGAGGCCGGCGGCAAGGCCGTGGGGCTGTCGGGCAAAGACGCCAACATGGTCAAGGCGACCAAGACGACGCGCACCATCGTCGATCCCGGCTCGAACATCGAGAAGGCGATCGATCTCGGCTTCGTCGGCGACCCCGAGAAGGTCGACCTCACGCTGCTCAACCAGCTGATCGGCTACGAGCTGATCCCGGTGCTGGCACCGCTGGCGACCTCCAGGGAAGGCCAGACGCTGAACGTCAACGCCGACACGTTTGCTGGCGCGGTCGCCGGCGCGCTCAAGGCCAAGCGCCTGTTGCTGCTCACCGACGTGCCCGGCGTGCTCGACAAGTCGAAGAAGCTGATCCCGCAGCTGTCGGTGAAGGACGCGCGCAAGCTGATCGCCGACGGCACCATTTCCGGCGGCATGATCCCGAAGGTCGAGACCTGCATCTATGCGCTGGAACAGGGCGTCGAGGGCGTCGTCATCATCGACGGCAAGATGCAGCATGCGGTGCTGCTCGAGCTGTTCACCAACCAGGGCACGGGAACGCTGATCCACAAGTGATGAGCGAACGGAAAAAGAAAGCCGTCATGGCCGGGCTTGACCCGGCCATCCACGATCTTTCGTCCGGAGCCAGGAACGTGGATGCCCGGGTCAAGCCCGGGCATGACGAGCGGAGAGGGCCACGACACCGCCGCTCGCCTCTCATCCGCTTCCTGATGACGCTGCCGGCCGCAGCCATCTCCTTCGTCTTCTCTTCCGCACCTGCCTTCGCCGACCTCAAGATCTGCAACCGGATGTCCTATGTGGTCGAGGCCGCGATCGGCATCGACGACAAGGCGGCGACCGCAACGCGCGGCTGGTTCAGGATCGATCCCGCCACCTGCCGCGTGGTGGTGCAGGGCACGCTCACCGCCGACCGTATCCTGCTGAACGCCCGCGCGCTCGGCGTCTATGGCGCCTCCCCGATCCCGCAGAGCGGCAGCGACATGCTCTGTGTCGCGCAGGACAATTTCGTCATCGCGGCAGCACGGCAATGCCGCAGCGGGCAAACCCAGGCCGCATTCACGCAAGTGACGCCGACGCAAGGGACCGACGGCAACCTCATTGCCTACCTCGCCGAGGATTCCGAATATGACGACGAGCAGGCGCGCCTTGCCGGCATCCAGCGGCTGCTGGTGATCGCGGGCTACGACGCAGCGCCCATCGACGGCGTCGACGGGCCGAAGACGCAAGCCGCGCTCGCCGCGTTCCTGAAGAGCCGCGGCCTGTCGTCGGACATCGTGGGCTCGCCAAACCTCTTCAAGACCATGGTCGACGCGGTGCAGACGCCGTCCGCGACCGGCCTCACCTGGTGCAACGACACGCCGCACAAGGTGATGGCGGCGATCGCGACCGACGACGGCAAGTCCGTGACCAGCCGCGGCTGGTATCGCATCGACCCCAAGACCTGCCTGCACCCCGACGTGACCGGCCAGCCGAAGCAGATCTTCAGCTTCGCCGAAGCGGTCGATGCCGACAACCGCGCCGTCAAGCTGAAGGACAGGCCGCTGAGCTGGGGCGGCGACAGGCAGCTCTGCACGCGCGAGACCAAGTTCGAGACCAATGAGCAGACCGATTGCGGCGCACGCGGTTTCGCCACAACGGGCTTTGGCGCGGTGGACATGTCGAGCGGCGGCAAGACGCTGCGCTTCGCGGCGCCGTGAGGGATCGCTGTGATGATGGTGTCACGACATGCACCGGTGTCGTCCCCGCGAAGGCGGGGACCCATAACCACAGGCCGCAATTCTGGCGCGAGATGCTAGTTGTCAATCTTCGCCAAACTCCTCCCTGTGGTTATGGATCCCGGATCTGCGCTTCGCTTGTCCGGGACGACAGCGGAGAGTGGGCTACGCCTGCGTGTAACCGATAGAGATTTGACATGACCTCTCCCCGCAGCTTCGCCCATGTCGACACCTGGGTGTTCGACCTCGACAACACGCTGTATCCGCATCACGTCAATCTGTGGCAGCAGGTCGATGTGCGGATCACCGAGTTCGTGTCCAGCTGGTTGCAGGTGACGCCGGCGGAAGCGCGAAAACTCCAGAAGGATTACTATCTGCGCTTCGGCACCACGATGCGCGGCATGATGACCCTGCATGGCGTCTCCGCCGACGATTATCTCGCTTACGTCCACAAGATCGACCACTCGCCGCTGGAGCCGAACCCGCAGCTTGGCGAAGCCATCACCAAGCTGCCCGGACGCAAGCTGATCCTGACCAACGGTTCGGTGGACCATGTCGACGCCGTGCTGGCGCGGCTCGGCCTTGCCACGCATTTCGACGGCGTGTTCGACATCATCGCCGCCGGGTTCGAGCCGAAACCGGCCGAGCAGACCTACCGGAAATTTCTGAGCGACCATGCCGTCGACCCGACCCGCGCCGCGATGTTCGAGGACCTCTCCCGCAACCTCACCGTTCCCCACGCGCTCGGCATGACCACGGTGCTGGTGGTGCCCGACGGCACCAAGGAGGTCGTGCGCGAGGATTGGGAACTGGAAGGCCGGGAGGCCGCCCATGTCGATCACGTCACGGATGATCTGGCGGGGTTTTTGGGCAGGCTCTCCGGCTAGGTCCGTAGCCCGGATGAAGCGCAGCGCAATCCGGGCATCTCGCCGCGGAGAGACCGTCCCGGATTGCGCTGCGCTCCATCCGGGCTACGGGACTGATCACCCGCTTGCCCGGGATGACGGCCGAGTATGCCTTGACTCCGCCCCTCCAAATCCCGAAAAAGCGCCCCAATCCGTCAAAATTCCCGCTTCCCCAGAGGAAATCCCGATGTCCCTTGCAGCCCTCGAATCCACCATCAACAGCGCCTTCGACGCGCGTGACGGCATCTCGACCTCGACCAAGGGCGAGGTGCGCGAGGCCGTGGACCTGGCGCTGGAAACCCTCGACAAGGGCGAGGCGCGCGTTGCCGAGCGCGGCGCCGACGGCAAGTGGAAGGTCAATCAATGGCTGAAGAAGGCCGTGCTGCTCTCCTTCCGTCTCAACGACATGGACGTGATCGGCGGCGGCCCGGGCAAGGCGAGCTGGTGGGACAAGGTGCCCTCGAAGTTCGAAGGCTGGGGCCCGAACCGCTTTCGCGATGCCGGTTTTCGCGCGGTGCCGGGTGCGGTCGTGCGCCGCTCGGCCTTCATCGCCAAGAACGTCGTGCTGATGCCCTCCTTCGTCAATCTCGGCGCTTACGTCGATGAGAGCACCATGGTGGACACCTGGGCGACCGTCGGCTCCTGCGCCCAGATCGGCAAGCGCGTGCACATCTCCGGCGGCGCCGGCATCGGCGGCGTGCTCGAGCCGCTGCAGGCCGAGCCCGTGATCATCGAGGACGATTGCTTCATCGGCGCGCGCAGCGAGGTCGCCGAAGGCGTGATCGTACGCAAGGGCGCGGTGCTGGCGATGGGCGTGTTCCTGGGCGCCTCGACCAAGATCGTCGACCGCGACACCGGCGAGATCTACATGGGTGAAGTGCCGGAATATTCCGTGGTGGTGCCCGGCGCGCTGCCCGGCAAGCCGATGAAGAACGGCCAGATCGGCCCCAGCACCGCCTGCGCCGTCATCGTCAAGCGCGTCGACGAGCGCACGCGCTCCAAGACCAGCATCAACGAGCTGCTGCGGGATTGATCTCGGCCCGGAAGATGTAATCCGTCACCCTGATGAGGCGGCCGCCCCTACGGCGGCGCTCGAAGGATGACGGTCTGACGGCATATCGAACCCGCAATCCCTCCATCGCGACCAATTTTCGGGCGGCCACCTCCGCCCGGAGCCCTTCGCATGGACTGGACCTCGTATCTCTTCCGCTTCGACGGCCGCATCAACCGCGCCCTGCTGTGGCAGGCGCTGCTGATCGTCGCGCTGCTGGCGGCGTTGCTGGGGATGGTCGACCAGGCCATCAACATCCCCGAAGGGGCCGAATCCGCCAAGTTCAAGTTCCGTATCGACTTCGATTTCGACTTTGGCCTCGAGAGCCTGTTTGGGATCATCGATCCGCGACGACATCACCCGCTGTCGTCCACTGAGCGCGTGAGCCTGGTCCTGAGGATTTTGGGCGCATCGCTGTTCCTGTGGATCTCCCTCGCGACCGCGATCAAGCGGCTGCACGATCGCGACCGAAGCGGCTGGTGGATCGTCCCTTTCGTCTTCATCCCCAATTTGGGATTTCATTTCTCGGATCTGCTGCCCGACGCCCGCTGGTTCGTTCCGTTCGACCTGGCGATCTACGCGCTGTGGCTGTGGGGCCTCGTCGAGATGTTCATTGTGCCCGGCACGGCAGGCGACAACCGGTTCGGCCCCGACCCACTTGCGCAGGATGGGGAGGACGATCCTGCGCCCGCATCCCCTGCGAAAAACTGGGACCAGAGCCGCGAGATCGAATTGGTGCCACCCAGCGCTAGCCCACCCGGCGGCATGCATGTTAAGCGGGGCGCATGACCGATGCTCTCTCCATTGCCCGCGATCTCATCCGCTGCCCCTCGGTAACCCCTGAAGACGCCGGTGCGCTCGGGGTGCTTGAAAAAGCCCTCAGTGCCGCCGGCTTCATTTGCCACCGCGTCACCTTCAGCGAGGACGGCACCGCCGACGTCGACAATCTCTATGCCCGGATCGGCACCGAAGGCCCGCACATCACCTTTGCCGGCCACACCGACGTGGTGCCGCCCGGCGACGAGAGCGCCTGGAGCGTCGGCGCGTTCTCGGGCGAGGTGAAGGACGGTGTCCTGCACGGCCGCGGTGCGGTCGACATGAAGGGCGGCATCGCCTGCTCGGTCGCCGCCGTGCTGCAGCATCTCGCCGCAAATGACGGCAAGCCGCGCAGCGACGGAAAAGGCTCGATCTCGTTCCTGATCACCGGTGACGAGGAAGACGTCTCCATCAACGGCACCATCAAGCTGCTCAAATGGACCGCGGAGCGCGGCGAAAAATTCGACCATTGCGTGCTCGGCGAGCCCTCCAATGTCGAGACGCTCGGCGACACCATCAAGGTCGGCCGCCGCGGCTCGCAATCCGGTACGCTTTACGTGGATGGCGTGCAGGGTCACGTCGCCTATCCGCATCGCGCCTCCAATCCGGTGCCGGACATTTCGCGATTGATCGTGGCGATCAGTGACGAGCCGCTCGACCACGGCAGCGCGCAGTTCCAGGCCTCCAATCTCGAATTCACCTCGGTCGACGTCGGCAACAAGGCGAGCAACGTCATCCCGGGCGAGGCCCGCGCCAAGTTCAACATCCGCTACAACGACAACCACACCCAGGCGTCATTGCGCGAACTGGTCGAGACGCGTCTGGCAAAAGCCTGCGGCAACCGCATCAAGGCCCGCATCGTCTGGGAGCCCTCGAACTCCAACGTGTTCGTGACCAAGCCCGGCCCGTTCACCGATCTCGCGGTCTCCGCGATCGAGGAAGTGACGGGCCGCAAGCCGGAGCTGTCGACATCAGGCGGCACCTCGGATGCGCGCTTCATCTCGAGCTATTGCCCGGTGATCGAGTTCGGCCTGGTCGGCCAGACCATGCACCAGGTCGACGAGCGCGTCCCGGTGAAAGACCTGGAGAAGCTGACGCAGGTGTATCGCGGGATACTGACGCGGTATTTTGGATGAGCGCCCGCTGCCCGCCTCACTCTTGTCGCCCCACCCTCCGCTGTCATCGCCCGGCTTGACCGGGCGATCCAGTATTCCAGAGACAGCAGTGATTCAGCCGAGAGGCCGCGGCGTACTGGATGCCCCGGTCAAGCCGGGGCATGACACCGAGAATGCGGCAAGAGCCCGCGCGCGCTCTACACCCTTCGCTCAATAATCCACCTGCATCAGATACAGCCCCTCCGGCGGCGCGACGATGCCGCAGGCGGCGCGGTTGCGGGCTTCCAGCGCTGCGGAGAGATCGTCCGCGGTCCAGCGGCCCTCGCCGACCCAGACCAGCGATCCCACCATCGAGCGCACCTGGCTGTGCAGGAACGAGCGCGCGGACGTCACGATGATGATCTCGCGGCCGTCGCGCGTGACGTCGAGCTGGTCGAGCGTCTTCTCCGGCGATTTCGCCTGGCACTCGGTATCGCGAAACGTCGTGAAATCATGCTTGCCGAGCAGGCGTTGTGCTGCCGCATGCATCGCCTCGGCATCGAGCTTGCGCGGCACGCGCCAGGCGTGGCCGATGTCGAGCGCGAGATTGGCGCGGGTGTTGATGACGCGATAGCGATAGTGCCGCTTCACGGCCGAGAAGCGCGCCTCGAAACTGTCAGGCACGACCTCGGCCTCCAGCACCGCAATCGGATGCGGGCGCAGATGTGCGTTGAGACCGTCGCGAAACCGGCCCGGCGGAAACTGCTTCTCGATATCGACATGCGCGACCTGCCCGCGCGCGTGCACGCCCGCATCGGTGCGCCCGGCGCCGTGCACCCGCAAATCAGCACCGGTCATCGCCTTCACGGCGGCCTCCAGCGCGCCCTGCACCGAGGGCAGCGTGTCCTGCACCTGCCAGCCGAAGAACGGTGCGCCGTCATATTCGATGGTGAGCTTGTAGCGGGGCATCTTGTCCAGTTTCACTGTCATTGCCCGCGAAGGCGGGCAATCCAGTACTCCGCAGCCTATCCGGTCAACCGAGACGTCTCGGCGGAATGGATACCCCGCCTTCGCGGGGTATGACAGCGTCAGGTGAATTTGGCGCCGGCCTTCAACGGCACACCCCGCAGGAAGTCCGCGGCCTGCATCCGGGGTTTACCTTCGCGTTGGAGCTCCAGAATGCGGATCGCGCCTTTGTTGCAAGCAACAGTGAGCTGGTTGTCGAGCATCGCGCCGGGCGCACCCCGGCCTTTTGCCAGTTCGCAACGCAGAACTTTGATACGCGCGTTCTCGCTAGCGCCAGCGAGCTCAGTCCAAGCACCTGGAAAGGGCGACAGGCCGTGGATGTGGCGCAGAACCTCGCGCGCTGACTTCCTCCAGTCGATTCGTGCTTCGGCCTTGTCGATCTTCGCGGCGTAAGTAATCTGCGGAACGAGTTGGAGTTTCTTATCCCGAGCTAATTGGGTAATGGCTCGCGCCATAAGCGTGGCACCCAGATTCATTAGCTCATTATGCAGGTCGGCATAAGTCGTTGAATCTGTGATTCGAACGGTGGACTTTGCCCTAACGACGACGTCTCCCGTGTCGAGACCGGCATCCATCTTCATCACCATGACACCGGTTCGCTTGTCGCCTGCCATGATCGCGCGGTTGATGGGGGCGGCGCCGCGCCAGCGCGGCAGCAGCGAGGCGTGCAGATTGTAGCAGCCGAGCTTTGGCGCATCGAGGATCGCCTGCGGCAGGATCATGCCGTAGGCGACGACGACGGCGGCATCGGCGTCGAACGCGCTGAACTCGTCGAGCGCTTCCTGGGTCTTCAGCGTCTTCGGCGTCAGCACGGGAATGCCGAGCTTTCGCGCGGCCTCCTCGACCGGGGTCGGCTGCAATTGCAGGCCGCGCCGTCCGCCCGGCTTCGGCGCGCGGGTGTAGACGGCCACGATCTCATGGCCATGCGCGACCAGTTCGAGCAGCGTCGGCACGGAGAAATCGGGCGTGCCCATGAAGATCAGGCGGAGGGGCATGACAAGAACTCGGTACGTTCCCTCCCCCCTTGTGGGGGAGGGTTAGGGAGGGGGGTGCCACACGACGCGCTCTGTCGGCGCAAGCGTTCGCGGCACGCACTCGAAACGGATGACGGATAGACTTCCGCCCTGGGCTACCCCTCTCCCCCGCCCTCCCCCACAAGGGGGGAGGGAGCGCAGCGGAGTACTGGGCAGCATTCACACTAGCTCACTCCGCGCGCTTGGCGGCTTTCTCGAACTTCTTCATGACGCGATCGCGCTTGAGCTTCGACAGATAGTCGACGAACAAGACGCCGTTGAGATGGTCGATCTCGTGCTGGATGCAGGTGGCGTAGAGGCCTTCGGCGTCCTCCTCGTGCACCTTGCCGTCGAGATCGGTGAAGCGCACGCGCACCTTCGCAGGCCGTTCGACCTCCTCGTAATATTCGGGGATCGACAGGCAGCCCTCCTCGTAGACCGACAGCTCCTCGGACGAGGCGATGATCTCGGGGTTGATGAAGACGCGCGGCAGCGGCGTGGTTTCGCCGTTCTCGTCGCGCTTGGCGAGATCCATGGTGATCAGCCGCAGCGGCTGCGCGATCTGGATCGCGGCGAGGCCAATGCCGGGCGCGTCGTACATGGTCTCGAACATGTCGTCGGCAAGCTTGCGGATCTCGGCCGTGACCTTCTCGATCGGCTTGGAGACCAGACGCAGCTGCTTGTCGGGCAGGATGATGATTTCTCTGAGGGCCATGGCCGCGATTTAAGCCGCATGCCGGATGCGGTCAATCCGGCGAGGAACCCCGTTAACCCCTCGCTAACCATAAAACTTCGCATTTCGTTAACCATAAAAATTAACGGGGCATTCATTGGAAATGTTCGCTATTCGTTCGTGTCGGCTGCCGAATCGGCTAGAAGGGCAGTCATGAACGAGATCATTTTCATGCTGGGCGACTTGCCGGTCCGCACGATCGATGCGCTGATCGGCTTTGGTGCGCTCATCCTCATCCTGCTGGTGGTGATTGCGGTCGTGATCGCGCGCTCCGGGCGGCGCGGGGCGGAACTTGCGATGGCGCATGCGATCCGGGCCGACGAGCTCGAGGAGCGCCTCAGCGAGGTGCTGCGCGCCCAGAGCGAATCCTCAGGGCGGGTCGATGCCATGACCCAGGCGCTGGCGGGACGGCAGGCCGAGATGGCGCGGGCGGTCAACGAGCGGCTGGATTCGGTGACACATCGCGTCGGCCAATCCATGGAGCACTCGACCCGCAACACCATGGAGAGCCTGCGCGCCCTGCACGAGCGGCTCGGCATCATCGACAGCGCCCACAAGAACCTCACCGACCTCACCACCCAGGTGACGACCCTGCGCGACGTGCTCGCCAACAAGCAGTCGCGCGGCGCCTTCGGCCAGGCGCGGATGGAGGCGATCGTCCAGGACGGTCTTCCAAAGGGCGCCTACGAGTTCCAGTTCACGCTCTCGACCGGCAAGCGGCCGGACTGCGTCGTGTTCCTGCCCGACCAGCGCCCACTCTGCATCGACGCGAAATTCCCGCTGGAGGCGATGACGGCGCTGCACGACGCCCGCACCGACGAGGAGAAGCGCGTCGCCACCCAGCGGCTGCGCGCCGACGTGATGAAGCATGTCAGCGACATCGCGGAGAAATATCTCGTCACCGGCGAGACCCAGGAGATGGCGCTGATGTTCGTGCCGTCGGAATCGGTCTACGCCGAGATCCATGACGGTTTCGACGACGTGATCCAGAAAGCCTATCGCGCCCGCGTCGTGCTGGTGTCGCCCTCGCTCTTGATGCTGGCGATCCAGGTGATGCAACAGATCATGAAGGACGCGCGCATGCGCGATGCCGCCGACCAGATCCAGACCGAAGTGATCAAGCTCGGCGACGACCTGGGACGGCTCAGGGATCGCGTGGTCAAACTGCAGAAACATTTCTCCGACGCGAACGAGGACGTCCGCCAGATCCTGATCTCCGCCGACAAGATCGAGAAGCGCGCCGGACGCATCGAGGAGCTCGATTTCAGCAAGAGCGATGCGCCGGCGGAGGGACCACGGCTGGTGGCAGGCGCCGGCGAACTGTTTCCAAGGAAGCTCCAGGCGGGGGAGTGAGATGGGGCACACTGTCGTGCCCCGCGCAGGCGGGGCACCCAGTACGCCGCAGCGGTCGTGATTGAACCGGGACGCCGGTGATTAGTGGATCGTCCGCCTTCGCGGACGATGACACCGTTGGGGTGGTCACATGGGCGCACGCCATTACTACGTCTACATTCTCGCCAGCAAGATCGGGGGCACGCTGTACATTGGCGTGACGAACGATCTCATCCGCCGAGTCGTCGAGCATAAATCGAAATTCATCGAAAGCTTTACTGAGAAATACGACGTGGCAAGGCTGGTCTATTTCGAGCAGTTCGACGACCCCGAGAATGCGATCAAGCGGGAGAAGCGGCTGAAGAAGTGGAACAGGGCCTGGAAGATCCGATTGATCGAGCAGCACAATCCAAATTGGGATGATTTGTAACACCAGATTGCCGGCCCGCCATGACCGTGTCATCCTCAGTCACGCTGTCGTGCCCCGCGCAGGCGGGGCGACCAGTTCGCCGCGGCAGCTATTGTCGTCCCGAGATGCCGGTGAGTACTGGATCGTTCGCCTTCGCGGACGATGACAGCGGGGGCAGCAGCGACAAACTCACTCGCCCCGCCAGAATCTGCTAACACCACCCCATGACCTCACCCGACGCGACCTCCTCTGCCGCCAGCCCTACCCCTGCGACCTCCTGGCGCGACAGCCTGGCCGTGTACCTGCAACCGCGGGTGCTGATCGTGCTGTTTCTCGGCTTCTCCTCCGGCCTGCCGCTGGCGCTGTCGGGCTCGACGCTGCTGGTGTGGATGCGCGAGGCCGGGGTCGACCTCAAGACCATCGGGCTGTTTGCGCTGGTCGGCACGCCCTACACGCTGAAATTCCTGTGGGCGCCGCTGGTCGATGCGCTGCATGTGCCGCTGTTCACCCGCGCCTTCGGACGACGGCGCGGCTGGTTGCTGTTCTCGCAATTGCTTCTGATCGTCGCGATCCTGCTGCTGGCGATGACCGACCCGGCACGCTCGCCGTTCTACGTCGCGCTCGGGGCCCTACTGGTGGCGACCACATCCTCGACACAGGACATCGTGGTCGACGCCTTTCGCGTCGAGAGCCTGCCCGAGAGCGAGCAGGCCGCCGGCATGGCCGCCTACGTCGCCGCCTACCGCATCGGCATGCTGGTCTCGACCGCGGGCGCGCTGTTCATGGTGTCGGGCTTCGAGAGCACCGGCATCACGCGCACCTCCGCGTGGATGTGGGGCTATGTGGTGATGGCCGCGATGGTGCTGATCGGCACGATCACGGCGCTGCTCGCGACCGAGCCGGAGCAGTCGCAGCGCGCCGATGCCGCGACACAGGCCGACACCGCTTTTGCGCGCGTGCTGCACGCGGCGGTCGGCGCCTTCTCGGAGTTTTTGACGCGCAAGGACGCGCTCGTCGCACTCGCCTTCGTCGTGCTGTTCAAGTTCACCGACGCCTTCTCCGGCACCATGACCGCGCCGTTCGTGATCGACCTCGGCTTCACCCGCAACGATTATGCGGCAATCGTGAAGGGCGTCGGCCTCGCCGCCACCCTGATCGGCGGCTTCGCGGGCGGCTTCGTCGCACGGCGCTACCCGCTGGCGACATCGCTCTGGATCGGCGGCATCGTGCAGGCGCTGGCCAATCTGTCGTTTTCCTGGCTCGCCGTGGTCGGCACCAATCAATGGGCGCTGGCTTTCGCGATCTGCGCGGAGAATTTCACCAGTGCCATCGGCACCGTGATCTTCGTCGCCTATCTTTCGGCGCTCTGCCAGAACCCGCTGCACACGGCGACGCAATATGCGCTGCTCACCGCGCTTGCGGCGGTCGGGCGGACATATCTGTCATCTGGCGCGGGCTTCGTGGCTGATGGCACCGGCTGGGCGCTGTTCTTCGTGATCTGCGTGCTGGTCGCGATCCCGAGCCTGGTGCTGCTGGCCTGGCTACAGAAGCGCGGGCATTTTGATGCGTTGGGGCCGGTGCGGGTGTGACGGTCTCGTCATGCCCCGCGAAGGCGGGGGCAACCAGTACGCCGAGACAATTGTTGATTGACCGAGAAGCTGCGGCGTACTGGATCGCCCGCCTTCGCGGGCGATGACACCGAAGTTGAGGAAACGGAGACGCCCCCCTACTGCTTCTTGATCAGGCTCCACTTCGTGATCACGGCTTCGCTCATCTGGCCGGCATCGCTGGCGCAGGCGATCTCGTCGACCTTGACGGAGATCTCCTTACCGACAAACGATTTCAGCTGCGTGGCCTGCGCATCGCTGGAGGTGACGAGCTGGAAGGTCTCGGGACCGGTCTCGAGGTTGCACAGCCCGTTCGGCGCCGGCAGGCGGCGCGGCTCGGACGTGATCTGGTACATCGAAACGCGCTTGCCGGCGTTCTTGACGTCGCGCACCTTCATTGCGTTCAATTCGCCCGAGAGCACGTCGCCGGTGTTGATCGGCTTGCCGGGCTTCGAGGGCGGCGGCGCCTCGTCGCCCTGCTGCGCGGAGATGGCCGGCGTCACCAGCATGGCCATCGTCGCGACCAAAGCCAATCGTGTGGCGAAAAGTTTCGTCATGTCGTCAGTTCCGTGAGATCTTTGAGATGGAGATTGTTGTTTTGACGCGTTTTCTTCACGCGAACCGGTATCCACTTCGCTCGAGAACGCTCTAGAACAGGGTGCGCTGCCGCATCGCTGCCGATAGCGTACCTTCGTCGAGATAATCAAGCTCGCCGCCGACGGGAACTCCGTGGGCGAGCCGCGTCACCTTCACATTGGCGTCCTGAAGCAGGTCGGTGATGTAATGCGCGGTGGTCTGACCGTCGACCGTCGCATTCAGCGCCAGGATGATCTCGTGCACCTGCGCATCATGCGCGCGTGCCACCAGCGCATCGATGGTCAGATCCTGCGGGCCGACGCCGTCGAGCGGCGACAATGTCGCGCCGAGCACATGATAGCGCCCTTGAGTCGCATTGGCCCGTTCCAGCGCCCAGAGATCGGCGACATCGGCGACGACGACGATGATGGCGGGATCGCGCTTCGGGTCGGTGCAGACGGTGCAGGGATTTTGCGTGTCGATGTTGCCGCAGGTCTTGCAGACCTGAACCTTGTCGAGCGCCACCTGCATGGCCGAGGCCAGCGGCATCATCAGCGCCTCGCGCTTCTTGATCAAATGCAGCGCCGCGCGCCGCGCCGAGCGCGGGCCAAGGCCCGGCAGCCGCGCGAGAAGCTGCACCAGCCGCTCGATTTCTGGACCTGCAACCGCGCCCATACTATTGGCCGAACAACCCCGGCGGCAGGCCGAGCCCGCCGGTGAGGGCTTGCATCTTCTCCTGCATCGCAGCCTCCGCCTTGCGGCGCGCATCACCGAACGCGGTGACGAGCAGGTCTTCCAGCACCTCGCGCTCTTCCGGCTTCATCAGCGAGGGATCGATCCTGACGCCCTTGACGTCCATCTTCGCGGTCATGCGCACGGCGACCAGACCGCCGCCGGAAATGCCCTCGACCTCGACATTGGCGAGCTGGTCCTGCATCTCCTGCATCTTGGATTGCAGCTGCGCCGCCTGCTTCATCATGCCGAGAAAATCAGCCATGGGTGCGTGTCCTTAGAAAGAAGAAATGGCTCAGAGATCGTCGTCGCCGTCGGAACCGTCGGGCGGATCGTCGCTGCCATAGTCAGCGTTTATATTGGCTTCCGGCGTCTCGGGGGCAAGCCTGCGGACCTCGACGACCTTGGCGCCGGGGAACCGCGAGAGCACCTCCTGCACGCGCGGATCGGCTTCCGCGGTGCGCGCATGCTCCTGCTTGGCGGCCTGGTTCACCGAGCGCAGCGTCGGCTGGCCCTGCTCGTTGGACACGACGATGGTCCAGCGCCGGCCGGTCCACAGCTCGAATTTCTTCGCAAGCTCCGAGATCATGGTCTTGGAGGCGTTGGGCTCGAGCGCGACTTCCAGCCGGCCCTCCTCGAAACGGACGAGGCGCATGTCGCCTTCGAGCGCGCTCTTGGTCATGATGTCGCGCTTCTGCCCGGCGAGCGCGACGAGCTGAGTGAAGCTCGTGACGCGCAGCTGGGGCGCCGCCCCTTGCGGGTCCGGCGCGGGCGCCACCATCTGCGGCCGGGCGCCACCACCGAACGCAGTCGGCGACGATGTCGGCATGCGCACGGGCGCAGCGGACATTGGCGCGGCCGACGCCATCGGCGCGGATGGCGCAGTGCTGCGCGCAGCTCCACCGCCGCCACTCGCGACCGGTGAGCCGCCGCCGTTCTGCTCCAGCATCCTGATCGCTTCGTCCGGCGTCGGCAGGTCGGCGACATAGGCGATGCGCACCAGCACCATCTCGGCGGCCGCGGCGGGCCGCGTCGCGGCCTGCACCTCGGTGATGCCCTTGAGCAGCATCTGCCACATCCGCGACAGCACGCGCATCGAGATCTTCGAGGCGAATTCCCTCGCGCGCACGCGCTCGGTCTCGCCATAGGCGACGTTGTCGGCAGTCGCCGGCACGATCTTCACGCGGGTGACGAAATTGACGAATTCGGCGAGGTCGGAGAGCACGACGATCGGATCGGCGCCGACGTCGTACTGATCGCGGAATTCCCTGAAGGCGCTCGCGATGTCGCCGCGCGCCAGCGAATCGAAGAGGTCGATGACGCGGGTGCGGTCGGCGAGGCCCAGCATCTGCCGGACTGCGTCGGCCTTCACGGCGCCGGCCGCATGCGCGATCGCCTGGTCCAGCAGCGACAGCGAATCGCGCACCGAACCTTCTGCGGCGCGGGCGATGATGCCGAGCGCCTCCGGCTCGATCTCGACGTTTTCCTTGGTGGCGATATTGGCGAGGTGCTTCATCAGCACGTCGGCCTCGACGCGGCGCAGGTCAAAACGCTGGCAGCGCGACAGCACCGTCACCGGAACCTTGCGGATCTCGGTGGTGGCGAACACGAACTTGGCGTGCTCCGGCGGCTCCTCCAGCGTCTTGAGGAAAGCGTTGAACGCCGCCGTCGACAGCATGTGGACTTCGTCGATGATGTAGACCTTGTAGCGGGCGCTGGCCGGCGCGTAGCGCACGCTGTCATTGATCTGGCGGACGTCGTCGACGCCGGTATGCGAGGCCGCGTCCATCTCCAGCACGTCCATGTGCCGGCTTTCCATGATCGCCTGGCAATGCACACCGAGCGTCGGCATGTGGATGGTCGGGCCCTTCACCGAGCCGTCCGGCATCTCGTAGTTGAGCGCACGGGCCAGGATGCGCGCAGTGGTGGTCTTGCCGACACCGCGGACGCCGGTGAGGATCCAGGCCTGCGGAATACGGCCGGTCTCGAAGGCGTTGGAGACGGTGCGGACCACGGCCTCCTGGCCGATCAGATCGTCAAAGCTCGAGGGACGGTATTTGCGCGCCAGAACCCGGTAGGGCGCGTTGCCGGCCTGCCCGGCGCTATCAGGGTTCGGAGGGGCGCCAGCGTCGGTCATCGGTCGATCCGCAATTAAATGTCTCTTGGCCGGCTTTGCGGAAAGGAGCGCGCTGGCGGCTGGTGCCGCCGGCGCTGGTTCGCTCGAAAAACAGGTAGGAGACTGACGAGCGACCCGATCCGGACCTCGTTAGGGCTGCTTCCTTCCGGACCTGACCCGGTTGGCGAGTGGCTCGTCCACCGCCAATCTCCCGGTCCCTATTTGGGGCCAAAGGGAGCGGAAAGCAAGCGGGTATCGGCCCGGCCTGCCTGATCCTGCCCAGCATCCGGGCAATTCCTGAACTGCCCAGCCGATAGGCTGTGCTTTCTCTGCTGCGACCGCCTTGCTAAGAACCTTGGCGGAACTCCATCCAACCAGAAAAGCAGTGATCCCAATGGTTACACGTCGTGATGTTGCATCGATTGTCGGACTCGGCGCGGTCGCCGCAGCCACGCTGGCCGCCCCGGCCGTGGCCCAGACTGCCGATCCCAACGAATCGACCTTCGCCCGCATCCGCCGCACCAAGAAGATGCGGATCGGCGCGGTCGGCGGCGGCGCGCCGTATTACATGAAGGATCTTTCCAGCGGCCAGTGGAAGGGCTTCTACATCGACATCGCCAAGGGGCTGGCCGACGACATGGAGGCCGAGCTGGAGATCACCGAAACCACCTGGGGCAATTCGGTGCTGGACCTGCAGGCCAACAAGATCGACATCTTCTTCGGCCTCAACCCGACCCCGAAGCGCGCGCTGGTGGTCGACTTCTCGGTGCCGGTCTTCAACAACGCCTTCGCCATCCTCTGCAAGAAGGACTTCAAGCCGAAGAGCTGGGCCGAGCTGAACTCGCCCGACATCAAGATCGCGGTCGACCAGGGTTCCTCGCACGACCAGGTCGTCAGCCGCCTGACGCCGAAGGCGCAGATCACGCGGCTGAAGACTGCCGACGACGCGACCGCCGCGCTGCAGACCGGCCGCGTCGACGCGCAATGCCTGATCACCATGCTGTCGCTGACCGTGCTGAAGAAGAATCCCTCGCTCGGCCAGCTCGTGCTGCCGACGCCGATCTTCGCGACGACGTCGAATGCCGGCTTCCGCCGCGAGACCGACAAGACCTGGCGCGACTACGTCAACACCTGGATCGACTTCAACAAGGGCCTCGGCTTCATCCGCAACGCCATCATCACCAACATGGAGCTGGTGGGCGTGACCGAAGCGGACATTCCGCCGGGCGTTTCGCTGTAATCTCCCACTGTCATTCCGGGGCTCGCGAAGCGAGAACCCGGAATCTCGAGGTTCCGGGTTCGATGCTTCGCATCGCCCCGGAACGACGGTGCCAATGGCACCCACGACGAGTAACACACGCATGTATCAGTGGGACTTCGGCATCCTCTGGAGCTATCGCTGGCTCTTTCTCAACGGGCTCGGCGTCACCGTCGGCTTCACGATCGTCATTGTGCTGCTCGGGCTCGTCTTCGGCCTGCTCGGAGCTTTCGGCAGCCTGTCGCGCTTCAAGGCGTTGCGGCTGCTCGCCCTCACCTTTATCGAAGCCTTTCGCTGCACGCCGATCCTGGTGCAGCTGATCTGGTTCTATTACGCGCTGCCGATTCTCGCCGGCGTCGAGATGACGCCGATCACCGCCTCGGCCTTGGCGCTCTCGCTCTATGGCGGCTCCTTCTATTCGGAGATCATCCGCGGCGGCATCATCTCGATCGACAAGGGCCAGTCGGAAGCCGGCGCCGCGCTCGGCATGACGCCCGGGCAGAGCATGCGGCGCATCGTGTTGCCGCAGGCGATCAAGCGCATGATCCCGGCGCTGATGAACCAGTCGATCATCCAGTTCAAGAACACCTCGCTGGTGTCGGTGCTGGCGGTGCCCGACCTAGTCTACCAGAGCCAGGTCGCCGCCCATGACAGCTACCGGCCGCTGGAGACCTACACCGCCGTCGCGGTCGCCTATGCGGCGATCCTGATCCCGCTCACCATCATCGTCCGCCGCGGCGAGAAGCGACTGGCGGTGAGCGAATGAGCGAGACGCCAAAGAACACTTCGAAGATCGAGATCCGGGCCTTACGCAAGAGCTTTGGCAGCAACGAGGTCCTGAAGAACATCAACCTCGACGTCGCCAAGGGCGGCGTCGTCGCGCTGATCGGCCCGTCGGGCTCCGGCAAATCGACGCTGCTCCGCTGCATCAATCTGCTGGTGGTGCCCGACGGCGGCAGCGTCCGCGTCGGCGACACGCGCTTTGCATTCGGCGACGGTGCGAAACTACCCGAGGTGAAGACGCTAGCAAATTTCCGCGCCGGCACCGGCATGGTGTTCCAGCATTTCAATCTGTTCCCGCATATGACCACGCTGCAGAACGTGATGGAGGGGCCGGTCACGGTGCGGCGCATGGCCAAGGCTGACGCCGAGAAGCTGGCGCGGACGCAGCTCGCCAAAGTCGGACTTGCCGAGAAGGCCGACCAATATCCGGCGACGCTCTCCGGCGGACAGAAGCAGCGCGTCGCGATCGCACGCGCGCTCGCGATGGAGCCCGACGTGATGCTGTTCGACGAGGCCACCTCCGCGCTGGATCCCGAACTCGTCGGCGAGGTACTGAACGTGATCCAGCAGCTGGCCTCCGAGGGCATGACGATGGTGATCGTCACCCACGAGATCGCCTTCGCGCGCGAGGTCGCCGACCGCCTGATCTTCATGCGCGACGGCGTCGTGGTCGAAGAGGGCCCGGCGCGGCAGGTGATCGACAATCCGAAAGAAAGCGCGACGCGCGCCTTCCTCAGCCATTTCCACCGCACCGGCGCGTTGCCGCCGGCCAACACGACAACCTGATGCCTGATATCAAACGCGTCTATCTCGTCACCGGTGCCGCCAGCGGCATCGGCCGCGCCACCGCAAAGCTGCTTGCCGCGCCCGGCGTCGCGCTGCTGCTGCACACCCGCTCCAACGCAGGAGGTCTCGACGCCACCGCGGCAGAGACTCAAGCGCAGGGCGCAGTGGTCGCAAGATGTCTCGGCGATCTTGCCGAGCAAACAGCCGTCACTGCCGCCATCGCGGCCGCGCACGCCGCATTCGGCCGGCTCGATGGACTGGTTCTCGTCGGCGGCCACGCCCGCCGCGGCAGCGCGATCGGCACGCCGGCGGATCAGTTCCGACAGGCAATGGACGAATCGGCGCTGGCGTTCACGCGACTGGTCGAGGCCGCGCTGCCACTGCTGCGCGCAGGATCCGATGCGCGCATCGTCGCGGTGTCGTCCTTCGTCGCGCACGCGATCCGACCCGAATTCGCGCCCTTCGCCGCAACAGCCGCGAGCCGCGCCGCGCTGGAAGCGCTGGTGCGCCTGACCGCGGTCGAGCTGGCGAAAGACGGCATCACCGTGAACGCGGTGTCGCCGGGCCTCATCATCAAGGACAAGCCGAGCGAAAGCCGGCTGTCGCCCGAGCAGATCGCCGCGACCGAGGCGCTGATTCCGATGCGTCGCCGCGGACGACCGGAGGAAGTCGCCGAAATCATCGCCTTCCTGGCATCCCCGAAGGCGTCTTACGTCACCGGCCAGGTCTGGCACGTTAATGGAGGCCTGACATGACCGAAGCAACCATCGAACGCCTCAGGCTGTTCCTGATCGAAAGCCCGATCAAGATGGCGCGCCTGCAGGGCGTCGGCAACGTCAAGGGTACGGTCAAGCGCGTGCTGATCGAGCTCACCGCGAGCGACGGCGTGATCGGCTGGGGCGAAGCGGCACCGTGGGAGGTGTTCACGGGAACGCCGGAGGCAGCCTTCTCCGCGCTCGATATTTACTTAAGGCCCGTCGTGCTCGGCAAGCCGGTGCGCCGCATCCGCGCGCTGATGGCCGAGCTCGACCGCGCGCTGGTCGGACATGCCGAGGCCAAGGTCGGCATCGAGATGGCGCTGCTCGACATCGTCGGCAAGGCGTCGGGGCTGTCGGCGGCCGATCTGCTCGGCGGCCGGGTGCGCGACACGATTCCCCTTTCCTTCTCGATCGCCGATCCGGATTTTGCCGCCGATCTCGAGCGGATGCGAAAGATGGTTCCGGAGGGGAACGTCATCTACAAGGTCAAGACCGGCGTGAAGCCGCATCGCGAGGATCTCGACCATCTCGAAGCGATCCGGAAGGAATTTGGCGACAAGGTCGATCTGCGCGTCGACTACAATCAGGCGCTGGCGCCGTTCGGCGCCATCAAGATCCTGCGTGATGTCGAGGAGTTCGCGCCGACCTTCATCGAGCAGCCGGTGCCGCGCAAATTTCTCGACGTGATGGCGCAGCTCACCGCTGCGCTGGAAACGCCGGTGCTGGCCGACGAAAGCTGCTTCGACCGCCGCGACATGATGGAGGTGGTGCGCCGCGAGGCGGCCGATGCCGTCTCGATCAAGCTGATGAAGGCCGGCGGCCTGTTCGAGGCGCAGGCGATCATGGCGATCGCCGACATCGCCGGCCTGCCCGGCTATGGCGGCACGCTGTGGGAGGGCGGCATCGGGCTAGCCGCCGGCACGCAACTGATCGCGGCGACGCCGGGCATCTCGCTCGGCTGCGAATTCTACATGCCGCACCACGTGCTGACCGAGGACGTGCTGGAGGAGCGCGTCGCCAACCGCGCGGGGCATGTCGTGGTGCCCGACGGTCCCGGTCTCGGCATCCGCGTCAGCGAAGCTTCCGTCCGCGCCAACGCGCGGGTGATCGCGGAGGCGTGAGTTTCCGTCCTTCCGGGGCGCGCGCAGCACGAGCCCGGAATCCATAACCACAGGGTCGGGTTTGGCGAAGATTCGGAGTTGCCAGCGCGCGTAACGACCACTGCCTGTAGCCGATGGGTCCCGGATCAGCGCTCCGCTTCGCTTGTCCGGGACGACGACCGCGTATGCGGTGACAGCGGAGCCCCAATCCTTCCCCTATCGGAATCGCTGTCGTATGGTCGCACCCAATACGCCCGACCCCATCGGGCCATCCGGAAACGAACATGTCCGAACCCGCCTGGTCGCTGCATTCCCGCCTGAAAGAGGACACCATCGACATCGGCGATCTGCCGCTGTCGAAGGTGCTGGTCATCAAGGACGCGCATTATCCCTGGCTGCTGCTGGTGCCGCGGCGCGCCGATGCGGTCGAGATCATCGATCTCGACGAGGTGCAGCAGGCGCAGCTGATGACCGAAATCTCCCGCGTCTCGCGCGCGCTGAAGGACATCACCAAATGCGACAAGCTCAATGTCGCAGCGCTCGGCAATCTCGTGCCGCAGCTTCACGTCCACATCATCGCACGCCGCACCAGTGACGCGGCCTGGCCGCGGCCGGTCTGGGGCGTGATGCCGCCCTTGGCGCACGACGCCGCGGAGGTTCAGAATTTCATCAGCGCGCTTCGCCGCAAGATCTGGTTGGGTTGAAAGAACATAATGTCAGCATTCGACGCCTTTCCGCTGGGACAGCCGGCCTTCGTCACCAACATCCTCGACCGCGCCGCGCATCTGCGCCGTGACGACGAGAAGCTGTTCGCGCTGGAACAGAAACCAACCTCGCGCGCCTATGTGGTCTATCGCGACTCGCTGCTGGTGAAGCGCGAGGGCGACAAGGTGCGCGCGCTGCTCTCGATCGACGAGGCGCTGAAATGCGGCGCCAATCCCGGCACGATCTTCTTGGGACTACGCGACGGCGCGGCGATGTTCGGCATGGGCCTGTCGCAGGCCGCCGCCGAGAAGCTGGTGGGACGCGAGGACTACACGGTCACCGAGCTGCGCGGCATGGCGATGCAGGGCGCGATCCCGCCCGACGAGCTGTCGGCGATCGCGATGGCGAAGTCGATGGTGAGCTGGCACCAGCGCCACGGCTATTGCGCCAATTGCGGCGCGCGCAGCGCCATGAAGGAAGGCGGCTGGAAGCGCGACTGCCCTTCCTGCAAGGCCGAGCATTTTCCGCGAACCGATCCGGTCGTGATCATGCTGGTGGCGTCCGGCGAGAAGTGCCTGCTCGGCCGCCAGAAGCAGTTTCCCCCCGGCATGTATTCGTGCCTCGCCGGCTTCGTCGAGGCCGCCGAGACCATCGAGGACGCCGTGCGCCGCGAGATCCTGGAAGAATCAGGCATCCACTGCACCGACGTGCAATATTACATGACCCAGCCCTGGCCCTATCCGTCGTCGCTGATGATCGGCTGCAGCGCGCGCGCCGTCAGCGAGGACATCGTCGTCGATCGCATGGAGCTGGAGGACGCGCGCTGGTTCACGCGCGAAGAGGCCGCCCTGATGCTGACACGGACGCATCCGGACGGGCTCGCCGGCCCGCATCCCTTCGCCATCGCCCATCACCTGCTCGGCCGCTGGGTGCACGACAAGAGCGACGCATAAGCGAGCATCGATGGTGCTATCAGGGACCGCGCCGCGCATCCTCTGCGTCGGCATTCCCGTGCGCGACCTCACCTTTCGGGTCGAGGCCGTGCCCGCGCGCGGCAGCAAGGCCAACGCCACCCATCTCGCCGAGATCTGCGGCGGCAACGCGCTCAATGCCGCCATCGCGATCGCACTGCTCGGCGGCCGCGTCGCATTCGCGGGGCCCATGGGCGATGCGCGGGAGACGTCGAGCAGCTTCATCCTCGCGCAGATGGCGCAGGAGGGCATCGACACCACGCACATCGTGCGCATGCCCGATGTGACCACGCCGGTGTCCACGATCATGATCGAGCCCTCCGGCGAGCGGACGCTGACCATTTATCGCGATCCGGCGCTCTGGACCGTCGAGTTGCCCGACGCCGACGAATTACTCGCCGGTTGCGGAGCACTGCTCGTCGAAAGCCGCTGCGCGGCGTTCGGGACCGGTCTCTGCACTGAAGCGCGCCAGCGCGGCATTCCCGTCATCGTCGGCGTCGATCGCGCGATGTCGTTGCAGGACAGCCTGCTCACAGCGGCCTCGCATCTGCTATTCTCCAGCGAGCAGGTTCAGGAGACCGCCGGCGTCACCGGGGACGGCGAGGCCTTGAAGCTTCTCGCAGGACTGACGCCCGCCTTCCTCGCGGCCACGCGCGGCCCGAACGGCACGATCTGGCTGAACGAGACCGGCGAACTCGAGGAGACCGCGGCCTTCCCGGTCCAGGCGGTCGACACGCTCGGCGCCGGCGATGTCTTCCATGGCGCCTTCACGCTTCGCCTGGCCGAGGGCGAGGGGATCAGGGAGGCGCTGCGATTCGCCGCGGCCGCCGCAGCGCTGAAATGCACCCGCCATGGCGGCGGTCAGGCCGCCCCGCAACGCCTTGAAGTTGAAGAGCTTTTGCGCACTGCGCGGCTGGCGGAGGCCGGCAGGTCGCCGAGATAATGGACTTGCTATAGAAATATTTTCTCTATATCAGGGAAATGGACCCCTGAAATGGAACAAAGTTCTTCAAATGACTGACCTCGCTGTCCAGCCCCCCGAGACCAGCCGTCGCCTCGATGCCATCGACCGCAAGATTCTGATGGTCCTTCAGGAGGATGCCTCGCTGTCCGTCGCCGAGATCGGCGACCGCGTCGGCCTGTCCTCGACCCCCTGCTGGAAGCGCATCCAGCGGCTGGAGGCTGACGGCGTGATCATCAAGCGGGTTGCCCTGGTCGACCAGAACAAGATCGGGCTCGGCATCTCCGTGTTCGTGTCGGTCGAGAGCTCCGATCATTCCGACGCCTGGCTGAAGAAATTCGCCGAAGCCGTCAGCGCGATGCCCGAGGTGATGGAATTCTACCGCATGGCCGGCGACGTCGATTACATGCTGCGCGTCGTGGTCGCGGACATGCAGGCCTATGACGTGTTCTACAAGAAGCTGATCAGCGCCGTGCCGCTGAAGAACGTCACCTCGCGCTTTGCGATGGAGAAGATCAAATCGGTGACCGCGCTGCCGATCCCGGCGGTGGTGGCGGCTTGAGGCTTCACCACACGGAACGTGTCATCGCCCGGCTTGACCGGGCGATCCAGGACTCCGAGGCGGTGTGATTGAACCGAGAGGCCGTGGCGTACTGGATGCCCCGGTCAAGCCAGGGCATGACAGCGAGATTGTGGCGCGGGTTGCGTCTCCCTGACGCCCGTCAAATCTTCTGATTGTATTCGCCGACTTCGGGATGCGTGCGCAGCACGCTGTTCACCATCTCGAACATGTCGTGCATGCGCTGCTCGGAGACCGGGCTCTCGACCACGACGACGAGCTCGGGCTTGTTGGAGGAGGCGCGCACCAGGCCCCAGCTGCCGTCCTCGACCGTGACGCGCACGCCGTTGACGGTGACGAGATCGCGGATCGACTGTCCTCCGATCTTGGCGCCCTTGGCCTGCAGGCCCTCGAAGTGCTTCACCACGTGGTCGATGACGCCGTATTTGGTCTCGTCGGCGCAATGCGGCGACATGGTCGGCGACGACCAGGTCTTCGGCAGCGCGTTCTTCAGATCGGCCATCGACTTGCCCGGCGCGCGGTCGAGCATGTCGCAGATCGCGAGCGCCGAGACGAGACCGTCGTCATAGCCGCGGCCATAAGGCTTGTTGAAGAAGAAATGGCCGGACTTCTCGAAGCCCGCCAGCGCACCAGTCTCGTTGGTGCGGCGCTTCATGTAGGAATGGCCGGTCTTCCAATAGGCGGTCTTGGCGCCCTGCTTCTGCAGCACGGGATCGGTGACGAACAGGCCGGTCGACTTCACGTCGACGATGAAATGGGCGTCCTTGTGGATCGCCGACATGTCGCGCGCCAGCATCACGCCGACCTTGTCGGCGAATATCTCCTCGCCGGTGTTGTCGACGACGCCGCAGCGGTCGCCGTCACCGTCGAAGCCGAGGCCGACGTCGGCCTTGTGCTGCAGCACCGCGTCGCGGATCGCGTGCAGCATCTCCATGTCTTCCGGATTCGGATTGTATTTCGGGAAGGTGTGGTCGAGCTCGGTGTCGAGCGGGATCACCTCGCAGCCGATCGCCTCCAGCACCTGCGGCGCGAACGCGCCAGCGGTGCCGTTGCCGCAGGCGGCGACGACCTTGAGCTTGCGCTTCAGCTTCGGACGATTGGTGAGATCGGCGATGTAGCGCGCCGGATAGTTCTCGTGGAACTGGTAGGAGCCGCCGGCCTTGTTCTTGAAGTCGGCATTGAGCACGATTTCCTTCAGCCGCGTCATCTCGTCGGGGCCGAAGGTCAGCGGACGGTTGGCGCCCATCTTCACGCCGGTCCAGCCATTGTCGTTGTGCGAGGCCGTGACCATCGCAACGGCGGGCACGTCGAGATCGAACTGCGCGAAATAGGCCATCGGCGTCACCGCAAGCCCGATGTCGTGGACCTTGCAGCCCGCGGCCATCAGGCCGGAGATCAGCGCGTATTTGATCGAGGCCGAATAGCCGCGGAAATCGTGACCGGTGACGATCTCTTGGCTGACGCCGAGTTCGGCGATCAGCGCGCCCAGACCCATGCCGAGCGCCTGCACACCCATCAGGTTGATTTCCTTCTGGAACAACCAGCGCGCGTCGTATTCACGAAAGCCCGTCGGTTTCACCATCGGCTCGGATTCGAAGGCGTAGGTGTTGGGCAGCAGGACGGATTTCGGCTTCGGGAACATTGAGACGATCTCGTGAAAAGGGCAGGAATTGAGGCAGCCTTAGCGAATGCCGGGCCGCAGCGGAAGGCGGGAATGCAGGCTTATGGCCGATAATTGCGGCAGTTTGGTAACGAAGAAACGTTACCGCCGGGGCGGTACCAAATGTATGACCGGAATAGACTAGCTCTGCAGTCGTGCAATCTCCTCTTCGACAACTGCCTTGAGTGCCGGCAGAGCCTGCCGAACAGTTTCCCACACAAGGCGGGCTGCAACATCCTCATAGTTGTGCCGATAGACATTGCCCGCCGCCGCCATTTGCCTCCATGCAATTCCGGGGTGCCTGGTCTTCAGATCCTCTGGCAGACGACGAGAGGCTTCTGAGATGATCTCCAGACAACGCGTAACGGCATAGATCGCCCGCAAGTCCGCCGCGAACGCCTCGCGACCGAGATCCCCGGCGAACTCGGCTGCCAAGTCGATGTGATGCAGGATGTCCCGCAGGGTCCCGTCGATGCGATCAGAAGGCATAGACGGCATCGGCCGTCGCAGCGGGCGCGACGTATGATTTCAAACCATCGCGATTGACGACGTCAACCGGGCCCTCAAAGAGATTGGAAATGTACTCCTTGAGTTCGACGTAGTCGAAGACGGTGATCCGCGCGTCGGGATCGATCTCGACCATGATGTCGATATCGCTGCCGGGATGAGCGTCACCCCTGGCGACCGAACCGAACAACGCCGCATGCAAGACGCCCCGCTCGCGAAGGGCGCGCTCGGAACGTCTGAGGATGGCAATCGCACCGGGGCTGTCCATGGGCGGAATATAGCACCCAGGCTGGCCCTAAGGGAGGCCCTAAGGGAGGCCCTAATGGGGCCAGTTGGAGCCCCCGCCTATTGCTCCAACACCATCTGGCCGTTGGAATATTCGAAGCGCTTCAGGCGGGACAGGAAGGAGAGTCCGAGCAGGTTCTCCGACAGCGCCTCGTCGGGCAGCACCATGGCGTCGACGTCGCGCACGATGAGACCGCCGACATCGAGCATCGCGATGCGGGTGCGCGCGGCCTTGATGGTGCCGTTGGCGGTGGAGACGGTGGCGTTGTATTCGCCGCGCGAGGGACGCAGGCCGAAGCGGGCGGCGGAGGTCTCATTGAGCGCAACCACGGAGGCGCCGGTGTCGACCATGAAGCCGATGCGCTGGCCGTCGATCCGGCCCTCGGTCTGGAAATGACCGCGACCGTCGCGGGAAATGGCGAGGCTGCGGCCGCCGGCCGGCGCGGTCGCGGCAACGGCCACAGTGGTACGCGGCGCCGAGGTTGCGGACGCGGAGCTCATCTTGTCGGCCATCTGCGCCATGAAAGTGCCGAGGCCGATCAGGACGGCCGCGAAGATCATAATGTTACGCATCACACCACTTTCGAGCCGGAAAGCCCGATTTCACCACGCGACAAGGCTGACCGCGAGCGGAGCCACGCCGGCACCCGTGTCATTTTGACGAAAAGGATGAGCGGACGGTTAATGCGCTGCCCTGTTTCTCATGTCCCGCGCGGCTTCGCCCGCCTTGTCGGCACGGCGCTCGCGGGATCGTCGGGCCAGGGATGACGCGGATAGCGGCCGCGCAGGTCGGAGCGGACCGCAGCATAACTGCCGCGCCAGAAGCCGGGCAGATCGCGCGTCACCTGCACCGGGCGCTGTGCCGGCGACAGCAATTCCAGCACCAGGGGCACCTTGCCGGCGGCGACCGAGGGATGGGTGTTGAGGCCGAACAATTCCTGCAGCCGCACCGCGATGGTCGGCCCCTGCTCGGCCTCGTAGTCGATCGCGAGCACGCTTCCCGTCGGCGCCTCGAAATGCGTCGGCGCTTCGCGGTCGAGCCGCGCGCGCATCTCCCACGGCAGCAGCGCCATCAACGCATCCGAGAGATCGCCCGGCGAAATGTCCTTCAATGCGATCTTGTCGTAGAGCGCGGGAACCAGCCAGTCGTCGCGCCGCCCGATCAATCCGTCGTCGGTGAGATCGGGCCAGCTGTCGCCCTCGGCCTTGCGCAAAAACATCACGCGGTCGCGCCATTGCCTGGCGGCCTTCGACCAGGGCAGCCGGTCGAGGCCGGCAGCGATCAATCCATCGGCGAAAATGCGCGCGGTGTCCTCCGAGGGTGACACGGCCATCGTCGCTTCGGACAGCGTGATCGCATGCAGTACGCGCTTGCGCCGCGCGCGCAGCGCCATCGCGCCGCGATCGAAGGTGATTTCGTCGGCGCTCTCGATATGCTCGGCGAAATGTTGCTCGATCTCCTCTTGCGAAATCTGCGCGGCGAGCAGCACGCGTCCGCTCGCCGCCGTGCCCGTCATCTCGCCGATCGCGATATAGGGCGCGCGGGCGAGCGACGACGTCTGCTCGACCGCGGCGCCGCGGCCGTTGGCAAGGACAAAACTGCCATTGCCGCGATTGCGGGCCACCCGGTCCGGGAAGGCGTAGGCGAGCATCAGGCCGGTCGAGAGATCCTCCCGCGGTCCGGCCTTCTCCGAGGCCGCCACCTGCGAGGCCCAGCGCCGCGCCAGATCGCGCGCGCTGGCGGCGCGCGGCGAGCGGTCGCGGCGAAACTGGTCGCGCCGGTGCTCGAGATCGACGCTGTCGCCGCCAAGGCCGCGCTCGGTGATGATGGCGGCGATCTCGGCCGCGGCCTCGCCCTCCCCGGCGCGATGTGAATCCACGATCATGCGTGCCAGCCGCGGCGGCAGCGCCAGCGCACGCAGGCTCTTGCCTTCCGCGGTGATACGGCCATCGCCATCGAGCGCGTTGAGCTCTTCGAGCAGGCTTTTGGCCTCTTTCCACGCGGGCCCAGGCGGGGGATCGAGGAAAGACAGCGCGGCGGGATCGCTGACGCCCCATTGCGCGAGATCGAGCACCAGCGAGGACAAATCCGCGCTCAGGATTTCCGGTTGGGTGTAGGGCGCGAGCGAGGCCGTCTGCGGCTCGTCCCAGAGCCGGTAGCAGACCCCGGGCTCGGTGCGGCCGGCGCGGCCGCGGCGCTGATCCACCGCCGCGCGCGCGGCGCGCACGGTCTCGAGCCGCGTCAGGCCAATATCGGGCTCGTAGCGCGGCACGCGGGCGAGCCCGGAATCGACCACGATGCGCACGCCTTCGATCGTCAGCGAGGTCTCCGCGATCGAGGTCGCCAGCACCACCTTGCGCATGCCCCTGGGCGCCGGCAAGATGGCACGGTCTTGCACGGCGGCATCGAGCGCGCCGAACAGCGGCACGATCTCGATCGAAGCATCCTGCACGCGCTCGGAGAGGAAGTTCTGGGTGCGGCGGATTTCGGCGGCGCCCGGCAGGAACGCCAGCACGGAACCACTGTCGGCCCGCAACGCGGACGCGATCGCATCCGCCATTTGCCGCTCGATCGGCGCGTCCACCTTGCGGCCGAGATAGCGCGTCTCGACCGGAAAGGCGCGTCCCTCGCTTTCGACGACGGGCGCATCGCCGAGCAATTTCCCGACGCGCGCGCCATCGAGCGTCGCCGACATCACGAGGATGCGCAAATCCTCGCGCAGGCCGGTCTGCGCGTCGCGCGCCAGCGCGAGGCCCATGTCGGCGTCGAGCGAGCGCTCGTGGAATTCGTCGAACAGAATGGCGGCAACGCCCGAGAGTTCGGGATCGTCGAGGATCCGGCGGGTGAAGATGCCCTCGGTCACCACCTCGATGCGGGTCGCGCGCGAGATCTTGGAGCCGAACCGGACACGATAGCCGACGGTCTCTCCAGTGCGCTCGCCCAGCGATTTGGCCATGCGGTCGGCGCTGGCGCGCGCCGCGATGCGGCGCGGCTCCAGCACGATGATCTTCTTGTCCCCGGCCCAGGGCGCATCGAGCAGAGCCAGCGGCACGCGCGTGGTCTTGCCGGCGCCGGGAGGCGCCACCAGCACGGCCGCATTATGCGCCTCCAGCGTGCGCGAGAGGTCGTCGAGCACGGCATCGATGGGTAAGGGCGTGTCGAAGCTGCGGGGCAAGAGTCTCGATCCGTCATCGCCCCGCCTTGTGCGCAAATTGCGCATTGGGGCGGGTGATCCAGTAAGCTCAGATCCCGATCATTGCGAAGATCGGGATGACTGGATACCCCGCCTTCGCGGGGTATGACAATCGTGTGTCGCTATCAGCCCTGCACCGGCGGGCGGCCTATGCTGTCGTAGGTGAAGCCGGCGGCTTCCATCTCCTCGGGGCGGTAGATGTTGCGCAAATCGACGACGACGGGCTGCGCCATGACGCTCTTGAGCCGGTCGAGATCGAGCGCGCGGAACTGCACCCATTCGGTGACGATGACGAGCGCATCGGCGCCTTGCGCGCAAGTATAGGCGTCCTCGCAATAGGTGATGCTGGGCAGCTCGCCCTTGGCCTGCTCCATGCCGACGGGATCGTACGCCTTCACCTTGGCGCCCATGTCGATCAGGCCGGTCACCAGCGGGATCGACGGCGCGTCGCGCATGTCGTCGGTGTCGGGCTTGAAGGTGAGGCCGAGCACCGCGATGGTCTTGCCGCGCAGATTGCCGCCCAGCGCCTGGCTCACCTTGCGCGCCATCGCGCGCTTGCGGTTCTCGTTCACCGCCAGCACGGATTCGACGATGCGCAAGGAGACGTCGTAATCCTGCGCGATCTTGATCAGCGCCTTGGTGTCCTTCGGAAAGCACGAGCCGCCGAAGCCGGGACCGGCATGCAGGAACTTGGTGCCGATGCGGTTGTCCAGGCCAATGCCGCGCGCGACCTCCTGGACGTTGGCGCCGGCCTTCTCGGAGAGGTCGGCGATCTCGTTGATGAAGGTGATCTTGGTCGCAAGGAACGCGTTCGCGGCGTATTTGATCATCTCCGCGGTGCGGCGCGCGGTGAACATCAGCGGCGCCTGGTTCAGCGACAGCGGGCGGTAGATGTCGCCCATCACCTTGCGGCCGCGCTCGTCGGAGGTGCCGACCACGACGCGGTCGGGAAACTTGAAGTCGCGGATCGCGGCGCCCTCGCGCAGGAACTCGGGATTCGAGGCGACCACGACGTCGGCCTTGGGATTGGTCTCGCGGATGATGCGCTCGACCTCGTCGCCGGTGCCGACAGGCACGGTCGACTTCGTCACCACGACGGTGAAGCCGGACAGCGACTGCGCGATCTCCTTCGCGGCGGCATAGACATAGGAGAGATCGGCGTGACCGTCGCCGCGGCGCGACGGCGTGCCAACCGCAATGAACACGGCGTCGGCATCGGCGACCGGCTTTGACAGGTCGGTGGTGAAGTCGAGCCGCTTGGCCTTGACGTTGGTCGCGACCAGCTCTTCGAGCCCGGGCTCGTAGATCGGGATCTCGCCGCGATGAAGCGCCGCGATCTTCTTCTCGTCCTTGTCGACGCAGGTGACGTCGTGACCGAAATCGGCAAAGCAGGCGCCGGACACCAGTCCCACATAGCCCGTGCCGATCATCGCGATACGCATGAAAAGTCCCTGTCTTGAATTGGTTAACGAAACCCCGACGCGGGGCGGTTTAGCATTTTCCCGAGGAGAAGGAACAGTCCGCATGCAAAAAAGCGGCACGGGAATTGAACCGGTAAAGAAGTCGGAAACCGTGCAGGCCCCACACTGCCCCACACCCGGACAGGACGGGCGGAACACGCCTCGAAAAGAGACACCATGGCACCATCAGGCACAATCGCAGGGAGCGGAGGCACCAGTCCCCCCTCCGCCGCGCGTGTCGACTGGGTCGACTACGCCAAGGGCATTTGCATCATCATGGTCGTGATGATGCATTCGGTGCTGGGGGTCGAGCTCGCCGCCGGCGAGACCGGTTTCATGCATGTTGCCGTGGCCTTCGCAAAGCCGTTCCGGATGCCGGATTTCTTCCTGATCTCCGGTCTGTTCCTGCCGCTGGTGATCGACAGGGACTGGCGAACCTATCTCGACCGCAAGGTGGTGCATTTCGCCTATTTTTATGTCGTCTGGGTGACGATCCAGTTCGCCTTCAAGGCGCCGGCCTTCGCGGCTGAGACGGGCTGGCACCATGTTGGCTTCCTGTATCTGGAATCCTTCATCGAGCCGTTCGGCACGCTGTGGTTCATCTATCTCCTGCCGATCTTCTTCGTCGTCACAAAACTGACACGCAAGATACCGCCGCTCGCGGTCTGGCTCGTCGCCGCGGCGCTGGAGACGGCCCGCATCTCGACCGGCTGGACCGTCATCGACGAGTTCTGCGCGCGCTTCGTCTATTTCTATTCGGGCTATCTGTTCGCGCCTTACGTGTTCGCGCTGTCGGACCGTGCGCGGAAGCACCCGGCGCTTGCGCTCGCGGCGCTCGCGACCTGGGCGCTGGTCAATGCCGGCCTCGTCGTGCTGGGGGCCAGCGAATGGAAGCTCGTCTCGCTCGTGCTCGGCTTTGCCGGCGCCTGCGCGATCATCACGATGGGCACGCTGCTCGCGCGCGCCCAGTGGATGAACTTCTTGCGCTTCTGCGGCGAGCATTCGATCGTGATCTATCTCGCGTTCTTCCTGCCGATGGCGACGACGAGGACGCTGCTGCTGCGCACCGGCATCATTCCCGACATCGGCACGGTGTCGCTGATCGTCACCGTCGTCGGCGTGCTCGGTGCGCTCGCGATCTGGCGGATTGCACTGCGGCTGCATGCCGACTTCCTGTTCGAGCGGCCCGATGCGTTCTGGATCGCGCCGAAGAAAGCGGGGCCGGTGTTGCAGGCGGCGGAGTAGCACCATTCTCGGTGTCATCGCCCGGCTCGACCGGGCGACCCAGTATTCCAGAGACGATCGTTGTTGATCGATAGGCCGCGGCGTACTGGATTCCCCGCTTCGCGGGGAATGACAGCGGAGGACGTAGCGAATGTCAGCGGGGGATAGCGGCGCCAGCGAGGCAAAAATCCCCCGTCCAAGGCTGTCAAAGCCCGCAAAAATTCATACATTGCGGCCATGCCCAAAACCGCCCCAAAGACCTCCGCCAAAGCTGACACCAAGGCCGCGTCCAAGGCCGCCGCCGAGACCAAGCCCGCCGCGCCAGCTGCTGCCAAACCGGTTGCGGCAAAGGCGGCCGGCAAGGGCGACCACATCTTCCTGGTCGACGGTTCCGGCTACATCTTCCGCGCCTATCACGCGCTGCCGCCGCTGAACCGCAAGTCCGACGGCCTGCAGGTCAACGCGGTGCTCGGCTTCTGCAACATGCTGTGGAAGCTGCTCCGCGACATGCCCGCCGACAACCGGCCGACTCATCTGGCGATCGTGTTCGACAAGTCGGAAGTCACCTTCCGCAACAAGATCTACCCTGAATACAAGGCGCACCGGCCGCCCGCGCCGGACGACCTGATCCCGCAATTCGCGCTGATCCGTGAAGCCGTGCGCGCCTTCGACCTGCCCTGCCTCGAACAGGGCGGCTTCGAGGCCGACGATTTGATCGCGACTTATGCACGGCAGGCCAGCGAGCGCGGCGCCACCACGACCATCGTGTCCTCCGACAAGGATTTGATGCAGCTCGTGAACGACAAGATCATGATGTACGACACCATGAAGGACCGCCGCATCGGCATTCCCGAGGTGATCGAGAAGTTCGGCGTGCCGCCGGAGAAGGTCGTCGAGGTGCAGGCCCTGGCCGGCGATTCCACGGACAACGTGCCCGGCGTGCCCGGCATCGGCATCAAGACCGCGGCGCAGCTGATCACCGAATATGGCGACCTCGAGCAATTGCTGTTCCGGGCCACCGAGATCAAGCAGCCGAAGCGGCGCGAGGCGCTGCTGGAGAATGCCGAGAAGGCGCGCATCTCGCGGCAATTGGTGCTGCTCGACGACAAGGTCGAGCTGGAGGTGCCGCTCGACGATCTCGCCGTCCACGAGCCGGACGCACGCAAGCTGATCGCCTTCCTCAAGGCGATGGAGTTCACGACGCTGACGCGCCGCGTCGCCGATTATTCGCAGATCGATCCGGCCAATGTCGATGCCGATGCGAGCAACAGCAGCAGCGCCAGGGCCGGCGGGGCCGCCACAGCAACACCGTCCCAAGCCTCCGGCGATCTCTTCGCCGCGCCGGCAGTCGCTGCAACGGGCGGCGACAAGGGTGACAAATCGGCCAGCCTCAAGGGCGCGCCGATCTCGCTGGCCGCCGTGCGCGAGGAGGCCTTGCGCAAGCTCCCGGTCGATCGAACCAAATATCAGGCGATCAAGACGCTGAAGGAGCTCAACGCCTTCGTCGGACGCATCCATGACGCCGGTCATGTCGCGATCGAGCTCAAGGCCAACTCCATCGATCCGATGCAGGCTGATTTCTGCGGCATCGCGCTGGCATTGGCGCCGAACGAGGCCTGCTACGTGCCGCTGGCGCACAAGCAGTCCGGCGGCGGCGCCGGCCTGTTCGACGCCGGCCTCGCGCCGGACCAGGTCAAGCATGAGGATGCGATTCAAGCGCTGCGGCCGGTGCTGGAATCCTCGGGCATTCTCAAGATCGGCTTCGACATCAAATTCGCCGCTGTGATGCTGGCGCAGCACGGCATCACCTTGCGCAACATCGACGATGCCAAGCTGATCTCCTACGTGCTCGATGCCGGACGAGGTTCGAATGAACTCGACTCGCTCGCCGAGCGCTGGTTCGGCCATGCCCTGCTGAAGGAGAGCGAATTGCTCGGCAGCGGCAAGGGCAAGATCACCTTCGACCAGGTGCCGATCGACAAGGCCGCGGCGCTGTCGGCCGAAGGCGCCGACGTTGCCTTGCGGGTCTGGCGCGTGCTGAAACCGCGCCTTGTCGCCGAGCACATGACGACCGTCTATGAGACGCTGGAGCGGCCGCTGGTGTCGGTGCTGGCACGGATGGAACGGCGCGGCATCTCGATCGACCGCCAGGTGCTGTCGCGGCTCTCGGGCGACTTCGCCCAGACCGCCGCGCGCGTCGAGGCCGAGATCCAGGAGATCGCGGGCGAGCCGGTCAATGTCGGCAGCCCCAAGCAGATCGGCGACATCCTGTTCGGCAAGATGGGACTGTCCGGCGGCACCAAGACCAAGACCGGCGCGTGGTCGACCACCGCGCAGGTGCTCGACGACCTCGCCGAGCAGGGCCACGATCTCCCGAAGAAGATTCTGGAGTGGCGCCAGGTCTCGAAGCTGAAATCGACCTACACCGACGCGCTGCCGACTTACGTCAACCCGCAGACCCATCGCGTCCACACGACCTACGCGCTGGCCGCGACCACGACGGGCCGGCTGTCGTCGAACGAGCCGAATCTGCAGAACATCCCTGTTCGTACCGAGGACGGCCGCAAGATCCGCCGCGCCTTCATCGCAACGAAGGGCCACAAGCTCGTCTCCGCCGACTATTCGCAGATCGAGCTGCGCCTGCTGGCGGAGATCGCCGACATTCCCGTGCTGAAGCAGGCGTTCCGCGATGGCCTCGACATTCACGCCATGACGGCGTCGGAGATGTTCGGCGTGCCGATCAAGGGCATGCCAAGCGAGATCCGCCGCCGCGCCAAGGCGATCAATTTCGGCATCATTTACGGCATCTCCGCGTTCGGGCTCGCCAATCAGCTCGGCATCGCGCGCGAGGAAGCCTCGGCCTACATCAAGAAATATTTCGAGCGCTTTCCCGGCATCCGCGCCTACATGGACGAGACGCGGGATTTCTGCCGGAGCCATGGCTACGTCACCACGCTGTTCGGCCGGAAGATGCACTATCCCGACATCAAGGCCTCCAACGCCTCGGTACGCGCCTTCAACGAGCGCGCCGCGATCAACGCGCGGCTGCAGGGCACCGCCGCCGACATCATCCGCCGCGCCATGACGCGGGTGGAAGACGCGCTCGCGGCAAAGAATCTGTCGGCGCAGATGCTGTTGCAGGTGCATGACGAACTGATCTTCGAGGTGCCGGACGCCGAAGTCGAGGCGACGCTGCCGGTCGTGCAGCACGTGATGCAGGACGCGCCGTTCCCGGCCGTGCTGCTGTCGGTGCCGCTGCATGTCGATGCGCGTGCGGCTAACAACTGGGACGAGGCGCATTGAGGCGCCACATACTCGGTCGTCGTCCCCGCGAACGCGGGGACCCATAGCCACAGGATCGAGTGAGGCGAAGATTGCCCATGACCATCTCGTGTCAAATTTCTCCCTGGGGGTATGGGTCCCCGCGTTCGCGGGGACGACACTGAAGTGGTCTGCGAGTACCGAATTGTCCTCCGAGCAATTGCGCGATGGCTCCCCTGGCCCGCGCATATTAGAACCGTGCCGTCTTGCACCCCGGTTCACCCATGCCTCACACTTCCGCTCTGCTCGGCTTCGCCCTCGTCTGCCTCGGTCTCGTGCTGACGCCGGGACCGAACATGATCTACCTGATCTCGCGCTCGATCACGCAAGGCCCCGCGGCCGGCATCGTCTCGCTCGGCGGCGTCGCGCTCGGCTTCGTGTTCTACATGCTGTGTGCGGCGTTCGGCATCACGGCGCTGCTGCTCGCGATTCCCTTTGCTTACGACGCGCTGCGCTTTGCCGGCGCCGGCTATCTGCTCTGGCTGGCCTGGCAGGCGGTGAAGCCGGGCGGACGCTCGCCATTCCAGGTGAAGCAGCTCGCGGTCGACAGCCCGCGCAAATTGTTCGCGATGGGCTTCGTCACCAACCTGCTCAACCCGAAGATCGCGATGCTTTATCTGGCGCTGCTGCCGCAGTTCATCGATCCCGCCGCCGGCAGCGTGCTGACGCAGTCGGTGGCGCTGGGCGCGATCCAGATCGCGATCAGCGTCAGCGTCAACGCCATGATCGCGCTCGCCGCCGGCTCGATCGCGCTGTTCCTGGCGAACCGGCCGAGCTGGATGCTGGTGCAGCGCTGGCTGATGGGCACGGTGCTGGCCGGGCTTGCCGTGCGGATGGCGGTGGAAGCGAAGAAGGTGTGAGACTTCTTTCTTCACCCTCCCCTGGAGGGGGAGGGTCGCTGCGCATGTAGCGAAGCGGAATGCGTAGCGGGGTGGGGTGAAGGTATCTCCCCGTCCAACAGTGTCCGCGTGGAGAGATCACCCCACCCCGCTCGCGCTGCGCGCGATCGACCCTCCCCCTCCAGGGGAGGGTAAGCCCCCTCAATCCAGCTTCGCCTCCATGCCCCGTTTCACGGCCGGGCGGGCCATCAGGGCGTCGTACCAGCGCTTGACGTTGGGAAAATCGGCGAGATCAACCTTGTGGCGAGGGTGACGCCAAGCCCAGCCCAGGATGGCAAAATCGGCAATCGAGAGCTCGCCCGCGACGAAGTCGCGATCCGCCAGCCGGCGGTCCAGCACGCCGTAGAGCCGGCGGGTCTCGGCCATGTAGCGCTTCAGGCCGTAGGCGCGATCATGCTCGTTCTCGAGTGCGATGAAATGATGCACCTGGCCGGGCATCGGGCCGAAGCCGCCCATCTGCCACATCAGCCATTCATAGACCGGGATGCGGCCCGCGAGCGATTTGGGCAGGAATTTGCCGGTCTTTTCGCCGAGATACAGCAGAATTGCGCCGGATTCGAAGATGCTGACCGGCTTGCCGTCCGGGCCATCGGGATCGAGGATCGCAGGGATCTTGTTGTTGGGGGACAGCTTCAGGAACTCCGGCGCCATCTGCTCGCCCTTGGTGATGTTCACCGGGATCACCTTGTAGGGCAGCCCCATCTCCTCCAGCGCGACGGAGATCTTGCGGCCGTTCGGCGTGTTCCAGGTGTGCAGCTCGATGGTCATTTTCGCGTCCTTCCCATGCCCGCTTCCTCCCCGAGGAGGCGGCGGCCCGATCCGGGCTCTCACCTACTCCAGAAGGTCGCGCCCCCACAACCGGCGGCCGGGGATGGCCGATCCCTGTTGACGAGGGACGCCCCCTCTGGAATGTCGCGTCGGTCGCGGATAAATTCCGCCTCCTCCAAAAACGCTGTTCGAGGGACCGCCGTGTCGAAATCTGCCTCCCGCGCCCGCCTGTTCGAAATCATCCGCCGGCGCTCCTTCGGCCGCGGCGAGGTGACGCTCGCGTCGGGCCGCAAGAGCGATTTCTACTTCAACCTCAAGCCCACCATGCTCGACCCCGAGGGCGCGACGCTGCTCGCCGAGCTGACTTACGAGGCGCTGAAGGACGACAAGCTCGACTTCATCGGCGGCCTCGAGATGGGCGCGGTGCCGCTGGCCGGCGCGCTGGCCCAGATCTCCTGGATCAAGGGACATCCGATCGCAGCCTTCTTCGTGCGCAAGAAGCCCAAGGAGCACGGCGCCAAGCTCGCGATCGAGGGCCTGCCGAAAGGCGAGACGCTGGCGGGCAAGCGCGTCGTGATCGTCGAGGACGTCACCACGACCGGCGGCTCGGCGATGAAGGCGGTGGAATCCGTGCGCGAGACCGGCGCCGAAGTGGTGCTGGTGCTGACCATGGTCGATCGCGAGGAAGGCGCCACCGACACGTTCGGCGCGGCCGGCCTGCCGTTCCGCTCGCTGTACAAGGCGTCGGAGTTTTTGAAGGGCTGATCTTTCTTCTCCCTCGCCCCGTTCTTACGGGGAGAGGGTCGAGGTGAGCTCTATCCACGACGCGAGATCGCCGGGAGACCTGTACCCCCTCACCCGGAATCCGCGCTTTCAGCGCGCATTCCGACCTCTCCCCGCAAGCGGGGAGAGGTGAAGAGGCCTTCAACCGCTCATTTACCATCCCGGCTTATGGTGAATCATGTGCCAAGACCTCGCTGGTCGCGGCCCGGTTCAGTTGCGTCGGGTGGAGTGAGCGTTGCGTACAGTCCTGTTCCATGCGCGCCGGCGGCGTCGCGCGATGCTTGTGGCCGCCACGCTTGCAGCACCGCTGCTTGCGGCTCCCGCCCCGGTTTCGGCCGAAGGCCTGTTCGACTTCTTCTTCGGCGGCATGCAGCAGCAGCGGCCGCAGCGCGAGGTGCCGCAACAGGCGAGCTCCTACGCCGATCCCTTCACCGGCCAGCAGAATCCCGCAACCCAGCCATATGTGCCGCCAACCCGCTCGGCTGCGGCCGGAGGCTCGGGACCTGCCTTTTGCGTGCGAAGCTGCGACGGCAAATATTTTCCGCTGATGCGCGGCCTCGCCTCGCCGGCCCAGATGTGTCAGGCGTTCTGTCCCGCCAGCGCGACCAAGGTCTATTTCGGCTCCTCGATCGACGGTGCGGCGTCGCAGACCGGCGAGCGCTATGCCGACAGCGAGAACGCCTTCGCCTACCGCAAGGCGCTGCGTTCGGATTGCACCTGCAATGGCCGCGAGCCGGTCGGCCTTGCCCCGGTCGATCTTGCGCTGGATTCCTCGCTGAAGGCCGGCGACGTCATTGCCACCACCGACGGCCTCGTCGCCTATACCGGCATCCGCGTCGGCAATGATCAGGCTGCCGACTTCACTCCCGTGGCCTCCTATCCCGGCCTCACCGCCCAGGTCCGCGCCCGCCTCGGCGAGATGAAGGTGGCCCCGGTGCGCGCGGAGACGGTGTCGGCAGACGCGCCGGCATCGACCGAGATCGTGCGTGAGACGCTGCCCAATGTGACGGTGCCGAAGACGGCGACGCAGAAACCGGCGAAGCGGGCGGGGCTGGAATAGTAGCAAGGATCGTCATTCCGGGGCGATGCGACAGCATCGAACTATGGTGCGCAATTGCGCACCTGAGAATCTCGAGATTCCGGGTTCATCGCTGCGCGATGCCCCGGAATGACGGCGAGCGCGCCGTCACCTCCCGATGATCACCCCGATCACATTCGGTGCCGCCAGGTATTTCTCCTCGATAGCCGCGCGCGCGGCAGCGCGGTTTTCCGCCGTCAGCAATCCGCGCTTCTCCGCCAAAATCATCCAGCAGAAACCCCACCAGTCCGTCAGCATGCCGTGATCGGCGACGAGGTCGTAACCCTGCTCGGCCGCGAAAATGCGCGCCTGCGCTTCGTCCAGCGTGTCCAGAAACAGATGGTCCTCGGTCGAGAACAGTTCGTCGCTGACATCGTCGATGGTGTAGCCCCAGATCGACTGGCACACCGCGTTGAACTCGCGGTCGAACTGGTCGTCGTCGATCCTCTGGCGGCGCGCCGCCTGATGCAGCCGTGACAGCGAGCGCGCGAAATCGGCGATCCGGGTGAGGGCAAATTGATCGAAGGCGATGGTGGACATCTAGTCCTCGCAAAGTCTGACAGACGCTAGATATTGTGTCGGCAACGTGCCGAATCACAATGATATATCAAAGACTTGCTAAAGTGTTCTTAATTTGTTCTGAGATGGCGTCGGAATCTCAGGAACAGCGCGAGGCCGCAATCGCGTGGACGCGGCGGTCGCCGAGCAGGTGGGCGACGAAGCCCCTGGCCGGAAAGATCTTCGCGAAGGCGGCGTCGCGGATGCTGAGGCCGCCGGCATAGGCGCCGAACGCCGGCATCACCGCGCGCATCCCGTCGGAGGCGAAGCAGCGGCGCTCCAGGAAGCGGCCGCGCGCGGAGACGCGTGCCTTGGGATGGAGATGGCCGGCGATCTCGCCGCGCGCCCCGGTCGGCTCGTGACGGAAGGTGATCGGGCCGATCGCGACCTCGTCCGCGACGGTGCCGCCGAGATCGCGCGGCAGCATCGGATCGTGGTTGCCGGAAATCCAGATCCAGTCGCGGCCGGCCTGGAGCGCGGCGACGGCATCGCGGTCGTCCGGCGACAACCGTTCATGCGCGGTGCGATCGTGAAAGCTGTCGCCGAGTGCAATGACGGTGCGCGGATCATGGCGGGAGATGACAGCAGCGAGACGACTGAGCGTCGCCAGCGTATCGTAAGGCGGCAGCAGCACGCCGCGCGCGGCGAAGCTGGAGCCTTTCTCCAGATGCAGGTCGGAGACCACCAGCAGGCGCTGCTCCTCCCAGAACAGCGCGCCGGAGAGATCGGCGGCGAAGGTCACATCGCTGATGGTGACCGTGGACACGCGCATGTCGTCGACATCCTCCGAAACCTGCGCGCCTGTCGTCACGTCTTACCCGCTTCTATCCATCGCCTCTTTGACGAGCTCATCGGCGGCTTCGGCCAAAAGCTCGTCTGCAGCTTCGCCATAGACTGACTCGCGGCCGATTTCCAGCATCACGGGCACCGCGAGGGGGGAGACGCGGTCGAGTTCCCGATGCGTGATGCGGCCGTGGATGCGCATCAGCATGTCGCTGAGGCGGCGCAGATCGAGCAGGCCGGTGGCGGCGTCGGCGCGCGCGGCGCGCAGGAGGACGTGATCGGCCTGATGCTTGCGCAGCACGTCGTAGACCAGATCGGTCGAGAACAGCACCTGACGGCGGCTCTTCTCTTCGCCGGTATGCCGGCGCGTGATCAGTCCGGAGATGATGGCGCAGTTGCGGAACGTGCGCTTCATCAGCGCGGATTCGGCAAGCCAGGCCTCCAGATCGTCGCCGAGCATGTCAGGGTCGAACAGCGCATTGAGATCGATGCGGCCATCGCGGATCATGGCGGAGAGATCGCCGAGCGCCCAGATCGCCACCGCATATTCGTTGGCGACGAAGCCGAGCGGCCGGGCGCGGGCGCGCTCCAGCCGGCGCGTCAGCAGCATGCCGAGGGTCTGATGCGCAAGGCGGCCCTCGAAGGGATAGCAGACGATGTAGTGCTTGTTGGCCCGCGGAAAGCTCTCGACCAGGAGCTCGCGCACGGCCGGCACGCGGCTGACGTCCCTTTGCAGCGACAGCCAGTCGCGCACCTGCTCCGGCAGGCCGCCCCAGGCGCGGCCATCGTCGAGCAGGCGGCGCACGCGTTCGGCGAGATAGGTCGAGAGCGGAAACTTGCCGCCCATATAGGAGGGAACCTTGGGGTCCTTGTCATGCGCGCGCGAGACATAGACCTGATCCTCGACCAGCGTTTCGTAGCGCACCACCTCGCCGGAGAACACGAAGGTGTCGCCGGGCGAGAGGCCCTCGATGAAGGCTTCCTCGATCTCGCCGAGCAGCCGGCCGCCGCGCGCGATCACGCCGGTGGAGCCGCCAGCCTTTCCATGGCCGCCGCCGCGTGAGCGCACCAGGCGCACCTTCAGCATGTCGTCCTCGACGATGGTGCCGACATTCATCCGGTAGCTCTGCCGCACCTTGGGATTGGCGACGCGCCAGCGGCCCTCCTTGTCCTGCTTGATGCGGGCAAAGCGCTCATAGGTCTTCAGCGCGTAGCCGCCGGAGGCGACGAAATCGACGACATCGTCGAAATCCTGCCGCGACAGATTTGCGTAAGGCGCGGCGGTGCGGACCTCGGCATAGAGCTCGTCAGAGAGGAACGGCTCGCCGCAGGCACAGCCGAGCACGTGCTGGGCCAGCACGTCGAGCGCGCCGGTACGCAGCGGCGGCGTGTCCTGCGCATTCTCGGCAATGGCGTCGATCGCGACGCGGCACTCCAGCACCTCGAAACGGTTGGCCGGCACCAGCACGGCGCGCGAGGCCTCGTCGAGGCGATGGTTGGCGCGGCCGATGCGCTGCATCAGGCGCGAGGAGCCCTTGGGCGCGCCGATATTGACGACGAGATCGACATCGCCCCAGTCGACGCCGAGGTCGAGCGAGGAGGTGCAGACCACGCCGCGCAATCTGCCCGCCGACATCGCGTCCTCGACCTTGCGGCGCTGGGCGACGTCGAGCGAGCCGTGATGCAGCGCGATGGCGAGGCCGTCGTCGTTCATGCTCCAGAGATTCTGGAACAGCATCTCGGCCTGGCTGCGGGTGTTGACGAAGACCAGCGTGGTCTTGTTCGCCTTGATCAGCTCGTAGATTTCGGGGAGCGCGTGGCGCGCGCTGTGGCCGGCCCAGGGCAGGCGTTCGCGCGTGTCGAGCATCTCGACCTCAGGGGGCGCAGCACCACCGGCGACGACGATGTCGGCTGCTTGCTCCCGGCCATCGGGCTGCGGCACCAGGAAACGCGCGAGCTGCTCCGGCTCGGCCACCGTGGCCGACAGGCCGATCGCGCGCATCTGCGGCGCCAGCCGCCACAGCCGCGCGAGGCCGAGCGAGAGCAGATCGCCGCGCTTGGACGTCACCAGCGCATGCAACTCGTCGAGCACGATGCGCTTGAGCGAGGAGAACAGGAACGGCGCGTCGTCGGAGGAGAGCAGCAGCGCGAGTTGCTCCGGCGTCGTCAGCAGCACGTCGGGCGGATAGCGCCGCTGCCGCTGGCGCCGCGACACCGGCGTATCGCCGGTGCGGGTCTCAACCTTGATCGGCAGGCCCATCTCCGCGATCGGCCGTTCCAGATTGCGCGCGATGTCGACGGCGAGCGCTTTCAGCGGCGAGATATAGAGCGTGTGCAAGCCGCCGGTCCGCTGCAGGCCACGGCCGGTGGAGACGAGGCCTTGCTTCTCGGCGGCTTTCCGTTCGGCCGCCTCGGTCGAAAGCTCCACCAGGGTCGGCAGAAATCCCGCCAGCGTCTTGCCGGCGCCGGTCGGTGCGATCAGCAGCGCGCTCGCATCCTCGCGCGCTTTCTCCAGCAGTTCCAATTGATGCGCGCGCGGCGACCAGCCGCGAGCCGCGAACCACGCCTTGAAGCGGTCGGGCAGCAGCGAAGGCGTCTCGGCCTGACTTTTGAGGATGCGGCGCGTCACGCCATGACAGGTAAGCCGCGAGAGTGGCTTCGTCGAGGGGTGCGGCCCTCCCTGCCTGCACGGGGAGAGCCGCCCGTCTCACGCCGCGGGCGGCACCTGATCGAGAAATCCGGTCACGCTTCTGATCCGGCCGTCCTTCAGCACGGCGAAATCCGTGCCCTTGATCGGGCTGTCAGCGCCGTCGGGACCGAGGCCCCAGGAAAAGCGGATATGGTCGCCGTAGCCATTGGGCTCGCCGATCAGGCTGAACTTGAAATCGGGAAAACGCTGCTGCACGCCCGCGATCAGCGCCTCGACGCCGTCGTGGCCGTCGCCCTTCATCAGGGGATCGACATAGCTCGCATCATTCGTCCAGTCCTCGCCGAGCAGCTCGCGGCGGCGGCCGGCGGTGCGCTCGTTCCAGAGCTCGATGTAGCGGCGGGCGATGGTGACGGGGTCGGTCATGGTGATCTCCTTCGAGGACGCCGTGTTCGGCTGACCGTCACTATCGAAGGAATGCGTGCGCCGATCGATTACCTCGGAGGTCATGCGCAAAGAAGCTGAGGTACGTGCAAAAAAAGAAGCGCGATGATGCCCTCATCGCGCTTCTTTCGGTTGTGGATCGTTCGCGACGATTACTTCGCGGCAACCACCATGATCTCGACGGTGTATTGCGGCGCCGCCAGCTTGGCCTCGACGGTGGCGCGCGCGGGCGTGTTGCCGGGCGACACCCAGGCGTCCCACACCGCGTTCATTTCGCCGAAGGTCTTCATGTCGGTGATGTAGATGGTAGCCGAGAGCAGCTTCGACTTGTCGGTGCCGGCCTTGGCGAGATGGCCGTCGATGGTGGCCAGGATGTCCTGGGTCTGCTTCGTCACGCTTTCGCCGGCCGCCTTGTTGGCGACGACGCCGGCGAGATAGACGGTGTTACCGTGCACGACGACCTGGCTCATGCGCGGGCCGGTTTCGAAACGCTGAATGCTCATTGGGGGTCTCCTCACTGAAATGGCGGCCCTGTCTAGCCCAGCACCTCGCGCTCTGCCACCCCTGGCACGCATTGCGTTGCAGGGCACGCATGTGTTGCCCCGCACGCATGCGTGGCCTGCGGCGCATGCGTCACCACTGCGCATGTGGCTTTACGGAAACCGACTGAAAAAAGCCCAGATCGTCTCGGCGCCGTCGATGTCGGCATTCTGCGGCCCGAGCAGGCCCGCCGCGACCCTCGGGAAGCGGGCATCCGGAGACAATCCGGGCATGCGATGGCCGCCATGGTTGACGCGATAGAGCACGACGTCGTGGCCTTGAGGGCAGCGCGAGGAGATCCGCGTCACCGTGGATTGGTCCGCAGCGTTCCTGTCGGGCAGTTCGGTGCTGGCCGCGTCATCGGCCTCGCAGCCGTTGAGCTTGCGCCAGAACGCCAGCGTCTCCTCGGTCGACCAGAATCCGTCTGCGGCAAAATAGCTCGACCCGCGTCCGCCCGCATAGGGCACCAGCGGATCGGCCGTGCCGTTCATGAGCAGCATCGGCAGCGGCCGCGACGGATGGCAGGTGACGGCGGACTCGTCGGTGAGGTTCATGATCGCGCTCGCGCCGGCCGCGAACAGATCGGCGCGGGCGCAGACGAGCGTCATCGCCATGGCGCCGCCATTGGAGATGCCGGTGACATAGACGCGTTTGGCGTCGGCGGTGCCGTCCGCCACCAGCTTCTCGACAAGCGTTGCGATGAAGGCGACGTCGTCAGTGCCCTCGGGCGGACCGCGCAGCGTGGGCCCCGCCTTGGTGCGCGCGTCCGCCCACGCATGGTTGAGGCCGTCGGGAAACACGACGGCAAGACCCTCGCGCTTTGCGACCTGCGGCCACGCCGTCCGCGCGATCATGTCGGCGCCGCGCTGGGTCTTGCCGTGCAGCACGACCACCAGCGGAGCCGGCTTCTTTCCCGGAAGCTGCGCGGTGTAGGAACGCTTCACGCCGTTGACGTCGATGGTCTCGGCGGATGCAGACGAAGCGACGATCAATGTCGCGGCCAGCGCCCCGATACGCATCCACCACCGCATGACCTATCCCACCGCTTTCGCTGCCGCGCGCCCGGCGTTGCGGCCCGAGAACAGGCAGCCGCCGAGGAACGTGCCTTCCAGCGAGCGATAGCCGTGCACGCCGCCGCCGCCGAAGCCCGCGGCTTCGCCGACCGCGTAGAGGCCGGGAATGACGCTGCCTTCGGCACCGAACACGCGCGAGTCGAGATCGGTCTCGAAACCGCCCAGCGTCTTGCGGGTGAGGATGTTGAGCTTGACCGCGATCAGCGGCCCCTGGGCGGGATCCAGAATCCTGTGCGGAGACGCGGTGCGGATCAGCTTGTCGCCGATATAGCGGCGCGCGTTGTGAATGTTCATCACCTGCGCATCCTTGACGTAGGGGTTGGCGATCTCGCGATCGCGCGCCTCGATCTGCATCCTGATGTGCTCGAGCTTGAGAAGGTCGCTGCCGGCAAGCTTGTTCATCTCCGCGACGAGGTCCTCGAGCTTGTCGCGCACGATGAAGTCGACACCATGGCTTTTGAACGCCTCGACCGGCGCCGGCGCGCCCTTGTTGGTGGCCCGCTTGATCGTCATGCGCCAGCTCTTGCCGGTCAAATCGGGGTTCTGCTCCGACCCCGACAGCGCAAACTCCTTCTTGATGATGCTCTGGGTCAGGATGAACCAGGAATAATCATAGCCGGTGGACATGATGTATTTGAGCTGACCGAGCGTGTCGGAGCCCGGGAACAGCGGCGCCGGCAGCCGCGTGCCCGTGGCGTCGAACCACATCGACGACGGCCCCGGAAGGATGCGGATGCCGTGGCGCGGCCAGATCGGATTCCAGTTCTGGATGCCCTCCACATAGTGCCACATGCGGTCGCGGTTGATCAGCCGCGCGCCCGTCTTCTCGGTGATGCCGATCATGCGGCCGTCGACATGCTCGGGCACGCCGGAGATCATGAACTTTGGCGGCGTGCCGAGCCGCTCCGGCCAGTTCTGCCGCACCAGCTCGTGATTGCCGCCGATGCCGCCGGACGCCACGATCACGGCCTGGGCCTTGATCGCGAATTCGCCGACCACGTTGCGGGACGAGCTCTTGCCGCGCTCGACAGCATCAGGCGCGAGCACGGCGCCGCTGACGCCATCGACCGTCCCGTTGGTGATCGAAAGCGCGTCGACGCGATGGCGACACCTGAAGACCAGCCGGCCGCTTCTGACGGCCTCGCGCGCACGGCGCTCGAACGGCTCGACGATGCCGGGGCCGGTACCCCAGGTGACGTGAAAGCGCGGCACGGAATTGCCGTGGCCCATCGCGTCATAGCCGCCGCGCTCGGCCCAGCCGACCACGGGGAAGATGCGATGGCCCATCGCCCGCAGCCAGTCGCGCTTCTCGCCGGCGGCGAACGCCACATAGGCCTCGGCCCATTTGCGTGGCCAGAAATCCTCGTCGCGGTCGAAGCCGGCGGTACCGAGCCAGTCCTGCATCGCGAGGTCGTAGGAGTCCTTGATGCCGAGCCGGCGCTGCTCCGGCGAATTGATCAGGAACAATCCGCCGAACGACCAGAACGCCTGGCCGCCGATCGACTGCTCGCCCTCCTGGTCGACCACGATCACGCGCTTGCCCGCGTCCGCGATCTCGGTTGCGGCAACGAGGCCCGACAATCCGGCGCCGACGACGATGACATCGGTCTCCTCAGCCATGGTTTTCCCCCTCCATGATTCCCTCCTCGATGGATTCCCCTGTATTCGCCCGGATTGAAGCCAGCGGTTGTAACTGAGATCAAGGGCGTGGCGCGCAAGACATCCTTAACTTGTTCCACTTTGGGATAGAGACCCACCGAGTGCAGCGCGGACGCAACACTGGATTTGAATTTGTTTTGAGCCAGCCGGCCTGCCTAGACAAAACCGCGGTTACGACGGACGCTAGCCGGGCATCACCACCTGACACGCAGATTCGAATTCGACCGGGGCGGGGGACAATGAAGTTTCTGACGGGGTTGCTTGCGGCAGTTCTCTTGATCGCTGGCATGGGGGCTTCTCACGCGGTGGTTCGGATCGCGGATGACCGCGGTGGCCGGATTGGAACCTACGTCGACAAGTACCAGGACCTGCGTCAATCCGGCGAGACCGTCATCATCGACGGCCTGTGTGCCTCCGCCTGCACCATCGTCCTCGGCGCCATCCCGCATGACCGCATCTGCGTGACCTCGAGCGCGACGCTCGGCTTCCACGCCGCCTGGGATTTCGGCAGCAATGGCCGCGCCGTGACCAATCCCGAGGCGACCCAGATGCTCTATGCGATGTACCCCTCGCAGGTGAAGCGCTGGATCAGCCAGCGCGGCGGCCTCACCCCGCACATGCTCTTCCTGAAGGGCAAGCAGCTTCAGGCCATGTACAAGCCCTGCTACCTCGACGCGCAGGCCTCGACCATCAAGCCGTCGCGCCGGCCGCTCCCCCAAGGCGACCAGCTCGAATCCGCCCGCGGCCAGCTGCTGCACTGACGCTCCCAGCCTGACAACATTCTTTCGGCCTCCGGCGGCGCTTTGACCGCTGATAGCGCCTTGAGGGGCTGGTGCCGCCTTGCCCGCCGGCGGGCCAAGGCCTATCTGAGAGCCTGGAACCCGGGCCTTCGCCCCCCGATCGTTGTCATGGCTCAACCCCTGCACCCCTCGCATCCGTTACAGGACAATTCGTCCACTGCCGGCCGGACGCCGTCCGTGCTGCTGTGGGTGGGTGCGGCGATCGGCGGATTGCTCGTGCTCGGCGCGCTGGCGCTGTGGTTCCACTATGGCACGCAGATGTTCTTCGAAATCATCAGGACCGGTTTCGCCGCCTGCTTCTGATCCGCGACAGGAAGTTTTCCGCTCATGAGTTCCGCCACCCGCCCGCTGGTGATCGCGACCGCCTTCGCCGCAAGTCTCGTCGTCGGGCTCCTGATCTTGTTCTGGGCCATGGGCGGGGTCAGCAAGGTGGCGCAGCCGGCTGCGATCGGCGGCCCGTTCCAGCTCACCGACCAGCACGGCAAGGCCGTCACCGACAAGAACCTGAAGGGCAAGCCGACCCTGATCTTCTTCGGCTACACCCATTGCCCCGACGTCTGCCCGACCTCGCTGTTCGAGATCTCGGAAGTGCTGCGCGCGATGGGGAAGGATGCCGACAAGGTCAATGCCGTCTTCATCTCGGTCGACCCCGAGCGCGATACGCCGGCGACCATGAAGGAGTACCTGTCGAGCTTCGATCCGCACCTCGAAGGCCTGTCCGGCGATCCCGCCGAGACCGCCAAGGTCGTCACCTCCTACCGGGTCTACGCCAAGAAGGTCCCGACCAAGGACGGCGACTACACCATGGACCACACCGCGCTGATCTACCTGATGGACCGCGACGGAAGGTTCGTCTCGCCGTTCAATCTGAAGCGGACGCCGGAAGAGGCGGCGGCGGATTTGAAGAAGTATCTCTGAGGCCCCTGATTTAGGCCGAGCGCTTTCCACATCGTCATGGCCGGGCATAGCCTTCCGAAGTGGCTTCGGCCGCGCGGGCGGGACAAGCCCGGGCATGACGCCTGAGAGACCTTTGCCCAGCCCGCAATCGGCACTCGCGTTCCGGCCCGGATGGTCTATAACGCCCTCCGATCCCAATGAAATTCCTTCATTTCCGGCCGATGGCTCCATCGCAACAGGCGAAATCGTCCAAATCTGTCCTTGGCTTGCTGACGGGGCTGGCCGTTGGTGCCTGCCTGCTCGCCGGCGTCCCCGCCGCCGAGGCCCAGGCGCCCGCCAAGCGACCCCCGGCGGCACCCCAGGCCACGCCGCAGGTCGCGCCCCAGGCGGCGCCGCAGGCCGTGCCGGGCTTCTGGGATCCCCGGCGGCGCCCGGAGCGGCCGGACCTGTCGCGCCTGACCGTGATCCGCTTCCTGACCGAGACCGACTATCCGCCGTTCAACTACACCGGCGCCGACGGCAACCCGGCCGGCTTCAACGTCGATCTCGCCCGCAGCCTGTGCGAGGAGATCAAGGTCACCTGCACGGTGCAGATGCGCCGCTTCGAGACGCTGGTCGACGCGCTCTCCTCCAACCGGGGCGATGCCATCATCGCCTCGATGGCGGTGAGCCCGCAGCTGCGGGCCAGGGTCGATTTCACCGATCCCTATTACCGCGTGCCGGCGCGCTTCGCCTCGCGCAAGGACGCGGTGATGCCGGAGATCCGCCCGGAATATCTCGAGGGCAAGAAGGTCGGCGTCATCGCCGGCTCCGCGCACGAGGCTTATCTGAAGGCCCTGTTCACCGACGCCGAGCTGCACCCCTATCCCAACGACGATGCGATGCGCGCCGCACTTCGCAAGGGTGAGGTTGACTTCATCTTCGGCGACGCCATCTCGCTGGCGTTCTGGATCAACGGCACCGATTCCGGCGATTGCTGTGCCTTCTCCGGCGGCCCCTTCGTCGAGAGCCGCTTCTTCGGCGAAGGCATCGGCATCGCCGTCCGCAAGGGCAACGACGTGCTGCGCCAGGCCCTGAACTGGGCGCTGTTCCGGGTCTGGGAAAAAGGCCGCTACACCGACCTGTGGCTGCGCTATTTCTCGGTGAGCCCGTTCTAACCAATCAATCGTCATTCCGGGGCGCGCGAAGCGCGAATCCGGAATCTCGAGATTCCGGGTTCGATGCTGCGCATCGCCCCGGAATGACGACCAAGACTATTTTTGCATTCCGCGCAAAAATCGCTATTTTCCGCGGCCCGGAGGCCCTTCTTGATGTCTGTTATCGATCCCAGCATGAGCCCGAGCGACCTGCGTGCGCTCGCCGAACAATCCAACGCCTGGCCGTTCGAGCAGGCGAAGGCCATTGTCGCGCGGCTGAAGAAGAGCCCGAAGGACGAGGTGCTGTTCGAGACCGGCTACGGGCCGTCGGGCCTGCCGCATATCGGCACCTTCGGCGAGGTCGCGCGCACCTCGATGGTGCGCCATGCCTTCCGCGTTCTGACCGAGGACAAGATCAAGACGCGCCTGCTCGCCTTCTCCGACGACATGGACGGCTTCCGCAAGGTGCCCGACAACGTGCCGAACAAGGATCTCTTGGCGCAATATCTGGGGCGGCCGCTCACGTCCGTGCCGGACCCGTTCTCGAACGAGCATCCGTCGTTCGGCGATGCCAACAACGCGCGCCTGCGCGCGTTCCTGGATCATTTCGGCTTCGACTACGAGTTCGCCAGCTCGACCGTCTACTACAAGTCCGGACGCTTCGACGCGACGCTGCTCAAGATGCTTGCCGCCTACGACAAGATCATGGACATCATCCTGCCGACGCTCGGTCCGGATCGTCGCGCCACCTATTCGCCGTTCCTGCCGATCAGCAAGACCACGGGCATCGTGCTGCAGGTGCCGATGATCCGCCGCGACGTCGCGGCCGGCACGGTGACCTATGTCGACCCCGATACCAACCAGGAAGTCGAGACGCCCGTGACCGGCGGCAACGTCAAGTGTCAGTGGAAGGCCGATTGGGCGATGCGCTGGGTCGCGCTCGGCGTCGACTACGAGATGGCAGGCAAGGACCTGATCGATTCCGTGAAGCTGTCCGGCGCGATTGCGAGGGCGCTCGGCGGCTCCCCGCCCGAAGGCTTCAACTACGAGCTCTTCCTCGACGAGAAGGGCCAGAAGATCTCGAAGTCGAAGGGCAACGGCCTGACCATCGACGAATGGCTGCGCTACGCCTCGCCGGAATCGCTGTCGCTGTTCATGTATCGCGAACCGAAGGCGGCGAAGCGGCTGTTTTTCGACGTCATCCCGCGCCAGGTCGACGACTATCAGCAATTCATTGATGGCTTTGCCAAGCAAGACGGCAAGCAGCAGCTCGGCAATCCGGTCTGGCACATCCACAACGGCAAGCCGCCGATGGGCGACATGCCCGTCACCTTCCAGCTGCTGCTGACGCTGGTGTCGTCGTCGAACGCGGAGAATGCCGAGACGCTGTGGGGCTTCATCGGCCGCTACCGTCCCGGCGTGAGCCCGCAGACGCATCCGAAGCTGGATGCGATGGTCGGCTACGCCATCAACTATTACCGCGACTTCGTCGCGCCGACGAAGCAGTTCCGCGTGCCCAACGACACCGAGCGCGCCGCATTGCAGGATCTGCGCGATGCGCTGTCACAGCTCGCGCCGGAGGCATCGGCCGAGGACATCCAGAACGTCGTCTACGAGATCGGCCGCCGCGAGCCCTTCCTCGACCAGGTCAAGAAGGGCAAGGACGGCCGTCCCGGCGTCACGCTGGACTGGTTCAACATGCTCTACCAGGTGCTGCTCGGCCAGGAGAAGGGCCCGCGCTTCGGCTCCTTCGTCGCGGTGTACGGTGTGCAGAACGCCGTCAACATGATCGACGGCGCGCTGGCGCGGAGCGCGTGAGGAAGATGTAGCGTGTAGCCCGGATGGAGCGCAGCGCAATCCGGGGTCTTCACGAGCGCTCCAGTCGTCCCGGATTGCGCGGCGCTCCATACGGGCTACGGACCTTCAGCGCTCGCTCAGATCGACTTCAGCACGTAGCGCCTGTTGTCCTTCTGCACCGGGCGCGCGTTCATCGGATAGAGCTTTGCGAACGCGGCGACGTCGGCGGACGACACCTGGATCGGGGTGGTCAGCAGCAGCCACTCGACCACTTCCGAGCAGGGCGGCGTCGTCAGCGAGCCGGGATAGCGGAAGTAGCTGAGCTTGGTCGGCAGCATGGCGTGCGGATCGATGCCGGCATCGGCCTTCACCGCGGGGCCTTCCGCCGCCGGCATGGTCTTGACGATCTTGCCGAAAGCCGGGTTCGCCCTGCCCTCTGCCATCAGCACGCCGACCACGGCGAGCCCGCCGGCCTCGTTGCGATGGACGAAATGGGCCTCCATCGGGAAATTCTTGCCGCCGATCATGTGCTCGCTCGGCCGGTGGAAGTGCACCTGCAGCAGCTTGTACTTGACGTCGCCCAGCATCAGCGTGCTGCCTTCGGCGAAGTTGAGCTGGATCGTGTGACCGTTGTTGACGATCGTGTCAGCGTTCTTGCCCCAATTCGGTTTCAGAACCGGCAATTGCGACTTGATCGTCCCTTCGATGTCGATCGGCGATTGCTGCAGGCCGACCGCGCAGGCCTTGTTGGCCGTGTCGAGATCGCCCCATTTGGCCGGGCCGCCGGCGCCTTCATAACTCCAATGCGCGCCTTCGGCGGCGAAAGCTGGCTTGCACAACGGACAAAGCGCGAGACCCGCGAGGGCCTTCAAGGCGTGACGGCGATTCATCGTATTCCCCTAAGATAAAGCTGGGCCGGTAGTATCGGCCGCAACCTATGCGAGAGGGCCGGTGAGTCGCAATGGCGATCGGAATGAAACGCGGCCCGCAGGAATGCGGGTCACGAGGCGGCCAAGGTCATGATCACTGGCTCGTCCACACGATCCGCGCAATCCACGCCACCTCGCCCGTCGCCATCGTGCGCCCGGCCTGCGGCGCATCGAGCAAGTGCAGCTCCAGCGCCCTCGCGGTGCGGCGCCGCAGCGTTGCGATCGTCACCTCGCCCGTCTTGCTCCTCACCACCACGCGGTCGCCCTTGCGGATCGGCGCGCCCGGCGAAACCAGCACGATGTCGCCGTCGCGATAGACAGGGGCGAACGCATCGCCGGAAATCTCAAGCGCAAAAGTGTGGCTGTCCTCGGTGGCGGGAAGCGCTGTTTCGGTCCAGCCCTTGCCGGAGGGAAGGCCGGACTCGTCGAAGGCCCCGCTCGCGCCGGCCAGAGCGAAGCCGAGCAGCGGGACCGAGCGGCCATCGCCCGCGTCGTCGTCGATCAGCTTCGCAAAGCTCGCCATCGAGGAATCTGCGGCGGCCAGCACCTTCGCGATCGATTCGGTCGAGGGCCAGCGCTCGCGGCCGTCCGAGGTAACGCGTTTGGACCTGTTGAAGGTGGTGGGATCGAGCCCGGCGCGCTTGGCAAGGCCGGACGGTGACAGACCGGCGCGCTCCGCCAGCCGATCCAGCGCGACCCAGATCTGGTCGTGAGTCAGTATCCTCTGCGCTTTGGCCTGTCTGACCATGGAAGGTCCAGCCTGTCGCAACCCAGGAAAACTATCCTCAAATCAACCGGTTTTCCGATTTTCGCGCAAGAGGCAGCGGGCGAAAGCGTTTCAAGCGAGGCGAGTACCGGTTCGCGCCAGGAAAACGCGTCAAAACGAGGACCTGGAGCCCTCGTTTCGATTTCATCGGACCGGAAATGGCTTGAGGTCTTGAGTTCGGCAGGGGCGGCCTTTACGGTCGCGCCGGGGGTTTAAAAGACCCGCGATAGACGAAAAAACCCAAAAGACTCAAAGAGCAACAGGGCTGCGCAAGCGGTGGTCAAGATCTACAAAATCTGTCCGGCCTCGGCCTGGCGTGAGGCGGAGCGGCGGGGCGTCTACCTCGGCAGCGCCGATGATGCGCGCGACGGTTTCATCCATCTCTCGACCGCCGCCCAGGTTCCCGAGACCCTGCGCAAGCACTATTTCGGCCAGCGCGCGCTGTTCCTGGTCGAGGTGGACAGCGACGCGCTCGGCAGCGAATTGCGCTGGGAGCGCTCGCGCAATGAGGAGCTGTTTCCTCATCTCTATGGCGAGCTCGATCTCGGCGCCGTCATCGCGGTGACGAATCTCAACATCCGCTCCGACGGCGGCCACGACGTTCCGGAGCTTGCCCCGTGATCCGCGCTTTCGACGCCTTTTCGCTGCCGGTGCTGCGCTGGCTCGACCCGGAAGATGCGCATCGCCTGGCGATCCAGGGCCTGCGTTTCCTGCCGCCGATCAAGCCGCGCGCCGACGATCCCAAGCTCGCGATGCGCGCCTTCGGACTCAACTTTCCCAACCCGATCGGCATGGCCGCCGGCTTCGACAAGAGCGCGGAGGTGCCGGACGCGCTGCTGCGGCTCGGCTTCGGCTTCGTCGAGATCGGCTCGGTGACGCCGAAGCCGCAAGCCGGCAATCCCAGGCCGCGGCTGTTTCGCCTCGAGCGCGACGAAGCCATCATCAACCGCATGGGCTTCAACAATGACGGCGCGGACGTGGCCCTGCGCCGGCTCGCCGCGCGCGCGCAGCACGGCGGCATCGTCGGCGTCAATGTCGGCGCCAACAAGGATTCGCCGGATCGCGTCGCCGATTACGTCAAGCTGATCGAGACCTTCGCGCCGGTCGCGAGCTATTTCACCGTCAACGTCTCCTCGCCGAACACGCCTGGCCTGCGCAATCTGCAGGAAGGCGCGCTGCTCGACGATCTCCTCGCACGCGTGATCGACGCGCGCGAGCGTGTCAGGCAGAAGGCCGGCGACACGCCGGTGCTGCTCAAGATCGCGCCGGATCTGAGCCTCGCCCAGCTCGACGATGTCGTGCAGGTCGCGCGCTCACGCAGGGTCGACGGCATGATCGTCTCGAACACGACGATTGCCCGGCCGAGCACGCTGCGGGAGGAGATGCGCGCCAAGGAGCAAGGCGGCCTGTCCGGCCGGCCGCTGTTCCGCCTGTCGACGCGGATGGTCGCCGAAACCTATGTGCGCGTCGAGGGCGCATTTCCGCTGATCGGCGTCGGCGGCGTGGACTCCGGCGGCGCCGCGCTGACCAAGATCCGCGCGGGCGCCAGCCTGATCCAGCTGTATTCGTCGTTGGTCTACAAGGGCCTCGGCCTCGTCGACGAGATCAAGCGCGACCTCACCTCGACGCTGCTCCGCACCGGGCGCGATTCGCTGTCCGAGATCGTCGGCGCCGATGCAGCGACCCTCACCGCCGAAGACTGGCCGGGGATGTAGGGCGTGACCCCGTAGCCCGGATGGAGCGCAGCGCAATCCGGGATTTGATCCGCAACTACGGCGGCCCCGGATTTCGCTGCGCTCCATCCGGGCTACGAATTCACGACTTCGCAAACGTCGCCCTGAACTGCGCCGGATAGCGCGCGGCCTGCAGGCCGCCGCGCGAGAGGTAGGAGGCCATCAGCGCCCACCACAGCCCGGCATTGCCGAACGATTGCAGCGCCCACCAGGTGGCGAGGAAGATGGCGAGCGAGGCCAGCATCAGGTTGCGCATCTCGCGCGCCCAGGTCGCGCCGATATAGATGCCGTCGAAGCCGAAGGCGAACACGCCGGGGATGGGCGCCAGCACGACGAAAGGGAGGAATTCGCGCGCGGCCCGGCGGACGTCGTCACTCGTCGTCATGAAGTCGATCAGCGCCGGCCCGAACAGCGCGAACAGCACGGCGACGACGATCGCGAAGCCGAGCCCCCAGAGCAGCACCAGCCGCGTCGACGCGGCAAAGCCCTTGGGGTCGCGTGCGCCGAGCGTGCGGCCGCAAAGCTGCTGGGCCGCATTGGCGAGGCCGTCGAGAAAGAAGGCGCTGATCAGCAGAAAATTGTTGAGCACGGAGTTGGCGGCCAGCGTGACGTCGCCGGCCTGCGCGCCCTTGGCGGTGAAGAACAGGAACACGGCGATCAGCGCCGCGGTGCGGATCATGATGTCGGAATTCACCGCCAGCAACCGCAACAGCTTCGCTCGATCGAGCAGGTTCGCGTACGGGACGGCGAAGCCGGCGTCGGCATAATGCCGGCAGACGATCACGCCGAGGGCAAGTCCGACCGCCTCCGACAGCAGCGCGGCGATCGCGGCACCGGCGATGCCGGTATCGTAGACCAGCACCAGCAGGATCGTCGCCGCCATGTTGACGAGATTGATGACGACCTGAAGCAGCAAGGCCGAATTGGCACGGGCGAGGCCGATCAGCCAGCCGAGGATGACGTAGTTGGCCAGCGCGAAGGGCGAGGACCAGATCCGGATCTTGAAATAGGTCTTTGCTGCCCGCGTCACGCCCTCGCTGCCGCCCATCAGGTCGAACAGGAGTGCCGCCAGCGGCAGCTGCAGGACGATCAGAGCGGCGCCGATCAGGCCGGCGACGATGAAGCCGCGCGCCAGGATCGCGGGCGGCTCGCGCGTCTCGCCGGCGCCGAGCGCTTGCGCGGTGAAGGCGAGCGTGCTCATGCGCAGGAAGCCGAACAGCCAGAACAGGCAGTCGAAGATGACGGAAGCCATCGCGACGCCGCCGAGCAGCGCCGCATCGTCGAGCCGGCCGATCGCGGTGGTCGAGACCACGCCGATCAGCGGCGTCGTCAGGTTCGCGACCATCGCAGGACCGGCGATGGCGAACACCTGACGGGATCCGATCTTGAGCGGAGCGGGCGCGTGCATGTCAGAATACGAGGACCATACCGTCTTCGGCGGCGAGATGCGCGATATCATCCAGCCGCGACAGCATGTCGTCACTCATATGGGTGAGGATCAGGCGCTTTGCGCCGATGTCGGGCAGATGCTGTTCCAAGGTCTTCAGGCTGAGATGGTTCTTGACCACCTTCTCGTACATATAGGCCTCGGCAATGAAAAGGTCCGCGCCCTGCGCCAGCGGAATGAGCGTCTCCGTCCATTCGGTGTCGGCGCTGTAGGCGAGCGTCCGGCCCTCGGCCTCGACACGGTAGGCGAGGAAGGGCCCCCCGGATTCGCCGTGCACCACCGGATAGGGCGTCACCGTCACGGCGCCGAAGGTCCGGCTTTGCCCGGGCGCGAGCTCGACGACGTCGAGCTCGAAGCGCTGCTTGGTCGTCGAGGAATGCTCGAACAAGACCTCCATCACCTCACGCAGTCGCCTCTCGATGTCCTGCGGGCCTGCGATCGTCAGCGGCCTGGTCCGCCGCGAGAATTGCGCGTCGAGCAGGAGGAACGGCAGACCGGCAAAATGGTCGCCGTGGAAATGAGTGATGAGGATGAGATCGATTTCGCTGCGGTCGATCTCGAGCCGCTTCAGCGCCGGCAGGGCCGACGCGCCGCAATCGATCAGGAAGTTGGCCTCGCGCCCCGAGACGTGGAAGCAGGTGTTGAGCCTGCCGCCGGAGCCGAAGGCGTCGCCGCAGCCGACAAAGCGGAGTTGCATCGGCTGCGGGCTCCTTCCGGACGGGCTGAACTTAGCGGCGCGGCGTGCCGAACACGCGCGACAGCAGCCAGATCGGGATCACGATGACCGCGCCGAGCAGGAAGTAGCGCCACAGCCAGTTGATGGTGTCGAAGCCGAGATCCCACAGGTGCTGGAACAGCAGGCGGATGCTGGTGAGGATGTTCCACGGATCGAATCCGATCGCGGCCAGCACGACGCCGACCAGGATCGAGAGCAGGACCAGCCGAAACGCGACCGCCAGCGGCGAGCCGCCGAGAAAGCGGTTCAGGCCATCATTGCGGCCGGCCGGCAAATCTCTGACGTCTTGGACCATCTCAAACTCCTCAGGGGGATTCGACCCCATTATAGGGCACGGCGAGGCACATGGGGAACCCGCAACCACGCGTCAATCGGGTTACGGGAGTTTAATTCGATGGTCGGTTTGTCTCTCCCGCCGTCCGATGAGATTGTGTCCCGGCCGCCATCCTGCGAGACGACCGTTTCGCGGTCTCCTCAGGATGAGGCTAATCGGCATCGGTGCCCGTTGAAACTGCTGCCACGCACTCCGTCCTCATCCTGAGGAGCCCGCGTAAAGCGGGCGTCTCGAAGGACGAGGCGTGCACGCAGGCGCAGCCAAAGTCCGACTGATCACACCCCTTCACGCCTCAACCTCCACCGTCTCCGCCTTCAGCATCCGTTCCAGCGTCTCCAGCCGGTCGGCTTCCCGCGGTGGCTTGTCCCAGCGCAGGCGGCTGATGCGGGGGAAGCGCATGGCGACGCCGGATTTGTGGCGCGGCGAACGCTGCAGGCCCTCGAACGCGACCTCCAGCACCAGCCCCTGCTCCGGCTCGTGCACGACATGGCGAACGGGGCCGAACTTTTCCGTGGTGTTGCGGCGGACGAAGCGGTCGATCTGCAGCAGCTCCTCGTCGGTGAAGCCAAAATAGGCCTTGCCGACCGGCACCAGTTCGTCGCCACCAGCGCCGGCGGTCCAGACGCCAAAGGTGTAATCGGAATAATAGGACGAGCGCTTGCCGTGGCCGCGCTGCGCATACATCAGCACGGCATCGATGATGTGCGGATCGCGCTTCCACTTCCACCACTGCCCCTTCGGCCGTCCCGGCAGATAAGGCGCATCGCGCCGCTTCAGCATGACGCCCTCGACCGCATCCGCGTCTTCGCCCGCGCCTGCGCTTGCAGGATCGGCGCGTGCGGCGGTCAGCGCCGCCCAGCTCGCGAAGGAAACGGTGGGCGACAGATCGATGCGGGGATCCCCGAGCTTCCCGATGAAGGTCTCCAGCCGCTCACGACGCTCCGCGAACGGCAGCTCGCGCAAATCGTTCTCGTCATCGCCGAGCAGGTCGTAGGCGCGAAGGTGGATTGGAAACGCCTTGATCAGCTTGGGCGAGACGACCTTGCGGTTGAGCCGCTGCTGCAGGACGTTGAAGCTCTGCACACGGCCTTCGCGCAGGATCAAAAGCTCACCGTCGATCGCGCCCGGCAATCGAAGCGACGGCACGAGATCCGGAAAGCTTCCCGTGATGTCCTCGCCGGTGCGCGAATAGAGTCGCGCGGTGATGCGGCCAAGCTCGTCGCGACCGGCGACGGCCTGCACGCGAATGCCGTCCCATTTCCATTCGGCGATGTAGTCGGCGGGATCGAGCGCAGCGAAATCGCTGTCCTCGATCGCATGCGCCAGCATCACCGGGCGGAACGGCGCGGGATCGCGATTGACGGGCTTGTCGCCGCGGCCTTCCAGCCAGGCGAACAGGTCGAGATAGGGCGGGCTGAGCCCCGGCCAGATCAGCTCGACCTCGTGCGGGTCCTTGTCGCCGAGCGCGGCCGCTGCCGTTTTCGCAAGGCGCGCGGAGATGCCGATGCGCAGCGCCCCGGTGACGAGCTTCAGCAGCGCCCAGCGGCCGGTCTCATCGAGCTCATCGAGCCAGCGCTCGAGCTGTTTTGGCAACTCGGTCTTGCCGAGCGTGCGCAGCGTGGTGACGACCTCGGTGAGGGTCGGCGGCGGCGGGTTGTTGTGGTGGCGCGCGTGAGGAGACTCGTCAGCATCTCGCCCGGAGTAGCCCCCTCCCTGCCCCTCCCCGACAAGGGGGGAGGGTTGGGGAGAGGGGTGGCTCTGAAAGGATTGCGAAATGGTTGGCGCCTTCGGCCACATCAGCGCGACCGTCTCGGAGAGATCGCCGACATAGTCGTAGCTCAGCCCGAACAGCACTTCATCTGTGCGCGATGCGATGAGATCGCGGATCAGCGCAGGCTTGGCGTGCTTGAAGCTGAGTGCGCCGGTGAGCGCGGCGAGCGCATAGCCGCGATCGGGATCGCCGACCTCGCGGAAATAGCCGGCGAGCAGACGCAGCTTGTTGTTGCGGCCGGGCTCGTAGGCGAGACGGTCGAGCAGTTCGGCGAAGCGATTCATGCCTCGGCCTCGTCACTGGCCGGCGCCTCGCTCTCCTCCTCGTCACCATAGCCGACGAGATCGAGCGGCTGCGCTTTCAGGCCCTGCGACCTGCACCAATGCACCAGCGCATCTTCCTGACCGTGCGTGACCCAGATCTCGCCAGCGCCGGTCGCGCCAATGGTGGCGGTGAGACCGTCCCAATCGGCGTGGTCGGAAATCACCAGCGGCAACTCGACGCCGCGCTGCCGCGCCCGGGCGCGCACGCGCATCCAGCCCGAGGCGAAAGCGGTGACGGGATCGGGAAAGCGGCGCGTCCACAGATCTGACGTCGCCGAGGGCGGTGCCAGCGTGATGGTACCGGCGAGCGCCCCCTTCTTGACGTCCTTCACCGGCCTGAGCTCGCCGAGGTCGATGCCGCGGCTCTGGTAGTACGCGGTGATCGTCTCCATCGCACCATGCAAATAGATCGGCGCGTCATAGCCGGCCTGCCGCAGCAGCTTGATCACGCGCTGCGCCTTGCCGAGCGAATAGGCGCCAACGAGATGCGCGCGCTCGGGAAACAGCACGACGGAGGCGAGCAGCTTCTCGACCTCGTCAGCCGCATCGCCATGCCGGAATACCGGCAGGCCAAACGTGGCTTCGGTGATGAAGACGTCGCAGGGAACGAGCTCGAACGGCGTGCAGGTGGGGTCGGGCGCATCCTTGTAGTCGCCGGAGGCGACGATGCAGGTATCCTTGCACGTGACCGCGATCTGCGCCGAGCCGAGCACGTGGCCGGCGGGATGAAACTTCACGCAGGTCTCGCCGAGCCGGATCTCCTCGCCGTAGCGGATGGCTTGCGTCGAGCCGGCGAAATTCTCACCATAGCGCAGCCGCATCATGTCCAGCGTTTCCTGCGTCGCCAGCACCGCACCATGGCCGGCGCGGGCATGGTCGGAATGGCCGTGGGTGATCACGGCCCGCTCCACGGGGCGGACAGGATCGATATGGAAGCCGCCGGGCTTGCAGCACAGGCCGGCAGCAGCTGGCAACAGGATGTCTTGCGGACGCATGCCTGATATATAGGTGGGGTCGCCGCATCTTCGAGTCGCCCCGCCCGCTTCGCTCCTTCGGTTCCTCAATGCCTCTGCGCCTGTTCCTGTCCTCGGGCGATCTCATCGCCGACCGCCGCTTCGAATTCGCCCGCGATCTCCAGCTCAAGGGTGACCTGCCCGCCGCCGCCGACCTGCTGGAACAAGCGCTCGAGCTCGCGCCGAACTTCACCTCGGCCTGGTTCACGCTGGGCGAAATCCGCGATGAGCTGGGCGAGCGCGACAAGGCCATCGCCGCCTTCCGGAAAGCGTGCGAGTCCGACCCGGACGACCAGCACGGCGCCGGCTTGCGTTTGATCCGGCTGGGCGACGAGCAACTCTCGGAGATGCCGAAGGCCTATGTGCAGGCCTTGTTCGATCAATATGCGCCGCATTTCGAGGATGTTCTGGTCAACGATCTCGAATACCGCGCGCCGTCCCTGATCTTCAAGGCGGTGATCGCCGCACGCGTCGCCGCCAGGAAGCCGGCTCTGTTCAAGCGCGCCATCGATCTCGGCTGCGGCACCGGCCTCGCGGCAGCCGCCTTCGCCAAGCAGGTCGATCATTTCACCGGCATCGACCTGTCGTCCGGCATGATCAAGGAGGCGCGCGCGACGGGTCTGTACGCCGAGCTCGAAGTCGCCGACATGATCGATGGCTTGCGCGGCAAGCCCAAAGCAAGCGCGAACCTGATGATTGCGGCGGACGCGTTCGTGTATCTGTCGGATCTCGCACCGGTGCTGACGGAAGCAAGGCGCGTGCTTGCAGCGGGCGGCGTGCTCGCCTTCACGCTCGAGACCCACGATGGCAACGGCATCATTCTCGGCGAAGGCCTGCGCTATGCCCATGCAGCGGAATATGTGCGGAGCGCGCTCGTCAGGGCCGGACTGAAGCTTCTGACATTGCAGGCGGCCTCGCCGCGCATCGAGAACAACGAGCCGGTGCGCGGCCTCGTCGTGGTCGCCGAGAAAACTTGAGTCTAGGCGCTAACACACTGGGATTTAAGTGTCATTGCGTCGCAAAGTTGCGACTTGCCACTTGCGAGCCGTGCTTCCCTGCCAGCACAATGCGCGCATTAGGGAGAAACAAAAATGACCAAGAATCCATCGCGGCGCGATTTCAGCGCCGCCGCGCTCGCCACCATCGCCGCATCCACCCTGCCCGCGCCCTACGTCTGGGCCGCAGAGAAGAAATACGATGCGGGCGCCAGCGACACCGAGATCAAGATCGGGCAGACCGTGCCGCATTCCGGTCCCGGCTCGCTCTATGGCGTGCTGGGGCGCATCGGCGAGGCCTATTTCCAGATGCTGAACGAGAAGGGCGGCATCAATGGACGCAAGATCAAGTTTCTCACCATGGACGACGCCTACAGCGCGCCGAAATGCGTCGAGGCGACGCGGCGTCTGGTCGAGCAGGAGGAAGTGCTCGCGCTGTACGGCTCGCTCGGCACCGCGCCGCAGACCGCCGTGCACAAATACCTGAATTCCAAGGGTGTGCCGCAGCTCTTGCTCAACACCGGCGCGTCGAAGTGGAATAACCCGAAAGAGTTCAAATGGACGATGGCGGGCCTGCCGCTCTACCCGACCGAGGCGCGCATCCTGGCCCGCCACGTCGTCAGTGTGAAGCCGAACGCCAAGATCGGCATCCTCTACCAGAACGACGACTTTGGTCGCGACTTCCTCGGACCCTTCAAGAAGGTTCTGGAAGACGCCGGCGGCACCGCAAAGGTGATCATGGAGCAGACCTATGATCTGACCGAGCCGACCGTCGATTCCCAGCTCATCAACCTCTCGAAGTCCGGCGCCGACGTCTTCTACAACATCTCCACCGGCAAGGCGTCGTCGCAGTCGATCCGCAAGGTCGCCGAGCTCGGCTGGAAGCCGCTGCAGCTTCTTTCTGCGGGCTCGACCGGCCGCTCGATCCTCAATGCCGCGGGCCTCGAGAACGCCGCCGGCATCGTCGCCATCCGCTATAACAAGGAGGTCGGCCTGCCCAAATGGGAGAAGGACCCCGACGTGATGGCGTTCGAGGAATTGCGCAAGAAGTACACCCCGGCCATCGACCCCGACAACACCATCGCCTTCGCCGGCTACGGCCAGGCCGTGACCATGGGCGAGATCCTGCGGCGCTGCGGCGACGACCTCACCCGCGCCAACGTGCTGAAGCAGGCCTCCAACCTCAAGGGCTTCCACTCGCCCTATTTCCTCGACGGCGTGACCTACGACTACACGCCCGAGGACTACACGCCGATGAAGACGCTGTTCATCTCCACCTTCACCGGCAAGGACTGGGACATCTCCGACAAGCCGATGTCGGAGTAGACGGAGCCGATTATTGCTTCTCCACTCCCCACGGGCGGCAGGGCGATCGTTTTCGAGACAGATACCCCTGCAGCCATCCTTCGAGACGCGCGCAAGTGCGCACTCCCCAGGATGAGGAACGGCGTGCGCGGCGGCTGCTTCGGCAGGCGCCGATGCCGCTTAGCCTCATGCTGAGGAGACCGCTGCAAGCGGTCGTCTCGCAGGACGAGGCGCGCGCTCAGGCGCTAACTTGTGACAGCCAGCCGATACGCCTGCGCGGCATTCACCCCAAACGCCTTGTCCCGCACCTGTGGACCAAGATTCGTCAGGCAGGTTTCCAGCGCGCACTTGATCTCGCCATAGCTCCCCGCAAGCAGGCATACCGGCCAGTCCGAGCCGAAGATCAGCCTGTCCTCGCCGAAGCAGCTTGCGGCATGCGCGACGAACGGAAACAGGCGTTCCGCATCCCATTCGTTCCAGATCGCTTCGGTCGCAAGCCCGGAGATCTTGCACCAAACGTTGCCGCACGCCCCGAATGCCCTGATGCGATCGGACCATTCGGCGCTGCCGCCGCCGGCGATCGGCGGCTTGGCCGCATGGTCGAGCACGAAGCGCGCTTGCGGAAAGGCCTGCGCGGTCGCGATCGCCGCGGGCAGCTCGCGGCTGCGGACGAGGAAATCATAGGCGAGATCGCGCGCGAACACAGCGGTGAGGCCGCGCTGGACGTCCTCGCGCAGCAGCCAGTCGGGATCGGTCTCGTCATGCACCTGGTGACGGATGCCGACGAGTTTTTGCCCGCCCGGTAGGCCGCGTAGCCGGTCGAGCGTGTCGCCGAGCGCGCCGTCCGTCAGGTCGGCCCAGCCGACGACGCCGATCACCGACGGTGTAACATGCGCAATCGCCAAGAACTCCTCGGTCTCTTCGAGCGAGGAGCGGCATTGCACCACGATGCTGGCATCAATGCGGCTCGCCGTCAGCAGTGGCGCGAGATCGGCCGGCCCGAAGGCGCGGCGGATCGGCGCGAGCTCCTCCGCCGCCATCCAGGGATAGTCGGCACGCGCGGGATCCCAGAAATGCTGGTGGGCGTCGATGATCATGGCTTACGCTCCCGTCGGCAGCGGCGCCCGGGCATCGACGAGGTTTCGTGCGTGCAGCTCCTGCCAGAACGCCGCCGGCACCGCCGTCTCCGACATCACGATGTTGTCGGCAACTTCGCCTGCGTTGCGCGCGCCCATCACGGCCACGGTGACGGCGGGATGCGCCATGCAGAACTGAAGTGCCGCGGCTTTCAGCTCAGTCCCATGCTTGCGGCAGAGCGCGTCGAGCTCGAGCGCCCGCGCCACCAGCGACGCATCGGCGTCCCGATAGTTGAACTTTGCGCCGGCATGCGGATTGGCCAGGATACCGCTGTTGTAGATGCCGCCCAGCAGGATGCCGATGTTCTTCGCCGTGCAGAGCGGAAACAGGACATCGAGCGCACCCTGGTCGAGCAGCGTGTAGCGCCCGGCGAGCAGGAAGCAATCGACCGGCACGGCCTCGGCGAAGCGCGCGAGCATCTCCGACTGGTTCATGCCCGCGCCGATCGCCTTGACCGTGCCATCGGTGCGCAGGCGCTGCAGCGCGCGGAAGGCACCTGCGACAGCCTCGTCATAGTGGTCATCAGGGTCGTGCACGAGCAGCACGTCGACGCGGTCGAGCCCGAGACGGGCAAGGCTTTCCTCGACCGATCGCATCACACCGTCATGGCTGAAATCGAACACCGGCCGCTCGCGCGGCGTGCCCTTGTAGTGATCGTCCTCGGCGGCGCCGCCATCGGGCGCGCGCAGCAGGCGGCCGACCTTGGTCGAGATGGCGTAGGAGTCGCGTGGCTGCTGGCGCAGGAAGGCCCCGACTCGTCGCTCGGCAAGGCCAAAGCCATAGAGCGGCGCGGTATCGAAAAATCGCACCCCGGCCGACCAGGCGCGTGCGATCGTCGCCTCCGCATCGGCCTCGCTCACGGGGCTGAACAATCCGCCGAGCGGGGCGGAACCGAGCCCGATTGAGGTGACGTCGAGCGAGCCGAGCCGCGAGCGCTTCATTCCCATTGCCTTCCAACGATCTTCCAAGAGTTGAGATCATCTCCCCCGCTTGCGAAAACCGCAAGCGGGGGAGGCATGCAGGAGCGCGGGGCTGGCGGACGCTCCTACTTCAGCATCTGCGCGACGTTGTCCTTGGTGACGAGGTCGAGGCCGGTGTAGACGATCTCCGGCACCTTCTCGCCCTTCTTGATAGCGAGCAGCGTGTCCATCGCCTTCTCGCCCATCTCGAACGGACGCTGGCCGACCAGCGCGTTGGCATAGCCGTCGCGCAGCAGCTCGAGCTGCATCTTCAGCGTATCGGCGACGACAAGCGTGAACTTGCCGGAATCGATGTCCTTCTTGTTCCGGGAGGCGAAGGCCTTGAAGCCTTCCGGCGCGAACATCGGCCAGCCGCCGATGGGAACGATGGCGGCGAGATCGGGCGTTGCGGTGCGCATGTCCGTCATCTGCTGCACCGCGAGCGCGGGATCGTCGTTGCAGAAGGTCGGGGAGCCCGCGACCTCGGCCCATTTCGAGCCCTTCAGCGCCTCGCGCACGCCGTCGACGCGCTCGGCAAGGTTCTTGGCGCCGGGACCCCCCGAGACCATGGCATACTTGCCGCCATCGGGGCGCATCTTCAGCAATTGCTTGCCGAGCGCGACGCCGAACTCCTTGTTGTTGGTGCCGATATAGGCGATGCGCTTGGAACCGGGCGCATCGGCATCGAAGGTGATGACGGGGATGCCGGCCGCGGTCGCCGCCTCGATCGACTTGGTCATGGCCGCGACGTCGGCCACCGAGATGGCGAGGCCGTCGACCTTCTGGGTGACGAAGTCCTGGATGATCTGCGCCTGCGTCGCAGGCTCGTGCTCGACCGGGCCCTTGTAGATGCACTCGATGTTGCCGAGCTCCTTGGCCCGCTTGAGGCAGCCGTCGCGTGCGAAGTCGAAGAACGGATTGTTCATCGCCTTGGGCACGATCACGAAGCGATAGTTCGCAGCGAATGCCGGCGTTGCCATCATTGCGACGGCGATGCCAGCAAGAAGAAATTTCCTCATTGTCTCCTCCACCCTTGTTTGGTGCCCATCCTCTCGAAAGCGCTCGGGAAGCGGACAGGCCGCATTTTACTTGGCTTCCCGAAACGACGTGACGTCAGCTCATCCGCGAGCGGATACGATCGACCAGAACGGCCAGGATGATGATCACGCCCACCAGCGTCTGCTGCCAGTAGGACGAGACCTGCGCCAGCACGAGACCGTTGCGGATCACCTCCAGCAGCACGCAGCCGACGATGGCCCCGAGCGGCCCGCCGATGCCGCCGGCGAGGTTGGCACCGCCGATCACGGCCGCCGCGATCACGTTGAGCTCGTAGGACGTCGCCATGTTGGCGGGCGCCGAGCCGAGCCAGCCGGAGATGATGATGCCCTGCAGGCCCGCGGCGAGCGCACAGATCACATAGACCTCGATCTTCACCCGCACCACCGGGATGCCGGTGAGCTCGGCCGCCTTCTCGTTGCCGCCGAGGGCGAAGACGTGGCGGCCGAACGCGCTGTGGTGCAGCACCACCGCCATCGCCAGCGCGAGGATCACGAGATAGATGAAAGGCACGGGCACGCCGAGCACATCACCCGAGGTGAGCGCGTAGAAATAGTCGGCATCAGGCCCGCCCGGAAAGCTGCCGCGGCCGTTGGAGACGACATAGCCGAGCCCGCGCACGATCGAGAGCATGCCGAGCGTGGTGACGAAGGGCGACAGGCCGAGCACCGCGATGCAGAAGCCGTTGACGAGCCCCGCGATCAGCGCAACGCCGAGGCCGGCGAGGATCGAGATCAGCAGGATGAGCCCCGGCACGTTGGCCAGCACGGTCTTGCCGTCCGCCGCCATGTGCACCAGCGGCGAGCCGGGCGCCGACAGCTCGGTCATCACCATCGAGGTGATCATGGCCGAGAAGCACATCATCGATCCCACCGACAGGTCGATGCCGCCGGTGATGATGACGAAAGTGACGCCGAGCGTCGCAATGGCGATGAAGGAAAAGTTCTTCGCCACGTTCTGCATGTTGCCTTCGGTGAAGAAATAGGGGCTGGCGAAATGCATGATCACCAGCAGCACGGCGAGCGCCAGCAGCACATAGCCGGTCTGGGAGGCGAAGATGCCGCGCTGCCACCATCTGATCTTGCCGACATTGGTGAAGCTGATCGGAGATTCCATGGGCATGGCCATCACGCCGCCTCCTTCGCGCCGGTGATGAGAGCGGTGATTTCCTCCGGGCTCGTCTCGTGGATCGGCTTGTCGGCGCGCTTCTCGCCGCGACGCATGACGATGACGCGGTCGCACACCGCGAACACGTCGGGCATGCGGTGCGAGATCAGCATCACGGCAACGCCCTGCTCCTTCAGCCGATGGATCAGGCCGAGCACCTGCTCGACCTGGCGCACCGAGATCGCGGCGGTCGGCTCGTCCATCATCACCAGCCGCGCATTGGAGAGCCGCGTCCGCGCGATCGCGACCGCCTGGCGCTGGCCGCCCGACATCTGCTTGACGAGATCGTCGGGGCGCGTTTCCGAGCGCAGCTCGCCGAACAGCTCCAACGCGCGCGCCGCCATCGCCTTGTGGTCGAGCAAGGCGATGGGTCCGTATTTGCGTTTCAGCTCGCGGCCGAGGAACACGTTCGCCGCAGCCGTCAGATTGTCGGCGAGCGCAAGGTCCTGATAGACGACTTCGATGCCGACGCCGCGGGCATCGACGGGCCGGCTGAAATGGACCGCATTGCCGGCGAAGCGGATCTCGCCGTGGCTCGGGCGGAAATTGCCGGCGATGATCTTGACCAGCGTCGACTTGCCCGCGCCGTTGTCGCCCATCAGGCCGACCACCTCGCCCGGCAGGACCTGCATGTCGACATCGTGCAGCGCGCGGATGGCGCCGAACTCCTTGCCGATGCCTCGGAGTTCGAGGACCGGGGTCGCGTCAGCATGTGCCATCAGCGGACTTCCTCAGACATGACGGTTGACCAGGGATTCCAGATATTCCTGCCGGCCCGAGCGCGGCTGCGGGTCGAAGCCGGGTTGAAGCGCGCGGTCGGCGAGATCGGCGAGCGAACGCTGGCCGCCGAGAATGGCGCGGCCCTCAGAGCCGAACCATCCGTCATAGCGCTTCGCGAGCGGGGTGGTGAGCACGCCGGCATCCAGCATGTCGGCGGCGGCGAGGAACGCCCGCGCGCAGGCATCCATCGAGCCGACATGGGCGTGAATGAGATCATCGGGATCGATCGACTGCCGCCGGATTTTTGCGTCGAAATTGAGCCCGCCCGAGGTGAAGCCGCCGCGATTCAGGATTTCGTGGAACACCAGCGCCAGCTCCGGCACGTTCATCGCGAACTGGTCGGTATCCCAGCCGAGCAGGTCGTCGCCGCGATTGATGTCGAGCGAGCCGAACACGCCGAGCGCCTCGGCGAGCGCGACCTCGTGATGGAAGGAATGGCCGGCGAGGATGGCGTGGTTCTGCTCGATGTTGAGCTTGACGTCCTTGAGCAGGTCGTAGCGTTCGAGGAAGCCGTAGCAGGTGGCGACGTCGAAATCATATTGATGCTTGGTCGGCTCCTTCGGCTTCGGCTCGATCAGGATCGGGCCCTTGAAGCCTATCTTGTGCTTGTGCTCGACGACCAGCGAGACGAAGCGGCCGAGCTGGTCGAGCTCGCGCTTGAGATCGGTGTTGAGCAGCGTCTCGTAGCCCTCGCGGCCGCCCCACAGCACGTAGTTCTGGCCGCCGAGCCGGTGCGTCACCTCCAGCGCGGCGCGGACCTGGCCGGCGGCATAGGTGAAGATCTCGGGGTCGGGATTGGTCGCCGCACCCGCCATGTAGCGGCGATGCGTGAACAGGTTTGCGGTGCCCCAGAGCAGGCGGACCTTAGCCGAAGCCATCTTCGCTTCGAACAGATCGGCGATCGCGTTGAGATTGGCGACGGACTCGGCGAGCGAAGCGCCCTCCGGCGCGGCATCGACGTCGTGGAAGGTGAAATAGGGTACATCGAGCAGGCGGAACAGCTCGAACGCGACGTCGGCCTTGGCCCGCGCCTGCGCCATCGCGTCGGAGCCGTGGTGCCATGGCCGCAAGAACGTCTCGCCGCCGAACGGATCGCCGCCCGGCCAGCACAGCGAATGCCAGTAGCAGACCGCAAAGCGTAAGTGGTCCTCCAGCCGGCGGCCGTGGACCATGCGGTCCTTGTCGTACCAGCGGAACGCAAGCGTAGAGGCGGCGTCCTCGCCGGCAAAGGCGACCGGTGCGCTTGCATCGAAGAATTTGGCTGACGCGTTCACTTAAGTCGTCTCCTTCAGTGCAGGATAAAGCGCACGCCAGTGCCGATAGGCCTCGTCATAGGCGGCAGTCACGGTTGCGCGGGGCGTGAAGCTCGCAAGCCGCCGCGGGCGGGTGCAGACGTCGGCCGGCGCTTCGCCGGTCGCCGCGAGCCGGCCGAGCCTGGCGGCACCGAGCGCGGCGCCCACCTCGCCTTCCTCGACGCGGTGGACGGGAATGCCGAGCACATCGGCGCAGATCTGCGCCCAGAGCGGCGAGCGCGAGCCGCCGCCGACGAGATCCACTTCGGTGATGGGCCCGCTCGCCGCACTCAGCGCCGCCAGATTGTCGCGCGCGGCAAAGGCGACGCCTTCGAGCACGGCCTGCACGATCTGGCTGCGCCCGGTCGCGCCGCGCAAGCCGATGAGGGCGCCGCTTGCGGCGGCATCGTTGTGCGGCGTCCGCTCGCCATCGAGATAGGGCAGGAACGTGATCGGGCTCGGCCCGTCGACGCGCTCGCCGAGCGGCGCCAGGAGCGCCGCGGCCGGCGTCTCCATCACATCGGCGAGCCAGGCGAGCGAGGCCGCGGCCGACAACATCACGCCCATCTGGTGCCAGAGGCCGGGCAGCGCGTGGCAGAAGGCATGCACGGCGGAAGCCGGCGCCGGCGCGAAGCGATCGGTGACACGGAACAGGACGCCTGATGTCCCCAGCGACAGGAACGCATCGCCGGGCGCGATGGCGCCGAGCCCGATCGCGCTTGCGGCATTGTCGCCGGCGCCGCCCGCGACGACGACATTGTTTGCCATGCCCCAGCGCTGCGCGTAGTCCGGCGCGAGCACCGCGCTGACCTCGCTGCCCTCGACGAGGCGCGGCATGTGGTGGAGATCGAGCCCGGTGGCATGCAGCAGCAGCGCCGACCAGCGCCGCTCGCCGACATCGAGCCACAGCGTGCCGGCGGCGTCGGACATGTCCTCGACCATCTCGCCGGTCAGGCGATAGCGGACATAGGCCTTGGGCAGCAGCACCTTGGCGACGCGCGCGAAGATGTCGTGTTCGTGCCGCGCCACCCAGAGCAGCTTCGGCGCGGTGAAACCAGGCATCGCCAGATTGCCGGCGATCGCGTGCAGCGAGGGACAGCGCCGCTCAAGCATGGCGCATTCGGCCTGCGAGCGGCCGTCGTTCCACAGGATCGCGGGGCGCAGCGGCTTGCCATCCTCGTCCAGCAGTGTCGCGCCATGCATCTGGCCCGAGAGGCCGATGCCACGAACCTGCGCCACCTCGCGCGGATGGCGGCGTGCGAGATCGTCGACCGCGCCGATCGCCGCATCGACCCAGGACTCGGGGTCCTGCTCGGACCACAACGGCGCCGGATGCGACAGGGCGAGCTCGCGCGTTGCCGTCGCGAGGATCGCGCCGGCTTCGCTCACGAGCACCGCCTTGACGCCGGACGTGCCGATGTCCAGTCCGAGATACAAATCGTCCTCCTCTTTGCCCTTTGCGAGGCGCGATCTTGACGTCGCGCTTTCCGCCACGGCCCGCTCGATATCCACCTGCCGCTAGGGCAGATTGTCCCGCATCACGATGTCGATCCTGATCTTCTCCTGTTCGCGCAAGATCGGCTCGCCGCGGGCGAGCGCGAGCAGCACGCGTACGGCCGCGCGCGCCTCGTGTCCGGGGTTCTGCGAGATCGCGGCATCCATGACGCCCTGCAACAGCAGCCGGCGCGTCAGCACGGTGACGTCGTGGCCGACGAACACCACCTCGTCGCGGCCGGCATCGCTCAACGCTTTGGCGACGCCCTGGGTGCCGGCGCCGACGTTGTAAAGGCCGACAATGTCGGCATGCCTGCCGAGCAGCCGCGCCAACAGCTGTTCCGAACGGGCGTCCTCATCGCGCCCCTCCAGCACCGGCAGCACGCTGAGGTCAGGGAATTCCGACGCCATCACCTGGTTGAAGCCGAAGATGCGCTCGGCGTGGTCGCGCAGGCCCTGCGAGCCCGCGACGATCGCGACCTTGCCGGACTTTTGGCCGACCAGCCGCCCGACCAGCGCGCCGGCGGTACGCCCTGCCGCGATGTTGTCGATGCCGACATAATGGTGGCGGCGCGACGAGGGCACGTCCGACACCAGGGTCACCACCTTGGTGCCGGCATCGACGAGATCGTTGATGGCGGCGCGGACGCTCGGATGATCCAGCGCCACCACGGCGACGCCGTCGTAATCGCCCGACAGCGCCTCGAGCGAGGCCGCAAGCACCGACGGATCGAAGACGTCGGTTGTAACAGTCTCGACGCCGAGACGGCGGGCCGAGAGCCAGGCCGACATCTCGCCGAGATAAGCCTCGATCTGCTGCATGAAGGGGTTCGGCCCCGACGGCATCACGAAGGCAAAGCGGCGGGCGCGGCCGCGGGCGAGCTCGGCAGCGGCGACATGAGGCTGGAACGAATGGCGCTCGATCGCCGCCTGGACGCGCCGCACCGTGTCCGGCCGCACCCCCGGCCGGTTGTGCAGCACGCGGTCGACCGTCGCCAGGCTGACGCCCGCCTCGCGGGCGATGTCCTTTAGCGTCAGCGCGGTCGCGGTCAGGGTCTCGGCCATGACTGAAGGCTAGCAGAGGTGTTTTGAGGTACGCAACTCATTTTGAGGGGAACTCGGGGTTTTCGCGTGCCGGCGGCCAGTGTGCGCCCTCTCACGCTCGAGCCCGGCGCGCGGCGGGTCTCGGTCGAACGCAGGACGCGAGGGATCACGCTCGTCCGTATCCTCAAATTTTATTGACCGTCCGGCGCAGGGTCTGCGTCCGGCCAGACGAAAGAGAATGGGATGCAATGGCTATTTGATATTTCCGAGCAATACCGGTCGCAGTTGCGCGAGGGCCCGTTCTTCCGGCAGGTCGTCGACGCGTCCCTGCCTGGGGATCTGGAATGGGTTCACCAGCTCATTCACCAGTCGCGCGAATTCACCCAGGCGCTTTGTCTGCGGTCTTCGCTGTGCCAGGACAAGCGTTATCAGCCCATCTTTGCCGAGCACGCCATGGAGGAGGCTGACCATCCGGATCAACTCATCGCCTGGATGACCGAGCACGGGTTTCTCCGCAACGCCGAACCCGGCGAGGTCCCGCCGACGATGGAAACGCTGAACGCGATCTCATATTGCTGGCGCAGCGCGATGCGCGATCCGCACGACGTGCAGGTGGTGGCGCTGAACCTGCTCAGCGAAGGGGTCGCGCTCGACTTCTATTCCACGGTGATCCCCGTGCTGGACCGGCTCAGCATCCTGAGCGGGCGCTATTGGAAGATCCACACCGACGTCGACGCCCACCATCTGACCATGGGCCTCGATATTTGCGGCGACGTCTCCCGGGACTCGGACAAGGGCAGGCTCTATCGACGCGTGCTGTGGCAGTCCGCGACGCTGTATCACCAGATGCTGAGCTCCTGGGTCGGCGAGCGCGTCCAGCCGCTGCCGCAATTGGCCTGAGCATTGGTTCGATCGGAGCCGCCGTACGGCGGTGCCGCTCAGCGGCTCAGGTCGAGGGTCAGGAACAGGCTGTTGGGATCTTCGGCATAGCCCTCGAACGGGCCGCAGAGGACAAAGCCGTGCGCCCGGTAAAGCGCGTGCGCCGGCTTGAAATAGTCCCATGAGCCGGTCTCGAGACTGAGCCGCGTCAGGCCGCGCGCGCGGGCCTCGGTGATGATGTGACGCAGCATCTGGCCGCCGAAACCGCGCCGCCGCGCGGCCTGAAGCGTGTGCATCGACTTCACCTCGCCATGGGTGGCGGGAAGCGTCTTCAGCGCGCCGGTCGCAACCAGTGTGTCGCCGTCCCAGCCGGTCCAGAATGCGACGTCGCTGGCGCGAAGGCCCGCCAGATCGAGCGCATGCGCGCTGCCGGGCGCGGTCTGCGCCCGCGCCGCCGTGACATGATGATCGAGCAGCGCGATGACCCGGGGATCGAAAGTGTCGCCGGTGCGGATCTGCATGGTCAGGGCCTCACGTCGCTGGCAAGCCGCTTCTGCATGAAGACGAGGTCGAGCCAGCGGCCGAACTTGCAGCCGACCTCCGGCATGCGCGCAACCTCGACGAAACCGAGCGAGCCGTGCAGTGCGATCGAAGCCGTATTGGTGCCGTCGATGCCGGCGATCATGGCGTGCTTGTTCATGGCGGTGGCGCGCTCGATAAGCGCGGCGACAAGGCTGCGCCCGATGCCCGCCCTGTGATGCCGCTCGTCGACATAGACCGAGTTCTCCACGGTGTGGCGATAGCCGGGAAAGGGACGGAAATCGCCGAATGAGGCGAAGCCGACGACGTCCCCGCCCTTCATCGCGACCAGCACGGGATAGCCGGCCTGCTGCCGCGCGAGAATCCATTGACGCCGCGAGTCGAGATCCGACGGGCCGTCGGTCCAGACCGCCGTGGTGTTGAGCGCGGCGTAGTTGTAGATGGTGAGGATATCGGCAGCATCCTCCAGCGTGGCATCCCGCACGATCAGCGACATCACATTTTCCCGTATGAAGCGCCGCGCCGCGTGATGATGACGTAACGCGCGTCCTGCTTGGTTTCGTTCTCGAAGATCACCGCGCGCATCACGTCGAAATCCAGACAGTCGCCTTCGCGCAAGCGGACCGCCTTGGCGTCGATATGCACGGCGATCGCGCCCTCCAGCATCAAGAGCTGCTGGGTGAAGGCGTTGCGGCCCCAGGGGCTGTAGGGCACCCGCGCGCCGGCCGGCAAATCGACCACGATGATCTCAATGCCGCTCGCCGCATCCGTCGGCGAAGCATGCCGCCTTCGATAGCCGCTGTCGGGATCGCGCCAATGCGGCTGGTCGGCCAGCCGCACCAGCCGCTCCGGCGGCTTTTCCGCAAGCGCGACCACGTCGCTCAGCGTGACATCGAGCGCCGCGCAGAGCTTGTTGAGCAGCGCGGCGGTGGCACTGCTCTGCGCCCGTTCCACCCGCCCGATCATGGCCCGGCTGACACCGGAGCGGGCAGCGAGTTCGTTCAACGTCATGCCGGCCTGCGTCCTCACCGTCTTCAAGCGACGACCGATCGCACGGTCGAGTTTCTGCTGGTCCATGGGTTTCATCCAGACATCGTCGCCCGGCGCAGGGACCGCATCCGCCGGGCAGTAGGAGCTTAAGGCGGACGAGGCATACGTGCGGGGCGTGCGAGGCTAACATATTAGAATATTTGCCGGCGGCTCACGGCGGGAATGTACGGTCTCAATGGACGAGCGACCACTTTCGACGTGCTCGCTCTGCTACCCATTCTCGTCCTTGGAAAAGATGGCCTCGATGTCCTGCCTGCCGTCGAGCACGCGCACGATCTCGGCTCGGTCATCCCTCGAGCGATAGAACACGACTTGCGGAGCAACTGCCCGCGAACGCAGGCCGACGCGAATTTCATCGCGCGCCCGTCCCGCGAAGGGGAAATCCTCAATCAGCGCGACGGCTTTCCCGACCTCGCGCAGGATTCCGTCGGCAGTCCGGCTTCCTGCGGCATCGACATAGTAGTCCCAAAGCCGATCAATATCGGCTAGCGCTTCCGGCGACCAAATAGCCGGCAGCTTACGCCCCACCATGCCGTGAATTCTTCGCGCGCAAAAACTCTTCCATATTCAGGGGTTCGCCCTTGCCGGCATCGAGCGAATGGATCCCGCGGTCTATTTCAGACCGAAGAGCGTTGAGCTTTTCGACATGCGAAAGCAATTTCCGGCCGATCTCTTCCTGATCGGCGGCCGGCAGCTGGGAAATTTGCGCGATGGCTTGTTCGAGCGTCCTGACCATGGGTTCAGCCTACCACATTCCGCTGACCGGCCGGCCAAAAACTTGGAGCGGGCGAAGGGAATCGAACCCTCGTATGCAGCTTGGGAAGCTGCCGTTCTACCATTGAACTACGCCCGCGGATGCGCTGCTCACGCCTGACCTGATTAGCCGAGACGGCGCCTGCCGCCAAGCGGTTTGGCGCGCCGGGCAGAACGCTTCTTAACGTTTTGGCAAGATTTTGGGTGCGCCGGATTGTGGCGGTGTTATGATCGGATGTCTGGGGAGAGACGTGCACTGAGTGGGGCGTGTGCATGGTGGGGCGCGGCTATTCGATATTCGACACGGCCATCGGTCGTTGCGGCATCATCTGGAGTGCGACCGGCGTCGTTGCCGTGCAATTGCCGGAGGCGCGCGAGATCGACACCCGCCGCCGGATTTTCCAGGCCCATCCCGAGGCGCGCGAGCAGCGGCCGTCCGAGAATGCCGAGCTGGCGATCGAGGGCATCACAGGCCTGTTGCAGGGCGGCGACCCTGACTTTTCCGAGGTCAGCCTCGACGCCGGCGGCGTGCCCGGCTTCAATCGGCGCGTCTATGAGTTCGCCTGCTCGATTCCGCGCGGGGAGACGCGAACCTATCACGAGATCGCCAAGGCGCTGGGCGCCTCCGGCGCCGCGCATTCGGTGGCGCAGGCGATCGCCAGGAATCCCTACATGCTGATCGTGCCCTGCCACCGGGTGCTCGAGGCCGGCAACTACGCCGACCGGCTCTCGCCCTATGGCGGGGTGATCTCCAAGCGGCGGCTGCTGGCGCTGGAGGGCGCCCAGCCTCTCGCCAGCAAGACGCTGTTCGAGGTGCTGCTGCCCGTTGCCCCGCCGAGGCCGTCCACCTAGATAAGACGGCATGGACGCGACCACGCTGCTGACGACACAATCGATCACGGTCTGCGAGTTCCGCTGCGACGCGGGACCGGACGATACGCCATTTGCAGAATGCCGCACCGGGCATTCCATCGCCTATGTCCGCGCGGGCAGCTTCGGCTGCCGGTGCCGCGCCGGATTCTTCGAGCTGGTGGCGGGCTCGATGCTGGTTGGCGCGCCCGGCGAGGAATACACCTGCACGCATGAACACGTCAGCGGCGATGTCTGCCTGGGATTCTTCTTCAGCGAGGACATGGTCGATGCCCTCGGTGGACGGCGCGAGATCTGGCGGGTCGGCGCCACGCCGCCGCTGCCGGAATTGATGGTCCTGGGCGAGCTCGCCCAGACGGCGGCAGATGACAACAGCGACATCGGCCTCGACGAGGTCGGCCAGATCCTGGCCGGCCGCTTCGTCGATGTCGTTTCGGGCAAGGCGCGCAAGCCGGCCACACCCACCACGCGCGACCGCCGCCGCGCGGTGGAGGCCGCGCTATGGATCGACGACAATTCGCATGCCGAGGTCGATCTCGAACAGGCCGCGAAGCAGGCCGGCCTCAGCCCGTTCCATTTCGTCCGGTTGTTCTCCAGCGTGCTCGGCGTCACCCCGCATCAATATCTCGTGCGCTCGCGGCTGCGCCACGCGGCACGGCTGCTCGCGGACGACGACATCGCGGTCACCGATATCGCCTATGACGTCGGCTTCGGCGATCTCTCCAATTTCGTCCGTACGTTCCACCGCGCCGCCGGCGTATCGCCGACAAAATTCCGCCAGGCCTCGCGCGGCGAGCGCAGCATCTTCGCCGAACGCATCGTCCTCAACTGAGACAGGTTGGCCCTTGCTGCAGGTAACCGTCTGTTGACCAGACGGGCGCGTCGCACTGGGCTTACGGCGCGCCGCGCGATATTACAACCAAAGAGCGAATCCACGCTTCGTCAGTGCGGCGACCCGGAAGATGAACAGTGCCCCGAACGACGTGATTGCGGCCACGTTGGTCGCGCTTGCCGTCGGCCTCGCCTTCATCGCCGGCTGCGCCATCTATTATGGCCGCCGGATCACCTCGCGCCGGATTCCGATGCAGTGGGGTGTCGACGGTCAGCCGGCCTGGTTTGCCCCACGTCTCATCGGGCTCTGGTTCAGCTTCGGCGTCACGGCGGCCCTCTCCGCGTTCCTGCTCGCTCTCGCCCTTCACGACCCGCAAAAGCTCACGGCGCTGATCGTGGCAACGGTCAGCCTGATCGGAACGAACATGTGGGTTCAGGTCTATCACCTCAGGCGGGTGATCCGCTGGCAATCGGAGGCGCCGGCGAGCTAGCCGGGCAACGCCATGGGATTGGTTGTCACGATCGGCGTATTCGCATTTTTCTACTGGATTGCGCGGCGCACTCGTGAACGGGCCGCCGAGTACGCCGCGACCGGCATGCAGCGCTCGCCGCTCTACTGGTCGGCCGTAGCGCTCACGATGGCGTTGCTAGGCCTCGTCCTGTACATGGTCCATGTCAGCCATCAGGGGCCGATCCCATGGCCTTTCTGGCCGATCGTAGGCATCCTGACCGCCATCATCCTGCTGCTACGCCGCGCCTTGAAATGGCGCTATCCGATCTAGCATCGTGTTCCGACGGTTCGAGGAATGCGCAAGATTCTCCAAGAGCTGCCCGCCTCTCCCCGACTAGCTTCGTCTCCGGCGCGCGCCATTTTCGGCGCGCTTTGCAAACGGAGACGACCATGTACGACCACATCGGACTTCGCGTTGCCGACCTCGACGCCGCGACGCGCTTCTACACCGCGGTGCTGGCACCGCTCGGCTACGTGCTGTGCTCCAGCGGCGACGGCTATGCCGGCTTCGGGCCGAAGGGCGAGCCGGCGCTGTGGCTGCACCTGAACAAGGGCCGCAAGGCCGACGGCGCGCATATTGCGTTCCGCGCCGGAAATCACGACGCGGTCAAGGCGTTCCACAGCGAGGGCTTGAAGAGCGGCGGCCGCGACAATGGCGGCGCCGGGCCGCGCAAGGATTACAGCCCGACTTATTATGCGGCGTTCCTGATCGATCCCGACGGCAACAATGTCGAGGCGGTTTGCACGTAAGCCCGGGCTGCTAGTGCCGTCGCTGCGAAGCGAAGCAATCCAGGAATGTCTCCGCGGAGATGGCCTGGACTGCTTCGCCGCTTCGCTCCTCGCAATGACGGAGTTTCCGGCCAAGTTCCAACTTCATCAAGGACACTCCCATGGCCACCATCCACAACGACATCTCCCTCAACGCCCCCGTACGCGACGTCTGGGACGCCGTGCGCGATTTCGGCGCGCTGCATGAGCGGCTGGTGCCGGGCTTCGTCACCGCCTGCACGCTCGACGGCGATGCGCGCATCGTCACCTTCGCCAACGGTTCGGTGGCGCGCGAGGTGCTGGTCGCTTGCGACGAGACGCGGCAGCGTCTCGTCTATGCCATCAGCAACGAGCGGCTGAAGCATTACAGCGCCTCGGTGCAGGTAATCGCCGACGGCGAGCGGAAAAGCCGCCTGGTCTGGATCATCGACATGCTGCCGAACGAGCTTGCGAGCTATGTCGAGGCGCAGACCCGGGAGGCCGAGACCGCCTTGCACAAGGCCTTCCCGCCCGCTGCGGCGTGAGCTGCCCTCCACGCCCTGCCGCTCCGTGAGTTTTCTCACAGAGCGGCGCCCTCGCCAGCCGTAACCATGGCGGCGTGCGTCCGGTTGGCTCCGCTCTCCCGGCGGGGCTGCGCACGCGAGGAGCATGCCATGAGAGGTGCGGACAAGGTGATCTGCCAGGCAGCCGCCGTGCTGCTGCTGTTTTCGGTCGCAAGCACGCCGGCGAAGGCGCAGCTCGCCGGATTCGGCGGAGGCGGCGCCGGCGGCGAGGACATGATGACCCAGATGGCCCCGATGCTGGAGATGATGAAGGCGAAGATGGGCAAGCGCCGCTTCGCCATGATGATGCAGACCATGGGGCCGATGATGAGCCGCATGATGGAGAATGGCGGCGGCGGGCTCGGTGGCCTCGGTGGCATGATGGGCGGCGGCGGCCTGAATGGCCTCTCCGCCGGCAATCTCGGCGGCGGCTTCGGCGCGCCGAATTACGGCGGCTACGCGCCGATGAGCGGCGGCACCATTCCGGCCGGCTTCGGTGGTAGCGGCGGCGACATCATGGGCATGCTCGGCGGCGCCGGTGGCGGTGACATGATGGCGATGATCCCGCAATTGATGCGCCTCGCCAATGTCGGCGGCGGCGGCCATCGCCGCCACAGGCATCGCTAGAGCATGATCCGGAAAAATGTGCAGCTGTTTTCCGAAAGGATCATGCTCGAACAACAACCTGAAGCGCGATCATCGCGCTTTAGTCGGCGCCCGATAGTGCCGGCCTGATCGCGGGCTCTTTCGTGCGCGGTCCCCAGCGTGTCAGCAGGACGCTGGAAGATGAGAGCAGGCCGAGCAGGACCATCGAGCTTGCGGCCAGCCAGAAAAAGCTCTGCGCGCTGGCCCCGTGGGTCGACAGCCACCAGCCTGCGCCGGAGATGTAGATCAGCCGCGCCGTCTGCGCCAGCACCGGCCCGATCACCTTGGCGGCGCCTTGCGACGAGAAGTACATCGTCGTGGCGATGCCGAAAAAGGCGTAGAACGGCCCGACCGTCGAGAGATATTGATGGCTCGCCGCGCGCACGGCCGCGCTGTCGGTGAAGATGTTGATCCAGAGATCGGGGAACATCGCGACGACGCAGGCCGGCGCACCGACGGCGGCGAAGGCAGCAGCGGCGGCGATCCAGGCGACGCGGCGGGCGCGCGCGATGTTGCCGGCGCCGATCGCCATCCCGACCATCGGCACGCAGGCGATGCCGAACGAGAACGCGATCGAGGTCAGCAGGAATTCGAGCCGCGCGCCGATGCCGTAACCGGCGAGGATCGCGGTGCCGAACTGCGCCAGCATGTGGGTGAAGATCGAGATCGTCAGCACCGATTGCAGCGGCGAGAAGCAGGCGATGGCGCCGACCTTCAGGATGTCGAAAAACATCGCCCATTGGATGCGCAGGCCGCGCAGCTTCGGCGTAATGCGTGCGCGCCCGGAGAACAGGTACCAGCCCATGATGCAGATGTTCATGGTGTAGGCGATCAGCGCGCCGGCCGCGACACCGCGCATGCCGAATTGCGGCACCGGGCCGAGCCCGAGGCCGAGCGTGCCGCCGAGCACGATCTGCCAGGCCGCCGAGTTGAGGATGAGGAACGACGGCAGCTTCATGTTGCCGGTGCCGCGCAGCACGCCGGCCATGGTGTTGAGCAGCCAGGGCAGCACGGCGCCGCCGAAAAACACCTGCGTATAGGCGATCGCATGGGTCAGCACGTCGCCGCGGCCGCCGAGCATCTCCAGCACTCTTGGTCCGAAGATCAGCATGCCCAGCATGAAGACGAGGCCGAAGGTGATCCCGATCAGAATCGCATGCATGGCGAGCGTGGCCGCGCGCTCGCGGTTCCCGGCGCCGAGCGCGCGTGCAATGGCGGATGCCACCGCGCCGCCCATGGCGCCGCCCGACATCGTCATGGTCAGGATGATGGTCGGAAACACCAGCGCCATCGCCGCCAGCGCCTCGACGCCGAGCCGGCCGATATAGGAGGTCTCGGCGATCACCGTGCAGGTGCCGGCCGACAGCGCGATCACGTTGGGCCAGGCGAGCGACAGCAGCGTGCGCAAGATCGGTCCGTCGACAAGCGCGCTGCGCACCGGCCGCGGGGGCGGCGGCAGCGGGCGGTCTTGTTCATCGACCGGGATTTCGGCGATGTCGGACATGTCCTCTCCGGGAACAGGCGCCATTTGCGGCGCGGCAATGCATAGGTGTGCCAATAATCTTGTTCGCGCGCAGGGCGCAGCGAGGCTTGTTAGCACGGGGCGGAGCGATTCCTCCTGCGCCAGATGCAGGCGTGCCCTGCGGCAGCGCATTTCAACGGATGAAGGCTATTCGATCGTCCAGACCAACGGCAGTCGGCCGCCAGCGGCGGGACGCACATGCACGCCGATGTGCCGGCCGCATCCGGCAGCAAGGCCTTCGAACAGTCCCTCCAGCACCTTGGCGCAGGCGGGATGATCGTCGGCGACGTCGTCCATCAGCTTCCAGCTCTGCTGGCGGAGTTCGAATGCGCCTTCGGACTGCGTCATCTCCGCCGCATCGTCCTGCGCGGCGAACAGCGCGCTCAGGAACGATGCGAATTCGCTTATCCCACCGCGCCCCACCGCCAGCGCCGCTGCAACCTCGTCGAAATATTGCATGCCGATCAGCTTGCCGGTGAGGCGCAGCAGATAGCCGGCGTCTTCCGGGCCGAACAGCTGCACCATCACGGGCGCGGCGGTGCGGACATATTCCATCGCATAATTGCGATAGGCTTTCTCCAGGCGGGGCTTCGGCCAGCTCGCAACGGGAAGTGACGGCGCGGTCTTCGCATCGAACAGCGGCGCTTCGAGGTGGCGTGCGAACACGAGTCGCTGGTCCAGCTCGAGCGGATGATCGTATTGGTGGTAATAACCTTCCAGCCCGTCCTGGCCGTCGACGCTCTGCTTGGTGCAGACGAAGCCGAGCCTCGTATCTCCGAGCGCGACGCCGTTGTTGGCGTGCCAGCCGCGCAGCATCGCGCGGCTCACCTCGCCCGGCACGCCGCAGATCGCGGTGCCCTTCCAGATCCAGCGCGGCGGCGGATAGCGGATCCAGGCCTTGGTATCGCTCTCATACATGTACTCGACATGCACGCCGCCGATCCAGTTGGAGAGGTAGTGATATTGCGCAGCCGCCACCGCCGGCGGCAGATGATCGATCCCGAGCTTCTTGAGGCCGGGCAGGAAGCGCTCCTGCTGCTGGCGGCGAAACACGCGGAAGACGAATTCCGCCGCATCGGCGGTGCCACGGCGCGAGACGACGGTGAGGATGAGGCCGGTGAAGTAGGCGTGATAGAGGTCGGCAACCGCGCGCCAGCGCTTCCATTGGGCTTCCTGCGCGGCGTCTGAGGCGGCGGTCATGTTCGCTCCCGATCGTTGATTTTGATCGAGTGTGTCACTGCACCTTCCGGCAGGCAACATGACGCCCGTGCAGGGCGCCCTGCGCGATCGCCTGCCAATTCCGCATCACGAAGTTTCCGGCGGCGTCCTGGCTGCGCGCTCGCGCTCGACCCGCTCGGTGACATCGCGCGCCATCGCAACCGATCCGAGCACGTTGCCGCCGGAATCCCGCACCAGCGCGAAGGTCATCTCGATGTAGAGCTTGCGTCCGCTCTTGTGCAGCGCGCGGGTCAGCGTCGGCTTGCCCGAAAGCTTCATCGCGCCGCTGGCGAGTGCGGCCTCAAAACCCTTCCAGTGCGCGGCGCGCAGATGCTCGGGAATGATCAGATCGAGATTCTGGCCGAGCGCTTCTGCCGCGGAGAAGCCGAACAGCGTCGTCGCCCCACCGTTCCATCGCATGATCGTGCCGGAGCGATCCGAATAGATCAGCGCATCCGCGACGTTTTCGGCGATCTTTGCGTCGAGTTCGGATGGATTGCTCATGTCAACACCTCGTAGCCGGGATGGAGCGGAGCGCAATCCGGGATCGGACCACGAGTGAGACTGGCCCGGATTACGCTTGCGCTCCATCCGGGCTACAGGATCGCGCTACACCCGGAAATGCTTCGATAGTTTGAGGCCCTGCGCCTGGTAGTTCGAACCTATGCGCTGGCCGTACATCGCGTCGGGGCGGGCCAGCATCTTCTCGTAGACCAGACGGCCGACGATCTGGCCGTGCTCGAGGATGAACGGCACTTCGCGCGAGCGCACTTCCAGCACGGCGCGCGATCCCAGCCCGCCGGCGCCGGCATAGCCGAAGCCGGGATCGAAGAATCCGGCATAGTGCACGCGGAATTCGCCGACCAAGGGATCGAACGGCACCATCTCCGCGGCGTAGTCGGGCGGCACCTGCACGGCTTCCTTGGAGGCGAGGATGTAGAACTCGCCGGGATCGAGGATCAGGCTGCCGTCGGGACGGGCCGAGATCGGCTCCCAGAAATCTTCCACGGCATAGCCGGAGCGGCGGTCGACGTCGACGACGCCGGTGTGGCGCTTGGCGCGGTAGCCGACGAAGCCGCTGGCTTTCTCGCCGGAGAGATCGACCGAGACGGCAACGCCGCCGGCGAGATCGGCATCGTCGATGTCGACGAGGCGCTCGGTGGCGTGCAGGGCTTCGAGCTCGTCGGCGTTGAGAATGGCATCGCCGGTGCGGAAGCGCACCTGGCTGAGACGCGAGCCCTCGCGCACCAGCACCGGAAACGTCTTCGGGCTGATTTCGGCATAGAGCGGGCCGTGATAGCCGGCGCCGATCATGTCGAAGCGGCGGGTGCCGTCGGCGATCACGCGGGTGAAGACGTCGAGCCGGCCGGTGGAGCTCTTCGGATTGGCGGCCGCGACGATCTCCGGCGGCAGCGCGAGGCTCTCCAGCAGCGGCACGATGTAGACGCAGTTGGTCTCCAGCACCGCGCCGTCGGCGAGGCTGAACTCGTGCAGCTTCAATTCGTCGATGCGCTCGGCAACGGTGGCGCCGGGACCGGGCAGGAAGCTGGCGCGGACGCGATAGGCGATGTCGCCGAGGCGCAGATCGAGGCTGGCCGGCTGGATCTGGCTTTCCACGAAGTCATAGGCGGGCAGGATGAGGCCTGCCTCCGCCATCGCCGCGATCATGCGGTCGGGCAGGATACCATTGGCGTCGGGCGCGACCGTGAACGTCAACCGGGGGTCCTCATCAGGGGTCAAATGCATCCGGACATGCCGGAAATACAGGCCTTTTACGGCTATCCGATGGACGCCTTGACGGAAAGGGCATTGCGGAATATGAGCATCACTTATCCCGTGGTGATTTGAGCCGGCCGGCTTGCAGCCACGTTAAATAAGTCGCTAAACAGGCCGGGGACCTCTGAGATCCCGGCCCGTGGACATGTCCAGGCCGGTTTTTTTGTGCCCGCTTTCGACGAAGCGGTCGCGTCGGAGGTACCTATGTCGAAGTCGTCTGCCAACTACCGTCCCGAAACCCGCCTGGTCCATTCCGGCACCCTGCGCTCGCAATATGGCGAGACGTCGGAGGCGCTGTTCCTGACCCAGGGCTACGTCTACGACACCGCCGAGCAATGCGAGGCCCGGTTCAAGGGCGAGGACCCCGGCTTCATCTATTCGCGCTACTCCAACCCGACGATTGCGATGTTCGAGCGCCGCATGATCGAGCTCGAGGGCGCCGAGGCCGCCCGCTCGGCGGCAACAGGCATGGCCGCGGTGACGACCGCGATCCTGGCGCCGCTCAAGGCCGGCGATCACGTCGTGGCCTCGCGCGCGCTGTTCGGCTCGTGCCTCTACGTCATCCAGGACCTGCTGCCGCGCTATGGCATCGAGACCACGCTGGTCGACGGAGCCAATCTCGACGAATGGCAACGCGCGGTGAAGCCCAACACCAAGACGTTCTTCCTGGAGAGCCCGACCAACCCGACGCTGGACGTGCTCGACATTCCCGGCATCGCCGAGATCGCGCACAAGGGCGGCGCGCGGCTCGTCGTCGACAACGTGTTCGCGACCCCGATCTGGCAGAGCCCGCTCGCGCTCGGCGCCGACGTCGTCGTCTACTCCGCGACCAAGCATATCGACGGCCAGGGCCGCTGTCTCGGCGGCATCATCCTGTCGTCGGAAGCCTTCATCGCCGAGCACATTCACAATTTCATGCGCCAGACCGGCCCGTCGATCTCGCCATTCAACGCCTGGGTCCTGCTCAAGGGCCTGGAGACGCTGGGCGTGCGCGTGCGCGCGCAGACCGATACCGCCTCGCGCATTGCCGACGTGCTGGCGAGCCATCCGAAGATTTCGCGGCTGGTCTATCCCGGCCGCGCCGATCATCCGCAGGCCGCCTTGGTGAAAAAGCAGATGCGCGGCGGCTCGACGCTGGTCGGCTTCGAGGTCAAGGGCGGCAAGCAGGGCGCGTTCCGCGTGCTCAACGAACTGAAGCTCGCCAAGATCTCGAACAATCTCGGCGACGCCAAGTCTCTCGTCACGCATCCGGCGACCACGACGCATCAGCGCCTGAAGCCGGAGGACCGCGCCGCGCTCGGCATCAGCGAAGGGTTCATCCGCTTCTCGGCGGGGCTCGAGCATGCCGACGATCTGATCGAGGATCTCACGGCGGCGCTGGAGAAGGCGTGATCTTTCTTACCCTCCCCTGGAGGGGGAGGGTAAGCAAAGCCTACATCGGCCGATACGTCCGCACATCCGCCGGCACGTTCACGCCGAGCTTGATCTGGCCGACCGAGCGGATGATGTCGTCGCCGAGCAGCTGGGCGAAGCAGGCATAGCCCCAATCGTTCATGTGCAGGCCGTCGGCGATCACGAAGCTCTCGACCGGGATCGACTGGTTCTCGTGCCAGTCGCGCATCACCTCGAAACGCGGGAAGATGCCGACGTGACGAAGCTCGGCGACCCTGCCGAGCAGGTGCACCATCTTGCCGGCGCTCTCCTTGCGCTGGTTGACGGCGGGCGAATATTGCGGATCGACCAGCACGATGTCGGCGCCGCCGGCGGCCTGGATGCGGCCGATGCCGTCCTCGACCAGCTTGGCGGTGTCGCCGGGATCGAGGTTGCGCAGCACGGCGTTGGTGCCGACCTGCCAGATCACCATGTCCGGATGCACGTCGATCACCTCGGTCTGCAGGCGCTTCATCATCTCGGGTGCGTCCTCGCCGCCGACGCCGGCATTGATGACGGTGATGTCGGCGGTCGGATAGTGCCGGCGCAGCTGCGCGGCGAGACGATTCGGATAATTGAACTCAGGCGAGCTCGCGCCGAAGCCGGCCGTCGATGACGAGCCGAACGCGACGATGACGACGGGCTTGCCGGCAACCAGCTTGCCCGCGACATGCGGCAGCGAGCCCATCGCCTTCGAGCCGCCCTTCGGCGGCAGGCATGGCACGCGGCTGAAAATATCGGCGGCGGATCTTGCGACCTGCTTCACCTTGTCGATGGCGCGCGTCGTGACGCCGCGCTGCTCGGACGAGGTCGCGGCAACGGTGGTCTGGGAGGGCGAAGCGGGAGCCGGATCAGCCGACTGCGCGGGCGCGGGCGTTGCCTGTGCAGCTTGCGTCTGCGCATGCGACTGCCCGGCCGGCGCCAGCAACAACAGCGCTGCGGCTGCAGGCGCGGCCAACCATGCCGTCAGGCGAAAAGGGCGGAGAGAACTCATTAACGCTAGACCTCAATTTTGCTGCTGGACCGGCTCCAGATGAGCTGCGTCGATCACGAACTGTGCCAACGCCCGGCCAAGGCAATCATGAACCTGCTTCGCCAGTTCGGGCCCGCGGGACGGGCTGAACAGGTCGAACTGACCCTGATCATTCCACTGCCGCATGATCGCGAAACGATCGAACAGCGGAATATCGTGCTCCTGCGCCACCACCTTCATATTATCGAGATAAGGCGGCGCCGAGATCATGGTCTCCGTACGCGGGCTGTATTGCAAGTTCATCAAGACGACGTCAGCCCCCGCATTTTGCAGCGCGGAAACCCCTTCCGTCACCGCGCCGCGAAACTCGTCGGGATCGATGGCTCGGATAGCGTCCACGGTCCCGGTCTGCCAGATCACCAAAGTAGGCTTTTTTGCTTCCATCAGCTTAACGAAGCTGCTCGCCGCCTCCTCGGCGGTCTTCTTGCTCTGTATTTCTACGGAGACGTGCACGGCCTCCGAGGGGGGCAGCTTGTCCTTCAGGATGGCCTGCATACGCGCCGGATAGGAGGCGTCCTCGGCGGACGGAATCGTGGTCGAGCGGCTGCCGATGACCAGGATTTCGAGCGGCTTGCCGGCCTTGATGGCATCGGCGACCTTGGGAAGCTGGCTTTCGCTGGTAAGCAGATAGGGCGGCAATTCGCACGCCGCGGGCACGGCAGGCGCAGCATCGCCCGCGCGCGCCACAGGCGCGGCGAGGCTACCGCATAGCAGGATCAGGCTCAGGAGAACCTTCGCCTTCATCAGCCCCCTCCCGCCAGATCGGCGTTGCCGACGGCGTTTTTGGTTTTCGCACCGCTCTTGTCAGCCACGCGCTTGTACCACGAAATCACCCAGGCCACGCCCCACATGATCAGGACCCCGGAGAGACTAATCAGCGCATGCATGGCTGCGCCGCCGGAGACTTCGGCGAGAATGAAATGCCCGGCGAAGGCCAGGAAGACGCCGAGACAGAAGATCTCGAGGGAATGCTGGCCACATAGAATCAATGGGCGCAGCCAGCGCGATTTCAACCCCGGCCAATCCCGGGGCAGGAAGCGCACGGTGAGCGCGGCCAGCGCCAGGAAATGCGTGAAGCGCAGCACGTCGAGATCGGTCTTGTCGATCGGATACATCCACTGCTCGACCCGCTTCGGCATGAACTGGGAGAGCTGCGGCACGTACCAGGTCAGCGTCACGTAGAACGCCGCGACCAGATAGGCGATCGAGATCCACATCGTCACGGGCGAGGCCAGGATGCGCGACATGCGTCGCGCACCTCCCAGCGCGCACCACGCACCGAACACGAACAGCAATTGCCAGGCGAAGGGATTGAAGGCCCAGAAGCCGTTCGGATAGGCCGAGAGGTAAAGGTCGTATTCCCAGGTGACCGCGTAGAGCAGGACCGAGAGCCCGAGCGTGACGTCGGGTCGCCACTTCATCGACCACAGGATCAAGGGCAGCGCGAGCATCAGTACGATGTAGAGCGGCAGCACGTCCATGTTGACGGGCCGGAAACGCAGCAGCAGCGCCTGCACGATGGTGACGTCGGGCTGCTTGAGAAAATCCATGATGCCCATCTCTTCGGTGTAGAGCGGGTTCTCGAAGCGGGTCGCCACGTAGGAGATTTCGGCGAGGAAGATCGTGAACAGGAAGACATGGGCGACGTAGATCTGCCAGACCCGGCGCAGGATGCGCGCGGTGGCGATGACGACGCCGCTCTCCAGCATCGCCCTTCCGTAGACGAAGGCGGCGGTGTAGCCGGAGATGAAGATGAAAATCTCGGTGGCGTCACTGAAGCCGTAATTGCGGATCGTGAACCAGGTGAGCAGGCTCGGCGGCAGGTGGTCGATGAAGATCAGCCACAGCGCGAGCCCGCGGAACAAGTCGAGCCGGAGCTCGCGCTCGCCGATCGCAGGCAGCGTGATGGCCGGCGCCCGCGCACGCGGCTTCGCCCCCGCCGGCTTGCTGTCGGCGGGCTTGGCGGTTCCCGCGATCGTCGTTCCCGTCACTTGGTCGGCAATGGTCATCGGGGGCCAAAAACCCTTCCGCAAATCGCGACGTCTCGAGGAGTGTACCGGTCCGCTTCCGAACTCGCAAAGCGGCCGGACCAGATGGGATATCCCTTTGCGGGTGTTTCCCTCCGGGGTGTCCTTCTCTTTGAAATCTGGCGGGACGATGTCGCCAAAGCCGGCCGCGGCGTTTGGTTCCGGCGCCGGATTTCGGTATGGTAGCAGCCATGTACCGCGCCGTGACCCGCCACATCGAAGTGACCGTCGAGCCGAACTTTGTTCCGGAGCAGTCGTCGCCCGACCGTTCCCGCTATTTCTGGTCCTACACCATCGTCATCACCAACTCCGGCGAGGAGACCGTGCAGCTCAAGACGCGGCACTGGATCATCACCGACGCCTCCGGCCGCCAGCAGGAGGTGAAGGGCGAGGGCGTGGTCGGCGAGCAGCCGATCCTGGCCCCCGGCGAACGCTTCGAATACACCTCGGGCGTGCCGCTCTCCACCGCCTCCGGCTTCATGACCGGCCGCTACCAGATGGTCACCGAAAGCGGCGAGCGTTTCGAGATCGACGTGCCGACGTTCTCGCTCGATAGCCCCGACAACAAGCGGGTGTTGAATTAGGGTCTCGTTCCTCCTCGTCATTGCGAGCGGAGCGACTTGTCCGCCGAAGCCTTGGCGAAGGCGGAAGCAATTCAGAGTCTTTCCGCTGCGGGTTTCTGGATTGCTTCGTCGCAAGGGCAAAATTGCTTCGCAATATTGTCGCAGGCTCCTCGCAATGACGGAGCATGGGGCCGCAGCGCCGTAGGGTGGGCAAAGGCGCAAAGCGCCGTGCCCACGATCTCCATCGATAACAACAGAGGCGTGGGCACGCTTGCGCTTTGCCCACCCTACGACATCGAGCTTGTGGCACGCAGCTCGGCTTACAGACTTCGTCGCAAGCGCTCCTCGCAATGACGGAGCATGGGGCGGCGATCTGCTCCTCCACCTGACACTGTCATTCCCCGCGAAGGCGGGGAATCCAGTTTGCCGCGGCTTATCGGCTCAATCACTGCGGCCTCTGGAATACTGGATCGCCCGCCTTCGCGGGCGACGACACCGAGTGTAGGGCTGAGGGCATGGCTTCGCGGCCTCGCGGCTTGTTTCGCCCGAGCTTTGCTTGATCTGATCGCCCTCTTAGCCAAGAGGGCACAGGGAAGGCCGGGTGCCGGCTCGCACCCGCGGTCCGCTGCGCGAAATGCGCACGCAGAAGGACCCGCGCAGCAGCATACAGGTGGTGCCGATCACGCGGCCTTCCCTGCGCGGTGGTCGGACGGCTTATGCCGTGATCTCCCGGGAGCCGAACTTTCCTCTGGCCTCCCTCGCCCCGCGAATTGACGATGCCGTCTGCCCGATTGGGCTCGCGCACATCTTCGCGACAGGCTTGACCGTGGCAACGACGGCCAGGACCACACGGTTTTGCCGTACGCGCGGCCCCCCTATCGCCGCAGTTTTTCCGGCTCCGTCGACGAAGCCGGAAACTTACGAGCGAGACGAAGCCTGACAGCGCCGTTCGTCCGCACGCGGGGATCGGGCTCACAGGGACTACCCGCCCTGCCCGCCCCATCTCGTGCCGACGCTGCCGCGTCCACCGCAAGCCCGGCTCGCGAAAATGACGACACCATGATCGCCCCTCTTGAGTGAGCCGGGATGGGCGACACATACGTCAAAACCGAATTTCGGTAAAGTGGAATATTTTTGAGCGGATGGATTGACACGGGGCCGACCACAGGGCCGGTGCCGTAGGGTGGGCAAAGGCGCGCGCTTGCGCGACGTGCCCACGATCTCTCTCGGTTCACAGCCAGAACGTGGGCAAGGCGCTTTGCGCCTTTGCCCACCCTACGAGAGCTGCGTCCGGGGCACGAGAGCGGAGGATGATGACAAACAGACTTACGCGTCTTCCACGCCCGCCTCGTGCGGGGTGAACTGGTAGACCGACGAGCAGAACTCGCAGGTCACCACCACCTTGTCGTCCTTGACCATGGCGGCGCGATCGTCGGGCGAGAAGCTCTTGAGCATCGAGGCGACCGCATCGCGCGAGCAGGAGCATTGCGCCTTCAAGGACAGCGGATTGAACACGCGCACGCCGCGCTCGTGGAACAGGCGGAACAGCAGCCGCTCGCCGGAGAGCTCGGGATCGATCAGCTCGACGTCCTCGACGGTCTCGATCAGCGAGCGCGCCTCGACCCAGGCATCGTCCTCGGCAACAGCGTGCACCTCGGCACCTTCGGGCGCATCGCCGGGATGCAGGTCCGCCTGCCGCGCGCGCTCCGGCGCCTTGGGCAGAAACTGCATCAGCATGCCGCCGGCGCGCCAGCGGTGCTTGCCGCCGTCGTGACTGCGCCACTCCTCGCCGACCGCCAGACGCACCTTGGTCGGGATCTGCTCGGAGCGCAGGAAATATTCGTGGGCGGCGTCTTCCAGGCTGCCGCCGTCGAGCGCGACCAGGCCCTGGTAGCGGCTCATGTCGGGGCCCTGGTCGATGGTCATGGCGAGATGGCCGCGGCCGAGCAGCGTGCCGGAATCCTTGGTATCGCCGAGGCGTGCGGCATCGAAGCGCGCATAGGCGCGCAGGCGATCCGGCGCCTGGTAGTCCACCACCAGGAACGACACCGGACCATCGGTCTGGGCCTGCAGGATGAAGCGGCCCTCGAATTTCAGCGCCGAGCCGAGCAGCGTCGTCAGCACGATGGCCTCGCCGAGCAGCTTGCCGACCGGCGCCGGGTAATCGTGCTTGGTCAGGATGTCGTCGAGCGCAGGGCCAAGGCGCACCAGGCGCCCGCGCACGTCGAGCGCGTCGACCTCGTAGGGCAGCACGGCATCGTCGATCGGAACCGCGGATGGCGCGCGAACCGGGCCTTCGGACCCGGTTTTCATGTCAGGGGATTGGGAAACCATGGGGCGTTATCTGGGGTCGGAGGGCGGAAATGGAAGGGGCGCGCCCACGTTCCGCCGCCCTCGGAACGACGTCGGACTGCGTAGGCGGGATGGAGCGCAGCGCAATCCGGGAGTCTTTCCACGCGTCGAGCCCCCCGGATTTCGCTGCGCTCCATCCGGGCTACAAGTCAAAGGCTACTTCACCGCGTCAAAGCACCAGGCCAAAATGCCCTTCTGCGCGTGCAGGCGGTTTTCGGCCTCGTCGAACACGACCGATTGCGGGCCGTCGATCACCTCGTCGGTGACCTCCTCGCCGCGATGGGCGGGCAGGCAGTGCATGAACAGCGCATCGGGCTTGGCGAGCGACATCAGCTTGCTGTTGACCTGATAGGGCTTGAGCACGTTGTGGCGATGCTCGCCCTCCTTGTCGCCCATCGACACCCAGGTGTCGGTGACGACGCAATCGGCGCCGCGCACGGCGGCTTCCGGATCGGTGCCGAGCATGATCGGCGCGCCCGTGGCCTTGACCCAGTCGCGCATCGCCTTTTTCGGCGCGAGCTCCGGAGGGGTGGCGACGTTGAGCTGGAATTTGAAGCGCTCGGCGGCATGCGCCCAGGACGCCAGGACGTTGTTGTCGTCGCCGGTCCAGGCCACCGTCTTGCCCTCGATCGAGCCGCGATGCTCCTCATAGGTCATGAGGTCGGCCATCACCTGGCACGGATGCGAGCGCCGCGTCAGGCCGTTGATGACGGGCACCGTCGCATATTCCGCAAGCTCGAGCAGCGCGTCGTGATTGAGGATGCGGATCATGATGGCGTCGACATAGCGCGACAGAACGCGCGCAGTGTCGGCGATGGTCTCGCCGCGGCCGAGCTGCATCTCGGCGCCGGTGAGCATGATGGGCTCGCCGCCGAGCTGCCGCATGGCGACGTCGAACGAGACGCGGGTGCGGGTCGAGGGACGCTCGAAGATCATCGCCAGCGTCTTGCCTTCGAGCGGCCGCACCGGCTGATGCGCCTTCTGCTTCGCCTTCATGGCGGAGGACGCGGCGAGCATGCGCTTGAGCTCCGACAGCGGCAGCTCGTTGATGTCGAGGAAGTGCTTCGGCGTCTTGGTGGGTGACTTGCTCATCAGCTTGCCGCCCGCTTGGTCTGACTGGAGGAGATCGCAGCGCAGGCACGTTCGAGCCTGGTGACGCTGTCCTCGATCTCGGCCTCGGTGACGATCAAAGGCGGCAGGAAACGCACGACATTGTCGCCGGCGCCGACCGTGAGCAGCTTTTCGCTGCGCAAGGCGGCGACGAGATCGCCGGAGGGCACCACGGCCTTGATGCCGATCAGAAGGCCCTCGCCGCGCACCTCGCTGACGACATCGGGGTGACGGTCGATCACGGAGGCGAGCTTCTGCTTCAGCAGCAGCGACATCTTCTGCACGTGGTCGAAGAAGCCGGGCTTGAGCATGACGTCGAGCACCGCATTGGCCGCCGAGATCGCCAGCGGATTGCCGCCGAAGGTGGAGCCGTGCGAGCCGGGGCCCATGCCGGCCGCCGCATCGGCGGTCGCCAGCACAGCACCGATCGGAAAGCCGCCGCCAAGGGCCTTCGCCAGCGACATCACGTCGGGCGTGACGCCGGTGCGACGATACGCGAACAGGTCGCCGCTGCGGCCCATGCCGGTCTGCACCTCGTCGAAGGCGAGCAGCAGGCCCTTGTCGTCGCAGAGCTGGCGCAGCGCCTTGAGGAAGGTCGGCGGCGCCGAACGCACACCGCCCTCGCCCTGGATCGGCTCGATCAGGATGCCGGCGGTGTTCGGACCGATCGCCTTCTTCACGGCCTCGATGTCGCCATGCGGCACCTGGTCGAAGCCGTCCATCGGCGGGCCGAACCCTTCGAGATATTTTGCAGAGCCGGTCGCGGCGAGCGTCGCCAGCGTGCGGCCGTGGAAAGCGCCTTCGAAAGTGATGAGGCGATAACGCTCCGGATGGCCCTTGGAGAAGTGATGATGGCGGACCAGCTTGATCACGCCCTCCAGCGCCTCGGCGCCGGAATTGCAGAAGAACACGAAGTCCGCAAAGCTCTCGTTGCACAGGCGGCTCGCGAGCTTCTCGCCGTCCGGGCTCTGGAACAGGTTCGACATGTGCCAGAGCTTCGTCGCCTGCTCCTGCAACGCCTGGATCAGATGCGGATGGCAATGGCCGAGCGCGTTCACCGCGACGCCCGAGGTGAAATCGAGATAGCGATCGCCATTGGTCGCGATCAGCCAGCAGCCTTCGCCGCGCTCGAAACCGAGGTCGGCCCTGGCAAAAACGGGGAGCAAATGCGGGGCTGCGCTGTTAGTCATGACGGTCACTTGAATGTTGCGGACGGTGTGAGGCGTGCATTGCGCAACGCACCATTGACCGGCCCGGAAAACGAAACGTGCCGCCTTTTAAGGGCGGCACGTGACACTATCTTATGCCCCGTGAAACGGGTGTCAATGCCACCCGGAAAGCCTCGGGAAACGCTGATTCCGTAGTCTTGCGGTGGCGATTTTGCGGGTTTTTCACCACGGAACATGTGGAAGCGAGTCGGCGGACTCTTGCGCGTGAGTCACGCCATATTGTAGCGTTTGGACTGTCAGATACGACATCTCGTGCAGCGGTTCTGATCCCAAGAGTCCTCATGTACCGGCGTAAACGTTCGGGCGTCAGTTGAGCGCCCGGCGAGCCTTAAGGGATTCCGGCGGCACGGGTTTTTCGAGGCTTAGGCATTCGCCGCATAGGCGCCAGGACGGCAGCCGCGCGGCGAGGGAAAGGGTGCAATGACGGTTTTGACCTGGTCCGATGATCGCGTCGAGCAGCTGAAAAAGCTCTGGGAGGCCGGTTTGTCGGCCAGCCAGATCGCAGCTGAGCTCGGCAATGTGACCCGCAATGCCGTGATCGGCAAAGTGCACAGGCTCGGTTTGTCCGGCCGCGCCAAGAGCCCTTCATCGGCAGCGCCGCGGCCGCGCAAGGCGCGTCCCGCGCAGCACATGATGCGGGTGACCCGCCCCATTGCGCGCGGCAACACCGCACTGGCGCAGGCCTTCGAGGTCGAAGTCGAGGCCGAACCCGTTACCTACGACAACGTGGTGCCGATGAGCCAGCGGCTGTCGCTGCTGGAATTGAACGAGGCGACCTGCCACTGGCCGGTCGGCGATCCTTCGAGCCCGGATTTCTTCTTCTGCGGCGGCAAGGCGCTGTCCGGCCTGCCCTACTGCGCCCAGCACTCGCGCGTGGCGTATCAGCCGGCGGCGGATCGCCGGCGTGCACCGGCCAAGCCGGGCCCGCGGTAAGTTTGCGATTTCATTGATTGCCAGGACTGCGGCCGTCAAACGATGGCGGCTCCAATTGTTCGGTGTCATCCCCGCGAAGGCGGGGATCCATAACCACAGGGCGCGATGATTGCGCGAGATGGTTACTGCGAGTCCCCGCCAAACAACGTCCTATGGTTATGGATCCCGGGCTCGCGCTGCGCGCGCCCCGGGATGACGACTGAGATTGTTGCCGCGGTTCGCTAATCCGAGATCCAAAAACTCAGGCCTGCTCGGCCTTCGCGAAGCGATCATCCAGCGCATAGCCGGCGCCGCGGACGGTGCGGATCGGGTCCTGCTCGCGGCCGAGATTGAGCAGCTTGCGCAGGCGGCCGATATGGACGTCGACGGTGCGCTCGTCGATGTAGATGTCGCGGCCCCAGACGCTGTCGAGCAGCTGCTCGCGCGAGAACACGCGGCCGGGATGCTCCAGGAAGAACTCCAGCAGGCGATATTCGGTCGGGCCGAGGTCGATCGGCCGGCCCGAGCGCGCCACGCGGCGCTTGTCGCGGTCGAGCTCGATGTCGCCAAAGGCGAGCACGGTGGCGAGCCGCTCGGGGCTGGCGCGCCTGAGCAGACCCTTCACGCGCGCCAAAAGCTCCGGCACCGAAAACGGCTTGACGATGTAGTCGTCGGCGCCGGTCGCAAGGCCGCGCACCCGCTCGCTCTCCTCGCCGCGCGCGGTGAGCATGATGATGGGCAGCTGCTTGGTCTCGGGCCGGGTACGCAGGCGCCGGCACAGCTCGATGCCGGACAGGCCCGGCAGCATCCAGTCGAGCACGATCAGGTCGGGGATGTGTTCCTTGAGGCGGGTGTCGGCGTCGTCGCCGCGCATCACCGTCTCGACGTCATAGCCGTCGCCTTCGAGGTTGTAGCGGAGAAGCTCGGTGAGAGCTTCCTCGTCCTCAACCACCATAATGCGTGCGCCCATGGTGTCGTCGCTCCTTAAGTCTTCAGGTGTTCGGGACCGTCGTGGCGAAGGTCGTCATGTCGCCCTTCGGCCGCTTGTCGGTGATCGCCTGGCCCTCGATCATGTAGAACACGGTCTCGGCGATGTTGGTGGCGTGGTCGCCGATCCGCTCGATGTTCTTGGCGCAGAACATCAGATGGATGCAGAACGAGATGTTGCGCGGATCCTCCATCATGTAGGTGAGGAGCTCGCGGAACAGCGAGGTGCAGATCGCGTCGACCTCCTCGTCGCCCTTCCACACCGCCATCGCCGCCGGCAGATCGTGCGCGGCGTAGGCGTCGAGCACGCTCTTGACCTGCTGCTGCACGAGGTCGGTCATGTGCTCGAGGCCGCGGAACAGCTTGAGCGGATGGAAATCGGTTTCCAGCGCCGCGACGCGCTTGCCCATGTTCTTGGCGAGGTCGCCGATGCGCTCGAGATCGGTGGCGACGCGCATGGCGCCGACGATCTCGCGCAGATCCACCGCCATCGGCTGGCGGCGGGCGATGGTGAGCACGGCGCGTTCCTCGATCTTCTTCTGCAACGCGTCGAGATCGGCATCGATGGTGACGACGCGCTGGCCGAGCGCGACGTCGCGGCGGATCAGCGCGTCGACGGAATCGACGATCATGCGCTCGGCGATGCCGCCCATCTCGGCGACCAGTCGGGTGAGCTCCTGGAGGTCGGTGTCGAAGGCCTTTGCGGTATGTTCAGAACCCATATTGCGTCTCCTCAGCCGAACCGGCCGGTGATGTAATCCTGCGTGCGCCGGTCGGTCGGCGACGTGAAGATCCTGCTGGTGTCGTCGAACTCGATCAGCTCACCGAGATACATGAAGGCGGTCTTGTCGGAGACGCGCGCCGCCTGCTGCATGTTGTGGGTGACGATCGCGATCGTGTAGTTCTCCGACAGTTCCTGGATCAGCTCCTCGACCTTGGCGGTCGAGATCGGATCGAGCGCCGAGCAGGGCTCGTCGAACAGGATCACCTCGGGCCGCACCGCCACGGTGCGGGCGATGCACAGGCGCTGCTGCTGGCCGCCGGAGAGCGACAGGCCGGAGGCGTTGAGCTTGTCCTTGACCTCGTTCCACAGCGCGCCGCCGCGCAGCGCCTTCTCGACGCGGTCGTCCATCTCGGATTTCGAGATCTTCTCGTAGAGACGGATGCCGAAGGCGATGTTCTCGTAGATCGTCATCGGAAACGGGGTCGGCTTCTGGAACACCATGCCGACGCGGGCGCGCAGCAGGTTGAGGTCGAGCTTGGGGTCGAGGATGTTGGTCTGGTCCAGCATGAGCTGGCCGGTGGCGCGCTGGCCCGGATAGAGGTCGTACATCCGGTTGAAGATGCGCAGCAGGGTGGACTTGCCGCAACCCGACGGGCCGATGAACGCCGTGACGCGGTTGGCGCCGAGCGTCAGGTTGATGTTCTTCAGCGCGTGGTGCTCGCCGTAATAGAAGTTGAGGTTGCGCACCGTCACCTTGGCGGGCGCCTCGGGCAGCACCGGCGCCTGGGGCAGTCCGCCGGCCGCGCTCATCGATACGGAAAGATCACTCATTTTGCGGTCCTCTCGGCGCCAAGGATGCGCGCGCCAATATTCAGGGCAAGAACGGTCAGGGTGATGAGCAGCGCGCCGCTCCAGGCGAGCTGCTTCCAATAGGCGTAGGGGCTCTGGACGAAGTTGTTGATGGTGACCGGCAGGTTGGCCATCGTCTTGTCCAGGCCGAGGCTGAAGAACTGGTTCGACAGCGCGGTGAAGAGCAGCGGCGCGGTCTCGCCCGCGACGCGGGCGGTGGCGAGCAGCACGCCGGTGATGAGGCCCGAGCGCGCGGCGCGATAGGCGATCCGCTTGATCACCAGCGAGCGCGGCAGGCCGAGCGCCGAGGCCGCCTCGCGCAAGGGATTCGGCACCAGCAGCAGCATGTCCTCGGTCGTGCGCAGCACGACCGGGATCACGATGACGGCGAGCGCGAGCGCGCCTGCGATCGCCGAGAAGCCGCGCATCGGCACCACCACCGCGCCATAGATGAACAGGCCGATGATGATCGAGGGCGCCGAGAGCAGGATGTCGTTGATGAAGCGGATCACCGAGGTCAGGCGGTCGTTGCGGCCGTATTCGGCAAGATAGGTGCCGGCGAACAGGCCGAGCGGCGCGCCGATGCCGACGCCGATCACCGTCATGATGATCGAACCGACGATGGCGTTGCGCAGGCCGCCTTCGGTCGAGCCCGGAGGCGGCGTATCCGCGGCGAAGATCTGGAAGTTGAGGCCGGCCAGGCCGTTGAAGAGCAGCGTGATCAGGATCAGCGCGAGCCAGGTGACGCCGAAGGCGGCCGCGGCGAAGCAGAGCCCGCGGATGACGATGTCCTTGCGCCGACGACGCGAATAGATCGGATTGAGCGCCATGACGTTATTTCCCCGCCTTCTGGTCCAGCCGCATCAGCATCAGCCGCGCGGCGGCCAGCACGAAGAACGTCAGCACGAACAGCAGGAGGCCGAGCAGGATCAGGCCGGACTGGTGCAGGCCGTCGCTCTCGGCGAACTCGGATGCGATCGCCGCCGAGATCGTGGTGCCCGGCGCGAAGATCGACGAGGAGATGCGGAACGAGTTGCCGATGATGAAGGTCACCGCCATGGTCTCGCCGAGCGCGCGGCCGAGCGCCAGCATGACGCCGCCGATGATGCCGACGCGGGTGTAGGGGATCACCACGCTGCGGACGACTTCCCAGGTGGTGCAGCCGACGCCGTAGGCGGCCTCCTTCAACACCGGCGGCACCGTCTTGAACACGTCGACCGAGATCGAGGTGATGAAGGGCAGCACCATGATGGCGAGGATCAGCGCGGCGTTGAACGTGCTGAGATAGGACGGCGGACCCGCGAAGATCGCGCCCAGCACCGGGACCCCGTCGAAGATCCTGATCATGAGGGGCTGGAAGGTGTTGGCCAGGAACGGGCCCAGCACGAAGAAGCCCCACATGCCGTAGATGATCGAGGGAATGCCGGCGAGCAGCTCGATCGCCATGCCGATCGGGCGGCGCAGCCATTGCGGACAGAGCTCGGTGAGGAAGATCGCAATGCCCAGACCGACCGGAATGGCGATCAGCATCGCAATGAAGGAGGTGACGAGCGTGCCGTACATCGGCCCGAGTGCGCCCAGCACGGGCGGATCGGCCGACGGCGCCCAGCGCTGCGTCCACAGGAAGGAGAAGCCGTATTCCTTCATCGCCGGGAACGCGCCGACGATCAGCGAGACGATGATGCCGCCGAGAATGAGGAGCACCGAGATCGCGGACAACCGCGTGATCCAGTAGAAGGTGACGTCACCGAGCTTGAACGCGCCCAAGGCCTTTGCGCGGTCATACGGTCCGGCATCGTCGATTACGTCGCTCTGAACGGCCATCTCTGCCACGCCGATCCCCTGTACCCGTTATATACGCTTGTTGCCGGTTGTTGTGGTCTTGCGCTCCGGACGCGGCGCAAGGCCGATCCGGAGCGGAGTTTTTTCGACCTCCCGGAGCGATGTCCGGGACAGGAGCGCTTAGCTCTTGATGTCGGCGGACCAGGTCTTCTCAATCAGCTTCACGACGCTGTCGGGCATCGGGATGTAGTCGAGTTCCTCGGCCATCTTGTCGCCGCTCTTGAACGCCCAGGTGAAGAACTTGATGGCTTCCTTGGAGGCCGCCTTGTCGGTGGCGTCCTTGTGCATGAGGATGAAGGTCGCCGCCGTGATCGGCCAGGACTTCTCGCCGGGCTGGTCGGTCAGGATGACATAGTAGCCGGGAGCCTTGGCCCAGTCGGCGTTGGACGCGGCCGCCTGGAAGGCTTCGACCGTCGGCTGCACCGTCTTGCCAGCCTTGTTGACGAGGCCGGTATAGGTCAGCTTGTTCTGCTTGGCGTAGGCGTACTCGACATAGCCGATCGAGTTCTTGGTCTGGCCGATGTTGCCCGACACGCCTTCGTTGCCCTTGGCGCCGACGCCGACCGGCCACTCGACCGCGGTGCCCTCACCGACCTTGCTCTTCCAGTCCGCGCTGGCCTTGGAGAGGTAGTTGGTGAAGTTGAAGGTGGTGCCCGAGCCGTCCGAACGGCGAACGACCGTGATCGCATCCGACGGCAGCTTCACGTTCGGATTGAGCTTCTTGATGGCAGCATCGTCCCACTTCGTGATCTTGCCGAGATAGATGTTGGCAAGCGTCTCGCCGTCGAACACCAGCTCGCCCGGCTTCACACCCTCGAGATTGACGACGGGAACGATGGCACCCATCACCATCGGCCACTGGACGAGGCCGTCCTTCTCGAGCTGCTCGGCCTTGAGCGGAGCATCGGTCGCACCGAAGGTCACGGTCTTGGCCTGGATCTGCTTGATGCCGCCGCCGGAACCGATCGACTGGTAGTTCAGACCGTTGCCGGTCTCCTTCTTGTAGGCGTCAGCCCACTTCGAATAGATCGGGAACGGGAAGGTCGCACCGGCGCCGGTGATGTCGGCAGCAAAGGCCGCCGTCGTCGTTGCGGCAACCAGGCCTGCAGCGACGATCGTTTTGAGGAAATTCATGCTGGTCTCCATACAGGGGAGCGAAGCGCCATCAGCGCCCGATCGCGCTCCCCACGCCGCCCCTTTAGGAGCGGTCGGCTGTGCTTTTACGAAGGTTTGGTGACAGTTGGATGACACACCTAAGCGATTGTAATCGCTTATTTTTCAGGTCGTCACCGGTCCTCTCGCCTGGGGGAAACAGGCGGTGAAAGTGGCGCCCTGCTTGGGCACGCTCTCGATCAAGAGCCGGCCGCGATGGCGGTTAAGAATATGTTTCACCAGCGATAATCCGAGCCCGGTTCCGCCCTGGGAGCGGCTGTCGCCGACGTCCACCCGGTAGAACCGCTCGGTCAGCCGCGGCAGGTGCTCGGGCGCGATGCCGGGGCCGAAATCGCGCACCGTGATCCGGATTTCCTGAGTTCCGTCAGTGGCTGCGGCTGAGGTCAGCGACACGATGACGCGTCCGCCCGAGGCGCCGTATTTGAGCGCGTTCTCGATCAAATTCTCGAACAGGCGGAGCAGCTCCTCGCGGTCGCCGGCGATCATCACCGGCCCCTCGGGCAGATGGATCTCGACCTCGACCTGCCGCTCGCGTGCCAGCGGCTCCAGCCCGTCGGCGACCTGGCGGATGATCGGCAGCAGGTCGACCAGGGTGTCGGGCCGGACATGGGCCGACAACTCGACCCGCGACAGCGACAGCAGATCGTCGATCAGGCGCGCCATGCGGGTGGCCTGGTTGTGCATGATGCCGAGGAAGCGCTCGCGCGCCTTGGGATCGTCCTTGGCCTGGCCCTGCAGCGTGTCGATGAAGCCCGACAGCGCGGCCAGCGGCGTGCGCAGCTCGTGGCTGGCATTGGCGACGAAGTCGGCACGCATCTCCTCGACCCGGCGCAGCGGCGTCTGGTCGTGGAAGGTCATCAGCATGCATTTGTCGGCGCCGCCGAAACTGGTCGGCACCGGCACCGGCGTGATCATGAGCTCCATCCAGCGATCGACCGGGACGTGATCGAGGTAGGTCGCGCGCCGCGGCTCGGTGGTGGCGATGGCCTCGCGCAGCGCCGTGATGATCTCCGGCGAGCGCAGCGCGAACTGGGCAAGCTCGTTCCGGCGCAACGCCGGCGCGAGCTGGGCCGCGGCGGCATTGAGGTGGATGACGCGGCCGGCGCGGTCGAGCAGCACCGCCGGATCGGGCATGCCGGCGACGACGGCGGCCACCGCGGCGCTCTCGACCGGGTTGATGCGGCGGGTGTCCTCGCGCGAGGCCGCGGCATCGTGCAGGCGCCACGGGATCAGTGCCGCCGCCGCGATGCAGAGGAACACGATCGCGGCATGCAGCGCCGCCAATTCGCCGAGCGAGACCACGACGGACAGCGCCAGCGCTGCGGCGATCAGGATGACGGTCGAGTGCCGCAGCCGGTCGGACCAGGGCTGGGCGGCGGGAGAAGAAGGGGCGTCGATCGCCATCGGGCGGACTTCTCCTGGGGGGCTTGTCCTAAGACACTCGTCCTAGGATTTGGCGCCGTCGCTGCGCTCTCTCACGTAGACGGCTTCAGGCGCCGGACCGGGGTCGAGCTTGAGCGCCGCCTGCTGCAGCCGCTTCGATCGTGCGCCGATGATAACTTCGCGAAACGTCAGCAAGATTACAGAGATGACGAAAGGGGACAAATAATAGAGGACGCGGAACAGCAGCATGCCGCCGAGCAGCTCCTCGCGGTCCATCTGCCAAAGGCCGACCAGCATGGCGGCGTCGAACACCCCGAGCCCGCCCGGCGAATGGCTGGCGAAGCCGAGCAGCGTCGCCGAGACGAAGATCACCGCGACCACCACGAAACCGAGATTGGGCTCGTCCGGGACCAGCACGTACATCGCCAGCGCACAGAAACCGAGATCGATGATGCCGATCGCGATCTGGAGCAGCGTCAGCGGGCCGCCCGGCAGCACCACGGTCCAGGGCCCGCGGCCGACGACGCGCGGCTGGGTCCAGACCCAGACCACGTAACCGACGAGGCAGACGATGATCATCAGCGCCAGCGTCCGGTTCAGCCACGGCGGAAGCTGGTCGATCGAGGCGGCGGCCTCGGGGTGATAGGAGATGCCGAGGCCGAGCACGGCGGCATTGCCGAGCCAGAAGGTCAGGCCGGCGAGAAAGCAGATCTTCGCGACGTCGATCGCGTTCAGCCCATAGGCCGAATAAATGCGATAGCGCACCGCGCCGCCGGTGAAGACGGACGCGCCGACATTGTGGCCGATCGAATAGGAGGTGAAGGCCGCGAGCGCGTTGATGCGATAGGGCACATGGGCATGGCCGATCGCTCGCACCGCGAACAGGTCGTAGAAGGTCAGCGTGAAATAGCCCGCGGCGACGAACAGCGCGGCCATCGCGATCTGGCTCGGCTCGGTGCTCTTGATCGCTTCGAGGACCTCGTTGAAATCGATGCCTCGCAGCATGTGGTAGAGCACATAGCAAGCGATGCCGATGACCGCGACGCTGATCACAACGCCAAGCTTATGCAGGATTTGCTTCTCGCGCAGAAACGACGTCGCCCTGCGTATGGCTTCCAGCATCTAGACCTCGAACAACGCTTCAGCGGCCAGAATGGCCGGCGGACAGGCGGACGACGCGCAGGCCCGCGACGACCCCTCGCCGCCGGCTCCGGCATCGCGCATGCCCCCTGCCCCTCCACTAGCGCGTTTTGGGGCGGAGTGGAATTCGCCAATTCGAACAAAAACACGTGCCTTCAATATTTTAGGCAGGGTTATGGGCTCCTGATGCACGGTTTGGCGCCTTCGGCGGCAAGGCTCGGGGCGAATCTCCATGGCGATCCTGCGCAGGCGCCATGAAGTTTTGATGATTTCAGCCGCACAATGTTCCGTCACGCCTTAAGTCGAAATCAATCTAGGAGCGACGACCGCCTGTTGAAAGAGGGGGCATTTCGGGCATCGTTCACCGAATCTCCGCTGCGCCGGAACGTCGCGGCCACCAAAAGCCGGCCGGACGCGGCCAGATCGCAAGGCCGGCAGGCGGCAGTCCGATCCTCGCAGACAGCCGCCGGCTCAGCCGGCCCGCATGCTGCGTGCGACCACACGGTCGCGCAGCCAGGCGCCGATGGTGCAGCCGACGAGGTAACAGGCGAACATGACGAGGCCGAGATCGAGCCAGTAGCCGAAGCGGCCGGGGACGACATGGGCGAACGAGGCCGCGACCAGGGCGGCGGCAAGCGCGGCGAGCCAGCGCGCGGTCACCTTCGAGGTGCCGTTGCCGCGCTGGACCACCGAGATCCAGCCCATGCAAAAGCCGAGCAGCCCCGAGCCGATCAGCCAGCCCATATGGAACGAGAGGAGATAGGGCATCGTCACCTCACCAGAAATTCGATGCGGCGGTTTTGCGCCTTGCCTTCGTCGGTGTCGTTGCCGGCGATGGGCTGCGTGCTGCCATGGCCGACCGCGGTGAAGCGGCTGGCGGGCAGGCCGGCCTTGACCAGATAGTCGATCACCGCCTGTGCGCGCTTCTCCGAGAGCGCCTGGTTGAAGCCGCCCTCGCCGTCGGCGTCGGTATGCCCGGCCACCTCGACATTGGTATTGGGGCAGCGCAGCGCCGTCTCGATCAGATGATCGAGAATGGCGGCGGAATCCGGATCGATGTCGGCGCGCTTGGCCGCGAAGCGGATCTTGCCCTTGGCCAGCAGGTCCGTGAACAATTGCTGGCACACGGTGCCGTCGACCGGGCCCGCCGCGGGCTTCACCGTGATCTCCGGCTTGTATTGCCAGTTCTTCGGGAAGTCCTTGCCGAGCCCGGCGCGGATGTCGTTGGCGGCGCCTTCGTAGAGCGCATCGCCCGACAGCTTCACCTCGCGGTCGGAGACGACGAGCGTGCCGGTCGACAGCCGCGACAGCGCGCCGAGCGCGGCGATCACGGCCGTGTTGAAGGAGCCGGGCGCACCGATGCTGGCCTTGAGATTGTCGACGACCTTCTCGGTGAAGAACTTTCGCGACGCGCTGGTGGCGATCGCCGCGTGGATGGCATTGTCGGGGACATAGCCGGTCAGCGTCACGGTCGCGGCGACCGGATCCTTGTAGGCCTGGAAGATGTAGGGCGGCGCCTTGACGTCGTTGGCGGCGATCGAGAAGCCCTCGGGCAGGTTCTTCAGCGCCGCCGCGATCGCCTCGCGACCGCCGAGATCGCGCGCCATGCCCGACAGATTGACCTGGGTGTCTGATATCGTGATCTTGCCGTCCTTCAGCTTGCCGATCTGGTCCAGCAGCAGCATCGCGGCGGCCTCGAACCGCGGCGGCGCGCCCCGCGCCAGGCCCATCTGGTCGGCCACCTCGGCGCCGCCGACCTCCTTGCGGGCCGCCTCGGCCAGCCGGCCCTTGATCGACGGCAAGGGCGCCGAGCCCGACAACGTCACCCGCACCACGTCGCGTTCGGCGTTCCAGACGAACGGTTTGGCCTCGGGAACAAGGCGGGTCCGGTCGTCGACCAGGCGCACGCCCGGGACGCTCTCGACCGCCATCACGGCGTCGCGGCGGCCCTCCTCGGAGAAGGCGTCGGCCACCAGACCGACGTCGCGGCCGTCCACGGCGATCCGGGTCTTGTCCAGGACGGTCCCCTTCAGCGCGGCCGAGCTGCGGGCCGACAGGTCGGCCTCGACCGGTAAGGTATTATTCCAGGCCGCAAATCCCCACATGACGGCCAGGGGAATTAACCCCGGCCACCATTTGCTGGCCCACCTGAAAAGCTTTTGCATTCGACGACCCGAACTCTGGAACCGGAGACAAAACAAACCCTTGGCAGGCTGTCAAACCGGAAATGGCGCCGTTCCGAAGGCACCGGCTGAACAATCGGAATAACTTTTTCTTCAAGGGTTCTTCCGTAAGTTGAAGGCGGAATGCCAAAGTCCGCCAGCCGGTCATGAAACAACTACGTAACAACGTCATCCGCGCCGGGCTGGGAGCACTCTATTTCAGCGGGGCACATCATTTGCTGCGCCCGCTTCTGTCGGGCGTCGGCGCCATTTTCATGCTGCACCACGTCCGGCCGGCCCGCGAGGCGGCGTTCCAGCCGAACCGGCACCTCGAAGTCACCCCCGAATTCCTGCGCGAGACGCTGCGCCATCTGCGCTCGCGCGACATCGACATCGTCACCATGGACGAGCTGCATGAGCGGCTGGTGCAGGGCCGGTTCGAGCGCCGCTTCGCCGCCTTTACCTTCGACGACGGCTATCGCGACAATCTGGACCATGCGCTGCCGGTGTTGCGCGAATTCGACGCACCGCTGACGGTCTATGTCGCGAGCGATTTTGCCGAAGGCACTGGACGGATATGGTGGGCGGCGCTGGAAGCCGTGATCGCCAAGGCCGAGCAGATCGACGTCACGATCGGCCATTCGGCGCTGCGGCTCGATGCGACGACGCCTGCGGCCAAACAGGCCGCCTATGATCGCCTGCACGACTGGCTGCGCGCGCTGCCGGGCGAGTACGATCTGGCGCGCGAGATCGAGACGCTCTGCACCACCCATGACGTCGACATGGCCGCGCTGTGCCGCAGCCTCTGCCTGTCCTGGGACGAGCTGAAGAGCTTTGCCGCCGATCCGCTGGTGACGATCGGCGCGCATAGCGTCAGTCATTGCAACCTCGCCAAGCTGGCCGAAGACGTCGCCGCGCAGGAGCTGACCGCGAGCCGGGCACGGATCGAGCAGGCGCTGGAGCGCCCCGTGCTGCATCTCGCCTATCCCTATGGCGACCGCGAGGCCGCAGCCACGCGCGAATTCGGCCTGGCCGCGACGGCCGGCTTCAAGACCGCGGTGACGACGCGGCCGGGCATGCTGTTCGCCGAGAATGCCGATCACATGACGGCGCTGCCGCGCGTCTCGCTCAACGGCAATTACCAGGACGCGCGTATCCTGCCGGTGCTGACCTCGGGCGCCGCAACCGCGATGTGGAACGGCTTTCGCCGGATTGCGGCGGCGTAGGCACTCCAATCTCCGCTGTCGTCCCTGCGAACGCAGGGACCCATACCGCGTGATCTATCGATTGATGTGAGTAGCCGTACCGAACAACCAGTCTTCGCCAAACTCCTCCCTGGGGTTATGGGTCCCTGCGTTCGCAGGGACGACACTGGCTTGGTGGAGCCGCCGCCGCGCTCCATTCCTATCTGATCCCACCCTTCCTTGACTCCCCTGCCCTCCCCGCCCAAAACAGCGCCAACCCAGGGAGGCACCATGTTCAAGGATATGTTTTCGCTCAACGGCCGCGTCGCGCTGGTGACCGGCGGGTCGCGCGGCATCGGCAAGATGATCGCGGCGGGATTTCTCAGCGCCGGCGCCGCGAAGGTCTACATCACCGCGCGCAAGGCCGGACCGTGCGAGGCCACGGCCAAGGAGCTCAGCGCGCAGTATGGCGGCGAGTGCATCGCGCTGCCGATCGACATCTCCACCATTGAAGGCTGCGACCGGCTCGCGTCCGAGATCATCAAGCTGGAGCCGAAGCTCGACATCCTCGTCAACAACGCGGGCGCGGCCTGGGGCGCGGAGTTCGACGAATTCCCCGAAAGCGGCTGGGACAAGGTGATGGACCTCAACGTCAAGTCGCTGTTCTTCCTGACCAAGGCGCTGGCCAAGCCGCTCCGCGCCGCAGCCTCGCACGAGCGGCCCGCCAAGGTCATCAACATCGCCTCGGTCGACGGCATCTTCGTCAACCCGAGCGAGACCTATTCCTACGCCGCCAGCAAGGCCGCGGTGATCCACCTGACGCGGCGCATGGCGACCAAGCTGATCAAGGACAACATCAACGTCACCGCGATCGCACCGGGCGCGTTCAAATCCGACATGAACCGCGCCGCGCGGGACCACGCGGACGAGGTCGCCAAGCGCATTCCGGCGCGGCGGATCGGAAGCGACGAGGATATGGCCGGCGTTGCGATCTACCTCGCCTCGCGCGCGGGCGACTACGTGGTCGGCAACACCATCGCGGTGGACGGCGGTGTGGTCTACGCCAATGCCGGGCTGGAGATCGCGGGATAGGCGAACCGCTTACGCTCCGCCTTCGCGACACACACCGCTGTCATGCCCCGGCTTGACCGGGGCATCCAGTACGCCGCGGCTTCTCGATTTATCTCTGCTGTCTCTGGAATACTGGATCACCCGCTTTCGCGGGTGATGACAGTCTTCGTATGGCGCGGACGTCGCGCCGCGCTGGCAAAGCCTACGACTCGATCTTCACGTACTCGAAATCGCCGGGCTTGTTGTCGATGCCGACCTTCGGCGGCGAGATCCAGGAGGCGAACTTGCCTTGCTCGGTGACGGGCTGCATCAGCGAGGTGATGAAGTCGCCGTCGGCGGTCGAGGGCAGCCACTCGTCCTTGCGCTTGGCCCAGGTGGCATTGTCGATCAGAATGCCGTCGGGCGTCGCATGCACGTCCTTGAACTCGCCGATGTGGCGGTGGAAGGCGACGTTCGGCAGCTTGAGCTGGAAATCGTAGCCCGCGGTCGTGATCACCTTGTTCCAGCGCAGCATGCCCTTGACGCAGTCCTGGCTGTAATCGTCGCGCAGGCGCATGTTGAGCGCGGTCAGCGCCGGCTCGTCGACCAGCTTGATCTCGCCGTTGATCAGCTTGAGCACCGGATAGGTGGAGTTCTTGAGCTGGTGGTCGTCCTCGATCTGGGTCTCGTGATAGCGGCCCTTGATGCCGGCGTTGAAGGCGTTGGCCGCGTTGGTCGAGACTTCCGAGCCGAACAGATCGAGCGACAGCGTGTAGTGCAGATTCAGCTTCTTCTGGATGGTCGGAAGGTCGATCACGCCGAGCGCGCGGACCTTGGCGATGTCGGTGGGATCGGTGATGCCGGCTTCGCGCATCGCATCGCAGGTGCGCTGCACGACGCGGGTGATGCCGGTCTCGCCGACGAACATGTGGTGCGCTTCTTCCGTCAGCATGAAGCGGCAGGTGCGCGACAAGGGATCGAAGCCGGACTGCGCCAGCGAGTGCAGCTGCATCTTGCCGTCACGGTCGGTGAAATAGGTGAACATGAAGAACGACAGCCAGTCCGGCGTCGCCTCGTTGAAGGCACCCAGCATGCGCGGCGCGTCGGCATCGCCGGAGCGGCGGCGCAGCAAATCATCGGCTTCCTCGCGGCCGTCGCGGCCAAAATATTTCTGCAGCAGGTAGACCATCGCCCAGAGATGGCGGCCTTCCTCGACATTGACCTGGAACAGGTTGCGCATGTCGTAGAGCGAGGGCGCGGTCTTGCCGAGATGGCGCTGCTGCTCGACCGAGGCCGGCTCGGTGTCGCCCTGGATCACGATCAGGCGGCGCAGCATGGCACGATGCTCGCCCGGCACTTCCTGCCAGGCCGGCTCGCCATAATGCTCGCCGAACGGAACGACGCGGTTCTCTTCCTGCGGCGCAAGCAGGATGCCCCAGCGATATTCGGGCATGCGGACGTAGTCGAACTTGGCCCAGCCGCGCGGATCGACGGAGTAAGCGGTGCGCAAATACACCAGCGATTCCTGGAAGCCTTCCGGCCCCATGTCGCTCCACCAGTCCATGTAGCCGGGATGCCAGCCTTCCAGCGCCTTGAGCACCTGGCGGTCTTCGGCGAGATTGACGTTGTTGGGAATCTTGGTCGAGTAGTCGACGTTCATGATGTTCATGTTCATGGCCGTGCTCTCCTTGGTCTGTCTCTTGTCCCGGACGCTGCGCGAGCCGCGAAGCGGTGCGCTGCAGAGCCGGGACCCATTGCTCGGTCTTTGTGGGTCCCGGTTCTGCGCAGCGTCACTTCGTGCCGCAGCGCGCCCGGGACACGATAGCTACACCCGCGTCATATCGAATTTCGGCTTCTGGCCGCTGCCGTAGCGGCGCAGCGCGCCTTCCTCGCCGACGGCGTTGGGGCGCTGGAAGATCCAGTTCTGCCAGGCCGTGAGGCGCGCGAAGATCTTTGATTCCATGGTCTCGGGGCCGACGAAGCGCAGGCTCGCCTCCATGCCGGTGAGGCTGTCGGGCGAGAAACTGGCGCGCTCCTCCAGGAACACGCGGACTTCGTCGTCCCAATCGATGTCGTCGAGCGCGAAGGTGACGAGGCCGAGCTCCTCGGCCTGCTCGGCGTCGAGGCTGGTGCCGAGCGTGGCTTCGGCGCGCTCCACATCGGCAGGATCGGCCTGGAAGCGCGACTGCAGCCGCGTCAGGCCATGGCTCATCGGATACGGGCCGAAGTTCATGGCGGAGAGCTCGATCGCGGGCGGCGGGCGGTTGTCGCCCTGGCGCGTGCCGATCAGCATGTAGGAGCGGTCGGCGGCGAAGACGAGCTCGGCGAGCGTGCCGGCAAAGCAGGAGCCGGGCTCGACCAGCGTCACCAGCGTGCGCGAGGTGACGTCGATGCGCTTGAGCACGCGCTTCCAGTAATGGCGGATCTCGTTGACCAGCCAATGCGTCTTGTTGGCTTCGAGGAAGGCGTCATGCGCGAGCACATGGGCGCGGTCGCCATGGCTCTTGAACACCAGCATGGCGATCTCGAGCTCGTTGATGCGCAGATGCAGGATGGCATCGTCGAGCTCGCGCGCGACCTGCAGCGGCCAGAACGCGGCGCCCTGCGCCATCATGCCGTCGATGTCGGCGGGCGGCGCGGCTTCGGGGGCCTTGATCGAGATTGTGGCGATGCGGGCGGCGCGGTCGATGTCGACGGTGACGAAGCCGTAACGGATGCTGTTCTCGTCGATCACGCGCTTCAGTGGTGTCAGCGCGATCCCCTTGCCGCTGCCCTTGCGCTTCGATTGACCTGCGAACTCCCTGGCGCGCTCGGCGATCTTGGCCTCGAGCTTGGAGTTCGGCGCGATCTCGTCGACGAGGCGCCACTGCACGGCGCGCTTGCCCTTCACGCCCTCCTCGATGGTGCAGAAGAAATCGGCATGGTCGCGGCGCACCTTGCGCTTGTCGACGACGCGGGTCAGGCCGCCGGTGCCCGGCAGCACCGCGAGCAGCGGCACTTCGGGCAGCGCCACCGCAGACGATCCGTCGTCGGCGAGGATGATGTGGTCGGTGGCGAGCGCGAGCTCATAGCCGCCGCCCGCGGCCGAGCCGTTCACCACGGTGATGAAGCGCTGGCCGGAATTCTCCGAGGAGTCCTCCATGCCGTTGCGGGTCTCGTTGGTGAACTTGCAGAAATTGACCTTGTGGGCGTGGGTGGAGCCCGCGAGCATGCGGATGTTGGCGCCGGCGCAGAACACACGGTTCTTGGCCGAGCGCATCAGCACGACCTTGACCTCGGGATGCTCGAAGCGCAGGCGCTGGACCGCATCCGCCAGCTCGATGTCGACGCCGAGATCGTAGGAGTTGAGCTTGAGCAGGTAGCCCTCGAACAGGCCGCCATTCTCGTCGACGTCCATGGTCAGCGTCGCGACGTCGCCGTCGACCGCAAGCTTCCAGTGCTTGTAGCGGGACGGTTCGGTCTGGAAATCGATGAATGTCGCGCCGCCTGCGAGGCGCCGATCTTCCCCGGCCATGGGTCATCCCTGAGCTTGATTATGCATTTTCGCCTTAGCGTTAGATGCACAATAGTGCATCTTTTTGAACGCGTCTAGCCCTTAACCGTCATCACATGCATTTTGTTTCATGAGGCGTCAGGACCGTGAGGTCGCCCCGAGCGCGATCCAGTCGGCCTTGGTGAGTTCGGGGCGGCCGAGCTTGGCCTGCAGCAGCGCGACCAGGGCCGGGGCCGGAAAGCTCTCGACAAAGCCGTCGCCGCCCGCCACCGCCTTGCGCGAGATCAGCGCTCTCAGCTCCGTCAGCGCATCGCCGAACAAGCGCGCGGCCGAATGCGATCTTTGCATGCGCAGCCGCAAATTCGCGTTCGCGATGTAGATGCAGGCGCGCAGCAGCACACGCTCGCGGCCGCCCTGGGGCGCAGCCGCCCACACCGCCTCGAGCACCTCCTGCGACTCCCAGAAATAGCCGCGGTCGTTGAGCGCAAGCCCGTAGCGCAGCGCCGGATGGCGCGCCGGCACATGGCCGCGGAAGACCGACGGCACCAGCGCCTTGGCCATGTCCAGCGTCTCGGAATCGGCTTCCACCGCGCCGGTCTCGCCGGGCACATAGGCCCATTGCGGCCACGGCAATGGGCCGGTCAGATGTGAAGGCACATTCATGGATGTGCCTCCGCATGGTCATGCGGCGTGCACCTGGAGTCCCTGATCGGCGCGCAGGGCCGCGCTTGCAAATTGCTCGATAGCGTCAAGCGTCGCCCCCGGCGCTTCACGATGCGGGGAATGGCCCGCCTCTGAAATGAATTTAAAATCTACCGGACAGTAGCACTCTTCCCTGGCAATTTCGACCTGACGCAATGTCCCATATTGATCATTCTCGCCCTGCAGGATCAGGACGGGAACGCGGATATAGGCGAGGTATTCGGAGATGTCCCAGTCGCGGAATTTCGGATCGAGCCAGGCGCCGTTCCAGCCGTAGAAGGCGTTGTCGACGTCCTTGTGCCAGCGCGCCAGCCTGGCCTTGAGGTCGGTGGTCTCGAACGCCGTCCTGATCTCCGCGATGGATGTCACCGAGACGTCCTCGACGATGAAATGCGGCGCGATCAGCGCAATGCCCTGCAGACGGTGATCCTGGTGTGAACCGGCATAAATGGTTGCGATCGAGGCGCCGTCGGAATGGCCGAGCAGCAGGCCGCGCTTGAACGGAATCGCGTCGAGGATCTTCGGCAGCACGTCGAGCGCTTCGCGCTGCATGTAGTCGAGCGGCCGCGGCAAGCTCACCGGGCTCGATTGGCCGTAGCCCGCACGCGAATAGGCAAAGATGCCGGCGCCGGTGGCTTGCTGCAGCTTCTCGGGAAGATCGCCCCAGAGCCCGACCGAGCCGAGCCCTTCATGCAGCATGACGATGGTGGGCGCATCGGCCGATTGCGGCGCGAGCCATTTGTATTCGAGGCTGGCGCCGGCGATGCCGAGGAAGCCGGTGGGGGTGAGATTGGTCATGGGGTTGTTCCTGTTCATTCCGTCATTCCGGACAGCTCGCAGCGCGAGCTGATCCGGAATCTCGAGATTGTTTTGCGGCTCGAGATTCCGGGTTCGATGCTGCGCATCGCCCCGGAATGACGAGGAATCAATGCGCCCCTTCCCGCAGCTTGAACCGCTGGATCTTGCCCGTCGCCGTCTTCGGCAAGGACTCCACCACGTCGATCCAGCGCGGATATTTCCAAGGGCCGATCTTGTGCTTGACGTGCTCCTTGAGCCTCTCCTGCAACTCCGTCGTGGTCGCGCCGGGGCGCAGCACGACGAAGGCTTTCGGCTTCAGCAAGCCTTCCGGATCGGCCTCCGGCACGACGGCGGCTTCGAGCACGGCGGGATGGGTGATCAGCGCGCTCTCGACCTCAAAGGGCGAGACCCAGATGCCTGAGACCTTGAACATGTCGTCGGCGCGGCCGCAGAAGGTGTAGCGGCCGTCGCCGTCGCGGACATATTTGTCTCCGGTGCGGGTCCACGGTCCTTCAAAGGTGCGGCGGCTCTTGTGACGCTGATTCCAGTAGCCCTCGCCGGCCGAGGGTGCATCGACCAGGAGCTCGCCGACCTCGCCGTCGGCGACATCCTGGCCGGCCTCGTTGACCAGCCGCACCGCATAGCCGGGCACCGGCTTGCCGGACGAGCCGTATTTGATGTCGCCGGGCGCGTTCGACAGGAAGATGTGCAACAGCTCGGTCGAGCCGACGCCGTCGAGGATGTCGACGCCGAAGCGCGCCTTCCAGCTGTTGCCGACGGACTCGGGGAGCGCCTCGCCGGCGGAGGTGCAGATGCGCAGTGCTTTGCCGCCGCGCTCGCTCTTCATGGTCTCGTCGTTGAGCATGGCCGCGAACAGGGTCGGCACGCCGTAGAAGATCGAGGGATTGTAGCGGTTCATCAGGTCGAACATGCGCGCCGGCGTCGGGCGTTCGCTGTTCAGGATCACGCTGGCGCCGACCGACATCGGGAAGGTCAGTGCATTGCCGAGCCCATAGGCGAAGAACAGCTTGGCCGCGGACAGGCACACATCGCTCTCACGGATGCCGAGCACCTGTTTTGCGTAGGTGTCGGCGGTCGCCTGCAAGTTCGAATGGATATGGCGCACGCCCTTGGGCATGCCGGTCGAACCGGACGAATACAGCCAGAACGCCGGCTCGTCCGGATGGGTCGCGGCGGTGGTGAACTGGTCGCTCTCGCCGGCGATCTCTTCGCCGAGCTGCTTGTGGCCATTCTGCTTGGCCCCGGAGACCACGACGTGTTCGAGATCCGGCATGCGGCCGACCACGTCCCTGATGACGGGATAGAGCGCCTCGGAGACGAACAGCACGCGCGCGCGGCAGTCGGCGAGGATGTAGGCGTATTGATCCGCCGTCAGCAGCGTGTTCAGCGGCACCGGCACGATGCCGGCGCGGATCGCGCCCAGGAACACGACCGGGAAGTCGATCGTATCCAGCATGATCATCGCCACGCGCTCCTCGCGGCGGACGCCGAGCCGGCGCAGCATGTTGGCGGCGCGGCAGGTCTGTTGCTGGAGTTCGCCATAGGTCAGCCGCGAGACGGTGTCGTCGAAGGCGAGCTTGTTGCCCCGGCCCTCCCCGACGTTACGGTCGAGCAGCCAGGTCACCGCGTTGTAGGATCCCTCGCTCACGGACTTCTCCCCCGAATTTAGAATTATAATTCATAGAAAGACACTGCGGCGGCTTGCTGTCAATGCTAGCAGGCATTATGTTTCATTAAAATGCGCCGCAGGACATCTTTTAAAGAAGGCTCATGACCGACAGTCCCGACGCCGAATCCCGCTTCCTCGAACAGCTCGGCCAACGCGTGCGCACCATGCGCGCGTTGCGCGGCATGTCACGCAAGGTGCTCGCCAAGGTCTCCGGGATTTCGGAGCGCTACATCGCGCAGCTCGAAAGCGGCAAGGGCAATGTCTCCATCGTGCTGCTGCGGCGCGTCTCCGACGCGATGGGCGCGCATCTCGAGGATCTGCTGCCCTCGACCGAGCCGACGCCGGACTGGCAGATGTTTCGCGACCTCCTGCGCAAGGCGACGCCGGCGCAGATCGCGCAGGCCAAGGACCTGCTCGCAGGCGGCAGCGCCAATGCGCCGCGGCGCGCCCCGTTCTGCGGCATCGCGCTGATTGGCCTGCGCGGTGCCGGCAAGTCGACGCTCGGGCGGATGCTGGCGAAAAAAATCGGCTGGAGTTTTGTCGAGCTCAACAAGGAGGTCGAGCAGCAGAACGGGCTCTCGGTCGCCGAGATCATCGCGCTGTACGGCCAGGAAGGTTTTCGCCGCATGGAGCAGGCGGCGCTGCAGCAGCTGCTCGCGCGCAACGAGCTGATGGTGCTCGCGACCGGCGGCGGCATCGTCTCGGAGCCCTTGACCTTCGACCAGATCCTGACCTCGTTCTACACGATCTGGCTGAAGGCCGAGCCCGAGGAGCACATGGCGCGCGTGCGCCGCCAGGGCGATCTGCGCCCGATGGCGGATGATCGCTCCGCCATGGCCGAGCTGCGCAACATCCTGCTGAGCCGCGAGCCGCTGTATTCGCGCGCGACGGCGGTGGTGGATACGGCAGGCCTTTCGGTCGATGCGGCCGCCGCGCGGCTGATCGATGCCGTGCGCCCGGTGCTGCAGAACGAAGCCCGCAATTTCGGGCTGCGCAGCGTGGCGCTGTAGGGCCTCGCTATCACCTCACGCCCCGCAGTCGTCCCTGCGCACGCAGGGACCCATACCGCGTGATCCATCGATTATGTACGCGACCAATCCCGAACGACTAGCTTTCGCAAAACTTCTCCCTGTGGTTATGGGTCCCTGCGTGCGCAGGGACGACAGCGGAGGTTTGTGCGCGAGCTCGGCTGATCCTATATGCAAGCCCGGCAACACACATCCGGACCACCCATGACCTCCACCGACGTCACCACCTCCATGTTCGAGCGGATCGGCGGCAGTGCCACGATCGACCTTCTGGTCGACCGCTTCTACGACCGCATGGATTCGCTGCCGGAGGCGAAGGTGATCCGCGCGATGCATGCCGACGACCTCGGACTGATCAGGGACGTGCTGAAACGCTATCTCACCGAATGGACCGGCGGCCCCAAACTCTATACTCCCGAGAAGGGCCACCCCCGGCTGCGCCAGCGCCATATCGGCTTTGCCATCGGCGATGCCGAGCGCGACGCGTGGATGCTGTGCATGCGCGGCGCGATGGAGGAGACGATCACAGATAGCGCCGCACGGCAGGAGCTGGACAAGGCGATATCGGGGCTCGCCGACTGGATGCGCAACCGGCAGTGAGTTGGCGGCAGCGCCTCGACGCAATTCGAGGGTGCGCACCCGCATCGCATGATTTGAGTTCCGCGGCGATCGCCTGCTAAGCTCTAGATATGACCGACATCCTCCCCGACACGATCCGCCGCCTCTACACCGATCCCGGCGAATACATCGACAGCGATCATCCCGCCGTGCAGAAATTCGCGAACAACGCCGTGCGCGCGGATGCGAGCGCGCGGGAGAAGGCGAGCGTGCTCTACAAGGCGGTGCGCGACGGCATCCGCTATAACCCCTATGTCAGCATGCGCGTCGCCGAGACGTTTCGCGCTTCGAGCGTGCTCGCCGCCGGGCAAGGCTATTGCGTCGGCAAGGCCGCGCTCTATGCCGCCGCCTGCCGCGTCCACGACATTCCCGCGCGGATCGGCTTTGCCGACGTGAAGAACCATCTCACCACGCAGAAGCTGCGCGCCAGCATGGGCACCGACATCTTCACCTGGCACGGCTTCACCGAGGTGCATGTCGACGGCGCCTGGCGCAAGGCGACGCCGACCTTCAACGACACGCTCTGCGCCAAGGTCGGCGTGGCACCGCTCGATTTCGACGGCCACAGCGACGCGCTGCTACATCCCTTCGACGGCGAGGGCCGCGCCTACATGCAATATGTCAACGACCGCGGCACCTATCACGACGTCCCCGCAAAATTCCTGATGCGCGAGATGGCGCGCGATTACGCCAACATGCAGGGCGAGGACCTTTCGGGCCGCGACATGGAGCGCGAGGCGGAGGGGCGGTAGCGACATGCGCGCTGCCGTAAGGTGAGTTACGCCGTGCGAACTGCGCTTTGCGCAGTCGCAGGGCTAACCCACCCTGCGCATCCCGACCCGATCATTGCACGCGTCGAACACGGAGCGATCGAACGCCTCGCCGACGAAGCCCGCCACATAGATCAACACCAGGATTGCCGCGGAGATCGCCGCCGTCTCCGCATGCTGAAGCCCCCAGCGCAGCAGCCGCTGCCACAGGGACGGCGGCGGGAAGCGGTAGGTGCGCCCATCGGGCGTGATCAGCTCAAACGACCGAACCGACCGCGAGGGGGCGGGGATCTTGCTGGGCAGCATCCGGAACTCTCCTTTCCAGCTCCTCGATCATGCCGCGCGCGATTTCCCGCTCGCCCATGATGACGACGTCCGCTCCCAGCCCCTTCAAATGATCGACCTCGGCATCCGCATGCGCCCGCGCGATGATGCGGATATCCGGATTGGCCGCGCGCGCCTGCTGCACGATCTGCCCCGCCTCGAACGCTTCCGGGATCGCGATCACCAGATGCCGCGCCCGCGACGGATTGGTGGCGCCGAGAATCTCGGGCTGTGCGGCATTGCCCGTAACGGTCTCGATGCCGCCCTGCTTCAGCTTCGCCAGCGCGCTCTCGCCGGTCTCGGCGACGAGGAACGGCCATTGGCGCTGCTGCAGGGCATCGCCGACCAGCGCGCCGACGCGGCCATAGCCGATCACGATCGTATGGTCGGTGAGATCGGTGGTGCGGATCGGCTCGGGCACGGCGGCCTTGGCTTGCGGCGAATCCCGCCGGGGATCGAGGCGCGGTGCGAGCCAGGTGGCGGCCGCGAACATCAGCGGGTTGAGCATGATGGAGAGGATCGCACCGGCCATGATCAGGTCGCGGCCCTCGCGCGGCAGGATCTGCGAGGCGACGCCGAGCTCGGCCAGGATGAAGGAGAACTCGCCGATCTGCGACAGGCTCGCCGAGATCGTCAGCGCGGTCGCGACCGGATGCCGGAACAGCACGACGATCAGGAACGCCGCGAGAGATTTGCCGATCATGATGATGATGAGCGTCGCCAGCAGCGGCCAGGGCTCGCGAACCACGCTCATCGGATCGAACATCATACCGACAGAGACGAAGAACAGCACGGCGAAGGCATCGCGCAACGGCAGCGATTCCTGCGCAGCACGCGCGCTGAGCGGAGATTCCCGCAGCATCATGCCCGCGAAGAAAGCACCCAGCGCCAGCGACACGTCGAACAGCTTGGTCGCCCCGAAGGCGACGCAGAGCGCGATGGCCAACACGGCGAGACGGAACAGCTCGCGCGAGCCGGTATGGGCAATGTAATGCAGGATCCAGGGGATGACCCGGCGCCCGACCACGAGCATCAGGCCGATGAACACCGCGATCTTGACGAAGGTCAGCAACACGATGCCGGCAAGCCCGAAGCCGGCCTGCGCGGCCAAGGGTTCGAAGGCCGGCTTGCCATCGGCGCCAGCCTGAAGGCTGGCAACGGCCGGAAACAGCACCAGCACGAGCACCATCGCAAGGTCCTCGACGATCAGCCAGCCAACGGCGATGCGGCCGCGGTCGGTCTCCATCAAGCGCCGCTCCTGCAGCGCGCGCAGCAACACGACCGTGCTCGCGACCGACAATGCAAGGCCGAACACGAGGCCGGCGCCGACACCCCAACCCATCAGCCATCCGAGGCCGAGCCCCATCAATGTCGCAGCCGCGATCTGCACGACGGCGCCGGGCACGGCGATGTTGCGGACGCTGAGCAGATCCTGCAGCGAGAAATGCAGGCCGACGCCGAACATCAGCAGGATGATACCGAGTTCCGAGAGCTCGATGGCGAGCGCCTGGTCGGCGACGAAGCCCGGCGTGAACGGGCCCACCGCGACACCGGCGAGGAGGTATCCAACCAGCGGCGGAATGCGGAACCGCTGCGCGATGGTTCCGAACACGAAAGCCAGTCCGAGTCCAACGACGATGGTGGCGATGAGAGGTGTGTCATGCGGCATTTTTGCCTTTTGACACAGCATGCGCGGGTGTGCACCGCGACCTGTGCGCGCGGGCAGTCGCTCACAGCAATTGCGAGTGCACGGAGTCCGCGCCTTCACGCAGCAATGGCAGGAAACGGTCGATCAATTCCCGGGCTGGCACGCGATCGACATGCGCGCCCATGTTGATGGCGGCGACGATCACATTGTCGTAACGGCGCACGGGAACCGAGATCGAGCGGAAATGTGGCTCGGCCTCGCGGTCGACCAGTGAATAGCCCTGCGCGCGGTCGGCGACGATGCGGGCGAGCAGCGCCTTGGGATCCGTCATCGTCTGCGGTGTCAGCGCCTCGCGCGTCATCGCCTTCAGGCGCACGGCGAGATCGGCATCGTCGAGCTGGCCGAGCATGGCGCGGCCGACCGAGGTGCAGAACGCCGGCAGGCGGTAGCCGATCTCGAGTCCGCCGGAGAACATCCGCGCCGGGCTGCTGCGTGCGACGAACACGACCTCGCCGCCGTCGAGCACTGCGAGCGAGGAGATTTCGTTGGCCGCGGTCGCGACGCGGTCGAGCACGGGCTGAAGCACCGCGACGAGCTGATTGGAGCGCAAGTAGGACGCCGCCAGCGTCAGCACATGCGGCGTCAGCGAGAACAGTCTGCCATCGCCGGCGACGTAGCCGCCGCGCTGGAGGGTGAACAGCATGCGCCGCGCGGTGGCGCGCGGCAGATCGGCGGCCCGGGCAAGATCGCTCAGTGTCATCGGCCCGGTGTTGGTGCCGAAGCACTGCAGCAGCCGCAGGCCACGATCGAGCGCCTCGACGAAATCCGTCGCGCGTTCATCGGTCTCGCTCCGTTTCAGCTTGGGCATCCCCTCGGGCCAATCCTGCAAAATAGTGCTTGCCGCCTTTCCACGGCATGTCATAATTCGCCCATTCGTTCAATAGGCGAACAAACGCTCTCCACGAAGGATGTACTCGCCATGATGAGCCAGGAGCAGAACGACCTGATCACCCGCACCGGGCCCAGGGATCCCTGCGGCAAGCTGATGCGGAGCTACTGGCAGCCGGCGGCGCTGGTGGACGAGCTGGAGGGCGCGCGGCCGATCCGCCCGGTGCGACTGCTCGGCGAGAACCTCGTGCTGTTTCGCGACGAGACCGGGCGCTACGGCCTGATGGATCGCCATTGCGCGCATCGCGGCGCCGACCTCGCCTTCGGGCGGCTCGAGCATGGCGGATTGCGCTGCGCCTTCCATGGCTGGCTGTTCGACGCCACCGGCCAGTGCATCGAGACGCCGGCCGAGCCGAAGGATTCAAAACTCTGCCAGAACATCCGGCAGCGCTCCTATCCCGTGGTCGAGAAGAGCGGCATCCTCTGGGCCTATCTCGGCGAAGGCGAGCCGCCGGCCTTTCCGGAGCTCGATTGCTTCGTCGCGCCTGGCACGCACACATTCGCCTTCAAGGGCCACATGGCCTGCAACTGGCTGCAGGCGCTGGAGGTCGGCATCGATCCCGCGCACGCCTCCTACCTGCATCGCTTCTTCGAGGACGAGGACACCTCCACCGCCTACGGCAAGCAGTTTCGCGGCGCCTCGGCGGGAAGCGACCTGCCGATGACGAAGATCCTGCGCGAATACGATCGCCCGATCATCAATGTCGAGCACACCGAATACGGCATGCGCCTGATCGCGCTGCGCGAGATCGACGAGGAGCGCACCCATGTGCGCGTCACCAACCAGCTCTTCCCGCATGCCTTCGTCATTCCCATGAGCACGGAGATGACGATCACGCAGTGGCACGTGCCGGTCGACGACGAGAACTGCTACTGGTACGCGATCTTCACCAGCTATTCGAACCCGGTCGACAAGCAGAAGATGCGCGACCAGCGGCTCGAGCTCTATGAGCTGCCGGATTACAAGTCGCGCAAGAACAGAGCCAACGATTACGGCTTCGACCCGCACGAGCAGCAGACCGCGACCTATACCGGCATGGGCAACGACATCAACGTCCACGACCAATGGGCGGTGGAATCGATGGGCGCGATCCAGGACCGCACCAAGGAGCATCTCGGTTCGAGCGACAAGGCGATCGTGCAATATCGCCGCCTGCTGCGGCAGGAGATCGAGAAGGTGCAGGGCGGCGAGAAGCCGATGCTGTTCCTCGACGAGAGCAAAGCACGCAGCATCCAGGGGCCGGCCACGATGGACGGCATCGGGCCGACCCAAGGCTGGGAGCTCTACTGGATGGAGGTCGACGTCAAGCGCCGCCGCGGCGCCCCCTGGGCCCCGCCGGTGCCGAAGGAGATCGCCGACAACGTGCACCGGCTGACGGCGGCGGAGTGACGTTCTTGCAGGCGTGTGGGGATGGCGGCTCCACAGCCTCCACTGTCATGCCCCGCGAAGGCGGGGCATCCAGTACGCCGCAGCCTCTCGTGGACACATCACCGTCTCTGGAATACTGGATCGCCCGCCCCAGTGCGCAGCGCGCACAAGGCGGGCGATGACAGCTTGATCAAGGAGCAGCCAAGTGACTTTCGTCGCGCGTCATGCGCTGTGGTCGGATGAGCAGAGGGACGCCGCGGCGCGCATGCGCCGCATCGTCGAGGAAAAGAATCTCGAGGTCATCCGCCTCGCCTTCCCCGACCAGCACGGTATTTTGCGCGGCAAGACCATCATCGCCTCCGAGGCGATGGCGTCGCTGGAGAGCGGCTGCTCCATCACCACCACCATGCTGGCCAAGGACACCTCGCACCGCACGGTGTTTCCGGTGTTCACCGCAGGCGGCGGCTTCGGCATGAAGGAGATGGAGGGCGCGGCCGACGTGCTGATGGTGCCTGATCCCACCACCTTCCGCGTGCTGCCCTGGGCGCCGGCGACGGGCTGGGTGCTGTGCGATCTCTATTTCGGCGACGGCCGCCCGGTGCCGTTTGCAACGCGCGGGCTGTACAAGCGCGTGCTTGATGAGCTCGGCGCGCGCGGCCACGATTTCGTCGCGGGCCTCGAGGTCGAATTCCACATCTTCAGGCTCGACGATGCGCATATGCGGCCCGAGGACGCGGGACAGCCGGGCACGCCGCCCTCGGTGAGCCTGCTCAGCCATGGCTATCAATATCTCACCGAGCAGCGTTTCGACCAGATGGAGCCGGTGCTGGAGATCCTGCGCCGCGACATCGTCGCGCTCGGCCTGCCCCTGCGCTCCGTCGAGGTCGAGTTCGGGCCGAGCCAGTGCGAGTTCACCTTCGCGCCGAGGAAGGGACTCGAGCCCGCCGACAACATGGTGCTGTTTCGTTCTGCCGTGAAGCAGATCGCGCGGCGCCACGGCTATCACGCCACCTTCATGTGCCGGCCGAAACTGCCGAACGTATTCGCCAGCGGCTGGCATCTGCACCAGTCGATCGTCTCGCGTGCCACCGGCGAAAACCAGTTCATGACCAAAGAGAATGGCGGGCCGCTCAGCGCGTTCGGCAAGTCCTACCTCGCCGGCCTGCTCGACCATGCCCGCGCCTCCACCGTGTTCACGACGCCGACCATCAACGGCTACAAGCGCTACCGTTCGTATTCGCTGGCGCCGGACCGCGCGATCTGGGGCCGTGACAATCGCGGCGTGATGATCCGCGTGCTCGGCGGCGCCAATGATGCCGCAACGCGCCTGGAAAACCGCATCGGCGAGCCCGCCGCCAATCCCTATCTCTACATGGCCTCGCAGATTCTCTCGGGCCTCGACGGCGTCGACCGCAAGCTGGATCCCGGCCCGTCCGCCGACACGCCCTACGAGACCAAGGCGCCGCTGCTGCCCAAGAGCCTGCGCGATGCCGTGAGCGCGCTGAAGGACGATCCGTTTTTCCGCGAGAAGTTGGGTGCGGAGTTCGTGGACTATTACACTCACATCAAGAACGCCGAGATCGACCGCTTCCTGTCCGAGGTGACCGACTGGGAGCACCGGGAATATTTCGAGGCGTTCTGAGCTGATCCGCGGCTTTCTCCCGGTCATTGCGAGCGAAGCGAAGCAATCCAGACTGTTTCTGCGGAGACAGTCTGGATTGCTTCGTCGCTTCGCTCCTCGCAATGACGAGGTAAGAGCGGGGGCTAAATCCCCAGATACTTATGCTGCAGGTCCGGCTCGGCCATCAGTTCGTCCGAGGTGCCGCTCCACACCGTCTTGCCGCGCTCGATGATGAAATGGCGGTCGCAGATGCGGGCGAGATGATCGACGTTCTTGTCGACGACGAGGATCGACTGGCCCCGGCTCTTGAGCAGCGACAGGCAGTGCCAGATCTCTTCGCGGATCAGCGGCGCGAGGCCCTCGGTCGCCTCGTCCAGGATCAACAGCTTCGGGTTGGTCATCAGTGCGCGGCCGATCGCGAGCATCTGCTGCTCGCCGCCGGAGAGCTGGTTGCCCATGTTGGCCGCGCGTTCGGCGAGGCGCGGGAACATCACGTAGATCGCGGCCAGCGTCCAGGGATTGGGGCTGCCGAAGCGATCTGCGGCCGCCGCGACCAGGTTTTCGCGCACGGTGAGGTTCGGGAAGATCTGGCGTCCCTCGGGGACGAGGCCGACACCGAGCTTTGCGATCCGGTAGGACGGAAGCTGCCTGACCTCGGCGCCCGCAAACCGGATCGCGCCCGCGCGCGCCGGCGTCAGGCCCATGATCGAGCGGATGGTCGTGGTCTTGCCCATGCCGTTGCGGCCCATCAGCGAGACCATCTCGCCGGGCTTGATCGACAGGGACAGGCCGAACAGCACCTGGGAGAGGCCATAGCAGGTCTCGATGCCGTCAACGTCGAGCAACGTGTCAGCCATGATGCGTCACCACATGCTGATCGCCGAGATAGGCGCGCTTGACGTCTTCATTGGCGCGGATCGCGGCGGGATCGCCGGAGGCGATGACGCGGCCATAGACCAGCACCGAGATGCGGTCGGCGAGCGCGAACACCGCGGGCATGTCGTGCTCGACCAGCACGATCGAGACCTCTTTCCGCAACTCCTGAAGCAGCTTCACCATGCCCTGGGATTCGGTGACGCCGAGACCGGCCATGGGCTCGTCGAGCAGCAGCAGCTTCGGCTTGCTGGCGAGCGCGACCGCCAGCTCGATCTGGCGCCGCTCGCCATGGCTGAGCTTCGACACCAGGACATCGGCGCGATGGGCGAGGCCGACGCGGTCGAGTGCGGCGTGGGCGGCATCGCGCAGCCCCTTCTCCTTGCGCGCATCGGCGAAGAAACGGAACGAGGTGCCGGCATGGGCCTGCGCCGCCAGCGCGACATTGTCCGCCGCGGTGAAGTCGAGCAGCAGCGAGGTGATCTGGAACGACCGCGCAAGGCCGAGCGCGCAGCGGCGATAGGCCGGCAAATAGGTGATGTCGCGCCCCGCCAGCGAGACGCTGCCGGCATGCGGCGCCAGATGCCCGGTGAGCTGGCTGATCAGCGTGGTCTTGCCGGCGCCGTTCGGGCCGATGATGGCGTGCAGCTCGCCGGCCGCGACGTCGAGCGAGACGTTGTCGGTTGCGATGATGCCGCCGAAGCGGCGCACCAGCTTCTCGACGCGGAGCAGGGGTTCAGCCACGGCCAGCCCTCCCCAGCATGCCCATGATGCCGCCGCGGCCGAACAGCACGATCAGCAGCAACAGCGGCCCCATGATCAGCGCCCAATATTCGGTGATCTGCGACAGGAATTCTTCCAGCAGCAGGAACACCACCGCGCCCATGATCGGGCCGAACAGCGTGCCCATGCCGCCGAGGATGACCATCACCATGAGATCGCCGGAGCGGGTCCAGTACATCACGGCCGGGCTGACGAAGTCGGTGTTGTTGGCGAGCAGCGCGCCGGCGAGGCCGCACATGGTGCCGGATATGACGAAGCAGACCAGCTGGTAGCGCTTGGCGGGAAAGCCGATCGCCTGCATGCGCTGCTCGTTGGAGCGCAGGCCCTGCACCACGAGACCGAAGCGCGAATTGACGATGCGCCAGATCAGGAAGATCACGCCGAGCAGGCAGGCGAGGCAGAGATAGTAGAACTGCGTGCGGTTACCGAGGTTGATCAGCCCGGAGAAGTCGCTGCGCTTGTAGACGGTGAGGCCGTCATCGCCGCCGTAACGCGCGAGCCCCGAGGCGACGTAATAGGCCATCTGCGCGAAGGCGAGCGTGATCATGATGAAATAGACGCCGCGCGTGCGCAAGGAGAGCGCGCCGATCACGAGGGCGTAAGTCGCGGAGGCCGCCAGCGCGACCGGAAACTGAATCCAGCCGCTTCCGACGCCTTCCTGCGCCAGCATGCCGACGGCGTAGCCGCCGATGCCGAGATAGGCGGCGTGGCCAAAGCTCATCATGCCGCCAAACCCCATGATGAGGTTCAGGCTCGCCGCCGCCAGCGCCAGGATGACGATGCGGGTGAACAGCGTCAGGATGAAGATGTTGCCGGAAACCTGCGAATAGAGCGGCAGCAGCACGAGGCCGGCCAGCATCAGGGCCGTGACGGCCTTGCTCACGGTGAAACTCTTCATCGACGGTTGGCCGGAAACAGCCCCTCCGGCCGCACCACCAGCACGATCGCCATCAAGAGGTAGATCAGCATGGACGACAATGCAGGCGCGGCGGTGGAGGCAGCGGCGCCGCTCAGCACCTGCCGGAGCAAATTGGGCAGGAAGGCGCGGCCGAGCGTGTCGATCATGCCGACGAAGATCGCGGCGAGGAAGGCGCCGCGGATCGAGCCGATGCCGCCGATCACGATGATGACGAAGGCAAGGATCAAAATGTTCTCGCCCATGCCGATCTGCACGGTGAGGATCGGCGCCTGCATCAGCCCGGCAAGGCCGGCGAGCGCGGCGCCGAGGCCGAACACCAGCGTGTAGAGCAGCTTGATGTTGATGCCGAGCGCGCCGATCATCTCGCGGTTGGAGGCGCCGGCGCGGATCAGCATGCCGATCCGGGTGCGCATCACGCCGAGATAGAGCAGCAGCGCCACCAGCAACGCCACCACGATGATGGCGAGCCGATAGGCGGGATAGTGAATGCCGGGCAGGATCGGCACCGGCACCGTGAGCCAGGCCGGCAGCGGCAGCGCAAGGCCGGCCGGCCCCCAGATCAGCCGCACGGCCTCGTTGAAGAACAGGATCAGGCCGAAGGTCGCGAGCACGTGGTCGAGATGGTCGCGGCCATAGAGATGCCGCAGCGCACTCATCTCCAGCACGATGCCGAGCACGAGCGTCGCCCCGAGCGCCATCAGCGCACCGAGCAGGAAGCTGCCGGTCCACGCGGCGAAGGTCGCTGCGAAATAGGCGCCCATCATGTAGAGCGAGCCGTGCGCGAGGTTGACGAGATCCATGATCCCGAACACCAGCGTCAGGCCGGCGGCGAGCAGGAACAGCAGCAGGCCGAACTGCAATCCGTTCAGGAACTGTTCGACGACGAGCAGCATCAAGACTCTTTCAGGCGCATGCGGACGCGCGCCGATGTTCGGACACAGTCGCCATCAGTGAAAGAGCTCCCCCTGCCTCTTCAAGGCGGAAAAATGGGTAATGGCAGTATCGTTCCGAGGCAAGAGCGATTCGACACCAAACATGCACTTTGTTGCATGCGGGTGCATGCGGTCGAAACGCCCTTGCAAGAAGGCTGCCGTGCCGGCTGGGGCAACCTGCCGCACCCAAACGATCACCCTCCCCCCGTTGCCGGGGAGAGGGTGCCGCAATGTGTTGGAGCGAAGAGCGACGACTAGTGCGACGTCATCTGCTCGGGCAGGTCGCCCGGTTCGGTGAGCACGCTGTTGGCCGTCGAGGCCTCCAGCGCCGCCATCCGGAACAGATAGGCGAGCGTCGCCAACCCCGAGTCTTCCGCCATCTGCGCCAGCTCGAGCGCCATGTCGGACATGTAGCCGAGATTCTCGTCCCTGGTCTGCGCCATGATCTGGCTGTCCCGCATCATGTTCGACATCTCAGGCACTCTTCCGTTGCGCGGCAGTGGCGCCGCAAAGGTTGGCACGGGCGACGGCGTCCAGATGCGGGCCGTCCTGACGCACGACCGAAGCCATGCCGATACGATCGTGCAAGGCGTCGACCGTCTCGCGACGAATGTCGATGGTGGCAGCCATGGTCCAGGCGTTCTCGATCAGCGCCGGCAGACCGAGCGGGGTCACGACGAAACCGGCCTCGTGGAAGCGCGGCAACCACCAGGTTTCCATGATCGCACTGACCTGTGCGATGCCCTGGTCGAGGCAGAACTCCTGCACCGCGGCCATCAGTTGCAGATTGAGCGCGCCGTCGCGGCGATCGCGCACGACGAAGTAGCGCGACCATTCCCAGATCAAGGGATCCGCGGGGCAGCCGCGTACCGACGCCAGATGCGGGAACACCTCGCTCATCATCGAGGGCTTGGTCGTCGGGTAGAGCCGGTGACCACCGATGACCCGTCGCCCCTCCAGCGCAAGCAGATAGACCGTATCCTCGTCGTCATAGGAATCGATTTCGCGGCAATCCGGCCTGCGTAGCGTCTCCCAGCGCCGCTCCTCGACGAAGATGTCGTGGCGCAACCGGAAATGCTGCTCGATCACGTCTTCATAAAGGTGGCGATTGACTGCAGAAATAGCGTGAATCATGAAAGCCCCCATTCATCCTCAATGGGAGCAGAGTCGGCGAAAAGAGCCGGGTTCGATATTGGGAAATTTCCCAGTACGGCGCTTACGGATTGATGATCTTGTTCCGAATCGCCAGCGCCACCGCATGCGTGCGGTTGACGGCGCCGAGCTTGCGCGCGGCAGTTGCAAGATGCTCTTCCGCGGTACGCTGCGTGATGTGCAGGATCTCACCGATCTCCCAGGCCGACTTGCCCTGCGAAGCCCAGGAGATCACCTCGCGCTCGCGCGGGGTGAGGCGCGCCGGGGGATAAGGCGTCGGCTCGAGCAGACGGCGAATGTGGTCGAAGCCATACATCGCCATCAGGTGCAGCGCCGGCTTGCTCCGCGGATTGAGGTCGAGATGAACGCCGCCAAGCGAGACCGCCGCTTCATAGCCGGTGAGCCCGTGGATCGGCACGATGAAGCCCCGCGACATGCGAAAATCGGAGGCGCGGTTCATCACCTCGGCCGCGTTCGGCTCGTGTTCGGCGTCATAAGGCGCTTCCGACCATTCGAACGGATTGACCGATTGCCGGCACAGCCGCACCACCGGATCGAAGCGGTCGTAATTGTTCTGGGTGTAGAGGCTGAACCAGCCCGCCGGCCAGCGCTTGGCAAGCACCATCTGCGCAAACCGCTGGTCGGGATTGGGCAATCCCGTCACGATGATGGTTTCGAAGCCGAAGCGACCGAACACCGTCTCGAGCGCATTCATTGCGTCGGGCACCTTGCGATAGGTCCCCAGGCCTTCAATGAAGTCGAGCGCTTCCCGGCCATAATCCACTGCGGACATCAGTGCGTTTCCTGACCCTCGCCGTTCCGTATAGCACGTATTTGGGGACTGCCTCAATTCGCTGCGACCGTAGTTTCCCGGTGATCTTCTGGCCTGAAGAATTAAACTACTTGTGGCAGAATTGACGTCACGATACACCTGAACGCGTCCGCAGCGGGAAACCCAAATGCAAGACGAGGACATCGCCCTCAACAGCGTGCTCGGCCTGGAATTGAACCGCGTGTTTTTCGCCGTCCGCGACACGGCAAACAAGCAGAAGATCATCGAGTTCGCGCGCCAGGTGCTGCAAAGCGAGCGCGCGGAGCTGGTTGACAGCCTCTTGCCCGAAGGTCCGGCGAGCTAATTTGTGTCGCGTGATGCGTGAGTGCCGTCAGCGCGAGCCACTCCGCATGCCATGTCCGCCCGGGCGACCATAGCTCATCGATTTCAACGGAAGCCGTCAGTCATCTTCACCGGGCACGCGTCCACCGGACGAATGGGCGGACGACCCGATTTCAACCCGACGATCCAGCCCCGAGATCGGTGAGCGCACGGCGGCCGACGGACGTCAATTCATCCAGCGCCGTTATCCCGGAGCGCGCGGCTTCCATCAGCCGCGCGGCGATCAACTTCCTGCTCTCGTGATCGCCGCCATGCCTGACGTGACTGAAGGCCGCATCAAGCGCGGCATCCAGTATGGTTTGCATGCGGCCTTCGAACTCTTTCATCTCGTCACCGACCCGCGGCAGCTCCCGTCGTTGCGCTTATGCCCAGACGCGGCACGATCGTATGTTCACAAGTGCACGCAGGCGCGATCACGATACCGATGGCAGAGATCAGCACGCATGTGCGGACGCGATCGACTGTCCGCAAGCTGTCAGCGCTGGCCACATAGTGCCAACACTGTCGCAAGCGGCTGGCTCGAAAAAAGGCGAGCCAACCACGATCGCCCGCGTTTGTTCCGAAGGAGAAGCGACAAATTTGCAGAAGCCCCCCTCTAGGCGGCCCGCCAATCTTTGCTTAGAAAATTGCCTGGAACCAGGACAGGGGCATGACTGACGGTATCACCAAATCTGCGACCGGCATCGAAGGCTTCGACGATCTGACGTTGGGCGGCCTTCCCACCGGGCGGCCGACGCTCGTCTGCGGTTCGGCCGGCTGCGGCAAGACGCTGTTTGCGTCGACCTTCCTCTTCAACGGGGCAAAGCTCTACGACGAGCCGGGGGTCTTCGTCACCTTCGAGGAGCGCCCCGTCGACATCATCGCCAACGTGGACTCGCTCGGCTTCGACCTCCAGGGGCTGATCGACCGGTCGCAGATCCACATCGAGCACATCGCGATCGATCCGTCCGAAGTTGCCGAGATCGGCGACTACGATCTGGAGGCGCTGTTCCTGCGGCTCGAATTCGCGGTGGACCAGATCGGCGCCAAGCGCATTGTCCTGGATACGATCGAGAGCCTGTTCTCGGCGTTCTCCAATCCCGCGATCCTGCGCGCAGAAATCCGCCGCCTGTTCGACTGGCTCAAGCAAAAGGGCCTGACCGCGGTCATCACCGGCGAGCGCGGCGACGGCAGCCTGACCCGGCAAGGCCTCGAAGAGTACGTCTCCGACTGCGTCATCCTGCTCGACCATCGCGTCGACAACCAGATCTCGACGCGGCGCCTGCGCATCGTCAAATATCGCGGCACCGCGCACGGCACCAACGAATATCCGTTCCTGATCGACGAGGACGGCTTCTCGGTGCTGCCGGTCTCCTCTCTCGGCCTCGGTCACAAGGTGTACGAGGACCGCATCTCGACAGGTGTGCCCGATCTCGACGCCATGCTGACCGGCGGCGGCTTCTACCGCGGCAGCAGCATCCTGCTCACCGGCGTCGCCGGCTCCGGCAAGAGCTCGCTCGCCTGCATGATGGCGGACGCCGCCTGCAAGCGCGGCGAACGGGCCCTTTATCTCTCGTTCGAGGAGTCCGAGGCGCAGACCGTGCGCAACATGAAATCGATCGGGACCGACTTGGCCAAGTGGCTGAAGCTGGGACAGTTGCGCTACATCGCCGCCCGCCCGACCTTCTACTCCCTCGAAATGCACCTTGCGATGATGCTTCGCGAGATCAACAGGTTCAAGCCGCAACTGGTCGTGCTCGATCCGATCTCCGCCTTCACCGGCTCGGCCGACATCGCCGAGGTGCAAACGATGTTGCTGCGCATCGTCGATTACCTCAAGTCCAACGGCATCACGGCCGTTTTTACCCATTTGGCGAGCGTCCAGCAGGCTGAAACCGACGCCGGCCTGTCGTCGCTGATGGACGGCTGGATTCTTCTGCTCAACCGTGAGGCCAATGGCGAGTTCAACCGAGAGCTCTATCTGCTGAAGGCGCGGGGCATCTCCCATTCCAACCAGGTCCGCGAGTTCGTCATGTCGAACAGTGGCATTCACCTGCTGGAGCCCTATCTCGGCGAGGACGGCGCATTGACGGGTTCGGCCCGACGCAACGCAGAGGCACGGGCGCGCCGAGCCGAAACCGAGCGGCAGGCCGAGGTCGCCCGCGTCCAGGACCAGGTCACGCAACGGCGGCGGCGCGCACGTGCCCAGATCGAAGCTCTCAATGCGGAGATCGAGGCCGAGGAGGCCGAGCTCAGGCGGCTGGTCACAGCCGAGGAAATCTATCAACAACAGAGCCGGGAGAAAACCGCAGCGGTGGCGCGCGGACGGGGAATGAACCTCTCCACCGGCACGAGGAAGCAGGACTAATCCATGGCCGAAGACAGCAAAGAGCCCGTCAAGCTCGTCCTCTATGTCGCCGGCGAGACGCCGAAATCGCTCGCCGCGATCCGCAATCTCGAAAAGATCTGCTCCGAGCACCTGGCCGGCAAGTACAAGGTCGAGGTCGTCGATCTCAAGAAGCAGCCGCAGCTGGCCCGGGAGCACGGCATCGTCGCCATTCCGACCCTCGTGAAGGAGCTTCCGGTCCCGATTCGCAAGATCATCGGGGACCTTTCCGACACCCAGAAGGTTCTAGTACATCTGTCGGTCGAGGAATGATGACGGTGGTATCGCTTGCATCTGCGTTGACCCGGGACGAGCTCGAGGCTCGGCTGTACGAAGCCGAAGAGACGCTCAGGGCCATTCGCGAGGGCGAGATCGATGCCGTCGTCATCAAGGGCGGAGCGACTGAACAGGTCTTCACCCTCGAAGGCGACGGCCACTCCTACCGCACCTTCATGGAAGCGATGGACATCGGCGCCGCCGCGTTCGACGCCGATGGACAGCTACTCTATGCCAACCAGGCCCTGTGCAACTTGCTAGGCCGGCCAGCCGGCGGACTCTCCGGGCAGGCGTTGCACGGCATGCTCGACGCCGTCAATCAGACCACCTTTCGCCGCCTGCTTGCGCAAGCGCTGAAGGAGCGGCAATCCTCCGAAATTCACGTGCGCGTCGGCGACATCGAGCGCAGCTTCCTTCTCACCGGAGCTCCGATCGATTTCGGCATCGGGAGCGGCGTCGCGATTACCTTCACCGATATCAGCGAACGCGAGCAGACCGCCGCCGCCAGGGAATCCGAGCGGCTGGCGCGGTCCGTGCTTGCGTCCGCCAACGAGGCCGTCATCGTCTGCGACCGCTCCGGCATGGTCACCCACATCAATGCGGCCGCCGAAAGGATCTGTGCCGAGGGTCCGATCGGGAAGCGGTTCGAGGAGGCGATCGCACTGACTTTCGCCGATGCGTCCGAGCTCATGTCCGGAGGCGATATCGTGGCGATGGCCGTTGGCGGCACGCCCGTGCAGGGTCTCGAAGCGGCCGTGAAGACGTCCGCCGTCGACGTCACCGACGTCATGATCAGCGCGGCGCCGCTCGTCGTGTCCGGGGACCGGACGCAAGGCTGCGTGGTGACGCTGATCAACCTGTCCCAGCGCAAGGCCGCCGAGCGTCGCCAGGCGCTGTTGATGGGCGAGCTCGATCACCGCGTCAAGAATACGCTGGCCATGGTGCTGGCGATCTCCGCGCGCACCGCATCCCACGAGCGCACGATCGAGGACTTCCAGAAATCCTTCTCCGGCCGCATCCAGGCCCTGGCCGCCACCCACACGCTGCTGTCGAACGCCTCGTGGGAGAATTTGCAGATCAAGGACGTGCTCAGCGTCGAGCTGGCGCCCTATGCGACCTTGTCCAGCGGGCGCATCACGATGGAGGGATTGGATGTTTCCGTCGACTCCAAGACCGCCGTCTCCCTCGGGCTGGTGTTCCACGAACTGACGACCAACGCGGTGAAATACGGCGCGCTGTCGACCCGTGCCGGCAAGCTGTCGGTGCGGCGGATCGGCCTGGTCGACGACGGCGCCCTGCAGATCGAGTGGGAAGAGCGCGACGGCCCTATGGTGACGCCGCCGACGACCTCCGGCTTCGGCCAAACCCTGATCTCGCGCAGCCTTGGCAGCGGCGCCAATGGCGGCACGAAGCTCGAATTCCGCCCGACCGGCGTCGTCTGCCAGATCCTGATTCCGAAATACGGCCACTTCCATTCCTGAAATATTGTCGCTGGATGGCGGCGCCGCTTCCGTGAGATGATCCCGAAAGAACATTCGGGACGCCCAGAGATGATGACGCTGCGCCAGGTTGAAGTGATCCGCGCCGTGATGGTGACGGGCACGATCGGCGGCGCGGCCAAGCTGCTCAACGTCTCGGCCCCCGGCATCAGCCGGCTCGTCAAATACACCGAGCGCTCGCTCGGCATCCGCTTCTTCCAGCGCCAGAACGGCCGCTACTTCCCGACGCCGGAAGCCGAGAACATTTTCGAGCAGATCAACGGCGTCTACAAGAAGGTCGACGATCTCTCCGAGATCATCTCCAAGATCGGGCGCGGCGGCCTCTCCGAACTGCGCATCGGCTCGGTGCCCAGCATCTCGCAGGTGATGGTGCCGCGCGCGATCGAGCGGGTGCGGCGCCGCTATCCTGATTTGGGCATCGACATCAACATCCTGAAACTCGAGGAAGCCATCGACTATCTGATGCTCGGCCGCGGCGAATGCGTGGCGATGAGCTACCGGCTGGAGCATTCCGCGCTCGACTTCATGCCGCTCGCCTCGGGCGAATTGTACTGCATCGTGCCGCCGGGCCACGAGCTCGCCGGGCGCAAGCAGGTCTCGGCCGCCGAGATCACCCGCTATCCGCTGATCGGCATCGATCCCAACGATCCCTACGGGCGGATCATGGCCGAGATCTTCGCGCGCCACCGGCTCGACTACAACATCACCATCCGCGCCCGCTTCGGCACCACGGTCTGCGCGCTGGTGAAGGCGGGGCTCGGCATCGCCATCATCGACCAGTTCACCGTGGCCCATGGCGGCTATCCCGGAATCGAACTGTTGAAGATCGCCGAGCCGACCCGGTTCGACACCTACATCGCGGTCAAGCGCGGCGCGCCGCTGTCGCTCCATGCCGAGGCCTATATCGAGGCGCTGCGCACCGAGATGCGGGCGGTGGAGCCGTCCCGCGGCAGCGGCAAGGCCGCGCCGGGCGGCAGCGGCAAGGCCGCGCCAGCGCGCGGGCGGAAGAAATAACATGATGTTAGGTTTGTCGGATAAATGGGTAATTGTGTTAGCCTTGGGAAAGGCTATCGTCGGAGTTGGAAGCCCCCCTTGGAATTCCGCGGGTTTCCCCGCTAATGACCGGGACCGAACGCTCACTTTGAGACGATAGCGAACCATGTCCAAGCGCGGATACGCCGCCAGCAAGAAGCTTCTCACCGGCCTGATCGGCGCGCCGATCGCGCATTCCGCCTCCCCCGCCATGCATGAGCGCGCCGCCGAGGCGCTCGGCCTGCGTGGCCATTATCAGCTCATCGAGGTTGCCGGCGCTGACGCGGCCGGCCTCAGCCTGATGCTGGAAGGCGTGCGGCGGCTGGGCTTTGCCGGCGTCAATGTCACCTACCCCTACAAGGAAGCGGTGGTCCCGCTGCTCGACGAGCTGGCGCCCGGCGCGGCTGCGATGGGCGCGGTCAACACCGTCGTCGTCAGGGACGACCGCCTGATCGGCCACAACACCGACACGACCGGCTTTGCCCGTGCGGTGGCGCCGCTGCTGGCGCCCGCCGGGAACGCGGTGGCCGTGATCGGCGCCGGCGGCGTCGGCAAGGCGATCGCGTTTGCGCTGGCGAGCCTGAAGGTTTCCGACATCCGCATCTTCGACAGCGAGCCGGCGCGCGCCGCGACGCTGGTCTCCCTGCTGGCGCCGCAGGGTGGCGCGAGGATCGCCGCGAGCGTCGAGGATGCGCTCAGCGGCGCGACCGGCCTCATCAACGGCACGCCGGTCGGCATGCTGCCGAACCGGGGCATGCCGGTTGCCGCCACCTTGCTCCGTGAAGAGCTCTGGGTCGCGGATGCCGTCTATTCGCCGCTGATCACGCCGCTGCTGGCGGCGGCGCAGGCCAAGGGCGCGCGGATCATGACCGGGCGGGAGCTTGCGATCTACCAGGCGGCCGACGCTTTCGAACTGTTCACGGGCCTGGCCCCATCGACCGAGGTCATGGGAGAGGCATTCGACGAGGTGATGGCGGCACGAAGCTCGGCCGATCACGCAGCCTAACCGAAGCGGCCGGACACAAGGCCGCGGATCACATCAGAGAAAACGGGAGGAGAGACCATGAAGACGACCATTCTGGCAGGCGCCCTGCTTGCCTTCGCAGCTGCAACCAGCGTTCACGCCCAGGCGATCAAGCTCGCCGACGTCGCCGAACTGTCCGGCGGCGGCGCCACCGTCGGCACCAATTGGAAGAACGGCATCGACCTCGCGATCGAGGAGATCAACGCCAAGGGCGGGGTGCTCGGCCGCAAGCTGGAAGTCACCCATGCCGATTCGCAGTCCAATCCGGGCGTGGCGCGCGCCCAGGTCCAGAAGGCGCTCGACGCCGAGCCCTACGTGCTGCTCGGACCTGGCTATTCCGGCTCGGTGAAGGTGACGGCGCCGCTCGCCGCCGAAGCCGGCATCGCGCAGATCATGGGCGGCGAAGCCGCCGAGCTGACGCAAGGAGGCAACAAGTTCCTGTTCCGCACCTCGTTCGGTCAGCAATCCTCGATGCCGAAGGTCGCGAAATACATTCACGACGAGATGAAGGCGAAGACCGTCGCGGTGGTCTGGGTCAACAACGATTTCGGCCGCGGCGGACGTGACATGGTGACCAAGGAGCTCGAACGGCTCGGCTCCAAGGTGGTCGCCGATCTCTCGACCGAAGCCGGCCAGGCGGACTTCGCCGCCGACGTCGGCAAGATCAAGGCGGCCAATCCCGACGCCGTGTTCGTCTACCTGAACGAAGAGGAGAGCGCGCGCATCCTCAAGGAGCTGAAGCGCCAGGGCGTCAACGCGCCGCTGATGGGCGAGACCACGCTGATCGGCCAGAAGGTGATCGAGCTCGCCGGCGATGCCGCCAACGGCGCGCGCGGCCATGTCGGCCTCACCACCGACGCGCCGGTCGAACTGGTCAAGCAATTCCGCGAAAAGTTCTCCAAGAAGTACAACTACGTGCCTGATCACAACGGCCTGAAGGGCTACCTCGCCGTCTACATGGTGAAGGCCACCACCGAGAAGATGGGCAAGGTCGACCCGAAGAAGTTCGCCGACACGCTGCACGGCCTCACCATCAAGGCTGCGGACGAGCCGGGCATCCTGATGGACGTCACCTTCAGCGACACCGGCGACATCGACCGCCAGAGCTTTCTGGTCGAGGTGGTCGAGGGCAAGCAGGTCGTGAAGCAGGTGCTGCCGAAGGTGCAATGAGATAGAGCGGAGCAAGCCCCTCGTCCTTCGAGACGACCGCTTGCAGCGGTCTCACAGGACGAGGCCGACCTCGCTGCGGAGCGCATGGTCCTGCAGCCGCGCACTCCGCCCTCATCCTGAGATGCCCGCCAAAGGCGGGCGTCTCGAAGGATGCGTCACGAGGATGCTGTCGCGAATGGGGTTGCTTGCCGCGGGCGGGGAGAGGGACCGAAAGAGGGGAACATGTCCAACCTATTCGATCTTCTGGTCGCAGGGCTCGCCACGGGCGCGATCTATGCGCTGGTCGCGGTCGGCTTCACGCTGCTGTGGCAGACCTCGCAGACCATCAATTTCGCGCAAGGCGAGTTCGTGATGCTGCCGGCCTTCCTGATGCTGGCGGCGATGCATGCGGGTGCGCCGTTCTGGCTCGCGATCATCCTCGGCATCCTCTTGTCGATGATCCTGCTCGGACTCGGCTTCAAGCTGCTGCTGGTCGACCCGATGATGCGGCACGGCGTGCTGCCGCTGGCGATCGCGACCATGGCGCTCGCGATCGGCATCAAGGAAGCGGTCAAGCAGTTCTTCAGCGCCGAAGCCTCGCCCTTCCCCTCGATCGTGCCGACCGGCGACGTCTCCATCCTCGGCCATGCCGTCTCGCTGCAAAGCATCGGCGTGCTCGTCGTCGCCATTCTGGCCGTGCTTGGATTGACGGCACTCTTGAACCGCACCTCGCTCGGCCACCAGATGCAGGCCGCCGCGCAGAACCCGACGGTGGCGCGCATCATCGGCGTGCCCGTCGAGCGCATGATCCTGCTGACCTTCCTGATCAACGCCTTCCTGGTCGCCCTCGCCTCGCTGCTGATCACGCCGATCTATCTCGCAAAATTCTCCTCCGGCGAGGTGCTGGGCCAGGCCGCCTTCATCGCGGCGATCGTCGGCGGCTTCAACCAGGTGCGCGGCGCGATCGCCGGCGGCCTGCTGATCGGCGTGCTCGACAATCTCGCGGCCGCCTATGTCTCGACGCAGTATCGCGCCGCCGTGCCGATGATCTTTCTCATCGCCGTCATCCTGTTGCGGCCGCAAGGCCTGCTCGGCCGCGCCGAGGAGCGCACGGTATGAACGGTTTCGGCAAACCCCTGAAGATCGCGCTCGGCCTTGCCGTCATCGCCGGCCTGATCATCGTGCCTATGAACTTCAACCGCTACGGACTGTTCATACTCAGCCAATGGGCGGTGATGAGCATCGCCGCGATGGGCCTCAACCTCACGCTCGGCTATGCCGGCCAGGTCTCGCTGGCGCAGGGCGCGTTCGTCGGCATCGGCGCCTATGCGGCGGCGATCATGACCACCCATGGCTGGCCGCTGCCGGCGGCGATCCTGGTCGCGATCGCCTTGAGCTTCGCGGTCGGCTGGGTGCTCGGCTATCCCGCGTTGCGCGTGCAGCACCATTACCTCGCCTTCGTCACGCTCGCTTTCTCCACCCTCGCCTTCCTGGTGTTCCGCAACGAGAGCTGGCTCACGGGCGGCATCTACGGCATCTCCAACATCCCGCGTCCGAACGTCTTCGGGTTCGCGACCAACAAGCCGCTGCCGTTCTATTACGTCTGCCTCGGCTCGCTCGCGATCGTGTCGCTCGCGGTGTGGTGGCTGATCCGCTCGCCCTGGGGCCGCGCCTTCATGGCGTTGCGCGAGAACCCCTTGCGCGCGCAATCGCTCGGCATCGACACGCGCCGCTACACGCTGATGGCCTTCGCGATGGGCTCGGCGCTCGGCGGCGTCGCCGGCGCGCTCTATGCGCCGCTGACGCAATATATCGACCCCGTTCCCTTCAACCTTTCGCTCTCGCTCGACCTGCTGATGATGGTGATCGTCGGCGGCGCCGGCTTCTATTTCGGTCCCTTCCTCGGCGCGATGATCGCGGTGCTGCTGCCGGAATGGCTCCGCTTCACCGAAGGCTATTATCTGATGCTCTACGCGATCGCGGTGATGGGGCTTCTGATCTGGTCGCCGACGGGCATTCTGGGGATCCTCGACCGCTATCTCGCCGCGCGACGCACCAAGGCGGCCTCCGCGCTGCGCGCCGTCGCAAAATCCCGCCTGGAGACGGCACAATGAGCGCGGTCCTCGAAGTCTCCGGCATCAGGAAGAACTTTGGCGGCATCAGCGCCGTCGACGGCGTCTCGTTCGACGTGCGCGAAGGCGAGATCCTCGGGCTAATCGGCCCCAACGGCTGCGGCAAGTCGACCCTGTTCAACTGCATCCTCGGCCAGCTCACGCCGTCCGGCGGCGAAGTGAAGCTCGACGGCAAGCTCGTCACGGGCCTGCGTCCCGCCGAGCTCAACAAGCTCGGCGTCAGCCGCACCTTCCAGCTGCTGCAGGTGTTCCCAAAACTCTCGGTGCGCGAGAACCTGATCCTCGCCGGGCAGGAGCACCAGGGCAACATGGCCTCCCGCCTGGTCGGTCGCTCCGATGCCGGACTGACCGACGCCGCCAAGCAGATGATCGGCTTCTTCAAGCTCGACCATCTCGCCGACGAGCCGGCTGGTGGATTGTCCTATGGCCAGCAGAAGCTGCTCGACGCCGCCATGGCCTTCATGGGCGGCCCGCGCCTCGTGCTGCTCGACGAACCCGCCGGCGGCGTCAACCCGTCGATGCTGGCGGACCTCAAGGACCGGCTGGTTGCGATCAACCGCGAGAAGAACGCCACCTTCGTCGTGATCGAGCACAACATGGAGTTCGTGATGTCGCTGTGCTCGCGCGTGATGGTGATGGCGGAAGGCAAGGTGCTGGCGATGGGGCGCCCGGATGAGGTGCGCAAGAATCCGGCCGTGATCGAAGCCTATCTCGGACATTGAGGAAGCGATCATGAGCGAGCCAATCCTCTCGGTTCACAATCTCGTCGGCGGCTACGGCAAGATGACGATCTTGAACGGCACCACCTTCGCCGTTCCCGCAGCCACGATCACCACCATCATCGGCCCGAACGGCGCCGGCAAATCCACCGTGTTCAAGGCGATCTTCGGCCTCTTGAAGCTGCGCGAGGGCAAGATCGGTTTTGCCGGCCGCGACGTCACCAATTTGAGCCAGCGCGCCTTGCTCAACGCCGGCATCTGCTACGTGCCGCAGGGCCGCAACATCTTTCCCGAGCTGTCGGTCCGCAGCAACATCGAGCTTGGCGGCGTCTCGGCCGGGAAGGGCCTCGACCTGCCGAAGCGGATCGAGGCCGCGCTGGACCTGTTCCCCGCACTGCGCCGCAAGTCCACGCAGCAGGCCTCCACGCTCTCCGGCGGCGAGCAGAAACAGCTCGAGATCGCGCGCTCGCTGCTGCTCGAGCCGAAGCTCGTCCTGATCGACGAACCCTCGATCGGCCTGTCACCGCTGATGGTGCAGCAGACCTTCGACATCCTCAAATCCTTGCGCGATCGCGGCGTCACCATCCTGATGATCGAGCAGAACGCGCGCTCGGCGCTGGAAATCTCCGACATCGGCATCGTGCTCGAGCTCGGCCAGACCCGCATGGTCGACGACGCCAGGCGCATCCTGAATGATCCCCGCATCGGACAGTTGTTTCTGGGCGGCGCGATGGAGGACAATGCAGCATGAGCAAACGCTCGATCGCGACCGTCTCTCTCTCAGGGACGCTGGACGAAAAGCTACGTGCCATCGCCGCCGCCGGCTTCGACGAGGTCGAGATCTTCGAGAACGATCTGCTGTCGTTCGGCGCAGGCCCGCGCGACATCGCGGCGCTCTGCAAAGACCTTAACCTCAGGATCTGCGCGTTTCAGCCGTTCCGCGATTTCGAGGGCATGCCGGAGCCGCAGCGCTCGCGCAATTTTGCCCGCGCGATGCGCAAGTTCGACCTGATGCAGGAGCTCGGCACCGATCTCTTGCTGATCTGCTCCAACGTCTCGCCCGCCTCGCTCGGCGGCATCGACCGCGCCGCCGACGATTTTCGCGAGCTGGGCGAACGCGCGGCCGAGCGCTCCTTGCGCGTCGGCTACGAGGCGCTGGCCTGGGGCCGCCACGTCAACGACTACCGCGATGCCTGGGAGATCGTGCGGCGCGCCGATCATCCGGCGATCGGAATCATCCTCGACAGTTTTCACGCGCTGGCACCCGGCTTTCCCGTGCGCGCGATGGCCTCGATCCCCGGCGACAAGATCTTCCTGGTGCAGCTTGCGGACGCGCCGAAGCTCGATCTCGACATCCTCTCATGGAGCCGGCACTTCCGCTCCTTCCCCGGCCAGGGCGATCTGCCGGTCGGCGCGTTCATGGCGGCGATTGCCGCGACCGGCTATGCCGGACCGCTGTCGCTGGAGATCTTCAACGACCAGTTCCGCGCCGGCTCGGCCGCACAGACCGCGCTCGACGGATTGCGCTCGCTGATCCTGCTGGAGGACCAGCTCGCGCCGGACTGGCCGAGATTTGCCGCCGAACCGCTGGCGCCGAAGGCGAAGAGCCGCGGCACCGGTTTCGTCGAGTTCGCCGTCAACGAGACCAAGGCCGGCGACCTCGGCCGCCTGTTGGCGCAGCTCGGCTTCCGCAAGACCGGGGCGCATCGCAGCAAGGCGGTGGAGCGCTGGTCGCAGGGCAAGGTCGAGCTCGTCATCAACAGCGAGACCGACGGCTTTGCCCATTCCCACTACGTCACCCATGGCCCCGGCGTCTGCGCCATCGCGCTCGACGTCGACAATGCCGGCCTGGCCATGCAGCGCGCCGAGACGCTGAAGGCGCGCACCTTCTACCAGCCGGTCGGGCCGGGCGAGTTGGAGATCCCCGCGATCCATGGCGTCGGCGGCAGCCTGCTCTATTTCCTCGATCAGGCCGGCAAGAACTGGGACACCGATTTCGAGCCCGTCCCCAGCGATGCGAGCGCGGATGCGCTGCTCGCCGTCGACCACATCGCGCAGTCGATGCCCTATGACGAGATGCTGTCCTGGCTGCTGTTCTACACCGGCATCCTCGACCTGAAGCGCCTGCCGCAGATGGAGATCGCCGATCCCCGGGGTCTCGTCCAGAGCCAGGCCGTCGTCAATGCCGACCAGAGCCTGCGCTTCGTGCTCAACGGCTCCTCCGCCAACCGCACCCTGCCGGCGCGCTTCATCTCGGAGTTTTTCGGCTCGGGCGTGCAGCACGTCGCGTTCTCGTGCCGGGACATCTTCGCGACGGTCGCGGCGATGCGCCAGCGCGGCGCGGATTTCCTCGACATCCCCGCCAATTATTACGACGACATCGAAGCCAAATACGACCTCGCGCCGGAGCTGATGGCGCAGCTGCGCGCCAACCACATCCTCTACGACCGCGAGGACGACGGCGAGTTCTTCCAGGTCTACACCCACATCTTCGACGAGCGGTTCTTCTTCGAGATCGTCGAGCGCAGGGACTATCAGGGGTTCGGGGCGGCGAACGCCGGCATCAGGCTCGCAGCACAGTCCCGCGAGGTGCGGCCGGCGAGCATGCCGCGGGTGTAGGCGCCTCTCGCCTCTCCACGAGTCATGTCGCAATCGGGAGCACGCTCTCAACACGTCATTGCGAGGAGCCCTTGCGACGAAGCAATCCAGAATCTTTCCGCGGAGGGGTTCTGGATTGCTTCGCTGCGCTCGCAATGACGGTGGAGACGGTTGAGAAAACTCGCTGGCTCCGTCCTCGCGGAGGCTCCCCTCACCCCAGCCCTCTCCCCGCGAGCGGGAAGAGGGAGGAGCATCAGCTCACTTCATCGTGCACTTGTCGTGGAAGCGATCCTGGTCGTTCTCGACGATGGTCGCGACGGTCTTCAGCGAGAGCTGGCCTTCGGCGTCCTTGACCACGTCCTGCAGATAGAAGCTCTGCACCGGGATGTGGTTCTTGCCGTATTTGAAGGGACCGCGCAGCGACTTGAAGTTGGCCTTCTCCATCTCGGCCTTCATCGCGTCCTTCTTGCTGGTGTCGCCCTTCACCGCGACCACCGCGCTGTTGATGAGCTGCGCGGCGTCATAGGCTTGCGCGCCGTAATAGGTCGGACGCAGGCCGGTGTACTTCTTGCGGTAGTCGGCGACGAAGCGCTTGTTCTGCTCGTTCGGGAGGTCGTTGACCCATTCCTGCGCACCGGGAACGCCGAGCGCGTTCTCCTTCTGCAGCGGCAGCGACAGCTCGTCGACGGTGAAGGCCGTGTAGAGCGGCATGGTGCTCTTGAGGCCCGCTTGCGCATATTGGTTGAGGAACTGCACGCCGGCTGCACCCGGATAGAACACGAAGATCGATTCCGCGCCCGAGGCGCGCGCCTTGGAGAGCTCGGCGGAGAAGTCGAGCTGGCTCGGCCACACCGTGTATTCCTCGCCCTTCACCTCGCCCTTGAAGGTGCTCTTCACACCCGCGAGCATGTCCTTGCCGGCGGCGTAGTTCGGGCCGATCAGGAACACGCTCTTGACGCCCTTCTGGTTCATGTAGAGGCCCATCGCGGCGGGCGTCTGGTCGTTCTGCCAGGAGGTCGAGAACACGTAAGGGCTGCACAGCTCGCCGGCGAGCTGCGAGGGGCCGGCATTGGCCGAGATCAGGAAGGTCTGCGAATCCACCGCGGTTTTCAGCGAAGCCAGCAGCACGTTCGACCAGATGTAGCCGACGATGAAGTCGACCTTGTCGGACTGCACCAGCTTCTCGGTCTTCTGCTTGCCGACGTCGGGCTTCTGGCCGTCGTCCTCGTAGATCACCTCGACCGGCTTGCCGTCCATCTTGCGGCCCATGTGGTCCAGCGCCAGCTCGAAGGAGTTGCGCATGTCGTTGCCGATCACGGCGGTCGGGCCGCTGAAGGTCGAAACGAAGCCGATCTTGATGGTGTCGCCGGCGAAAGCCGGGCTCGCCAGCACCAGCGCCGCTGCGCCCGCCAGCCAGAATGCCGTTTTCATAATCACTCCCCTCCTTATGATTGAGCCCGCAAGCGGGGTGATCGCCGCCTTGGGCCTTCTCTATTGAACGCAAAATCTGTCGAGCCGCCAATGGCTCAGCGCCTGCCCCTGCACCATATTTCGCCCTGATCGGGGATGGCAAGAAATATAATTCTACTTACTTAGACCGAGCCTGCGGCGCTTTTTCGCGCCGGATCGATACACCATGCCTATGCGGCGATTGATGACGTCTATTGGACCGCAACGTCCGATCCGCACTTAAATGGGGAAGAGCAGCAGCGAGATTCGAGGGCGTATCATGGCCGCACATCCCCATCGCGTCGTCATCGTCGGCGCCGGCTTCGGCGGGCTGGAGACGACCTACCGGCTTGCGGGCGCCCCGGTCGAGATCACGCTGATCGACCGCCGCAACCATCATCTGTTCCAGCCGCTGCTCTACCAGGTCGCGACCGCCTCGCTCGCCACCAGCGAGATCGCCTGGCCGATCCGCCACCTCATGCGCGACCGCCGCGAGGTGACGACGCTGTTCGCCACCGTGAGCGGCGTCGATGCCGACAGGCGCTGCGTGCTGATCGACGACGGCAGCGAGGTGCCCTACGACACGCTGGTGCTCGCGACCGGCGCACGCCACGCCTATTTCGGTCACGACGAATGGGAGGCATGGGCGCCCGGCCTGAAGACGCTGGAGGATGCGACCACGCTGCGCCGGCACATCCTGGTGGCGTTCGAGCGCGCCGAACGCGAGACCGATCCGGCCAAGCGCGCGGCGCGGCTGACCTTCGTCATCGTCGGCGCCGGTCCGACCGGCGTCGAGCTCGCCGGCACCATCGCCGAGATGGCGCATCACACATTGCCCGCCGACTTCCGCAACATCGACACCCACAAGGCGCGCGTCGTGCTGATCGAGGCAGGACCGCGCGTGCTCGCGGGCTTTCCCGACGATCTGTCGGCCTACGCGCAGGCCTCGCTCGAGAAAATCGGCGTCGAGGTCGTGCTCGGGCAGGCGGTCACCGAAATCAATCGCGAGGGCGTGGTGTTCGGCGGCAAGCTGCTCGAGGCCAAGACACGAATCTGGGCCGCCGGCGTGCGCGCCTCGCCTGCCGCCGAATGGCTGGGTGCACCCGCCGATCGCGCCGGGCGCGTACAGGTGGAAGCCGACCTCACCATTCCAGGCCATCCCGAGATCTTTGCGATCGGCGACACCACCAGCATCAACGCCTGGGACGGCAAGCCGGTGCCCGGCATCGCGCCGGCGGCGAAGCAGCAAGGTCGTCATGTCGCCGAGACCATCAGAGCGCGGCTGCGCGGCGCTGCGACCGGCCCGTTCCGCTACAAGCATGCCGGCAGCCTCGCCCAGATCGGCAAGCGGCTTGCGGTGATCGACTTCGGCCGCTTCAAGCTGCGCGGCGCCATCGCGTGGTGGATCTGGGGCATCGCCCACATCTACTTCCTGATCGGCCTGCGCCACCGCCTCAGCGTCGCGCTGAGCTGGCTCTGGATCTACGCCCGAGACCAGCGCGCGGCGCGGCTGATCACGCAGGGAAGCAGCAAGGTGGTGTAGGGGGCTAGTCTAGCGCTGCGCGCGCTCCCCTTACCCTCCCCTGGAGGGTGACAGGAGGCCGCGCTCTCTCGAGCTACTTCACCAATTCGCACCCGCCTTCCGCCAGCGGGCGGAAGGCCTGGTCCGCGGGAATCGTCGAGACGAGCTTGTAATAGTCGTACGGATACTTCGACTCCTCCGGCTTCTTCACTTCGAACAGATACATGGGATGCACGACGCGGCCGTCCTGGCGGATGGTGGTGTCGCCGAACAGCTTGTCCTTACCCCTGAACTTCTTCATCTCGGGCACGGCGTCCTTGGCGTTGTCGCTGCCGGTGGCGGCAACGGCGTTGAGATACGCGAGCGTCGAGGCATAGACGCCGGCCTGGTTGCCGCTCGGCATCTTGCCGTTCATGCCGGGACGCGCGGCGAAGCGCTTGGCGAAGGCGCGGGTGTCCTCGTTCATGTCCCAGTAGAAGGCTTCCATCAGCTGGAGGCCCTGCGCGACCTTGATGCCCATGCCGTGAACGTCGTTGATGAAGAGCAGGAAGGCGACGAGCTTCTGGCCGTTCTGCTGGATGCCGAATTCGGCGGCCTGCTTCACCGCGTTGATGGTGTCGCCGCCGGCATTGGCGAGCCCGATCACCTGTGCCTTCGAGCTCTGCGCCTGCAACAGGAAGGACGCGAAGTCGGAGGTGCCGAGCGGATGCTTGGAGGAGCCGATCACCTTGCCGCCGTGTCCCTCGATGTATTTCTGCGCCTCCGACTCGATGCCCTTGCCGAGCGCGAAATCGACCGTGAGGAAGTACCAGTCCTTGCCGCCGCGCGAGACCATGGCCGCCGCCGTGGTGTTGCCGGTCGCCCAGGTGTCGTTGACCCATTGAATCGTGTTGGGCGAGCAGGCCTTGCCGGTGAGATCCGAGCTTGCGGTCGACGAGGCCAGGAACGTCATGCGGCTGTCGCGCAGCAGCGTGTTGATGGAGAGGCCGACGGCCGAGTTCGGCACGTCGACGATGGCGTCGACGCCCTCGACATCCAGCCATTTGCGCGCGATGGCGTTGCCGACATCGGCCTTGTTCTGGTGATCGGCATAGACGATCTCGACCTTGATGCCCTTTCCGCCGCCGTTGAAATCCTCCGCCGCCATGCGCGCGGCTTCCACCGAGCCCATGCCGTTGGTGTCCTGGAAGATGCCGGAGATGTCGTTGAGCACGCCGACGCGCACGACATTGCCCGAGATCTCCGCGCTCGCCGCGCCGGCGACCAGGCTCGCAGCCAGCGCCAGCGTCCACTTCAAGTGCTTCATGATTCCCTCCCCTGTTTGTTGGTTGCCGGTCGGTGCCGGCACATCGAAATTCAGACCTGCCGTTCCGGCAGCTTCAGCACGAGCCCGTCGAGCTCGGGCGTGATTGCGATCTGGCAGGACAGCCGGCTGTTCGGCCGCCGCTCCGCAGCGGTGCCGTCGAGCAGCGCGTCCTCGTCGCCGGCCACCGCGGGCAGGCGCGCGAGCCAGCTCTCGTCGACATAGACGTGGCAGGTCGCGCACATGGCGTTGCCTCCGCACTCGGCCAGAATGCCGTCGAGGCCGTGCCGGGTCGCGGCCTGCATGACGCTCTCGCCGCCAGAAGTCTCGACGCGATCGGACTTGCCGTCGGGATGAATGAAGGTGATGGCAGGCATCAAGGCTCCTCGTCAGGCCGGGGTGATGGTCACGGGCAGGCTGTCGAGCCCGCGCAGCGTGTTGTTGAAGCGGCGCTTCGGCTCGCCCGTGATCTCGATCTTCGCGATCCGGCGCGCCAGCGCGGTCAGCATCACCTCGCCTTCGAGGCGGGCGACCAGCTGGCCGACGCACATGTGGATGCCCGAGCCGAAGCCGACATGGCCGGAGGTCCGCCGGGTGATGTCGTAGCTGTCAGGCTGGTCCCAGCGCCGCGGATCGCGGTTGGCGGCGGCGAGGAACATCAGCACCTTCTCGCCCTCGCCGATCGTCGCGCCTGACAGCTCGACCTCACGCGTGGTGGTGCGGAAGAAGGTCTGCACCGGGCTTTCGAAGCGCACGGCCTCCTCGAAGGCGTTGCGCGCCAGCGTCAGATCGTCGCGCAAGCGCTGCCACTGATCGGGGAAGCGCGCCAGGCAATAGACGGCGGCACCGATGCCGTTGACTGTCGTGTCGAGACCGGCCGAGAGCAGCGAGCGCACCAGCAGCGGTGCCTCGGTGGCGGTGATGGCGCCCTCGTCAGCCTGCGCATGAATGCAGGCGCCGAAACCGCCGGGCGAAAGGTTGTCGCGCTGGCACTGCTCGGCGACATAGGCCTGGTGCGGGGCCGAGCGCGCGATTGCCTGCTGGCGCAGCTCGTTCGGCGGACCGAACGCGTTGAACACGACGCTGGCATAGGGAATGAGATGCTCGCGTCCCTCCGCCTTCAGGCCCAGCGCATCGGGGAAGATCGAGAGCGGATAGGCCTCGGCGAGATCGGCGATCGCATCGAAGCTGCGCCTCTCGATCAGCGCGTCCACCCGCTCCTCCGCGGCCGCCGCAAAGCGGTCGCGAACCTGCTTCATCACGGTCGGCGACAGCACTTTCGACAGCACGGCACGGGTACGCGTGTGGGCAGGCGGATCGGCCTCGAGGATCAGGCTCGGCGGCCGCCACGGCGTCTCCTTCTTGAAGTCGGACAGGCCGACACCGCGGCTGGAGCAGAAGGTGGCGGGATCGTTCAGGACGGCATGGACCTCGGCGTAACGCGCCACACCGTAGACGTTCCATTTGTCGAGATAGACCACCGGCCCCGCCTCGCGCAGCCGCTGATGCGTCGGATAGGGATCGGCAAAGAATGTCATGTCGAAGGGATCGACATCGAGATGCGGGACGGACGCAGGACCCGTCGATGCCGGAGTGCCGGATACGGTCATGGGAGACCTCCCTCATTTTGATCTTGTGAAAGGGCGGCGCATGCCCTTAGGTCTCTGCGCCCGCCGCGAGTCAGAATCCCGCCATGCCGCCGTCCTTGACCCGATCCCGCCAGAAGCCTGCCGCCGTCGAGGCGGGACCGACGCTCGATCTCGATCGTTACGTCCCGGCGTTCGTCACCTTCATCGCCAACAAGCTCTCGAACAGCGCGACCGCGTTCTATCAGAAGCAGTTCGGCGTCAACGTCACGGAATGGCGGATCATGTCGCTGCTGGCGATCGAGCCTGGCATTCCGGCCTCGCGCATCTGCCACGTCATCGGCTTCGACAAGGGGCCGGTGAGCCGGACGCTGGCGGGCCTCGAGAAGCGCGGGCTGGTCTCTATCCGCACCGATCCCAATGACGGCCGCACCCATTCGATTTCGCTGACGGCAAAGGGCCGCGCCACCCATGACAAGGTGATCGTCGCCGCGCTCGAACGCGAGCGGCGGCTGCTGTCGTGCCTCGACAAGAACGAGCGCGAGGTGCTGATCGACCTGCTGCGCCGGCTGCACGAGAATCTCGGCGCGGTCACCGGCGGCACGGAAGCCTGACGGGTCGCGCGCCAAGCGCGCCCCTCCGTCACGTCCAGGCATGCGCCGGTGTTTGCCGGCGGCACCACGCGGGCCGAGCATCGTTTCCTCCAGGATCGGACGCGGCGGTTTCCCCGCCGTCATCGCTTCCCGGAACGGTTCGCACAAATTAGTTGCTTAGGCAACAAAGGAATCAGAAATATATTGCGGCAGGGTGGCTGGCGTATTGGGGGACTTCGTCTCTCTCCCCGTCATTGCGAGCCAACGGGTCCGCGCAAAGCGCGGCCCGATGACAGGCTCCGCGAAGCAATCCAGACGACCGACGCTCCCGTGTACCGGACGCGCTGCAGCGTAAAACGCTGCTGCGCAGAGCCGGGACCCATGCGACTCCGCGCACGACGAGAGATGGGCCCCGGCTCAGCAGCGCATCACTGCGTGCTGCGCTGCGTCCGGGGCACGGGAGCAACGAGTGCGGTCATTTTGCAGTTAGAGACCAATCCATTCCGACGACGCGTCATCGTTCAATCGCGTCACCGCATCCGCACGCCGCGTCAGCACGGCGCGCTGGTTGATGTAGCCCTTGTCGGTGATCTCGCCGCCGTCGACCGATGGCGGCTCGGCGAGCAGCAGGGCGCGGGTAGCGTGGCCGGAGGAATTGGGGCCCTGCTGCTTCAGCCTCGCGAGCCCTTGCGCGATGGCGGTCCTGACCTTGTCGTGTGCGAGCACCTCGCTCACATCGGCCGCGTCGGGCAGGCCCGCATGGGCGCGGCAAGCCGCGATGTTCGGGAATATCAGGAAGCGCACCTCGTCGCCGCCGTGGCCGGCGACGACGATGTCCTGCGCCAGCGGCGCGAGCGCAGCGATGCCGGCGACCCGCAGCGTGCCGACGCTGACCCAGGTGCCGGAATTGAGCTTGAAATCCTCGGCGACACGGCCGTCAAAGAACAGGCCGCGCTCCGGCCGCGCGCTATCGGCAAGCTTCACGGCATCGCCGATCAGATAGAAGCCCTCCTCGTCGAAGGCCTGCCGCGTCAACTCGGGCGCCTTCCAATAGCCCGGCGTGACGTTGGGGCCGCGCACGCGCACCTCCAGCTTGTCGCCCGAGGTGACGAGCTTCAGCTCGGTACCGGGAATCGGCACGCCGATATTGCCGGAGCGCTCGGCGAGGAAATGGCAATCGGTCGCGAGCGGCGAGGTTTCGGTCGAGCCCCAGGCCGAGACCATCGGCAGCGCCCGGCCGACCGTTTTGAGCGACAGCTCTTCGAGGGCATCCCACAGGTTTTGCGGCAGCGCGGCGCCGGCATAGAAGGCGAACCTCACCTCGCTGAAGAAGCGGCGGCAGAGCTCCTCGTCGCCGCGCAGCGCCGCAATCAGCATGTCGAAGCCGCGCGGCACGTTGAAATAGACCGTCGGCATCACGCTTCTGAGATTGGCGAGCGAGGTCGCGAACAGCCCGGGCGCGGGCTTGCCGCCGTCGATATAGAGCGAGCCGCCATTGCGCAGCACGAGATTGAAATTGTGGTTGGCGCCAAACGTGTGGCTCCAGGGCAGCCAGTCGAGGATGACGAGATCACCGCGTCCCGGCTGCAGGAAAGTCCAGGTCTGCGCCTTGGCCTGCTGGCTCGAGGTCAGCATGCGCTGGGTATTGATGACGGCCTTGGGCGTTCCGGTCGAGCCCGACGTGAACAGGAATTTTGCGATCGTATCCGGCGTCACCGCCGCGAACGCCGTTGCCACCTCGGGGCTCTCCGGCGTCGCCGCGACGGCGCGGAAGGGGAGCGCAGCGCCATCGTCCTCCTTGCCGCTGATGATCTGCGCCCGGTGCAGCGGTGCGATGGCCGCCAGCGCGGCCGTGAAGGGCCCGGTCGCAGAGACGTAGATCGCGCCGGGATCGAGCAGCGTGATCATGCTTCTGAGCTTCTCGAAATCCCTCGATATCAGCGAATAGGCCGGCGAGATCGCGGCCGAGGGCACGCCGACATGCTGGGCGGCAAGCGCGAGCAGCGCATGATCGACGCTGTTGTCGGAGAGGATCGCGAGCGGACGTTCCGCGCTGAGGCCCTGCGCCAGAATCCAGGACGCTGCGCCACGCACTTTCCGCAGCGCCTCCGCATAGCTGACGGTGGTCCAGGGCGCATCGATGTTGCCCCGCTCCGCAAGGAAGATCGCATCCGGCGTCTGCCGCGCAAAATGCTCCAGCCAGTCGCCGACGCAGCGCGCACTGTTGCCTAACGGTTCGGGCGAGCGCAGCAGAATGCTGCCGTCGGCGCGATGCTCTGCGACGGTCCGCGGGCTGGCGAACAGGCCTGCAACGTCGTCGCGTGGGGCGACTGTCATCTGCTTCCTCCCTCCGCCCGGATCCGGGATCGGCCGCAGCCTCGTTGCGGGCCGCCTTGGCCATAATGTTGGGCAGGACAATTGTTGTCGTCAACAACAATCTTTCGCTCGGCCTCCCGAAGCGCTACTCTCTTCGCCATCTCCCCGCTTGCGGGGAGAGGCGTAGGCAGCCGTTGCAGGGAGAGAATGTCGGTGAGAACGACGGCGCGGGAGACCGGAGATTCTTCACGCAAACGCGCCGGCAACGGCGCGGCGGTCGGCGACGTCGCCGACGACATCGGCCTCGACGCGCTGGTCGGGCACGCCGGCTATGCGGTGCGGCGCTTCCAGATCTGGATCTTCCAGGACTTCATCAGGACGCTTGGCGCGGTCGACATCCGGCCGACGCAATATTCGGTGCTGACGGTGATCGGCGCCAATCCGGGCCTGTCGCAGATGGCGGTCGCAAAGCGCCTCGGCATCGAGCGTGCCCGGCTGGTGCATCTGCTCGACAGCCTGGAGCAGCGCAAACTTGTGAAGCGGGTCAAGTCGAAGGCGGACCGGCGCTCTCACGCGCTGCATCTCACCGCACAAGGCGAGACGGCGCTGGCAAAGTTCAAGCGGCTCGCCGCCGAGCACGAGCGGCATGTCGAGGAGAAGATCGGCAAGGAGAACCGGGAGCAGCTGATACGGATCCTCGCTGGCTTCACCTGATCCGAATTGCTCAGGATTTAGGCAAATGCCCGCCGCAGGGCGTTTGCAGCAGCGCCCATTGGCCCGCCAAAATGCCACCCAAGCCACTGATTACACGATAACATCCGGAGCATACGTTCTGCCCGGTCATTGTACACAATGGCACATCGCTTGCTTGACTCCGGACCAAGACAGTTTCGCCGGAGTTTTGTCGCCATGAGGGCTGAAATGGGGGCTGATCAGCCTGAAACGATCGCCGCGATTGTGGCCGCGCATCGCGCGGGCACGCTGACGCCGGCACATACGATCGCGCGGACCTATCAGCGCATCCGTGACCACGACGATCCCGCCGTCTTCATCAGCCTGCGCGACGAGACCGATGCAGTCGCGGAGGCCGAAAAGCTCGCCGCGCGCGCGGACGCCGCCAGCCTGCCGCTCTACGGCGTGCCTGTTGCGGTGAAGGACAATATCGACGCGCTGGGCTTTGCGACCACGGCGGCCTGCCCGGCCTTTTCCTATACGCCGGCACACGACTCGACCGCGGTCGCCCGCCTCCGCGCCGCCGGCGCCATCATCATCGGCAAGACCAATCTCGACCAGTTCGCGACCGGCCTCGTCGGCGTGCGCTCGCCCTACGGCATCCCGAAGAACTCCGTCCGCGAGGATCTCATTCCCGGCGGCTCGAGCTCGGGCTCGGCGGTGGCCGTAGGTGCGGGGCTGGTGCCGCTCTCGCTCGGCACTGACACCGCAGGCTCGGGCCGCGTGCCGGCGATGCTCAACAACATCGTCGGGCTGAAGCCGAGCCTCGGCATGATCTCGAATGCGGGCCTGGTGCCGGCCTGCCGCACGCTGGACTGCATCTCGGTGTTCGCTTTGACCGTGGATGATGCCGCGCTCGCCCTGTCCGTGATGGCGGGGCCGGACCCGACTGACCCGTTCTCACGCGACCGGCCGCTGGGCGCGATCACGCCGCTTCCCGCAAGCTTGCGCCTGGGCGTGCCGCGTCACGGCCAGCTGATCTTCTTCGGCGACAAGAAAGCGGAGACCGCCTACGCCGACGCGCTGAAGCGCTGGACTGCACTTGGCGCAACGCTGGTCGAGTTCGACCTCGAGCCGTTCTACGAGACGGCGCGGCTGCTCTATGAGGGCCCCTGGGTCGCCGAGCGCTATCTCGTGATCAAGGACCTGCTCGCCTCCGCGCCCGACACGATTCATCCGGTGACGCGCGAGATCACCGCGGCCGGCGCGCGGCTGACGGCCGCCGATACTTTTTCGGCGCTGTACCGCCTGCAGGGCCTGCGCAAGATCGCGGAGCGCACCTTTACCGATATCGACGCGCTGGTGCTGCCGACGGCGCCGACCGCCTACACCACCGCGCAGGTGCTCGCCAATCCGATCGAGCTCAACAGCCGGCTCGGCACCTACACCAATTTCGTCAACCTGCTCGACCTCTGCGGCCTCGCGCTGCCCGCATCGCTGCGCGCAGATGGCATCCCGTTCGGCATCACGCTGCTGGCGCCCGCGGGGCGCGATGCGATGCTGGCGAGCATCGGCCGCGTCTTCCATGCGGACACCGGGCTGAGCCTCGGCGCAAAGGGCATCGCGCAGGCGCCACTCGCGCCGCTGCCGGCGAGCGGTAGCGACGACATCCCGATCGCCGTGGTCGGCGCGCATCTGTCCGGCATGGCGCTGAACGGCGAGTTGACGGCGCTGGACGCAAAGCTGATCGAGGCAACGAAGACCGCGCCGGACTACAAGCTCTATGCCCTCAAGACCACGCCGCCGAAGCCGGGCCTGCTGCGCGTCGCGGCCGGCACAGGCACCTCGATCGAACTGGAGATCTGGTCGCTGTCGCCATCCGCCTTCGGCAAGTTCGTCAACGCGATTCCCGCGCCAATGGCGATCGGCACGCTGCGGCTCGCCGATGGCCGCAGCGTGAAGGGATTTCTGGTCGAGCCCGAGGTGCTGGGCGACGCGCGCGATATCACCGCGTTTGGGGGATGGCGGAAGTTCATGGCGGAGGGCGCATCAAAGCAGGTCTCGTAGGGTGGGCAAAGGCGCGCTCTTCGCGCGTCGTGCCCACCATTACCTTATCGTGGGCACGCTTCGCTTTGCCCACCCTACGACACCGCGTATGCCGCCCTACACCGACACCGCGTAGATCTCGTATTCGCCGCGCACCAATTCGATGTGCGCGCGCATCGCGGCCGCGGCGCCCTGCTTGTCGCCGCGCATGATGGCGACGACGACGCGGTCGTGCTCGGCTTGCGACTTGGCGAGACGACCGAGATTGCGGAACTGGGCGCGGCGGAACGGCTGCACGCGAACGCGCGTCGCGAGCGTGAGCTCGGCGATGTAGCCGTTCTGCGATCCCGCATAGATCGCGTTGTGGAAACGCTCGTTGACCTCGTGGAAGCGATCAGGATTGCCGGTGTAGCTCAGCACCCGCAGCTCCTCGTGGATGGCTTCGAGGCCGTGGCGCTCGGCGGCCGACATGCGCTCGGCGGCAAGGCCGGCGCACAGCGCTTCCAGCTCCGCCATCGCCTCGAACATGCTCGTCAGACGCTCGATCGAGGGCTGCGCCACCACCGCGCCGCGATGGGCGCGCGCCTCGACGAGGCCGCTCGCGACCAGCTGGCGCAGCGCCTCGCGCACCGGCGTCCGCGAGACGTTGAAGCGGCGCGCGATGTCGGTCTCGTCCAGGGGCGAGCCGGGCGCCAGCGTGCCGCGCACGATCTCGTCGGCAAGCTGCAGGCGCAGCTCCTCGGCGCGCGTGATCTTCTGCACCGAGGACGTAGGACGGTCGACGCGCGGCACCACCGGCTCGGCCGGCAACGTGCCTTGCGGAAAGTCGTCGAGCGTCATGCGATCACGCCTCTTTCGGCTCGTCGATGATGCTGACATGGGCGGCGACGACGCGCCAGCCCTCGGGAAAGCGGATCCAGGTCTGCATCTGCCGGCCGACCTTGCCGGGCGCCGTGTCGCGATAGAACAAGGTGGAGGCCACGGCGGTGTCGCGGCCATAGCTGCTGATGACCGTCTTGGCGGTGCGGCGGTTGAGGCCGACCGGCGAGCGGGCGGCGCGGAAGCCCGAGATCGCCGCGTAGCCGTAGAGGTTCTCGCCGATGCCGTAGCGCAGCGTGCGGGGATCGTTGCGGAACAGTTCGCCGAGCACGGCGACATCGTTGCTGACGAGCGCCTGCTCATAGCGATCGAACGCGGCTTTGACTTCCGCGATCACGTCGGGGAGATCGATCTCCATTTCAGAGTCCTCTCGGGGCGGGCGCGGCGGCCACGCCCATCTTTTCCAGCGCGTAGGCGACGCGGAGCGCAATGTCCTCGCGCCAGGGCGCCGCGATGATCTGCACGCCGATCGGCAGCGGTTCGAGCGGCACCGGCACGGCAACCACCGGCAGACCGATGAACGAGATCGGCTGGGTGTGGATGCCGATATTGGCGCGCACCGGCAGCTCGACGCCGTCGAGATTGAAGTTGACCTGGCCGAGCTTTGGCGCGGTGCACGGCGTTGCCGGCGCCAGCAGCACGTCGACCGATCTGAAGATCTCCGCAAGCTGCGCGCGATACCAGCGGCGGAATTTCTGCGCGCGGTCGACCATGGGAGCCGGCACCATGGCGCCCGCGATCAGGCGGTCGCGTACGGCGGGATCGAAATCGTTCGCCCGCTTGCGCAGGCGATCGAGATGCAGCGAGGCGCCTTCGGTGGTGGTGATGACATAGGCCGCGGCGCGGGCGCGCGCGGCCTCGGGAACATCGACCACGCGCGTTGCGCCGAGCGCCTTGGCGACGCGGCTGACGGCCTCGACCGCTTCCGGAAACACGTTGTTCTGGAAGTGGCCGCCGGCGATGGCAATGCGCAGATCCGACACCGGATTGGCAAGCAGCGGCAGCGTCGGCTCGAGGCCGCGCGTCGTGGTGCAGGCCGCATCGTCCGCATCCTCGCCCTGCATCACATCATAGGCGAGCGCGAGATCGGTGGCCGAGCGCGCGAACGGGCCGAGATGATCGAGGCTCACCACGAACGGGAACGAGCGCGCCCGCGACAGCCGCCCATAGGTCGGCTTCAGGCCGAAGATGCCGCAAAAGGACGACGGCACGCGGATCGAGCCATTGGTGTCCGAGCCGAGCGCGATCGGCACCAGCGCGCCGCCGACGGCGCTGCCCGAGCCGCCCGAGGAGCCGCCGGTCATCCGCGTGGTATCGTGCGGATTGCGCGAGGGACCGTCATGGACGTTCTCGCCGGTGAAATCATAGGCGTATTCGCCCATGTTGAGCGCGCCGACCAGCACGGCGCCGGCAGCCTCCATGCGTTCGATCAGCGTTGCGTCGCGCTTGGCGGGCGCGAGGTCGCGGTTGATCTTCGAGCCGGCCCGCGTCGGAAGCCCGGCGACGTCGAACAGGTTCTTCACCGCGAAGGGCACGCCGGCGAGCGGGCCGACGTCCTTGCCGGCGGCGATGTCGGCATCGACGGCGCGCGCCTTGGCGCGGGCGCGCTCGGCGGTGACGTCGGTGAAGGAATTGAGGATGCCGTCGTGCTGCTTGATGCGCGCAAGCGCAGCTTCCGTGGCATCGAGCGCGGACATCCTGCGGCCTGCGACGGCGCTCGCGATGTCGGCGGCCGTCATCTCTGGCTTGCTGGTCATGGCAGCATCAGGCCGCGAAGATCGGCGCCGGCTCGGTCTCGTCCGGCAGCGCGAATTCGTCGACGAGGCGGGCGAGCCTCAGCGAGACCTCGAGATTGGCGCGCACCGCGGGCCGCCAGGCCTCCTCGACCGGCAGCGCCAGCGCTTTCGATACGGCGTCGATATAGTCGTCCAGCGGTTCGGCCATCACTCTCTCAAGCTGATCTCAATGCACTCTCAGTGAACCGGCAACGGCGGATGCGGGATCGCCGTCAGCAGCTCCTTGGTGTAGTCGTCCTTGGGATCGCTGAGGACCTGCTCGGAAGAGCCTTCCTCGACGATCCGCCCCGTCCGCATCACAATGACACGATCGCACAGCAAGCGCACCACATTCAAATCATGCGAGACGAACAGATAGCTCATACCTAGCCGCGCCTTGAGGTCCTGCAGCAGGTTGAGGACCACGGCCTGCACCGAGACGTCCAGCGCCGCCGTCGGCTCGTCCAGGATGACGAGCTTTGGATGCAGCGCGATGGCGCGGGCGATGCCGACGCGAGCCTTCTGGCCGCCGGAGAGCTGGTGCGGAAAACGGTCCAGCAGATTGTGCGGCAGGCCGACCATGGTGGCCAGTTCCTCGCAGCGGGCGCGCAGCGCGTCGCGGCCCCTGATATCGCCCAATTGCATGATCGGGTCGGCGATGGCACGCGCGGCCGTGAAGCGCGGGTTGAGGCTGTCGGTCGGATCCTGGAACACCATCTGGATGCGGCTGCGCTGCGGCAGCCGGGCAAAATTGGCGGGCGCGATGCCGCCGATGTCCTCGCCGTCGAACTGGATCAGGCCGGAGGTCTGGTCGAGCAGGCGCATCACCATCATCGAGGTGGTCGATTTGCCGCAGCCGGACTCGCCGACGAGGCCGACGCTCTCGCCGTGACCGATCGAGAAGCTGATGCCGTCGACGGCGCGGAACACATCCGGCTCCAGCGGCGGCTTGCGGCCGAACAACTTTCCGAGCGTCGCGGTGGCGCCCTGGCGGGGGTATTCCTTGACGAGCTTTTCGATGCGGAGAAGGGGCTTTGTCCCGTCACCCCCGGGCTTGACCCGGGGGTCCAACGACCGAGATGAATCTTGCGAAGCGTGATGGATGGCCGGGTCAAGCCCGGCCATGACGGAAGAGGATGGCGAGGGGCTCGCCTCTTCCTCCGGCAGCAGATCCCGCAACGACACGCCGAGCCGCGGAGTCGCGCGCATCAGCTTCCTGGTGTAGGGGTGCTGCGGGTTGGCGAAGATGTCGGCGGCCTTGGCGGTCTCGACGACACGACCCTTCTCCATCACCACGACGCGATCGCAATAGGCGGCCGCTAGGCCGAGATCATGCGTGATCAGGATGGTGGACATCGCCCTGCGTTTCGTCAGCTCGACGATCAGGTCCATCACCGCCTTCTGCGTGGTGACGTCGAGGCCCGTGGTCGGCTCGTCCGCGATCAGGAGCTGCGGATTGCAGGCGAGCGCGAGCGCGATGACGACGCGCTGGCACATGCCGCCCGAGAGCTCGAACGGATAGGCATGATAGCGCTCGCGCGGGCGGGCGATCTTGACCTGCTCCAGCGCCTCGATCGCCTTCTCACCGCGATCCGTGACCTGGGCCTGCTGCACATGGGTGCGCAGGACGTCCTCGATCTGGTCGCCGACTTTCCGGATCGGGTTCAGTGCCGCGCGCGGGTTCTGGAAGATCATCGAGACTTCGCGGCCGCGCAGATCGCGCATCTGGTCTTCAGTCGCGGCCTTCACGTCGATGCCGGAGAACATCACCGAGCCCTCGGCGATCCGCCCCGCGCGGTCGAGGATGCGCATCACCGCATAGGATGTCACCGACTTGCCCGAGCCGGACTCGCCGACGATGGCGAGCGTCTCGCCCTTGGCGACGGAGATGTTGACGTGCTGCACGGCTTTGACGATGCCGCGGCGGGTGGAGAATTCGACGGTGAGGTCCTGGACGTCGAGCAGCGGCTGGGCGGTCATGCGGGCCTGCCGTCACTCAAAAAGTGCGAAAACAACCCCATGCACAGTAGAATGCCATTGGAATCGCTGGGGAATTTTTGACGGACATTCGGGTGTGAGAGGGGCACCGGCCTCTCATTCCCTCCCCCCTTGTGGGGGAGGGGCAGGGAGAGCGGTACCGCACGGGGACTCTCTCCAATTACAAGCGCCACAACATGCGCATCAACAGCACCGTTTCCTGAGCTACCCCCCTCCCCAACCCTCCCCCACAAGGGGGGAGGGAGCGAGAGAGATGCGCCCTCCTCACATCCGCGCAGCAAACATCCGAAACTGAAGATCATCACGTCCTCCGCTGGGGGTCGACGATGTCGCGCAGGCCGTCGCCGAGGAGGTTGAAGCAGAACACCGCGATCATCAGGGCAAGGCCGGGAAACAGCGCGATCCACCATTCGCCTGACACCATGAAGCCCGCGCCTTCGGCGACCATGATGCCCCATTCCGCCGTCGGGGGACGGACGCCGAGGCCGATGAAGGACAGGCCCGCGGCGTTGAGGATGGCGTAGCCCATGGTCAGCGACATCTGCACGATCATGATCGGCATGATGTTCGGGAGGATGTGCACCAGCAGGATGCGGAATTCGCCGTTGCCCGACAGCCTCGCGGCCTGCACGAAGCCGGCGTTGCGGCGAACGTTGGCCTCGGCACGGGCGACGCGAGCGTAGAGCGGGAAGTTCACGATGGCGGTGGCGAGGATGATGTTCTGCACGGTGTTGCCGAGCGCGGCGACGATGCCCATGGCGAGCACGAACAGCGGGAAGGCCATGATGGTGTCGGCGATGCGGCCGACGATGCGATCGGTCCAGCCGCCGAAATAGCCGGCCGCGATGCCGGCGAGGCCGCCCATCAGGAACACCAGCACGACGGAGGCGATCGCGATGAAGGTATCGAGCCGTGTCGCGACGACGACGCGGCTGAAGATGTCGCGGCCGAGCTGGTCGGTGCCGAACCAATGCGCCGCCGACGGCGGCTTCAGCGCAGCAGCAGTATCTGACGCGAGCGGATCATAAGGCACGACGTAGGGGCCGAAGATCGCAGCGGCCAGGATCAGGATCAGCAGGGCGAAGGCAAAACCCGTGACCTTGTTCTCGCCGAGAACATAGCGGGTCTGTTCGAGGATTGCGACGAGACCGGAGGTGCGAGCAGGACCGACGGGCTCAACAGCAGGCGCAACGGAGCTCATGATCTAGCCCTCCAACCTGACACGCGGATCGATCACGCCATAGAGAATGTCGATCACCAGATTCAAAAGCACGTACATCACCGCCATGGTGAGGACGAAGCCCTGCACCGGCGCGAAGTCCGACGAGATCAGCGCTTCCACCGCATAGGAACCGATGCCGGGCCAGGCGAAGACCTTCTCGACCAGCACGTTGGCGCCGAGCAAGAAGGAGAACACCATGCTGAGCGTGGTGATGACGGGCAGCATCGCATTGCGAAACGCGTAGGTGACGATCACGGTCGCCGGCGACAGGCCGCTGGCGCGGGCGGTGCGGACGAATTCGGATGCCAGCACCGCCAGCATCGAGGCGCGCGTGATGCGCGCGATCGGGGCCAGCGAGAAGATCGCAAGCGTCGTCGCGGGCAGGATCAGCTGGCTCAGCGCCGAGCGGAACGCCTCGACATCGCGCGCGATCAGGGTGTCGATCAGGTAGAAGCCGGTAACGGTCGGCGGCGCGCTGTAGAACACGTCGAGACGGCCGAGCGGCGCGGGCGACCAGCCGAGCCTGAAATAGAAGAGGTAGACCAGCACGAGGCCCGTGAAGAACACCGGCAGCGAGACACCCGCCGTCGTCGTGACGCGACATAAATGGTCGATCCATGATCCTGGTCGCGTTGCCGCGAGCACGCCGAGCGGGATGGCGATGACGACGGAGACGACGAGGCCGAGCAATGTCAGCTCGGCGGACGCCGGCAGGCGGTTGCGGATTTCGGCAGCGACCGGCTGACCTGTCGTCAGCGAGTTGCCGAAATCGCCGTGGGCGAGATCGCCCGCGTAGCGGAAGAACTGCTCGATCAGCGGCTTGTCGAGGCCGAGTTTCTTGCGGATCTGCTCGACCGCTTCCTTCGTCGCGGCGGGACCTGCGAAGTAGGCGGCGGGATCGCCCGGCAGCGCGCGCGTCAGCAAAAAAGTGACGATGACGACCCCGATCAGCGAGGGGATCGCGAACATCAGACGCTTGCCGATCATGGTCAGCATGGGACGCTCCTGATTTTGTTGCGTACGCTGCCAACCGTGCACTTCGCTGCGTTCCCTCCCCCCTTGTGGGGGAGGGCTAGGGCGGGGGGTGGCTCCGGGAGAGGTCGGCGCTTGTGGCTACCCCTCTCCCCAACCCTCCCCCACAAGGGGGGAGGGAGCCTGAAGAGCGTGCTCACCTCACCCATGTCCCCTCACCCCTTCACCAGCGCCCGATAGTCGAGCCTGCGGTGGAACCAGTATTGATAGCCGCTGATGTTCTTCTGCATCGCGACGTTGACGAAGGGCTGGTACAGCGGGATGCGCGGGATGTCGGTGAAGGCGAGATCGACGAAGCCCTTCACGTCGGCGTCGTAGGCGGCCTTGTCGCCACTCGCGGCTGCGGTGCGCGCGCCGTCGATCAGCTTGTCCATCTCCGCCGACTTGTAGCTCATGGTGTTGAAGACGGAATTGTTGCCGTGATAGCACCAGTAGAAGAAGTATTCGGGGTAATCGAGCCAGCCCGAGAACACGTTGGTGAAGAGCGGCATCTCCTTCTTGTTCAATTCGGTGCGCCAGTTGGCGCCGGGCACCTTGTTGATGGTGGTCTTGATGCCGATCTGGGCGAGAGACTCCTGCACCAGCACGCAGAGCGGCTCGTTGACGCCGGCGAAATTCAGGTCGAACGAGATCGTGGTCTCGAAGCCGTCGGCGTAGCCGGCTTCCTTCAGCAGCGCTTTCGCCTTGTCCATGTCGGTGTTGAACTTGTGCGGCTGCGGCCAGGCGACTTCGGTCGGCTTGTCCTTGGGCGCGCCGAACATCGGGTTGGCGAGACCGAACATCACGGCGTCCATGATCTTCTGGTAGGGCAGCGCATAGGCCACCGCCTGACGCACCTTCGGATTGTCGAAGGGCGGCTTGGTGACGTTCATGCCGATATACTGGATGCCGTTGGAGAACGGCAGCGACACCACGTTGAGCTTGCCGTTGGCCTTCATCTCCTGAAAATCCTTGTTCGGCAGCTCGTAGGAGATGTCGGCGTCACCGCGCTCCAACAGCGCGCGGCGGTTGCCGGCCTGCGGCACCATGCGCCAGATCACGCGCTTGATCTTCGGCAAGGGACCGCAGACCCAGTCCTCGTTGCGCTCCATGATGACTTCGGTGCCGGCGGTCCACTTCGCTACCTTGTAGGCGCCGGAGCCCGCGGTCTGCTGCTTGGTGAATTCCAGACCCCAGGGATCTTTCTCGCTGGCATTCTTCTTCACCAGCTCCGAGTTGACGATGCAGGGCACGATCACGGCGAGATCGGGGATCGTCAGCTTGTCCTTTTTCAGGAAGTCGACGCGCACGGTATAGTCGTCGATCACGACGAACTGCTCGGGCTTGGTGAGCGAGCCCGCGCTCATCTGGAAGGTCGGGAAGCCGCCGACGCTGACGGCGCGGTCCAGCGACCACTTCACATCCTTCGCCGTCACCGGCGTGCCGTCGTGGAATTTGGCGTTCTTGCGCAGCTTGAAGGTGACCGACATGTCGTCGATCTTGAATTCCTCGGCGAGCTCGCCCTTGAACTTGTCGCGGTCGTAATAAGGCACCCCGCCCGGGCCGCTCTTCATCTCGTGGCTGATCAGGCGGTCGTAGCAATTCCACGACACTTCATATCCGGGCACGTTGGTGCCGACGCCGTGGATGTCGAGATTGTTGGGGCCGCCCTCGGAGACGATCAGCAGCGTCTCCGAGCGGGCATCGGCATAGGCAGTGGAGATCACGGACGGCATTGCCGGAAGCGCCGCTCCGGCGGCCAACCCGGACACGGACTTGAGGAAATCGCGGCGCTTCATCGAAATGCTCCAACTCAACGTTTTTGGTTGGAACCGGATTCGCAAGGTTCGTGCCAAGGCTTAATGATGCGTTGCGATCGATCTAAGCCACTGTATTAAAAAGATTTTCTAGGCCGTACGGCAGAACGGCGAGAGGGAACCGCCTGCTGATTTGCATACAAAGACGTAAAAATGCTCAATATTTAAGCGATAAAAATCGCAAGCTCATTAGAAGGGCGGCAGCCCGCCCACCGCCGTCATTCCGGGGCGATGCGCAGCATCGAGCCCGGAATCCATCGGGTAGCAAGGCAAGCGAGGCAATGGATTCTCAGGTGCGCAATTGCGCACCAAAGCTCGCCGCTCCGCGGCGCCCCGGAATGACAGAGAGGGGCGGAGCGCCGCTCACCCCGCCCAGATCAGCTCCTGAAGCTCGACCAGATCGTTTGCCTTGTCCTGCCAGCCATCGATGCAGATGTGCGCGTTGAGGTCGCTGGCGCGGTGCAGCAGCATCAGGGCCATCAGCCGGCGCTTGAGCGTGGAGTCGAGCTTCGCGTAGCCAAAGCCTTCGAGCAGGCTCCTCACTCTCCCCGGCCGGCCCGCCGCCATGAACGCGCCGGGGCCGAGCAGATCGTAATCGCGCCATCCCGCCAGCACGTCGCCGAAATCGAACAGGCCGTTGAGCGACCACTGGCCGTCCTCGCAGGCGAGCAGGAAGTTCTCCGGAATGTATTCGCCGACCAGAAACACCGGCGGCGCATCCATCGGAATGAGCTTTTCCGCATCGCGCAGGAGTTCATCGAGGCCTTTGAGGAATTTCGGCGCGAGGCCGAGACGCGTGTGCCGGACCTTGCAGCCCTGCATCTGGGCACGCATCAAGTCGTTCCAGCGCGGCTCGATCTCCGCGAGCGGACCGAGAGGGACGCGCTGGACGCTCGCGATGGTCTCGCCGATCTGGCGCAGCAGGCGCTCTTTCTGGTCTTCCGGCAATTGCGCCCACACTTCCGAGCCGAGCGTGCCCGATAGCCGCGTGATGACGAGATAGGGCCAGCCGTCGCGCGCGCCCTCGGCGACGATCTCGGGGATCGGCAGATCGAGATGGTCTTTGAGCTGCATCAGCGAGCCGCGCTCGGAGACGAATTGCGCGCGCAGCAGCGGCGGGAAGATTTTCAGGATCAGCTTGTCGCCGAGGCCGACGACGAGATTGGTGCCGGTCGCAAAGACTTGCGCCGCGCTGGTATCGAGGCCGTGCCCGCGCGCGATGTCGAGCGCGATCGGCAGCCATTGCGCGGGATCGGAACGGAAGGCGCGGAAGCTTTCGGCGTCGGTGAAGTTTGACAGTGTCATCGGCTTACATTCTTGAAACAGTATCCGTGCGGCCATCCTTCGAGACGCCCGCTTTGCGGGCTCCTCAGGATGAGGAGCTGATTGCGCAGCGGCATTGACAGGCGCTGCTGAGCCTCATCCTGAGGAGCCCGCCGGAGGCGGGCGTCTCGAAGGACGAGGCGTGCGCACCGATCACTCCTACCGGTCCGGACTCGCACGCTCGAACTGGCGCAGCAGCTTGTTGCCGCGCTCGACGGCGGAATCCAGCGCGGACTGCGCGCTCTTCTGGCCGGCGAAGGCCTGCTCCAGCTCGTCCTCGATCGCGCCGCGGATCAGCACGAAGGAGCCGAGCCTGATGCCCTTGGAATTCTCCGTCGGCGGATGCAGCGTGATCTCCTCGAACGAGATCGCCGAGCCCGGATTGCGCTCGTAAAAACCTTGCGCGCGCGTCAGCTCGGACGCGGCGCGGGTGATCGGCAAATAGCCGGTGTTCTGGTGCCAGGCGGCCTGCACGCCGGGCTGCGACAGATAGGCGAAGAAGCGCGCCACGCCCTTGTATTCCTCGCGCGGCCGGTCGCGCAGCACCCACAGTGTGGCGCCGCCGATGATCGAGTTCTGCGGCGCGTCCTTCACGTCGGGCCAATACGGCATCATGCCGTAGCCGATCTCGAACTTCGAATTCGCCCTGATGTCGGCGCGCGTCGCCGAGGAGCCGATGAAGATGCCGCATTCGCCGCTCTGGAAGCGCGGTTCGGCCGCTTGTCCGCGGCCGCCATAGTCGAACGTTTTCGTCTTTTGCCATTCGGCGAGCTGGGCGATGTGCTTGACCACGACCGGATTGTTGATGGTCAATTCCGCGTCCAGCCCGGCAAAGCCGTTGCCGCGCGTCGCCAGCGGCAGATTATGGAAAGCGGAGAAATTCTCGACATGGATCCAAGACGGCCAGGACGTGGTGAAACCGCACGCAACACCGCGGTCGCGCAGGCGCTTGGCGGCAGCGCCCAGTTCCGGCCAGGTCTTCGGCGGCGTCTCCGGATCGAGGCCGGCATCGCGGAACATGGTCTTGTTGTAATAGAGGATCGGCGTCGAGGAATTGAACGGGAACGACAGCAGGTTGCCGGCCGCATCGGTGTAATAGCCGGAGATCGCCGGCAAATAGTCGTCCAGCGAGAACGGCTCGCCCTGGTCCCGCATCAGGCTGAACACCGGATAGATCGCGCCCTTGGCCGCGGTCATGGTGGCGGTGGCGACCTCGTTGACCTGGACGATCGCAGGCTGGCTGCGCGAGCGGAAGGCGAAGATCGCGGCGGTCACCGTCTCGGTGTAGTTGCCCTTGTACGCCGGCACGATGCGGTAATCGGATTGCGAGGCGTTGAAATCGGACGCGAGTTTTTCCAGCTGCTTGCCGAGTTCGCCGGACATTGCGTGCCACCACGCGATGTCGGTGGCGGCGCGCACCGGCGCGACCAACGAAAGCGCCGCCAGAGCGGCGGCGACGATTTGCACAAGGCGTACTGCTGACGTCACGATGCTCTTCCCACCTCGCGCGGCAAAGGCGACCTGCGCCTGCTTACGGCGCGGCCCTGCCGGTTTCAACCGGAATGAGTCCCGGCCGCGCCGCACAATTACCCCGCGGGCCCGGAGCGGGATGGCCTTCCCCCACCCATCTGCTAGAGCCCGTTCCGGTTGGAACGGGCTCTCGATTCCTGTTCTGACGCGTTTTCTTTACGCGAACCGGTATCCACTTCGCTTGAAAACGCTTTAGATTGCATTGAACCTTTTGCTCCCGCCATAGACTCCACCACTGAGGGGTTGAGTGTGCCAGTGCTAAGCCGTGCCGAACTCTCGCGGACCGGGGTGATTGTCGTCGCGCTTCTGCTTGCCGCAGTCTCGATGAGCTTGCGCGCGACGGGCGCGGTTGCGCGCGAATTTCGCGCCGCCGACACCCAGACCGAGGATTATCCGACCGTCCAGGCGCTGCGCTACATGGGCGCCCTGATCGCCGAGCGCAGCGGCGGCCGCCACGAGATCAAGGTGTTCCACTCCCGCCAGCTCGGCGAGGAAAAGGAGACCATCGAGCAGACCCGGGCCGGCGCGATCGACATCAACCGGACCAATGTCGCCCTGATCGGCAACTTCGTTCCGGCGATGAACGTGCTCGCCATGCCGTTCCTGTTCCGGTCCATCGAGCACATGCAGAAGGTGCTGGACGGGCCCGTCGGCGGCGAGATCCTGAACAGTTTCGAGCCCTATGGCTTCGTCGGGCTCGCGTTCTACGATTCCGGCGCGCGGTCGATCTACAACGGTGTCCGCCCGGTGAAGAGCCTCGCGGATCTCAAGGGATTGCGGATCCGGGTGCAGCAATCGGAGTTGATGAGCCAGATGATCCGCGCGCTCGGGGCCGAGCCGGTCGAGCTGCCCTATGGGCAGGTGCTCACCGGGCTCGCCAACCATTTGATCGACGGCGCCGAAAACAACTGGCCATCCTTCGTGACCACGGACCATTACAAGCATGCCGGCTACTACTCGCTCACCGAGCACACGATGAGTCCCGAAGTGCTGGTGATCTCGCTGAAGGCCTGGCAGAGCCTGTCGCCGGACGACCAGAGGATCTTCCGGGAGTCCGCGCAGCGCTCCAGCCGGTTCATGCGCGAGAAATGGCGCGACCTGGAGGAGCAGTCGCAGCGCAAGGCGCAGGAAGCCGGCGTCACCATCATCCGGGAGATCGACCGCAAGCCGTTCGAGGATGCGATGGTCCCGATCTACGCCAAGGCCGCGCGCGATCCCGCCGCGGCCGCGCTGATCGAACGCATTCGCAAGGTGGAGTGAGCCGCGTTGGCTGCACTTGGACATCACGAGCATGTGGACCGGCCGCCCGGCCCGATCGGGCGACTGCGCGCGCGCCTGGTCGGCCTGCTCAGGGCGGTGCCGATCCGCTGGCGCATCCTGTCCATCGCCGCGCTGAACTCCGCCGTGGTGGTGGTGCTGGTCGCCATGATCTGGAACGGCGCACAGGTGCTGGGCTCGGCCTGGGACGACGTCCGCCAGGTGCGCGAGTCCGACCGGATCCTGGCCCTGCTCGAAAGCGAGACCGGGCGCCTGCAGAACCTGATCCACCGCTACATCAACCAGCCGAGCCCGGACCTGTTCGCCGAGATCCTCTTGCTGCGCGAGGCGGTGCTGGGCACGCTGACCAACCGCGCCGCCAAGGACCCGATGCTGGCGGGCTCGGTCGAGGAGCTGGAGCGCACCACCGACCGCTTCCTCAACGGTTTCGGCGAGCTGCGCGGCGTGCAGGCCACCATCGCCAAGACCTATGAGGACCAGGTGCAGGGCCCGGCCCGTGACATGGCCGGCCTCTATTCCATCATCGAGGGCGCCACCGGCCATCGCGACGCGCTGATCTGGCCCTCGCTCGGAAAATCCCGCGAGGCCTTCACCGCGATGCTGGTGGCGGCCAATTCCTATTATCTGTCGCTGCAGACGGGCGCGGCCGACGACGCCCGCCGCAACACCGAGACGATCGAGAAGACCATCCCTGTCATGATCGATCTCGCCGACAACGACCTCCAGCGCATGGCGTTGCAGCGGCTCGGGGCCCGCACCGCCGCACTGCGCGAGGGCTTTGCAAAGCTCTCCGAGCAGCTGGCGAGCCGCACCGAGCTCTTGCGCAACACCATCGACGCCAGCCAGGCCGAGGCGATCGGCGCCATCGACGACCTCTCCACCAAGATGCGCCAGCGCGAGCAGAAGGCGCAGGAGACCTTCGACCGCACGCTGGCGGACATCTCCCGGCGGGTGCTGTCGATCGCGGTGATCTTCCTCGGCATCATCCTCACCGCCGGCGTGATGATCGCACTGTCGATCCGCCTGCCGCTGCAGCAGATCATGACCGCGATGCGCGCGATCACGCTCGGCGATCTCGACCGCGAGGTGCAGGGCACCAAGGCACGCGACGAGGTCGGGGCCATGGCGCGCGCGGTCGAAGTGTTCCGCGAGAATGCGATCGCGAAGCGGCAGACCGAGGACGAGCTGCGCGCCTCCAAGGAGAAGGCCGAGAGCGCGCTGCTCGAGCTCAACACCGCGCAGCAGAATCTGATCGACGCCGAGCGGCTGGCGGCGCTCGGCGGCCTCGTTGCCGGCGTCGCCCACGAGGTCAACAACCCCATCGGCATCAGCCTGACGGTGGCCTCGAGCTTTGCCCGGCGCACCGAGATCTTCGAGGCCCAGCTCAAGGGCGACGGCGGCCTGCGCCGCTCGCAGCTGGAGGAATTCGTGCAGTCCTCGCGCGACGCCTCGCAGCAGCTCGTCGCCAATCTCCAGCGCGCCGGGGAGCTGATCCAGTCGTTCAAGCAGGTCGCGGTCGACCGCTCCCATGCCGAGCGGCGGCAGTTCTCGCTCAGCGAGGCCACCGACCAGATCATCGCGAGCCTCAGGCCGGTCCTGAAGCGCTCGCCGATCACGCTGCAGGTCGACGTGCCCGAAGGGCTGCTGCTGGACGGCTATCCGGGCTCCTATGGCCAGATCCTGACCAATCTCTTCCTCAACGCCGCCAACCACGCCTTCGCCGACGGGCGGGCCGGCACCATCACGATCTCGGCGCGGCCGCGCGGGACCGAGGACATCGAGATCATCTTCACCGACGACGGGGCCGGCATGACCCCCGACGTGCAGCGCCAGGCCTTTGACCCTTTCTTTACCACCCGGCGCAATGAAGGCGGGACGGGCCTCGGCCTGCATATCGTCTATAACCTCGTCTCCCAGCAGCTCGGCGGCCGCATGATGCTGGAATCCAAGCTGGGACAAGGCACTACTTTTCGCATTATCATGCCCCGGGTCGCCAAGGGCGGCGCGCAGAGCACAGAAAGTGACGGGACTTCTCAATGGCCGAACAGGACGATGTCCTCCACCTGATCGACGATACCGGTACCGCGTCGGAGGATAGCAACGCCCGGAAATGGAAGATCGCGGTCATCGACGACGATCCGGCGGTGCATGACGGCACCCGTTTTGCGCTGTCCGACTACAGCCTCAACGGCCAGAGCCTGGAGATCCTGTCGGCCTATTCCGCGGCGGAAGGCCGCAAGCTGATGGCCGAGCACGGCGACATCGCCGCCGTGCTGCTCGACGTCATCATGGAGACCGACGTCGCCGGCCTCGAGCTGGTCGAGTTCATCCGCAACGAGATCCGCAACGAGACCGTGCGCATCATCCTGCGCACCGGCCAGCCCGGCCAGGCGCCGGAGCGGCGCGTGATCGTGCAGTACGACATCAACGACTACAAGGCCAAGACCGAGCTCACCGCCGACAAGCTGTTCACCTCGCTGACCGCGGCGCTACGCTCCTATCAGCAGCTCGAGCGCATGGTGCAGACCCGGCGCGGGCTCGAGATCATCATCGACGCCGCGTCCACGCTGTACGACTTCAAGTCGATGCAGCGGCTCGCCGAGGGCGTACTGACCCAGCTCGCCTCGCTGCTCAACGTCGACTGCGCCGGTATACTGGTTTTGCGCGACAATGGCGGGATCGACCCCGAGCTCTCGGTGCTCGCCGGCAGCGGCTGCTACAGCCGCTTCATCGGCACCACGACCTCGAAGGCGCTCGACCCCGAACTGCGCGAGATGGTGGAAGCCGCGTTCCAGCGCCGCAAGAACGAGTTCGCCGACCACCGCAGCGTGATCTACTTGCGCACCGGATCCGGCCGCGAGGTGGTGGTGCTGCTCCAGGCCGAGCGCGAACTGTCCGAGACCGACCGCTCGCTGGTCGAGATCTTCTCGAGCCGGCTCTCGATCGCCTTCGACAACGTCATCCTCTATCAGCAGCTCCAGGACGCCAACACCCAGCTGGAGGACCGTGTCGCCCAACGCACCCGCGCCCTGATGCAGGCCAACCGCCGCCTGTCCGCGCAATGGCTGCGGCTGCAGCGCGCCAACGGCTTCAAGAACGAGATTTTGGGCACGGTCGCGCACGATCTGAAGAATCCGCTCGGCGTCATCCTCGGCCGCACCGAGATGCTGAAGGAGCTGATCTCGACCGGCGCCTCGCAAGCCGGCGTGGTCGCCCAGGTCGACCACATCCGCGACGCCACCAAGCGCCTGACCACGATGGTCGACCATCTGATCTCGGACGCGATGGCCGATGCCTTCGACATCACCATCCGCCGCGAGCCGGTCGACGTCGCCGCCCTGGTCAAGGAGGTCGCCGAAGCCAACCAGCCGCTCGCCGTCAACAAGCAGCAGGCCATCAGCGTCACCGCGCCGCCCAACATCGTCACCATGTGCGACACCGACCGCATCCGCGAGGCGATCGACAATCTCATCAGCAACGCCATCAAATACTCGCCGATCGGCGGCAAGATCGACGTCGCCGTCAGCCATGAGGGCAACGACACCATCGTCCGCGTCAGCGACGAGGGCGCCGGCCTGTCGCCGGAGGATCTCGGCCGCCTGTTCGGCCGCTTCCAGCGGCTGTCGGCCAAGCCGACCGCCGGCGAGAGCTCGACGGGGCTCGGGCTCTCCATCGTCAAGCGCATCGTCGACATGCATGGCGGCGAGGTGACCGCCGACAGCGACGGGCCCGGCAAGGGCTCGACCTTCACCATCACCCTCCCCGCGACCGAAATGCCGTGATGTAAGACCATGACCCAAAGCCAGCACATCATGATCGTCGACGACGAGGCCCCGGCCCGGGAGATGGTCGGCGATTATCTCAAGATGCACGGCTTCACCGTGACGCTGTGCGACGGCGGCAAGTCGCTGCGCGCGGCGATCGACGGCGGCATGCCGGATCTCGTCGTGCTCGACCTCAACATGCCCGAGGAAGACGGCCTCTCGATCATCCGCGACCTCAAGAGCCGCATCAACGTGCCGGTGATCATGCTGACGGCGACCGCAAGCCCGATCGATCGCGTCGTCGGCCTCGAGCTCGGCGCCGACGATTACGTGGCAAAACCCTGCGAGCTGCGCGAGCTGATGGCGCGCATCCGCTCGGTGCTGCGCCGGAGCGTGCCGGCCAAGGCCGCCGCGCCGGAAGCGGCGGCGGCGAAATCGGACAAGGAGCAGTTGGTACGGTTCGGCACCAAGTGGCTCGACCTCGAAGCCCAGGCCTTGCGCGACGACGAGGGCAACGAGCATCCGCTGACCGCATCCGAGTTCGGGCTCTTGAAGGTGTTCGCGGCCAATCCGAAGCGCGTGCTGTCGCGCGAGCGCCTGCTCGAGCTGGCCAATGCACGCGACGCCGAAGCCTTCGACCGCGCGGTGGATCTGCGCATCATGCGCATCCGGCGCAAGATCGAGCCCGACCCGGCCAAGCCCGCCGTGATCCGCACCATCCGCGGCGGCGGCTATCTGTTCTCGCCGCAGGGCGACAAGGCGTAGGCGGGCGGCAAATACGGCTGTCATCCCGGGGCGCGCACAGCGCGAGCCCGGGATCCATAACCACAGGGAGTGGTTATGCGCCGAGTTGGTCACCCCGAATCTTCGCCAAACCTCTCCCTGTGGTTATGGATCCCGGGTTCGCTTCGCGCCCCGGGACGACGGCGGTGGGGTTGGCGCGGCCGAACGCAATCCCCCGCAATACGTTCCCCGCGGCTTCTAGCGCTCCAAACCGCGCTTCCCGTATTTTCCGTACATTGAAATTCCTCAGCTTTTTGCTCCGAATGTTTCGTCGCGCCCCTTCCGACGAAACAATTTGGCGGCGCACGAAACCATTTTCCTCTTTTCGTGCAGACGTCCCGAAACGTTGGCTCATTAACACTTTGGTCCAAGGAAACGCCGCTCGGTTGCGGCGCTACGGGGAGCCAAGTCAATGCGGAACGTCATCGCCATCAACGCCCAGGCCAGCCAGAGCATCATCGCCGCTCAGGCGACTTCGGACGACATGCTTCTCGAAAGCATTGCCGACGGCAACCGGACGTCGATGCATATCCTTTATTGCCGGCACAATGTGCGGGTGTACCGTTTCATCCTGCGCATCGTGCGTGACGCCACCGCGGCCGAAGACCTCGTCAGCCAGGTGTTTCTGGACGTCTGGCGGACCGCCGGCCAGTTCCAGGGCCGCTCGCAGGTCTCGACCTGGCTGCTCTCGATCGCGCGCTTCAAGGCCCTGACCGCGATGCGCCAGCGCCGCTTCGAGGACATCGACCAGGAGGACGTGCGCCAGATTCCCGACGATTGCGATACGCCGGAGACCTCGCTCGACCGCAGCGACACCAGCGCAATCCTGCGCGCCTGCGTGCAGAAGCTGTCGCCCGCCCATCGCGAGATCATCAACCTCGTCTACTATCACGAGAAGTCGGTGGAGGAGGTCGGGCAGATCATCGGCATCCCCCAGAGCACCGTGAAGACGCGGATGTTCTACGCCCGCAAGCAGCTGGCCGAGTTGCTTAAGGGCGCCGGCGTCGAGCGTTTCGCCGCCTGACCCAATGATTTCAAGGGGATAGGGCCTGATACAGGGCCCTGCCCCGGAACACGGAAGTGTTACCGCCGACGAAACAATTGAAACAAACCACAACATCAGGCGGAAAAACTTCCCCCCTATAAAGCTGACATACGGTTTCGTTAAACCTCCCAAGACCTCCAGCGACCCGGACGATGCCCCCGTCCGGGTCGTTTTGTATTTGGGGGTGCTCGAAGCTGCCGACCTGCCGTGTGGTGGCCACGTCGAGTGAGGCGGCCACACTCTCTCATTCCCTCCCCCCTTGTGGGGGAGGGGCAGGGAGGGGGGTCCACACGGGGAATCTCTCGATTTGCGCGCGACACGATCGCGTAGACCATTTGCTGGGCCACCCCTCTCCCCCGCCCTCCCCCAAAAGGGGGGAGGGAGCGGACTGCCGCTGCGGCGGACACGGTGCCTCACAGACAGCCGCCCGTCACGAAGGCGTGACGCGGCGTAACGACCACCCCGCCACACGCGAACTGCCCTCGTGACCTCCACGAGTGCGCCATGCTCGACCTTCTCTTCGCTATCCTCGCCGGCATCCTCACCATCGCCGCGCCCTGTACGCTGCCGATGCTGCCGATCCTGCTCGGCGCATCGATCGGGCGCGCGGGGCATCTGCGTCCGGCGATGATCGCGCTCGGTTTCGTCGTTTCCTTCTCGGCGGTCGCGCTGCTGCTGGGTGCGCTGACGCGCCTGTTCGACTTCGATCCGAACGTGCTGCGCGAGGCCGCGTCGGTCCTGCTGCTCGGCTTCGGCCTGTTGATGCTGTGGCCGGCGCCGTTCGAATGGCTGTCGATCCGGCTCAATGGCTGGCTCGATCTCGGCAACGCAGGCGGCACGCAGCGCGAGGGTGCGCTCGGCGGGCTCGTGCTCGGCACCACGCTGGGCCTGGTCTGGACGCCCTGCGCCGGCCCGGTGCTCGGCTCGATCCTGACGCTGGTTGCGACCCAGAAGAATGCCGCCTGGGCCGGCACGCTGCTGGTCGCCTACGCGATCGGTGCTGCGATCCCGATGCTGCTGATCGCCTATGGCGGACAGGCCGCGACCACGCGCGTGCGCAGCATTGCGCGGATCTCGCCGCGGCTGCAGCAGGGCTTTGGCGTGGTCGTGATCGGCTTCGCCGTTGCCGCCTATTTCCAATACGACACGCTGATCGTGGCGTGGCTCACCGGCTTCTACCCCACCGGCCAGATCGGCCTGTGATCACCGCAAAGCTCCCCGGAGGACGCTACCGTGACATTCAAACTGCTCGCCGTCTCCACCGCCCTGATCGGCATGGCCGTCACCGGCGCTGTCATCCCCGGCATCTGCGACGAGGCTGCACGCGCGACGCCTGTCGTCACCGCCCCCGCAGTGCCGATCGAGGTCGCCGCCGCAAGCCAGCAGTCGGCGCCCGACTTCACCGGTATCAACACTTGGTTCAACTCCAAGCCGCTGAGCCTCGCCGACCTCCGCGGCAAGGTCGTGCTGGTCGACTTCTGGACCTATGGCTGCGTCAACTGCGTCAACACGCTGCCGCACGTCACCGAGCTCTACGCCAAATACAAGGACAAGGGCCTCGTCGTGGTCGGCGTGCACACGCCGGAATTCCCGTTCGAGCGCTCGGCCGCCAACGTGCAGGCCGCGCTGAAGCGCCACGGCATCACCTATCCGGTGGCGCAGGACAATGATTCCAGGACCTGGAACGCCTACAGCAACCAGTATTGGCCGGCGCAATACATCATCGACCAGACCGGCAAGATCGTGTTCCAGCACGCCGGCGAAGGCCGCTACGACGAGATCGACCGCACCGTGGCGAAGCTGCTCAACGCGAGCAGCTAGGCTCGCACGGACATCGCGCGGCCGGCTGCGGGTGACGCCCTTGTTGCTTGACTCCACGGACCCGTCCGTGGAGTTTTCGCGCGCAACGGAATCAGCCGCCCGCGATGGACGACGCGACCACCAGCACCGACATCCGCCTTCGTGAAGGCGCCTCTATTGCGCAGCGGCTGGTGATGTCCGCTTTTGCGGCGGCCGTCGCGCTGTGCTTCACGCCGGGCCTGTTCACG
>NZ_NWTI01000011.1 GCF_002531575.1 Bradyrhizobium sp. Y36 | reverse complement strand
GGAATCCCCCCGGCAACTTCCTGCCAAACCAGATTTGTGCATGCCCTAGTGCGAACGCAGGGACCCATACCGCGTGATCCATCCTTCGCGGCGGCAGGCGTACCTAACTGCTATTCCGCGCCAAACTCCTCCCTGGGGTTATGGGTCCCTGCGTTCGCAAGGGACGACGGCGAATTTGTGGACCGGTCAGCGCCCAAACCACCACCAGAGCGCAGTTGAATAAGAATCTTCCAAATGTCCCTTGCCTAGCAGCAAAATACTTCTCCTCTTAGCCCCGAACGTAGTAGAATCCTCATAACGAGTTCCACTGCCGGGCCTTCTGCCATGATCTTCCGCCAGCTCTTCGACAGCGTTTCGGGCACCTACAGCTACGTCCTCGCCAGCCGGCCCGGCGGCGAGGCGCTGATCCTCGATCCCGTGCTGGAGAAGGTCGACCGCTACTGCCAATTGCTGCGCGAGCTCGACCTCAAGCTGGTCAAGGCGGTCGATACCCATCTGCATGCCGATCACGTCACCGGCCTCGGCGAGCTGCGCGACCGCACCCATTGCATGACCGTGATGGGCGACCAGACCAAGGCCGACGTGGTGGCGATGCGCGTCGCCGACGGCGACAAGGTGACGATCGAAGGCCTGTCGCTCGACGTGATGTACACGCCCGGCCATACCGACGATTCCTATTCCTATTTGATGGGCGATCGCGTCTTCACCGGCGACACGCTGCTGATCCGCGGCACCGGCCGCACCGATTTCCAGAACGGCTCGTCGCGCGCGCAATACGATTCGATCTTCAACCGGCTGCTGAAGCTGCCGGATGAGACGATGGTGTTTCCGGCGCACGACTACAAAGGCGACACCGTCTCCACCATCGGCGAGGAGAAGCGCTACAACCCGCGCCTGCAGGTGCGCTCGGTCGACGAATATATCGAGCTGATGGCGAACCTGAAGCTGCCCAATCCGAAGATGATGGACGTGGCGGTGCCCGCCAACATGCATGTCGGCCTGCATCAAGAGGAGCTGGAGAAGGAAGGCCGTGCACTCAGCGCGGTCGAGGCGATCCGCATTCTCGGCCGGCCCGACATGCTGCTGGTCGATCTGCGCGAGACCAACGAGCGGATGAAACACGGCATGCTCGAAGGCGCGCTGCATACGCCCTATCCGTCGGTCGAGGAGAGCCTGAAACCCGGTGGCATGCTGCGCGAGGTCGCAGCCGCCACCGGCCGCCGCGTCGTGTTCTTCTGCGCCTTCGGCGAGCGCTCGGCGATGGCGGTGGCCGCCGCCAAGGCGGCCGGCCTCTCCAACACGGCACACATCGCCGGCGGCTTGGATGCCTGGAAGAAGGCCGGCGGGCCGCTCGTGCACTGACGGCCGCGCACCGGCCGCGGGCGCGATTGTTGCGCTAAGTCAGGGACGGCTCATATTTCCGGTGTAGGATCGGATGCAGCATCACCATCCGGGACCAGCCATGAGCAAGCTCTGCAAACCGGGCGAGCCGCCCAAGATAACCGAGAACAAGGCCGCCGAGAAGAAGCCGGCGGAAGGCAAGGCGAAGACGCCTCCGCCGCCTCTCGATGACGACGACTACGAGGACGGCGACATCGCAACGCCCAAACGCGACCGCTACGGCGTCGACGACGAGCCGTTGTGAGGGTGCGACCCCAAGCTCCGCTGTCGTTCCTGCGGAAGCAGGGACCCATTACCACAGGGAGGAGTTTGGCGAGCGGTCGCAGTACGGTACTGTGGCCGATCACAATCGAGACATCACGCGGTATGGGGCCCTGCTTCCGCAGGGACGACAGATGGGCCCGCGCTACCTGCCATGCGCCTCTGTTCATGGACAAATAACCGCTCTGCCCGATAGTTTCCGCGACATTCGGGAGTGAAACGGAATTGCAATGGTCGACGTTCTCGCCGCACCGCAGCAAGGCAAGGCGGACAGCGCGCTGCGCACGCTGACGGGAATCTCGATCGCGCATTGGGTCAGCCATTTTCATCTGCTGGTCCTGCCGATGCTATTCCCGTTTCTCAAGACGCAGCTTGGCGTCGGCTATATCGAGCTCGGCTTCGCGCTCACCGTGTTCGCGGTGGTATCCGGACTGACGCAGGCGCCGACCGGCTATCTCGTCGACCATTTCGGCGCACGCAGGATCCTGCTGATCGGGCTGACGCTCGGCGGTTGCGCGCTGATCCTGCTCGGCCTGCACCTCAGCTACGCCTCGCTGATCGCCTGCGCCGTGCTGCTCGGGCTGGCCAACAGCGTCTATCACCCCGCGGATTACGCGATCCTCGCCGAGCACATGGACGAGGCGCGGATGGGCCGCGCCTTCTCGATCCACACCTTCGCCGGCTTTCTCGGCGGCGCGGTGGCGCCGGCGATCGTGGCGGCGCTCGTCACCCTGTCCGGCGGTGTCGGCGCGCTGGTCGCATCGGGTGCGATCGGCATTCTGGTGGCGCTGCTGCTGCTCGCCATGAACATTCCCGACGCCGGCGCCAGCAGGAAGAAGCCGGGCGCGGAGAACGCACCGAAGCAGGCCGTGATCACGCCGGCCCTGATGATGCTGACCGCGCTGTTCATGCTGCTCAGCCTGTCGGTCGCCGGCATCAACAATTTCGGCGTGGTCGCGCTGATGAGCGGCTATGGCGCGTCCTATTCCTCGGCCAACGTCATGCTGACCGCGTTCCTCGGCTGCAGCGCCGCGGGCGTGCTCGCCGGCGGCTTCCTCGCCGACCACACCGAGCGCCATGGCTATGTCGCCGCCGCCTGTTTTGCCGTGAATGCAGCGCTCGTGCTGCTGATCGCGCTGGCCACGCTGCCGGGCTGGGCGCTCACCGCCGCGATGGCGACGGCAGGCTTCCTCTCCGGCGTGATCGCCCCGTCGCGGGACATGCTGGTGCGCAACGCCGCGCCCGCGGGCGCCGCGGGGCGCGCCTTCGGCATCGTCTCCACCGGCTTCAATCTCGGCGGCATCGTCTCACCGCTGCTGTTCGGCTGGATCATGGACCAGAACGCGCCGCACTGGGTGTTCGGCGCGTCGGTGATCTTCATGCTGGCGACGGTGGTGCTGTCGCCGTTCACGGAGCGGAAGCGGGAAGGCGGTTCGTGAGTTACGAGAGCGGCTGCCACAAATTCACGCGTCGTCCCCGCGAACGCGGGGACCCATAACCACAGGGAGAAATTGCGGCGCGAAGCTGGTCACTCCGAGCCTTCGCCAAACATCCCCCTGTGGTTATGGATCCCGGATCTGCGCTGCGCTTGTCCGGGATGACGAGCAAAATAACAAACAACAAACCGGGAAGAAACACCATGAGCACCCCTGATCTCGTCATCCGCGGCGGCACCGTTGCGGACGGCAATGGCGGCGAGCTGTTCGAGGCCGACGTCGCCATCACGGCCGGCAAAATTTCCGAGGTCGGCAAGGTCGCCTCGAAGGGTCGCGAGGAGATCGACGCGCGCGGAAAGCTGGTGACGCCGGGCTTCGTCGACGTGCACACGCACTATGACGGCCAGGTCACCTGGAGCCATGACATCACGCCGTCATCGCAGAACGGCGTCACCACCGCGATCATGGGCAATTGCGGCGTCGGCTTCGCGCCGTGCAAGCCGGCCGACCACACAAGGCTGATCCAGCTGATGGAAGGTGTCGAGGACATTCCCGAGCCTGTCCTGAGCGCCGGGATTCCCTGGGCCTGGGAGAGCTTTCCGGATTACATGGAGTGGCTCTCCAAGCGCGATTTCGACATCGATGTCGGCGCGCAGCTGCCGCATGCGGCGCTGCGGGTCTACGTCATGGGCGAGCGCGGCGCGCGCCGTGATCCCTCGACCGCGGAGGATAATGCGGCGATGGCCAGGCTCGCGGGCGAAGCGGTACGCTCCGGCGCGCTCGGCTTCTCGACCTCGCGCACGCTCAACCACCGCACCTCGACCGGCGATTTCACGCCGACCTTGAAGGCCGGCGAGGACGAGCTCACCGCGATCGCCGGCGCGATGCACCGGCAGGGCCGCAGCGTGCTGCAATTCGTGCTCGACCTCTCCACCATCCACGAAGACCTGCCGATGATGCTGCGGGTGGCGGACGCCACCAAATGCCCGATCTCGTTCTCGATCACGCAGAACGACAGATCGCCGAACCGCTGGCGCCAGACGCTGGACGAGATCAACGCGGCGGCCAAGCGCGGCCTTTCCATCACTGCACAGATCGCGGCGCGCCCGGTTGGACTGCTGCTCGGGCTCGAGCTGTCACGCAATCCGTTCCAGACCCATCCGAGCTACAAGGCGATCGCGCATCTTCCGCTTGGAGAACGGCTGGCGCGGCTGCATCAGAGCGACGTGCGCAAGGCGATCCTGAGCGAGACGGCGACCGCGACCGACGATCCGCTGTTTTTCCGTCCCAACTACGACAAGATGTTCTTGCTCGGCGATCCCCCCGATTACGAGCAGCCGCCGGAGAACGCGCTGGGCCCGCAGGCGCGCAGGCAGGGACGCCAGCCGGAGGAGCTCGCCTATGATGCGATGCTGTCGGACCAAGGCCGCGGCATGCTCTATGTGCCGTTCCTCAACTATTCCGACGGCAATCTCGATGCGACGCGCGAGATGCTGATCGATCCGCAATCGGTGCCGGGCCTGTCCGACGGCGGCGCGCATTGCGGCATCATCTGCGATGCCAGCTTCCCGACCTATCTCTTGACGCACTGGACGCGCGACCGGAAGCGCGGCGAGAAGTTGACGATCCCGTTCGTGGTCGCGGCGCAGTCGCGCAAGACCGCGCTCTCGGTCGGTCTCACCGGCCGCGGATTGATCGCGCCCGGCTACAAGGCCGACGTCAACGTGATCGACTATGACCGGCTGCATTTGCATCCGCCCAAGGTGCATTACGATCTGCCGGTCGGTGGTCGCAGGCTGTTGCAGGACGTTGACGGCTATGACGCCACGATCGTCTCGGGCGTGGTGACGCGGCGGCAAGGCGAGGCCACGGGACGGCGGCCAGGCAAGCTGGTTCGCGGCGCGCAGGGAGTGAATTAGGCGGTTGTTGCCGCTTACCCTCCCCTGGAGGGGGAGGGTCGCTACGCATGCAGCGAAGCGGAATGCGTAGCGGGGTGGGGTGACAGTCTCTCCGCACGAGAAAGTGCCCGTGTTGAGGGATCACCCCACCCCGCTCGCGCTTCGCGCGATCGACCCTCCCCCTCCAGGGGAGGGTAGGAGCACTTACGTCAGCGTCACCGCACCCTTCAGTTCGGCGCTTTGCGCGGCCGCGCCACGGGTCAGCCGCGCCTTTTCCGTGTTCGGCCAGAGCAGCAGCAGGCCGAGCAGGCCGGAGCCGACCATGATCACGGCATTGATCGTGAAGCCGGTCATGTAGCCGTCGATCGTGCTGCCGGCGCGCTGGATCATCGCCCCCATCACGGCCGGCGCGATGATGCCGGCCAGGGTGTAGAGGGCGCCATAGATGGCGAGGATGGCGCCGCGCTGCGACGTCGGCGTGAATTCGCCGAGCATCGGCGGGCAGACCACATAGATCGCTCCGCACAGGCCAGAGCCGATCACGAGCAGCGCGATCTGCAGGCCGGCGCCCTGAACATGCGGCATCGTCGCCAGGATCAGCCCGCCGATCACCAGCGGCACCGAGCCGAGCACGCCCCGCGCCACGCGGGTGTTGTAGCCGCGCGCCATCATCACCTGCGAGATCCATCCGGTGAGAATGACGGTGGTGGCACCGAACACCCAGGGCAGGATCGAGATGAAGCCGGCCTGGCTCTGCGAGAAGCCGAGCCCCTTGACGATGAACGGCGTGAACCAGGTCAGGCCGAGCGACAGCGCCCAATAGGCGCCGAAAGTTGCCGCGACGCAGCCGATGAAGGTGCGCGAGGTGAGAAGCTGCAGGTACGGGATCTTCTGCTCGGACGCGGCCAGCACCTGCGTGTCCTCCAGCGGCCCTTCCTTGCCGAGCGCGAGCCAGGCGCAGACCCAGATCAGGCCGACGACGCCGAGCGCGCCGAAGGCATAGTGCCAGGAATGATTGACGATGACCCAGTTCAGCGCCGGCACCGCGAGGATGACGCCGAAGGCCGAGCCCTGCGACAGGATCGCGGTCGGCAGCGTGCGCTTCTCGTCGGGGAACCATTTGTAGATGGCATGCGCGGCGACGGAGAAGGCCGGGCCTTCGCCCGCGCCCAGCACGATGCGGCAGATCAACAGCGTGGTGAAGGAGACGGTGCCGACCATCGGAAACTGCGCCAGCGCCCAGATCACCGCGAGCACGAGCAGCACCCAGCGCGTCGGCACCTTGTTGACGACGAAGCCGACCACGATGGCCGCGATCGAGAACAGGAAGAAGAACGAGGAGCCGAGCAGGCCGAACTGCTCCGGGCTGAGCTTCAGATCGGTCATGATCGGAACGCCGGCGAGGCCGACGACGATCTTGTCGGCAAAGTTCACGACCATGAAGAGAAAGAGGAGAAACGTGACGGTCCAGGCGCCCTTCGGCGTCGGCTTTGCCGAATTCCCTGACACCCCTGCCGTCCTGCCCGCCGTTTCAGGCGTTCCCTGAGCGCTCATCGTTCTCCCCGCATGTCCTTTATGGCACTTTTTTGATTTGGCCGTGCTGGAAGCTAACAACGGCTTCGAGACCAACGCAACCCGGCATTTCCGCAGCAAGTGTGCTACGCAACAATTCCGCTAATTCCGTCCGGCGCCATTCATCGTGCTGAGCATCCGAAACCTCTCGAAAACCTTTTCCTCGGCCGGCGAACCGGTCCATGTGCTGCGCGGCGTCGATCTCGACCTCAAAGCCGGCGAGCGCGTTGCGCTGACCGGCGAGTCCGGCAGCGGCAAGAGCACGCTGCTGCACCTGATCGCCGGGCTCGATGCGGCCGATGGCGGCACGATCCGGCTCGAGGACGTCGAGGTCACCAATCTCTCCGACGCGGGGCGCGCCAGCTTGCGGCGAGACCGGGTCGGCCTGGTGTTTCAGCAGTTCAACCTGATCCCGAGCCTGTCGGTCGCGGACAATCTGGCCTTTCAGGCGCGGATCGCCGACCGGCATGACGCTGCCTGGACGAAGGAGTTGGTGGAACGGCTCGGGCTCGGCAGCCTCCTGAAGCGCTATCCCGAGCAATTGTCCGGCGGACAGCAGCAACGGGTCGCGATCGGCCGGGCGCTGGCGACAAAGCCCTCGCTGCTGCTGGCGGACGAGCCGACCGGTAATCTGGATGAAACCACGGCAGAGGAGGTGCTGGCGCTGACGCGCGACCTCGTCGCGCGCACCGGCTGCGGCTTCCTGATGGTGACGCACAGCCTGCATCTGGCCGGCACGCTCGACCGCCACCTCACTCTGCATGCGGGGCGGATCGCATGAGGCGCGCGCTCTGGATCCTCGCGGTGCTGCTCAGCCATTGGCGGCGTCATAAGATGCAGTTCGCGACGCTTCTGGTCGGATTGATCGCGGCGACCGCACTGTGGAGCGGCGTGCAAGCGATCAACCAGCAGGCCCGCAACGCCTATGACCGCGCCGCGGCGACGTTCGGCGGCACACGCACCGCGATGTTGGTTGCGCCGAATGCAGCCACGTTCTCGCAGGACCTCTTCGTCAAGCTGCGCCGCGCCGGGTGGCCGGTGTCGCCGGTGCTGGAGGGGCGGGTCCAGATCAACGGCCGCTCGGTGCGGCTGCTCGGCATCGAGCCGGTGACGCTGCCGGTCGACGTGGGCAACGCGCCGCGCCTCGGGGCCTCGGACCTCGGCAGCTTCGTGGCGCCGCCGGGCCAGACATTGGTGGCACGGGAGACGTTGAGCGACTTGCAGGAAACGGAAGGCGCGGCGCCGCCGATCAGCAACGGCGCAAAGCTGCCGCCGTTGCGCGTGCTGCCGCAGCTCGTGCCCGACGTGCTGGTGGTCGATATCGGCGTGGCGCAACGCCTGCTGAGCAAGCCGGATCATGTGTCGCGGCTTCTGATCGGCAAGCCGAAGAGCAAGCCCGCGCCGCTGGCAAGCGTCGTCGGCGACCGATTGCAGCTGATCGAGCCTGACGCGGAAACCGAGCTGGAACGCCTCACCGACAGCTTTCATCTCAACCTGACCGCGTTCGGCCTGTTGTCGTTCTTCGTCGGCCTCTTCATCGTCAACTCGGCCGTTGGGCTTGCCTTCGAGCAGCGGCTGCCGATGCTGCGCACCTTGCGCGCCTGCGGCGCCTCGGCGCGGCTCGTCAACACCGTGCTGGTGATCGAGCTCGTCGCGCTGGCGCTGGTCGCCGGCCTGATCGGACTCGCCTGCGGCTATTTCATCGCGGCGGCGCTGTTGCCCGACGTCGCGGCGTCGCTGCGCGGGCTCTACGGCGCGCAGATCCCGGGGCAGCTCAGCTTGCGGCCGGAGTGGTGGCTCGCCGGCATCGGCATCAGCATCGCGGGCGCGCTCGTTGCGGCAACGACCAGCCTGATCAAGGCGATCAGGATGCCGGTGCTGGCGACCGCGCAGCCGCGCGCCTGGCAGCAGCGGCAGCGGCGCTGGCTGATCCTGCAAAGCTGTGCGGCCGCTGCCGTGTTCGCGGTCGCGCTGCTGCTGCTGCGCTATGGCGAATCGCTGATTGCGGGCTTTGGCGTGCTGGCGGCCTTGATGCTCGGCGCGGCCTTGATCCTGCCGGCCTTCCTCGAGCTCCTCCTGCTCGCAGGGCAATGGCTCGCGCGAAGACCGCTTGCGCTGTGGTTCTGGGCGGATAGCCGGCAGCAGCTCTCCGGATTGTCGCTGGCGCTGATGGCATTGCTGCTCGCGCTCGCCGTCAATGTCGGGGTCTCCACCATGGTGGAGACGTTCAGCCGGACCTTCATCGGCTGGCTCAACGGACGGCTCGCCGCCGATGTCTACATCAGCGCCTCGGACAACGCGCAAGGCACGGCGATCCGCAACTGGCTGAAGGAGCGCAGCGACGTGCAGGCGATCCTGTCGGGCGGCCGCGCCGAGGTCCAGCTTCAGGGCCAGCCGGTGGAGCTGTTCGGCCTGCCGGATCACGCGCTCTATCACGAGCGGTGGCCGCTGCTGGACGCCGTGCCGCGCGCCTGGACCCGGCTGGTGCCGGGCAATGCCGCCTTCATCAGCGAGCAGCTCAGCCGCCGGCTCAATGTGCGCATCGGCGACGTCGTCGAGGTGCCGGCGCCGGGCGGGACCTGGGAGCTCGACATCGTCGGCATCTATGCCGATTACGGTAATCCCAGGGGGCAGCTGACCGTGAACGTCGGGGCGCTGATCCGGCAATTTCCGCAGACGCCGCAGACGCGGATCGGCCTGATCGTCGCCAAGGAGAACATTCCCGGCCTGATCGCGGCCCTGCAGAAGCAGTTCGCGCTCGGCGACCGCAGCGTCGCCGACCAGGCGACGGTGAAGGCGGAATCGATCCGCATCTTCAACCGGACCTTTGCGGTGACATCCGCGCTGAACGCGTTCACGCTCGGCGTCGCCGGCATCGCGCTGTTCACGAGCCTGTTGACGCTGGCCAATTCCCGCCTCCCGCAGCTTGCGCCGCTGTGGGCGATCGGCATCACACGGCCGCGCCTTGCCGCGATCGAATTGACCAAGACGCTGTCGGTGGCGCTGTTCACGTCGTTGCTCGCCGTGCCACTCGGGCTATTGGTGGCGTGGTGCCTGATCGCGATCGTGAACGTGAAGGCGTTCGGCTGGCGGCTGCCGTTCCATGTGTTTCCGTCGCAATTGATCGCGCTGGTCGCGGTGGCGCTGCTGGCCTCGCTGCTGGCGGCGCTGCTGCCGGTCGTCCGGCTGGCGCGGATGCAGCCGGCAAATCTGGTCAAGGTGTTTGCCAATGAGCGCTGATCGAATGTCGCGCCGGGCCTTTGCCGGCGGCATCGCTGCGCTGGCGCTCGCACGACGCGCCGGTGCGCAGGGCTATGCGGGGCTGGGTGAGAAAGCGGATGGCTTTGCGAAGGTGACGCCGGGAAAGCTGTTTACCTTTCCGGCCGATCACGGGCCGCATCCGGGGTTTCGGATCGAGTGGTGGTATCTCACGGCAAACCTGGTCGATGCCGGCGGCACGGCTTGCGGCCTGCAATGGACGCTGTTCCGGCAGGCGGCGCAGGCGGGCCCGCAAGGCGAGGGCTGGGCCAATCAGCAAATCTGGATGGCCCATGCCGCGGTGACGCGCGCCGGCACTCACCGCTTCAACGAGGTCTTTTCGCGCGGCGGCGTGGGCCAAGCCGGCGTCACGGCAACGCCGTTTGCGGCCTGGATCGACGATTGGGAGATGAAGGCTCTTGAGCGCACCGACGATCGCACATTGGCGCCGCTGACGCTGAAGGCGTCCAGCACAGATTTCAGCTACGCGCTGACGCTCGAGGCCGACCGTCCGGTGGTGCTTCAGGGCGATCGCGGCTACAGCCGCAAGTCGGAGCGCGGCCAGGCCTCCTATTATTACAGCCAGCCGTTCTACCGCGCCCGCGGCACGCTCACCATCGACGACAAGCCGGCCGATGTCACAGGCCAGGCCTGGATGGACCGGGAATGGAGCAGCCAGCCGCTGGACACTGATCAGACCGGTTGGGACTGGCTGTCGCTGCACCTATCATCCGGCGACAAGCTGATGCTGTACCGGCTGCGGCAGAAGGACGGCAGGGACTATCCGTTCGGCAACTGGATCAGCGCCGCCGGCGAGACGCAGATGATCGCCGGGAATGACATCCAGATGCTTCCGAAGGCGACGACAGAGGTTGCGGGACGCAAGCTGCCGGTGGAATGGCAGATTGCGATCCCGTCACGATCGTTCGCGATTGTCTGCAAGCCGCTCAATCCCGGAGCGTGGATGGGGACCGGCTTCTCCTATTGGGAGGGACCGATCCACTTTGCCGGGACACATGACGGCGTTGGCTATCTCGAGCTGACCGGCTATTGAAGCGCGATCAGTTCAGGGAACCAAGCGATGTATCATTTCACCGCCCTCGTCACGCTGCTGGCGATCGCCTTCTATTTCTTCACCGCGATCAACGTCTCGCGCGCACGCACCAAGACCGGCGTCAAGGTGCCGGCGATGTCAGGCCATCCGGACTTCGAGCGCGCCTTCCGCATCCAGATGAACACGCTGGAATGGATGCCGATCTTCCTTCCCGCGCTGTGGCTGTTTGCGGTCTATATCGGCGACGGCATCGCAGCGGGGATCGGCGCGGTCTGGATCATCGGCCGCATCGTCTACTTCGTAGGTTATTCGAAGGCGGCGGCCAAGCGCGGCCCGGGCTTTGCGATCCAGGGCATCGCCGCGATGGCGCTGTGGGCGGGCGCGCTGGGGGCGGTGTTGCTGCGGCTGGTGTAAGACGATCTGCCGCCACACATTCCGCCGTCGTCCCGGGGCGCGAAGCGAGCCCGGGACCCATACCCACAGGGCGGAGTTTGACGATGACTCGGAGTCATCGGCTCACGCAACGACTCCTCCCCGGGGTTATGGGTCCCCGCTTTCGCGAGGACGACAGGGAGTTTGTGGCGCTCGCCGTGCCCTTTCCCCTCACTTCGTCAGCGGGCAGCCGCTGTCCTTGGCAGTGAAGAAGGCCTTGTCGCCCGGGACGGTGGCGAGCAGCTTGTAATAGTCCCAGGGCTTCTTCGACTCCGAGGGCTTCTTGACCTCGAACAGATACATGTCGTGGACCATGCGGCCGTTCTCGAGCACCTTGCCGCCTTGCGCGAAATCGTCGTCGACCGGCAGCTCCTTCAGCTTCTTGGCGACGGCATCGGGATCCTTGGTGCCGGCGGCCTTGACGGCCTTCAGATAGCTGAGCGTCGCCGAATAGGTGCCGGCCTGGATCATGTTCGGCATCCGCCCGGTGCGCTTGAGGAAGCGTTCGCCGAGATTGCGGCTCTTGTCGTTGACGTCCCAGTAATAGCCTTCCGTCAGCACCAGGCCTTGCGCGGCCTGCAGGCCGAGGCCGTTCACTTCGGCGAGCGTCATCAGGAGGCCGGCGAGCTTCTGTCCGCCGGAGACGATGCCGAACTCGGACGCCTGCTTGATCGAGTTGGTGGTGTCGAGGCCGGCATTGGCGAGGCCGACGATCTTGGCCTTGGAGCTCTGCGCCTGCAGCAGGAAGGAGGAGAAGTCCGAGGAGTTGAGCGGCACGCGCACCGAGCCGACCACCTTGCCGCCATTGGCGGTGACGATCTCGCTGGTGTCCTTCTCCAGCGCGTAGCCGAAGGCATAGTCGGCGGTGAGGAAGAACCAGGTGTCGCCGCCGGCCTTGGTCAGTGCACCGCCGGTGCCGACGCCGAGCGCGCGGGTGTCGTAGGCCCAGTGGAACCCGTAGGGCTGGCAGGCATCGCCAGTGAGACGCGAGGTCGCGGCGCCGACGACGATGTCGATCTTCTTCTTTTCCTTGGAGAGCTCGTGGATCGCGAGCGCGACCGAGGAGGTCGTCAGCTCCGTGATCATGTCGACGTTCTCGACGTCATACCAGCGCCGCGCGATCGAGGTCGCAAGGTCAGGCTTGTTCTGGTGGTCGGCGGTGACGAGCTCGATCTTCTGGCCCAGCACCTCGCCGCCAAAATCCTCGATCGCCATCCTGGCCGCCTCGACCGACCATTTGCCGCCGTAGTCGGCGTAGACGCCGGACTGATCGTTGAGGATGCCGATCTTGACGCCTTGCGCGGAGGCCGGCGCCGCCAGCACCAGGGCAGAGGTTGCGACGGCGGCCAAAAGTGCTGATTTCATCTGTTAGCTCCCAGCAGTTTTCTGTTTTGAAATCGCGCGGATATTAGGGAAGAACCCCGGGCCTGCCCATCCATTTCAACTTGGTCGTTAGTATGGGCGGGGGCGCGCCAATTGGCATCGAGGATGGCGCGACAAATGAGCTGTCGTCCCGGACAAGCGCGCCTCAAGCGCGCGCAGATCCGGGATCCATAGCCACAGGGAGGAGTTTGGCGAAGACTCGGAGTTGCCAACGTCTCGCCAAACTCCTGCCTGGGGTTATGGATCCCCGCGTTCGCGGGGATGACGGCGGAGGATGTGGAGGCGACGGAGGGTATGGAGACGTCCACGGCCATAAACAGCGTCAGGCCACCTCCGGCTTCTTCCCCTCGTTCCGCCCTTCCGCCAGGTTCCGCACCACCACGTAGAAGATCGGCGTGAACAGCAGCCCGAACAGGGTGACGCCGATCATGCCGAAGAAGACGGCGACGCCGACGGCCTGCCGCATCTCCGAGCCGGAGCCGCTTGATATCACCAACGGCAGGACGCCGAGGATGAAGGCGAAGGAGGTCATCAGGATCGGCCGCAGGCGCAGGCGGCAGGCCTCGATGACGGCCTCCAGCCGCGGCTTGCCCTCGTTCTCGATGTCGCGCGCGAACTCGACGATCAGGATCGCGTTCTTGGCCGCCAATCCCACCAGCACGACGAAGCCGATCTGGGTGAGGATGTTGACGTCCTGACCCATCAGCCGCACGCCGATGGTGGCGGCGAGCAGGCACATCGGCACGATCAGGATCACGGCGAATGGCAGGGTCCAGCTGCCATACTGCGCGGCGAGCACGAGATAAACGAACAGCACGCAGATCGGGAACACGTAGAGGCCGGCATTGCCGCCGGTGATCTGCTGATACGACAGATCCGTCCACTCGAAAGTGAAGCCGCTCGGCAAGGTGTCATCCGCCAGCTTCTTGATGGCGTTGAGCGCCGTGGTCGAGCTGGTGCCGGGTGCCGGCTCGCCCTGGAGCTCGGAGGCCGCATAGAGATTGTAGCGCGCCACGCGATCGGGACCCGAGACGTCCTTGAATTCGACCACGCTGCCGAGCATCACCATGTCGCCCGCGGCGTTGCGGGTGCGCAGGCGTGCAAGGTCACTCGGCTCCTTCCGGAACGGAAAATCGGCCTGCGCGGTGACGTGGTAGGTACGACCGAACAGGTTGAAGTCGTTGACGTAGGTCGACCCGAAATAGCTCTGGATCGTCTCGTTGATGCCGGAGATCGGCACGCCGAGCTTCTGCGCCTTGGTGCGGTCGATGTCGACGAAGAGTTGCGGCGTGTTGGCGGTGAACGGCGAGAACACCGAGGGGGCGAGCAGCGAGGGCGATTTGCGCGCCGCGGCGACAAGCTCGTCGGTGGCCGCAGCGAGCAGCTCGGGCCCGCGGCCCTGGCGGTCCTGGATGCGGATGGTAAATCCGCCGCCGGTGCCGATGCCCGGCACGGCCGGCGGCGGAATCACGATGATGAAGGCGCCCTGGATCGCGGACAGGCGCTTGCGCAGCTCGACCGTGATGGCATTGGCCGTCAGTCCTTTCTTGATCCGCGCCTCCGGCTCGTCGAACACCGGGAACAGCGCCGCTGCGTTACCCGCCTGCGTGCGCGTGGCGCCGGAGAAGCCGGCAAAGGCCGCGACGCGGATGATGCCGGGCGTATCCAGCGCGATCCGCTCGATCTCGCGCACGACCTCGGTGGTGCGCGCCAGCGAGGCCGCGCCGGGCAGTTGCACGGAGACGATGACGTAGCCGCGATCCTGCGCCGGGATGAAGCCTTGCGGCGTGGTCGCAATCAGCCAGCCGGCGCTGCCGATCAGCACGACGTAGATCAGGATCATCACCACCGCGTGCCGAATGACGAAATTGGCAAGACCGGCATAGCCGTGCGCCAGCCGGTCGAACACACGGTTGAACACGCCGGTGAAGGCCCCCCACGCCCGTGCGATGACATTCCAGGCGGCGGGCGGCTTCTTCTCCTTGTGCGGGACGAGGATCTGCGAGGCCAGCGCTGGCGACAGGGTCAGCGAGCAGAAACAGGAGATGGCGGTCGCAACCGCAATCGTGACGGCAAATTGCTGGAAGAACTGTCCGGAGATTCCGTCGAGAAATGCCGTCGGCACGAACACCGCGCACAGCACCAGCGCGATCGAGACCAGCGCGCCGCCGACCTCCTCCATGGTCTTGAGCGCGGCATCGCGCCGGCTCAGGCCGTGCTCGAGATGCCGCTCGACATTCTCGACCACCACGATGGCGTCGTCGACCACGATGCCGACGGCGAGCACGAGGCCGAACAGCGTGAGATTGTTGATGGAGAAGCCGAGCGCCGCCATCACCGCGAAGGTACCGACCAGCGATACCGGGATCGCGATGATCGGAATGATCGCGGGCCGCCATCCCTGCAGGAACACCAGCACCACGACGACCACCAGCAGCATGGCCTCGTAGATGGTCTTGATCAGCTCGTGGACGGACTGGGCGATGAACTCGGTCGGATTGTAGCCGATGTTGTAGTCGAGGCCCCTGGGGAAGCTCTCCTTCAGCCTCGTCATGGTGTCGGTGATGTTCTTAGCCGTGGCGAGCGCGTTCGATCCCGGCCGCTGCGTCACCAGCATGGCGACCGCGGATTTGCGCAGCAGGAAGCTGTTGGTGGTGTAGGAGAGCGCGCCAAGCTCGATGCGGGCGACGTCGCGGAGCCGCACCACGCGGCCGTCGGAGCCGGCCTTGATCAGGATGTCCTCGAACTGCTTCTGGTCCTTCAGGCGGCCGGTGAAGGTGAGGTTTGGCTGGAAGGCGCGATCGGCGATCGGCGGCTCGGCGATCTGGCCGCCCGCGATCTGCACGTTCTGGGCGCGGATCGCGGCCAGCACCTCGGCCGAGGTCAGTCCGAGATTGGCGATCCGGTCAGGATCGAGCCACAACCTCATCGAGTAATCGCGCGCGCCGAAGATCTGGATGTCGCCGACACCGTCGAGGCGCAGCAACTGGTCGCGGACCTGGAGCAGCGCATAGTTCGAGATGTAGAGCTGGTCGAACGTGTCGTCCGGCGACAGCATGAACACGACCATGAGGATGTCGGGCGAGTTCTTGCGCGTGGTGACGCCGTTGCGCTGGACTTCCTCGGGCAGGCGCGGCTGTGCGATCGCGACGCGGTTCTGCACCAGCACCTGGGCCTTGTCGAGATCGGTGCCGAGCTTGAAGGTGACGGTGATGGTGAGCTGGCCGTTCGAGGTCGCCTGGCTGTAGAGATACAGCATGTCCTCGACGCCGTTGATCTCCTGCTCGATGGGCGCTGCCACCGTGTCGGACACGGTCTGGGCGGAGGCGCCGGGATATTGCGTGGTGACCACGACGGTCGGCGGCACCACTTGCGGATATTCGGAGACCGGCAGCGTGGTATAGGCGAGCGCGCCGACGATCAGGAGCACGATCGACAGCACCATCGCCAGGATGGGTTGGTTGATGGAGAGACGGCCGAGATTCATGACTTTCCACCGGCTGGAGCTTGGGCGGTCTTCGGCGCGACCTTGGCGCCGACACGGGCACGCTGGATGCCGTTGACGATGACGCGGTCCTCCGCCTTCAATCCGTCGCGGATCACGCGCAAGCCGTCGTCCAGGGGGCCGAGCACCACGGGACGCGCCTCGACGGTGTCGTCGGGTTTCACCACGAACACGATCTTGCGGGACTGGTCGGTCGCGACGGCGACGTCCGGAATCAGCAGCGCTTCATAGGGCGCGCTGCCGATCAGCCTGACGCGGCCGAACTGGCCGGGCAGGATCGACAGATCGGTGTTCTTGATCACCGCGCGGCTGCGCAGCGTGCCGGTCGAGACGTCGAGGCGGTTGTCGAGGAAGTTGATGGTGCCTTCATGCGACGGCTTGGTCTCACCGGCGAGCGTCACCTGTACCGGGTTCGCGGTGTCGCGCGAGCTCGGGCGCCGCCCTTCGAACCACAGCTTGCTGTATTTGATGAAGGTGGCTTCATCCATGTCGAAATAGACGTAGATCGGGTCCAGCGTGACGATCGAGGTCAGCAGCGTCGAGGTGCCGGTATCGCTGCCCTGCACGAGATTGCCGGGACTGACCAGATGGCGGCCGACGCGGCCCGTGAGCGGCGCCGTCACATGCGTGAATTCGATGTTGAGGCGAGCCACCTTCAGCGCGCCTTCGGCCTGCATCTCGGCGGCGTGCGCGGCCTGCAGGGCCTGACGCCGCTGATCGACCACCTGCTCGGAGACGGCGCTGCTCTGCACCAGGCTGAGGCCGCGATCGAGCTCGCGCTTGGCAAGCTCCACCTTGGCCCGCGCATCCGACAGCTGGCCCTCCGCCTGCGTCGCCACCGCCTCGAACGGGCGCGGGTCGATCACGTAAAGCAGGTCGCCCTGATGCACGATGGCGCCGTCCTGGAATTCGACCGAGTTGACGAAGCCGCCGACGCGCGGGCGCACCTGCACCTCCTCCACCGCCTCGAAGCGCCCGGTGAACTCATCCCAATCGGTGACGGTCCGCTTGACCGGCTGGGCGACCGTCACCGGCGCCGGGGGCGGGGCAGCCGCTTGCGAGGCCGGCTCCCCGCAACCGGTGAGCACAAAAGCCCCGGTGATAAGCGCGCCGATTGCACTCAATCGGGTCACAACGAAATCGTGCTTTTTGACAAGCCGCTCGCTTCCATCCGGTCCGCTCATCCCAGGTCCTCGCACAAAAGCCGCAGAAAATGCAGGGTACGCCCCTACCTGCGGGCGCCACAAGATGGGTGGCCTGGATGAACTCTTCAAGTCCGCGATGCGCGCAAGGCTCGGAAGACCGCCCTGGCCGGATGGCGGGTTGACAGCCAGATAGTCGGCTCCGCACGAGGCGATTAGCAGGCGGATTGCGAATGGCGTTATTCGCCGGGCTCATGAATGGAGCGATCGCGACGGGAGCGCTCAGCTGCCCCTCCCCGGGAGGGTCAGAATTGGAATCAGCGCCTTCACACATGACGGCCGCGCCGGGCTCGGCTAGATTACCCGCATAAAACAAGACCAATTGTCCGGGAGGACAGGCGTGCATCAAGGACGTGTCGTTTTCGGCGCGATCGAGGAGGTCGTGTTCGGCCATCCTGCGGCCGGCGCCGTCGTCGCGCAGATGGACCGGCTGGGAACGCGCCGCGCGTTCCTGATGGTGTCAGGCACGCTCAACCGGCAGACCGACGAAATCGAGAAGATCAAGCAAGCGTTGGGCGCCCGCTGCGCCGGCCTGTTCGACGCCATGCCGGCGCATACGCCGCGCGAGGCGGTGATCGCGGCCACGAATGCGGCGCGCGAAGCGGGGGCCGATTTGATCGTCACCGTCGGGGGCGGCTCGATCACCGATGGCGCCAAGGCGGTGCAGCTTTGCCTCGCCAACGGCATCGACACGATCGACGGCATCGACCGCATCCGCGTGCACAAGGGCGTTGCGCCCGAGATGATTGCGCCGACGGTGCGGCAGATCAGCGTGCCGACCACGATCGCCGGCGGCGAATTCAGCGCGATCGCGGGCGTCACCGACCGCAGCACGCATGTGAAGCAGATGCTGCGGCATTCACTCAGCGTCCCCCGCGCAACCATTCTCGACCCCGCCATCACCGTGCACACGCCGGAATGGCTGTTCCTGTCGACCGGCATCCGCGCCATCGACCATTGCGTCGAGGCGATCTGCTCGCGTGAGACGCATCCCTATGCCGACGCGCAATCGGTGAAGGGCCTCGCCATGCTCGCCGACGCGCTACCGCGGGTGAAGGCGGACCCGTCCGATCTCGACGCGCGCATGGACGCGCAGATCGGCACCTGGCTGTCGATGGGTGCGCTTTCAGCCGGCGTGCCGATGGGCGCGAGCCACGGCATCGGCTACGTGCTGGGGGCAGGCTTCGACGTGCCGCACGGCTACACCTCCTGCGTCATGCTTCCGGCGGTGATGCGCTGGAACGCGCGCGACAATGCCGAGCGGCAGATGATCGTGGCCGCCGCCATGGGCTATCCCGGCCACGCCGCCGCCGACGTGCTCGATGCCTTCATCCGCTCGCTCGGCATGCCGCGCAGCCTTCGCGACGTCCACGTCTCGCCCGAGCATTTCGAGGCCATCGCCGAGCAGGCCATGCGCACGAACTGGATCCCGCGCAACCCGCGCAAGATCGAGGGTCCCGCGGACGTGCGCGAAATCCTGCTTCTCGCTGCGTGATCCAAGCCGGAGGATAGATGTACACAGGTCACCACGCCCGCCTGCGCCCGCTGCAGCCCGCCTTCATCATGGCCTCGACCGGCGAGGCCGTCACCTATCGCGAGCTCGATGCGCGCAGCAATCGCCTGGCGCACCTGTTCCGCAAGCACGGCTTGAAGCGGCTCGACCACTATTCGATCTTCATGGAGAACAATTCGCGCTATCTGGAGGCCTGCGGCGCCGGCGAGCGGTCCGGGCTGTACTACACCTGCATCAACTCCTTCCTGACGCCGGGCGAGCTTGCCTATCTCCTCGTCAACAGCCAGTCGAAGATCCTGATCACGTCCATGGCCAAGCTCGGCATCGCGCGCGAGGCGATCCAGGCCTGCCCGGACATCAAGCTCTGCATCGTCGCCGACGGCCCCGGCGAGAGCGAGCGCATCGTCGGGCTTGCGGACGTGACCGCTGGTCTGCCGGCGACACCGATCTCCGACGAATGGCTCGGCACCGCCATGCTCTATTCGTCGGGCACGACGGGACGGCCGAAAGGCATCCTGCGTCCGCTGCCGGAGGAGCCGCCGAAGCACAATCTGCCCCTGTTCGATTTCCTGACCAAGCTCTGGCACTACCGCGAAGGCATGGTCTACCTCTCGCCGGCTCCGCTCTATCATTCCGCGCCGCAAGCCGCCGTGAACCTCACGATCCGCATGGGCGGCACCGTGATCATCATGGAGAGTTTCGATCCCGAGCGTTACCTCGAGCTGGTCCAGCGCTGGGGCATCACGCATACCCAGCTCGTGCCGACGATGTTCTCGCGCATGCTGAAGCTGCCGGAGGAGGTGCGCAGGCGCTACGACCTGTCGTCGCTGGAGATCGCGATCCATGCCGCCGCCCCCTGCCCGGCGCTGGTCAAGGACGACATGATCAAATGGTGGGGCCCTATCATCCACGAATATTACGGCGCCACCGAAGGCCTCGGCTTCACCGCCTGCAACAGCGAGGAATGGCTGAGCCATCGCGGCACCGTCGGCAAGGTGCTGCTCGGCGACCTCCATATTCTCGACGAGAACATGCGGGAGTGCCCGATCGGCACGCCGGGCCAGGTCTGGTTCAAGACCGCCTCGCCCTTCGAATATTTCAACGATCCGGAGAAGACTAAGGAAGCGCGCTCGGCCGACGGCAGCATGAGCACGGTCGGCGATGTCGGCTATGTCGATGCCGATCGTTTCCTCTACCTGACCGATCGCGCCACCTTCATGATCATCTCCGGCGGGGTGAACATCTATCCGCAGGAATGCGAGAACCTCCTGATCACCCACCCGAAGGTCGCCGACGCCGCCGTGTTTGGCGTGCCCAATGCCGATCTCGGCGAAGAGGTGAAGGCGGTGGTGCAGCCGATGCCGGGCATCATGCCGGACGAGGCGCTCGCCGAAGAGTTGATCGCGTTCTGCGCGACGTCGCTGTCGCGGCAGAAGGTGCCGCGCTCGGTCGATTTCGAGAAGGAATTGCCGCGGCTGCCGACCGGGAAGCTGTACAAGCGCCTGCTGCGCGATCGCTACTGGGGGAACAAGGCGTCGCGGATCGTGTGAGGGCGCGGCTGCAAGCTCGCTGTCGTCCCGGGGCGCGAAGCGAACCCGGGACCCTTAGCCACAGGAAGTAGTTGGCGCGCGCGCCGACAACTCCGGGTCTTCGCAAAACTCCTCCCTGTCGCTATGGATCCCGGATCGGCGCGCGCTTGAGGCGCGCTTGTCCGGGACGACAGCGGAATTTGTTGATGCGACCGCGCGCAACGTCAGCGCAGGGACCATCTCTTCGCACTGCACTCTCACATTGTGGGATGATCAAACCCTGCGGCCTTCCGTCATCCGAATTGTCGAGGCGGCATGTGGCCTTAGCGGTTGCCTCGCTCGACTTGCGTGCTATCGTCAGCTCAAACAGGCCGCAAAGGCCGATGTCCAGGGAGGATGAGCATGCGGAGCGTGTGGGCGCTCGCCGCAATGGCGGCGCTATCTGTGCTGACGGCCTCAACCGCCACGCTCGCCGGCGAGCCCAAGCAGGGCGGCGTCCTGCGAATGTATCACCGCGACAGTCCGGCCAACGCGTCCATCCTCGAAGGCGCCACCTATTCGGTCAACGTGCCGTTCATGGGGGTCTTCAACAATCTCGTCATCTATGACCAGCACATCGCGCAGAACAGCCCCGATACGCTCCGGCCCGAGCTCGCCGAAAGCTGGTCCTGGAGCAGCGACAACAAGAAGCTGACGTTCAAGCTGCGCCAGGGTGTCAAATGGCACGACGGAAAGCCGTTCACGTCGGCCGACGTCAAATGCTCCTTCGACCTCCTGATGGGCAAGTCGCAGCAGAAGCTGCGGCAGAATCCGCGCAAGGCCTGGTACAGCGAAGTCGACGAGATCACAACGAGCGGCGATCTCGAGGTGTCCTTCAACCTGAAGCGGCCGCAGCCTTCGCTGCTGGCGATGCTCGCGTCCGGCTATACGCCGGTCTATCCCTGTCATGTCTCGCCGGCGGACATGCGCACCCATCCGATCGGGACCGGCCCCTTCAAGTTCGTCGAGTTCAAGGCCAATGAATCGATCAAGCTGACGCGGAATCCGGACTATTGGAAGAAGGGCCTGCCCCATCTCGACGGCATCGAGTACACGATCATTCCGAACCGCTCGACCGCGATTCTCGCTTTCGTCGCCGGCAAGTTCGACATGACCTTCCCGACGCACATCACGATCCCGCTCCTGAAGGACATCAAGTCGCAGGCGCCGAACGCGACCTGCGTCGTCGAGCCGACCAACGTGTCGACCAACATCATCGTCAATTCGACTTCGGCGCCGTTCGACAACATCGATATCCGCCGGGCGGTGGCACTTGCACTCGACCGCAAGGCCTTCATCGACATCCTGTTCGAAGGCCAGGCCGATATCGGCGGCACCATGCTGCCGCCACCTCAGGGCATCTGGGGCATGCCCAAGGACAAGCTGGCGACCATTCCCGGCTATGGCCCGGACGTGAAAGCGAACCGCGAGGAGGCGAAGAAGCTGATGCAGAAGGCCGGTTACGGCCCCGACAAGCATCTTGCCGTGAAGGTCTCGACGCGCAACCTCGCGGAATATCGCGACCCCGCCGTGATCCTGATCGACCAGCTCAAGAGCATCTATATCGACGGCGAGCTCGACGTCGTGGAGACCGCGAACTGGTTCCCGAAAGTGGCGCGCAAGGACTACATGCTCGGCCTCAACCTGACCGGCAATTCCGTCGACGATCCCGACCAGTCGTTCTACGAGAACTATTCCTGCGGCTCGGAGCGGAACTACACCAATTACTGCAACAGGGAGATCGAGAAGCTGTTCGACGTGCAGTCGCAGGAGATCGACCTTGCCAAGCGCAAGCCGCTGGTGTGGGAGATCGACAAGAAGCTGCAGGAGGATGTCGCCCGTCCCATCATCTTCCACGCGCGGGCCGGCACGTGCTGGCAACCCTATGTCAAAGGCGTCACGATCATGTCGAACAGCTCCTATAACGGCTTCCGCTACGAGGATCTGTGGCTCGACAAGTAGCACGTCAGGCTGAAGACTAGCGGCTCGCGGAGGGCGAAGGATGCTTGCCTATCTGGTGCGACGCCTGTTCCTGATGCTCGTGACCCTGTTCGGGATCTCGGTCGTCATCTTCGTCCTGCTGCGCATCGTGCCCGGCAACATCGTCGACATCCTGTTCGCCGCCGCCGGCTATGTCGATCCCGCCGACAAGGCAAATCTGGAGAAGGAGCTCGGCATCGACCAGCCGCTGATCGTGCAATATTGGCACTGGATCAGCGGCTTTCTGCGCGGCGACTTCGGCTACTCCTACGTCTCCGAGAAGCCGGCGCTGCAGGAGATATTGCCGCGGATTCCGATCACGGCGCGGCTCGCAGGCCTCGCATTGTTGTTCTCGGCCTCGATCGGCATTCCCCTGGGCGTCATCAGCGCGGTGAAGCAAGGCACCAGGCTCGACTACGCCTTGCGCGTCGTCAGCCTCAGCGGCCTGTCGCTGCCCTCGTTCTGGCTCGGCCTGCTCATCCTCACCGCCTCCGTGGCGATGTTCGGCCAGATGCCGATCTTCAACCCGAATCCGCAGACCTGGCTGGAGGCGTTCGCAACCTACGCCGTACCGGCCGCCGCCGTCGGCTTCCGCAGCGCGGCGCTGACCATGCGCATCACCCGATCCTCGATGCTGGAAGTGCTGCGGCAGGATTACATCCGCACCGCGCGCGCCAAGGGCGCGTCCGAGACGTCCGTGAACTACCAGCACGCGCTGAAGAACGCGATCCTGCCCGTCATCACCGTGATCGGCATCGAGGCCGCCTTCCTGATCGGTGGCCTGATCGTCACCGAGACCGTGTTCAACATCCCCGGCGTCGCCCGCTTCCTGGTCGAGGCGATCCGCTGGCGCGACTATCCCATCGTGCAGAACCTCGTGATGCTGATTGCGGTCGTGGTGGTGAGCGCGAATTTCATCGTCGATATGCTCTACGCCGTGTTCGACCCGCGCATCCGGTATACCGACTAGGAGATCAGCTTGGCTGCGATCGACTACGATCTCGAACTGAGGCGGGCGGGCTCGCATGCCACCGGCGGCTGGAGGCGCGTGCTGTTCCTGGCGCAGCGGCATGTGCTGGGCGCCGCTGGCCTCGTCATCATGACCGTGTTCGTGTTTACGGCCATCTTCGCCGATTTCATCGCGCGCTATGATCCCTTGACGATCGATTCGGCGCGAGCACTCGCTCGCCCGAGCTGGGCCCACTGGATGGGGACAGACTCGTTCGGCCGCGACGTTTTCAGCCGCATCATCCACGGCGCGCGGATCTCGCTCGCGGTCGGGATCGGCTCGACCGCGCTCGGCGGCACGATCGGCATCATCGTCGGGCTCACGTCAGGCTATCTCGCCGGCTGGGTCGATCTCGTGTTCCAGCGCGTCTCCGACGTCCTCCAGGCGCTGCCGCTGCTGGTGCTGGCGCTGGTGATGACGGCGGCGCTCGGCCCGTCACTGCCGAACGTGATCATCGCGATTGCCATTCCGCTGATCCCGACGGTCGCGCGCGTCATTCGCGCCAACACGCTGGCGCTGCGCGAGCTTCCCTTCATCGAAGCCGCCAAGTCGATCGGCATGAGCGAGGTCCGCATCGCGCTTCGCCATGTGCTGCCGAACACGCTGGCACCGCTGATCGTGCTCGCGACCGCCCAGCTCGGCTCCACCATCCTGACCGAAGCCTCACTCTCCTTCCTTGGCCTCGGCATTCCCGAGCCCTATCCGTCGTGGGGCCGCATGCTCTCGGAGTCCGCCGCCGAATATGTCCGCACCGCGCCCTGGCTCGTGATCTTCCCGGGCATCGCGATCAGCCTCGCCGTGTTCGGCGCCAATCTGTTCGGCGACGCCCTGCGTGACATTCTCGATCCGAGGCAGCGCGGCTGATGGCTGACAAATCCGACCTCGTGCTCGATGTGAAGAACCTGCAGACGGTGTTCTTCACCAACTCAGGGCTGTTCAAGGCCGTCGACGACGTCTCCTTCACCGTGAAGCGTGGCGAGACGCTGGCGATCGTCGGCGAATCCGGCTGCGGCAAGAGCGTCACGGCGCTGTCGCTGATGCGGCTGGTGCCCGATCCGCCCGGTCGCATCGTCGGCGGCTCCGTCTCGCTCGAAGGCACCGACCTGCTGACGCTGGATGAAGCGGAGATGCGCGCGGTCAGGGGCAACCGCATCTCCATGATCTTCCAGGAGCCGATGACCTCGCTCAACCCCGTGATGCGGATCGGCGACCAGATCGTCGAGGCCGTGCGGCTGCACCGGAAGCTGTCGAGCAAGGAAGCCGGCGATGTCGCCGTCGAGATGCTGCGGCTGGTGCGCATCCCCGAGCCGGCGCGGCGGGCGCGCGAATATCCGCATCAGCTCTCCGGCGGCATGCGCCAGCGCGCGATGATCGCGATGGCGCTGGCCTGCCGGCCGGCGCTGTTGATCGCGGATGAGCCGACCACCGCGCTCGACGTCACCATCCAGGCGCAGATCCTGGCGCTGATCCTCGATCTCCAGAAGGAGCTCGGCACCGGGCTCGTGCTGATCACCCATGATCTCGGCGTTGTCGCCCAGACCGCGCAGCGCGTGATCGTGATGTATGCGGGACGGAAGGTCGAGGAGGCCAGCGTCGAAGCGCTGTTCGCGGCGCCCAAGCACCCCTATACGCGCGGGCTGATGGCCTCGATCCCCGCGGTCCCCGTCCCCGGCGTCGCCGCGCCGGCGCGGCTGAACGAAATACCCGGCACGGTGCCGTCGCTGGTGCGGCTGCCCAGGGGTTGCGCCTTCGCGCCGCGCTGCAAGCTCGCCATCAAGCGTTGCGAGGCCGAATATCCGCCGCTGGCGGATTGGGGAGGCGGCCATCTCGCCGCCTGCTGGCGCGCAGAAGAAGTCGCGGAGGTGGCATGACCGAGGTGCTGCTCGAAGTCACCGATCTCAAGAAACATTATCCGGTGCGCGCCGGCGTGCTGCGCCGGCAGGTCGGCATCGTGCACTCGGTCGACGGCGTCTCGTTCTCCCTTCATGCCGGCGAAACGCTCGGGCTCGTCGGCGAGTCCGGTTGCGGCAAGTCGACGGTGGCGCGCAGCGTGCTGCGGCTGGTCGAGCCGACCTCGGGGCAGATCCGCCTCGACGGGGAGGACATCACGCATCTCTCCAAGACGGCGCTGCGGCCGCATCGCCGCTCGATGCAGATCGTGTTCCAGGACCCGTTTGCCTCGCTCAATCCACGCATGACGGCCGGCGACATCGTCGGCGAGCCGCTCGCCGTGCACAGGCTTGCGAGCGGCAAGGAGCTGGAAGCGCGCGTCGCGAGGCTGTTCGAGCAAGTCGGCCTGCGCTCCGACCAGATGCGCAATTTCCCGCATCAGTTTTCCGGCGGCCAGCGCCAGCGCATCTGCATCGCGCGGGCCCTTGCGCTGGAGCCGCGCCTGATCGTCTGCGACGAGCCGGTGTCCGCGCTCGACGTCTCGATCCAGGCGCAGGTGATCAATCTGCTGATCGACCTGCAGCGGCAGCACGGCTTCTCCTATCTCTTCATCGCGCACGACCTCGCCGTGGTCGCCCATATCAGCCACCGCGTCGCCGTGATGTATCTCGGCCGCATCGTCGAGATCGCCGGCAAGGACGAGTTGTTCCGCAACCCCAGGCACCCCTATACGCAGGCCCTGCTCGCCTCGGTGCCGATCGCCAATCCGCTGGCGAAGAGGCTTACGCCGCTGGTCGACGGCGACGTGCCGAGCCCGGTCAATCCGCCGCCAGGCTGCGCGTTTCACACCCGCTGCCGGTTCGCGATGGAGCGATGCAAGACGGAGCGGCCGGCGCTGCAGGAGACGGGCGACGGGCATCAAGTAGCGTGCTTGCTCAGCGACGGAACGGGGCGGAGCCAGATGGCGCCAGCGACCTGATCACCGGCCACGCTGCGAGCGCAGCAGAGAGATGCTTGAGTGTGTGGCCCGAAACGATGTGCCCGGTCGCTTCGAAGATCATCGCGTCACCCAGCTCGAAGAGCTTGGCCAGCACGTAGAAGACAATCACGCCGCGGAGCGGCAGGCCGAGCGCATCGAGCCGGGGAGGCGTCAACGCCAGGCCCATGGCGAGCGCCATGCCACCAAACTGCACGGCCACCCACGGCGTGAGATTGTCGCGGGCCACCCAGGCAGCCAACAGGCCCGCGATCATCATCAGCACCAGCACCGCCTCGCCTGCGCGCAGGCTGATGCGCTCGCTGGCCGCGATGCCCAGGAATCCTGCGAACGCCACGGCCATGCCCAGACGATCGGCGATGAGCCGCTGCGGCACGTCGGGGTCGAGATGATAGAAGCCTGAGCCCAGGCAGGTGAGGATCAGCCCCACGAAGAACCAGCTTGCCCCGACGGGCGCGTCAACGCGGCCGCGCAGCCGCTCCGAGCCCCAGACGCCCATCGCGAGGAAGGCGAGATTGCTCAAGACGTCGCCGGCGTTGGGCACGCCGAGCCAGGCGCGGCCATCGACGAAGTGCGGGATGTGCCAGGCGGCGGCGGGCAGCGGGGGTGCCAGGAGCGCCGCCAGTGCCAGGACGACGAGGCCGCCGATCAGATATTTTTCACGGGCGGCCAGCGTGCCGACCGGGAGCCGGCGCGTGATGGAGGGAAGCGTGGCGGCATTCGCTTCGGCGGGGTCATCGGCGCGCATGGAAGGCTCCCAAATTGAACATTGTTCAATATCTATAGCCAGATATTGAACGTTGTTCAATATCGATTTTGACCGACCGCTCTCTGAGGCACGAATCCAATTGAAATTATTGGGAATTCCGGCCCCTTTGCGGGAAGCGGAGGCTCGGCGGAAAGATCTGCTTGTGAGTTCGCACACACGCGATCGATCCATTTGGTGTCAGGCTTGCTGTGCCATGATCGACGCGCTCTTCAACGGATGGATCCGGTGATGCCTCTATCCAAATTCCTGACCGGCCTGGTTGGCCTCCTTTTCATGTCAGCCAGTTGCACCGCCGCCCGCGCGGAGACGATCGACGTCTCCGACAATCACGGTGGATCGGTCGCGGCCTACAATGCGCGCTGGACCGAACTCGCGCGTCAGGGCGTGAACGTCCGCATCGTCGGCTCCTGCCAGTCCGCCTGCACCGTTCTGCTGGGCCGCATTCCCCGCAGCCGGATCTGCGTCACCCCGGAGGCGAGTTTCGGTTTCCATCTGGCGCACCGGGCTGACGCCACGACGACGCTGCGCCGTGCCTATTCGGCGGACATCACCTCCTGGATCAATGCCCATGGCGGCCTCACCCAGGACTTCATCTGGATGCGGGCGCCTGACATCTACCGCTATTTCAGGAAGTGTTCGTAGCCGCTCACGCGGCCGGCGCAGCAACACCGATCTCCGCCACGATCCTGCCTGTGGTGACCTGCTCGCCCTCGGCAACGTCGATCGCGGCGACCACGCCGTCGATGCCGGCCTTGTGGACGTGCTCCATCTTCATCGCTTCCAGCGTCAGCACCGGCTGACCGGCGGCGACGCGGTCGCCCGGCTTGACCAGAACCGCAACCACGCGGCCGTTCATGGCGGCGCGAACTTTGCCATCGCCGCCGTTGGCAGCGGCGGCCTTCGGCGCGGCAAGGGTGAGATCGGCAATCGCGAGCGAGAGGCCGCGGTGCTGCAGATAGAGCCGATCGCCATCGCGCAGGAACCTTGCACTATCCATCACGCCGTCATGGCGGAAGCGAATGGTGTCGGCGTCGAGCTGGTCGATCTCGAACCTGTCCTGGCGGCCGTCGGCAGCAACCGTGTAGCTGCCGTCGCGGTCGCGGGTGATTTCAAGCTCCAGCGTCCGGCCGGCGATCTCGATCTTCGCCGGCAGCGGGAACGTTGCCGACAGGCTCCGGCCAGTTTGCCAGGACGGCGCGCGCGGATTGGTGACGTAGAGCAGCAGGCCCGCCAGCGCCGTATCGAAATTCGCATCCGCCCGCGGCGCCAACAGCTCGTCGCGGTGCACACCGATGAAAGCGGTCGTCGCCTCGCCCTTGGCAAAGCCGGGATGACGCAGACACGACATCAGGAACGACTGATTGGTGGTCACGCCGAAGGCGGTGAGCTGCTCGAGGCCGACGATCAGCCGCCCCCTCGCCTCCTCGCGCGTCGCGCCATGGCTGATCACCTTGGCGATCATGGAATCGTAGAACGGGGGAATCTCCGAGCCCGATTGCAGCGCGTGCTCGACGCGGATGCCCTCCGGCACCTGCCAGCGTGCCACGCGGCCCGACTGCGGCATGAAATCCTGCGCGGCATCTTCCGAGCACAGCCGCACCTCGATGGCGTGGCCGGAGAATTTGATGTCCTGCTGCCTGACCGGCAACGCCTCGCCGCGCGCGACCCGCAACTGCAGTTCGACCAGATCGAGCCCGGTAATCGCCTCGGTCACGGGGTGCTCGACCTGGAGCCGCGTGTTCATCTCCATGAAGTAGAATTCGCCGCCGGCATCGAGCAGGAATTCCAGCGTGCCAGCGCCCTCGTAGCGCAGCGCTTTCACCGCCGCGACCGCGACCTCGCCCATTTTCGCGCGCAGCTCCGGCGTCACCGCGGGTGACGGCGCTTCCTCGATCAGCTTCTGGTGCCGCCGCTGCACGGAGCAATCGCGCTCGCCGAGGTGGATGGCGTTGCCGTGGCTGTCGCCGAACACCTGAATTTCGATGTGCCGCGGATTCTGGATGGCGCGCTCGAGGATCACGGTGGGATCGCCGAACGCGGCCTTGGCCTCCGAGCGCGCACTGCGCAGCGCATCCGCAAACGAAGCAGCATCCGTGACCAGCCGCATGCCGCGACCGCCGCCGCCCGCGACCGCCTTGATCATCACGGGGAAGCCGATCTTCCTGGCCTCCGCCAGCATGACCTCGTCGCTCTGGTCCGCGCCTTGATAGCCGGGCACGCAGGGAACGCCGGCCTTCTTCATGATCTCCTTGGCACCGGCCTTGTTGCCCATCGCCTCGATCGCCTGCGGCGACGGACCGATGAAGACGAGGCCGGCGTCCTTGCAGGCTTGCGCGAAGTCTTCGTTCTCGGCGAGGAAGCCGTAGCCGGGATGCACGGCGTCCGCCCCGCTGGCTTTCGCGGCTTCAATGATCGCGGGAATGTTGAGATAGGATTGCGCCGGCAAGGCTTCGCCGATGCGCACGGCCTGATCGGCTTGCCGCACATGGAGCGCATCGCGATCCGCGTCCGAATAGACCGCGACGACGCCAAGGCCGAGCTGCCGCGCGCTGCGCATGACGCGCAGTGCGATCTCGCCGCGGTTGGCGACCAGAACTTTGAAGAACGGGCGATGCTGCACTGATCCGTTCCTCATGGGCGGGCCACCGAAAACTGCATGCGCTGAGGTGTGCGCGCATCGCCCTCGCGGCAGATTGCGAGCACCTCGGACAGCACCGCGCGGGTGTCGCGTGGATCGATCACACCATCGTCGAGCACGCGCGCGCTGGTCGAGAACACATCCATCTGCCCATCGAACACGCCGATGATCTGCGCCTTCATGGCGTCCAGCTTGTCCTTCTCGATCGGCTTGCCGCGACGGGCGGCGGCGGCCTCGGTGACGATGGCCATGGTCTCGGCCGCCTGCTCGCCGCCCATCACCGCGGTCTTGGCGTTCGGCCATGAGAAGCAGAAGCGCGGATGGAAGCCGCGGCCGCACATGCCGTAATTGCCGGCGCCGAACGAGGCGCCGCAATAGATGGTGATCTGCGGCACCGTTGCCGAGGTCACCGCCTGGATCATCTTGGAACCGTGCTTGATCATGCCGGCTTCCTCATAGGCCTTGCCGACCATGTAGCCCGTGGTGTTGTTGAGATAGAGGATCGGCGTGCGGGTCTGGCAGCAGGCCTGGATGAAATGCGTCGCCTTGTTGGCGCCGGCGGGGTCGAGCGGCCCGTTGTTGGTGATGATGCCGATGGCCTGGCCCTCGATGCGGGCATGGCCGCAGACGGTGGCCGGGCCGTAATTCGGCGCCATCTCGGTGAAATCGGAATCATCGACGATGCGCGCGATCACCTGCTTCATGTCGACCGGGCGTTTGTGGTCCATCGGCATGATGCCGAGCAGTTCGTCCTGCTCGTAGCGTGGCGGCTTGAATTCCGGCGCCACCCGACCCGGCCGCTCCCATTGCATCGCCGCCATGATCTCGCGGGCGATGCGCAAGGCGTCGCGATCGTCCTCGGCGAGATAGTCGCCGAGGCCCGAAACCTGCGTGTGCATCTCGGCGCCGCCGAGCTCCTCCTCGGTCGCGATCTCGCCGGTCGCGGCCTTCAGTAGCGGCGGCCCGGCAAGGAAGGCGCGGGTACGGCCGCGCACCATGACGATGTAGTCGGACAGGCCGGTCTGGTAGGCACCGCCCGCAGTGGACGAGCCATGCGTGACGGTGACGACGGGAAGTCCGGCCGCCGAGAGTCGCGCCAGATTGCGAAAAATGTTGCCGCCGCGGACAAAGTCCTCGACGCGGTAGCGCAACAGATTGGCGCCGGCGCTCTCGACCAGTTGGACGTAAGGCAGCTTGTTCTCGAGCGCCAGCTCCTGCACCCGCAGCGTCTTGTCGAGGCCGAAAGGCTGCAGCGCGCCGGCATCGATGCCGGCGTCATTGGCGCTGACCATGCAGCGGATGCCCGAGACGAAGCCGATGCCGGCGATGACGCCGCCGCCCGGCACGCTCTTGTTCGCGTCCGGCACGTCGAACATGTAGCCGGCGAGCGTCGACAGCTCGATGAAGGGCGCACCGGGATCGAGCACCAGCGCCACGCGCTCGCGCGGCAGCAGCTGGCCGCGCTTGTGGAAGCGGTCCTTTGCCGCCGCCGACGCCGCCCGCGTGCGCTCTTCCAGCGCGCGCATGCGGTCGATCAAGCCGAGCATGCCGTCGCGGTTGGCGTGGTAGGCGGCACTGCCGGGGGAGATGGTGTTTTCGAGAATGGACACGTTCAACTTGCTCCGTCGTTCCGGGGCGATGCGACAGCATCGAACCCGGAACCTCGAGATTCCGGGTTCACGCTTCGCGTGCCCCGGAATGACAGGATGTGACTAGCGATTCGTCCCAAAGATCTTCCGCGCTTCGGCGGGGCTCGCGATCTCGCGACCGGCACGGCGCGCGCAGGCGGCGATGGCCTCGATCAGCTGGCCGTTCGACGTCACCTTCTTGCCATCGGCGAGATAGAAGGCGTCTTCGAGGCCGGTGCGCAGATGGCCGCCGAGCTCGGCGCAGCGCTGGTGCAGTGGCCAGATCTCTTCGCGGCCGATGGCGGTGACCTGAAACTGCGCTTCCGGCCGTTTCAGCTTGATCAGGATCGGCAGCAATTCAGGATCAGCGGGCATGCCGGAGGCGACGCCCATGACGAAATTGTATTCGAGGGGTCCTTTGTACATCCCGACCTGGTGGTACATGCCGACGCAGCGGACGATGCCGACGTCGAAGCACTCGAACTCCGGAATGGTACCGACGGCGTTCATGACGTCGAGATAGTCCTTCACCTTCTCGACGGCGTTGTCGAACATCATCGGCGGCCAGGCCCAGGTGTTGTCGGCCTTGACCTTCAGGTAATTCAGCGAGCCGGCGTTGCAGGCCGCGATCTCCGGCTTCGTTTCGCGAATGCAGTCGAGCGCGCCGGAATAGTTCGGCCCTGACACGCCGGAGGTGTGGTTGATGATGACGCCGGGGCAGGCCTCGCGGATCGCCTGCTGAATCTCCTTGCTGACCGCGACCTCCCAGGACGGCAGATGCCCCTTGCCCGGCGCCTGCTGGCGCAGATGGATGTGCATGACGGACGCACCGGCATCGAACGCAGACTTGGCCTCGCGCGCCATTTGCTCGGGCGTCACGGGCACGTTGTGCTGCTTGGGGTCGGTGAGCACGCCGTTCAGCGCGCAGGTGATGACGGCCTTGTCGCTCATGCCAAAAATGTCTCGCACGTTGAGAATTCAACGAACGCGATCATGTGATGCAGGGCATGCGGCTTCTTGCGCGGAGAAGCTGAAAAATGGGCAGGAATTCGTAGGGTGGGCAAAGCGACTTGTCCGCCGTAGCTCGAAGAGCGGAGGCGGAAGCGTGCCCACGTCTTTGCCAATTTCCGAAAGGTGGTGGGCACGGCGCAAGAGCGCCTTTGCCCACCCTACGGGAGCAGCGTTAACTCGCTTCCGCCAATCGTACCGTCTCGGTGCTGCGATAGATCGCAAGATCCCGCGAGCCGACGAAGATCGCGCGCGGCTTCAACCCGTAGAAACGGCGGATCGAGTGACTGAAATGGGTGGAGTCGGGATAGCCGATGTCCTGTGCGAGATGGGCGAGGTTGAGATCCTGGTTGGCGAAGTGCAGCAGATGCCGCGCACGCTTCCAGGCGCGGAAGGAGCGGAACGAGATGCCGGTCTCCTCCTTGAACAGATGCAGGAAGCGCGAGGCCGAGAGCCCGGCTTCGGCCGCGCAGGTGTCGGCCGTCACCGGCTCGCCGGAGAAACGCCCGATGCGCGCAACCGCGCGCATCACGCGCGGATCGAGCACGCGGCGCGGCAGCGCCTCGCCGAAGCACATCTCGTCGAACTCGGCGGTGGTGATGTCGCCGTAACGGCGCTGGCGCAGCAATGTGTAAGCGGCGAGGACTTTTCGGGCGTAGACGGCCTGATCGGGCCCGGTCAGCCGTGCGGCCAGGGCCTCGATCACGCCATCCGGCATGCTCTCGGGCTCGAGCGTCACGCTGATCGCGGTGCGATAGTCGCTGGCAATGGAATGCCGCTGGTTCGGCAGGGTGACGAACAGCTCGCCGGTGGCGAGGACGTCGTCGATGGTCAGGTGCAGATTGCCCTTCACCGCCACATAGACATGGCAACAGCCCGGGGTCCGCTTACGGGGGCGACCGAGCAGGCCCGCATAAAACACCCGCTCCGGTGTGATCAGCATCAGATGGTCGGATTCGCGACCGTTATATTCCATTGGGCTCCTCCTCGCGCGGCTCTCTGGCCGCTGCGGACGGAGGTCACCTTAGCGGAAATTTGGGCGCTGTCACGACGGGATAGCGCTGTCATGGACGCGCAAAAAAGCGCCGTTCCGGGACAACCGAAGGGCGGCCCGGAACCTCGCGCGACAACTTCGAGCTTCCGGGGGCGCATTATTGCGCGCTACCGGAATGACAGCATCCCTTACGCCCTCACACGCGGCGCAACATTCTGCTCGGCGCCGGCCTTCTGCTCCGCAGCAACGGCGCGCTTGAACCCGTCGCGCTGCTGCAAGCGCCCCCAATAGGCTGCGACATTTGGCCCGAAATCCTTGGCGAGGCCGATATTCTCGGCCAGCCGAAGTGCGTAGCCGATGACAATGTCGGCGGCGGTGAACCGACCGGCGCACAAGGTTTCAGCATTTGCGGTGGCTGCCTCGACGGCGCGCAGGCGGCCCAAGAACCATTTTGCGTAGTCGCCCGCGACCTGCGGATTGCGCCGCTCCTCCGGCTCGAGCTGGGTGTATCTGAGCACCAGCGTCTGCGGAAAGGTTAACGTGGCGTCGCTGAAATACATCCAGTTCAGGAACGCGCCGTAGGCGGGGTCCGCGACGTCCACCATCAAGGGCGTCGGAGCATATCTCGTGCCGAGGTAATGGCAGATGCCGGAGGACTCCGTCATCTTCGTCTCGCCGTCGACCATGAAGGGAATCGTGCCGAGCGGATTGATCGCCAGATATTCCTTGGCGAAGACCCGCGGCGGGAACGGCAGCATCTTCAGCTCATAGGGCAGCCCCATCTCCTCCAGCATCCAGAGTGGACGGAACGAGCGTGCGGCATCGCAATGATAGAGCGTGATCATCAGGAGCTTCCTTTGCTGCCGGGCAGCGTACCCATCATCTTGCACAGGACCATCAGCATGACCTCGTCGGCGCCGCCGCCGATCGAGGTCAGGCGGCTGTCGCGATAGGCCCGGCTGACCGGCGTCTCGTTGGTAAAGCCCATTCCGCCCCAATACTGCAAGCAGGCGTCGGTGAGCTCGCGTCCGAGCCGGCCGGCCTTCAGCTTGGCCATGGTGGCGAGCCGCGTCACGTCCTCGCCGGCGACCAGTTGCTCCGCGGCGCGATAGATCAGCGCGCGCAACAGCTCGACCTCGGTCTGCATCTCCGCGAGCTTGAAGTGCACGACCTGGTTGTCGAGGATGCTCTGGCCGAAGGCCTTCCGGTTGCGCGTGTATTCGATGGTCTGCGCGATGATGTACTCATGCGCCTTCAGGCAGGCTGCCGCGCCCCACAGCCGCTCCTCCTGGAATTGGATCATCTGATAGGTGAAGCCCTTGCCTTCCTCCCCGATCCGGTTGCGCTTGGGCACGCGGACATTGTCGAAGAAGATCTGCGCCGTATCCGACGAGCGCATGCCCATCTTGTCCAGCTTGCGCGCGATCGTGACGCCCTTGCTCTTCATGGGCACGCAGATCAGCGACTTGTTGCGGTGAATTGGTCCGTCGCCGGTGTTGGCGAGCAGGCAGATCCAGTCGGCCTGGGTGCCGTTGGTGATCCACATCTTGCCGCCGTCGATGACGTAATCGTCGCCATCGGAGCGCGCCTGCGTCTTGATCGAGGCGACGTCCGATCCGGCGCCGGGCTCGGAGACGCCGATGCAGGCGACGAAGTCGCCGGAGATCGAGGGCGCCAGGAATTCGCGCCGTACCTCGTCGGAGCCGAAGCGTGCGAGCGCCGGCGTTGCCATGTCGGTCTGCACCCCGATCGCCATCGGCACGCCGCCGCACGTGATGGCGCCCAGCTCCTCGGCCATCATCAGCGCATAGGAATAATCGAGGCCGGAGCCGCCGAATTCGACCGGCTTGTTCAGGCCGAGGAAGCCAAGGCTGCCCATCTTCTTGAACAGCTCGTGCGCCGGAAAAATGTCGGCCTTCTCCCAGTCATCGACATGAGGATTGATCTCGTTGGCGATGAATTTTTGCAAGCTGCGGCGGATGTCGTCGTGGTCGGCGGTGAATAGCATTCTTTCCTCTTCGTCATTCCGGGGCGGCGCACCGCGCCGAACCCGGAATCTCGATATGTCAGGACTCAGCTCCAGGTCCCGGGTTCGCGCTTCGCGCGCCCCGGGACGACGATTGTCACAACCCCATCTGCCGCGACGCCAGATCCTTCATGATCTCCTCGGTGCCGCCGCCGATGGCGTTGACCTTGACCTCGCGGTAGATGCGCTCGGCCTTGATGCCGCGCATGAAGCCGGCGCCACCGAAGATCTGAACGGCCTCCGAGGCACAGAACGCCATGGTCTGCGTCGCCTGATTCTTCATCATGCAGATCTCGGCGACCGGGCTCTCGCCCTGCTCGAGGCGCCAGGCCAGCATCTCCAGCATCGCCTGCGAGGCCGCCACCTTCTGCGCCATGTCGACGATCTTGTGCCTGATGACCTGGTGCTGGGCGAGCGGCTTGCCAAAGGTCTTGCGCTCCTTGGCATAGGCGATGGCCTCGTCGAGGCAGACCCGGGCGAAGCCGGTGCAGCCCGCCGCCATGCCCATGCGCTCGCTGTTGAAGTTCTGCATGATGATCTTGAAGCCCTGGCCCTCCTCGCCGATCAGGTTTTCGGCCGGCACGCGGCATTCGTCGAAATGCAGCGTCGCGGTGTCGGAGGCCCACCAGCCCATCTTCTTCAGTTTTGTCCGCGACAGGCCGGGCGTGTCGCCTTCGATCAGGAGCAGGCTGACACCGCCGGCGCCCTCGCCGCCCGTACGCACCGCAACGGTCAGATAATCGGCGCGGACGCCTGACGTGATGAAGGTCTTTTCGCCGCTCACGACGTAGTGATCCCCGTCGCGCCGCGCCCGGGTGCGGAGGTTTGCGACATCGGAGCCGCCGCCGGGCTCGGTGATCGCGAGCGCGGAGATCTTGTCGCCCGCCAACACCTGCGGCAGCACGCGGGCCTTCACCTCGGGGCGCGCGGCCCGCGCGATCGGCGGCGAGCCGATGGTGTGGCTCATCAGGCTGGCGCTGACGCCGCCGGCGCCGGCCCGCGCCAGCTCCTGGCTGGCCACGATCTTCATGAACTGGTCGGCGGCGATCCCGCCATATTCCTCGGGAAATCCCAGTCCCAACAGGCCGATCTCGGCCGCCTTGCGATAGAGCACGCGCGGGAATTCGCCGGCCTCGTCCCACTCATGGGCGAACGGGGTGATCTCCTTCTCGACGAAGCGGCGCATCACCTCGCGGAAGGCGTCATGCTCGGCGGTATAGAACGGGCTTCTCATCGCACTCTCGCCTCAAGGACGGATTCGTCGCCGCAACCATGGCTGGAACCTTGGCGGCTCACTTGCGCGGAGTGGCTGACTGGAGCGGAGGCCCCCGGTGCGGAAGCAGCCTAGCAACTCAACGCAAGACGATTTTCCCCGCACGCAGGCCAACTCTGGCGCAAAAAAGCGTTGCTGCACAGACTCCGGCTGGCCTCAGGGCCACGCCGGGCATGGTGCACGGGCAATAAGAAAGAGGGCGGCACAAGACCGCCGAGGGAGGAATTTTGGCCGTTCGTTACTACGACTGGATCATCCACCATGGCCGCCGCACGCCTGACAAGGTTGCGGTGATCGACCTCGCGAGCGAGCGCCGCTTCACCTATTCGCAGCTCGACGGCCGTGTCTCGCGCCTCGCCTCGTTCCTGCGAACCACGTTGAACGTTGCGCGCGGCGACCGTGTCGCCGTGCTGGCGTTGAACACGACCGATACGCTGGAGGTGCAGTTCGCCTGCGGCCGCCTGGGCGCGATCTTCGTGCCGCTGAACACCCGCCTCACCGTTCCCGAGCTCCAGTTCATCACCGGCGACTGCGCGCCGAAGGTGATGATCCACGATACCGATCTCGCCGAGACGGCGCTGAGCGTGGCAAAGCTCTGCAACATCCCGACCAGCCTCTTGCTCGGTCCCGGCGGATCCTACGAGGCCGGCATCGCCGCCGCAAAGCCGCTCGCACGCGCCGAGGAGGTCACGCTCGATGACGTCTCGACCATCATGTACACGTCGGGCACGACGGGACATCCGAAGGGCGCCACCATCACCCATGGCATGACCTTCTGGAATTGCGTCAATCTCGGCGGCCCCGCCTGCATCGGCCCGGCCTCGGTGCTGCTCACCGTGCTGCCGCTGTTCCACACCGGCGGGCTGAATTGCTACACCAATCCGGTGCTGCACGCCGGCGGTACCGTCATGATCATGCGCGCCTTCGATCCCGGCATCGCGCTCGGCCTGATCAACGATCCCGCGCAAGGGATCAACGTGTTCTTCGGCGTGCCCGCGATCTACCAGTTCATGGCGCAACACCCGGCCTTCGCGACGACTGACCTTGGCCGGCTGATCGTCGGTGGTGTCGGCGGCGCGCCGATGCCGGTGCCGCTGCTGAAGGTGTGGGAAGCGCGCGGCGTCGCGCTGCAGCAGGGCTACGGCATGACCGAGACCTCGCCGGCCGTGCTGGTGCTCGACCGAGAGGATGCGGCGCGGAAAGCAGGCTCCGCCGGCAAGCCGGTGCTGCATACTGAAGTCCGCATCGTGCGCCCCGACGGCAGCGATGCCGATGTCGGCGAGCTCGGTGAACTCTGGGTCAAGGGACCCAACATCACACCCGGCTACTGGAACAGGCCTGAGGCGAACAAGACCTCCTTCACCGACGGCTGGCTGCACACCGGCGATGCGACGCGCGTCGACGAGGAAGGCTTCTACTACATCGTCGACCGCTGGAAGGACATGTACATCTCCGGCGGCGAGAACGTCTATCCGGCCGAGGTCGAGAACGTCCTGCATCAGCTCAATGCCATCGCCGAAGCTGCCGTGATTGGCATTCCCGATCCGCAATGGGGCGAGGTCGGCCTTGCCATCGTCGCGGTCAAGCCAGGCCAGAAGCTGACCGAGGCCGACGTCTTCGCGCATTGCGCGGCCAATCTGGCGCGCTTCAAATGCCCACGCCAGATCCGCTTCGTTGACGCGCTGCCGCGCAACGCCACCGGCAAGATCCACAAGCCGACCTTGCGCAATGAATTCTCGGTCGCCTCCGAGGTCGACAAGAAAGTCGCCAATGCCTGATCGAAGCGCCCCTCGCGGGCGCTTTTTCTTTTTGACGTGCCTGCCAACCCAGAAGAAACCCAAAGAAGCACCCAAGGAATTTTCATGAACAAGAAACTTGCACTGCTTGCCGCAGCAACGGCGATGACGCTGATTGCGACCCAGTCCGCCCAGGCGCAGAAGAAGTACGACACCGGCGTCACTGACACCGAGATCAAGATCGGCAATGTCGAGGCCTATTCCGGCCCGGCTTCGGCCTACGGCGTCATCGGCAAGACCGAGGAAGCCTATTTCAAGATGATCAACGACCAGGGCGGCATCAATGGCCGCAAGATCAACTGGATCTCCTACGACGACGGCTATTCGCCGCCCAAGACCGTGGAGCAGATCCGCAAGCTGATCGAGAGCGACGAGGTGTTCCTGGTGTTCAACGCGCTGGGCACGCCGACCCAGACCGCCGTGCAGAAATATCACAACGCCAAGAAGGTGCCGCAGCTCTTCCTCGCCACCGGCGCCAGCAAGTGGAACGACCCGAAGAATTTTCCGTGGACCATGGGCTTCCAGCCCAGCTACCGGGTCGAAGCCCAGATCTTCGCAAAGTACATCCTGAAGGAAAAGCCCGACGCCAAGGTCGCGGTCTTCTATGCCAATGACGACTTCGGCAAAGACTACCTCGCCGGCATCAAGGACGTGTTCGGCGACAAGGCCGCCAAGCTGATCGTGGCCGAGGAGAGCTACGAGACGTCGGAGCCGTCGATCGACGCCCATATCGTCAAGCTCAAGGGCACCGGCGCCGACGTCTTCGTCAACATCGCCACGCCGAAATTCGCGGCACAGGCGATCAAGAAGATCGCGGAGCTGGAGTGGAAGCCGATGCACCTGATGACCGACGTCTCGGTGTCGATCGGCGCGGTGATGAAGCCCGCCGGTCTCGAGGCTTCTGAAGGCGTGCTGTCGGCCGGATACCTGAAGGATGCATCGGATCCGCAGTGGAAGGACGACGAGGGCATGAAGCGGTTCATGACCTTCATCGACAAGTACATGCCCGGCGCCAACATCTCGGACGCCAATCTCGTCTACGCCTATGCCGCGGCCCAGACCATGGTGCAGGTGCTGAAACAGTCGGGCGACAATTTGACCCGCGAGAACGTCATGAAGCAGGCGGCCAGCCTGAAAGACTTCGTGCCGGATACCCTGATCCCGGGCATCAAGATCAACACCTCGGCTACGGACTTCGCGCCGATCGAGCAGCTCAAGATGTGGCGCTTCAAGAAGGGCCAATGGGAGCTGTTTGGTGATATCATCAGCGCCGAAACCGGAGGCTAGCGCTTCGCGCATGTCCCTGCCGAAAGATCCGGAGCCGCGCTCGTCCGGGGCGGCTCCGTACGATGCTGAAACAACGGCCGAAAGGCCGTTTTTCTTTTTTCATATCCGCGCCTGCAGGACGCAGCGCTGCGGCATCTGGCGCGGATCGATCTCGCCGGCATCCTCGAACACGAGCAGGACACTCTGCGGCTGCTCGGGCGGATGATGGGCTGGGGCGCGTCCGGCCCCCTGCCTCACCTCAATCGCACGCCGCTGCCGCAACGATCCGCGATCGACGCGGATTCCCGCGAGACCCTGCGATCCTGGAATGAACTGGATTTCCGGCTCTATGCCGAGGCATGTCGGTTGCTCGACCTGAAGCTGGATGCCGTGCCGGACGAAGCCAGCTCCGCAACGCTCGCGACGCCGCTCGCGGCGGGCTGCTTCACGCCCGACCAGCCGTTGCAGGGTCACGGCTGGCACGAACGGGAGCAGTCCATTGTCCCGTCATGGGCAGCCCGTGCGACCGCGATCCGGCCTCACCGGACAGGCGACAACTCGGCTTTGCCCTCGCCTGGCTCGGGCTGAAGTGAGACGGCGGTATCCTGGCTCACCTCGATGGAGGCCACGGCAAGGCCAAGGCGACGGGAATCGCCAACGCCTGTCAGCACCGGGCACGACCATGCCAGGATGGCGATGCCCGAGGGCGGCAGATCGAGATCGAGCGTATAGCTGTCGGCGGCGATTGCGATTGCGGCGCCGTCCACGCGCACGCCGTCGAGATAGAAATGTGCTCCGATGGCGCGCAGCGGCGCGCGCAGGGCCGGACTTTGGATGCGAACGACATTGCGGCCTGCGCTTCCCTGGATGCGAACGGCAGCCTGCGGCTCGCTCCAGCGGAAGATGTGCCCCGCCGACGATTCGAGCGCATGGAAGCCGGCTTGCCCGAGAACGTGATCTCCCAGGAATCTCGACGCAGGCCCGGCGCGGTCGCGAATGGAGCGGATGCATTCAAGCCTCTGCAGATGGATCAGCGAGGCGATGTAGCGCCTCATCCACCGCGCGATCGCTTCGCTCGACCCGACCAGGGTCAGCGCGCTCAGGCCGACACGCGCGCGCAAGGCCTCGAGGCGCGCGGAGAGACGCGCCAGGAGATCACCGAACAAGACAAGCGAACCCCAATGCCAGAAGGCGTGCAATTTTTCGCCGGGCCGCCTCCAGCCGCGGCCTGCAAAACTGTAATGGACGAGCGCACCCAACGCCGCGCGGGCGAGCGATCGGTCGAACGCGGCCCATTCAACCCATTCGACCGGCACTTCGAGCAGCTCGTTGCCGGGATCGCGACGCGCCTCGCCGAGATAGCGGATCTCGCCCTCAACGAAATCGAGCGTGAACGTCTTCAGCTCGCCGATCTCGCCAACGTAATAGTGGTGAAAGCGCGCCTCTTGCAGATAACCGATGGTATGGCCTCTCGCGTGATAGGCCGCAGCCAGCACCCATTCGGCGAAATGACCAAGCTCCTCGCGAAGGCCCCCGCATTCCCAATAGACGTCGCGCCGCGTCACGAAGCATTGATCGAGCACCTTGCGCCAGGGATGCTGCTTCATGCCGAACTCGATGTCGGCCTGGTACATCGCGGCCTCGGCCTTCGAGAGCCGATTGTGGCAGATCGGGACCGAATGGCAGGAGAAGCCGGCCCAGTCGGGATGAACCTCGATGGCACGGATGCACTGCTCGATCACGTCGGGCTCGGGCCAGCAATGCGACTCCGTGAAGAACAGATGGCTGCCGCGGGCTTTGGTCGCACCGAATGCGCAGAGCCCGATATCGTGCTCGGAATCGGTGAACTCGAGGCGGGCCTCATTGCCGGCCAGCGCCATCAACTCCTCGCGCGCCCTGAAAGCCGGCGGCACGACCAGGATGATCTCGTAGAGCGATTTGTCCGCGGTCTGTGAGGTCCAGCCGAGCCAGGACTGCTCCCATTGCCCGCGATGATACTCGAGCGGGATGATGATGGAGAATAGCGGAGATCCGCCGTCGTATCGCCCGGGTGCATCCTGCATGGTTGCCCCTTATAGACGCATGCGAGGCCGCAGCAGGACTATTTCTTGCGGACTATAACGTCAAAAATAGTGCAAAGGGCTCTTCTACCGTGCGGCGCAGGTGCTTTCGATACAAGGCATGGTTGGCATCATCCGCCGCAATCCGTCCCAATGTCGGCTTCGGAACGTTCCGGAGCGGCACATAGGCGATCGGCGCCGCGATCGGCGTGAGCTGCGAGCCGGGGCCCGCGCGCAGCGTCGAAATGATGCCGTACATTTCGCCGGACACCGTCGGCCGTGAAACCGTGATCACGCGGTGCTGGCCGTGCTTGATGATGACGAGATAGATGAAGCCGGACTGATGGGGGACGGCGACCTCGCCGGTATGCTCATAAGCCGCATCGGTCCGCTCGCCTTCGCGGAAAACCAGCGAGGAGACCTTGGGTTCCCAGACGATCTCGGTGCGGTAGGCGAAGATGGCGTCCTTGTCGCCGAACGACGGCCGCAACGTGATGTAGACGTCCTCGATCCAGGTCACGGCGCGATGCGCATAGGAGCCGAGGCTGTCGGGAGCGACGTCGTTGGCAGGCGGAGGCGACGCCACGACGGGATGTCTGCGCAAGGAGACGCCCAGCGCCTGCTCCAGCCGGACCGTCGTCGCCAGCGTGAACGGCCGCCGGCCGCCGAGCACCTTCTCGAGCGTCGACAGGCTGAGCTTGGCCTGCTCGGCCAGCGTCTGCCGGGAGATCCGGCGCCTCGCAAGCTCCTCGCGAATGGTCTCCGCGATCTCGCGGCTCTGCTCGTCCGAAAGCTGCTTGTCGGTGAGTTTGTCCTGCGTCTGCATCATTAGCCCTGCCTTGGGAGGGCCATTCTAGCAGGCCGGACAAACCAGCACAAAACCGCACATGGCCGCCCCGACCGCGGCGCGCCCGGCCGGCCGTGGCGGAACATTGCCGATCATTCTGCTCGCGAGATCGGCCCTTCCCGGCGAATGCTCGGAGCCAGCAAACGGTCCTTCGGGAGCAAGCCAAATGGACACCTACGACACAGCCGACACCGACGATCATCCCGTGTTGAAGGGGCTGATCAAGCTTGGATTGTTTCTTCTCGCGCAGAGCATCGCGGTGATGCTGATGGCCTTCGTGGCCCTGCTCGTCAGCTTCGGGACGAGCTGGTCGGCAACGACCGAGCAGGCCAGCCTGCTGCAGCCCGGCGACGCCAAATCCGGCAGCCTGCTGTTGAAGAACGACGGCGCCACCACCGAAGCGATCCGTCTCGGCATCGACGTCGATGTCACGGTTTCCGGCCCGACCCTGCGCGCCCGGGTCACCCAGATCTTCCGCAACCCCACCCAGGATTGGGTCGAAGCTACCTACGTCTATCCGCTCGCGACCGGCGGCGCCGTCGACACGCTGAAGATGGTGGTCGGCGACCGCATCATCGTCGGCGACATCAAGGAGCGGCAGCAGGCCCGCGTGATCTACGAAGAAGCGCGCCGCGCCGGTCAGAAGGCCGCGCTCACCGAACAGGAACGGCCGAACATCTTCACCAACTCGGTCGCCAATATCGGTCCCGGCGAAACCGTGCTGGTGCAGATCGAATATCAGGAGCCCGTGCATCAATCCGGCAACGAATATTCGCTCCGCCTGCCGCTGGTGGTCGGATCGCGCTACAATCCGGCGCCGATCGTCCAGAGCGTCGACTTCCGCAAGGATGGCTCCGGCTGGGGCGCTGCGACCTCGGACCCGGTGCCGGACCGCGACCGCATCTCGCCGCCCGTGCTCGATCCCGCCAATTCTGCACCGGTCAACCCGACCACCATCACGGTGCACCTCAAGGCCGGCTTCGCGCTTGGCGAGGTCAAGAGCTCCCATCATAAGGTCAAGATCGAGAGTCCGGACAACATGGCACGCGTCGTCACGCTCGCCGACGGTGTCGTCCCCGCCGACCGCGACTTCGAGCTGACCTGGAAGCCCGCCGCCGAAAAGGCGCCCTCGATCGGCCTGTTCCGCGAGCATGTCGGCGATTCCGACTATCTGCTCGCCTTCGTCACCCCGCCCAGCGCCGAGCAGGCGACACAAAAGCCGCTGCCGCGAGAGGTCGTGTTCGTGATCGACAATTCGGGATCGATGGGTGGCACCTCGATCGTGCAGGCCAAAGCGAGCCTCACTTACGCCCTGTCCCGCCTTCAGCCGGCCGACCGCTTCAACGTCATCCGCTTCGACGACACCATGGACGTGCTGTTTCCGGCCTCCGTGCCCGCAGACGCCGCGCATGTCGGCGAGGCCACCTCGTTCGTGAGCGCGTTGCAGGCGCGCGGCGGCACCGAGATGGTGCCGGCGATGCGCGCCGCGCTGGCCGACAAGCTCGGCGACACCGGCATGGTTCGCCAGGTCGTCTTCCTGACCGACGGCGCGATCGGCAATGAACAGCAATTGTTCGAAACCATCACGGCGATGCGCGGCCGCTCGCGCGTCTTCATGGTCGGCATCGGGTCGGCGCCCAACACCTATCTGATGACCCGCGCCGCCGAGCTCGGCCGTGGTGCCTTCACCCATATCGGCTCCGTCGAGCAGGTCGAGGAGCGCATGCGCGGCTTGTTCGCCAAGCTCGAAAACCCGGCTGTGACCGGCCTTTCCGCGAAATTCTCCGAGGCCAAGGCCGACGTCACGCCTGCGATCATTCCCGACGTCTATCGCGACGAGCCGCTGGTGCTGGCGGCGAAGCTCGACAAGCTTGCAGGCTCGCTCGAGATCAAGGGGCGCGTCGGGGATCGTCCATGGTCGGTGACGCTGCCGCTGCAAAATGCCGCTGAGGGCACGGGCCTGTCGAAACTCTGGGCCAGGCGCAAGATCGGTGACGCGGAGGTCGCGCGGGCCATGCGGGAGCTTACGCCGGAGGATGCCGACAAGGCGATCCTGGCGCTGGCACTCGATCACCAGATCGTCACGCGCCTGACCAGCCTTGTCGCCGTCGACAAGACGCCGAGCCGCCCCGATGGCGCGGCGCTCAAGCTCAGCGAATTGCCGATCAACTTGCCCGCCGGCTGGGATTTCGAGAAGGTGTTTGGCGAGCGCCCGCAGGTCCCGACGCAGCTGCGTGAGCGCCATGCCGATGCGGCGACTTCACCGGCCGCGCGGCGCCCGGCGCCTGCCGCGCCCGATGCGATCCGCCTGCCCAAGACGGCGACATCGGCCGAGTTGAAGATGATCGCAGGCTTCGTCTTGCTCGTGCTCGCCCTGATCCTGTTCGTGTTCAACCGGCGTCGGCCCTTGCTCACCGACGCTGCTTGAGAGAGGAGTCTCCCCGAACTCCTCTGTTAGCGCGCGCGGTCGCCCGTCCCGTACACAACGGCCGCGCGCGTCTTTTTGGGTCACTGCGAGCGCAGACACAAATGCCCCGACTCGCCTCTCCTCTGGTTCTGGCCCTGATCGGACTCTTATTGTTCGGCGATGGCGCCTACATCCATGCCAAGGCGTGGCTTGCCCAAATGCTGCTGGAGCGCGCCTTCGACAGAAGCGTTGCGACGGGCGAGGTGATCAAGCCATGGTCATGGGCCGACACATGGCCGGTCGCGCGGATCGAGGTGAAGCGGATCGGCGCCAGCGCCATCGTTCTGGAAGGCACCAGCGGCCAGGCGCTCGCTTTCGGGCCCGGCCATATCCACCAAACGGCGGATGCCGGCGAACGCGGAGTTGCCGTATATGCAGCTCATCGCGACACACATTTCCGGTTCTTGCGGAATGTTTCCGTCGGAGACGTCATTGAGATCACCCGCCGCGACGGCAAGCATTTCCGCTACCGGGCAGACTATTCGGCCGTTGTCGATGCCGACGCGTCGGGCATCGATCGCACCGCGCGGGGTGTGGAACTCGTGCTCACGACATGCTGGCCGTTCGACGCGATTACGCCCGGCCCGGAGCGCTATGTCCTGCACGCCACCTCGATTGAAACAGGTGAATAGCCGTTCGCAATCCGCCTGTTACGGATCGATCGAGCCCTCTCAAATCAAGCCGGACCTGCCGGGAAATCGCGTTGACGGGAGACCGTGAACTGGCGCGGCCGACCGGAGCCCTGTAAGAATGACCCATTGATTTTGTACGTTGTGATTTGTGAAAGAACGATAGATGGACGACGAGTTCAGGCCGCGCCTCGAACAGCGATTGGAGCAGCTCGAAAATCGCGTCGCGCTCCTGGAAAGGAATCTGGATCTCATCGCCGCCGGGCAAAGACGATCCTCGCTCCGGAGCCTGTGGCGCCGCCCGCCGATGTGGACCTTCGAGCAATATCAGCCGCGCCTGCTCAATTTGACGACCTTCCTGCCAGCCCCTTCGATCGGCGGCGACGCGCCGCGGATCGCGATGGTCACGCCGAGCTACAACCAGGCGCAATATCTCGGCGCCACGATCGAGAGCATCGTCGGCCAGAACTATCCGAACCTGCATTATCACGTGCAGGACGGCGCCTCCATCGACGGCACGGTCGATCTCCTGAAGAGCTGCGGCGAGAGCATCAGCTGGAAGAGCGAACCCGACGGCGGGCAGTCGAACGCCATCAATCTCGGCTTCGCCGGGGTCGACAGCGAGATCATGGCTTATCTCAACAGCGACGACATGCTGCTGCCGGGGACGCTGGCCTATGTCGCCAACTACTTCATGGCGCACCCGAATGTCGACATCGTCTATGGCCATCGCGTCTTCGTCGATCGCGAAGGGCTCGAGGTCGGCCGTGCCGTACTGCCGCCCCATGACGGACGCGCGCTGCAATATGCCGACTACATCCCGCAGGAGACGATGTTCTGGCGCAGGCGCGTGTGGGACAAGATCGGGCCGATCGACGAAAGCTTCCACTATGCCATGGATTGGGACTTCATCCTGCGGGCGCAGGAAGCGGGTTTCAAATTCGTGCGCCTGCCGCGATTTCTCGCCTGCTTCCGAATCCACGACGCCCAGAAGACGGCATCGACCTACGCGATCGGCGTCAGGGAGATGGGCATCCTGCGGCGCCGTGTGCTCGGCTTCGATCCGACACAGATGCAGATCCGCCGCGCCATCGCGCCCTATCTCGCGAGACAGGTCGTCTTTCACTACGCCCACAAGCTGAGCCTGTTGCGTTACTGAGCCGGCGGCGATCAGCGCCCTCATCACGCACGGGCATCGTCATCAAGCCAGACCCGCTCGAGGCCGATGCCAAGGGGGCGCGCGTCGGAACTCAAGCCGAGATCAGCGGGCGAGCGCGGATCGGATAGCGACAGGCTGATGGTCAGCGTCCCGTCGGCGGCAATTGCGGCGGGATCGAGCATCAACCTGCGCTGGCCCGCGAACGAACCTCTCGAAAACGACAATTGCTGCTGCGGTCCGTTGCCGACGCGGCAAATCGCTTGCAGTCGTGGATTCCCATCCGAAACGAACGCCCGGCACGCCAGCACGAGCGCGACCGGCCGTGACGGGATGGGATCCATCGCGAAGCGCAGCACGCAATTCCTCGCGATGGACCAGGTGCCCCATTGCTCCGGCTCGCTCCACCCCTCGATCAGCGCGGCGGTCCCCGCCCCGCCACGGCTGAAATCGAGCTCCTCCGGGCCGAGCACCGGCGCGAGCCCGGCAGTCTCCAGAGCAGCCGGATCGAACGGCGCCTGATCCGGAACGAACTGGGCGATCACGCGCACGGCATCCGCAATCGAGTTGAGCCCGAGCGCAGAACCATCCAGCTCGTAGAGCACGCGGTTCTGTCCGACGACGGAAGTACCCTGTCCGGGGGGCGGCCGATCCGCAAGACGGACAGGAATGATGATGTCGGCGACATCGAAGCCGTGCATACGGGCAAGTTCGCCGATGGTCTGCACGGTCCGGTCATACAGGGGCGGTCGATTGTTGATATCGGTCGCGAGCGCTTGCGCCAGCGCCTTGAAATCGAGCCGCATCCCGTCGTCATCCGCCAGCAGAAGACGTTTGAGGTCGAGCATGTCCTTGGCGATGAAGAGCTGGAGAGCATTGAGATCGGGGAGCTGAAGATCGTCGTCAATGGGTCCGAAATCGCGCGCACCCCGTGACGTTTCGAGCAAGTTCGTGGTCTCGAAGAACAGAGCATGGCCGGTGCTGTGCTGCGAAAATCCGGCCATGCTCAGAGGCCGTGACAGCCGAACGAAACTCTCTGTCAGCGCGGCGTTGGCGATACCGGATGCGACGTCGGGCGAGAGGCCGATGAAGTAGCGGCCACAGGCCGCGCGCATCCGGTCGACGACGCTGCGGCGGACGAACGAATTGTAGATCATCGGCAGACGCGCATAGTGGGCCTGGAAGCCGAAGATGCGCGCCAGCTCGCCTCGAGAGGAGACGCGCCTTGCCGACGACGTCAGATCGATCTCGGCGAGCAGCCGGTTGCGGAAGGCCGGATGGTAGTAGCCCGGCCAGTAATAGCTGTAGGCATCCCAGCTCAGCAGATCGATCTTCCGGCCGGACAGCATGTCCGTTGCCGTGGCGCCCGCATAGGGCATCAATCCGTCGTCGTCACCGAGGAAGGCGATATACTCGCCCGAGGCATGGCCGAGCGCCGCCTCCCAATTGTCGGTCATGGTCAGGACGGATTCGCTGGCAAAATGCCTGAAGCGCTCGTCCCGGAAGTTTGCGACCATCTTCGCGATCTCGGGATTGCCGCCATTGTTCTGAACGATGAACTCGCAATCGGCTTGCGCAGGCTGGCACGCCATGGTCGCGAGCGCGTGGCGAAGCGTGTCGGGACGATCGAGGGTCGGCACCACGATGGACAGAAGCGGCATGATCACCAATTGAGAGAATATGCGTCACGGTTTCCTAGCATCTTGCCGGACCGTTCGCACTTTCGCCAAAAGTCTCGTGATGCTAGCCTCATGATCAGGTCTTGTCGTCAGACCTTGCCCATTCCGTCTCGCGGCATGGCGCCCGCAACGATCAGCCTCCGAAGCCAGCGCGCGACAGCGCGTTGCAACAAGAACAAGAAGTGAGGGAAGCGCATGGAAGCTCAAGTGCCTGCCGCATCGGTTTCCCAGCGCTCATGGTCTCCATCGCCCGATGCCGGAGACATCGTCAAGGGCATCCACGCCATGCTGCACCCGCACAACATCGTGCTGGTCGGCGCGACCGACAAGCCCGGCAATTATGCCGAGCGCATCTGGAACAATCTGGTCAAATACGGTTTCGAGGGCGGGCTCTATCCGGTCAACGCCAAGCGCGACACCATCTGGGGCGTGCCTTGCTATAAGGATTTCGCCAGCCTTCCGGAAAAGCCCGACCACGTCCTGGTGCTGGTCCCGGCACGCTTTGCCGTGCAGGTTATCCGCGACGCCGCCGCGGCCGGCGCGCGCTCGGCGACCATCGTCACCTCGGGCTTCAGCGAATTGCAGGACGAGGAGAGCCAGAAGCTCGCCGCCGAATTGCAGGCGGCCATACGCGAAACGGGGCTTGCCGTCACCGGGCCGAATTGCCTCGGCAATCTGAGCGCTGGCGAAAAGCTGTTCACCAACATCGACGACCGCATCGTCACCATGGAACAGGGCGCGGTGGCGATCGCCGGGCAATCCGGCGCGATCGTCATGGCGATCCGCCAGGCGCTGGAAGATCGGGGCGTCGGTGTCGGCTACATGGTCACGACCGGGAACGAGGCCGGACTCGAGACGCCGGATTTGATGCGCTATTTCGCCGAGGATCCGAGCATCAAGGTGATCGTCGTCTACCTCGAAGGCGTGCGCAACACCAAGGCCTTTCGCGAAGCCTGCAAGGCGGCGCGCGCGGCGAGCAAGCCCGTGATCGCGCTCAAGCTCGGCTCGTCCGAGGGCGGACGCGCCGCGGCAATGGCGCACACCGGCGCGCTGGCAGGCTCGATCGAGACATTCGACGCCATCGCGACGCGCGAAGGCGTGATCCGCGTGGGTGGCCTCGACGAACTGATCGAGACCACCGAGTGCTTCGTTCACTCCGCCGTTCCCAGGGGTGACCGGCTCGCCGCCGTCACGCTGTCCGGCGGCAAGCGCGGCATGCTGCTGGATGCCTTCTACGCCGAGGGCCTGAACTTTGCGCCGCTCAGCCCGCATGTCGGCTCCGAGCTGGCCAAGATGCTCGGCCCGGGGTCGATCGTCGGCAATCCGCTGGACGCCGGCTTTGCCGCGGTGGTCGATCCCTCCGTCTACATGAAGTCGATCAAGCTGATGATCGACGATCCCGACATCGACATCGTCATCATCGATGCCGAGCTGCCGAAGGCCCCGCACGAGGTTCGCGAGCGCAATTTGCGCATCGTCAACGAGATGGCGAGCCGGGCCTCGAAGCCGGTAATCTATGTCAGCGCGATGTCGATCGGCTTCACCGAATTCACCAAATCGTTGCGCAAGTCGCTGCCGCATCTCGCCGTCATGCAGGGCATGGACCGGGCGGTGACCGCGATAAAATCGCTGCTCGCCTATGCGAAGCTGCAAAAAGAGGTACCCGACATCGTCTCGAGTTCGAAGCCCGCCGCGCGCGCCGTGCTGGAGAAGGCGCTGAGATCGGCCAACGGCGCCGCGCTCGACGAGGTCGCCTCGAAGAAGCTCCTGAAGGCCTACGGCATTCCGATCTCGAAGGAGGCGATTGCGCAGACGGCAGCAGAAGCCGCCAAGATCGCAAAGCAGATCGGATTTCCGGTCGTCGCAAAGGTCGTCAGCGCCGATATCCTGCACAAATCCGACATCGGCGGCGTGGTGTTGAACCTGAACAGCACAGCCGAGGTGAAGAAGGCTTTCGCCGACATCACCGCACGGGTCGCGAAGCTGAAGGGCAAGCCGAAGCTCGACGGCATCCTCATCGCGCAGCAGGTCAAGGCCGAGCTCGAGCTCGTCGTCGGGGCCTCGCTCGATGCCGAGATGGGACCGGTCGTGCTGTTCGGCACCGGCGGCATCGAGATCGAGTTGATGAAGGACGTCGCGCTCGCCGGCGCGCCGCTGAACGAGGCCGAGGCGCGGCTCCTGATCGGCCGCACCAAGGCCGGGATCAAGATGCGCGGCTATCGCGGCAAGCCGGCCTTGCACGAAGCTTCCGCGGTGAAAGTGCTGGTCGGCCTGTCCAATCTGATCGCGGATGCCGGCGACCGAATCGCCTCGATCGACATCAACCCGTTCCTGATCAACATCAAGACGGGCGTGGCCGTCGATGCCCTGATCGTGCTGAACAATGCTGCGGCAAAGCGCGCGGCAAGCCATTGATGTCGCGTGGAGCGGATTGGTCACGGGTCCGCGCCACGCGCGGCCCGATGACGGGCTCCGCATGATCCGCCAACCGGTCCGCTCATTGAGGCGAAAACGGCGGGTTACGCTTCGCTAACTCGTCCTACTTACCATTGCGGCCTTCTTCCAACTTCCCCGCTTTGGTCGTAGAATCGCAACCGAATGGCACGCGCGAGTAATCTGGTGATCGGAACGGCGACGCTGGCGGTGATCGCCGTGGCGTTCGGCGGCGTGCTCGGTGTTCAGAAATGGCGCACCATCCAGAGCCGCAGCCAGTTGCGCGTGGTGTTCGAGGGCGGGTCCGCCAGCGGTCTGCGCCGCGGCGGGCCGGTCAATTTCGACGGTGTCCCGGCCGGGCAGATCCTGTCGATCAAGCTGGACAATCCGCGCAGGATCGTGGCGCTGGTGATGCTCGACAACACCGCGCCGATCCGCAAGGACACCGTGGCGGGCATCGAGTTCCAGGGCCTCACCGGCGTTGCCGCGATCTCGCTGATCGGGGGGGCTCCCTCCGCGCCCCCGGTGCCGCTGGACGCGGACGGCATCCCCGTGCTGACCGCCGACCTCAGCGACGCCGAATCGATCGTCGAGACGCTCCACAGCGTCGACCGTACGATCGTCAGCAATGCCCCCGCCATCAAGGACGGCCTGCGCACGTTCGAAAATTACACCGCCGATCTCCGCAGCAAGGGTGGCGAGATCGATTCCGTCATGGCGAAGGTCGACAGCGCCTTCGCGGGTTTCGACAAGGCGGTCACGAAGGTCGAGGGTGTGATGCCCGGCTTCGTCGACGGCAAGGCCGACGAGCTGTTCGAGAAGATCAAGGGACTACGCGAGCTTGCCGACGTCATGAGGAAGAAATCGGCGGGCTATCTCGAGGACATCCGTCGCTCGCTGCTCGACGTCAGCGAGGCCGCCAACAAGATGAGCGGGATCCCGACACCAGCCGCCGCCCCGCGCCCACCGCGCAAGCCGCCGCAGAAGAAGCAGTAGCGGCCTCTTTCTTATCCTCCCCCGTGGAGGGTGTGCCCTCCCGCTTGATCTCGCGGTGACGACGTCTCACCAGGCGTAGCGCACGAGGCCCTTGCCGGCGTAGGAGCGCGTGACGTTGGAGAACTCGCCCTCGAAGGTCGCCGATGCGGACCAACCGTTCATCCAGTTCATCTGCGCTGATGCGGTGGTCAGGGCCGAATCGCGCGCCTGGGCAGCGCCGTTCACGACGAAGGCCGACCCCGGCAGCGTCTGGAACACCGCTGCGGCCGTGCGGTCCGGATTGTAATCATGCGCCCAGGCGAGGCGGCCGCGCAGGGTCATGAGGCCGCCAGCCGCGGCGAACGAGCGATCAGCGCGCAGGCCGAGCTCGGTGCGGGTGCTGGTCACGTCCTTGGCGGCATAGTTGAGCGCGAAGACGTTGCTGCCGACCACGGCCGACTCGGCATAACCGGGAAGGCTGAACAGGGTGGCCTGGAGCGCGGCATAGGGCGTGACGCCGGCCCATTGCATGGCATAGCGATAGCCGCCTTCAATGCGGCCCGAGACCGCGTTGGCGTTGAACTGCGCGCGCAACTGGTCGTAACCGGCAGCCGTCACGACGCGATTGGTCGTGACGTCCTGCCAGCCGTAGGCGAGCGCCGCCGTGATGTAGGCCGGCCCGGCCGTATGACGCACAAACGCGCCGGCCTGAAACAGATCGGAGCGGCCCCAACCGAGACCGCTGACGTTGAAGCCGGTCCCGCCGCCCGCGAGCGCAAAGCCCGCAATCGTCGACGGCGAGAAGCGGTAATCGAGACCCACGGCCGTGCCATAGACGTTGCTGGCCGTGTTGTTCGAGCCGAGGCCGGCATTGCCGTCGGTGGTCTGCGAGCCGCCAAAGCCTGCCGCCCACACATCCCAGCGCTGCTCGAACGACGCGGCCGGAGCCTTGTGGGCAATCGAAGCGAAGGCGTCGCGCGCGCTCGTGCGCGTCGCGGCATAGGCTCTCGCGCTCGGGTCGTCGGCAAAGGGCGTCGCGCCGGGCGAGCCACCGCGCCCCGAGCCGAACACGTCGGTCAGCAGATTGATGAACTGGTTCATCGCCTCGAAGGTCGTCTGCTGAGACCCCGTCGCCGACTCGCCGGAGGCTTGCGTCAGGCCCGCCGGCGAAAGATTGGCGAGCGGGACGGGCAAGCTGCCGGTGCTGTTGAAATATTTGGTCAGCACGTTGGCGACGTTCTGCTGATTGATGTTGAGCCCGCTGCCGTAACCCAACGCAAGGTCCAGATAGACGTTGTTGGGGTCGTAGCTGAGCGTGGCGTGCAGGTTGGACGACAGGCCTGCGACGACGGGATTGAAGGTATCGGGCAGCGTCCCGGCGTTGAGGATCGTGTAGTGCTTCGCAATCGAGCCGATGGGAACGACGACCACGGTCGCGCCATTGAGCGTCGCCGTGCCGGTCACGACCGCGAGGCCGTTGTTGGCGCCCGAGACCTGCACCATGTAGCTCGACGCCGACGTGAACGAGAGATCGCCGGAGACGTTCAGCGTTCCGGTTGGATTGCCTGGTGCCAGCGCGCCGCCGCTGACGACGATGGTGCCGACCGTACCGATACCGCCGAACGTACCGCCAGCGGCGATGCTCACGGTGCCGTTGATGGTGCCGGCAAGCATCAGCGTGCCGCCCAGCACGTTCCAGTCCTGATTGCCGGTGCCGGTAACGGTCCAGGTCGAGCTGTCAACCTTGTTGAAGGTCGCAAAGCCATCGTACTGGAGACCGGTGCCGATCAGGTCGAGTTGGAAGGCACCCTTGCCGGTGCCGCCGAGCTGGAAAGTGTCCGTTCCGGACGCCAGCACCTGGCCGTTGATCACGCTGCCGGGGCCGAGGGTGAGCGTGTTGTTGCCGCAGCCGCAGAAGTCGATCGCGACGGCGCCGGATGCACCGGCGTTGATGGTGCCGGAGTTGAAGACGCTGCCGCTGTTGCTCACCAGGATGCCGGTGCCGTTGGCGCCGACGGTGATGGTGCCGGTGTTGACGATCTGGTTGATCGTCGAGAACGCGCTGGCGTCGATGCCGACGCCGAGCGCGCCGACGGTGATCGTTCCGCTGTTGGTGACGGTGTTGGAATCGCCGAGCACGACGATGCCTTCGGCACCGTCGGCGCCCGCGATTTTTCCAGCATTGGTGATCGTGGAGGACGAGCCACCATAGAGGATACCGACCCCGCCCGTGCCGACATTGATCGTGCCGCTTTGGCTGATCGTTGCCCGGTCCCCCTGCATCGAAATGCCGGCCGAGCCGCTCCCACCCACGCTGATCGTGCCGCCGTTGGTGACCTTGGAATCGTCGCCCTGCACGGCAATGCCGACGGCAAGGTCGCCGGCCGTGATCGTGCCGAGATTGCTGGCGGTCTGGACGTTACCCTGCAGGAAGATACCCGCAGCATTTTGCCCGACCGTAATGGTGCCGGTAGCGGTGTTGGTGACCAGATTGTTGGTGCCGATGGCCAGGATGCCGCCTGAGAACCCTCCGGAATCGCCGACCGTGATCGCGCCGGCATTGGTGATGGTCGCACCACCAACCGCGAAGATGCCGCTCGCGCCGTCGCCCCCCGTGATCGTCCCCGTCACGGCGTTGGTGATCGTGTTGTTCTGGCCGGCGAAGACGCCGAAGCCCGACACGCCGACCGAGAGTGCGCCGCTGTTGGTGACCGTGTTGTTGTCGCCAACCGAGATCGCGGCGCCGTTGTCGCCGGTCGTGATCGTTCCGGCATTGGTGATGACGTTTTGATTGATGGCCTGGATGCCGAGACCGTTGCCGAGCACCGTGATGATGCTGTTGTTGACCACCGTGTTGGAATTTCCGACAGCGATGCCGGTGAGGCCCGAACCTGCTGACACGGTCCCGTTGTTGGTGACGCTGCTCGTATCGTTGACGCCGATCGAGACGGCGCCGTTGTCGTTCACGGTCGCGCCTGAGAGCACGTTGACATTGAGGCTATCGACACCGCCTCCGGCCTGAAAGCCGTCGGTGTCGGTACCCGTACAGGTCACAGTCTGGCCGCTCGTGGCGGGATCAGGCGTACAGGCTGCATGGGCCGGCGAGACGTTCAGGACGAGCCCCAACAGGAGCGCGGCGACGCCGGCGGCCAAAGCAGCGCCGCAGCGCCGACCGTGCCGCCTCGATAGCTTATCGCCCTTCACGCCACACTCCCCAGCCAGTTCCGGCAGGGAACTTAGGCCATGAGGGGGTCCCGTAGAACTACGGACCGGCCGGACCCGCCCGTTTGATCCGCAACCAAGGCGGAATCCGGCGATCATGTTGCAACTGCGCCACGGTTTTCACCGCGAAATTCCCAATCCGCGCATCAAAGGGGGATCGCACGCAGCTCAATAATTCGAGGCCGACGACCCGTTCGGGATGCCGTCGATCGGACATTCATCGGTCCCCGGCGTCGCGCGGGTCATCGCCTCGACCATGTCCCGCGTGCCCTCGGGATCCTTGATCCAGTTCTTGTAGAAATCATACGGGCAGGCCGCGACACCGCGCGGGCTGTCGCCGGAATTGATCATGCCGGTGTAGCCGCGGTGGACCAGCTTGTAGAGATGGTTCTGCGACTGGCCGTTGCGGCGCGCGTCGCGGATCAGATGTTTCGACAGCTGCGCGTATTGGATGCCGTAATCCTCCTCGCCGCATTCGCCGAGCGTGCGGCCGTCGAAGCCGATGATCGCGGAGTGACCGAAATAGGAATAGACGCCGTCGAAGCCGGCGGCGTTGGCGACCGCGACATAGACATTGTTGGCCCACGCCATCGCCTTGGAGATCATGACCTGCTGCTCCTTGGCCGGATACATGTAGCCCTGGCAGCGCACGATCAGCTCGGCGCCCTTCATGGCGCAGTCACGCCAGATCTCCGGGTAGTTGCCGTCGTCGCAGATGATCAGGCTGACCTTGAGGCCCTTCGGACCCTCGGAGACATAGGTGCAATTGCCGGGATACCAGCCCTCGATCGGTACCCACGGCATGATCTTGCGGTATTTCTGGACGATCTCGCCCTTGTCGTTCATCAGGATCAAGGTGTTGTAGGGCGCCTTGTGCGGATGCTCCTCGTGGCGCTCGCCTGTCAGCGAGAACACGCCCCACACTTTCGCCTTGCGGCAGGCCTCGGCGAAAATCGCGGTCTCCTCGCCCGGCACCATGGACGCCGTCTCGTACATCTCCTTGGAGTCGTACATGATGCCTTGCGTGGAATATTCCGGGAAGATCACCAGGTCCATGCCGGGCAGGCCGACCTTCATGCCGACGATCATGTCGGCGATCTTGCGGGCGTTGTCGAGCACCTCGGCCTTGGTGTGCAGGCGGGGCATCTTGTAATTGACGACCGCGACGCCGACCGTGTCGTTGCTGCTGGAGATGTCACCGTGAAGCATGTTGGGCGCTCCTGTCTTTTATTGGTTTGAGGTGCGTTAGTGGCTGATCATCCAGGGGCGCGCCGTCGGAAAGCCCTTGGCGCCGCTTTTCGTCTTGGTCACCAGCCGCGCCGGCTTCTTCTTGTCCGCCGAGCTCTTGTCCTTCACCGTCTTGCCCGACGAGCAGCAGCCGCAACCGGGACCGTGCGAAGCCTTGTATTGCGCCAGCGTCTGCGGCGCGTGCGAGCTGCGCTCGTTGACGGCGTGCGCCTTGCGCTTGTCTGACGGCATGCAGAAGAAATTCGGCGCGGTCAGAATGACGCGCGGCGCCATGGTCTCGCAATGCGGACAGCTTTGCGGATCGTCGCATTCCGCCATCGGGCGCAGATCCTTGAACGGACCGCAATCGTCACAGAGATATTCGTAGACCGGCATTGTTGATCCCTACGCATTTGATGAGCGCGTGTGCGGAGCCCCTCTCCCCGCAAGAACGGGGAGAGGAAGCGCCGTCGTCACTTGTCCGGCGAGATCGGCATCTGGATATCGCCGGTGATGTGCTTGATGGGTCCAGCCGCCGACGGCATCACGTCGAAGTCGAAGATCTCCGTCGGCAGCCACAGCGTGGCGCAGGCGTTGGGCACGTCGACCACGCCGGAGATGTGGCCCTGGCACGGCGCGGTGCCGAGGATCGAATAGGCCTGCGCGCCGGAATAGCCGAATTTCTTCAGGTATTCGATGGCGTTGAGACAGGCCTGGCGATAGGCGATGTGGACGTCGAGATAGTGCTGCTTGCCGGCCTCGTCCACCGAGATGCCTTCGAAGATCAGGTAGTCCTTGTAGTTCGGCGTGATCGGCGACGGCTTGAAGATCGGATTCTTGATGCCGTATTTCGACATGCCGTCCTTGATCACCTCGACCTTCAGATGCAGCCAGCCCGCCATCTCGATGGCGCCGCAGAAGGTGATCTCGCCATCGCCCTGGCTGAAATGCAGGTCGCCCATCGACAGGCCGGCGCCCGGCACATAGACCGGGAAGTAGATCTTCGAGCCGCGCGAGAGATCCTTGATGTCGCAATTGCCGCCATGCTCGCGCGGCGGCACGGTGCGCGCGCCCTCGGCGCCGATCTTGGCCTTCACGTCGCCCTTGGCGCGGCCGCCATGGGCTGTCGCCGCGAACGGTGGGTTGGCAAGGCCCGGCACGCGGGTCGGGTTGGTCGAGATCAGCTCGGCCTCGCGCTTGTTCCAGGTCTCCAGCATCTTCGGATCGGGCAGACAGCCGATCAGGCCGGGATGGATCAGGCCGGCGAAGTTGACGCCGGGCACATGGCGCGACGAGGTGTAGAGGCCCTTGATGTCCCAGATCGACTTCTGCGCCAGCGGGAAATGGTCGGTCAGGAAGCCGCCGCCATTCTGCTTGGAGAAGAAGCCGTTGAAGCCCCACAGGCTCTCCTTCATCGGGCCGACGTCGAGCAGGTCGACGACGAGGAGATCGCCGGGCTCGGCGCCCTTGACGCCGATCGGGCCGGACAGGAAGTGCACGATCGACAGGTCAATGTCGCGCACGTCGTCGGCGGAATCGTTGTTCTTGATGAAGCCGCCGGTCCAGTCATAGGTCTCGATGATGAAATCGTCGCCGGGGTTGACCCAGGCCACGATCGGAATGTCGGGGTGCCAGCGGTTATGCACCATGTCATTTTCATAGGCCGACTTGGTGAGATCGACCTTGATCAGTGTCTCTGGCATCGAGATGCTCCCCTTTGACTACGGTTGGTTAGACGGACAGATATTTCGAGACCTGCGCGGCATCGACGGCGTCGCGCGGATCGTCACGCACGATCTCGCCGTTCTCGATCACCAGCACCCGGTCGGCGATCTCGAGGGCGAAGCTCAGGACCTGCTCGGAGACGACGATCGAGAGCCCCTTTTCGTCGCGGATGCGCTTGAGCGTGCGCGCCATGTCCTTGATGATCGAGGGCTGGATGCCTTCGGTCGGCTCGTCCAGCAGCAGCACCTTCGGCTTGGTCGCAAGCGCGCGGGCAATGGCGAGCTGCTGCTGCTGGCCGCCGGAGAGATTGCCGCCGCGGCGGCCCTTCATCTCCAGCAGAACCGGAAAGAGCTCGTAGATGTCGCCCGGCACCTCGGATTCGCCCGCGACGACGAGGCCGGTCTCGATGTTCTCCTTCACGGTCATGGTGGAGAAGATCATGCGGCCCTGCGGTACGTAGGCGAGGCCCTTGGCGACGCGCTCATAACTCTTGAGGCCGCCGAGCTCGGCGCCGTCCATGGTCACCGATCCGCTCTTCGCGGGCAGGATGCCCATGAGAGACTTCATCAGCGTGGTCTTGCCCATGCCGTTGCGGCCCATGATCGCGACGATCTCGTTGGGCGCAACCTTGACGTTGAGCCCGTGCAGCACCTCGCTCTGGCCGTAAGCGACATGGAGATCGGAAATTGCCAGCATGACGCGCTCCTTATTTCTTACGCATGATCTTGTTCGGAAACCGGACTCCACGTTCCGGGATCATGCGCTAGTGACCGAGATAGACTTCGACGACCTTGGGATCGTTCTTCACCTTCTCCATGGTGCCTTCGGAGAGGATCTGGCCCTGATGCAGCACGGTGACCTTGTGCGCGATGTCCTCGACGAATTTCATGTCGTGCTCGATCACGAGCACCGAGCGGTTCTTGATGATGCGGTTGAGCAATTCGGCGGTCTTGGCGCGTTCGGACACGCTCATGCCGGCGACCGGCTCGTCCAGCATCAACAGGTCGGGGTCCTGGATCAGCAGCATGCCGATCTCGAGCCACTGCTTCTGGCCGTGGCTGAGCTCGTCGGCGTAAGTGTTTAGCTTGTCCTTGAGAAAGATCATTTCCGCGACCTCCTCGACCCGGTCCTTCACGAGCTGGTCGCGCTGGAAGGTCAGCGAGCCGAACACGGTGCGGCCGCGCGGAAACGAGATCTCGAGATTCTCGAACACGGTGAGGTCCTCGAACACCGACGGTGTCTGGAACTTGCGCCCGACGCCGGTCTGCACGATCTCGTTCTCCCTCATCTTCGTGAGCTCCTTGCCACGAAACTGAATCGAGCCGGAGGTCGCCCTGGTCTTGCCGCAGATCAGGTCGAGCACCGTGGTCTTGCCGGCGCCGTTGGGACCGATGATGACGCGGATCTCGTTCTCCTCGACGTAGAAGGAGAGATCGTTGACCGCCTTGAAGCCGTCGAACGAGACGGTGAGACCGGAGACCGCGAGCAGGAAGTCCTTGGGCTGATGACCGATAAGCATGCTCACCTCCTCACTCTGCCGGCGCGCCGTCGGCGACCGAATTGCCGTTCCAGTCCGACTTCGACTTGCGCGAGGCGAACAGCCGATCGATGCGCGGCTGCACATAGTCGGCCCACAGCCCGGATAGACCGTTCGGGAAGGCGAGCACGACCGCGATGAACAGCGCACCGAGACCGAACAGCCAGAGTTGCGGGAAGGATTCCGACAGGCTGGTCTTGGCAAAATTCACCAGGATGGCGCCCCAGATCGCGCCGAAGATCGACATGCGCCCGCCGACCGCGGTGTAGATCACCATCTCGATCGACGGCACGATGCCGACGAAGGACGGCGACATGAAACCGACATTGAGCGCGAACATGGCGCCGCCGATCGCGGCGAAGACCGCCGCCATGCAGAAGGCAAAGATCTTGAAATTGGCGACGCTGTAACCGGAGAAGCGAACCCGATCCTCCTGCTCGCGCATCGCCACCAGAATGCGACCAAGCTTGGTCAGGCGGATGAACTGCGCGATGCCGATGCAGGCGAACAGCAGCACCACCTCGACGAAGTACAGGATGATCTTGGCGTGGTCGGGCCGGATGTCCCAGCCCTTGAGCGTACGCAGATCGGTCATGCCGTTGATGCCGCCGGTATAGCCCTGCTGGCCGACGATCAGGATGGTGAGGATGGCGGCGACGGCCTGGGTGATGATCGCGAAATAGGTGCCGCCGACGCGACGCTTGAACATCGCCGTGCCGATGATCAGGGCGAACAGGCCGGGAACCAGGATGATGGCGAGGATGGTGAAGGTAAGGCTGTGGAACGGCTGCCAGAACAACGGCAGCGCCGTGATCTGATTCCAGTCCATGAAATCGGGGATGCCGGGCGTCGACTGGATCTTGGTGTTCTCGACGCTCGAGGCCTCGAGCTTGAGGAACATCGCCATGCAATAGCCGCCGAGGCCGAAGAACACGCCCTGCCCCAGGCTCAAGATGCCGCCATAGCCCCAGCACAGCACGAGGCCGAGCGCGACGAAGGCGTAGGTCAGGTATTTCGCGACCAGATTGAGGCGGAACACGTCGAGCGTCAGCGGCAGGATCACGAACAGCACCGCGGCCAGGGCAATGAAGCCCATGAGTTCGGATCGATTGAAGAAGCGTGAGTTGATGATCATGACTTGCCTGCTTCCCGTTATTTGCGAACCTTGAGGGCGAAGAGACCCTGCGGCCGCAGCATCAGGATGCCGACCACCGCGAGCAGCGTGAGCACCTTGGCCATCGAGCCCGACATGAAGAATTCGAGCGTCGATTGCGTCTGCGAGATCGAGAAGGCGGAGGCGATGGTGCCGAGCAGGCTGGCGGCGCCGCCGAACACGACGACCAGGAAGGTATCGACGATGTAGAGCTGTCCCGACGTCGGTCCGGTCGAACCGATCATGGTGAAGGCGCTGCCGGCGACCCCCGCGATGCCGCAACCGAGTCCGAAGGTGAGGCGATCGACCTTCTCGGTGTTGATGCCGACGGCGCCGGCCATGATGCGGTTCTGCACGACGGCGCGCACCTGGCGGCCCCAGCGCGACATGTAGAGGACGTAGGCGACGGAGATGGTGATGAGCAGGGTGAGGCACATCACGAAGACGCCGTTGATCGGCACCTCGATGCTGTCCGTCACATGCAACGAGCCGAGCATCCATTGCGGCAGCTCGACGCCGACCTCGCGCGCGCCGAACACGGAACGATAGGCCTGCTGCAGCATCAGGCTGAGGCCCCAGGTGGCGAGCAGCGTATCGAGCGGGCGCTTGTAGAGGTGCCGGATCAGCGCCCATTCCACCAGCATTCCCAGCGCGCCCGATGCGAGAAAGGCCAGGATCATCGCGAGGAAGAAGTAGCCGGCGAACAGGCTCGGCAAATAGGCCTGGAACAGGTTGGAGGTCATCCAGGTGACGTAGGCCCCGAGGATCATGAACTCGCCATGGGCCATGTTGATGACGCCCATCTGGCCGAAGATGATGGCGAGCCCCAGGGCCATCAGGACATAGACCGAGAACAGGATCAGTCCGGCAAAGCCCTGCATGACGAAGATGGAGCCGAGATCACCAAGCGAATAGTCGCCGAACATCGATGTCCTCCGTCGGGGATAAGGGTCCCGCGTCGCGATGCAGAGTCGCGACGCGGGGTCTTGCGGCATGGACTTGCGATCCACGCCAGGGAGCGGGTTGGTCGTGAGGGAAGGTGCGGCGGACGCCGCGTCCCTTACTGGCAGGCGCCTTACTGGTAGCCCTTGGGGAACGGATCCGGCTCGACGAGATCGGCGGTCTCGTAGATCAGCTCGAACTGGCCATCGAGCTTGGCGCGGCCCACGCGGGTCTTCGACCAGAGGTGATGGTTCTCGTGGATGCGCACATAGCCTTCCGGCGCGCCCTTGAACTCGACGCCCGGCGAGGCCGCGGCGATCTTGTCGACGTCGAAGGAGCCGGCCTTCTCGACCGTCAATTTCCACAGCCACGGGCCGAGATAGGCAGCCTGGGTGACGTCTCCGATGACGGTCTTCTCGCCCCACATCTTCTTGAACGCGGACACGAAGGCCTTGTTGTTGGCATTGTCGAGCGACTGGAAGTACTTCATGCAGGCATAAGCGCCCGCGATGTTCTCGCCGCCGATGCCGTCGATTTCGTCTTCGGTCACCGAGATGGTCAGCAGCGCCTGCTTGGAGAGGTCGATGCCCGCGGCCTTGAGCTGCTTGTAGAACGCGACGTTCGAGCCGCCGACGACGTCGGTGAAGATGACGTCGGGCTTGGTCAGCTTGATCTTGTTGATGACAGAATTGAACTGGGTGTTGCCGAGCGGATAATATTCCTCGCCGACAACCTTGCCCTTCAGCACGTTTTCGACGTGCTTGCGCGCGATCTTGTTCGAGGTGCGCGGCCAGATGTAGTCGGAGCCGATGAAGAAGAACGATTTGGCGCTCTTCTCCTTGGCGATCCAGTTCAGGCCGGCGAGGATCTGCTGGGTCGCTTCCTGGCCAGTGTAGATGACGTTCTTGGATTGCTCGAGACCTTCATAGAAGGTCGGATAGTAGAGCATGCCGTTATATTGCTCGACGACCGGCAGCACCGCCTTGCGCGAGGCCGAGGTCCAGCAGCCCATGATCGCGGCGACCTTGTCGTTGACCAGGAGCTTCTTGGCCTTTTCCGCGAAAGTCGGCCAATCGCTGGCGCCGTCTTCCTGGATGAACTTGATCTTGCGCCCGAGCACGCCGCCGGCGGCGTTGATCTGCTCGATCGCGAGCTTTTCGGCCTGGATCGAGCCGGTTTCGGAGATGGCCATGGTGCCGGTCGCCGAGTGCAGGATGCCGACCGTCACTTCGGTGTCGGTGACGGCAAGGCCCGTGGTGTTGACCGCCGAGGTCGCCGGGGCCTGGGCAAATGCCCCCCGCGGCAGCATCGTGATGGCCGGCACGGCGGCCATTCCCATCAATAGTTTGCGCCGAAGCGGCGACAACAGGCCCTTATTTGCTTCGTCCGACATGAGCACCCCACTTTTTGTTCGAGAACACGCGATTGGCGCCGTGAGGATGGCTCGGATCTGGGCAGCGGAAGCATACGCAAGATCGCGTATACTGCACCGCAAAATGCCGACGTAGGCTTTTGGTACGGAATTTGCGAGGGCTCGGGGTCCGTATCGGGAGTGGGGTAGAGCGTGGCAGGGCGGCAGCGAATAGACCGCGTCAGGCGCCAGTACAACCAGTGGGTCGCCAACCAGACGCTGGAGGACTACGCGCTCCGCTTTACCGCCAAGAGCGCGCGCCGCTGGTCCGCCGCCCGGGTTGCCAACACCGCGCTGGGCGCGATCTCGTTCCTGGCGATGGAGGCGATCGGCGGCACCATCACCCTGAACTACGGCGTCACCAACGCGACCGCCGCCATCCTCGTGGTCTCCCTCATCATCTTCTGCTGTGGCGTGCCGATCGCCTATTATGCCGCCAAATGCGGCATCGACATCGACCTGCTGACGCGGGGCGCCGGCTTCGGCTACATCGGCTCGACCGTGACTTCGCTGATCTACGCGTCCTTCACCTTCATCTTCTTTGCGATCGAAGCCGTGATCCTGGCGTCGGCTCTCGAGATGTGCTTCGGGATCCCGCGGCCGATCGGCTATCTCATCAGCGCCGTCGTGATCATCCCGCTGGTGGCCTACGGCATCACGCTGATCAGCCGCTTCCAATTGTGGACACAACCGCTATGGATCGTGCTGCACATCATTCCGTTCGCGGCAATCGCCTGGCACAATCCGCACTCCTTTACGGAATGGCGCAAATTTGCCGGTGAGCACGGCGACCTCAGCGGGCATTTCGACCTGCTGCTGTTCGGTGTTGCGGCCTCGGTGGTATTCTCGCTGGTGGCGCAGATCGGCGAGCAGGTCGACTTCCTGCGATTCCTGCCGCGCGACCGCCGTGCGTCCAGGGCCTCCTGGTGGCTGGCGCTGATGAGTGCTGGACCAGGCTGGATCGTGCTCGGCGCGCTGAAACTGCTGGCAGGCTCGTTCCTCGCCTTCTTCGCGCTCAGCCACGGGGTACCGCCCGAGGAGGCTGCCGAGCCGGCGCATATGTATCTCGAAGCGTTTCGCTACGTGCTGTCGCAGCCCGACCTCGCACTGGCGTTGACGGGCACCTTCGTGATCCTGTCGCAGGTGAAGATCAACGTCACCAACGCCTATGCCGGCTCGATCGCGTGGTCGAATTTCTTCTCGCGCCTCACCCACAGCCATCCCGGCCGTGTGGTCTGGCTGGTCTTCAACGTCATCGTGGCGCTGCTTTTGATGGAGATCGGCGTCTACAAGGCACTCGAGCAAACTCTGGCGCTCTATTCCAACGTCGCGATCGCCTGGGTCGGCGCACTGGTCGCCGATCTCGTCGTCAACAAGCCGCTCGGATTGCGGCCACAGCAGATCGAATTCAAGCGCGCGCATCTCTACGACGTCAATCCGGTCGGCGTGGGTGCAATGACGATCGCGACCATCGTCTCGATCAGCGCCTTTTACGGCCTGTTCGGGCCTACCGCGAAGGCGCTGTCGGCCTTCATCGCGCTGGCGGTTGCCTTCATTGCCGCGCCGTTGATCGCCTGGGCCACGGACGGCAGATACTACATCGCGCGCAAGCCGAAGCGGAGCTGGCAGGATCTCGAGGCGATCCAGTGCTGCATCTGCGAGCACGCGTTCGAGCCGGAGGACATGGCCTCGTGCCCCGCTTACGCCGGGCCGATCTGCTCCCTGTGCTGTTCGCTGGACGCGCGATGCCACGATCTTTGCAAGCCGCATGCGCGGATTCAGGCGCAGGTATCGGAGACGCTGGGCAAGCTGATGCCGCAGCCGATCTACGCGCGCATCAACTCGCAACTCGGCCACTATGTCGGCGTGTTCGTGGTCTCCGCCGGCCTCGTCGCCCTGGTGCTGGGCCTGATCTATCTGCAAACGTCGGCAAGCGTGCATGGCGAGAACGCGCTCGTCTCCGACGTGCTCTGGAAGGTGTTCTTCTCGCTCAGCATCATCATCGGCGTGGTGGCCTGGCTGTTCGTGCTGGCCCAGCAGAGCCGCCGCGCGGCCGAAGCCGAGACGCGGCGGCAGACTGCGCTTCTGATCCAGGAGATCGACGCCCACAAGCGCACCGACGCCGAACTGCAGCGCGCCAAGGAGGTCGCCGAATCCGCCAACCTCGCCAAGAGCCGCTATGTGGTGGGCCTCAGCCACGAGCTGCGCTCGCCACTGAATGCGATCAGCGGCTATGCCCAGCTGCTGGAGCAGGATACGACGTTGAGCACGAAGCCGCGCGACCAGGTCCGCGTCGTCCGCCGCAGCGCCGACCACCTCTCCGGCCTGATCGACGGCATTCTGGACATCTCCAAGATCGAGGCGGGGCGGCTGTACCTGTCGCGCGACGAGGTGCGGCTCAGCGAATTCCTCGACCAGCTCGTCGGCATGTTCCGCCTCCAGGCCGCGGCCAAGGGCATCGACTTCGTGTTCCGGCGGCCGTCCTACCTGCCGGTCGTCGTTTATGCGGACGAGAAGCGGCTGCGGCAGGTGCTGATCAATCTGCTGTCCAACGCCATCAAGTTCACCCAGACCGGCAGCGTGCAGTTCGTCGTGCACTATCGCAGCCCCGTGGCCGAGTTCGAGGTGATCGACACCGGGCCCGGCATCCGGGGCGATGATCTCGAGCGCATCTTCGCACCCTTTGAGCGCGGGGCCCTCGGCGTCTCGCAGCCGCAGACCGGCACCGGGCTCGGCCTGACCATCAGCCGCCTGCTCGCCGGCGTGATGGGCGGCGATATCAAGGTCACGAGCACGGTCGGCACCGGCTCGACCTTCAAGGTCAAGATCCTGCTCTCGGAGGTCACCAACCCGCAGCGCATCGCGCCGGTCGAGGCCCCGATCTCCGGTTATCAGGGCGCGCGCAAGACCATCCTCATCACCGACGACGATCCCGTGCATCGCGACCTCCTGCGCGAGGTGCTGACGCCGCTCGGCTTCATCCTGCTCAGCGCCCCCGACGGTCCCGGCTGCCTTGCGCTGGCGCAGCACTGCCGGCCCGATTTGTTCCTGCTCGACATTTCGATGCCCGCCATGGATGGCTGGTCGGTGGCCGAGGCCTTGCGCGCAAGCGGCCACCATCAGGCGCGCATCCTGATGGTGTCGGCAAGCGCGTTGGAGGCCCACGGCACGCCGCTGGCACAGACCTTCCACGACGGCTATTTGATGAAGCCGATCGACATCCCGCGGTTGCTGGAGACGATCCGCCAGCTTCTCAGGATCGAATGGCAATACGGCCCGGACGATATCGCGGTGTCGTTCTGGCGCCCCGAAAGCGGATCGAAGCCGCCGGCGCGGCACATCGAAGCGCTGATCGGGCTCGGCCAGATCGGCTACGTCAAGGGCATCCAGTTGAAGCTGGACGAGATCGGCAGTGAGCATCCGGAGCATGCCGACTTCGTCGCGCAAATGCGATCGCTGGTCGATCGCTTCGATCTCGACCTGTACATGGCCACATTGAAGACGTTGCATGCGCATGAACATTGAAGCGAAGAAGCGCGACATCGCGCTCGTTGTCGATGATTCGCCGGAGACGCTCCGGCTGCTCACCGATGCGCTGGATGGCGCCGGCATGACGGTCATGGTGGCACTCGACGGCGCGGCCGCGATGCGCATCGTCGACCAGATCACGCCCGACATCGTGTTGCTCGATGCCGTGATGCCCGGCATCGACGGCTTCGAGACCTGCCGCCGGCTCAAGCGCGACGCGGATCTTACGAATGTCCCGGTCATCTTCATGACGGGTCTCGCCGAAACCGAGCACATCGTACGCGGGCTGGAGGCCGGCGGCGTCGACTACGTGACAAAGCCGATCGTGATCGAGGAGATGCTGGCGCGCATTCGCGTCCATCTCGGCAACGCCCGCCTGACGCAGAGCGCGCGCGCCGCGCTCGACGTCTCCGGTCGCTTCCTGTTCGCGGTCAACTGCCAGGGTCATTTGCTATGGGCGACACCGCAGGCGCAGAAACTGCTGTCTGACCATCAGGGGGCGCAGGCCGACGACTTCGTCCTGTCGACGGGGCTGCTGCAATGGCTGGAGCGGGCCAAGGTCAAGGGCAGCTCGAAGTCTCAGGCGATCCCTTTGCCGGGCAATCCGCAGCTTCGGCTCTTCTACATGGGCGAGACCGCGCCGAACGAGTTTCTGCTGCGGCTCTCCAGGGAATCCGGCACTGCGCTGCCGCCGGAATTCACCAGCGAGCTCGGCCTCACCACCAGGGAAGGCGAGGTGTTGGCCTGGCTCAGCAAAGGCAAGACCAATCGCGACATCGCCCAGATTTTGGGCCTCAGCCCCCGCACGGTCGACAAGCATCTGGAGCAGATCTACGCGAAGCTCGGCGTGGAGAACCGGACGGCAGCGGCGGCGATTGCGTCGAATGCGACGCGACGGAACTCTTAGCGCAGTGCGTATGAGTTGACGCGCCGCCGATCCCACAACCAGTGTCGTCCCGAACAAGCGAAGCGCGGATCCGGGACCATAGCCACAGGGAGATGTTTGGCGAAGACTCGGAGTGACCAGTTCGCTCCAAAACTACTGCCTGTGATTATGGGTTCCGGGTTCGCTTCGCGCCCCGGGACGACAGCGGCGTGTGTGACAAGTGTCGCCGCCCCTCACACGAGCCTGCACCCACGCACACCCTCACTCATACACGAACGCCTTGTCGTCCAGATCCGTCTTCGGGATCTCGTCCTTCTCGGTCCAGTAATCCTGGCTGTGCTGCCATTCCGGCTTGTCGCCGCGCTTCGGCAGCAGGTTCATGTTGCGCATCATGTAACCGGGGTTGAAGTTTTCCGGATCGATCCAGGGCAGGATCGGCATGTTGTGGTCTTCGGGTCGCAGCCTGACCTCGACCTTCTTCTTACCCTTGGCCTTCATGTGGCCGAGCAGCCGGCAGACGAAATCGGCGACGAGATCGACGCGCAGCGTCCAGCTGGCGCGGAAGTAGCCGAACACCCAGACCATGTTCGGAACGCCCGTGAACATCATGCCGCGATAGGTGACGGTGTCGCCGAAGGCCAGCGGCTTGCCGTCGATCTCGAAGGCGATGTCGCCGAGCGCGGCAAGGTTGAAGCCGGTCGCAGTGACGATGACGTCGGCCTCCAGCAGCTTGCCCGATTTGAGCTGGATGCCGTTCTCGACGAAGCATTCGATCTCGTCGGTGACGACGGACGCCTTGCCGCTCGCGATACCCTTGAACAGGTCGGCATCCGGCACGAAGGCAATGCGCTGCCGCCACGGCCGGTAGGTTGGCGTGAAATGCGTTTCGACGTCGTAATCCGGGCCGAGCACGGCGCTGATCTGGCCGATCAGCTCCTTCTTCACCTGCTCCGGCTTGGACACGCAGAGCTTCGTAAAGGCATCCTGCTCGAACAGGATCTTCCGCCGGACGATCTCGTGGATCCAGGCCTCGTCGACCTGGAGCCGGCGCAGCTCCTCCGCGATCTCGATGGCGTTGCGGCCGAGCCGGAAATAGGTCGGCGAGCGCTGCAGCATGGTGACATGCGCGCATTTGTCCGCGATGTTCGGCACCAGCGTCGCTGCCGTCGCTCCCGAGCCGATCACGACGACCTTCTTGTTCGTGAGGTCGATATCATCGGGCCAGGTCTGGGGATGAACGATGCTTCCCTCGAAGCGATCCATGCCCTTCCATTCGGGCGTGTAGCCCTCCGAATGGCGGTAATAGCCCTGGCACATCCAGAGGAAGTTAGCGGTGAAGGTCCTTGCTTCGCCAGTATCGGTCGTCGTCGCCTCGATGGTCCAGAGATTCTGCTCGCTCGACCAGCTCGCGGAATTGATCTTGTGCCCGTAGCGGATGTGCCGGGCGATATCGTTGTCGTCGATGACCTCCTTCATGTAGGAGAGGATTTCCTCGGCGGTTGCGATGGGCGGGCCGACCCAGGGCTTGAAGCTGTAGCCGAAGGTGTGGAGGTCGCTGTCGGAGCGGATGCCGGGATAGCGATGCGTGCTCCAGGTGCCGCCGAACGTCGTCTGGGTCTCCAGGATGACGTAGCTCGTGCCCGGCAGCTGCTTTTCGATGTGATAGGCACTGCCGATGCCGGAGATGCCGGCGCCGACGATCAGCACGTCGAAATGTTCGGAAGCTTGCTTGGTAGCGGTGTGACCGCGAACGGCGACATTCATTGTTGCTTCTATGCCTTGGTTGTTTTGTGGCCGCCCTTGACGGACGACGCGTTTCCTCCGCGGCATCATCGTCCGCCGCGCTTCAGCTCCAAAATGACATAGATCAAGTCGCGGTCAAATCACAGCGCCGCACCCCAGCTCCGCGCGGTCTGCAAGATCCAGTCGCGGTAGAGCGTGAGCGGCGTGACGCCGGTCAATCCGCCGCAGCCATCGCCGGCGTTCGGTCCCGTCGCCCAGCTGATGACACCGACAAGCACGGCACCGTTCGGCCTGTCCTCGAACACGGGACCGCCGGAATCGCCGGTACAAGCGCCAATTCCGTCGCGAACACCGTTGGTTACGGGATCGACCAGGCGGATCTGAAGCGTGCCGGGCTGGCCCGTGACGACAAGTCCCGCGACGCGCGTGGTCCCGCCGCTCCTGCCGTCACCGCGCACGGTGACACCGGTACCGGCAATGACGAAACGGCTGCCGACCCGGATTGGAATATTCGGTGCGCCGACCGGCACCGCCGATTTTCCCTTGAGTGGAATTTCCAATTGCAACAGCGCCACGTCTGCACCGGCGCGATGGACCTGCGCTTTGTAGCCGGGATGGATCGCGACGGTGCGCACGTTCAGCAATTGCGGTGCGCCACCGCTGCGATCAACGATCTTGTAGTCCGCGCCCGGCGGCACGCAGTGCGCGCCGGTCAATACGATCGTCGGCGCGATCAGGGTGCCGGTGCAGGAATTGCCGCGCGAGCCGACGATGGTGACGACCGCACGCGCGACGCCGTCGGCCTGCGGCGTGCCTCCGCCGACGATGGCATGAGCGGGCGTCGCGAGCAGCGCGGCGGCAACGAGAATGGCAGGCTTCTTCATGGGAACACGCTTCGCTATTGGCGGCGGCAGATTGCTTCGGACTGGTCCTTGCCGATAGCGCATGCTAGCCCTCTTGGAAAGGAATTGACGAGGGTGGGATCTTGACGATCGAGGCGGTGATCTTTGATTTTGGCGGCGTGCTGACGAGCTCGCCCTTCGAGGCGTTCACGCGGTTCGAGACCGAGCGCGGCCTGCCGGCCGACATCATCCGGCGCACCAATGCGGCCAACCATCTGGAGAACGCCTGGGCCAGGTTCGAGCGCGCCGAGATCGATATCGATGCCTTCGACGAATTGTTCGCCACGGAATCGCTCGCACTCGGCGCGGAGGTGCTCGGCCGCGACGTGCTGCCGCTGCTGCAGGGCCATCTGCGTCCCGAGATGGTCGAGGCGCTGAAGCGCATCAAGGGACAATTCAAGACCGGCTGCATCACCAACAACCTCCCGGCCAATGCGATCGGCAGCCTGACCGGGCGTTCGCTCTACATCGCCGAAGTCATGGTGCTGTTCGACCACGTCATCGAATCCGCCAAGATCGGCCTGCGCAAGCCCGACCCGCGCATCTACAAGTTGATGGTGGAGACGCTGAAGGTCGATCCGGCCAAATGCGTTTATCTCGACGATCTCGGCGTCAACCTGAAGCCGGCGCGCGCGATGGGCATGACCACGATCAAGGTAGCGAGCGGCGCGCAGGCGATCGCCGAGCTCGAGGCCGCGACGGGGCTGAAGCTAACATAGTTCGCAAATGCCGTAGGGTGGGCAAAGCGAAAGCGTGCCTACCTCCAGCAGATCGTGGGCACGGCGCTTCCGCGCCTTTGCCCACCCTCCGAAACCTACTCCGCTGCAGCCGCGATCCGCTCGGGAAACGCTGCCGCGAGCGCGGCGCGATCCGGCTTCAGCACGCCGCGCTCGGTGATCAGCCCCGTGACCAGCCGCGCAGGCGTGACGTCGAAGGCGTAGTTCGCGACCGGCGAGCCCTCCGGCACGATCCGCACCGTCTCCAGCCGCCCGTCAGCGGTGCGACCGGTCATGTCGGTGACCTCAATGCCGCTGCGCTGTTCGATCGGAATGTCGCGAATACCGTCATCGACGGCGAAATCGATCGTCGGCGACGGCAGCGCGACGTAGAACGGCACGCCGTTGTCGTGCGCAGCGAGGGCCTTCAAATACGTGCCGATCTTGTTGCAGACGTCGCCATTGGCGGCGACGCGGTCGGTGCCGACGATGGCGAGGTCGACCATGCCGTGCTGCATCAGATGCCCGCCGGTGTTGTCGGGGATCACCGTATGCGGCACGCCGTGATGGCCGAGTTCCCAGGCGGTGAGCGAGGCGCCCTGGTTGCGCGGCCGCGTCTCGTCGACCCAGACATGGATCTTGATGCCGCGCTCATGCGCAAGATAGATCGGCGCCGTCGCGGTGCCCCAGTCGACGGTGGCGAGCCAGCCGGCGTTGCAATGGGTCAGCACGTTGACCGTCTCGCCGGGTTTCTTCGCCGCGATCGCCTCGATCAGCTTCAGACCGTTGCCGGCGATGCCGCGGTTGATCTCGACATCCTGCTCGACGATCTCGTCGGCGCGGGCGTAGGCTGCCTCGGCCCGCTCCAGCGGATCAACCGGCGCGAGCGCTATGCGCATCTCGTCCAGCGCCCATTTCAGATTGATCGCCGTCGGCCGTGCCACGACGAGCGTATCATAGGCCCGCTTCAGGCCGGCGTCGGTCGCGTCCTCGCGCATCGCGAGCGCCATGCCATAGGCCGCGGTCGCGCCGATCAGCGGCGCGCCGCGTACCAGCATGTCGCGGATCGCGAGGGCTGCGTCTTCGCACGATGTCAGCCTCGCGACGACGAATTCATGCGGCAACCGCCGCTGGTCGATGGCGCCGACCGACCAGCCGTCACGCTCACGCCAGATGCTGCGGAAATGCTTGCCGTCGACCTTCATGGCATTCTGCCTTTTCGTAATCCGCCTTGAGCCTCAACCGCGCAGGATGCGCCCGGCCACCGCGTCGAGCTTCTTCAGAAGCTCGGGATCGCGCGCCTCGGGCGCGGTGATCAGCGCGCTGTCGAGCGCGCGGTCCGAACCGATCGGGCACGGCTCGTGCTCGCGCGGGAAATCCTTTGCCAGCCGCGACACCAGCGCCTTCGCCTTGTCGGCGTTCGACGTCAACACGCGAATGATGTCCTGCACGGTGACGGCATCGTGGTCGGGATGCCAGCAATCGAAATCCGTCACCATCGCGACGGTTGCGTAGCAGATCTCCGCCTCGCGCGCGAGCTTCGCCTCGGGCATGTTGGTCATGCCGATCACGGAATAGCCTGATGTCTTGTAGGTCATGCTCTCCGCATAGGTGGAGAATTGCGGACCTTCCATGCAAACGTAAGTGCCGCCGCGTGCGATCGCGATGCCTTCGGCTTCGGCGGCGGCTGCGAGATGAATGCGCAGTCGCGGCGAGACCGGATGCGCCATCGAGACATGCGCAACGCAGCCCCGCCCGAAAAACGAGCTCTCACGCTTGTGGGTGCGGTCGACGAACTGGTCGACGAGCACGAAGGTTCCGGGCGGGAGTTCCTCCTTGAAGGAGCCGCAGGCCGACAGCGAGATCAGGTCGGTGACGCCGGCGCGCTTCAGCACGTCGATATTGGCGCGATAGTTGATGTCGGAGGGCGACAGACGGTGACCCTTGTCGTGCCGCGGCAGGAACACGATCGGCAGGCCGGCGATGGTGCCGCGGCGCACGGGCGCCGACGGCTCGCCCCAGGGGCTCCCGATCACCTCTTCGCGCGCACCCTCGAGACCCGGCAGGTCATAGATGCCCGAGCCGCCGATGATGCCCAATACCGCCTGCGTCATGCCCGCTCCACCCTGTTCGCCACGTGCGACATGGTTAAGCTATGCCAGTTTTGCGGGGGTTTTGGAACGGGGGTGGTGGGATGGTGGGGATGGTGGGAGGCGCGCGCCCGCCTTAAGCTGCGTTCGCCAGCCGCAGCTGGGTCGCGACCATCCGCTCCAGCGTCTCGACCGACTGGAAATTCTCCGGCGTGATCTCGGACTGCGGGATGGTGAAGTCGAACTCGGCTTCGACCCCGAGCATCAGATTGACCATGTCCATCGAGGTCAGGCCGGCATCGACGAGCTTGGCCGACGCAGTGATGTCCGCACCGAGCGAATTCTGTTCGAGCAGGCCCTTCACCAGCTTGATGATGCGATTGCGCAATTCGGTATCAAAGGCGTGCATCGGCAAATTCCCGTCTGTCTGTCAAAGGTCGGACCGGCTTTCCGGCTACGATGGGCGCGGCCCGCCGCTCCCGCAATGGGCGACACCATTACTTCGCGTTTCTTAGTAAACGATGACTCAGATTGTCTGAAATTCCGGCTTCTTCCGGATTCCTAACGCGATGCCCGAAAATCGGCAGATGCAAACAACCCGACCTTAACTGTTCATGCGGAATTGGGTTTTGTTTACCCTCTATTTCATCGACGAATTTGAATTAAATCCGTAGCCTCGTCTCACAAGCAAAGATGACCGGAGGATCGCTTCAAGCGGCGTCGCGAATGATGCCGGCGATCTCGAACGGCAAACCGGAGGCGGACGAGTATGAACGTGCGTGAAGCAGTCCTCACTGTCGACGAAACACAGACCAGCTTCCTCGAGCAGGGCCCTTCCCTGATCGAACGTGCCGCCCGGACCGCCGCTGCGGCGGCGGCTGACGCCGACGAGGTCGATCGCAACGCCCGCTTCCCGCACAAGGCTTTCGAGGTCGCCCGCGAGCAGAAGCTGCTCGGCGTCATGATCCCGGTCGAGTTCGGCGGCTTCGGCGCCTCCATCTACGACGTCACCGACATCTGCTACACGCTCGGACGCGCCTGCGCCTCGACGGCGATGATCTACGCGATGCACCAGACCAAGGTTGCCTGCGTCATCAGGCATGGTCACGGCATCCCCTGGATGGAGACCATGATGCGCCGGGTCGCCCGCGACCAGTGGCTGCTCGCCTCCTCCACCACCGAAGGCCAGAACGGCGGCAACATCCGCGCCAGCGCGGCTGCCGTCGACCATGCCGGCGACACCGTCTCGCTGGTGCGCGACGCCACCGTGATCTCCTACGGCGCCGAAGCCGACGGCCTCGTCACCATCGCCCGCCGCGCCACCACCGCCGCAGCTTCCGACCAGGTCCTGCTGGCGCTGGCCAAGGACGACTATTCACTGAAGCAGACCCAGGGCTGGGAAACTCTCGGCATGCGCGGCACCTGCTCGACCGGCTTCGAGCTGAAGGTCGATTGCCCCGCCGACCGCGTCTTCCCGGAGGCCTACGACAAGATCCACGCCCAGACCATGACGCCGTTCGCGCATCTGTGCTGGTCCTCCGCCTGGGCCGGCATCGCGGCCGCGGCCGTGACCCGCGCGCAGGCCTTCATCCGCAAAGCGGCCCGCACGTCCGGCGGGCAGATGCCGCCGGCCGCCGCGCATTTCACCGCCGCGAAGATGTCGCTGGCCAGGCTGCGCGCGCTGATTTCGGCCAACATCGACGCGTTCTCCCGCGCAGAGCATGACGAACGCGCGCTGAGCTCGCTCGACTTCCAGTCGTCGATCACGCTTCTAAAGGTGCAGGCCTCCGAGCTCGCGGTCGAGACCGTGATGCATGCGATGCGTACCGCGGGCCTTTCCGGCTACCGCAACGACGGCGAGTTCACCATGGGCCGGCACCTGCGCGACGTGCTGTCGTCCCCGATCATGATCAACAACGACCGCATTCTGGCCAATGCCGCGACATCGACGCTGATGAGCGGCGTGCCGTCAAGCCTTCGTGACTAATTGCCTAGCGACTGAACCAACAAGAACAATTTTCAAATAGCAGGACATCGACCCATGAACATTGCCGTCCTCCCCGACTCGCCCGCGACCGCACCGCAGATGATCGATCCGCTCGATCATCTCGCCGACAAGCTGTTCCATCGCATGGGCGCCGACGGCGTCTACGCCCGCACCGCGCTCTATGAAGGCGTCGTCGAAAAGCTGGCCGCGCTGATCACTGGCCATCGCGAGGCCGGCACCGAAGTGATGCGCTTCCCGCCGGTGATGAGCCGGGCCCAGCTGGAGAAATCCGGCTATCTCAAGAGCTTTCCGAACCTGCTCGGCTGCGTTTGCGGCCTGCACGGGACCGAGCGCGAGATCAATGCCGCAGTGAGCCGCTTCGATGCCGGCGGCGACTGGACCACCTCGCTGTCGCCCGCCGACCTCGTGCTGTCACCGGCCGCCTGTTATCCGGTCTATCCGATCGCGGCGAGCCGTGGCCAATTGCCGAAGGGCGGGCTGCGCTTCGACGTTGCCGCCGACTGCTTCCGCCGCGAGCCGTCGAAGCATCTCGACCGGCTGCAATCGTTCCGGATGCGCGAATATGTCTGCATCGGCAGCCCCGACGACGTCGCCGATTTCCGCGAACGCTGGATGGTGCGTGCGCAGAAGATCGCGACCGATCTCGGGCTCACCTTCCGCGTCGACTATGCCAGCGATCCGTTCTTCGGCCGCGTCGGCCAGATGAAGGCGGTGAGCCAGAAGCAGCAGCAGCTCAAGTTCGAGCTCCTCATCCCGCTGCGCTCGGAAGAGCAGCCGACCGCCTGCATGAGCTTCAACTATCACCGCGAGCATTTCGGCACGACCTGGGGCATTCAGGACGCCGATGGCGAACCGGCGCACACGGGCTGCGTCGCCTTCGGCATGGATCGCCTGGCCGTCGCCATGTTCCACACCCACGGGACCGACCTCTCGGCCTGGCCCGCCAAGGTGCGGGACCTCCTGGGCCTGCAGCCGCCGGTCACGGCCGATGCCCATGGCGAAGGCTGGCGCTAGGGCATGATCCGGAAAAGTGTGAAACGGCTGTCCGCCGAGACCATGTTCAAAAGATAAACTCCACGAGGCCGGTCATTTCCACGGGTAAGACGAGCGTGATCCATACCAAGGTCAGATGCCGCGAGATCACCGAGTCCGACGCAGAGGCGGTCGCGGACTTGCTGACGCGCGGCTTCGTGGGCCGGTCGCGCAATTATTGGATCCAGGGCCTGCGCCGGCAGGCTTTCCGGTCCGTACCGGAGGGCTATCCGCGCTTCGGCTACATGCTCGACAATGATGGCACGCCGGTCGGCGTGCTGCTACTGATCTACACGGCCCGCAAGAACGGCGAAGAGACCGCCATCCAGTGCAATTTGTCGAGCTGGTATGTCGATCCGGCCTTCCGCAACTACGCTCCGCTGCTGACCAAGATCGCCCAGCGGCACAAGGACGTGACCTATTTCAACATCAGCCCGGCGCCGTGGACCTGGCCGATCATCGAGACCCAGGGCTTTCGTGCCTATTGTCGCGGCATATTCTTCTCGGTACCCGCACTAACGCGCGTTCCCCGCTGGAGCGAGATCGAGGTCATCTCGCCTCATGCCAAGACGATCGAGGGGCTTTCCGACGCCGAGACCGAGTTGCTGACGCGGCATGCGCGGTACAATTGCCTCAGCCTCGTCTGCCGCACGCCGAAGGGAGCGTTTCCCTTCATCCTGCAACCGGTGCGCATCCGCCGGGGCTTCATTGCGCCACCCGCGATGAAATTGATCTATTGCCGGAACGCGGCGGAATATGCCGCCTGCGCCGGCCGTATCGGCCGGCTGCTGCTTCGGCTCGGCAAGATCGCGGTCGCAGTCGATACCAATGGACCGATACCCGGCCTTGTCGGTTTCTACACCGAGCGGCGCGGCCGCAAATATTTCAAGGGCCCGCACCGGCCACAGCTCGGCGACCTCACGGACACGGAGCTCGTGCTGTACGGGCCGTAGATTGTCTTGTCGTCCGGCGAACCTGGCCGCCCACCCTCTCGGCCAACTCTCGCCTGCACCTCCGCATTTCCGATACGCTCTCCACCGCCAGTCACCCTCCGTAAACTACTGCGCTTAAGGGAATTTTCCGCCCTCCTCGTTACCCTCGGCTGCTGAATTGGGTTGCGTTAAGTCTATTGCTCGCCGAGATCCCGCCAATCCCATGATTTCGACCCGCGACAACGAGCTTGGTGCACGCCGCGAGCAGGGGCCGGAAGCCCTGGTCGCGTTGAGCCAGCTTGCGCTCGACCATATGGAACAGGGCGTCTGCGTCTACGATGCCGACAACCGGATCGTGCTGGTTAACCAGCGGTACCTGTCTCTGTTCGACATGTCGGCCGACATCGTGCGCGTGGGCACGAGCTACCGCGAGGTGCTCGCGCACAGCGCCGGGCGCGGCAACTTTCCGGAAAGCGAGCTCGACGCGCTCTATTCGGCGCGGATCGCACAGATCGCGGGGGGAAAGCCGTTTCGGACCGAACAGCGGCTGGCGACCGGCCTCGTCATGTCGCTCGAGCTGAAGCCGCTTCCCGGCGGCGGCTGGATGACGATCTGCGACGATGTCACCCGCCTCGCCCGGCTCGAAGCAGAATTGCGCGTGCAGACCGAGCGCAGCCAGCACGCGCTGTCGAACATGTCGCACGGTCTCATCATGTACGACGCCGACAGCCACGTCGTCGTCTGCAACGATCGTTTCCTGAATCTCTACAATCTCGATCCTGCGATCGTGAAGCCGGGGGCCTCGCATCGTACGGTGCTCGACCATTGGGTATCGCGCGGCAATTTGCCGGGCATGCCGGCCGACGAATTCCATAGCGCCAGATTGGAGGACGTGCGCACCAGACGCGCGAAATCCCTGCTTGTGATGCGTTTTGACGGACGCATGGTGCAGACCGTCTCCCGCTTCCTGCCCGACGGCGGCTGGGTCACCGTGCACGAGGACGTCACGGAGCGGCTGCAATACGAGGAAACGCTGAGGCAGCAGAACTTCATCCTCGATGCGGCGCTGGAGAACATGGCGCACGGGCTCGCCTTCTATGACAGCGACATGCGCCTTCGCGTCTGCAACACCACTTACCGCACGATCTATCGGCTGTCGCAAGAGGAGACCCGCCCCGGCACGCACCTCGCCGAGCTGATCGAGCGTTCGATGGCGAACGGTGCGTTCGCATCGGAATACACTCCGCAGCAGATCCTGGAAGCCGCCCGCGCGCGGATCACGAGCCGCGATTGCTCGCCGATGCGGCGGAGCATGTCGAACAACACCGTCATTTCGGTGCGCTATTGCGCCTTGGCCGAGGGCGGCTTCGTCGCCACCTACGAGGACATCACCGAGCGGGAACATGCGATCGGAGAGCTGAGCGAACAGTACCGCCGCTTCGACGCGGCGCTGAACAACATGAGCCAGGGTCTGTGCATGCTCGATGCGAGCCTGCGCGTCATCGTCTGTAACCGCCGCTATATCGAGATGTACGGCCTGTCGCCTGATGTCGTGAGGCCCGGCGTCTCCATGCGCGAGATCATGGAGCACAGCTGCGAGCTCGGCATCCACCCCAACACGACGGGCGCCAAGCTCTATGCCGACTATGTCGAGCGGCTGCGCGAGGGCGAGCACACGCTGCACCGGCATTTGAACGACGGCCGCATCATCAAGCTCAATCACAAGCGCATGGAGCAAGGCGGCTGGGTCGTCACCTACGAGGATGTCACCGAGCGCCACAAGGCCCAGGCCCGCGTCGCGCACATGGCGCGGCACGACTCCCTGACCGACCTGCCCAACCGCACGCTGTTCCGCGAGAAGATGAGCGAGGGGCTGAACCAGGTCGCGATCGCCGGCGGCGCGATGGCGGTGCTGTGCTTCGACCTCGACAATTTCAAGACCGTCAACGACCGCCTCGGCCACGCCGCAGGCGACCGCCTGCTGCGCTGGGTCGCAGCGCGCCTGAAGGAAAATGTCGGCGAGCACGACACCGTCGCGCGCCTCGGCGGCGACGAGTTCGCCGTGCTGCAGCGCGGACCCCAGCCACAATCGGCCGAGAAGCTCGCCCGGCGCCTGGTCGAAGTCATCGGCCGTCCGCCGCCGCTGGAAAGCCAGTCGATTCACGTCGGCGCCTCCGTCGGCATTGCGATCGCGCCCGACCACGGGCTTGATGCCGACGAGCTGATGAAATGCGCCGACCTCGCGCTGTATCAGGCCAAGGCGAAGGGGCGCGGGGCCTACCAGCTGTTCGAGCCCGAAATGGAGGAAGAGGCACGCAGCCGGCACGCACTGGAGCAGGATCTGCGCGGCGCGCTGGAAGCGCGCGAATTCCACCTGGTGTTCCAGCCGCAGGTGCGGCTCGATTCGTCGGAGCTCACCGGCTTCGAGGCGCTGCTGCGCTGGAAGCATCCGTCGCGCGGCTTCATCTCGCCGGCCGAGTTCATTCCGATCGCGGAAGAGAACGGGCTGATCGTTCCGATCGGCGAATGGGTGTTGCGCAGCGCCTGTGCGACCGCCGCCTCCTGGCCCGGTGTGGCCGTCGCGGTGAACCTGTCGCCGGTGCAGTTTCGCTCGCGCGGGCTGGTCGCGATGGTGACAAGCGCGCTGGCTGAAGCCGGCCTGCCGCCGCAGCGGCTCGAGCTCGAGGTCACCGAGACCGCCCTGCTCGACGACAGCGAGGCGACGATCGAGATCCTGCACCAGCTCCGCTCACTGGGAGTCCGTGTCAGTCTCGACGATTTCGGCGTCGGCTATTCCTCGCTGAGCTACTTGCGCAAGTTTCCGTTCGACCGCATCAAGATCGACCGTTCCTTCGTCGGCACGCTCGGCGAGAGCCCGGAGAGCGTGGCCATCGTCCGCACCATCGCAAGCCTCGGCTCGGTGCTCGGCGTCGAGACCACGGCGGAGGGCGTGGAGACCGAGGAGCAACTCGACTTCGTGCGCGAATGCGGCTGCACGGCCGTGCAGGGCTATTATTTCGGCAAGCCCTGCCCGGCATCGGAGGTCGGGCACACCATCGAGACGCTGAACACGGTGCGGCGCGTGGCATAGAGCGGCCGCTGGTCCTTCAAATTCCGCCTCTCGGCACGCGGCCAAACGACCAATTGTCGCATGTTCCGGTTCTGCCGGGATTGCTGCACCCGCCGCTGCCCGCGGTCTGCGCAATGCGCTTTTCTTCTCCTTCGATTTCGGGAACAATCCTCTCACAAGAACGAAGGACGGCGGCCCCGACGAGGCTGCCGCGAGGGAGGAATTTCGATGCCGCGATACGGGCTGAAGACGATCGCATTTGCCGCGATGCATGTTGTCATGGGCGCGCTGCTCTCGACCGCTGCCGGTGCGCAGGATTATCCCAGCAAGCCGATCACGCTGATCGTGCCGTGGCCGGCCGGCGGATCGACCGATATCTCGATGCGCGCGATCGCCGACAGCGCCTCGAAGGTGCTGGGACAGCCGATCGTGATCGACAACAAGGCCGGCGGCGGCGGCACGGTGGGACCGGCGACCATGGCGGCCGCCGCGAAGGCGGACGGCTACACCATCTCGCAGATTCCGATCACCGTGTTCCGCCTGCCCCTGATGCAGGACGTGTCGTGGGATCCGGCCAGGGATTTCACCTACATCATCCATCTCACCGGCTACACCTTCGGTGTGACCACCAGCGCGGAGTCGCAATTCAAGAGCTGGAAGGACGTGGTGGAGTTCGCGAAGGCGAACCCGGGCAAGGTGACCTATGCCACGCCGGGCGCCGGCACGTCGCTGCATATCGGCATGGAGCAGATTGCCGGGATGTCCGGCATCAAGCTGACGCAGGTCCCTTTCAAGGGTGGCGCGGAGACCAACGCCGCCGTGCTCGGGCAGCACACCATGCTCCAGGCGGACTCCACGGGATGGCGCCCCCTGGTCGATGCCGGCAAGCTCCGCCTGTTGATGGTGTGGACCGGCTCGCGCTCGCCGAACTATCCTGACGCGCCGACGCTCAAGGAGCTCGGCTACCCCATGGTCTATGACTCCCCGTTCGGCATCGCCGGCCCGAAGGGGCTCGATCCGAAGATCGTCGCCAAATTGCACGACGCCTTCAAGAAAGCGGTCGAGGATCCGGCCGTCGTGGCGACGCTCGCCAAATACGACATGGTGCCGAACTACAAGAACACCGAGGACTACAAGAAGTTCGTCGTCGAGGTCACCGAGTCCGAGCGCAAGGTGATCGAGACACTCGGGCTCGCGAAGAAGTAGGACCGAGCCACCAGCGTGTCCCGGACGCGGTGCAGCGCTTCTTGCGGTACACCGCAGAGCCGGGCCCACCCTTTTTCGTCCACACTCATGGGCCCCGGCTCTGCAGCGCACCTGCCATAGCACGTCGAAGACGTGCGCAACCGCACTTGTGGCGCTGCGCTGCGTCCGGCGCACGAGAGGATAGCGATGACCGACCAAACCAACGTCAAGCTCCGCCTCAACAATTCCGAACTCTGGGGCGGCCTGATCGGGCTCGGGCTCGGCGGCTTCGTGATCTGGTCGGGCATGAAGCTCAAGCTCGGCACCATCAACGATCCCGGCTCCGGCTACGTGCTGTTCTACACGGGCATCCTGATGTGCGTGTTCGCAGGATCCATCATCGTCGCGGCGATCACCGAGGGCGGGCCGACGCTGGCCTCGCGCTGGGAGAACGTGCGCTGGAGCAAGCCGCTCCTGCTGATCGCCTGTCTTGCGGCATTCTCCGTCGTGCTGGAGCCGCTCGGCTTCCTGTTGTCGTCGATCCCCTTGATGCTGCTGCTGTTGCGCTTGATCGATCCCGTCCGCTGGACGCTGGCGATTCCCATCGCCGTGCTGGTGCCATCGGGCATGTGGTGGGTGCTCAAGCGCGTGCTTTTGATCCAGCTGCCCTCGGGCCTGTTCGGAATCGGTTGACCCCATGGATACGCTTGTCAACGTCGCGCATGGCTTCGGCGTCGCGCTGCTGCCGGTCAACCTGCTCTACTGCTTCATCGGCGTCTTCATCGGCACGCTGGTCGGCGTGCTGCCGGGCATCGGGCCGATCTCGGCGATGTCACTGCTGCTGCCCGTGACGCTGTCGGGGACGCCGGAATCCGGCATCATCATGATGGCCGGCATCTATTACGGCTCGATGTATGGGGGATCGACCACCTCGATCCTGGTCAACATCCCGGGCGAGGCGGCCTCCGTCGTCACCTGCATCGACGGCCACCAGATGGCGAAGCAGGGCCGCGCGGGCCCGGCGCTCGGCATCTCGGCCTTCGGCTCCTTCATCGCCGGCACGTTCGCGCTGATCGCCCTGATGCTGGTGGCGCCGAAGCTTGCCAGCGTCGCCATCGCGTTCGGCCCGGCCGAATATTTCAGCCTGATGGTGCTTGGCCTCGTCGTGCTCACCTTCCTGACGCAGGGCTCGATGCCGAAGGCGCTGCTGATGGCGTGCATCGGCGTCGTGCTCGGGCTGATCGGGCTCGACAGCATCACCGCGCAGCCGCGCCTGACCTTCGGCCGCATGGAGCTGATCGACGGCATCGGGCTCGTGCCCGTCGTGATGGGCCTGTTCGGCGTCGCCGAGGTGCTGCTCAACACCGAGCAGGCGATCAAGCGCGACATCATCAACACCAGGATCACCCATCTGATGCCCACCAAGGAGGACTGGAAGGCGAGCGCCGGTCCGGTCGGCCGCGGCACCATCCTCGGCTTCTTCCTCGGCATCCTCCCGGGCGGCGGCGCGGTGGTGGCGTCGTTCGCGTCCTATGCGCTGGAGAAACGGCTGTCGAAGACGCCCGAGCGTTTCGGCCATGGCGCGATCGAAGGCGTCGCCGGCCCGGAATCGGCGAACAATGCCGCGGCGGGCGGCGCCTTCATTCCGCTGATGACGCTCGGCATCCCGCCGAATGTGGTGATGGCGCTGCTGCTCGGGGCCTTCGTCATTCACGGACTGCAACCGGGACCGCTGTTGATCACCCAAAACCCGGGCCTGTTCTGGGGCATCGTCGCCAGCATGTATATCGGCAACGTCATGCTGCTGATCCTGAACCTGCCGATGATCGGGATGTGGGTGCAGCTTCTCAAGCTGCCCTACAACATCCTGTTCCCGCTGATCATCCTGTTCACGATCCTCGGCGTCTACTGCTCCAGCAACAACGTGTTCGACGTCTATGTGATGATCGCGTTCGGCATCATCGGCTATTTCATGCGCAAGCTCGGCTACGAGCCGGCGCCTCTGGTGCTGGCCTTCGTGCTGGGGCCGATGATGGAGAACAATTTGCGCAAGTCGCTGATCCTGTCGCAGGGCGATCTCTGGACCTTCGTGCAACGGCCGATCTCGGCGGTGTGCCTCGTATTCGCAATGGCGCTGCTGATTGCGCCGCTGCTGCCGTCACTGCGCAGAAAGCGCGAGCTGGTGGCGCTGGATGAGGGAGCGTAGGGAGATTTCGTAGGGTGGGCAAAGGCGCGTCAGCGCCGTGCCCACGACCTGCTTGAGTTGGAGCGAGGTCGTGGGCACGCTTCGCTTGGCCCACCCTACGGCATCTCAGCTGGCCGCAGGCAGCACAGCCTCCGGCGGCGCGCCCCATGGGCGCTCGCCTGAGGCCAGTCCGATCAGGCGGCCCTGGATGTAGTCGCAGCCCCAGTCGCGCAGCATGTTGGCGGCTTCCTCATCCTGCACCCATTCGGCCACGGTCCTGATGTCGAGGCGACGGGCGAGGTCGATCAAGGTCTGCACGAAGGCGCGGTCGTCGGCGGAATGGGTGATGTTCTGCACGAACGCACCGTCGATCTTCACGATATCCACGCCGAGCTTGCGCAGGTTTCGGAACGATGTATAGCCGGCGCCGAAATCGTCGATGGCGATGCGGCTGCCGAAATTCTTCAGCCGCGTGACGAATCCGCGCACGTCGTCGATGTCCTGAATCGCGACGGTCTCGGTGATCTCGACGATCAGCCGCTCGGCAACCCCGGGATGGGCCACCATCAGCGATTCGATTCCGGCCCACCAGTCCGGATCCATGGTCGTATCCGGCGAGATGTTGAGGCTGAGGCAGATGTCGGGCGCAGCCGCAAGCTCGGCGACCACGAGCTCAAGCACGCGATGATCGACCAGGCGGATCAGGCCGAGCCGTTCGGCGACCGGCACGATGTCGGGCGCGAGCAGCACCTGGCCGTCGCCCTGGTCCATCCGCACCAGACATTCGTGGAACGCGCGCTCGCGCGAGGCGGCGGACACCACCGGCTCGTAGGCGAGCTTGATGCGGCGCTCGTTCAGCGCGGTGACGATCTCGTCGGTGACGCGGATGTTGACGCGGCGCTGCGCGTCGCGCGCAGCGTCGGGGCGCCATGCGGCGAACGAGCCGGCGCGGCGGCGCTTGGCGGCGTCCAGCGTCTCATGAGCGCGGTTGACGGCCTCGTCGGTGTTACGGGCATAGCGCGGCAGGCTGACGGCGCCGATCGATGCGGTGACCGAGACCGGACCGGATTTGGTCGGCACCACCTCGTGGCGGATGCCGGTGAGGAAGCGCTCGGCGGCGACATTCATGTCGTCGACGGTGCAGTTCTTCAGGATCAGGCCGAACTTGTTGCCGGAAAAGCGCCCGAGCACGTCGCCGCCGCGCAGGCGCGAGCGGATACGCTTGGCGATGTCGAGGATCACCGCGTCTGCAACGTCGAAGCCGAAGGCGTCGTTGACACGCGCGAGGTGATCGATGCCGACCAGCATGAAGGCGGCGGTCGAGCGGAAGCGGGAGGTCTCCTCGATCGCCTCGGCCAGCGCCGCGATCAGGTGAGAGCGGTTGAGCTCGCCGGTCAGCGGATCGAGCCGGGCCAGCTTGGTCAGTTCCTCGTCGCGGGCATGGCGCTCATTGTTGATGCGGACCGAGCCGATCGCACGCACCGGGCGGCCGTCGGCACCCGCGAACCAGCGGCCGGTCTCCTCGATCCAGATCACGGGATCGGCGGCGCTCATGCGGACGCCGTACTCGACGCGATAGGGCGTGCCGTCGGCGCCATGCACGGCATAAGTCTGCGCCAGCACGGCGGTCCGCAGCGACGGCGAGGGCTCGATCAGCTTGGCGAATTCGGCGCCGGTCGCCAGCCGCTCGGCGGGAATGCCCGGGAAGACGCTCGCGGCCTGGTCACTCCAAACGATGGCATCGCTGGCGATGTCCCAGGCGAACACGGCCTGACCGAGCGCGGCCAGAATGTCGGAGGCTTGCGGCAATGCAGGGGTCAAAATCGCCTCGTTTCGGGACAGCGGGGAGTCCTGAGTCGGCACAGGATACGGCCAGATTCGCCTTCGACCCTAGGCAAAGTTCATAAACAATTTGGAAACCACGTTCCCGAGAGGTCCAGGAACGATTACGCTCGGCCGGCATGGACCTTGCGAGACATCACATGCAATGGCGCCCATGTCCCGAAACGCGCCAGTTCGAGCGGATGAACGGTGTTGTGATGGTGCATGCGGATGGATCGACAGAGATGGAGCGGCAAGCCGGCACGGCCCTCGTGCCGCTGATGCCGACATTGCAGTGGGTCCACAAGGCACCGCTGTCGCGCCCCGATCCCAGCTTCGTCACACAGTTGATCGCCAATGCCGAGCACGCACCCCAGACCAGCCGGCTGCGGCGCGCCTCTTCCGAGGATGCGATGACGGCCTATGGCAGCAAGCGCCCGCTGCAAAGCGTCAGCGCGCGGACACGGCAGGTGGCTTGACGCTGGTCAGCGCGGCGGCGTGTCGGACGACGGCGGCGTGCCGTTACCCGGCTGAAGCTGCGGCGAGGGAATTTCCGGCGACGTCGCGCCCTGCAAGGGCTTGGGCGCAGGATGATCCATCAGCACGGATTCCGCGACGGATTGCGCCGAGGGCGCTGGAGGCTCGACCGCTGCCGGCTGTGGCGCAATCACCGGCTCGAACTTGCGCTCGGACGCCGCATCCTCCGCCGGCGCCTCGGCCTGGCGCTTGGCCTTGCGCGGCGCCGGCACCGTCGTTTCCGCGACGTAGGTGACGCGGCGGCGCGTGCGCTGGGCAATGCCGCCGAGGAAATCCGCCATCGCGAGCAGCACCAGCAGGAAATAGGTCGAGTTGCCGAATTTGGGCCACATCACGAATTCGGCGGCCGCTCCGCCGAACAGGATCAGCGACAGCAGGTGATCCATCAGGAATTTCGATCCGGGCCGCGCGCCCTTGACCACTTCGAGCAGCAGCAGCACGACGCCCAGCGCGAGCAGGAGATCGGCGAGCGTAACCGGCCAGGCCTCGCCCGTGATCATCGGCACCCTGAACAGCACGTCCGTAAAGGAGACGGTCGGCATCAGGAAGGCGATGATGTTGTACACCGCGAGCGGAATCAAAAGCAGCGGAAAACCGACCATCGGCAAAACGCCTTCTCGATCATGATATCCGGACAGGACAATGCGGCGGCGAAGCATTCGCTCCGCCGCCGTCACCGTCTATCTCATGGGTGGGCCGAAATCAGGCAGGCGAAATCATCCTGCCCGAAGAAAGGTCCTGAGAGCTCAGGACTCTTTCTTCTTCAGGACCTGACGGCCCTTGTACATGCCGGTCTTGAGGTCGAGATGATGCGGACGACGGAGCTCGCCGGAGTCCTTGTCTTCCACATAGGTCGGCTTCTTGATGGCGTCAGCCGAGCGGCGCATGCCACGGCGCGACGGCGAGGTTTTTCTTCTCGGAACGGCCATTTCAATATCCTCTAGGGATTGGTGTCATCAGGGCATCGTCCACGAAGGGACGGCTCAGCACCCGCAAAACGAGGCGAGCTGAATGCCGATCAAGGCCGGGCTTATAGAGGAAGGCTGGCCGTAAAGCTAGGCTCTTGGGCCGGAAAATACGCCCGGAATGGGCCCAAAATCAGCGATTTTCCGGCCAGCAGGTCGCAAGCGCGCTTGCCTGTCCCCGCGCCATATAGGTGGCCGCGAGCCGCCGGACACCCGGGCCGGGGGTTTTGGCGCTGCGTTTGACCGGATTCGGCAGGATCGAGGCCAGAAGAGCCGCCTCCCGGGGCGAAAGGTCCTCCGCCGACTTGCCGAACGCATAGGCGCTGCCGGCCTCGACGCCAAACTGGCCCCGGGGACCGAACTCGGCGATGTTGAGGTAAATCTCCAGGATCCGCGGCTTGGGCAGGACGAGATCGATCCAGAGAGCCAGCGGAAATTCGAGCGCCTTGCGGACAAAATCCCGGCCCTGCCAGAGGAACAGGTTTTTCGCGACCTGCTGGGTGATCGTGGAGGCGCCCCGGAACGGCGTACCGTCTTCCTTCGCGTCGTCGATCGCCTCGCGCAGCGCACCCCAATCGATGCCGTGATGCTTGCAGAAATGGGCGTCCTCGGCTGCGATCACCGATCGCGGCAGCGAGGGCGACATCGCCGCCAGATCGATCCACTCCCGCTGCATCGGCGCGCCGCGAAGCGAGCGCCAGGCCATCAACGTCGAAACGGGATGGCCGATGCGGTAGAACGGCGCGATCACATAGGGCGCAAGCAGCGCAACCGCGAGCATCAGGAGAAGGATTTTGACGATGCGCAAATCGACCTTTCCGGCGCAAAATGAAACGCGGCCACGGATCCTGCCATTAAGTCTGTGATAATTCGGGCCTTTTCCAGCACTTTTTAGGCCTTCCAAACGATTGACTGAGGCGGGCTCATAAAGGATTGTCCCGCCGAATTTTAGTTCTGGAGCCTTTCTTGATGACCGGCACGTCCCCGTCCGATTTCGCCAAACGTCTGGACAAGACCGCTGATGACACCGAGGCCCTGCTCGGGCGCCTGCTGTCGGACGACATCCTGCACGATGAGATCGCCCGGCCCAAGCGGCTGATGGACGCAATGCGCTATTCGAGCCTGAACGGCGGCAAGCGCCTGCGGCCGTTCCTGGTGGTCGAAAGCGCAGCCGTGTTCGGCGTGCCGCGCGAAGCAGCCCTGCTGGTGGGCGCCGCGCTGGAATGCATCCACTGCTATTCGCTGATCCATGACGATCTGCCGGCGATGGACAATTCGGACCTGCGCCGCGGCCGCCCCACCCTGCACAAGCAGACCGACGACGCCACCGCGATCCTCGCCGGCGACGGCCTGTTGACGCTCGCCTTCGACATCGTCACCCGCGACGAGATCCATCGCGACGCCAATGTACGGCTGCTGCTGACGCGCGCCCTGGCGCGCTGCGCCGGCATCGGCGGCATGGTCGGCGGCCAGATCCTCGACCTCGCCGGTGAAGGCCGTTTCGGCGGCAACGAGCCGATCGACGTCGCCCGCATCCAGCAGATGAAGACCGGCGCGCTGCTGCGCTACGGCTGCATCGCCGGTGCGATCCTCGGCCAGGCCTCGGAAAAGGAATATCAGGCACTCGACGATTACGGCCGCGCGCTCGGCGAAGCCTTCCAGATCGCCGACGATCTGCTCGACGTCGAGGGCGATGCGGCCGCGCTCGGCAAGCCCGCCGGCGCCGATGCCGTGCTCGGCAAGACCACTTTCGTCACCCAGCTCGGCATCGAAGGCGCCAGGCAGCGCGTTCGCGACCTGCTCGCGCGCGCCGACAGCGCCGTCTCGATCTTCGGCGATCGCGCCGCCGTGCTGCAGGCCGCCGCGCGCTTCGTGGCCGAGCGGAAGAGCTGACGAAAACCTAGCTTCGCCTCTCACCGTCCTCGCGGAGGCTCCCCTCGCCCCGCCCCTCTCCCCGAAAGCGGGGTGAGGGAGCAGATCGCCGCCGCTGCAACTGTGAGAGAGCCATCACCATCATGGCGACTGAGAAGGAAGATCCCGCCCTCGTCCGCTTCCGCCAGATGTCGCGGCCCATGCGGCTGATTTATGCGCGGCCACGGACGTTCATATCGCTTGGTATCGGCGTCCTCGTCGGCCTGCTCCTGCCGGGATCACCCCGGCTGACAACGCGGCTCGTGCTCGGTTGGGACGCGCTGATCGCGGCCTATCTCGTGCTGGTCTATGCGATGATGCTTTGCAATGACCACCAGCACATCCGCCGCAGTGCCGCGATGCAGGACGACGGCCGCTTCGTGATCCTGCTGGTCACGGCGATCGGCGCGTTTGCGAGCATCGCAGCGATCGTCGCCGAACTCGGCGTCCATCGCGGCGCCACGGAACTCTCGATCGCGATCACCACCATCGCGCTGTCCTGGGCCGCCGTGCACACCACCTTCGCGCTGCATTACGCCCATGATTACTACCGCAACGCCAAGCCCGGCGGCCTGCAATTCCCGAGCGGCGACAAGGAAGATCACGCCGACTACTGGGACTTCGTCTATTTCTCGTTCGTGATCGGCATGACCGCGCAGGTTTCCGATGTCGGCATCACCGACAGGACCATTCGCCGCACGGCCACGGCGCACGGGATCGTCTCGTTCATCTACAACACGGCCTTGCTGGCCCTGACGGTCAACATCGCCGCGAGCGCCATCTCGAACTGACATCGTCCCGGCATTGCCGGGACGACTTGACGCATCAGTTGCAGACCTCGGCATTGGCGTCGTTGGCGGGACCGCCACCGCCGCGATATTCGAGATGGCAACCACGGCTGACCGGGCGGCAGCCGGTGCTGTTGCAGAACATCTGGCCGCCACCCGAGGGACGGCTGGCACCAGCTGCAGCGGCAATGCCCGCCGCAGCGCCGTAGCCTCCGGCTGCCGCGCCCCCGGCCTGTCGACGCTGCCGCGCGGGACGTTCGTCACCGTCGTCGCGCTTCGCCGTAGCAGGCTTGGCCGGCTTCGCGGCGCGCTGCTTTTCGCACTCATTGTCGTCATTGACCGCATAGCCCTCACGGCAGACGATCTTGGTGCACTTGTCGCCGTCGGCCTTGAAGCCGTGCTCGCAAACCAGCGGACAAACTCGCGCCGGCTTGGCCTTGACCGCATCGAGCGCGTCGGTGCTCGCGACCTTCACGTCGAGCTTGGTGCCGGCATAGCGGTTGAACTGCGACAGTGAGCGTTGCGAGGAGGTGCTCCAATTGCCGTCGGCCTGCCCTGAAAAACATCCGACCCGGCCAAGCTCGGTCTGCACCGAGCGGCTGAGATCGGCGGGCGCGGCTGCCGGCGTCAGCGATGCAACGTTGGTGCCGGCCGGGCTCGCGGTGCTGGCCGGTGCGGCGCTCGGCGCGGCCGCCGCGAGATTGATGCGCTGCTGCTCGGCGGCGGCCGCCTGCTGCTGCGCCTGTTCTTTCGCCTTCTGCGCGGCGAGCTGGGCCTGCTCGGCGGCCCTTGCATCGGCGGCAGCTTTGGCCTGCGCGTCCTTCTGGGCGCCGAGAGCGGCGAGACGGTCGCGCTCGGCCTCGGCCTGCTTTGCCTTCTCGATTGCGGCCGCATGGGCCTGCTCGGCCTGGATCTTGTCGATCTGGAGCTTGGCGAGGTTGGCATAGAAGCCGTCGGGATGCTGGGCGAGGAAAGCTTCCCACGCCGGCTTGTTGCCGACCTGGAGCGCGAGCTCGTAGTCGCGGCGCATGTCGGCCTGCCGGTTCACCACAGGCGCTGCCGGCGCGGCAGCCGCCACCTTGACCGGAACCAGCGGCACATCCTCGCCACCGAGCGAGCCGTAGACGAACGGTTCCTGCTTGTTGCCGGTCGATTTGAGCACGTCGTCGCGCACGTAGCCGAAGGCACGGCGGACATCGAGACCCGGCGTCGTCAAATGCCGCGACAGCGCGACCGTAAAGGGGCTGTTGGCGCCGTCGCCGTCCTGTGCCGTGAAGCCTGCCTTCGCCGAATAGGCGATCAGCGTGTTGGGGCTGGTCGGCTCGACCTGGGCAAGGCCCCGGCCGATGCCGCGCGAGGCCACCGTGCGCTTCATGGTTTTGCCGAACGGATTGTCACGGCAGGCATCCAGGATCACCAGACGAAGCTGCTTGGCCGGTTCGACGGCGACGAGGACGCGGTCGAGCGAAAGCGCCTCATCATAAACGTCGGTGTCGCGCTCGAGCTTGGCGTCGACAGGAATCAGATAATTCGAGCCCTCAACCTCGATGCCGTGACCGGCATAGTAGACCACGGCGATGTCGGCCGTGCGGGTCGTATCGGCAAAATCGCGCAGCACGCGCCGGGTATCTTGGGCCGACAGGTCCTGCCGATAATCGACGACGTCGAAACCGGCCTCCTTCAGCGTTTTCGCCATCACCGCACCGTCATTGACGGGGTTGGCGAGCGACGGCGCGTGCCGGTAGGCCGAGTTGGCAAGCACCAGCGCGACGCGGTTGCCCGCGAAAGCGGGACCAGAGCCGAACAGCAGCGCTGCGGCGAGGAGAAGCTGGCAAAGTCCGAGCAGTTTGCGCATGACACAACTTCCGAAGTTCGGGACGTTCGAGCCCCTTTGGAACTGCTTTAGCAGGATCTGGTGGCGGCGCTTGTGATGGAGGTCACGAAGGCCGCGCCGACAGCAATCCGAAAGCCCCTCTTCGTTTGTCGCGCCAGCGCGGTCGCGGTTCGCGGCCGGGCGGGCGGATCGACCGAGTTTCCTTAGCCATCGCCGATATGCCCCCGATATTGCGGCAGATCGTCTGTAATTTCGTGCCAGGGCGCCTTCGAGGCCACGAAAATATGGGCGCTGGGCCGGATCGAAGGGGCATCGACCAGGGTTCCCATGGCGACGTGGACCCATTGTCCTTCGCGCACCCGGGAATAGAGCAGCGAGCCACATCGCCCACAATGGGCGTCATGGGTGGTGTCGTCGCCGAAAATGAGCCGCTGGTCGCCGCCGCTGACGATGCGGAGCTTGTCCTGCGCGATGCCGGCGAACGGCTTGAAGGCCGAGCCGGTGGTCCGGCGACAGTTCGAACAATGGCAGTTCATCGCATAGGAGAACGCGTCGGCCACCTCGAACCTGATGGTGCGGCAGTAGCATTCGCCGATCAGGATACGAGCATTCGATTTTTCTGATCCGGTCATGGCATGCCCTGGCGCAAATGGCTGACACACCCATAGCGCATTTCGATGCGTACGACTAAGTTCGCCCCAAGCCATCATGCAAAAGGATGACCCATGAGCCAGAACCGGTCGAGCGTCGAATCCGTCGTGCAATCCTATTTCGACGGCCTTTACGAGGGCGACGCCGAGAAACTCGGCGCCATCTTCCATCCCTCCGCGGATCTGCGCTGGGTCGAGAAGGGCGAATTGCAGGTCCTGACCGTGCCCGACTGGCTCGACCGTGTGCGCAAGCGTCCCTCCGGCAAGGCCGAAGGCAAGCCGCGCGAGGATTTCATCGTCACCATCGACCGCTCGGACGACAAGACCGCCTTCATCAAGGTGCGATGCCAGCTGCCGCCACGCTATTTCACCGACTATCTGGTGGCGATGAAGCTCGCCGACGGCTGGCAGATCGTGTCGAAATCGTATCGTTATGATTTGAGGGATTGAGGGGCGGCAAGGCCTTCCACTGTCCGAGTTGGGAGGCACTCTCGTCTTCTCTTCGTCAGAACGAGCCCAACTCTCGCCACACGTCATTGCAAGGAGCTCTTGCGACGAAGCCATCCAGAATTCCTCCGCTGGAGAGATTCTGGGTTGCTTGGCTGCGCTCGCAATGACAGCGCAAATAGCGCGTCCATTCACCCCACCTCCCCTGAAAGCCTCCCATGCCTCTCGACCGCCGCTCTCTGCTCGCCTCACTCGCCTGGATGGCCGCGTCTCCGGCGCTTGCCGCGGAGGCGCCGCCCGAACTCGAATCCTACGAGCGCGAAAGCGGCGGACGGATCGGCGTTTACGCGGAGAACCTTGCGACCGGCAAGAAGCTCGCCTGGCGCGCCGACGAGCGCTTCGTGATGTGCTCGACCTTCAAGGCCTCGCTCGCGGCCTGCGTGCTGGCGCGGGTCGATCGCGGCGAAGAGCAGCTCGCGGCGATGATTCCTTACGGCAAGGCCGACCTGCTGGAATATGCACCGGTCGCCAAGCAGAATCTCGCGGCGGGTGCGATGTCGGTCACCGACATGTGCAAGGCGATCGTCGAGCTCAGCGACAACACCTGTGCCAACCTGCTGCTGGCGCGGATCGGCGGTCCCGCCGCGCTCACCGCGTTCTGGCGGTCGCTCGGCGACACCCTTTCGCGGCTCGACCACAACGAGCCCGAGCTCAACCGCTCGCCGCCCGGCGATCCCCGGGACACCACGACGCCGATGGCGATGGCGGGAAATTTGCGGCGCCTGGTGCTCGGCGAGGCGCTGACGCCGGCCTCGCGCAGCCTGCTCACGGAGTGGATGGTGAACTGCAAGACCGGCGCGAACCGGCTGCGCGGCGGCCTCCCCGCAAGCTGGAGCATCGGCGACAAGACCGGCAACAACGGCAAGGATGCCTCAGGCGATATCGCGGTTGTCTGGTCCAAGCCCGAGACGCCGATCCTGGTCACGGCCTATACCCAGGGCGGTACGCCGAATGCGGCGCAGATCGAAGCCGCATTCGCGCGCATCGGGCGCATGGTGGCCGAGCGGCTGGCGTGAGCCGCGCGCATTGACGCAGCACTCGCTTCCGGGTCAAGACAGACCGCCATGGAAGCGAAATTTCAGACCTTTCTCATCCTGCTCGCCGTGCTGGCGGGCACCGCGCTTGCCGCGCGCCGCTTCAACATCGCGCCCGCCATCCTGCTGATGCTGGCCGGCGTCGGCCTCGCCTTCGTGCCGGGCATGCCGCCGGTGGAATTGCCGCCGGAACTGGTGCTGCTGATGGTGCTGCCGCCGCTGATCTATTCGGCCAGCGTCGCCATGAGCTGGCGCGAGTTCAGGAATAATTTGCGCCCGATCGTGCTGCTCGCGGTCGGTGCGGTGATCTTCACCGCGGCGCTGGTGGCGGCCGCCACGCACTACATGATCGGCCTGCCCTGGACCATCGGCTTCCTGCTCGGGGCCATCGTCGCACCGCCCGACGTGGTGGCACCGCTCGCGATCGCGCGCCGGCTCAACATGCCGCGGCGGCTCCTGGTCATCCTCGAGGGCGAAGGGCTCGCCAATGACGCCACGGCGCTGATCCTCTATCGCTTCGCGCTGGCCGCGATCATGGTCGGACATTTCTCGCTGCCGCTCGCGGCCGGCGAGTTCCTCCTCATCGTCGCCAGCGAGATCGCCTTCGGCATCGGCGTCGGCTGGCTCTCCCTTCGCTTCCGCAAATGGTCCGGGGATCCGCAGGTCGAGCTGACGCTGTCGCTGATCACGCCCTACGTCTCCTACTGGCTGCCCGAACATGTCGGCGGCTCCGGCGTGATCGCGACCGTCGCCTGCGGGCTCTATGTGAGCTGGAACGGCCCGCTGCTGATCTCCTCGGCGACGCGACTGCAAGGCATCTTCTTCTGGGACCTCGTGATTTATCTGATCGAAGGCGTGCTGTTCCTGCTCACCGGCTTTCAGATGCGCGCGCTCTACGAGAAATCGAAGACGTTCCCGCTCGACGACATCCTGATCGCGACCGCGCTGGTGCTGGTGATCATCGTGATCGCGCGTTTCGCCTGGCTGTATCCCGCAACCTATCTGCCGCGAATGCTCAGCAAATCGCTGCGCCGGCGCGATCCGTCGCCGCCCTGGCAATGGCCGTTCGTGCTCGCCTTCACCGGCGTGCGCGGCGCGGTGTCGCTCGCGGCCGCGCTGGCGCTGCCGTTCACGCTGCCCGATGGCGACGCCTTCCCGTACCGCGACCTGATCCTGTTCGTGGCCTTCGGGGTCATCTTCGTGACGCTGATCGGCGTCGGCCTCACGCTGCCGCCGGTGGTGCGCTGGCTCGGTGTCGCACAGGCCGGCCGCAACGAGCATGTCGCCGAGCATGAGGCCGAGATCACGGCACGGCGTCAGGCGCTCGATGCCGCGTTGAAATCGCTCGACGCACTGACCGAGGAGAAGGAAATCTCCGACGAGGTGATGCGGCTGCTGCGTGCGCGTCACGAGATCCGGGTCACTCAGCTGCCTGATTCACTCGACCCTACGCACCACGACGTCTCCGCCGCCGGCACTGCGCTGACCCGGGACCTGATCGCCGCCGAACGAAAATTCATCCACAACCTCCTGCGCGACGGCCAGATCACCGACGAGACGCGGCGCCGGATCGAGCGCGATCTGGATCTGGAGGAGGCGAGCCTGGCGAACCGGGAGTACAGGGGTGTGCCGCTGTAGCTTCGCCGGATCGAACCGACGAAGCAAACTACCGCCTCTCGCAAAATTCCCTCATCGCAGCCGCAACGGCCCCCGCGACCGCGTCCTGCCGCTCCGGCGAGTTCATCGCCATCTCCTCGTCGCGGTTGATGATGGAGCCGGCTTCGAGCAACACGGCGGCGCCTCTGGTCCGCGACAGCACGACGAGCCCATCATAGCGGTAGACGCCGACATCCTTGTCGAGCAGTTGGCGGCGGTAGCGGCCCATCACCGGCAAGGTATACTGGCTGGCATAGTGCAGGCCCTGCTCTTTCAACTGCCGGCCGATCATCCGTGCCAGCATCAGGCTGGTGGTGAAGTGCGGGTTCTGCTGCGACACGAACAATGAGTGGCCCGAAAAGCGATCGCTGAAATTGCTGTTCGCGCCATCGAATTCCCAGGTGTCGAGCAATTTGTCCGGCACCGAATCGTGGTGAACCGAGAGGAAGAGATCCGCCCGGCCGTCATTGGCGGCGCTGACCCGCTTGAACAGGCTCGGCCGCGCCTTGCCGTCCGTGACGAGCAGGCGGGTTGCCGCAAAACCTTCGGACTTGAGCTTTGCCGTGATGCGTCTTGCAAGCACGAAATTGAAGCCGAACTCCGGGTCATTGCGCGCGCTGAGCGCGCCGTAGGACTCGGGCGTGTGGCCGACGTCGACGACGATCCGGAATTTCGGCATCTCGCACTTGGCGGGCGCTTGCGCCTGCTTCGGTCCGGTCTTCGCGATTTTTCGCACGGCGGCCTCGCTGCGGCCGGCCGGCGCAAGCGATGACAACAGGATCGCGGCGACCAGTCCGGCGACGATGCTGCGCGCTTGCCCCACGCGTTACTCCGCTGCTGCGATCTGCGGGCGGCCGACAAAGCCCGCGACGTCGCCAAACCGTTCCAGCATCACGGCCGGCAGATCCTTGGCTTTGCTGGTGACGCAGGCGCCGGAGCGCACCGCACAGCGATCCTGACGCGCGGCCTGCGGCGGCGGCTCGCCCCGCTGCAGCGCGCGTGCCAGATCCATCACGACTTTGCGGAAATGCATGATGCCGAGATCGGTCGGGCCGAGATGCTCGCGGGTGCGGTCGGCGATCGGACCCTGGCTGTCCTGCACGGCGGCGTCCTGCTCGGACACGCCCTTGATGCCGGTGTAGCTCCGGGTCTTCTGCAGCTTGCGGTCGATCAGATAGTCGTTGCCCTTATGGCGCAGCGGCACGTAATTGTCGTCGACCTCCGCGATCACGCCGTTGCCGCGGTCATAGGCGTCGCGCTCGGCTTGCGTCAGCGGCCGCTCCGGATTCCAGGCATAGGTGTAGATCCAGCAATTGGTGTCGGTGACGGGCACGAAGGTCTGGCCAAAAATGTTCTCGCCCGGCATCGCGCTCGGCGCATAAGCATGAAACGGCATCAGGAACTGCGCGATGCGCCAATAGATGTTGTCGCCGCCCGTGAGCCGGCCGCCAGCGATGGTCAGCCCCGCCTCGTGCGGAGCGACCTTGATCACCGGGCGCGGGTCCTCGGCGATCCAGCGCATGTGATCGCTCGACATGCGCGCGATCGGATTCACAAAGTGCTTCTTGATATCAAGGATCTCGTTCTCCTCCTTGTCGAAGGACAGATGGGCGAAGGTGAAATGCGCGGTGTCGATCGAGCCTTCCAGCGCCTGCACCCAGTTGCAGTCCTGCCATTTCTTGCTGACGTAGCGGTGCGAGGCCGGGAGCAGCGCCATTTCGAGATCGGGCAGCTCGGGCATCGAGTCCGCCGGCCCCATATAGGCCCAGATCATCTCGCCCCATTCGCGCACCGGATAGGATTTGATGCGGATGAGATCCTTGGCGTTGAGATCGGGATAGGAGGTCGGCATGTCCACGCAAGCCCCGTCGGTATCGAACTTCCAGCCGTGATAGACGCAGCGGATGCCGCACTCCTCGTTGCGGCCAAGCCAGAGATTGGCGCCGCGATGCGGGCAATATTGGTCGATGACACCGACCACGCCACGGGAGTCACGGAAGGCGAGCAGTTCCTCGCCGAGAACGACGATCTTCTTGGGCTCGCCGTCGGGCTCGGGGAGCTCTTCCGAGAGGAGCACCGGAATCCAGAAGCGGCGCAGCAATTCGCCCATGCCCGTTCCGGGGCCGGACTCGGTCAGGAATTTATTGTCCTCTGCGTGAAGCATGGAAAATCCTCCCGATTTGTTTTCGGGAAGATTGGCGCCGGAGCGCGGAGACGTCAACGCAAGAACGGCTCACGCTACGGCATTGTCGCCTACACAGGCCTTTCCCCCTTCACCGTCACGCGCGTGCCCGAGCGGGTGTGCGGCCAGTAGTCCCACATCGCGCGGTGCTGGGTGCAGCGGTTGTCCCAGAAGGCGATGGCGTTCTCGGTCCAGCGGAAGCGGCATTGGAACAGCGGATTCTCGGCGTGCTGGTAGAGATAGGCCAGCATCGCGTCGCTCTCGTCGCGCGGGATGCCGTTGATGTGGCGGGTGAAGCCGCGGTTGACGTAGAGCGCTTTCTTGCCGGTGACCGGATGGGTGCGCACCACGGGGTGCTCCGCGTTCGGGTAGCTCGGCCTGTCGGCGACGCCGTAATTGGCATAGAGCCCGCGATAGATCGGCTCGCCGTCGTGCAGGGCGGTCAGCCCGTCGAGATAGGCCTTCATCCGATCCGACAGCGCCTCATAGGCCGCATACATGTTGGCGAACAGCGTGTCGCCGCCGCGCGGCGGGCACTGCTTGATGTAGAGGATCGAGCCCATCGGAGGTTCGAGGTCGCAGGACACGTCGGAATGCCAGCCCTCGCCGTTCGCCCGCGGCGAATTCTTGTCGGCGTAGATCTTCATCAAGGCCGGGTCTTCATCCTCGTGGGGAGCCGCGGGATGGAAATGCAGCTCGCCGAACTTGCGGCCGAAGGCCAGATGCTGCCTTGGCGTGATGCTCTGGTCGCGGAAGAAGATGACGAGGTTCTCGGCGAGCGCGCGGTGGATCTCGTCCATCTGCCGGTTGGAGCGCGCATCGTCGGAGACGAGCTTGCCGATATCGACGCCGGAGATTTCCGCGCCGATGATCGGCGTGAGCTTTTCGACCGCGATCGTCTCGTAAGGCGCGCCGTCTTCCGCGGCGTGGCGGTAGCGCGGGCCCTGCTTGCCGGCGAGTGAGCTCATGGCGTGTCTCCCGAACATTCTTGATTGGGAGGCATCGTAGCCCGGATGGCGCGAAGCGCAATCCGGGAACGGTGGTCTTGCGCGGACAGAACCCCGGATTTTCGCTGTGCTCCATCCGGGCTACGCACGCAAGAAATAAGGCGGGCTCGCATCGCGAACCCGCCTTACGATTCCAAATTCCGGGCGGCTTACTCCGCTGCGGTCACCGGCACCTTGGCGCCCTGGCCGTAACGCTGCTCGATATAGTCGATCACCAGCGCCTTGAAGTCGGCGGAGATGGTCGGGCCGCGCAGCGTGCGGAACTTCTTGCCGTCGACGAACACGGGCGCGGCCGGTGCTTCGCCGGTGCCGGGCAAGGAGATGCCGATATTGGCGTGCTTGGATTCGCCGGGGCCGTTGACGATGCAGCCCATCACCGCGACGTTGAGCTCTTCGACGCCAGGATATTTCGTCTTCCAGGTCGGCATCTCGTCGCGGATGAAATCCTGGATCGAGCGCGCCAGCTCCTGGAACGTGGTCGAGGTGGTACGGCCGCAGCCGGGGCATGCCGCAACCAGCGGCACGAAGGTGCGGAAGCCCATGGTCTGCAGCAGCTCCTGGCCGACCTGCACTTCGCGGGTGCGGTCGCCGCCGGGCTCCGGCGTCAGCGAGATGCGGATGGTGTCGCCGATGCCTTGCTGCAGGAGGATGCCGAGCGCGGCGGAGGACGCGACAATGCCCTTGGTGCCCATGCCGGCCTCGGTGAGGCCGAGATGGATGGCGTAATCGGAACGGCTGGCGAGGTCCTGATAGACCGCGATCAGATCCTGCACCGCCGAGACCTTCGCCGACAGGATGATGCGATCCTTGGGCATGCCGAGCTCTTCGGCGCGCGCGGCCGACAGCAGCGCGGACTGCACCATGGCCTCGCGCGTCACCGCGCGCACGTCGCGCGGATTGGCGGATGCGGCGTTCTCGTCCATCAGCTTGGTCAGGAGTTCCTGGTCGAGCGAACCCCAATTGGCGCCGATGCGGACCGGCTTGTTGTTCTTGTTGGCGATCTCGATGATGTCGCCGAACTGGGTGTCGCGCTTGTCCTTGAAGCCGACATTGCCGGGATTGATGCGGTACTTGGCGAGCGCCTCGGCGCAGGCCGGATAGGCCGCGAGCAGCTTGTGGCCGATATAGTGGAAGTCGCCGATCAGCGGCGTCGTGATACCGCGCTTGGCGAGGCCGTCGCGAATGTGCGGCACGGCCGCCGCGGCTTCCTCGCGGTCCACGGTGATACGGACCATTTCGGAGCCGGCGCGCGCGAGCGCTGCGACCTGGGCAATGGTACCGTCGATGTCGGCGGTGTCGGTGTTGGTCATCGACTGCACGACGATCGGCGCGCCGCCGCCGACGGCGACGTCGCCGACCTTGACCTGGGTGGTACGATGACGCGGTGCGGGCCCCGCGATGTCGGAATCGATGGATGTTTCGGGCTTGTTCATGGGGTCCAAATATCAGGTTTTGGTGACGTTCAGCAATGCATCAGCCGGCGCCGCGGCGACTTGGCTGGGACGGTTAACCAGAAAAAGCCCAGCAATTACAAGGAGGGCAGCCGCCCCGAATGCCAGGCTTAGGGTGTCGTGCATGATGAAATAACTACCCACCACGCCAAACAAAGGGGTGATGAAGGTAAAAGCCGACAATTTGCTGGCCGAATAGGCCTTCACCAGAGCGAACCAAAGCGTGAACGTGGTTCCAACCACCCAGATTGCCTGAAAGGCCATCAGGCCGAGCGACAGCGGCGCCGGCGTGTGCGTGATGGTCTCGCCGAACAGCCAGGCCGCCAGCCCCAGGATGGGGATCGAGGTGGCCACCTGGTAGCCCAGCGCCTTCTCGGGGGCGGCGAACCGCAGGCGTGTGCTCTTGGCGACCAGCGTGGTGGCCGCCCACAGCGCCGCACCGCCGACGATCATGAGATCGCCGAGCAGAACATGCGAATCGACATTGGGCTGCGGCACGCCGATCGCGAGTGCGACGCCGCCAAAGCTGATGGCGAGGCCCAGCCATTGCGAGGCGCCGAGCCGCTCGCCGAGCACCTGGTAGGAGCCGAGGGCGACGAAGAACGGCGCGGTGTAGAGAAACACCACCGCGCGCGAGGCCGAGGTGAGGCGCAGCCCCTGGAAGATCAGCACGAATTCGATGCCGAACATCAGCCCGGCAACCAGGCCCGGCTTCCACGTGCCGTCGTTCTCGAAGAATTTGACGCCGCGAAGCGTGCCGATGATGAACAGCACCGGCAGCGCGCCCGCCGAGCGGATGGTGGCCTGCAGCATCGGCGGGATATCAGGCATCACCAGCTTCACCGCGATCTGGTTGAATCCCCAGGTCAGGCACAGCATGAGCATCAGGGCGATGGCGCCGGCACTGAGGGGACGTGCGGCGGACGATATGGGTTGTGGTGAGGACATGTCTTCCCGAAAAACCGGCTTTGCGCCGTTGTTGCTTTATGCAGCCTTCTGACAATGAGCGCAGACGCCCGTGATCTCCACCACGGACAGCTTTGGCGCAAAGCCTGAGCTGCGCGCGGCAGCATTGAGGTCCTTGGCGAATGACGCCGAGGGGATCTCGCCGACCAGGCCGCAGCGCTCGCAGATCAGGAACGCCACCGCCGAGGTCGCATCGTGGTCATGGGCGGCACAGGCGAGATAGGCGTTGCGGCTTTCGATGCGGTGCACGAGGCCGTTGGCCATCAGGAAATCGAGCGCGCGATAGACTGTGATCGGCGCCGGCCGCGGCATGGATTTGGCAAGTTCGTCGATCACCTCATAGGCGCCGAGCGGGCGGTGGCTGGAGAGCAGCGCAGCCAAAACCTGGCGGCGAATTGGCGTGAATTTCTGCGCGCGCTGCTCGCAGACCTCCTCGGCATGCGCCAGCGCATCCGCGGTGCAGCGGCCGTGATCGTGGTCTGGTGCGGGAAAAGCCGGCTTTGCGAGGGTCATGCGGCGATATTCTAGCATTGGGGACCGGGAACCCAAAGCACGACCCGGCAAACGGCTGCCAGCCATGCTCGCGCTGCGGGACAGCCCCTGCTAATCCGCGGTGGGAATAATCGTAAGCTTGCTTATTATATTCAAGCTTATTGGAGACAAAGCTCATGACCCGCGGGTCGGTCGACCAGAATTTCCTCTTCACCCTTGGCGAGCTCTACCGCCTCTTGCGCGTCTATGCCGACAAGGAGGCGTCGCGGTTCGGCATCACCCGCGCGCAATGGGCGGTGCTGGCCAAGGTCGAGCGCAGCGAGGGCATGAAGCAGTCGGAACTCGCCGAGCTGCTCGAGATGCAGCCGATCACGCTGACGCGCCTGATCGACAAGCTCTGCGACAGCGACTGGATCGAGCGCCGCAATGATCCTTCAGACCGCCGCGTCAAGCGGCTGTATCTGAAGAAGGCCGGGCGGCAATTGCTGGGCCGGATGAGCGGGCTGAAGTCCGAGCTGACGGCCAACGCGCTGGACGGCATCACACCGGCGGACGCCCATCGCCTCCTGACCCAGCTCGAAACCATCAAGGAAAACGTGCGCACCGCGATCCAGACATCCGGCGCGGAGCAAGCGCGCAAGGAGCAGCGCTATGGCTGATCAAGTCCTCAAGTTCCAGCCCGAGCAGAAGGCCGACGGGGGCAAACCCACAAAGAAAGCCGGCACCGATCCGCGCCGTCGCCTGGTCGCGGGCCTGCGGCGTTACCGCCGCTTCCTGCTGCTGGTCGTGCTGCCGCTGACCGCCGCCATCGGCGGCCTGACCTTCTACCTCCATGGCGGCCGCTATGTCGGCACCGACGACGCCTATGTCGGCGCGCAGAAGGTGCTGGTGACGCCCGACATCTCCGGCAAGATCCTGAAGGTGGTCGTGAAGGAAGGCCAGTCGGTCAAGCGGGGCGACGAGCTGTTCGAGATCGACCCTGTTCCGTTCCGCCTGGCGGTAGAGGAGACCAAGGCGCAGCTCGCGCAGGCGCGCACGACCTATGACAACCTCGTCGCCAACATCAAGATCTATGGCGACATGCTCGGCCTTGCCCAGCAGGGCATCGATCTGAAGCAGCGCGACGTCGAGCGCAAGCAGGCGCTGGTGAAGAACAATTACGGCTCGCAGCTCGATCTCGACAACGCCTCGAATGCGCTGGTCACCGCCGGCGCGCAGGCGCAGTACATCAAGCAGCAGCTCTCCAACGCCAGGACGCAGCTGCTGGGCAATCCCGATCTGCCGCTCGAGCAATTCCCGCCCTACGCTCAGGCGAAAGCCAAGCTGGACGATGCCCAGCGCAATCTCGACCACACCGTGCTGCGCGCGCCGATGGACGGCGTGGCGACGCAGGTCGAGCAGATCCAGCTCGGCCGCTTTGTCACCGCCGGCACGCCGGTGTTCTCCATCATCGACGTCGCCCACCCCTGGGTCGACGCCAATCCGAAGGAGAGCGACCTCACCCACGTCACTGAGGGCCAGCCGGTCACGCTCGAGGTCGACGCGTTCCCGAACCACGTCTTCAAGGGCAAGATCGGCTCGCTCTCGCCCGGCACTGGTGCGCAATTCGCCATCCTGCCGCCGCAGAACGCCACCGGCAATTTCGTCAAGGTGGTGCAGCGCGTGCCGATCCGCATCTATTTCGACGAGACCGACAAATATGTGCGGAAGCTGAAGGCCGGCATGAGCGTCTACGCCACCATCGACACCGGCCATCAGCGTTCGCTCGCCGGCCTGTTCGGCCTGTCCGCGACTGCGAGCCAGGACAAAGACCAGCAAGACAAAGACTGACGAGACGAGGACTGATCGGATGTCCGGCCCCAACGCCAATTTGATGGTCCCCGGCCTGCGCCGGAACATGGTGACGATCTGCGCCATGACGGCGACCATCATGCAGGCGCTGGACACCACCATCGCCAACGTCGCCCTGCCCTACATGCAGGGCACGCTGTCGGCCTCGCAGGACCAGATCAACTGGGTGCTAACCTCCTACATCGTCGCCGCCGCGATCATGACGGCGCCGGTGGGCTGGATCGCCAACCGCTTCGGCCGCAAGCGCATCTTCATCATCTGCTCGGCCGGCTTCACCATGGCCTCGGTGCTGTGCGGCCTCGCGCAGGACATCAACCAGATGGTGCTGTTCCGCCTGCTTCAGGGCGTGTTCGGCGCGGCGCTGGTGCCGCTGTCGCAATCGGTCATGCTCGACTATTACACACTCCAGGAGCGCGCCAAGGCGATGTCGATCTGGGGCATGGGCGTGATGATGGGCCCGATCATGGGTCCGTCACTGGGCGCGTGGCTGACCGAGACCTATTCCTGGCACTGGGTGTTCTTCGTCAATTTGCCGTTCGGCGCCATCACCGTGCTCGGCCTGATCGTCTTCATGGACGAGACCGACAAGAATCTCAGCCTCAGGTTCGACTTCTTCGGCTTCGCCGCGCTGGCGGTTGCGATCGGCGCGCTGCAGCTCGCGCTCGACCGCGGCGAGCAATTGGGCTGGCTGGAATCCAACGAAATCCTCGCCGAGTTCATCGTCTCCGCCGTCGCCCTCTACTTCTTCCTCGCGCACTCCTTCACGACCTCGACGCCGTTCATCCGTTTCGCGCTGTTCAAGGACCGCAACTTCGTCACCGGTTGCATGTTCATGATCGTGATGGGGCTCGTGCTGTTCTCGACCATGGCGCTGGCCTCGCCCTACATGCAGAACGTGATCGGCTACCCCATCATCACCGCCGGCCTGTTGCTGGCGAGCCGCGGCTTCGGCACCTTCTTCGCCATGATGCTGGTCGGCCGCATGATGCGTTACTTCGAGGCGCGCACGCTGATCATCTCCGGCCTGACGCTGACCGCAGGCTCGCTGTTCCAGATGACCGGCTGGACCGACCTGACCCAGGTGCCGGAGATCGTCACCGTCAGCGTCATCCAGGGTTTCGGCTTCGGCCTCGTCTTCGTGCCGCTCTCGACCGTGGCGTTCCTGACGCTGTCGAACGATCTGCGCACCGACGGCACCGCGATGCTGACCCTGATGCGCAACGTCGCGAGCTCGGTCGGCATTTCCGTCGTCATCGCGCAGCTGACGCAGGGGACGCGGCGGACCTACGCGATCCTGTCCGAGCACATCAACCCGTTCAACCATGCCCTGCAGATGCCTGATGTCCGAGGCCTGATCAATTTGTCCACCGATGCCGGCCGCGCCATGGCCGACAGGATGGTCAGCGTGCAGGCCCAGATCATCGCCTTCGCGCACGACTACCAGCTGGTGATGATCTTCATCCTCTGCACCATCCCGCTCGCTCTGCTGATCGGCTCGACCAAGGCCACGCTGCGCAAGCAGGCAGCCGGGCCGGAACATGCGGTGATCGAGTAGCCCCGCACGATCGACACTCTCCGCTGTCGTCCCGGACAAGCGCGCCGTTCAGCGCGCGCAGATCCGGGATCCATAACCACAGGGAGACGTTTGGCGAAGGCTCGGAGTTACCCGTCTCGTGCCGAACCTCTCCCTGTGGTTATGGGTCCCTGCGTTCGCAGGGACGACACCGAGAAGGTTGAGCCGTCACCGCGCTTCACACCGCATCGAGCGAACGGCGCGGCCCTACCCCAGCAACTCCTCGCAGCCCAGATCGTCCACGGCCGCGAATATCCGCTCCAGATTATTCCACCAGATCACCGGCGGGATGTTGATGCTCCACTGCCAGACTGGCCGCGTGATCTGCCAGAGCACCGCCCAGCGGTAGTCGCGATCGAGCGCGCCGCGCGTGTAGCCGGTGATGCCGCTCTCGATCAGCGCGTCGTGGTAGAGGTTGAGCATCGCGCGTTCGAGCGCCTGCCGGCGCTCCGGATACCAGTGCATCGCCATCATGTAGGCGAGGTCGTGGGTCGGAACGTCGATGCTCCACAGGTCGAAATCGAAGATGCGCACGGTGTCGGCAACACCGGCGCGTGGCAGCAGGAAATTCCAGACATGGGCATCGCCATGGGTGATGCTGAGGTGACGGCGCGAGTGGTAGCGCTGCGACAGCAGGTCGGACCGATCGATCAGGCGGCGATAGAGGATGCGCCGCTCCTCGCTGAGGCGGTCACCGAGAGAATCGGCAAAGCGGTCGTAATGGCCCGCGAAGGTCTCCATCCGCGCCGCACTGTCCTCGGGGCTCGCCCAGGTGCCGACGCTGTCGCCGAGGCCCGGATGGTCCCACCAGGCCGCATGCCAGCGTGCGAGCGTGGAGACGATGGCGGTCGTCTGCTCGCGCGACGGCGGCAGCGGCCAAGCCGCCGCGATCTCATGGCTGTCGGTGAGATCCTCGAGCAAGAGATGCCAGGCGAGGCTGTCCTCGTCGAAATGTCCGTCGAAGCAGCGGGGCACCAGCCCCGGCGGCATGCTCGGCGTCAGTCGCGTGTAATATTCGACCTCGTGCCGGCCACCATTGGCAAGCTTCTCGGCGAAGTCGGCATTCGCGGTCTTCAGGATCAGCGATTGCGGCGCGCCGGCGGATTCGCCGACATAGCGCAGGCCGAGGCGGATGATGTGCGACACGACGGTGTCGCGCTGATGCAGCACCTTCACTTCGCGCACCGCGCCGGCATCGAGCACGCCGCCCCTGCGTAGCGCAGCCGTCAGTCGAGCCGGTTCAACGACCGCCGGCAATTGTGGAGGTGTCATGACCACGATGCCCCTGTCCCGCGCCATACTGCACGATCACGTTCCCGGGCACCAGCAGCGGGCCTCGTGCCCGGCGTCAGGCGGCCGCGGTGGAATCGCGCACCGTCCTCACCACGACTGACCGCAGCTGTTCAAGATTGGCCGCCATGCCGGCGATCGCCTGCCTGACCTCCGCGGCGCGCTCGTTCACGGACGCGGCGTCGCGGCTGACATTGCCGATCTTGGCCGAGACTTCCTTCGCCGCGGACGCCGATTCGGAAATCGACCGCGAGATCTCGCGGGTCGCCGCGTCCTGCTCTTCCATTGCGGCGGCGACCGAGGTCGCCACGCCGTCGATCTCGACGATGTGCCCGCCCATGGTCTCGACGGCGTCGACCGCAGCCTGCGTCGAGGCCTGGATCTCGGCAATCAACCGCGTGATCTCCTCGGTGGATTTGGCGGTCTGGTCCGACAGGGATTTCACTTCGGCCGCCACCACGGCGAAGCCGCGGCCGGCCTCGCCGGCGCGCGCCGCCTCGATCGTGGCGTTGAGCGCCAAAAGGTTGGTCTGCCCGGCGATGCCGCCGATGAGGTCGGAGACCTCGGCGATCTTCTTCACCGATCCGGCCAGCGACTGGATGGTCGAGCGCGCCTGCTCGCGGCCGGCGACCGCCGATTTTGTCACAGTGCTGGTCCGCAGGACCTGGCTCGCGATCTCGCGGATCGAGGCGCTCAGCTCTTCGGCCGCGGCCGAGACGGTCTGCGAGCTGCCGAGGGCCTGGGTGGAGGCTGCCGCGACCGCCTGCGACTGCGCGGAGAGCGATCTTGCGATCTCGGACAGGCTGGACGCCGCCCGCTCGACGCCTTGCGTCGCCGCGCCGGCAGTGTCGACCGAGCGGCCGGTCTCGCGTTCGACGGTCTCGGCCATCTGGTGCAGGGCGGAGCGCTTGGCCAGCGCCGCCTCCTGCTCCTGCCGCAACTGCTCCTCGCGCAGTCGGGCATTCTCGACGGCCGCCTGCTTGAACACCACGAGCGCCCCTGCCATCGAGCCGACCTCGTCCTTGCGGTCAGCGAAAGGAATGTCGGCGGCGAGATCGCCGGTCGCGAGCTTCTGCATCGTGCCCGTCATGCGCACGATCGGGCGCACCACGCCGAGGGCGACGCCGAGCAGGCCCGCGGCAACGAAGGCAAGGACGGCAGCGGAGACGCCGAGGAGGATATAGAGCATCGAGCTGTCGCGGTCCGCGGCCAGCTTCTCCATGGCGGCATTCTGCTTGTTGGCGTTCTCGACGATGCTGTCGATCACGGCGCGATGCGCGGTGTAGGCGTCCTTGAGCTGCGCATAGGCGCGCTCGGAAGCGGCCGCGTCCTTGGCCTTGAGGGCCGGCAGGAGCTGGTCCGACGCCTTCCAGAACTTCTGCACCTCGGCGTCGGACTTGGACACCAAGGCGGTCTTCAGGTCGGCCGAGAGGCTGGAGGTGAGCCAGAACGCCTTGCGTTCGTCGTAGTCCTTGCGGAGCTGGACCAGGCGTTCGCCGTGGGCCGCCAGCTGGTCCGGCTCGCGCATGGCCAGCGTCGCCTCGAGATAGGCCTCGATGACATATTCCGGCGGCGGCAGGATGTCTGCGATGAGGTCGTTGCCCAGCTTGATGTCGGAATAGAGCGGACCGCCGACCTTGAGCTCTTTCAAGGCGTACAGGCTGGTCGAAACCACGGCGGCAAAACCGATGGCGAGAACGATGCCGAACGCGACGATCGCCGAGGACAAGGACAGACGAAATTTCATGAAACATCCGGAGCAACGGCATTAAACTGCAGCCACTCTAGGCGAATACGGTAAATACCGGATTGCTTCGCGGAGGAATTGCATCGCGCGAACCCCGCAGAATTACGGGATTTGGACGTCGCGCTATCGGTATTTGAGTCAGCGAGGCTGACGCACACGCGTGCGGGAGAGACGTTTCGGCCTGAGACAACGCGGCCGCTCCGTCGATGCGCCGGGTGATACAGGGTGCCGAGGAGAGACCTCCCCGGCACGCATGGCCTCACACGTCGAAGAACACCGTCTCGTTGTCGCCCTGGAGCCGCAGGTCGAGCCGGTAGACCGGCTTGCCGGCGTCCCGCACGGCGGTCAGCGTGGCGCGGCGATCGGCGGGCACCAGCCCCAGCACGGGATCGGCGGCGTTGCCGGCCTCGTCGCTGAAATAGATGCGGGTGTAGAGATGCCGCAGCATGCCGCGGCCGAACACCGCGAGCAGGATGTGCGGCGCCTGCGGCTTGCCGTCGGGATCCGGCACCGCGCCCGGCTTGATGGTCTCGAAGGCGTAATTGCCGTCCTTGTCGGTGCCGCAGCGGGCAAAGCCGCGGAAGCTCGCATTCGGCAGCGCGCGCTTGTCCTGCGGGTCGGCAAAGCGGCCCTGCGCGTCCGCCTGCCAGATCTCCAGCATGCAATCCGGCACGGCAACGCCGTCGCCGTCGAACACGCGGCCCTCGATGCGGATACGGTCGCCGGTGACGTCGGGCGTCAGCGTCGAATTGGTGAATGCGTCGTTCCAGGCGTACTCGCCGGTCGGCGTCAGGCCGTACTTGAAGAACGGGCCGACGGTCTGCGACGGCGTGATCCCATTATCCTGCACTTAGCTGTTCTCCATGGGGGTGGCGTTCTTGCCGCGCAGCACGATGTCAAACCGGTAGCACAGCGCCCATTCGGGCTGGGTGTTCTCGAGATCGAACGAGGAGACCATCCGCGCCCTCGCCTTCTCGTCCGGCACCGAGTTGAAGATCGGATCGAACGGAAACAGCGGATCGTTCGGGAAGTACATCTGCGTCACCAGGCGCGTGACGAAGGAATGACCGAACACCGACAGATGGATGTGCGCGGGCCGCCACGCATTGTGGTGGTTGCCCCAGGGATAGGCGCCCGGCTTGATGCTGACGAAGCGGTAGTAGCCGGCAGCATCGCTCACGGTGCGGCCGGCGCCCGTGAAGTTCGGATCGAGCGGGGCCGGATGCTGGTCGCGGACATGGACGTAGCGGCCGCAGGAATTGGCCTGCCAGATCTCGACCAGCGAGTTCGGCACGCCGCGACCGTCCTCGTCGCGCACATGACCATGGACGATGATGCGCTCGCCGATCGGCTCGCCCGCGTGCTGGGTGGTGAGATCGTTATCGCCCTTGCGCACGGTCTCATGGCCGTAGACCGGCCCGGTCAGCTCGGACAACGTATGGCGCATCGGGATCAAGGGCTTGTTCGGCGCGCGCTTGATCGAGCTCTTGTAGTCGGGCGACAGCGGCAGCGGATGCGCCTTGTTGCTGTCGGTGGGATAGATGAATGTCATAGGCGAACTCCTCCCCGGCCATTTTCGGTCCGGCCGGACAACTTCCGCCAATCATTATAGGATATAACTAATTTGGGGAAGCGGGTTTGGCGGCCATGCCGCGCCCGGCAGGCCCGCGCTATTTGATCGGCGGACGCGGCAGCACGGCCTCCCCGGCTTCGAGCCGGTAGGTGTGGTCGAGCGAATACCAGGGCGTGGCGACGTCGGGCGCGGTCGGATGCGGCGTGTCGTGGCGCTGGAACTTGCCGATCAGCGCCTGCGTCACGCCGAACTGCACGTCGCTGTCGATATGCGGGTCAGCGGGATCGTAGACCTGCGAGATCAGCACCTTGAATCCGGGCTTGAAGATCAGGGCATGCAGATGCGCGGGCCGATAGGGATGCCGGCTTTGCGCCTCGAGCAGGCGGCCGACCACGCCATTGGTCGGAATGGGATAGCCGACCATCATCACCGAACGAAAGGAAAAGCGTCCATCCGCATCGGTCGCGAACTTGCCGCGCAGGTTCATGTCGGCCTGCTCGGGGTCCTGGTTCTCGTAGAGGCCCACCGGCGAGGCGTGCCAGACATCGACCTCAGCCCCGGCGACGGGACGGCCGTCCCTGTCGACGACGCGGGCGCTGACGAACAGCGGCGCGCCCGGCGTGTCAGAACGCACGATCGATCCGCCGTTCTCGACCCGCGGCGAGTTCAGCCGCCAGAACGGCCCGAGCAGCGACTGATCGGTCTCCGTATTGCCCTGGTCGCCATTGTTGAGCAGGCACACCAGCGGCGAGACGCCGAGCGAACCCGCCATCAGCACGACTTCATTATGGCTGTCGGTGGTCAGCTTGCCGAGCTCGGCGATGACGGCGGTCGCGTCGCGAAACTCTTTCTCGGTCAGGCGGACGTCGCGGACGAAGCCATGCAAATGCTTGACCAGGGAGACCATGATCTGGCGCAGCCGCGGATCCGACGTCCGCTCCATCACCGCCAGCGCCGCGGCCGTGACGTCCTGCTCGCGCTCGATGATCATGCTCGTCTCCCAGCCACCCGGTCGTTCCGGGGCGCGAGTGAAACGAGCGAACCCGGAACCTCGATATCCCGGGTTCAGCCCTGTCGGGCTGCCCCGGGAAGACGAGACGCTACGCGCCCCGTCAGTTCAGCTTCTCGATCGCAACGGCGACGCCCTGGCCGACGCCGACGCACATGGTGGCGAGCGCGAGCTTGCCGCCGCGCTTCTCCATGCCGTGGACGGCGGTGAGCGCGAGGCGCGCGCCGCTCATGCCGAGGGGATGGCCGAGCGCGATGGCGCCGCCATGCGGGTTGACGAAATCGGCATCGTCGGCGACGCCGAGCTGGCGCATGCAGGCGATGCCCTGCGAGGCGAAGGCCTCGTTCAGCTCGATCAGGTCGAAATCGCCGATCTTCTTGCCGAGACGCTCCATCAGCTTGCGGGTCGCCGGCACCGGGCCGATGCCCATGATGCGCGGCGGCACGCCGGCCGAGGCGAGGCCGAGGATACGGGCGCGCGGCGTCAGGCCGTGCTTCTTCACCGCAGCTTCGGACGCGAGGATCATCGCGGCCGCGCCGTCATTGACGCCGGAGGCGTTGCCGGCGGTCACCGTGCCGGGATTGCGCACGATCGGCTTCAGCTTGGCGAGGCCTTCCAGCGTGGTCTCGGGACGCGGATGCTCGTCCTTGTCGACCGTGATCGGGCCGGCCTTGCCACCGGGAATGGTGATCGGGATGATCTCTTCCGCGAAATAGCCGGCGGCGATCGCCTTACCCGCGCGCTGCTGCGAGCGGATCGCGAAGGCGTCCTGGTCGGCGCGCGAGACCTGGAATTCCTCGGCGACGTTCTCGCCGGTTTCCGGCATCGCGTCGACGCCGTATTGCGCCTTCAAGAGCGGATTGATGAAGCGCCAGCCGATCGTGGTGTCGAAGATCTCGGCGGAGCGCGAGAAGGCCTCCTGCGCCTTGCCCATCACGAAGGGCGCGCGCGTCATGGACTCGACGCCGCCGGCGATTGCCAGCTCGATCTCGCCGGAGCGGATGGCGCGGCCTGCCGCACCGACCGCATCGAGGCCGGAGGCGCAGAGCCGATTCAGCGTCTGGCCGGGAACCGAATCCGGCAGTCCCGCCAGCAGCAGCGCCATGCGCGCGACGTTGCGGTTGTCCTCGCCGGCCTGGTTGGCGCAGCCGAAGAAGACCTCGTCCACCTGCGCCCAATCGAGATTGGGGTGCTTGGCCATCAGCCCCTTGATCGGGGCCGCCGCGAGATCGTCAGCACGCACCTTGGCGAGCGAGCCGCCGAAACGGCCGATCGGGGTCCGCACGGCATCGCAGATAAAGACGTCACGCATCGTTGTTCTCCCTGAATGCCGCGGTTCGGCCAGAATTCTTCAATGTCGGCGGAGTTTTAGGAGCGCGCCCGCGGCAGGTCAATTGACGGTTTCGCGGGTGGCATATTCGACTGGATGCCGTGAAACTCAGCCGTCATTCCGGGGCGCCCGGAGCGCGAGCCCGGAATCCATAACCACAAGCCGGGGTTATGGATTCCGGGCCTGCGCCTGCCGGCGCATCCCGGAATGACGACTGAATATGTTGCACTCGTTATCCCATCGTGCGGACAACGTGGAAAACCTTCCCTTCCCGGCCAAAGCGATAGGAGCAGGAGGTGAAATTTTGTAGGTTGCGCCGCCCATGACCATGCAACAGCCGATCCCCGTTCCGCCCCCCGACGAAACGCCCGCACTCCAGGCGGAAGCCACCGCGCGCGTCACGCCGATGATGGAACAGTACCTGGAGATCAAGGCGGCGCATCAGGGCTTGCTGCTGTTCTACCGGATGGGCGATTTCTACGAATTGTTCTTCGAGGACGCCGAGATCGCCTCCAGGACGCTCGGCATCGTCCTGACCAAGCGCGGCAAGCATCAAGGCGCCGACATCCCGATGTGCGGCGTGCCGGTCGAGCGATCCGAGGATTATCTGCACCGCCTGATCTCGGCCGGCCACCGGGTCGCCGTCTGCGAGCAAACCGAGGATCCCGCCGCCGCCAAGGCGCGCGGTAACAAGAGCGTCGTGCGCCGCGGCGTGGTGCGGCTGGTCACGCCGGGCACGCTGACCGAGGACACGCTGCTCGATGCGCGCGCCAACAACTATCTGCTGGCGATCGCGCGGGCCCGCTCCTCCGCGGGCGGCGACCGCTTCGGCCTCGCCTGGATCGACATCTCGACCGCCGAATTCATGGTCACCGAATGTTCGGGCGGCGAGCTGGCCGCGACGCTGGCGCGCATCAACCCGAACGAGGCCATCGTCACCGACGCGCTCTATGGCGACAACGAGCTCGGACAGACCCTGCGCGAGCTGCCGGCAGTGACGCCGCTGACCCGCGACGTGTTCGACGGCGCCACCGCCGAAAAGCGCCTGTGCGACTATTTCGCGGTCGCGACCATGGACGGCCTCGCGCAGCTCACGCGTCTCGAAGCCACCGCCGCGGCCGCCGCCGTCACCTATGTCGACCGCACCCAGGTCGGCAAGCACCCGCCGCTGTCGCCGCCCGCGCGCGAAGCCTCGGGCGCGACGATGGCGATCGATCCGGCCACCCGCGCCAACCTCGAGCTGACGCGGACGCTCGCCGGCGAGCGCCGTGGCTCGCTGCTCGACGCGATCGACTGCACGGTGACCTCAGCCGGCTCGCGCCTGCTGGCGCAGCGGCTGGCCGCACCGCTGACGGACGCGCCCGCCATCGCGCGACGGCTCGATGCGGTCGGCACGTTCGTTGCCGATTCAGCCGCGCGCGAGGACATCCGCAGCATATTGCGCGGCGCGCCCGACATGTCGCGGGCGCTGGCCCGTCTCTCGGTCGGCCGCGGCGGTCCGCGCGACCTCGCCGGGCTCCGCGACGGCATCATCGCCGCCGACCAGGCGTTGGCGCGACTTGGCGAATTGGATCAGCCGCCGCAGGAGATCGTCGCGGTGATGGCCGCGCTGCAAAGGCCCTCGCGCGAGCTCGCATCTGAATTTGCCAGCGCGCTCGACGAGCAGCTCCCGCTGATCAAGCGCGACGGCGGCTTCGTTCGACAGGGCTATGAGCCGGCGCTCGACGAAGCCCGAAACCTGCGCGACGCCTCGCGCCTCGTGGTCGCCTCGATGCAGGCGCGCTATGCCGACCACACGGGCGTGAAGGGCCTCAAGATCCGGCACAACAACGTGCTCGGCTATTTCGTCGAGGTCACCGCGCAGCACGGCGACAAGCTGATGTCGGCGCCGCTGAACGCGACCTTCATCCATCGCCAGACGCTGGCCGGCCAGGTGCGCTTCACGACGTCGGAGCTCGGCGAGATCGAAGCCAAGATTGCCAATGCCGGCGACCGCGCGCTCGGGCTCGAACTCGAGATTTTCGAGCGACTCTGCGCCAAGGCGCTCGAGATCAGCGACGATCTGCGCGCGGCGGCGCAAGGTTTTGCACTGCTCGACGTCGCGACATCGCTGGCCAAGCTGGCGATCGACGAGAACTACGTCCGGCCCGAGGTGGATTCTTCGCTCGCCTTCGCGATCGAAGCCGGCCGCCATCCGGTGGTCGAGCAGGCCCTGAAGCGCAGCGGCGAGCCGTTCATCGCCAATGCCTGCGACCTTTCACCGGCGCCAGCGCAAAAATCCGGCCAGCTCTGGCTGCTCACCGGCCCCAACATGGCCGGCAAATCGACCTTCCTGCGCCAGAACGCGCTGATTGCTCTTCTTGCTCAGATCGGGAGTTTCGTGCCGGCGACGCGAGCGCGGATCGGCATCGTCGACCGCCTGTTCTCGCGCGTCGGCGCTGCCGACGACCTCGCCCGCGGCCGCTCCACCTTCATGGTGGAGATGGTCGAGACCGCGGCGATCCTCAACCAGGCCGGCGAGCGCGCGCTGGTGATCCTGGATGAGATCGGCCGCGGCACCGCGACCTTCGACGGCCTCTCGATTGCCTGGGCCGCGATCGAGCATTTGCACGAGAGCAACCGCTGCCGCACCTTGTTCGCGACGCATTATCACGAGCTGACAGCGCTTTCCGCCAAGCTGCCGCGCATGTTCAATGCGACGGTACGGGTCAAGGAATGGCAGGGCAATGTCATATTCCTGCACGAGGTGTTGCCGGGCTCGGCCGATCGCTCCTATGGCATTCAGGTGGCGAAGCTCGCCGGCCTTCCGCCGGCCGTGATCACGCGCGCGAAATCCGTGCTGTCCAAGCTGGAGGCGCAGGACCGCGGCCAGACCGCGCGCGCCCTGGTGGACGATCTGCCGCTGTTTGCAGTGCCCTCGCGCGCCGCCGCAGAAGCGGCGCCGCCGAGCGAAGCGGAGCTGCTGATGGAAGCCGTGAAGGCGCTGCACCCCGACGAGATGTCGCCGCGCGAGGCGCTCGATGCGCTCTATGCGCTGAAGGCCAAGCTGCCGAAGCCGTGAGGCGACGGGGCAGTGCCGTAGGGTGGGCAAAGCGAAGCGCGCCCACGCATTTTTCGCGATCGAGAGAGATGGTGGGCACGGCGCGCGAAGTACGCGCGCCTTTGCCCACCCTACGATTCCCGAGCGCTGAGCTTACGCCCTTGCCGCGATCGCCGCGGCTTCCGCGGCGGCGCGCTGCATGCTGGTCGACATTTCGTTCGTCACCGTGCTCTGCTCCTCGATGGCGGCCGCAGTCGAGGTCACGTATTCGCTGACATTGTTGATCGCCTGCTTGATCGAGCCGAGCGCGCTGACGACGTCGCCTGAGATGCCGTTGAGGCTGCCGATCTCCTGGCCGATCTTGTCGGTGGCTTGCTTGGCCTGGTTGGCGAGGCTCTTCACTTCGGAGGCGACCACCGCGAAGCCGCGGCCGGCCTCGCCGGCGCGGGCGGATTCGATCGTCGCGTTCAGCGCGAGCAGGTTGATCTGCCCGGTGATGTTGTTGATGAGCTCGACGATGCCGCTCATCGCCTGGGCGGCTTCAGTGAGCCGCTGGGCCTGCGCGTCCGCGGAGGCGACCTGATCCACCGCGCTCATTGCGGTTTCGCGGGATTTGGTCATCGCTTCGGAGATCTCCCGCACCGAGGCGTTCAGCTCTTCCGAGCCGGCCGCGACCGATTCCATCATGCCGCGGACCCGCTCGTTGCCCATGCGGACCAGCACCTGCTTGGTGACGTCGGTCGCATATTTCACGACCTTGAACGGCTTGCCGTTGAGGTCGAGGATCGGATTGTAGGAAGCCTGAATGTAGACCTCCTTGCCGCCCTTGCCGATGCGCTTGTATTCGGCCGCCTGGTACTGGCCGCGATTGAGCGCAGCCCAGAACTCGCGATAGCCGCTGCCGTCGCGCTCCGACGCCTCGACGAACATGCTGTGGTGCTTGCCCTTGATCTCGGCCAGCGAATAGCCGAGCGCGCCGAGGAAGTTGGCGTTTGCGGTGATGATCGTGCCGTCCATGTTGAACTCGATCACGGCCTGGGCCTTGTCGATCGCCGAGATCTGGCCGGCGAGATCGGCGTTCTTCAGCTTCTGCGCGGTGACGTCGATCGCAAACTTCACGACCTTGAAGGGCTTGCCCTTCTCATCGAAGACCGGATTGTACGAGGCCTGGATCCAGACCTCCTTGCCGCCCTTCCCGATGCGCTTGTATTCGGCCGCCTGGTATTCGCCGCGATTGAGCGCGGCCCAGAATTCGCCGTAGGCGGCGCTGTCGCGCTCTGACGGCTCGACGAAGATGCTGTGGTGCTTGCCCTTGATCTCGCCCAGCGAATAGCCGAGCGCACCGAGGAAGTTGGCATTCGCATTGATGATCGTGCCGTCCATGTTGAACTCGATGACGGCCTGCGAGCGGTTCGCGGCGGCGACTTGCGCGCCGAAGTCGAGGTTCTGCAGGCGGATCGAGGCATCAGACCATTCCACCACGACTCCCGCCCGGCTGCCGTCCTCGCCCTTGACGGGCGTGGCAACGAGGTCGAATTTGTGTTCGCCGATCTGGATCGTCGCGCGATGCACCGCGTTGAGGCTCGCCAGCATCTGACGCTGATGCTTGGGATTCTTGTGGAACACGTCGATGTTGGTCCCGACCAGCGTGTTCACGTTGAAGTGCGGAAGTTCTTTCTTGAGATCGGCCTCGGCAGCGCGAAGCAATTCCGTCACGGCGTTGTTCATGTAGACAATGTTGAGGTCGTTATCCGCGACCATCAGGTTGGCACTCACGACCTTGGCGGCCATCAACGTCAATGCATCGGAATTCGACTTGCGCTTGAACATAAATTTCTCCGTATCAATCCGGTTGTGCATTGATGCGCACCGTAACTTTACGGGACGCGATGACGTATTGAGCACTGGACGGGAACTAACGACCCACCTTAGCCAACAAGTTCAAACAAATTTCTAATATGCTTATCGAAAATCAGTGGGGAGCGGCGTGCGCCGTCGCAATCGGCCACTTCCGCTCAATGCGCGACCCTTTACCGCTTAACACGCCGGCCGATTCCCCACAGCGTCAGATTCCAGACGATGCAGGTGCCGAGCGCGAGACACAGTCCGACGACGGAGCCGAACGCCACCACTGCAACGTGCAAGACGGCGATCGCCGTGCCGAATCCGAGCAAACCCCAGGCGGAGTTGGCGAGCACGGCGGCGGTCGGTCGGCCGCCGATGCGTGGATGCAGGATCACCATGATGCTGGTGAACACCACCGGATATAGCGCGATGATGCCACTGATGCGCGGGCCGACCCAACCCGAGGTTGAGACAACGATCGCGACCAGCGTCGCGACCAAGGCAGCCCGCATCGGCACGTCGTACCAGCGCCGCGTCACCAGCGGCATTTTCACGTAGCGATAGCGCGCCAGCAGCGGGATGCAGATGCCGAAGGCGATCAGATTTGCAGCGAGTCCCGCGGTGAGCGGCCAGTCGAACTGACGGATGATCGAAGCCAGCACGATCCAGACCGCGACCGCGCTTCCACCACTCACCAGAAGAGTGTGCCGCTGCGCCAGCACGACGTAAGTGAGGCACATGAAGATCGTCGCCGCATTGATCGGAAGACTTGCGAGCGAGCCTTGCGCGATGAAGGCGGCGTCGTGGTCGAGTGCGAGGAAGACGTAGGAAGGGCCGGCCGAGATCGGCAAGGTCGCGACCAGCGCGCCGATCACCGGACCGGCGCGTTCGGTGATGATCGACGCCGTCACGACGAACGCCGCCGAGATCGCCATGCGCAGGAGGAGGATGAGGAGGAAGTGAAGGTCGAGGGACATTTTTGTTTTGTCGTCCCGGGCAAGCGGAGCGCAGATCCGGATAGAAGGCATTTTGTCCGTCATTCCGGGGCGCGCGAAGCGCGAGCCCGGAATCCATAACCACAGGCCGTGATTGTTCTGGAAGGCTGGAGCTACGACGGTCCTAGATCACGGCACCGATTGTCAGGCTGCGGTCGTCGCCTCACATCCGCTGCATCGACACCGAGACCTTCGGACCGTTCTTGATGGTCTGGTAGACCACGCAATAGCGCTCGGTGAGCTTCAGCAGGAGATCGAGCTTGTCTTGCGGCGCGTCGGTGTCGACCTCGAAGCGCAGGCGGATCTCGGCAAAGCCGACCGGGGTCTCCTTGTCGACGCCGAGCGTGCCACGGAAATCGAGATCGCCCTCGGCATAGACGTTCCCGGTCTTGAGCGGCACCTCGATCGCGGTCGCGACAGATTTCAGCGTGACACCGGCACAGGCGACCAGGGCTTCCAGGAGCATATCGCCCGAGCAGAGCTCGAGGCCGGAACCGCCGGTCGCCGGATGCAGGCCCGCCATTGCGATGGCGCGGCCGGTCTCGACCTTGCAGGCGATGCCTTCGCTATCGGTGGAGCCCTTGGCCTTCAGGGTGATCAGTGCGGTCTTGGGATCGGTCTTGTAGCGCTCCTTGATCGGAGCCTGCATCTGGCGCAGTTGGGCGGCGTCCATGTTGTTCTCTCCCGGGAAATTGCCCTCCGATGTACCGGCTCGGAGGGACATTGTCACCACCACATGGCCTGCCCGGGACCCTGGGTTGCGTCACGGTCGGGCACGCTGCGATCGAGCGAACGGTCGAGTGACGTCAGCACACTTCGCTTGAAGTTCTCGAATAGCGGCGAATGACGGTCGCGCGGGCGGGCGAGATTGATCTCGATCTGGTCGAACAGCCGGCCCGGCCGCGGCCGCATCACCAGCACGCGATCGGCCAGCACCACGGCTTCATCCACGTCATGCGTGACGAGGATCAAGGTCGGGCGCGTGTCGGCCCAGAGGTCGAGCAGATGATCCTGCAGGTCGCGGCGGGTGAAGGCGTCGAGCGCGGAGAACGGCTCGTCGAGCAGGAGCACTTCAGGCTGCGGCACCAGCGCGCGGGCGATCGCCACGCGCTGCGCCTGCCCGCCGGAGAGCTCGCGCGGCCAGGCCTGCGCCTTGTCGGCCAGCCCGACGCGCTCGAGCGCACGCGCCACCTTCTCGCGGCGCTCCGGGGCAGCCAGGTCGGCGAGGCCAAAACCGATATTGTCGGCGACGCTGAGCCAGGGCAGCAGCCGCGGCTCCTGGAAGATGATGCCGATCTTGGCGTGCGGCGAGGCAATCGCCTCATTGTCGAGCGTCACCGTGCCCGAGCTGGCGCGATCGAGCCCGGCGATGGCGCGGAGCAATGTCGACTTGCCGCAGCCGGAGCCGCCGATGATGGCGATGATCTCGCCCTGCCTGATCTCGGCGGAGAAGCGGGCGAGCGCCGCGACGCCGTTGGGATAGGTCTTGCTGACCCGGTCGAGCGCCAGCATCGCATTACGCTCCCTTTGCCCGGCCGAAGGCGTCCTGCCAGCGCAGGAACGGCGCGGCGGCGACCTCGATCAGCCAGTCCGTGAGCTTGCCGAGGATCGCGAAGATCACGATGGCGGCCAGGATCTGCGCGGGCTTGCCGAGCTGCTGGCCGTCGAGCAGGAGATAGCCGAGGCCTTCGGAAGCGCCGATCAGCTCCGCCGCCACCACGAACATCCAGCCGAGACCGAGCCCGACGCGCAAGGAAACCACATAGGCCGGCAGCACGGCGGGCAAGAGGATGCGGCGGATCATCGCAAAGCCCGAGAGGCGGAAGGTGCGGCCGACCTCGACGATCTTGCGGTCGACCGAGAGGATCGCGCCCATCACCCCCAAATAGACCGGGAAGAACACGCCGACCGCGATCAGCACCACCTTCGAGGTCTCGAAAATGCCGAGCCAGAGAATGAACAATGGCACCCAGGCGAGCGAGGGGATCGCGCGCAAGGCTTGTACGGTGGGGTCAAGAAGCCGCCGCGCCAGCGACCAATAGCCGGAGACGGCGCCCAGCAGCGTGCCCGCGACCACGCCGAAGGCAAAGCCGAGCGAGACGCGCCACAGCGTCGCCACGATGTGACGGACCAGCTCGCCGGAGCGGGCGAGCTCGGCGATGGTGGCAAACACGCGCGAGGGCGGCGGCACCAGCCGGCCATTGGACCAGCCGAGCCAGACAACGAGCTCCCAGCCGAGCGCGAGCGTCAGCGGCAGAAGCAACCCCAGCAGCGGCCGCGCATAGCGGGCAACGCGCGACGGCGCAGCAGCGCTTTCGGCCGGTTCTGAAGTCTGTTGCAAGGCTGGCGCGTCGGAGATCATGGCCATTAGCAAGCGCGTCTGGACGGGGAATGCAACACCACTATTGCCGCGCCTCCGCCGTCGTCCCGGACAAGCGCGCCCCAAGCGCGCGCAGATCCGGGATCCATAACCACAGGAAGGCATGGTTGCGGGGACTCGCAGTGACCGTCTTCGCCTCAAACCACTCCCTGTGGCTATGGGTCCCGGGTTCGCTTCGCGCCCCGGGACGACGGCGGAGTGTGGTGCGCGCGCTTGCCTCTTCCTTGCCCAACTAATTCGTCGGCAGCGGGACCTGGTCGTCGATCAGGGCATCCAGCGTCGCCTTGACGTCGACCTTGGCATCGACGACGCCGGCCTGCTGCAACGCAAGGCCTGCCGCGAGGATCGACTCGCGCTGAGGCGAGCCGATGCGGCTGTGGGTGAGCTCGGTGCGCTCCTTGAGCTGCTTGTCGACGACGGCTTCGGGAAGCTTGGTCACCGCAATGAAGGTCTTCTTCAGCTCGTCGTAATTCGCCAGCGAATACTTCCGCGCCTCCTCGTACACCGCGAGCACACGGCGGGCGGCGTCGGGATAATCCTTCAGGAACTGCTCGCGCACATTGAGAATGCCCCATGTATTGGCGTCGGCCTTGCGGTAGAACAGCTTTGCGCCCTCCTCGACCTCGGCCTGCGCCATCATGGGGTCGAGACCGGCCCAGGCGTCGACGTCGCCGCGGATCAGCGCAGTCTTGCCGTCGGCATGCTGCAGAAGCACCGGCGTGATGTCCTTTTCGGTGAGGCCCGCCCCTAACAGCGCACGCACCAGGAAGATGTGCGGATCGGTGCCGCGCGTCACCGCGACGCGCTTGCCCTTGAGGTCGGCCACGCCGGCGATCTTGGAATCCCTTGATGTCACCAGCGCGGTCCATTCGGGACGCGAATACACATAGATCGACTTGATCGGGTTGCCGTTGATCTTCGCCACCAGCGCCGCCGAGCCCGCCGTCGAGCCGAAATCGATCGAGCCGGCATTGAGGAATTCGAGCGCCTTGTTGGAGCCGGCCGACTGCACCCAGGTGACGGTGATGCCGTCCTTGGCGAATTCCTTCTCCAGCAGGCCCTTCTGCTTCAGGACCATCGACACCGGATTGTAAGTCGCCCAGTCGATGCGGATCTCCTTGAGTGCATCTGCCGCCTTAGCCGCAGGCGTCATGGCGAGCGCCACCGCTCCTGCCAACAGAATGCGCCGTGAAATTTTGGTCATGCCCAGCCTCCTCCAAAACTTCATTGTTTTTCAATGAGTTATATCTAGAGGTCAACGAGAAAATCCGCCCCTTGAAAGCCCCCCGGCTGAGAACAGATTTGCCCGAAGCCGCAGCTTTCCAGCATGGAACGACTATTGCCAGAGAATGGCGGGTGACAGCGCCTGTCACCTCTTATATCCGGTGAGACATGGACAGCGTCGCAACTGAGCACAGGCCCGAGGTGGATGATCGTTTCGACACGGCGCGGATCACCGCCGCAGTCGATGCGCTCGCCGAGAAGCACCAGGGACGCGAGGACGCGTTCCGCACGGCCATGGCGCAATTGCTCAAGGCCGAGCTGATCGCGGCGCGCGCCGCGGCGCAGGAGATCCTCCTGAAGGACCGCCACGGCCGCCGCTGTGCCGAGCGGCTGTGCCATGTCCAGGACGAGATCATCCGCATTCTCTATTCGGCGTCGACCCGCCATCTCTACCGCTCGCCGATCCCGAGCGGCGCCGAGCGCATGGCGGTGGTGGCGACCGGCGGCTACGGCCGCGGCCTGATGGCTCCCGAATCCGACATCGATCTGCTCTTCATCCTGCCCTACAAGCAGACCGCCTGGGGCGAGCAGGTGGCAGAGGCCATCCTCTATTGCCTCTGGGACATGGGACTGAAGGTCGGCCACGCCACGCGATCGGTGGACGAGTCGATCCGGCAGGCGCGCGGCGACATGACCATTCGCACCGCAATCCTGGAGACGCGGTTCCTGACCGGCGACAGGCCGCTCTATGACGAGCTTGTCGCGCGCTTCGACAAGGAGGTGGTGCAGGGCACCGCCTCGGAATTCGTCACCGCCAAGCTCGCCGAGCGCGAGGAGCGGCATCGCCGCGGCGGCCAGTCGCGCTATCTGGTCGAGCCCAACGTCAAGGACGGCAAGGGCGCGCTGCGCGACCTGCACACGCTGTTCTGGATCGCCAAATACGTCTACCGCGTGCGCGACACCAGCGAGCTGGTCGAGCGCGGCGTGTTCGACGCGCAGGAATATCGCAGCTTCCGCCGCTGCGCCGATTTCCTCTGGTCGGTGCGCTGCAATCTGCATTTCTACTCCGGCCGCGCCGAAGAGCGCCTCTCCTTCGACCTCCAGCGCGAGATCGCGGTGCGGCTCGGCTACACCTCGCATCCCGGCATGCAGGACGTCGAGCGCTTCATGAAGCACTACTTCCTGGTCGCCAAGGAGGTCGGAAACCTCACCGCCATCCTGTGCGCCAAGCTCGAGGACCAGCAGGCCAAGCCCGCCCCGGTGCTGAGCCGGATGATGGCGCGGCTGCGCCCGACCGCGGCGAAGCGGCGCGTCCCCGACAGCGACGACTTCATCGTCGACAACAACCGCATCAACGTCGCCGCGCCCGACGTCTTCAAGCACGACCCGGTCAATCTGATCCGCATCTTCCGCCTCGCGCAGAAGAACAACCTCGCCTTCCATCCGGATGCGATGCGCGACGTGACGCGCTCGCTCGGCCTCATCAACGCGCAGATGCGCGAAAATCCCGAGGCCAATCGGCTGTTCATGGAGATCCTGACCTCCGACAACGCCGAGATCGTGCTGCGGCGGATGAACGAGACCGGCGTGCTCGGCCATTTCATCCGCGCCTTCGGCAAGATCGTCTCGATGATGCAGTTCAACATGTATCATCACTACACCGTCGACGAGCACCTGATCCGCTGCGTCGGCTTCCTCCAGGACATCGAGCGCGGCGGCCTCGATGAATTCGCGCTCGCCAGCGACCTGATGCGCAAGATCCGGCCCGAACATCGGGCGGTGATCTACATCGTGACGCTGCTGCACGACATCGCGAAGGGCCGGCCCGAGGATCATTCGATCGCCGGCGCCAAGGTGGCGCGGCGGCTCTGCCCGCGGCTCGGCTTCAGCGCCGCCGACACCGAGCTCATCGCCTGGCTGATCGAGGAGCATCTGACGATGTCCACCGTCGCGCAGTCGCGCGACCTCTCCGACCGCAAGACCATCGAGAATTTCGCAGCCGTGGTGCAGTCGGTCGAGCAGATGAAGCTGCTGACGATTTTGACCACCGCCGACATCCGCGGCGTCGGGCCCGGCGTATGGAACGGCTGGAAGGCACAGCTGCTGCGCTCGCTCTATTACGAAACCGAGCCGGTGCTCACGGGCGGCTTCTCGGAGGTCGATCGCGGCAAGCGCCTCACCGCTGCCTATGCCGAATTCCGTAACGCCTTCGCCGAATGGCCGGCGGAGGAGCTCGACGCCTATATCGGCCGGCACTATCCGGCCTATTGGCTCAAGGTCGAGCTGCCGCGCAAGATCCGCCACGCCCGCTTCGTCCGCTCCAGCGAGCAGGCCGGCCACAAGCTCGCGATCAATGTCGGCTTCGACGAGGTGCGCGGCGTCACCGAGCTGACGATTTTCGCGGCCGACCATCCCTGGCTGCTCTCGATCATCGCGGGCGCCTGCGCCTCGGCCGGCGCCAATATCGTCGACGCCCAGATCTACACCACGACGGACGGCCGCGCGCTCGACACGATCTCGATCTCCCGGGAATACGACCGCGACGAGGACGAGGGACGCCGCGCCACGCGCATCGGCGAGATGATCGAGGACGTGCTGGAAGGCAAGCTGCGCCTGCCCGAAGTGGTGGCGCGGCGCACCGTGCGCAGCAAGGCGCGGCCCTTCGTGATCGAGCCAGAGGTGACCATCAACAACCAATGGTCCGACCGCTACACCGTGATCGAGGTCTCCGGCCTCGACCGGCCCGGCCTGCTCTACGAGCTGACCACCGCGATCTCGAAGCTCAACCTCAACATTGCCTCAGCCCACGTCGCGACCTTCGGCGAGCGCGCCCGCGACGTGTTCTACGTCACCGATCTCCTGGGCGCACAGATCAACGCGCCGACGCGGCAGGCCGCGATCAAGAGCGCGCTGACCCATGTGATGGCCGGCGACAAGGCGGTTCAGCCGGCCGCGTGAGTTTTCTCGTCATCCCGCGCTCGCGGCTAACGAGCTCTGCCCTCTTGACTACGATCGCGCCGACTTTTGTTCAGAGTGTCGTAGCGCGTTCACGAGCGCAGACAGCGCGGCTGGTTGGTGCTGACGACTGGGATAATACATGAAGAAGCCGGGAATTGGCGGCGTCCAATCCTCCAGCACCCGAATAAGGCGGCGCTTCGCAATATGTTCGGCGACCTGCTCTTCATAGGCGAGTCCGATACCAACTCCGGCGAGCGCTGCCTGAATCACCAGGTGAGTGTCGTCAATGACGAGCGGGCCATTCACGTTGATCGTGACCGACTTTCGTCCTTGCTCAAACTCCCAGCGATACGGGCCACCTGCAAGACGCAGGGTAATGCATCGATGATCGCTCAGATCCCTCGGCTTTTCGGGAATGCGCCGTGAGGCGAAATAGCGAGGCGATCCTATCACAGCCAATCGCAATTCGGGCGTGACACGAACGGCGATCATGTCCTTTTGAATGTACTCGCCAAGCTGAATGCCGGCATCGAACTCGCCTGCAACGAGGTCCACCGGGCCCGTGACGGTGACGACGTCCAGAACGATGTCGGGGTAGGCCTCAGCGAAAGCTCTGAGCCGCGGCAGCAAGACCATCACCGCAGCCGATCGCGACATGACAATTCGAAGACGACCTTCGGGCCGGCTCCGAATGCTTCGGGCTTTGTCGAGCGCATGCCGAATTTGCTCGAGCGCCGGAGACAGATCTTCCAGGAGAGCTGCTCCCGCGGCGGTCGGCGCAACGCTCCTGGTCGTTCGCGCGAGCAGCTTCAACTCGAGCCGCTGCTCAAGCCTCCGGATTGTGTGGCTCAGGGCAGACTGAGACACACCGAGTTTCATCGCAGCGCGCGTAAAGCTTCGTTCACGGGCCACGATTGCAAACGTGGCGAGGTCGTTCATTTCGTCTGTCATCATCATGAATATTGCTCATGAGCTCATGCCATTCAAGATGACTAGTCTCATAAGTGACCTTGCCGTAGGTTTTGCGCGAGCACGGGAGACGACCTGCAGAACTCTTCTGCGCGAGGCGGGTCGCCGCTCGACACAGCTGCCCGGACCGCATGAATGAGTCCGGTGCAAGAGCCTTGAGGATCACAATGGACACGGACGTGCTTGCCTTGCGCTCCCTAGCGCAGACCTATTTCGATGCCGCCTATGAAATGGATGCCGAGAGATTTGCATCCATATTTCACCCCTCGAGTTCCGTGACGAAGGTCGCCGAGGGCGGCGACGTGGGCGTGACGCCGATTGCGTCCTGGCTGGCGGTGGTTCGCAACACGAAAGCTCCGAAGCAACAGGGTTTCGAGCGAGAAGACCAGATCCTGTCAATCGACGTTGACGGAGAGCTCGCGCTTTTGAAGGTCAAATTACGCCTTCCGCCGCGCACCTTCACGGACCTGTTGTCGTGCTTGAAGGTGAACGGGACCTGGAAAATAGCGCAAAAAGTGATGACGTCGAAAGTCTGACGGATTCGGTTACGGCAAGGCGGCCTCCCTGAGGCAGGTGCGGCCCCAGGCACGATTCACTCGAAAGGTCCTCAGGCCGGGCCTCAAACCTCCACCCCCTCATGCCGCAGCAGCCAGCGCTTGCGCGCGAGGCCGCCGCCGTATTTCACCAGCGAGCCGTCGGCGCCAATGAGCCGATGGCACGGCAGCACGACGCTGATCGGGTTGGAGCCGTTGGCATGACCGACGGCGCGAATGGCCCTGGGCATCTCGATCTTCGCGGCGAGCGCGCCGTAGCTCATCGTGGTACCCGCCGAGATTTCCGCGAGCGCGGTCCAGACCTTCTGCTGGAACGGCGTGCCGGCGACGCGCCATGTGACGTTCGAGAGCTGACCAAGATCGCCTTCGAAGTAGGCCGACAGCGCCGTCCGCATGGACGCAGGCGCAGGGTGGTCACCGAGATCGACCGCTCCGTAGTGCAAGCGCAACAGCTCGCGCATGCGGTGCTCATAGTCTTCCCAGTCCAGTGCGCGCAGCACACCCTCGGCATCGGTGACGAGCAGGGCAATCCCGATCGGCGTCGCCAGGCGATCGAGGCCAAAGCTTACAGACGGTTTGATTGATCGCGCAGGCATGCTGGCACCATTGCATCGAAACACGCCGTCGCGTTTGACACGCCGGTCATGCTATCGTCCACCCGAAAGCTGACGCTTTTGGGGGAGCTCACCTTGAACTTGATCGCCAATGTCCTGGTGGCGCTGGTCGCCGCACTGCACGCTTACTTCCTGATCCTGGAGATGTTCCTCTGGGACAAGCCGCAGGGCTTGAAGGTCTTCCGCAACACGCCGGAGAAGGCCGCGATCACGAAGGTGCTGGCTGCCAATCAGGGGCTCTATAACGGCTTCCTCGCCGCGGGCCTGGTCTGGGGCCTCGTCCACGGCAACCCGGCCTTCGCATTCCAGATCAAGGCTTTCTTCCTGCTTTGCGTGATCGTTGCCGGCGCCTATGGCGCCGCGACCGTCAGCAGCCGCATCCTGATGGTGCAGGCACTGCCGGCGGCAATCGCGCTGGCGGCAGTGTTCCTGACCTGAGACGCTACGGCGCAGCGCTGCGATCCTTGCGCAGCGTCGAGCCTTCCTCCACAATCTTCGGCAGCGATGGCGACCGTTGCAATCAACGGGAAAAGACCGTCGACCGAAAATTCCGTCAGGAGGAACAACCAAGATGAACAATCGCAGAGCCTTCATAGCTGCCACGGCGACGCTCGCCTTCGCGTTCTCCGCAAGCCAGGCGCTTGCCCAGAAGAAATACGACACCGGCGCAACCGACACCGAGATCAAGATCGGCCAGACCGTGCCGTTCTCCGGCGCCTATTCCGTCTACGCCAATATCGGCAAGACCCAGGCCGCCTATTTCAAGATGATCAACGATCAGGGCGGCATCAACGGCCGCAAGATCAATCTGATCCAGTATGACGATGCCTACTCGCCGCCGAAAACGGTGGAGCAGGTGCGCAAGCTCGTCGAGGGCGACGAGGTGCTGTTCACCTTCCAGCTGATCGGCACCGCGGCCAACGCGGCCGTGCAGAAATATCTCAACGGCAAGAAGGTGCCGCAGCTGCTGGCCTCGACCGGCGCGGCGCGCTTCAACGATCCCCAGAACTATCCCTGGACCATCGCCTACAATCCCAACTACGTCTCCGAGGGACGGATCTACGCCAAATACATTCTCAAGGAGCATCCCAACGCCAAGATCGGCGTGCTCTACCAGAACGACGACATGGGCCGCGACTATCTCGCGGGCCTGAAAAGCGGCCTCGGCGACAAGGCCGCCAGCATGGTCGTCGGAGAAGTCTCCTACGAGGTCACCGACCCCACCGTCGACTCCCAGGTGGTCAAGCTGAAGTCGATGGGCGTCGACGTGTTCTTCGACGCCTCGACGCCGAAGTTCGCGGCACAGGCGATCAAGAAGCTGGCCGACCTCGGCTGGACGCCGGTGCACATCCTCGACATCAATGCGAGCCCGATCTCGGCGACGCTGAAGCCGGCCGGCCTCGACATCTCCAAGGGCATCATCTCGACCCAATACGGCAAGGAGCCCAGCGATCCCCAGTGGAAGGACGATCCCGGCGTGAAGGCCTTCTTCGCCTTCATGGACAAGTATTTCCCGGAAGGCGACAAGCTCAACACCGTCAACACCTATGCCTATTCGGTGGCGGAGCTGCTGGTGCAGGTCCTGAAGCAATGCGGCGACGATCTGACGCGTGAGAACATCATGAGGCAGGTCGCCAACATCAAGGACTTCACACCGAGCTTCGCCCTGCCCGGCATCAAGATCAACACCGGGCCGAACGACTTCCGCGTCAACAAGCAGATGCAGATGATGAAGTTCAACGGCGAACGCTGGGAGCTGTTCGGACCGATCATCGAGGACTCCGGACCCGCGGGTTAGGGACGACGCAGGGTGGGTTCCGCCAGCGGCTGCGCTTCGTGCAGCCGGGCGGTTAACCCACCCTACGAACTGCGGGCCTCCCCCGCCTTGCATCGCAACAATCGTTCCTCCACACTCGCCCTCAGCGGTGGCATCGGACGCGCAAGCGCGCGCCGAGAGATCATCGGCAAAAACAGACTGAGGGAATTGCGAATGAGGAATGGAAAGCTGCATCTGGCCACGGCGCTTGCTCTGGCGCTGTCGATTTCAGCGGCCAATGCCCAGAAGAAATACGATCCAGGCGCCAGCGACACCGAGATCAAGATCGGACAGACCATGCCGTTCTCGGGACCGGCGTCGGCCTATTCGTCGATCGGCAAGACGCAGGCCGCCTATTTCAAGATGATCAACGACCAGGGCGGCATCAACGGCCGCAAGATCAACCTGATCCAGTATGACGACGCCTATTCGCCGCCGAAAGCCGTGGAGCAGATCCGCAAGCTGGTCGAGAGCGACGAGGTGCTGCTGACCTTCCAGATCATCGGCACGCCCGTGAACGCGGCCGTGCAGAAATATCTGAACGCCAAGAAGGTGCCGCAGCTGTTCGCGGCGACCGGCGCCTCCAGGTTCACCGACCCGAAGAACTTTCCGTGGACCATGGGCTTCAATCCCAACTACTTCGTCGAGGGCCGCATCTACGGCCAGTACATCCTGAAGGAGCATCCGAACGCCAAGATCGGCGTGCTCTACCAGAACGACGACCTCGGCAAGGACTACCTGAACGGACTCAAGGCCGGCCTCGGCGACAAGGCCGCCAAGATGATCGTGACCGAGGCGTCCTATGAGGTGTCCGATCCGACCGTCGACTCACAGATCCTCAAGATCAAGGACGCCGGCGCCGACCTGTTCTTCAGCGCGAGCACGCCGAAGCAGGCCGCGCAGGCGATCAAGAAGATCGCCGAAATCGGCTGGCATCCGGTTCAGATCGTCGACATCAACGCCACCTCGGTCGGCGCGGTGCTGAAGCCCGCTGGCCTCGACGCCGCAAAGGGCCTGATCAGCGTCAATTACGGCAAGGAGCCGCTCGATCCGACCTGGAAGGACGATGCCGGGCTGAAGAAGTATTTCGACTTCATGGCGAAGTACTATCCCGACGGCGACAAGGACTCGAACTTCAACACCTATGGCTACAGCACGGCACAGCTGCTGGTGCATGTGCTGAAGCAGTGCGGTGACGATCTGACCCGCGACAACGTCATGAAGCAGGCCGCCTCGGTGAAGGACTTCGCCACCGACACCGCACTGCCCGGCATCAAGGTCAACACCTCGCCGACCGACTACCGCGTCAACAAGCAGCTTCAGATGATGAAGTTCAACGGCGAGCGCTGGGAGCTGTTCGGCCCGATCCTGGAGGATACGGGTCCGGCGGGCTAGTTTCCATCGCCGTCATTCCGGGGCGATGCGACAGCATCGAACCCGGAATGACTGAATGAGAAATCGTGGATGGCCGGGTCAAGCCCGGCCATGACGACCGAGACAGACGTCTACTCCGGTATCTCCCCAAAGTTCTTGCCCACCGGCAGCACCGCATGCCGGATCAGCCGGGAATCCTCCACCGCGGCCTGACGGTGCTTCACGGCCTCGCGATAGGCGGGATCGCGGATCATCTCGACGAAGGCTGCAACGCTCGGATATTCCGCGATGAAGCAATGGTCCCAGCGCTCCTCCTGCGGACCGATCAGCATCAGCTCGAACTTGCCCTGCCAGACGATGCGGCCGCCGAGGCGCTCGAACACCGGGCCGCTCTCGCGGCCATAGGCGGCATAGGCTTCCGCGCCGCTCGCCTTGCGACCGTCCGGATAGGCCGCCTCTTTCCGCAACCGCACCAGGTTGAGCATGTGGATCGGACCGGGACGGTCGTTCTCCCGGAACTGCGCGAAGATCTCCTTGGTCGGATCGATATGGCCCATGTGGGTTTCCTCTGCGTGCTTCCTCTTTTTGTGCCGGCGATCCTAGCTCCGGTGCCAAAGGAGCGGAACTGCGGGGTGCGAATGCCCCACCTCCTAATCGCGCGTTAACGCCGGGGTAACCGGGCCTTAAACAGCGACCGCTAGCGTGCGGCGGGGCGGGCTGACCGGGCATTTGCGTATGGCGTGGGGAAAGAAAAAGGGAGGGCGGAAGGAGCCGATGTTCGGCTTGCCGGCGGCGCTCGCCGATCTGCGCCTGACTGCCGCCGATCGCATTCCCAACGCGACTGAGGACAAGCCGAAGAAATCGACGAAACCATCCGCCAAGCGCAAGAGCGAGGATGCCGGCGGCGAGCCGCCGCGCGAGCGCAAGGCACCAGCCGGCCGCAGCGGCGCCAAACGGCGCGCGAAATCCGGCGGGTTCAGCCTCGGCCGCCTGGTCTATTGGGGTGCCGTGCTGAGCCTGTGGGGCGTGATCGCCGTGGTCGGCGTCGTGATCTATGTCGGCGCCCATCTGCCGGCGATCCAGTCGCTGGAGATCCCCAAGCGCCCGCCGACGATCCAGATCGTCGGCATCGACGGCAGCGTGCTGGCGCAGCGCGGCGAGATGGCCGGCGCCAATATCGCGCTGAAGGACCTGCCGCCTTACTTGCCGAAAGCGTTCATCGCCATCGAGGACCGCCGCTTCTATTCTCATTTCGGCATCGACCCCGTCGGCATTTTGCGCGCCCTCGTCACCAACGTGCTCCATCGCGGCGTGTCGCAGGGCGGCTCGACGCTGACGCAGCAGCTGGCGAAGAACCTGTTCTTGACCCAGGAACGCACCATGCAGCGCAAGCTGCAGGAGGCCGAGCTCGCGATCTGGCTGGAGCGCAAGCATTCCAAGGACGAGATCCTGGAGCTCTATCTCAACCGCGTCTATTTCGGCTCCGGCGCCTACGGCGTCGAAGCCGCCGCGCAAAAATATTTCGGCAAGTCGGCGAGGAGCGTCACCATCGCCGAGGCCGCGATGCTCGCCGGCCTCGTCAAGTCGCCCTCGCGCCTTGCGCCGAACCGCAATCCGGAAGGCGCCGAAGCCCGCGCGCAGATCGTGCTCGCGGCGATGGCGGACGCGAAATTCATCACCGATGCGCAGGCGCAGGCCTCGATCGGCCATCCCTCCTACAATGTGAAGCCGGTCGGCGCCGGCACGGTCAACTACGTCGCCGACTGGATCGGCGAGGTGCTGGACGACCTGGTCGGCCAGATCGACGAGAGCATCAAGGTCGAGACCACGATCGATCCCAAGCTGCAAAGCGTTGCGGAAGCCGCCATCATCGACGAGCTCGCGGCCAAGAGCGTCAAGTTCAACGTCAGCCAGGGCGCACTGGTGGCGATGACGCCCGACGGCGCGGTGCGCGCCATGGTCGGCGGACGGAACTATTCCGAGAGCCAGTACAATCGGGCGGTGACCGCCAAGCGCCAGCCGGGCTCCTCGTTCAAGCCGTTCGTCTATCTCACCGCGCTGGAGCAGGGCCTGACGCCGGACACGACGCGCCAGGATGCGCCGATCGAGGTCAAGGGCTGGAAACCCGAGAACTACACCCACGAATATTTCGGCGCGGTGACGCTGACGCAAGCACTGGCGATGTCGCTCAACACCGTCGCCATCCGCCTCGGTCTCGAGGTTGGACCGAAGAATGTGGTGCGCACCGCGCACCGGCTCGGCATCTCCTCAAAACTCGAGCCCAACGCCTCGATCGCGCTCGGCACCTCGGAAGTCTCGGTCGTCGAGCTGGTCGGCGCCTACGCGCCCTTCGCCAACGGAGGCTTCGCGGTGGCGCCGCATGTCGTGACGCGGATCAGGACGCTCAGCGGCAAGCTGCTCTACATGCGCCAGCCGGACGAGCACACCCAGGTCATCGACCCCCGCTATGTCGGCATGATGAACACGATGATGCGGGAGACGCTGATCTCGGGCACCGCCAAGAAGGCGGAGATCCCCGGCTGGCCGGCGGCCGGCAAGACCGGCACCAGCCAGGATTATCGCGACGCCTGGTTCATCGGCTACACCGCCAATCTCGTCACCGGCGTCTGGCTCGGCAATGACGACAACTCGCCGACGAAGAAGGCCACCGGCGGCGGCCTGCCGGTGGAAGTCTGGACGCGCTTCATGAAGACGGCGCACGAGGGCGTGCCGGTGGCGGCCCTGCCGAGCGTGCCCGGTGGCTGGGGCCTGTCAAATCTCGCGCAGGCCGCATCGCAGGTGTCGCCGCCGACAGCGGCGGCGCCCGCACCGGCAACGGCGAATAGCGGCGGTTATCGCCCGCCGCCCCCCACACGCGCCAATGTGCGGCCCGAGGCTGCGGCAGGGCTCGATGGCTGGCTGATGGACCGGCTGTTTGGCGGAAACCGATAGGCTCCGCCTGAGGTCGCCTGCGGCCTCAAGACAAAAACTGCGAAAACAACCCCATGCACAGTAGCCGAGGATAGCGAAATCAACGGCTTGCACGGGCCGCTCAGAACACCCGAAGTGCGCTGGGAAGCCTGCTCCGCCACTTCGGCAAGTCCTGCCTATGGCGGCAAGATTCACCGGCGCCCGCGACGTCCCGAAAGCAAAAACACCAACTTCTTCAAGGTCCCGTCAGCGGCCCGGAATTTGCTCTCATAGGTTGAGCGAGTCCGGGGGAGCGTTCCATGATTCCAAGTCTATCCAGCATGACGTTGCCTCATCTGCGTCCTGCATCAACGCCCACTTCAAACACGGCATCGAGTCTCCAGCCGGTGGTATCGGATGCGACTGACGCACCGACCAGCGGCTTCCGAATCGACGTCTCGCAGGTCAAGCCGCTGCAAGGTGCCACGCCGATAGCCGCGGCGGATCATCCCGTCCTGCGCGACCTGATGGCGACGAACTGGCTGATGACGCACGATACGCGTGCCCCTCAATCGGAGGTCGCGGACAATGCACCGGAGAACGCCTACGCCCAGGTGAAAGTCGACGGCAAGGTGGTGGCCACGCTGTACAACAGCGGGGCTTCGGCGATGACCAACGCGGCGGCCGCAAAGGTCGGCAAGCTGGAAGATCCTCCCGGCCTCAGTGGACCCGATCTGGCGCAGTGGCGGGCCGACAACTACGCCGAGCGGCTTGGCGGCACCATCGAGAAGGCTTCCACCGCGATCACGCAATCGCAATGGACGCCGCGCGAAAGCGCGTCCACGGCTTATAGCCGCGAGCAGCTCGACGCCGCCTTTCAGGCGATGCTGGCCGAGGGGCAGAAGGCCAGCGCGCGGTCGCAATCGGCCTATCTGGCTTCAGGCACGCAGGCGGGGACGAGCGCCGATTTCAGTGCGTGAGGGTTGCTTGATGCAGCTCCACTCTCGCCGTCATTCCCCGCGAAGGCGGGGAATCCAGTACGCCGCGGCTTCACGATTCAATCAGCGCCGTCTCGGAATACTGGATCGCCCGGTCAAGCCGGGCGATGACACCTTTCAAGACGTCAGCAGCGAGCCCTAATCCTCGACGCCGTACCGGTGCAGATCGTTGCCATACGTGTCGAGCCACTTCTTGGCGCGCTCCATCGACGGACAGACCTTGCCGCAGACGCGCCAGAAGCGGGCCGAGTGGTTCATCTCGACGAGATGAGCGACCTCGTGCGCGGCGAGGTAGTCGAGCACGAAGGGCGGCGCGAGGATCAGGCGCCAGGAGAACGACAGCGAGCCGGCCGAGGTGCAGGAACCCCAGCGGCTGGACTGGTCGCGGATCGAGAGGCGCTTGACCCTGACACCGAGCTCGGCGGCGTAGGCCTCCGCCGAACGCTGCAGATCGCGGCGTGCTTCGCGCTTGAGGAAATCGCTGACGCGGCGGTCGACATGTTCGAGTCCGCCGGCAACGCAGAGGATGCGTTCACCGCTGTCGCGCACCTCCGTCCACACCGTGCCGCGTGTGCCGGCGCGATGAACGATACGATGCGGCGTGCCACGCAGCGGTATCACCGTGCCCGGCTGGAACGGCGCGGCCTTCGGCAAACGACCGAGACGTGCGGCGATCCAAGCACCGTGACGCTGCGCGAAGTCCTTGGCTTCGGCCAGCGTGCCGCGCGGTGGCATGGTGAGGATGGCTTCGCGATCGCTCGGATGAATTCTGAGCGTATAGCGGCGCGCGCGGCGATGCCGGCGCAATCGGATGGCAAAAAATTGCGATCCGTGGGTGATGACGAGGGTCTTCGGTTCGTGGGGCCGCCGATAGAGGAGAGCGCGAGTGGCCATGTCTGTCAGTCCGGGGGGCAGGAGGGCGCCCGGATTCTGCCATAACCGCCGCCAGGGAAAGCGCTCGGCGCAAAAACAAATCATTTGCCCAATATACAGCGGTCTGGCGTCCGGGAGACCCTACAGACTGGGGTCGGAACCGGCTTTTTTCGCCCCCGCTGGACGCATGCGACACCCCCAAGGGCTGAGGGGGGACTCACTCCTATAAGGCTACCTAAATACCGCGAATCTGGCGGGAACTCGGCCCCTCCGGAGCCTCCGGCGGAGCCTGATTTTTCGACGGGAAAGCCGAAACGAGAGGTTATTCCGCTGCGCGTGCCTGCAACGAGCTGGGATTCGCTGCTGAGACCATGAAATCATGAATCCGCGGCACGATTTCCGACTTGAAGCGTGAGCCGTTGAACACGCCGTAATGTCCGACGCCCTTCTGGACGTAATGCACACGGCGATGATCGGGAATCGAGCTGCACAATGTGTGCGTCGCTTCGGTCTGACCAAGACCGGAGATGTCGTCATTCTCACCCTCGACCGTCATCAACGCGACGCGCGTGACCTTGGAGGGATCGACGCGTGTTCCACGATGGGTCATCTCGCCCTTGGGCAGCGAGTGCTTCACGAACACGGTGTCGACGGTCTGGAGGTAATACTCGGCGGAGAGGTCCATCACCGCGAGGTATTCGTCGTAAAACTCGCGATGCTTGTCGACGAGGTCACCGTCGCCCTTCACCAGATGGGCGAAGAGCTGCTTGTGGGCATCCATGTGCCGGTCGAGATTCATGCTGATGAAGCCGTTGAGCTGCAGGAATCCCGGATAGACGTCGCGCATCATGCCCGGATGCGGGAACGGCACCTTGGTGATGACGTGGTTGCGGAACCAGTCGATGCCGCGCTCCTGGGCGAGGTTGTTCACCGCGGTCGGATTGCGACGGGTGTCGATCGGGCCGCCCATCAGCGTCATCGAGGTCGGCACGAAGGGATCGCGCCGCGCCTCCATGATCGAGACCGCGGCAACGACGGGCACGGAGGGCTGGCACACCGCCATGACGTGGGTGTTGCCGCCGAGCACATGCAGCATCTCGATGACGTAATCGATGTAATCGTCGAGGTCGAAGCGGCCGTCGCTGAGCGGCACCATGCGGGCGTCGGCCCAATCGGTGATGTAGACCTCATGCGCGGGCAGGAAGGCCTCGACCGTGCCGCGCAGCAGCGTCGCGTAATGGCCGGACATCGGCGCGACGATCAGCACGCGTGGCTGCGGGCTGCGCAGCGGGCGGGCGAACTTGCGATCGAAGTAGAGCAGCCGGCAGAACGGCTTTTCCCACACCGGGCGGACCTCGACGGGGACGCGGATGCCGTTGACCTCGGTGTCGTTGAGGCCCCACTCCGGCTTGCCGTAGCGGCGCGTGGTTCGCTCGAACAATTCGCAGGCCGCGGCGACCGACTTGCCGACCTCGGTGCGCGTCCAGGGATTGAGCGGATTTTGAAACAGCAGCTTGGTCGCGTCCGTAACGGCACGCGCTGGATTGAGAGCGGCGTGCGCCATCTCGTACATCCAGTACATCGGCGTCGTCAGGACCGGACTGCCTTCGGCCGCCAGGGGCGGCGCGCCGCCAAACTCACCAATAGGCATCGCTATCTTCCTCTTCGCATCGCAACATACTGCCGAATGCGTAATATTGCGTCAATGCATGGTTCCGTACATCTACGTGGCCGAAACGGCTAAACCTGCCCGAATCCACGAGAAAGTGACACTATTCGCCGCCGGACAGCAGCGAGCCCTGTCGCTTGGCGCTGCGCAGAAGGGCAAGGAATGCCCCAAAAGATGCAACCAGAAGCACGGAATTGATGGCCAATGCAGCCAGCATCAGGTCGGCGCGGAAGGTGTTCTCGATCAGGAGCGCGCGCATTCCTTCGAACACGTAAGTCGGCGGCAGCGTCCAGGCGACGTATTGCAAAGAAACCGGCAGCACGCTGACGGGATAGTAGATGCAGGCGAGCGGCATGATCGCGAACATCAAGGTCCAGACGATGCTCTCGGCGCCTAGGCCGTTGCGCAGCACGAGGCCCGACACGAAGATGCCGACCGACCAGCTCGTGAAGATCAGATTGCAGAAGAAGGCGATCAACGGCAGGCCGAGCGCATAGACGTTGAAGTGAAACAGGAACAGCGCCAGCAGCGTCATCGGAATGATTCCGATCGCGAGCCGGATCAGGCTCATGACCATCAACGACAGCAGAAACTCGATCGGCCGGAGCGGACTCATCATGAGGTTGCCGAGATTGCGCGCCCACATCTCCTCCAGGAACGAGATGGAGAAGCCGAGCTGGCCGCGAAACAGGATGTCCCAGAGGATGACGGCGCCGATCAGCGTGCCGCCGGCGCGCGCGAAGAAGTTGGAATTCTCGGCGATGTAATATTGGATGAAGCCCCAGGTGATGACCTGCAGCGCCGGCCAGTACAACAGCTCGAGCAGCCGCGGCCAGGACGACAGCAGCAGGTACCAATACCGCAGGATCATCGCGCCGATACGATGGGCTGATATGCCGCGGTGGGCGGAGATGTCGGTCATGGGGGTGATCCGCGGCCCGGATGGAAACTGTCATCCCGGGACGCGACGTAGTCGCGGGCCCGGGATCCATAACCACAGGCGGCTGTTGTAGGGCGAGACAGGTAACTCCGAGTCGTCGTCAAACTCGATCCCGTGGTTATGGATTCCAGGTTCGCGCTCTGCGCGCCCCGGAATGACGAGGCCAAATCCGGCGCCGTCACATCGGGATGGAACGGTCCCGGATTACGCTTCGCTCCATCCGGGCTACGGCAGCCATTCAGAGATTTGCTCACCTCACCGCCTCCTTCGCCCCGTTCACCCGGCCGCGCGCGACGTCCAGGAACACCTCCTCCAGCGTGGTGCGGTTGTAGCGGGCCATGATCGCCTCGGGCGTGTCGTCGTCCTCGATGCGGCCGCGCTTCATGATGATGACGCGGTCGCAGAGCCGCTCGACCTCGAGCATGTTGTGCGACGCCAGAAGGATGGTGGCGTTGTTGTCCTTGCGATAGCGCTCCAGATGCGCCCGCACCCAGTCGGCGGTATCCGGGTCGAGCGAGGCGGTCGGCTCGTCCAGCAGCAACAGCTCGGGCTGGTTGATCAGCGCCTTTGCCAGCGCGACGCGGGTCTTCTGCCCGGCAGACAGCTTGCCGTTGGCGCGGTCGATGAAATCGGTGAGATCGAGATCGTCGGCGAGCTCCTTGATGCGGCCGGCGAGGTTCTTCACCGCATAGAGCTTGCCGAACACGGTGAGGTTCTGCCGCACCGTGAGCCGCATCGGCATGTCGACATAGGGGCTCTCGAAGTTCATCCGCCCCAGCACGGAAGCGCTCTGCTCGGGCATCTCATGACCGAGCACCTGCACGCGGCCGGAGGTCGGCAGCACCAGGCCCATGATCATCGCGATGGTCGTGGTCTTGCCGGCGCCGTTGCCGCCCAGAAGCCCGGTGATGCTGCCGCGCGGCAGGACAAAGGAGATGTCGTCGACGGCCTGGGTCTGTTTGTAGACCTTGACGAGGTGATCGACGGCGATCGCCGCGGGCAAGCTGCGCTCCGCGACAGTCGGCCGACTTGAAGCCTCGTCATTCTCCGTCATGCTGACCGTTCTTCTGCTATTGCGGCAGGGAGCGCAAGGCTTGTAATCCGGTGGTTCCGCGAGCCCAGCGTTTGTGAGCTTAGAAGGCACCGCCACATTGGCCGATATGACCGAAATCGCCGCCTCCAACTTCCGCCATGCGCAGCGGCATATCCGCCTCGATACGATCCTGCGGCTGCGCTGGCTCGCGGTGCTGGGCCAGCTGGCCGCGATCTTCATCGTGGCGCAGGGGCTGGAATTCAACGTCGAGATCGTCCCCTGCGTCAGCATCATCGCCCTGTCGGCATCGCTGAATCTGGCACTCCAGACCGCAGCCAATCCGATGCACCGGCTGGAGCCGATGCAGGCGGCCGGACTGCTCGCGCTGAATATCGTGGAACTGGCCGGCCTGTTGTATTTCACCGGGGGCCTGCAGAACCCGTTCTCGTTCCTGTTCCTCGCCCCGGTGCTGATCTCGGCCACGGCGCTGCCGGCGCGCTTCACATTCGGCCTCGGCGTCCTCGCCGTGGCCTGCGCCTCGGTGCTGTTCTTCTTCCATCTGCCGCTGCCCTGGGATTCCGACGATCCGCTGGTGCTGCCGCCGATCTATCTGGTCGGCGTCTGGCTCTCGATCGTGCTCGCGATCGGCGTTACCAGCCTCTACTCGTTCCAGGTGACGGAGGAGGCGCGCAAGCTCGCGGACGCGCTGGCCGCGACCGAGCTGGTGCTGACGCGCGAGCAGCACCTGACCCAGCTCGACGGGCTTGCCGCTGCCGCCGCGCACGAGCTCGGTACGCCGCTCGCCACGATCTTCCTGATCTCGCGCGAGCTGGAAAAGACGGTGAAGGACGCCAGCATCGCCGCCGACCTGAAGACGCTACGCGAGCAGACCCAGCGCTGCCGCGACATCCTGAGCAAGATCACCCAGCTCTCCACCGACGCACCGTTCGACCGCATGAAGCTGTCGGAGCTGATCGAGGAAGTGGTGGCCCCGCACCGCGATTTCGGCGTCGAGATCAAGGTGCGGATCGCGGTCGCCGCCGTGTCCGAGCCGGTCGGCTCGCGCAATCCGGCGATCCTCTACGGCGTCGGCAATATCGTCGAGAACGCGGTCGATTTCGCCCATACCACCGTCGAGGTGAATGCGTGGTGGAACAAGGACAATATCGAGCTCGTGATCTCCGACGACGGCCCCGGCATTCCGCCCGACATCCTGAACCGGATCGGCGAGCCCTATCTGTCGCGGCGGCGCCCCCAGGATGACGGCGGCGGCGAGCGGCGTGGCCTGGGGCTCGGGGTGTTCATCGCGCGCACCTTGCTGGAGCGCACCGGCGCCAAGGTCTCGTTTACCAACCGGACGTTCCCGGAACACGGCGCGGTGGTCCACATCACGTGGCCGCGAGAGCGTTTTGAGGCTATCGAGATGCTCGAAGAAACAATAGGATAGGCCGCGACCTTGCGTCGCACGACGGGGCCGATCGACTATCGGCGGCCTTGGCACCGCCCGATTGCGAGGCCATATGTAGACGCGTTGGAGAGAGGAAAAAACCTTGAACGCCATCGCCGAACTGAACGAACAGACCGATCGCTCGCTGCTCATCGTGGAAGACGACAAGCCGTTCCTGGAGCGCCTGTCGCGCGCCATGGAGACGCGCGGCTTTGCGGTGACGTCATGCGACACCGTCTCGGACGGGCTTGCCCAGATCGGCAAGGCGGCGCCCGCATTCGCCGTGGTCGACCTGCGGCTCGGCGACGGCAACGGCCTCGACGTGGTCTCGGCGCTGAAGAAGAAGCGCCCGGATGCGCGTGCGATCGTGCTGACCGGCTATGGCAACATCGCCACGGCCGTCACCGCCGTGAAGATGGGCGCGATCGATTATCTCTCCAAGCCCGCGGATGCCGACGACGTCGTCGCCGCGCTGCTGTCGACCAGCGCGGAGAAATCCGAGCTGCCGGCCAACCCGATGTCGGCCGACCGCGTGCGCTGGGAGCACATCCAGCGCATCTACGAGATGTGCAACCGCAACGTCTCGGAAACGGCACGCCGGCTGAACATGCATCGGCGCACCTTGCAGCGCATTCTCGCCAAGCGCGCGCCGCGGTGACGGTCTCGTAGGGTGGATTAGCCGAAGGCGTAATCCACCTCTATGCTGTCCGCATTGAGAGACAAGGTGGGTTACGCCTTCGGCTAACCCACCCTACTTCATTCCCAGAACTCCGCATGGCCTTGCGGATCGACCAGCCGGTTGATGCGCAGCGCCGCTGCCATTCCGAACCGTACCGTCATCTGCTTGCGCGTGGCGGCGGCGAGCTTGTGCTCGGGCGCCTCGCACTGCATGTGCGCGCCATAGGCGTCGGCCACGATCAGGCCGGTCTCCGCAGGAAAGATCTCGCACGGCAGATCCTGCGTGAAGGCGAAGAACAGCCGGTCGCAATGCGCGCGGTATTCGTGCCATTTCTGGTCGGCGCGCAAATCCTCCACCGACGATTTGATCTCGACGATCCAGATCTCGCCGCGCTCGTTCAGCGCCACCAGATCGGCGCGCCGGCCCGACGGCAGCGGCAATTCGCTGATGCAGGAGAAACCGAGCGAGCGTAACAGCCGCGACGTGCCGCGCGCGATCGCAAGCGCCGTCTCGGATTGGCGACGGTCGGGCGGCGGTACGAGGGCGATGTTGCGGGCGGGGCTGTCCATGGGCGGAAGATAGCCGATTCCGTCCCGCCCGTCATTCCGGGACGCGCGCAGCGCGAGCTATGATGCGCAATTGCGCATCTGAGAATCCATAACCACGAAAAGCAGGTGCCGGGACGAGCAAGTCACTCCGAATCATCGCAAAGCTTCTCCCTGTGGGTCCGGGCTCGCGCTTCGAGCGCCCCGGGACGACTGCAGAGTGCGGAACTGCTCTTGCCCTTAACACTTATCACGCAGCCGCCGCACCCGGGCGGAACCACGCAGGCAGCGGCCCATGATCGACGATCTCTGGTACAAGAACGGCGTGATCTACTGCCTGTCCGTCGGCAGCTACATGGACGCCAACGGCGACGGTATCGGCGATTTCAAGGGCTTGCTGCGCCGACTGGATTATCTCCACGGCCTCGGCATCACCACGATCTGGCTGATGCCGTTCCAGACCTCGCCGGGCCGCGACGACGGCTACGACATCGCGGATTATTACAGCGTCGATCCCCGCTACGGCACGCTCGGCGATTTCGTCGAGTTCACCCATGGCTGCAAGCAGCGCGGCATCCGCGTCATCATCGACCTCGTCGTCAACCACACCTCGGACCAGCATCAATGGTTCAAGGAGGCGCGGCGCGACAAGAACTCGCCGTATCGCGACTGGTATGTGTGGTCCGACAAGAAGCCGGCCGGCGCCAACAAGGGCATGGTGTTTCCCGGCGTGCAGAAATCGACCTGGACGCGCGACAAGGAAGCCGGCGCCTATTACTTCCATCGCTTTTACGATTTCCAGCCCGACCTCAACACCTCGAACCCGCACGTGCAGGCGGAAATCCTGAAGATCATGGGCTTCTGGATCCAGCTCGGCGTCTCCGGCTTCCGCATGGACGCCGTGCCTTTCGTGATCGCGACCAAGGGCGCGAAGGTGAAGAAGCCGGTCGAGCAATACGACATGCTGCGCGCGTTCCGCGAATTCCTGCAATGGCGGCAGGGCGATGCCATCATCCTCGCCGAAGCCAACGTGCTGCCGGAAACCGACATGGAATATTTCGGCAAGGATGCCGACCGCATGCACATGATGTTCAACTTCCACGTCAACCAGCATCTGTTCTATGCGCTGGCATCCGCCGATTCGCGCCCGCTGGCGAAGGCTCTGAAGGCGACCAAGCCGCGGCCGGCCTCGGCGCAATGGGGCCTTTTCCTGCGCAATCACGACGAGCTCGATCTCGGACGGCTGACCAAGGCGCAGCGCGATGCCGTGTTCAAATCGTTCGGCCCCGACAAGGACATGCAGCTCTACGACCGCGGCATCCGCCGCCGCCTCGCGCCGATGCTGGGCGGCGACCGCCGGCGGCTCGAGCTCGCCTACAGCCTGATGTGCACGCTGCCGGGAACGCCCGTGATCCGCTATGGCGACGAGATCGCGATGGGCGACGACCTCTCGCTGCCCGAACGCAATTGCGCGCGCACGCCGATGCAATGGTCGACCGAGCCCCATGGCGGCTTCACCAAGAGCGACAGGCCCGCCTGCCCCGTGATCGACGAGGGACCGTACGGCTATCCGCATCTCAACGTCGCCAAGCAACGGCGCGATCCCAACTCGATGCTGAACTGGACCGAGCGCATCGTGCGGATGCGGAAGGAAGTGCCCGAGATCGGCTGGGGCGATTTTACGATCATCGCCACGCGCGATCCCGCCGTGTTCATCATGCGCTACGACTGGCGCAACAATTCGGTGCTATTCGTGCACAATCTCGACGAGACGCCGCGCGAGGTCGCGTTTTCGACCGGGCTGTCAGGGGATGCCGGCGCGCACCTCATCAACCTGCTCGCCGAAGACCACAGCCACGCCGACAAGCGCGGCCAGCACCGGGTCGTGCTGGAGGCCTACGGCTATCGCTGGTACCGGGTCGGCGGACTGGATTATCTGCTGAAGCGGAGCGACATCGACGGGAATACGGCGAAGGGAAATAAGCATCCGGGGTGATGTGGGCGCTGGTGCCCCCACACTCGTCATTGCGAGCGCAGCGAAGCAATCCAGACAGCTACCGCGGAGGGATTCTGGATTGCTTCGTCGCAAAAGCTCCTCGCAATGACGTGGAGATAGCGGTGGCCATCCCGACCACCCTCACGCTGCGCTTGTCCGGGACGACAGCTAGGGCGGCGATACGATCACCCCCTCATTGCCCCTGAGATCGAGCACGCCCTCGACCTCTTCGCGCTCGCGATCCAGGAATGTCGACAGCAGGATCGTGCTGCCGAAACGGATCGCGCTCGTCGTCACCGCGATCGGGTCGGGACCGAGATTGAGCGCCACGATCACCGCCCGGCCCCCGGCCTCGCGGCGATAGACCAGCAGATCGCCTTGTGCGGCGATCGGATGATACTCGCCTGCGACCAGCGGTGGGCAGCTCTTCCGCAGGCCGATCAGGCGCTTGTAGAGGCTGAGGATCGAGCGAGCATCGGCTTCTAGATTGACGACATTGTCACGCACATAGTGCTCCGGCAGCGGCAGCCATGGCCGAACCGCGGAGAAGCCCGCGAATGCGGAAGCATCCCATTGCATCGGCGTACGGCAGCCGTCGCGGCCGACGCCGATGCCCGGCACGTTCTTCTCGAAGGGATCGCGCACGTCCTCCGGAGCGATCGCCACCTGGTGCATCCCGATCTCGTCGCCGTAATAGAGCGTCGGCGTGCCGCGCAGCGTCAGCAGCAGCATGGCGGCGACGCGGGCCTGCTCGGTGCCGACGCGGCTCGCCACGCGCGGGCGATCGTGGTTGCCGAGCACCCAGTTCGGCCAGGCGCCGCGCGGCAGCGCCTTTTCATAATCGTCGACGATCTTCTCGATCGAGCGCGCGCTCCAGAAGGTCGAGAGCAGCGCGAAGTTGAACGGCATCTGCGCGCCGGTGAGGTCGTTGCCGTAATAGGCCATCAGGCGATGCAGCGGCAGATAAATCTCGCCGATCAGGACGCGGGCGGAATAGGCATCCGTGACGCGTCGCATCTCGGCGATGACATCGTGCACCTCGTCCTGGTCGGTGGAATATTGTGTCAGGATCTTTTCGTTCGGCGGCCGGCCCTCGACATAATGCGGGTTCGGCGGATTGTCGCGGAATTCGGCGTCCTTGATCAAATGCCAGATGACGTCGACGCGAAAGCCGTCGACGCCCTTCTCCAGCCAGAACCGCATCACGTCGTAGATGGCGTTGCGGACATCCGGGTTGCGCCAGTTCAGGTCCGGCTGCTGGGCGAGGAAGGCATGATAGTAATATTGCCCCGTGGTCTCATCGAAAGCCCACGCGCTGCCACCGAATTCGGACAGCCAGTTGTTGGGCACTCCGCCATCGCCCGCAGGATCGCGCCAGACGTACCAATCGCGCTTGGGATTGTCGCGCGAGGCGCGGCTCTCGACGAACCAGGGATGCTGGTCGGAGGTGTGGTTCGGCACGAGATCGAGGATCAGCTTCAGGCCGTTGTCGTGCGCGGCCGCGATCAGCGCATCGAAATCCGCCATCGTGCCGAACAGTGGCTCGATCCCGGTGTAGTCCGAGATGTCGTAGCCGAAATCGGCCATTGGCGAGGGGAAGATCGGCGACAGCCAGATCGCGTCCACGCCGAGGGACTTCACATAAGGCAGCCGCCGCAAAATGCCGGCGAGGTCGCCGACGCCGTCACCGTCGCTGTCCTGAAAGGAGCGCGGATAGATCTGGTAGAAGATGCCGTCGCGCCACCAATTGTCGTCGCCCTGAGCCAAATCGTCCCCCGAATGTCCTTCGCGCGGACAGCAACGCCGGATCGCGCCAGCGGTTCACAGGAACGGACAAACGAACAGGGCTTTGGGACGGCGATGTGACGCGTGCAGCGCGGCAGGCCGTCGTCCGGCGCCGCCTGCTCAGGGTTCCCCGGGAAACGCTGCAATTTCGCGCCGGTTGCGCCTTCGTTCCGGCCTCAGCCCACCGCGATGCCAGTGGAACCTCGGTTCCGAGGGACGAAACCACTGGAGAGACCCATGAGGTCACGCATCACACTGTGCTCGCTCGCCTTCGCACTCGCCACCATGCCGCTCGCGGCAGGACTATCTCCCGCCCACGCCAAGCCGACCGTCGAAGTCGCCTTCGTGCTCGACACCACGGGCTCGATGGCCCGGCTGATTGAAGGCGCCAAGCGCAAGATCTGGTCGATCGCCACCACGATCGTCGATTCCAATCCGGACGCCGACATCCGCATGGGCCTCGTCGCCTATCGCGACATCGGCGACGATTACGTGACCTCGAAGATCGAGCTGACCCGCGATATCCAGGATCTCTACGCCAATCTGCTGGAGCTGAAGGCGCGCGGCGGCGGCGACTGGCCCGAAAGCGTCAACGAGGCGCTCGACGTCGCCGTCAACAAGCTGCAATGGACCGCGGGCAACGACGTCAGGCACATCGTCTTCCTGGTCGGCGACGCCCCGCCGCACATGGATTACGCGCAGGACACCAAATATCCGACCACGCTCGCGGTCGCCAAACAAAAGGATATCATCGTCAATGCCGTGCTCGCCGGCGATGCCCGTGACACCGAGCGGGTGTGGCGCGACATCGCCCAGATCGGCAGCGGCCGCTTCATCCCGATCCCGCAGGACGGCGGCAAGGTCGTGGTGATCGAGACGCCGTACGACCAGGACATCATCATCCTGCAACAGCAGCTCAACGACACGGTGATCCCCTATGGTCCGCGCGAGCGGCAGCGGCACACCGAGATGAAGATGCGGCAGACCGCCAGCATCGCGGCGGCCGCGCCGGCCAGCGCCACCGACATGGCGAGCTACATCAACAAGCGATCTGCGGCGACCTCCGAAGCGGTCACCGGGGGCGGCGATCTCGTCGCCGATGCCGCCAAGGGTACGACCAACGTCGGCGCGGTCAAGGATTCGGACCTGCCCGAGAATTTGCGCGCCATGAAGCCAGAACAGCGCGAGGCCGAGGTGGCCAAGCAGGTCGGGCAGCGCAAGGTTTTGAACGAGAAGCTCACCGCGCTGGTCGGCCAGCGCGACAAGTACATCGCCGAGCAGGCTGCGAAATCGCCCAAGGCCTCGTCCTTCGATGGCGTCGTCCGGGAGACGTTGAAGGCGCAGATCAAGCGGTAATCGTGGGAGCCCGGGGAGCGATCGTTCCCCGGGTCGTTTCCTGTTCCTTGGCACGAATCTTTTGCTTGGCGGCATGGCAAAAATCGGCATTGTGGCGCCATGACCGAGCAAAATGACACCCAAGACTCCTCGCAAGCCAAGGCCGGCGCGATCATCGTCCCGGTGACGCTGTTCGAGCAGAACTGCACCATCATCTGGAACGAGCCGTCCAAGAAGGCCGTCGTGATCGATCCGGGCGGGGACGTGCCGAAGATCCTGGACGCCATCAAGCAGACCGGCGTCACCGTGGAGAAGATCTGGCTGACTCATGGCCATATCGACCATGTCGGCGGCGCCGCCGATTTGCGCGATGCCCTGAAGGTGCCGATCGAGGGCCCGCACGAAGCGGACAAATTCCTGCTCGACAATGTGGTCGAGAGCGGCGCGCGCTTCGGCATGACCGGCGTACGCAATTTTGCGCCGGACCGCTGGCTCGCCGAGGGCGACACCGTGTCGATCGGCGATCTCTCGTTCGACATCCTGCATTGCCCCGGCCACTCACCGGGCAGCGTGGTGTTCTTCAACAAGGACTTGCGTTTTGCCCATGTCGGCGACGTGCTGTTCGCCGGCTCGGTCGGGCGGACCGATTTGCCCGGCGGCAGCCACGCGACGCTGATCAACTCGATCCTGACCAAGCTGCTGCCGCTCGGCGACGATGTCGGCTTCATCTGCGGCCACGGCGCCGGCTCGAGCATCGGCCAGGAGCGGATGACCAATCCGTTCATCACCGGCGAGATGTAACCGCCTTACTCGGCGGCCTCGGTGAGCGCCGGCGCTTCACTGAGGTGCCGTTCGCCCCAGTCGCGGATCGCGGCGACGACGGGCACAAAGCTTTTGCCCTTGCGGGTCAGGCGATACTCGACCTTTGGCGGCACCTCGCCGAAATCCTTGCGGTCGATCAGGCCGCTCTCCGTCAGCGCTTTCAATTCGCGGCTGAGCACGCGCGGCGTGATCTCGGCGCTGCCTGATGCGCCGCGCAGCAGGCCGCTGCGGATCTCACCATAGCGGCGCGGACCGTCCTTCAAATCCCAGACAATGCGCAGCTTGTACTTGCCGCTGATCATTTTCTGAAATGCCGAGACCGGACAGCTGCGTGCGGGAAGCGCTCGTGCCATGTCGTCTCCTCCATGTGCGCGACGTCAAAATAGGAGCGGCTTCGAAAAAGTCCATACTATCAATTTTGTCCATACTTGCAGGATCGCTCGCACGCCGCAGATGATGACGCACATGACGAACAGGGAGCGTCACATGAAGCACTTCATGATCCGGTACGAATTCAAAAACGGCACGACGGACGCCTGGCATCAGGAGATCGGTCGATTCATCAAGGCGATCGACAACGATCCGGAGCTGAAAGGGCGGATCGGCTATCGCGTGCTGAAGAACAGCGAGGACGGTCACTACTTCCATCTCGCCAGCGTCGCCGACGAAGATGCGCAGAAGGCACTGCAGTCGCGTGACTTCTTCAAGCACTATTCGGCGATGACGCGGCAAGTCTCCGGCGGCGAGGTGACGGCGACGCCGATCGAGTGGATCGATCAGACGGGGTAGCCACAAATTCCGCTGTCGCCCGGCGAAGGCCGGGACCCATCACCACAGGGAGACGTGGTTACGGGGACTCGGCGTTGCGCCTTCGCGCCTCACTTAGTCCTGGGAGTATGGGTCCCGGATCGGCGCGCGCTTGGGGCGCGCTTGTCCGGGACGACGAGTTGGGGGCGGAGCTACTTCATCAATCCCGCCGCCGTCAGGGCGCGGGTGATGATCTGGCCGAGATCGAAGCCGCGGGATTCCTCGCGCTTCGGCGCGGCCTGCTGCTCGGAGACTGCCGCGCGGATCGAGCGGGCGAGATGCGGCGCGGGCGAGAGCGCCGACTTGGTGTCCGCCTTTGCAGCGTCGGCAATCCAGTCCGTGAGGCCGAAGAATTTTGCGATGTGATAGGAGGAGGAAATACCGGCCTCGATCAGGAATGCGCCTTCGACGCCATAACGCTGATCGTTGTCGGCAAGCCCAAGCGGCGTGCCGTGGGCCATGTCGGTGATGGCGTAGGACTCGACCAGCGTCTCGCCGTCCTTGCCCCACCAGGCCTGACGCGGATAGCCGTCGACATTGGTCTCCGCCATCGGCGCTTCCGGCAGATCGTGCAGATCGAGCCACTGCTTGACGATCTCGTTGGCGTTGCCGGGATTGACGGTGCGATCGGCGCTGCCGTGCCAGACCGAGATCTTCGGCCAGGGGCCGCGGTAATCCGAGGCGTTCCGCACGAGATCGCCGAGCTCGCGCGCCGGACGCGCCGGGGAATGAAACATGCCGTCGAGCGCCTCGCGCAGATTCGAGGCGATGCCATAGGGCAATCCCGCAATGACCGCGCCGGCCGCGAAGACTTCCGGATAGGTCGCGAGCATCACCGACGTCATGCCGCCGCCGGCGGACAGGCCGGTGATGAAGACCTGCCTCGGATCGATGCGGTGCGCTCCGGCCATATGCGCGATCATCTCGCGGATCGAATGCGCCTCGCCGCTGCCTCGCGCCGTGTCTTCCGGGCTGAACCAGTTGAAGCAGGTATTGGCGTTGTTGATGCGCTGCTGCTCGGGCATCAGCAGCGCGAAGCCGTAGTGCCGAGCCAGCGTCGACCAGCCGGCGCCGAGATCGTAAGCCGCGGCGGTCTGGCCGCAGCCATGCAGCACGACGACCAGCGCGCGCGGCTTCTGCAACTGCGCCGGGACAAACGCGAACATGCGCAAGGCTCCGGGATTGTCGCCGAAGCCCGTGACCTCTTCCAACGGACTGGACGCATCCGCGCGGCGACCGAGCTCGGCAAAGCGCAGACCGTCCAGCCTCGGCAGACGTCTCAACAGATCAACATTTCTGGCTAACGACACGGCAACTTCCTGGTGGGCGACGTTCAACGTCCAGCCAAACCAGATAGTTGCTGCATTGCAAAATAAAAAGACCGTGCGCTGTCAATCCGATGAAAATCACCGGCAATCCCCGGGGAATCCGCACGTATTAACCAGAATGCCCCAACTTCATGCAGATGCGCGGCGGAGCCACGACAAAAATGCGGCGCAGATCATGATGAGTGTCACAAACAGCACGAGCGAGACCAGAAAACCTGCGCGCGCTGATTGCAACGCCTCCAGCGCGAAGAATACCGCGCCTATTGCGGCCACTCCGGCCGCATTTCCGATCTGCGCCGTGGTGCCGTAGATGCCGGAGGCCGAGCCGGCGGCGGCGGGCTTCACGGTCGAGAGCACCGCGCCCGACAGTGGTGCCATCACCAATCCCTGGCCGTAGCCAAAGACAATCATGGTGAAGCCGAGCAGGAGCGGCGACGGCGCCTCGACAAAGCCTGCGACGAGCGCGAGCGCGGCGAGGCCTGCGATCTGGACCGCGCAGCCTTCGATCAGCACCTTGGTGCCGCGATGCCGCGCCCGCGCGCCGCTATGGCGCGATGCTACGACGAACGCGAGCGCAAGCGGAACGAAGGCCAAGCCGGCGGAAAGCGGCGGGATGTTGAGCCCTCGCTGCATGAACAGCGTCATGACCAGGTAGAAAGACAGATTGGCGAGGAAGAAGAAGAAGGCGGCGCCGAGCCCGCGCAGGAAAGCGGCGTCCGCCAGCAGCGTGAGGTCGATCAGCGGCAGGCCGCCGGCACGCGCGACCGCATGCTCCAACTTCAGGAACGCGGCCAGGGTGACGCCACCGGCCGCCATCACGGCCCACAGCCAGGGCGCCCAGCCGGCATCGTGGCCGAACAGCAGCGGACCGATCAGGCACAGCAGCCCCGCGAACAGGACCAAGCTGCCTTTGATATCGAGCCTCGTCCCCGATCGCCGCGGCGCCGACGGCATGATGCGCCAGGCGGCAAAAGCAATGATGAGGCCACAGGGCACGTTGACGAAGAACACCGACCGCCAGCCGCTGCCGGCGAGGTCGACAGTGATCAACAGGCCGCCGAGCAGGAAGCCTGCGGCGCCGGCCAGCCCGAGCACGATGCCGTAGATGGCGAAGGCGCGGCCGCGCGATTCGTCGGTGAACAACAGATGCAGCGTCGCCAGCACCTGAGGCACCATCAGCGCCGCGGTCGCGCCCTGAGCCAGCCGGGCGATGATGAGCTCCGCGCCCGATTGCGCGAGGCCGCACCACAGCGACGTCAGGGTGAAGCCGAGCACCCCGGCGAGAAATACGGGCTTCGTGCCGTGGATGTCGCCGAGACGGCCGCCGGTGACGACCAGCGTCGCGTAGGCGATCAGGTAGATCGCGATCACGGATTCGATCTCCGCCGGCGTCGCACGCAGCTCGACCGCGATGGTGGGAATGGCGACGTTGACGATGAAGGCATCGACGCCGAACATGAACTGGGCAGCCACGACGATCGCCAGCACCCACCAGCGGCGGGAGGAATCGACTTGTTGCGTGACGATCTGATGCATCGGCGCAGAACTCGGGACTATCGTTGCCCGATGATTTCAAATCGTGGACGGCGTCGCGATTACCTCGGAGGTCAGATTCGCGGGCTCCAGGCCCGGCCATGACGAAGAACCCGGCTTCATCGCATGCCTGCATTCCGCAGCACGGGACACCGCGCGATTGCGTTCGAGCCCCCGGGCACGTAGCCTTGTGGCTTCAACAAACAGAAAATCAAAAGCCGGAGAAAACGTCATGGCGCGTCTGAAGTTCGGAGCCTTCCTTGCCCCGCATCACCCGATCGGGGAGCATCCGATGCTCCAGTTCCGGCGCGACCTCGACCTGGTCGAGCAGCTGGACGCGCTCGGCTATGACGAGTTCTGGTGCGGCGAGCATCATTCGTCAGGCTGGGAGATGATTGCCTCGCCCGAAATGTTCCTGGCCGCGGCCGGCGAACGCACCAAGCGGATCAAGCTCGGCACCGGCGTCGTGTCGCTGCCCTATCACCATCCCTACAACGTCGCCCAGCGCATGGTGCAGCTCGACCACATGACCGGCGGCCGCGCCATCTTCGGCTCCGGCCCCGGCGCGCTGGCTTCTGACGCCCATACGCTCGGCATCGACCCGATGACGCAGCGCGACCGCCAGGACGAGGCGATCGGCATCATCCGCCGCCTCTTCAACGGCGAGCGCGTCACGGCGAAGAGCGAGTGGTTCACCATGAACGACGCCGCGCTGCAGATCCTGCCGCTGCAGGAGGAGATGCCGTTCGTGGTGGCGTCGCAGATCTCCCCCTCGGGCATGACGCTCGCCGGCAAATACGGCTGCGGCATCATCTCGCTGGGCTCGATGACGACGCAGGGGCTGATGTCGCTGCAGCAGCAATGGCAGTTCGCCGAGGACGCCGCGAAGAAGCACGGTACGAAAGTGAACCGCGCCGACTGGCGCGTGCTGCTGACCTTCCACATCGCCGAGACCCGCGAGCAGGCCCGCAAGGAGGCCGGCGCCGGGCTGATGCGCTGGCACAACGAATATAATGTCGGCACGCTGCAGCGGCCGGGCCTCACCGCGTTCTCTTCGCCGGATGAAGCCGTGGACAAGACCGCCTTCGTCGAGGGCGCGGCGTCCACCATCGGCACGCCCGACGATCTGGTCAAAACCATCAAGAACGTGATGCAGGTCTCCGGCGGCGTCGGCGCCATCATCGGCTTCGTGCACGACTGGGCCAATCCGGAGGCGACGCGCCGCAGCTGGGACATGGTCGCGCGCTACGTCGTGCCGGAAATCAACGGCTATATCGACGGCCTGCGCAGGTCGCAAAAATTCGTGATCGAGAACCGCGCGATCTTCGAGCGTGCCGGTCAGGCCGTGATGGCCAAGATCATGGAGAACGAAAAAGCCGCCGAAGCGCTGAAGGTGACCGGCCCCGGCCGGGTCGCCATTCCCGCCGTCAACGCGCCGGATCTGCAGAAAGAAGCGGCGAAGCGATAAGACGCACTCAGCTCATCGTCCCGGCGCGCGTGCAGCGCAAAGCCGGGACGACGAGCGGCGGGTGTGACGATTTGGTGCGCAAGACGGCCGCAGATTATCGCGGCCGGACCATGCTATGTTCGCGGAGCCTGCCTACCGGAGCAATCGTCATGTCGATGCAGAATGTGGCCGCAACGGCGCCCGACTACACCGCGCCCAAACGCAACGCGCTGACGCACATTCCCGGCGACGAAGGCTGGCCGATCATCGGCAAGACCTTTCAGGTGTTGGCCGATCCCAAAGGCCATATCGAGGCGAACGGCGCCAAATACGGCCCGGTCTACCGCACCCATGTGTTTGGCGAGACCAACGTCGTGCTGCTCGGACCCGAGGCCAACGAACTCGTGATGTTCGACCAGCAGAAGCTGTTCTCGTCGACCCACGGCTGGAACAAGGTGCTCGGCCTGTTGTTCCCGCGCGGATTGATGCTGCTCGATTTCGACGAGCACCGGCTGCACCGCAAGGCGCTATCGGTCGCGTTCAAGTCGGGGCCGATGAAATCCTATCTGGCCGATCTCGACCGCGGCATCTCCGCCCGGGTCGCGCAATGGAAGGCCAAGCCCGGCGAGATGCAGCTCTACCCCGCGATGAAGCAGCTCACGCTGGATCTCGCGGCGGCGTCCTTCCTCGGCGCCGATATCGGGCCGGAAGTCGACGAGATCAACCGAGCCTTCGTCGACATGGTCGCGGCTGCCGTCGCGCCGATCCGCCGCCCCCTGCCCGGCACCCAGATGGCCGCCGGCGTCAGAGGGCGCAAACGCATCGTCGCCTATTTTCGCGAGCAGATCCCGCTGCGACGCGGCAACCACGGCGGCGATGATCTGTTCTCGCAGCTGTGCCGCGCCACCCATGAGGACGGCGCGCTGCTGTCCGAGCAGGACATCATCGACCACATGAGCTTCCTGATGATGGCGGCGCATGACACGCTGACCTCGTCGCTGACCTCCTTTGTCGGCGAGCTCGCCGCCAATCCGGACTGGCAGGACCGGCTGCGCGCGGAGGTTCTGGCGCTCGGGCTCGCGCCGGGCGCGCCGAGCAGTTTCGACGATCTCGAGAAGATGCAGCTGTCGGAAATGGCCTTCAAGGAGGCGCTGCGGATCAAGCCGCCGGTGCCCTCGATGCCGCGCCGCGCGATGCGCGATTTCACCTTCAAGGGCTTTACGATTCCCGCCGGCACGGCGGTCGGCGTCAACCCGCTCTACACCCATCACATGAAGGACATCTGGCCGGAGCCGGACCGCTTCGATCCCTTGCGCTTCACCGAGGAGGCGCAGCGCAACCGCCACCGCTTCGCCTGGGTCCCATTCGGCGGCGGCGCGCATATGTGCCTCGGCCTGCATTTCGCCTACATGCAGGCGAAATGCTTCGCGCGGCACTTCCTGCAGAACATCGAGGTGTCGCTGGAGGAGGGCTACAAGCCGGACTGGCAGATGTGGCCGATCCCCAAGCCGCGGGACGGGCTCAAGGTGCGGGTGAAGGCGGTGTGATAAATTCCGTCATTCCGGGGCGCACGAAGTGCGAGCCCGGAATGACAGAATATGATTTGCCCCTACGCTCCCTGATCGAACGCCTTGCGCAGCGCGACGTAGCCCTGCTGTTGCTGGCTCCAGTTGCGGCCGCCGGTCATGGCGCCATCGACGACGAGGTCGTGGCCGTTGATGAAGCTGGATTCGTCGCTGGCCAGGAACACTGCGGCCTGGGCGATGTCGTCGGGCAGGCCGGCACGCGGGATCGGCTGCGCGGTCTTGTAGACCTCGCGCATCACTGCCGGCGTCTTCTCCGCGGCATCGGTCGACAGACCCAGCGCCTTGCCGAAGATGCCGGTCGCGATCGCGCCGGGCGAGATCGCGTTGACGCGCACATTGGACTCGCCGAGCTCCATCGCCACGCATTTGGTGAGGTGGATCACCGCCGCCTTGGCCGCGCTATAGACCATCGAGGACGAGAAGCCGGCGAGACGTCCGGCAATGCTGCCATTGTTGATGATGCTGCCGCTGCCCTGCTTCTTCATATGAGGCGCGGCATGCTTCATGCCGAGCATGACGCTGCGCACCAGGGTCGCCATCGCCGCGTCGAAGCGCTCGACCTCGAGGCCTTCGATGCCGCCGGTCTGCGCCGGGCCGCCGGCATTGTTGAACAGGCAGTCGATCCGGCCGAACTTGTCCACGGCGAGTGCAATCAGGGCCTGCATCTGCGCTTCGACGGTCACGTCGGTCTGACGGAAAACGCAGTTCGACCCGAGCTGCTTCGCCAGCGCCTCGCCTTCCGGTACACGTCGGCCCGCGATCACAATTTTGGCACCTTCGGCAACGAAGACTTCCGCAGTGCGCAATCCAATCCCGCTCGTCGCTCCCGTGATCACCGCAACCTTGCCGTCCAGCCTGCCCATGGAATGTTCCTGTTTTCGAACGATTTGATGACAAATGGCGAACATCGACCGCTGCCGTCGCCGCTGCGGCCACTATCCCCGCCTGCCTCCGGCAAGGCAAGCTATGCTTGGGCGAGCGGGATGCGTAACATCCTCATGAACCGATCGAATTTCGAACGCCTATCGCAACTGAGCTGCGCATGGGGAAGCTGATCGACGAATTCCGCAAGGGCTGGCAGGGCGCGGCGCCGCCATCCGTCGGGCTGAGCATTGCGTTTGCGGCGGCCTGCCTGCTGGTTGCGACGCTGGCACGCTGGGCGCTGGCCCATGTGCGGCCCGACGTCTACTTCACGCCCTACTTTCCGGCCGTGTTCTTTGCCGCAGCGTTCGGCGGCTTCCGGATCGGGATCGTGACCGCGCTCGTCGGCGGCGTGCTCGGCGTCGTCGTGAATTTCGGCGATGCCTTCGCCGATCGCGCGCGGTTTGCCCTGCTTGCACTCTATTGGGCGGTCTGCGCACTCACCATCTGGGGCGTCGAGCACTATCGCACCATGCTGGCGGAGCAGCGCCGGATCTCCAAGCGCCTGATCGAGGAAGAAGAGTATCGCAAGCTGCTGGTCGACGAGCTCCAGCACCGGCTGAAGAACAAGCTGTCGACCGTGCACGCCGTGCTGCACCAGGTGCTGCATGACCAGCCGCTGGTCTGGGCCCGGATCGATCCGCGGCTCCGCTCGCTGGCCGCGACCGACGATTTGATCTCGCGGATCGACAAGGCCGGCTGCGACATTCGCGACCTCCTGATCTCGGAGCTCGGCCCCTACGGCCACGTCCGCTTCACCCTCAATGGCGATCGGCTGTTCCTGCCGCCGAAGCTCGCAGTCACGCTGTCATTGATGTTTCACGAGCTCGCCACCAATGCAGGAAAATATGGTGCGTTCTCCTCGCCACGCGGCCTGTTGCAGGTCTCGTGGACCGTCAGCGACGACCGCCTGACCGTCACCTGGGACGAAAACGAGGGGCCGAGCGTGGACAAGGTGTCCGAACCCGGCTTCGGCACCAAGCTGCTGAAATCGGCATTGTCGGCTTTCGACGGCAGGACCGAGATCTCCTATCTGAAGACCGGGCTGCATTGCATCATGCAATGTCGAATCCCGCGAAGCGAATAGCATCGCGCGCCAAGCGAAAGCGCAACCCGCGGGCTGCCCGCCGTTTCGCACGCGCCGTTGACGCTCTGTTAATGACGATCGTCGGCGCACCTCACATCGTCGCAAGTTTCCCCCAAAACACCCCCGTATTTCTCCGGAGCCCTTAACCAAACTTAAGAGGGAACCACGCAAGATTGTGCTCATTGCAAAACGCGCTGAAACAACAAGATTCATGACTTCTATGAACGACAACAAATATTCCGGCGCGAGTGAAGCCGAACTCGGATTTCTCAAGGAAATCGTTAGAATGCTGCCGGCCGGCCTGACCGTGCAGGATGCAGATGGCGAGCTTCTGCTGGTTAACGACGCCGCGGCCGCGCAGCTCGGCATGGACGGCAGCCGTCCCTCACCCGATCTTTCGCCGCGCCGCGAAGCCTGCCGTCAGGCTCTGAGTGCCGGCCAGCCCGTCGTCACCGAGGAGGCGCTTCATGGCAGCGGCGCCCGACAAGTGCTTCTCACCACCCATCGTCCCGTCCGCCTCGCCGGACGCGAGCTCCTGATCTCGGCATCCTCCGACATCACCGAGCAGAAGAATTTCGAGGACCAGCTGTTCCGCTCGGCCTATTTCGACGAGCTGACCGGGCTGCCCTCGCGGCGCGTAATCGAACATCGCGTCAACGGCCTGCTATCTGACAGAAGCGGCAGCGAGCGTTTCGCGCTGGCTTTCCTCGACGTCGACAATTTCAAGCACATCAACGACTATTATGGCCACGCCGTCGGCGACGCGCTGCTGGTCGAGCTGTCGAAGCGGCTCGGACGCGACTTGCGAGATTCGGACATGCTGTCGCGCATCTCCGGCGACGAATTCCTGCTGCTGCTCTCCCCGATCCAGAGCCAGGAGGAGGTCGCCGAATTCATGCAGTCGACGCTGGAGCGGCTGACGGCGCCGTTCTTCATCGACAATTCGGAAGTGTTCGCCTCCACCTCCGTCGGCATCAGCCTCTATCCCGATCACGGCCGAAGCTTCGAGACGCTGCGCCAGAATGCCGACATCGCGATGTATCGCGTCAAGAACGACGGCAAGGGATCGGCCGTCTTCTTCGACTCCAGCATGGAGCGCGAGGCGCTGGCGCGGATGAAGATCGAGCAGTCGCTGCGGCTCGCCATCCTGGAGAAGCGCTTCTGCTGCGCCTTCCAGTCCAAGGTCGACATCCGCACGCAGGCCGTGAAGGGCATCGAGGCCTTGGTACGCCTGCGCGACGACGAAGGCGTGATCCAGGCGCCCGGCTCGTTCATCAATCTCGCCGGCGAGCTCGGCCTGATCGACGAGCTCACTCACCTCGTGCTCGCGGAGATCGTCAAATCGATCGACCTGATCAACGAGACGTTCGGCCCGGAAGCGACCATCAGCATCAACGTCGCCGCCAAGCAGGCCGGCAATCCCGAATTCATGCGCAGCTTCGCGCGGGCGCTGGAAGAGACCGGCTTTCCCCAACGCTTCATGATCGAGGTGACGGAAGACGCCTTCGTCGCCAAGAATCATTTCCAGGCCGAGATCCTGCCGATGTTTCGCAAGCTCGGCGTCGGCATCTCGATCGACGATTTCGGCACCGGCTATTCCTCGCTGTCGGCGCTCGCCGACATCACGGCGGACGAGATCAAGATCGATCGTTCCTTCATCACCGACATCCATAAGCGCCCGCGCAGCCAGGGCATCTTGCGCGCGATCGAATCCTTGAGCGAAGCGCTCGGCATGACCGTGATCGCCGAAGGCCTCGAATCCTACGAAGAGCTCGCTTATCTCCAGGCCGCGACCAAGATCCGCTACGCGCAGGGCTACTACTTCTCCCGCCCGATCTTCCTGGAGGAGCTGAAGCTGGGAACGCCGGCGTCCAGCGAATCGCGCGCGGCCGTTGCAAGCCGCCCGCACCAGCAGAACCGCCAGGGCTATTCGCGGGCGAGCGGCTATCGGCGGTAGGACGCAAGCGGCGCTCCAGTCTCGCTGTCGTCGCCCGCCTTGACCGGGCGACCCAGTATTCCAGAGACAGTCGTTATTGAACCGAGAGGCCGCGGCGTACTGGATGCCCCGGTCAAGCCGGGGCATGACAGTGGAGATGGGGCGGCACCTCAAGGCCCCCATTTCCCCCTTTGAAATTGCTGGCCTTTTGGTAATACACAAGCGGACTTCCGCCGGGATATGTCATGTCCGCCTCTCCCTCGATCAGCGACCCCGCCTACCTCCGTGCGCGCGCGATGGAGACGCTGTTCGAGCGGCTGGAAAAGCTGTGCGAGGGCGCGATCGCGATCGACCGCGGCGGGCGGGTCGTCTACGTCAACGAAAAATATCTCGCCGCGCTCGGCCTCAAGCGCATCAGCGAGGCGATGGGCCGGCCGATCGAGGAGATCATTCCGAACAGCCTGATGCGGAAGGTTGTCGAAACCGGCGAGCCAATCCTGCTCGACATCATGGAGCTCGGCGGCGAGCAGCTCGTCGTCACGCGCATGCCGATCGAGGACGAGAACGGGACGGTGATCGGCGCGATCGGCTTCGTGCTCTATGACCACCTCGAAAGCCTGAAGCCGCTGCTCGCCCGTGTCGCCCAGCTCGAGAGCGATCTGCGGCTGGCGCGGCGGCAATTGTCCAACGCCCGCGCCGCGCGCTTCACCTTCGCCGACTTCGTCGGCACGACGCCCGGCATCGCCCAGGCCAAGGCGCTCGCAAGCCGCGCCGCGCGGCAGAGCGTCACCGTGCTGCTCACCGGCGAGACCGGAACGGGCAAGGAGATGCTGGCGCAGGCCATTCACAACGCCTCCTCGCGCGCGGACAAGCCGTTCGTCAGCGTCAATGTCGCGGCCATCCCGGACACGCTGATCGAATCGGAGTTCTTCGGCACCGCGCCCGGCGCCTACACCGGCGCCGACCGCAAGGGACGCGAGGGCAAGTTCCGCGTCGCCGACGGCGGCACGCTGTTCCTCGACGAGATCGGCGAGATGCCGCTGCAATTGCAGGCCAAGCTGCTGCGCGTGCTGCAGGAGCGCGAGATCGAGCCGCTCGGCTCGGACAAGATTTCCAAGATCGACGTGCGCGTGGTCGCGGCGACCAATGTGGATTTGCGCAAGCGCGTCAGCGACGGCGCGTTCCGGCCCGACCTCTATTATCGCCTGAACGTGCTCTCGATCGAGTTGCCTCCCTTGCGCGACTGCCTCGACGATCTCCCCGAGATCTGCGCCCGGCTGCTCGAGGACATCAGCGCCTCCGGCGACTACGTCAAGGCGAAGATCACCCCGAGCGCGCTCGCCGCCCTCGCGCGCTACGACTGGCCGGGCAACGTTCGCGAGCTCCGCAACATCCTGGAGCGGGCGCTGATCCTCAGCGATTCCGGCCGGCTGACCGGCGAGGATGTCGCGCGCATCCTCCCCCTGGGCACGGAGCTCAGGCCCGCTGCATCCGAGCGGCCGGTCGCGGCAGTCGTGCCCTATGCCGAGGCCGAAGCGGAATTCGAGAAGCACACGCTCGAGCAGGCGCTCGCCGCCAGCAACGGCCAGATCACCGAGGCCGCCAAAATGCTGCGGATCTCGCGCGCGACCTTCTACAAGAAGCTCGCCAAGTTCGGCCTCGCCACAGGGCCGGCCTCCGTCTGAGTTTCGAGACACGAACGTGTCCGGAGTCTCGGATTCCGGACACGGCGCAGCGCCGCTCGTTCGTCCGTGGCGGCGGGAATTGCCGTGTTTTCAGCCGATTTGCGCAAACCCTCCGCATCTGGCGCGGACCTTGCTCTTCGCTTTGCACAATGACGCATGCTGCACATGCGCATTCTCAAACCAGGGAGGACGCAGGATGAGTGAAGCGATCTCGGTCCATCAGCTTCAGGCGAGACAGCCCTCGCACGTCACGGTCGCCACCGCGAGCCTGATCGGCACGGCCATCGAGTGGTACGACTTCTTCCTCTACGGCACCGCTGCCGCACTGATCTTCAACAAGCTGTTCTTTCCGACCTTCGACCCGATGATGGGAACGCTGCTGGCGTTCGCGACCTACGCGCTCGGCTTCATCGCGCGCCCGCTCGGCGGCGTCGTGTTCGGGCATTACGGCGACAAGATCGGCCGCAAGACCATGCTGTATCTGACGCTGCTGATCATGGGCGCGGCGACGGCCGCGATCGGCTTCCTGCCGACTTACGAGACCGCCGGCATCTGGGCTGCGGTCCTGCTCGTGACCTGCCGGCTGATCCAGGGCTTTGGCCTTGGCGGCGAATGGGGCGGCGCAGTGCTGATGGCCGTCGAGCATGCGCCCGCGGACAAGAAGGGCTTTTACGGCAGCTGGCCACAGCTCGGCGCGCCGCTTGGCCTCGTGCTCGGCACGCTGGTATTCTCAGTGGTCTCGGCAATGCTGACCGACGCGCAGCTCTATGCCTGGGGCTGGCGCATCCCGTTCCTGTTCTCGATCGCGCTGGTGCTGGTCGGCCTCTGGATCCGCTTCACCATCGCGGAATCGCCGGAGTTCCAGAAGGTCAAGGACACCAAGCAGGACGTGAAGATGCCGATCGTCGAGGCGATCCGCATGTATCCCAAGAACATCCTGCTGGCGATGGGCGCGCGCTTCGCCGAGAACGGCTTCTTCTACATCTATGCCACCTTCGTGCTCGCCTACGCCACGCAATCGCTCGGCATGAACAAGCAGGACATGCTCAACGGCGTCTTGATCGGCGCCGCGATCGAGACCTTCACCATCCCGGCCTTCGGCGCACTCTCCGACCGGCTGGGGCGCCGGCCGATCTACATCTTCGGCGCGGTGTTCTCGGCACTGATGTCGTTCCCGCTGTTCATGCTGCTGGCCACCAAGAACCCGCAATATGCCTGGATCGCGATCGTGCTCGGCCTCGCCATCGGTCACGCCGCGATGTACGGGCCGCAGGCGAGCTTCCTGTCGGAGCTGTTCGGCACCAAGGTGCGCTATAGCGGCGTCTCGCTCGGCTACAACCTCGCCTCGATCTTCGCCGGCGCGCTGTCGCCGCTGATTGCGACGGGATTGATGACGGCCTACGCGCCGGCGACGTGGCCGATCTCGCTCTACATGATCGCGCTCGCGCTCATCACAATCGTCTCGGTCTATTTCGCCACCGAAACACGCAAGATAGTTCAGGGCTGAACGTCCTGATCATGTCGTCCGTCGCGAGGAGCAAGCTGTTCCACGGCTGCTCCTCGCGATAGGATCAAGCAACAACGGCATGCGGTCCAGGGGATCGGGAGGAACGCCGTGAGCCATCATCCAGCTCTGCCCTACTTGCGCAATTCCGAAAAAGGCAAGGTCGTCACGGCGACCGAGGCGGTCATGCTGATCCGCGACGGCGATACCGTGGCGACCGGCGGCTTCGTCGGCATCGGCTTTGCCGAGGAGATCGCGGTCGCGCTGGAGGAGCTTTACCTCTCCCATGAGGGCGACGCGCCCTATACGCAAGGAAAGCCGCGCAACCTGACGCTGGTCTACGCGGCGGGCCAGGGCGACGGCAAGAATCGCGGCCTCAACCATTTCGCGCATGAAGGCCTGGTCCGGCGCGTGATCGGGGGACATTGGGGGCTTGCGCCGAAATTGCAGCAGCTCGCGATCGCGGGCCAGATCGAGGCCTACAACCTGCCGCAGGGCGTCATCACGCATCTGTTCCGCGACATCGCCGCGCACCGGCCCGGCCATGTCACCCGCGTCGGCATGGGCACCTTCGTCGACCCCAGGCACGGCGGCGGCAAGCTGAACGCCCGCACCACCGAGGACCTCGTGGAGCTGATCACGATCAGCGGCGAGGAGTGCCTGCTCTACAAGACCTTTCCCATCAATGTCGGAATCATCCGCGCCACCACGGGCGATCCCGACGGCAACCTCACCATGGAGAAGGAGGCGCTGACGCTGGAAGCGCTCGCCATCGCGATGGCAGCGCATAATTCCGGCGGCATCGTCATCGCCCAGGTCGAGCGCGTGGCCGAAGCCGGCAGCCTCAACCCGCGCCAGGTGAAAATTCCCGGCATCCTCGTCGACTGCGTCGTGGTGGCAAAGCCCGAGAACCACTGGCAGACTTTTGGCACGCCATACAATCCCGCCTTCTCCAGCGAGATCCGCGTCCGCGCAGCTTCCCTGCCGGTCATGCCTATCAGCGAGCGCAAGATCATCGCACGGCGCGCCGCGCTCGAGCTCAAGGCCAACAGCGTCGTCAATCTCGGCATCGGCATGCCAGAGGGGATCGCCTCGGTCGCCAATGAAGAGCGGATCATCGATCTCATCACGCTGACGGCGGAGCCCGGCGTGATCGGCGGCATTCCCGCGAGCGGCATCGATTTCGGCGCGGCGATCAACACGCAGGCCGTGATCGACCAGCCCTATCAGTTCGACTTCTACGACGGCGGCGGCCTCGATTCGGCCTTTCTCGGGCTCGCCCAGGTCGATCGCGCCGGCAACCTCAATGTCAGCAAGTTCGGACCGAAGCTCGCGGGCGCCGGCGGCTTCATCAACATCAGCCAGAACGCCAAGGAAGTCATCTTCGTCGGCACCTTCGGCGCGGGCAAGCAACGCATTGCAGTGAACGACGGCAAGCTCGTCATTCTCGACGAGGCCAAGTCGCGCAAGTTCGTGGATCACGTCGAGCACGTCACCTTCAGCGGCCCGTTCGCCGCCGCGCGCAGGCAGCGCGCGCTGTACGTTACCGAGCGATGCGTGTTCGAGCTCAGGCCCGACGGGCTCGAGCTCACCGAGATCGCACCCGGCATCGACATCGAGCGCGACATTCTGCGCTTGATGGATTTCAAGCCGCTGATCCCGCACGATCCCGCAGCTATGGACGATCGCATCTTCCGCGAGGGCCTGATGGATCTGCGCGAGCGCCTGCTCACCATCCCGCTCGACCAGCGCTTCACGCTGGACGAGCAGCAGAACCTGTTCTTCGTCAATCTCGAGCGCTATCCGCTGCACAGCAAGGCCGAGATCGACACCATCGCAGCGATCGTCGAGGCCAAGCTCGCGCCGCTCGGACGCCGGGTCTACGCCATCGTCAATTATGACAATTTTTCCATCCTGCCGGAGCTGATGGACGATTATTCGGCCATGGTGCGTAGCCTGGTCGATCGCTTCTACTCCGGCGTGTCGCGCTACACCACGTCGGGCTTCCTGCGCATCAAGCTCGGCGAAGCCCTGGAGAAGCGCGGCGTCGCGCCGCATATTTTCGAAAGCGCCGACGAGGCGCAGTCGGACCGGCGTCAGGCCGAGGGAGCCGGCGAGGCGCGGCGGGCCCAAAAATGATGCAGGCTATAAAGGCCGACGCGGTCGGCCGGAAGGTTCGATTGCAATGTTCGTGAGCTTGTGCAAATCGCTGTCGTCGAGAAACGTTGAATCAGGAGGGACCATCGTGCGTCGATCACTCATCATAACAACAACCATTCTCGCGCTCGGCGCGGGCGCCTCCGCGCAGGCCGACGATCTCAAGATCGCGCTGATCTACGGCAAGACCGGCCCGCTCGAAGCCTACGCCAAGCAGACCGAGACTGGCCTGAAAATGGGCTTTGAATACGCCACCAAGGGCACGATGACGCTCGACGGTCGCAAGATCGTCATCATCACCAAGGACGATCAGGGCAAGCCGGATCTCGCCAAGGCCGCGCTCGCCGAGGCCTATCAGGACGACAAGGCCGACATCGCCATCGGCACGACCTCGTCGGCCGCCGCGCTCGCCATTCTCCCTGTCGCCGAGGAGAACAAAAAGATCCTGATCGTCGAGCCCGCGGTCGCGGACCAGATTACCGGCGAGAAGTGGAATCGCTACATCTTCCGCACCGCGCGCAACTCGTCGCAGGACGCGATCTCGAACGCGGTCGCGATCGGCAAGCAGGGCGTCACCGTCGCAACCCTGGCGCAGGATTATGCGTTCGGCCGCGACGGCGTCGCCGCCTTCAAGGAGGCGCTCGCCAAGACCGGCGCGACGCTGGCCGCGGAAGAATATGCTCCGACCAGCACCACCGACTTCACCGCGGTCGGCCAGCGCCTGTTCGATGCGCTGAAGGACAAGCCGGGCCGCAAGGTGATCTGGGTGATCTGGGCCGGCGCCGGCAATCCGCTGGCGAAGCTCCAGGACATGGACCCGAAGCGCTACGGCATCGAGCTGTCCACCGGCGGAAACATCCTGCCGGCGCTGGCTGCCTATAAGGGCCTGCCGGGCATGGAAGGCGCGACCTATTACTACTACGACATCCCGAAGAACCCTGTGAACGACTGGCTGGTCGCCGAGCACCAGAAGCGCTTCAATGCGCCGCCGGACTTCTTCACCGCGGGCGGCTTTGCTGCCGCGATGTCCGTCGTCGCCGCCGTCACCAAGGCCAAGTCGACCGACTCCGAGAAGCTGATCACGGCGATGGAGGGCCTGGAGTTCGACACGCCGAAGGGCAAGATGGTGTTCCGCAAAGAAGACCATCAGGCGCTGCAGAGCATGTACGCCTTCAAGGTCAAGGTCGATCCGAATGTCGCCTGGGCCATCCTCGAGCCGGTGCGCGAGCTGAAGATCGAAGACATGGACGTTCCCGTTCGCAACAAGCGGTAAGCCGTCTTGCTTCACCTCTTTGGGGGTCTCGCCAGTGGACCCTCCACCCCTCCCCCGCAAGCGGGGGAGGGAGCGCAGCGTGACCTGCGGATATATTCGGTTTCATCATTTGTAGATTCTCAATGACGTTCTCCCTCGAAACCCGCGACCTCACCATCCGCTTCGGTGGCCATGTGGCGGTCAACAGCGTGACCTGCACGTTCCGCCCGGGCGAGCTCACCGCGATCGTCGGGCCGAACGGCGCCGGCAAGACCACCTATTTCAATTTGATCTCGGGCCAGCTGCGCGCATCCAGCGGCAGCATCCTGTTCGACGGCACCGACATCACCCAGCAGTCCGCGCCGATGCGGACCCGCGCGGGCCTCGGACGCGCGTTCCAGCTGACAAATCTCTTTCCAAACCTCAGCGTGGAGGAGAACGTCCGGCTTGCGGTGCAGGCGGCGAACGGCACCCATTACGACATGCTGCGACCCTGGATGGTGCGCCGCGACCTGATCGCGCGCGCCGATGCCATCCTCGACCAGGTCGCGCTCGGCAGCCGCCGCGGCGTCGCGGCTACCGCGCTGTCGCATGGCGACCAGCGCAAGCTCGAGGTGGCCCTGATGATCGCGCTCGAGCCGAAGGTCTTCATGTTCGACGAGCCGACCGCGGGCATGAGCATCGACGAGGTGCCGGTCGTGCTCAACCTGATCGCACAGCTCAAGCAGGACAAGAGCAAGATCATCCTGCTGGTCGAGCACAAGATGGACGTGGTGCGCTCGCTCGCCGACCGCATCATCGTGCTGCATAACGGCCAGCTCGTCGCCGACGGCCCCCCGGCCGAGGTGATCGCCTCGCCGATCGTGCAGGAGGCCTATCTCGGCGTTGCTCCCAAGACTGCTGCAGAGAGCGCCGCATGACCGATCTCTTGAAACTCTCCGGCGTGCACACCCATATCGGCCGCTACCACATCCTCCAGGGCATCGACCTCGCCGTCCCCCAAGGACAGGTCACGATGCTGCTCGGCCGCAACGGCGCCGGCAAGACCACGACGCTGCGCACCGTCATGGGCCTGTGGCAGGCTTCAAGCGGTGAGATCAGCCTCGCCGGGATGCGTATCGAGAGCCGCGCGACGCCCGACATCGCCCGGCTCGGGGTCGGCTATGTGCCGGAGAGCATGGCGGTGTTCTCCGATCTCACGGTGAAGGAGAACCTCGTGCTGGCGGCGCGAGATGCTGCGATGGACGACAAGCAGCTGGAATGGATTTTCGGCTTCTTCCCGGCGCTGCGCCGCTTCTGGCTGTCGCGCGCGGGCAGCCTTTCAGGTGGACAGAAACAGATGCTCTCGATCGCGCGCGCCATCATCGAGCCGCGCAAGCTGCTCCTGATCGACGAGCCGACCAAGGGCCTGGCGCCGGCCATCGTGATGGCGCTGATCGAGTGCCTGAAGGAGATCAAGCGCAAGGGCGCGACGATCCTTCTGGTCGAACAGAATTTCTTCGCCGCCCGCGAGCTCGGCGACAAGGTGCTGGTGATGGACAACGGCACCATCGTCCACCGCGGCGAGATGGCGGCGCTGGCCGCCGACGTGCCGCTGCAGGAGCGGCTGCTCGGCCTGAGCCTGGAGGCACCCCAGTGACTGACCTTGCCGCAACCGATCCGCTGCCGAAGCCGAAGCGCGATCTCGCGCCGATCCTGCTGCCGGTGGCGCTCGCGCTGCTGATGATCCCGCTGATCGGCTCGACCTCCTCCTGGCTGACGCTGACCGCCGCGAGCCTTGCGATGGGCATGATGATCTTCATCATGGCCTCGGGCCTGACGCTGGTGTTCGGCCTGATGGACGTGCTCAATTTCGGCCACGGCGCCTTCATCGCCGTCGGCGCCTATGTCGCGACCCTGGTGCTGGCGCCGTTCGCGGCCTCCATTCAGGCCGATTCGCTCTGGATGAACCTTGCGGTGCTGGCGCCGGCCGCGCTGCTGTCGATGGCGGTGTCGGGCGCGCTCGGCCTCGTCGTCGAGCGCGTGCTGATCCTGCCGGTCTACGGCCAGCACCTGAAGCAGATCCTGATGACGACAGGCGGCCTGATCGTCGCCGAGCAGACGATGTATGCGCTGTGGGGGCCGCAGATCATCCCGATGCCGCTGCCGGCCTCGCTGCGCGGCTCCTTCATTCTCGGTGACGTCGCGATCGCCAAGTACCGCGTGCTGGCGATGCTGATCGGCCTTGCCGTCTTCATCGCGATCCAGCTCGTGCTGAATCGCACCAAGCTCGGGCTCCTGATCCGCGCCGGCGTCGAGAACCGCGAGATGGTCGAGGCGCTCGGCTACCGCATCCGCCGCCTGTTCCTCGGCGTCTTCATGACGGGATCGGCGCTGGCCGGCCTCGGCGGCGTGATGTGGGCGCTCTATCGCGAGCAGGTCCACGCCTCCATGAGCGACGACCTCACCGTGCTGATCTTCATCGTCGTCATCATTGGTGGTCTGGGGTCGATCGGCGGCTGCTTCATCGGCGCGATCCTCGTGGCCATGGTCGCCAACTACGGCGGCTTCCTGGTGCCGAAACTCGCCCTCGTGTCCAACATCCTGCTGATGGTCGCCATTCTGATGTGGCGGCCGCGCGGCCTCTATGCGGTGACCAGCCGATGATGATCCTCTCAGGCGATCCGCCGCGTAGCCGCGTCCTCACGCTCGTTCTCGTCGTCATCATCCTGGCGCTGGCGGCGACGCCGTTCCTGTTTCCGGGAGCGAAGGCGCTGAACGTCGCGGCCAAGATCTGCGTCTTCGCCGCACTGGTCGCCTCCTACGATCTGCTGCTCGGCTATACCGGCTCGGTGTCGTTCGCCCATACCATGTTCTACGGCATCGGCAGTTACGCGATCGCAATCGCGCTGTACGGCATGGGCCCGAACTGGGCTGCGGTCGCCACCGGCATCGTTGTCGGCCTGCCGCTCGCAGCCCTGCTCGCGCTTGCCATCGGCCTGTTCTCGCTGCGCGTTGCGGCGATCTTCTTCGCCATGATCACGCTCGCGGTCGCCTCCGCCTTCCAGGTCCTGGCCTCGCAATTGTCCTGGCTGACCGGCGGCGAGGACGGACGAAGCTTTCAGCTGCCGGAGCTGCTTCGCCCCGGCACGGTGCTGATCTCGAAGAGCCTCTTCGGCTTCGAGATCAACGGCCGCATCCTGACCTTCTATCTGGTGTTCGCCGTCTCGGCCTTGATGATCCTCGCCTTGCTCCGCGTCGTGAACTCGCCGTTCGGGCGCGTGCTGCAGGCCATCCGCGAGAACCGCTTTCGCGCCGAGGCGCTTGGCTTCCGCACGGTGTTTCATCTCACCTACGCCAACTGCCTCGCCGCGCTGGTGGCCGCCGGCGCCGGCATTTTGAACGCGCTGTGGCTGCGCTATGCCGGCCCCGATACCTCGCTCAGCTTCTCGATCATGCTGGACATCCTGCTGATGGTCGTGATCGGTGGCATGGGCACGATCTATGGCGCGATCATCGGCGCCAGCATCTTCATCCTCGCCCAGAACTATTTGCAGTCGTTGATGGGCGTCGCGTCCAAGGCTGCCTCGGAAGCCGGCCTGCCATTGCTGCCGGGATTGCTGCACCCAGACCGCTGGCTGCTTTGGCTTGGCCTGCTGTTCATCGCCAGTGTCTATTTCTTTCCGACGGGCGTGGTGGGGCGGCTGCGGAATCCGGCCGGCGACAAGGGCGGCGGCTCGCATTAACACACGATTCATGATGCAACGCAGCGTTGACGGTGCACGCCCTGCAACCGCGACGTGATTCCCGCCCCGCTGAATAGGGGCGCAGCCACGCAACCCGATTAATGCTTAGGTAACTGGCTTTCCTAAGGTTTAGGCCATTTGTGCGGTGTATTCGTGTTCCTCCAGGGAGGGGGAATGCGCCAGGTTTTTTCCACGGTGGCAACCGGATTGTCTCGAGCCGCAAGGAACGGCTGGGAGGCTTTGACGCGGCGTGGCCCCGTCCTGTGGTTGACCCTGTGTGGCGTGTTTCTGGTCGCCGGCATCTTCGGCGTGACCGCCATGGCCGTCGGCGAGTTTCGCGAACGCACGCTGGCCAATCGCGAACGTGAGCTGGAGAACACCGTGCAGCTGATCGCGCGGCACTTCGATCAGCAATTCGAGGATTCCGACGCTGTCGCCGCCGACCTGATCGGACAGATGAGCCTGACGGAGATCACCTCGCCGGCAATGTTCCGCGAGCGGATGTCCGGATCTGCGGCGAACCAGATGCTGCGCAGCAAGATCAGCTCCGTGTCCTATCTCGGCGATATCGCGCTCTACGATGCCGACGGTGAGTTGATCAACTGGTCGCGGGCCCAGCCGCTGCCCAAGATCAACGTTTCGTCCCGAGCCTACTTTCAGACATTCAAGACCGATCCGCGGTCCGAGCCGGTGCTGCTGGAATCCGTCCGCAGCTTCATCATCAACAAATGGACCACGATCGTCGCGCGCCGCCTGAACGGCGCGGACGGCACCTTCCTCGGCGCGATGGTCCGCCGGATCGATCCGGACAGCTATCAACACTACTTCGCCTCCGTCGCGCTCGCCGAGGGCACGGCGATCTCGCTGTTTGATCGCGAGGGCAAGATGCTGGCCCGCTATCCGCACCGCGAAGAGCTGATCGGCCGGAGCTTCAAGGATGCGCCGCTGATGCAGAAGGTGCTGACCGAGGGCGGCCAGCAGGCGCTTCGCGTCAGGAGCCCGATCGACGGCGAAGAACGGCTCGGCTCGGCCGCGTCGCTGACGCACTTCCCGCTCGTCATCGTCGCCACCAACACCACGGCCGCGGCGCTGGCCGACTGGCGCCAGCAGACCGGCTTCATGGTGACGACCGCCGCGCTTTCGGCAGCCGTCATCGCGCTGATCCTCTACCTGATCATCCGCCAGATCGGCCGGCAGAACCATGAGGCGCAGCAACGGCTGGAGGCGGAGCGGCTGCGGCTCGACACCGCCCTGAACAACATGTCGCAGGGACTGATCCTCTACGATGCGAACGGCACCATCGTCACCTGCAACCGCCGCTACGCCGACATGTTCGGCCTCTCCCACGACGTCATCAAGCCCGGCTGCCACATCCGCGAGGCGATGTACCATCGCAAGGAGCGCGATGCGTTCGACGGCGACGTCGAGGCGTTTTGCGCCGACGTCATGAGGGTCGTGGCCGAAGGCACGGTCTCCACGCGCACGCATCAGCTCGCCAACGGCCGCGCCTTCCAGGTCATCAACACGCCGCTCGCACAAGGCGGCTGGGTCGCCACGATCGAGGACATCACGGAGCGGCGCAGTCTCGAGCAGGAGCGCGACCGCAACCACACCTTCCTGCGTGAGATCATCGACCATATCCCGTCGCAGATCACGGTGAAAGATGCCCGCACGCGGCAATACCTCCTGCTGAACGGCGTCGCCGAACAGCTGTTCGGCCGGTCGCGCCAGGAGGTCATGGGCAAGACCGCTTTCGACATTTTCCCCGAGGCGCACGCTGCCCACATCACCGCGGACGACAGCAGCGCGCTGCAATCGGCCAAGGGACTGTTCAAGGACGAGCACGCCTGGCAGATGCCGGGCATGGGGCTGCGCTACATCACGTCGACGCGGATCGGCATCCGCGACGACGCCGGCGAGCCGCGCTATCTCATTCACGTCATCGACGACGTCACCGAACGACGCCGGGCCGACGACAAGATCGCGCATATGGCGCATTACGATGCGCTCACCGACCTGCCGAACCGCACGCTGTTCCGCGAGCAGATCGAGCGCGAGCTGGCGAAGGTCGCCGGCGGGGATCAGTTTGCGCTGCTCTACATCGACGTCGACGAATTCAAGGGCATCAACGATTCGCTCGGTCATCACGTCGGCGACGAGCTCTTGAAGGCGATCGCAAGCCGCCTGCGCGGCTGCCTCAAGGAGGGCGACCTGATCGCGCGCCTGGGCGGCGACGAATTCGCGGTGATCCAGACCGGCATCCAGTCCTCTGCCGAGGTGCTGTCGTTCGTGACCCGGATCTACCAGGCGATCCGACAGCCCTATCATTGTCTCGGTCATCAGCTCTCCACCGATGCGAGCATCGGCATCGCGCTGGCGCCGCAGGACGGCACCGATCTCGACCAGCTCGTCAAGAACGCCGACCTCGCGATGTACGGCGCCAAGGCCGAAGGGCGCCGCACCCACCGCTTCTTCGAGCCGGAGATGGATGCGAGCGCGCGGGCGCGCCTGAGCATGGAGCAGGATCTGCGGCAGGCGCTGGTGAATGGCGGCTTCGAGATCCACTATCAGCCGCTGGTCGACCTGCACACCAACGTCGTCACCGGTTGCGAGGCACTGCTGCGCTGGCGCCACCCCGAGCGCGGCATGGTCTCGCCCGCGGAGTTCATTCCGGTCGCCGAGGACACCGGCCTGATCACCGAGCTTGGCGACTGGGTGCTGCGCATGGCCTGCAACGAGGCCGCAACCTGGCCGACGCATATCCGCGTCGCGGTCAACGTCTCGCCGGTACAGCTCAAATGCGACACGCTGGCGCTGCGGATCGCGGGGGCGCTCGCCGCCTCCGGACTGGATCCGCGCCGGCTCGAGCTCGAGATCACCGAGGCCGTGCTGATCCGCGACGACGAGGCCGCACTCTCGATCCTGCACCAGCTCCGCTCGATCGGCGTGCGTATCGCGCTCGACGATTTCGGCACCGGCTATTCCTCGCTCAGCTATCTCAAGCGATTCCCGTTCGACAAGATCAAGATCGACCGCTGCTTCGTCGCCGACATCGCCGAGAGCAGCGGCGCGCCCGTGATCGTGCAGGCGGTGGTCAACATCGCGGCCGCCAGCAGCATGACCACGGTCGCCGAGGGCGTCGAAACCGAAGCGCAGCGCGAGATGCTGCGCGCACTCGGCTGCACGCAGATGCAGGGCTATCTGTTCAGCGCGCCGAAGCCCGCCATTGAGGTGCGAAAGCTGTTCGGCGCTGGCGACGGCTTGCCCGGAATCTTGCCGGTGGCGGCGGTGGCGTGATGGCAAAGCCGGTGAAGCCGTCAGGAAAGACCTCGGCCAAGACCTTGACCAAGACCTTGACCAAGACCTCGACCAAGACCCCAGGCCAGAGATCGACCAAGTCCGTCGACGTCGCGGACTCCTATGCCGTGCGGCTGATGCAGCATCTGGTGGTGCCGACCTTCGTGATCGACCCCAAGCGGCGCGTCGTGATCTGGAACAGGGCCTGCGAGCGGCTGACCGGCCTTGCCGCCTCCGAGGTGATCGGCACCAACAGGCACTGGCAGGGCTTCTATGAGACCAGGCGCCCCTGCCTTGCCGACCTCGTCGCGCTCGATCGTCCCGAGCAGCTGCCGGAATTCTATTCGGAATATGCCGCGCGGGGTCATAACGGGCTCGGCTTTTCCGCGGAGAACTGGTGCACGATGCCCAAGCTCGGCAACCAGCTCTATCTCGCCATCGACGCCGGCCCCATCCATGATGAGGCCGGACATCTGATCGCGGTGGTGGAGACGCTGCGCGACCTCACCGACCAGAAGCGCGCCGAGATGGCGCTCAAGGAGCTCGCCACCAAGGACGGTCTGACCGGCCTGTCGAACCGCCGATCGTTCGACCAGATGCTGATGAGCGAGTGGGCCCGCGCCCATCGCACGCAGAAGCCGCTGGCGCTGCTGTTCGTCGACGTCGACCATTTCAAGCTGTTCAACGACCACCACGGCCACCAGATCGGCGACGAATGCCTGCGCGCGGTCGCCTCCGTCGTCAGCCGGCACGCCGTGCGCCCGCTCGATCTCGCCAGCCGCTACGGCGGCGAGGAGTTCGCGCTGATCCTGCCCGATCTGGATTGCGACAGCGCCTGCGTCGTCGCCGAGGAGATCCGCGGCGCCGTCTTGGCCTTGCGGATCGCCCATGGCGCCGCGGGCGCCGGCGACCACGTCACCCTCAGCGTCGGCGTCGCCAGCCACATTCCCGGTGCGGTCGACGGCGGCCCCGACCGGCTGCTGGGCGCGGCCGACGAGGCGCTCTATGTGGCCAAACGCCTCGGCCGCAACCGCGTCATCTGCGCCGAAAGGGTGCTCGCCGAGTTCGCAAGCCTCGGCCGGGAGGCGGCGGCGGTTCCGGCCCCTTCCCGACGCAAAACGGCTTAGAACGCAATGTGCCGAGAACCGGTTGCCCGCCCCGCCCCAATCGGCTAAACGAGCGAGCACTGCACCCGTAGCTCAGCTGGATAGAGCGTTGCCCTCCGAAGGCAAAGGTCACACGTTCGAATCGTGTCGGGTGCGCCAAATGCCGGCCATTTCCCAATGCCGGCCATTTCACACCATGGCTCGCCATAGCCTCATCGCGACATCGACGACGATCGGCCGGGCGACAGTGCCTCTTCGCCGCCCATGAACGGTCATTGGTCTCCGTCGCTGTCGCGGAAATCCGTCTCACCCTTCTTCCAATAGCCGGACATCGTGAGGCGGTTGCGCGGCATGGTGCGGTCGAGTTGGAAGTGGCGGCGGACGGTTCGGACGACCGAGGCTTCGGCCGCGAACCATACCTCGCTGTTCTCGTCCGGCAGGTCCGCCATCATCATCGCTGCGGAAAGATCGGTCGCGGTCCCCGCGTCACGGCCGTTTCGGGGAAGCCAGGCCACCTCGACATCGGCTTTCGAGTGGATGATCTGGGCGTCGGCGTCCTCGGGGATTTCGACGAATGCCTCGACGGCAAGCCCGGCCGGCAGAGCTTCGAGGATCGCACCGATGGCGGGCAGTGCAGTCTCGTCGCCACCGATCAGCAGATGCGTGACCCGTGGGTCAATCCGGAAGCCGGACCGCGGACCGGCTATCTGGACGACATCCCCAGGCTTGGCGGACTGAGCCCAGGTCGAGCACGGCCCGTCACCGTGAAGAACGAAGTCGATATCCATCTCGCACGGGCTTTCGCGGAAGTGGCGGATGGTATAGGCGCGCCCGCTCGGCTTCTCGTTCTCAGTTGTTGGGACGAAGAGCTTGACCCACTGCGCCGGGCGGCGGACGGGGAAATTCATCAATGCCGTCGACGCGAGGGTGACGCGCCGCATGTGTGGCGTGATGGGCGTTGTCTTGCGCACCTCGGCCACGCGCAGGCGGCGTTCGGGCGGGATCTGGCGCTCGGCGCCCGATGTCGGTGAAAGATGATTTTGCATGTGCGTGTTCCCTGGCTGCCGGATCAGGCGCGATGCCGACGCCGGACAAGTGTGGTGAGGGAGATGAGGAAGGCGGCCGCCGCCATAGCCGCCGCGATGCGGAAGGCGAAGCGCATGCCGTCCGTCACCATCTCGGGTGTGGCGGCCGCGGTGTCGCCGCCGACGACATGGGCAAAGAGCGCGCCCATCAGCGAAGCGCCGGTGATCAGGCCGAGATTGCGGGCGAGCGCCAGCAGGCCGGAGACGAGTCCGCGCTGTTCGGGCCGGGCGTCGGCCATGACGGCGGTATTGTTCGGGGTCTGGAAGAAGGCAAGGCCGACGCTGATGAACAGGATCGCGAAGATATAGGTGGCGACCCCGCCGCTCAGCGACACCCAGGACATCGCCAAGGCGCCGACCGCAAAGATTGCCAACCCGATGACCATGGCGAGTTTGGCGCCGATCCGGTCCGCGATCATTCCTGCCGGCACGCCCATGATCGCTGCGGCAAGCGGCCCGACGGTCATGACGAGGCCAACCATGCGGGTGTCGAGACCGAGCGCCTTCGAGAGGAAGAACGGCCCAAGCACCAGCGTCGCCATCATCACTGCATAGACCAGCACGCTCATCACCATGCTCAACGAGAGAAGCGCATTGCGGAACATGGAGAGCTTCAGGAGCGGTGAACGCGCCTTGACCTGCACCGCGAGGAACAGCACGAGGCCGACGAGAGCGCCGAGACCGAGCTGCAGCACCAGCTGCGAGCCGAATCCTTGCTTGCCGGAGAACGTCATGGCGAGCGAATAGGCGCCGAGCGTCAGAGCGAGCAGGATCGTCCCGAGCCAGTCGAACCCTGCGGAGGGAGCAGGATGCTTCGGCGCATCGACGGCATTCGGCAGGTACCGGCTGATCAGCAGGAAGGCCAGCAGGCCGAAGGGCAGGTTCACCCAGAACACCGCCTGCCAACCGAAGGCGGCGAGCGCCAACGAGCCGAGCGACGGCCCGAGCGCGATGCCGAAGGACACCATGGTGGAGAGCACGCCCATGGCGAAACCGGCGCGCTCCTTGGGGAAGACCTCGCCGACAAAGGCGAAGGACAGCGCCATCAGGATCGCGCCGCCCAACCCTTGCCCGGCGCGGCCGGCGATGAGGAGTGCGAGATTGGATGACAGCGCGCAGACGATGGAGGTCGCCATGAAGATGGCGAGGCCCCAGAGATAGAGCCGCTTCTTGCCGAGTTGGTCGCCGAAGCGGCCGACGCCGACGATGAGCGCGGTGACGACGAGCAGATAGCTCACCACGACCCATTGCACCGCGCTGAACTCGACGCCGAGATCCTTCACCAGGGTCGGCAGAGCGACATTGATGATGTTGGTGCCGAGCTGGGAGAGCAGGATTGCAAGCGACAAGCCGGTCAGCACCATGCCCGTACGGACGAGCCGGTGGTGGGGATACACCACGTGCGGATGCGGTTGCGGTGCCGCACGTGCCGCTTCCTGCGGCTGCGACGCCAGGGGATGTGTATTTTGAGGCATATCGGGGTCCAATCGAAGATGTCCCTTCCGGGAGGGTTGGGTTCATCCTTCGATAGTGCCGGCCCCATATTGCATACAGTGCAATGACGCTATTATATGATTGCATCAGAAGCACGAATGAGCGCCGGCCATCATGCCCCTCAAATCCGCAGCCAAGCGCCCTGTCCCGCCACTCGACATGAATTTGCTGGTAACCCTAGATGCCCTGCTCTCGGAAGGCAGCGTCGTGGGGGCGTCACAGCGGCTGAACCTGTCCGCACCGGCCATGAGCCGTCAGCTCTCGCGTATCCGGCATCTCTTCGGCGATCCGATTCTCGTGCGTGCCGGACGCGGGCTGGTTTCGACGCCGCGGGCTGAAGCGCTGCGTGAACGTTTGCACGGCCTCGTGATGGAGGCCGAGGCGCTGGTCCGCGGCGAGGACGAGCTCGATCTCGCCCGGCTGGACCGGAGCTTTGTCATTCGTGCCAATGACGGCTTCGTCGGCACCTTCGGGGCGGCCTTGGCGTCGCTCGCTGCCCGACAGGCGCCGCAGGTTCGGCTGCGTTTCGCCCATCAGGACAAAGAAGATGTCGAGGCCTTGCGGGAGGGCCGTGTCGATGCCGATATCGGCGTCATCGGCGCCATGGGACCGGAAATTCGACTACAGGCACTGTTCCATGATCGCTTCGTCGGCGTGGTGCGTCCCGGCCATCCGCTGACGGACGGCGTCACGCCCGAGAGCTTCGCCGCCTTCCCGCATGTCTCGGTCTCACGCCGCGGACGCTTCTCCGGTCCGATCGACGAGGCGCTGACGGCGCAGGGCCTCACGCGCTTCGTGTCGATCGCGGTGGCGAATTTCGCCGACGCACTGGCAATCATCAGAACCTCCGACCATGTGGCCGCCGTCCCGGCCCGTCTCACGGAACGGGCGCGCGCCGGTCTTCGCAGTTTCGAACTGCCGGTGACGACCGACGCGCTCGCGGTGTCACTCGCCTGGCATCCCCGTCTCGAGGCCGATCCTGCCCATCGGTGGTTGCGCGGGATGATCCGCGAGGCTTGCGCCGACGAACGGCGAAAGGCTGGCGCCCGCGCATCCAAACGGTGACCCGCTCAGCGGGTTCTAGAGCATTCGAAGCAGCTTAAAGGAGGGCTATGGCGTAGACGTAGTTCTCATCATCGCTTGGCGCGGCGCTAATCTTGTCGCCCTTGCAGGCCGAGCTCACGTCAGCATCGCGACAATCGCCTGGATCTGGTCGGAGGCCGACGAAACCAATCCGTCATATGACGTCTGGCCGTGCGCGGCGGCGTTCAGGATGCATTCGGCTACGGCTGCTTTCAGGCCGAACACCGATTGATGGGCCGGTACGCTCGCCATCACCGTCTCCAGCGCTTGACGCATCGTCTGAATGAGCTCGGAGCTGTATTGCATGGGCTGTCCTCCGCGAGCTCATATTAGGCCGCGTGACCATGCTTGCCACTCACAAGCCTGAGATTGCTCTTTGAACTGGTCGAGACCGGATGTCTCAATTCAAACGCCAGATGGCCGCATTGAGCACGCCGGCAAACGCGACCCAGGCTGCGTAGGGCACGAACAATGCGGCGGCCAGCCTGTCTCGTGATGCCTCGATGCCGATGTAGCTCGCGATCGCGACGAACATGCCGACGAGGACGACGAGCGCGGCGCCGATCTGGTGCATCGTGAACATGACCGGCGACCAGGCGAAGTTCAGCGCGAGTTGCGCAGCCCAGGCCAGCATGGCCTTGCCTGACGGCTCGCGGCGAAAGGTCCGCCAGCCCGCGATGGCGATCATGATGTAAAGGATGGTCCAGGCCACCGGGAATGCCCAGTTGGGCGGCACGAAATCCGGCTTGGCGAGGCCGGCATACCACGCGCCAGGAAGATTGGTCGCACCGATCAACCATCCGATACCGACCACGCCCACCACGAAGCCCAACAGCTGAAACATCCCTCACCTCGCGCATATCATTACGCAATTGTATCATCTTTCCATGAGCGAATCCGACACTGTGATCGGCGAAGCCCCGCCTTTCCGCAAGATCATCCATATCGACATGGATGCCTTCTATGCGTCGGTGGAGCAACGCGACAATCCGGAGCTGCGCGGAAAGCCGGTTGCGGTCGGAGGCTCGGCCGAGCGCGGCGTCGTCGCGGCCGCGAGCTACGAAGCGCGCAAGTTCGGTGTTCGCTCCGCCATGCCGTCGGTGACGGCGAAGCGGCAATGTCCCGGCCTGATCTTCGTCAAGGCGCGCTTCGAGGTCTACAAGGCGATCTCCCGGCAGATCCGCGACATCTTTGCCGAGCACACGGCGATCATCGAGCCGTTGTCGCTGGACGAGGCCTATCTCGACGTCACGGAGAATTTGCAAGGCATCCCGCTGGCGCGGGACATTGCCCTGCGCATCCGCGAGAAGATCAAGGCCGAGACCGGTCTCAACGCGTCGGCGGGCGTTTCCTACAACAAGTTTCTGGCAAAGCTCGCCTCCGATCATCGCAAGCCGAACGGTCAGGTCGTGATCGCCCCCGGAATGGGCGCGGCCTTCGTCGAAACGCTGCCCGTCGGCAAGTTCCACGGCATCGGCCCGGCCACGGCCGCGAAGATGAACGCGCTCGGCCTGTTCACCGGCCTCGACATCCGCAATCAGACGCTGGAGTTCATGAACGCGAATTTCGGCAAGTCCGGCGCCTATTACTATTGGATCTCGCGCGGCGTCGACGAACGGCCGGTCCGGGCCAACCGGATCCGCAAGTCGATCGGCGCTGAGACCACCTTCTCGACCGACCTTGCCGAATATGGCGCGCTGGCCGCCGAGCTCGGACCTCTCGTCGACAAGGTCTGGCGCCATTGCGAGGCCACCGGCAATCGCGGCCGCACCGTCACGCTGAAGATCAAGTTCGCCGATTTCGAGATCATCACGCGCAGCAGATCCGCCGCCGCGGCGGTCGCGACCCGCGACGATCTGGGGCGGCTGGCCTGCGGCCTGCTCGAGGTCGAGATGCCGCTGCCCAAGCGCGTCAGGCTGCTCGGGGTCTCGCTGTCCGCCCTTCAGGCCGGGGACGATGCGGAGCCGCAGCTGACGCTGGGCATTTGAGCCGGATTGGAGATGCCCTCCGCGAACGGCGGCATCCCCTTCGGCAACCCGGCTCCGAACCCGTGATAGACGGCGGCGGAATTTTCCAACCCGCCACCGCCAGGAATCGTTCAGCCCGGCCGTTCAATGCCTCATGTGCTCGAACACCACGATGACGCCGGTCGGCTCGGGCTCGTGCGCCATCAGGCGCGTCAGCTCGGAATCGCCCCAATCGGCGAGGCTGACGACTTCGCCGCTCTGACGATCGGCCGCCAGCGAGGCCGTGGGCTCGAGCACCTTGAGGCCCATCTCGTCGACGAAGAACGTGTGTTCGCCGAACATGCTGTTGAGCTGGGGCATGGCGGGATGCTCATCGGGCAGCACCTGAGCGCCGAGTTGATTGACGGTCTGCTTCACCTGGTCGGATGTGAGCTTCATGAGCTGCTCCGTTCTGTCACGTCGGTTTCAGTGAGTTGAGCCAAAGCAGGCGCTCCCTGCGCCGATGTCGCCTGGCTCAGACTCCCGAACGGGTGCTGCGTACGAATGTTCCGGTGAAATGTTTTTCGTGATCGCGCGTTCCATCCGCCGCGCGCGCGGCAAGAGATCGCCACAAGATGCACACGATTCGCCGACCGAGTCCGCTAATCGACAGCTTCGACGATCCGGATATCGCGATCCGCGCCATCACCGAGCAGGTCGTGCGCGGCCTTGTAGGCCGGGCTCTCATATGCCGCCTTGGCGCTCGCGACGCTGTCGAACTCGATGAGAACGACGCGCTCCATCTGGCCGAGCTCGAAGACGGCCGCGGGCATGCCGCGCGCGACGACGCGGCCACCCGCCGCTTCGATGGCCTGGCGCGACACCTTGGCATAGGCCGCCATCGCATCGGGGTTCTTGATCGCGCGATAAGTCGCAACCCAATAGGCTTTGGCCATGTTCTTCCCCTGGTTGTCGTATGTGTTATTCGCTGCGGTTCTCGCCGACCGACAGCGCGCAGATCCGTGACAGATAGGTATAGGGCAAACCGGTCTCCTCGGCCCAGGCGTTGAACTGCGCCTGCACCTTGGCAAGATCACCCTTCGACTTGACCTCCTCGGCAATGTCGAGACCGGCATCGCGCAGGCAAACCACCACGTCCCCGGACGTCACGAAACCGTCCCACCCGAGGAATCGCAGCAGCATCTGCCCGGTGTTGCCACCAAGCCGGCTGCCGCGCTTGGTCAGGAGATCGAGCAGGCCGATCTCGTTGGACGAGGGCCATTTCGCCAGAAACTTGCCGAAGCTGCCGTGCTCCTTCGCGATCTCCTGCACGAAGCCGGCATTGTCCCGCACCGACATGATCTTGGCGCCGTTGCGCACGATACGCACATCGCGCAACAGGCCTTCCCAATAGTCCTCGGGCTGGAAGCTGAGCTTCGCCGGCTGGAAATGCAGGAAAGCCTCTTCAAAGCCATCCCATTTCGAATCGATCACGCTCCAGGCGAAGCCGGCGCAGAACACCCGCTTCGTCATCTCCGCGAGGACGCGGTCGTCGCCGAGCTTCGCAAGCCGTTTCAGATCTGGCTTTGCCGGCATCAGCTTTTCCAGGGCCTTGGCCCCGCCCTTGCGCTTCTCGGCACGGGCACGAATGGTCTTGAAGGAGGGCATGCGGACACAAGCGGTTGAGCGCCCGCCACGACATCAGAATTCGTCGATCCAGTCCAGCCCTGGTGCTGGCGTGACCGCCCGGCCCAGCCGGGGGCCATCTGCGCCCGCCAGCGCGGGCTAACTAGCGCGACAGGCGCTTGGCGAGGTGGACCGATTGCCAGTCTCCGAGCCCGGTGTCGTTGAAGCCCGCCTTCTTGGCGAGGCCGCGCATTTCGGCATTGGTGCGCGCCGTCTCGGCGGCAATCATCTCGTGCCCGAGATCGAGCGCACGCGTTTCCATCGCCGTCATCATCTGAAGACCAAGGCCCTTGCGCTGGAAGGCATCGGCAATCGAGATGGCGAATTCGCCATGCCGGGCCCTCGCGTCGTAGGCATAGAGCGCTTCGCCGATGATCCTGCCCTGCCCGTCCTCCCTGAGTTCGGCGAGCAAGGTGAAGTTGTCGAGGTCGATGCTCCTGGCGATGCATTCGGCCGCAATCACGCCGGGATCAGATCGCGCGCCGCTGAACCGCTTGTTGCGTGACGTCGTGGAAAGGGCGGTGAAATAGACCGACAGATTCTCCACGTCGGATGCGCCGGCGGTCCTGATGCAGACCATGCCCTTCGCGTCGGCCAGTTCGACCGGCTCGACGACCGCTCCCGGAAACAGCTGTGACATGCGTGATGCTTTCGGCAGGTTGCTGGGACTTGCAGACCTAGCCGAGGCAGCGCTCCATCCGCTTGGACGCGTCTGCCAATCATGCGGATGAAAACGAACAAGGCGTTTTCGTGTGCCGCGCGTCACACACGCGAGAGCGACGGCACCTCCTCGGGCATGATCGCCTGAAGGCCGCCGAAGCGGCGCTCGCGGCCATGGAAGGAGGCCAGCGCCGCGGCGAGATCGCTCGCGTCGAACTCGGGCCACATCCGCTCGGTGAAGTGCAGCTCGGCATAGGCGCCCTCCCAGAGCAGGAAGTCCGACAGCCGCTTCTCGCCCGAGGTGCGGATGATGAGGTCGACGTCGCGCAGGCCGGCTTCGCCGGTGACGAGCTGCGAGAAGGCTTCGCGGGTGATGCTGGTCAACGCCGCCGCCTTCGCCGCAGCATTGAGGATGGCGTCGCGCGCGGAATAGTCGACCGCGATCCGCAGGTGCAGCGTGGCACCATCGGCGGTCGCCTCCTCGGCGCGCGAGATCGCCGTGGCGATGCCTTCAGGCAGGCGGTCGCGGCGGCCGATCACGGTGAGGCGCACACCGTTCTTGACCAGGCTCTGGACTTCATTCGCGAGGTAAAAGCGAAGCAGGGTCATCAGCGCCGCGACCTCGGTCTTCGGCCTTCGCCAATTGTCGGTGGAGAAGGCGTAGAGCGTCAGCGTGCCGATGCCCTGTTTTGGCGCGGCCTCGACGATGCGGCGAATGGTTTCGACGCCGGCCTCGTGGCCACGCACGCGCGACAGGCCGCGCCGCGTCGCCCATCGCCCGTTGCCGTCCATGATGATGCCGACATGAAGCTTTTCGTTGCGGGATGCATCACTTTGCATTGCAAAGTCTCCGGTCAAAAAAAGGGGAAGATCAGGTCGAGAGGATGCCGAGGCGGCCGAGCGGCGGCGCCTCGCGGCCGGCGGCCTTGGCGGCGTCGCGCACCAGGCGCTCGAGCACGGCGAGATAGTCGAGGAAACGGCGGCGGCCGGTCTTGGTGAGACGGCACGTGGTGTGCGGGCGATTGCCCTCGTAGCCCTTGGTCACGTCGACGAGGCCGGCCTCCTGGAGCACGGCAAGATGCCGGCTGAGATTGCCGTCGGTGAGACCGCAGAGCTGCTTGAGATCGGCGAATGCCAATCCCTTGGGATGCGCCATCAGCGAGGTCAGGAGCCCGAGCCTCGCCTTCTCGTGGATCACGCGGTCGAGCCCTTCGTAGGAGAAGGGTGCGCTGTCAGTCTTCGACATCATGGTCTCCGGACGCGAAATGCAGAATGGCCGCCATCACCGATTGCCCGATCACGAAGGGTAGCCCCATGGTCCATGGCGACAGCGTGTGGGTCTGGCTCGCAAGCACGACCACGGCGAATCCGGACACGAAATACCAGGCACCGGCGAGCGCGACGGTGCGGGGCAGCGAGCGGACGGATGCAAAAATGCCGATCGACACCAGGATCTGCCACAGGCCCGGCAACAGCCATAACGTCTCGCTCGCGAACTTCCACATCACCACCGCAAGCAACACGCCGGCAACGCCGGCGGGCAGGAATTGCTCGACCGCCTGATGGATCATGGCATCCGCCAGACCCGAATGATGGCGGTGCGAGCGCGCACGCATCTCAATTCCGATCATCAGGACGGAGAGCGCAGCGGCGATGAACCAGCCGATAAAGAAGCCGAGCGGCTCGCCGGTGGGATCGCCCAATAGCCAGAATTGCAGGATTGCGGTGAGCAATGCGACCGCGGCGGTCGCGATCATCGTCGCCGGGCCGTAGCCGCGGAACGCGGTACCGGCCGCGATCTGACTGCGGATCGCCACGATGTCGGCCAGTGCCTTGTCGAGATCGCGCAACGCCAGAACCTCGCTCCGAGCGCATTTCCGGGATTGCTCGTCCCGATACTTTGTATCGCAAAGTATATAGCGATGCAAAGTAAACGCAAGCGCGAATTGGCAGCGAGAGGATTTACGCCGCAGCAAACAACTGCCGGTTGCACTAGCCGTGGTCCCGCAGATAAGATGCGCCCAAAAGCGTCCGGGGGGCTGGTATGTGGCTCAGATCTTTAGTCATCGCGTCTTTATTGCAGGTTGGCGTCGCGGGAGCTGCGCATGCGGCGGGACCGTTCGGCAGCGTCAATGTCGGCAACTGGATCGGCGGCGCGTTCAGCAACGACCAGACGGGGGCCTTCTCCCATTGCGCCGCGACGACGCCCTACGCGAACGGCGTCATCCTCGTCGTAAGCCAAAATGCCGCCGGCACCTGGTCGCTCGCGTTTGCGAGTCCCGGCTACCGCTTCAACAAGGGCGAGAACGCCGCAATCGACCTGACCTTTGACGGGCAGGAGCAAGCCAGGCTGTACGCCACGGCGTATCAGTCCAACATGCTCACCGCTATCATGCCACTCAATGTCGTGCGCACGTTCCAGAAGGCGAGCCTGATGGTCGCAACGGCCGGCCGCGCCGTCCTGAATTTCGACCTGACCTCGACCGGGCCGGTCATCGCGGCGTTGGCCAATTGCGTGACGAAGGTGAAAGCCGACGGGCTCGAAAAGGCCGGCGACTTCGCCAAGGGTGCGGCCAGGCCGGCCGCCACGGCGGAGAAGCAGGCCTCACCGCCCGCCGGCAAGCCCGTCAAGTCCAAGAGCGGCACCGGCTTCGTTGTCAGCGCCAACGGACACATCGTCACCAACAACCATGTGATCGAGGGTTGCAGCGACCTCAAGGGCAATCTGACCGGCGAGGCGGCAATGGCGTTGCGCGTCGTATCGAGCGATGCAACCAACGATCTCGCCCTCTTGCAGGCGCCGTCGACGGCGACGTTCAAGGAGGTCGCCCGGATCCGCGATCGCTCAATCCGCTCCGGCGATTCCGTGGTCGCGATCGGCTTTCCCTACCGCGGGCTGCTGAGCTCGGACTTCACCGTGACCACCGGTATCGTGAGCTCGCTCAGCGGCATGCGCAACGATTCGCGTTTCTTGCAGATCAGTGCGCCCGTGCAGCCCGGCAACAGCGGAGGCCCGCTGTTCGACACCACCGGGCAGATCGTCGGCGTGGTCACGGGAAAGCTCGACAATCTCAGGATTGCGGTCGCAACCGGCAATATCCCCGAGAACATCAACTTTGCCATCAAGACCGGCGCGCTGCGCGACTTCCTCGACAATTCCGTTGTGCCCTACCAGACCGCAGAGCCCAAGGGAGAGCTGAAGACCACCGACATCGCGGCCAACGCGCGCGCCTACACGATGCTGATCTCGTGTACCGGCACGGAGCAGGCGGACGCGAAGCGGTAGGTCGCGGCTCTCAATAAGGCGCGACGGGCCGCACGCGCCGCGGCGGCCGTGGTTGCTGCGGCTGCCCCTGGCCGTAGGCGAAGCGCGGGTTGCGGTCGCAGTACAGCAGCCGGCCGGATACGCTGGCCTGGCATTGTTCATAGCTGCTGTAGGAGCACTCCCCGGGATAGTCGTATTCACCGCCCTGGGCACACCATGGATAGTCGCGCGCGGCCGCCGGCGTGACGGTGGCGAAGCCGGCCAGGACCGCCGCACTGAACGTCAACAGCACCAATTGCGTCTTGCGCATGATCCAACTCCTCTTCAGCTGGCACGAGTTACGGATGCCATCATTATCAGGTTTCGCAGCGCCGTTTTATTCCAGATCAACGAGGCAACGCACGCAAGAAAAAAGCCCCGCCGAACGGCGGGGCTCCAATCCCTGATATCACAAGATCGCTACTCGACCTTGAGGCCGGCGAACTCGACCACCTTTTTCCACTTCTCGGTCTCGGCCTTGATCTCCTCACCGAACGCCTCCGGGGTCTGCACCCGCGGCTCGCCGCCGAGCTCGACCAGGCGCTTGGTCATGTCGGGCTCCTTCATCAGCGTGTTGATCTCGCTGTTGAGCTTGGCGATGATGTCCTTCGGCGTGTTCTTCGGCGCGCCCATGCCGAACAGTGCGCTGGCCTCATAGCCCTTCACCGTGTCGGCGATCGGCTGCACGTCGGGCAGCTGCGGCGAGCGCTCCGTCGTGGTGACGCCGATCGCACGGAGCGAGCCGGACCGGATGTGCTGGATGATCGAGGGCATGTTGTCGAAGATCACCTGCACCTGGCCGCCGAGCATGTCGGTGATCGCGGGCGCGGCGCCGCGATAGGGCACGTGCTGCATCTTGCAGCCGGTCATGGCCATGAACATCTCGCCGGACAGATGCACCGAGGTGCCGTTTCCGGACGAAGCCATGTTGACCTTGCCCGGATTGGCCTTCACGTATTCGATGAACTCGGCAACGTTCTTGGCCGGCACGTCCTTGTTGACGGTCATCACGTTCGGCACGCGCTGGAACGAGGCGACCGGCGCGATGTCGTTCACGAAGTTGAACTTGAGATTCTTGTAGAGCGAGGCGTTGATGTAGTTGGCCGGATTGACCAGCTGCAGCGTGTAGCCGTCGGGCTCGGCGTTGACGACCGATTCGGTGCCGATGTTGTTGCCGGCGCCCGGCTTGTTCTCGATCACGAATTGCTGGCCGAGCTTTTCCGAGAGTCTCTGGCCGATCAGTCGCGCCAGGATGTCGGTCGCCCCGCCCGGCGGATAACCGACCACCCATTTCACGGGCCGGGCCGGATAATCGGCGGCAAGAGCCTTCGACAGCGGGGTGGCTGCAAGCGGACTGGCGGCGAGCAGGCCCAGCGCGGTACGGCGAGTGATCATCTCAAGGGTTCTCCCAACGTGTTGTTCTTGAAGCCAGATAGCTTGAAACCGGCGTCGGTGGGGTTGTAACAAAGCTTGCTGCAGGCGGAAAGTGCGCGGGGCGCAACGCGACGAAAGGATAAGGCATGCCGGTCAAGGTCGAAGCCCTCGATCATCTTGTCATCAACGTCGCCGACGTCACGGTCACCACGGATTGGTACCGCAGGATTCTCGGCATGGAAGTCAAGGTGTTCGATCCGGGCGGCGGCAAAGCGCCGCGGACTTCGCTCGTGTTTGGTAACCAGAAGATCAACGTCCGGCCGCGCGATGCCGACAAGGTGGAGTGGTTCACCGCGGACCATCAGACCGCGGGCAGCGAGGACCTCTGCTTCCTCACCTCGGCTGCGCCCGACGAAGTGGTGGCGCATTTGCAGGCACACGGCGTCGCGATTGAGGAAGGCCCGGTTCCCAAGCAGGGCGCGCGCGGCACGCTGCGCTCGGTCTATTGCCGGGACCCCGACGGCAGCCTGATCGAGATCTCGTCGTACGAGGACTAAGTTCGCCTGGCGCGAAGATACTCCATCGTCATGCCCGGACTTGTCCCGCCTGCGCGGCCGAAGCCGCTTCGGCGCGGCGAAGGCCCCGGCATCCACGTTCTTCGCGTGGCAAGACGTGGATGGCCGGGTCAAGCCCGGCCGTGAGGGAGAAGAGAGCACTCCTCACAGCACGCCAACGCATCCCCGATTTGCGCCCCGCGTCATCCGATGGCAGGAAGACGCAATCATCAAAAGACAGCCGCCAGCAAGATGCAGGCTGCACGGGGAGGAGCCATGTCAGTTCATCAGACCGCCGGAATTGTCGGACCGTTCGACGGGCTCGACGTCCCCTGGCTGCTCAAGCTGCGCGCCGAGGTCCGGCGCGATCATCCGTTCCTGATCTGGGCGCCGTTCGATGCGCCGGCGCGGCGCTGGAGCTATGGCGAATTTCACGAGCGGGTCGGCGCGCTCGCGGCGGGCCTTGCAAGGCGCGGCGTCAAGCCGGGCGAATATGTGCTCATTCATCTCGACAATTGCATCGAGGCGATGCTGGCGTGGTTTGCCTGTGTCGAGCTCGGCGCCATCGCGGTCACCACCAACACCCGCTCGGCGCCGGCCGAGATCGAATATTTCGCCGATCATTGCGGCGCCGTCGCAGCGATCACCCAGCCGGCCTATGCGGAGATCGTCGCGCAGAACTGCCGCAACATCCGCTGGATGGCGGTGACCTCGCATGACGCGGGCGTGGCGCCGGCGCAGGTGGTCTCGCGTGGCGACAGTTTCGACTCCCTGTTCGCCGACAGCGCGGACCGTCCGAAACGCGTAACCGATCCGCTCGCGCCATGCAGCGTGCAGTATACCTCGGGCACGACGTCGCGGCCGAAGGCGGTGCTGTGGACTCATGCCAACGCGCTGTGGGGCGCCAAGATCAACGCCGCGCATGAAGACCTGCATGCGAGCGACGTGCACCAGGCCTATCTGCCGCTGTTCCACACCAACGCCCTCGCCTACTCCATGCTGGCAACGCTGTGGGTCGGCGCGACGTGCGTGATCCAGCCGCGCTTTTCCGCGAGCCGGTTCTGGGGCGTCGCGCGCGAGCACGGCGCGACCTGGACCTCGACGATCCCGTTCTGCATGAAGGCGTTGCTGGAGCACGAGATCCCCGGGGATCACAAATTCCGTCTGTGGGGCACCGCGATCAACGAGCCGCCGGCCTTCGCCGCGTTCGGCATCAAGATGATCGGCTGGTGGGGCATGACCGAGACCATCACCCACGGCATCGTCGGCGAGGTCGATCAGCCCAATATCCCGATGTCGATCGGCCGCGCAGCGCCGGAGTACGAGATCCGCATCACCGACGATGACGGCCGGCCGACGGAGGTCGGCGGCACCGGAAATCTCGCGATCAGGGGCATCCCCGGCCTGTCGCTGTTCGCCGAATATCTGCACAACGAAAAGGCCACGCGCGAAAGCTTCGACGACCACGGCTTCTTCCTGACCGGCGACCGGGTCGATCGGCTGGAGAACGGCTTCATCAAGTTCGGCGACCGCGCCAAGGACATGCTGAAGGTCGGCGGCGAGAACGTCGCGGCGTCGGAGATCGAGCAGGTGATCGCGGTCGTGCCGGGCGTACGCGAGGCCGCCGTGGTGGCGAAGAGGCATCCGATGCTGGACGAGGTGCCCGTCGTCTTCATCATTCCGCACGGCGGCGTCGCGGGTGCCGCGCCCGATCTGCAGGACCGCGTGATGGCCGCCTGCCGCAAGGGGCTCGCCGACTTCAAGCTGCCGCGCGAGATCAGGCTCGTCGACGACATGCCACGCTCGACGCTGGAGAAGGTCGCGAAGGCGGAGCTGCGGAAGATGGTGGGGTGACACCAGTCGTTCCGGGGCGGTGCGGAGCACCGAACCCGGAACCTCGAGATTCCGGGTTCGCGCTACGCGCGCCCCGGAATGACGGGCTAAATTATCAGAACGACCCCAGTGCCACCGGGCGGAACGCCTGCAACAGCTGCTGATCCAGCTTGCCGCCCATCCCTTCCATCATCCCGAACGCGCGCGAATGCGTGAAGGGCATGCGGTAGGCGCGCTTCTCGACGAGCGCCGCGTAGATGTCGACGATGGTCGTCAGGCGCACGATGTCGCTGATCTGGTTCGACGACAGGCCGTTGGGATAACCGGAGCCGTCGAGGAATTCGTGGTGATGCAGCACCACATCGAGCATCTCCGGCGGGAAGCCGCCTTGGGCGGCGAGCGCGTCATAGCCGCGGCGCGGATGCTGGCGAACTTCGGACATCTCCTCATCGGTGAGCTTGCCGGGCTTGTCGAGCAGCGCGGAGGGAACGAAGGCCTTGCCGACGTCGTGCAGCAGCGCGGCGCGGGTCAGGCGGCGCTGATCGTCCTCGCGCATGCCGAGATGCTGCGCGAAGGCGACGGCAAAACCCGTGACGAACAGGCAGTGGCGATAGCTGCCGACATGATGGCAGCCGACCGTGGTGAGCCATTCGCGCAGCGAGGAGTGCTTGATCGCCTTCAGGATCTTGCTCTCGGCGGCGATGACGTCGTCGAAGGTCAAGGGCACGCCGAGCGGCAGCTTCTCGAACATCTTGGCGAGCACCGCGTGCGCCGCCTCGACGCCGCGGTTGAGCGTCTTGCCGCGATCGGTGGCGTCATAGACGGCGGTGTCCGGGAAGGCGGCGCGGATGCGCTGAAGGATGGCGTCGGCCTGCAGCGGCCGCGAAATGGTGTCGGTGGCGCCGAGCGCCCAAGCCTGCATGGTGCCGTGATGCAGAGCATCGGCAAGCACGAACAGCCGCGGCATCGAACGATAGGCGTCGCCGCGCAGCTTGTTGCGCACCCGCTGCACGCTCTCGGGCGAACGCAGGTTGATGTCGACCACGAGGCCGGAGAGATCGCGCGCCGGCTGCTCGGGGATGCCCTGGGTGGTCACCGTCGAGACCTCGCCGACCGCCTTCAGGATGCTGGCGAGCTCGGTGCTCTCGTCGCTCCGGTCGGAGGCGAGCAGAAGCCGGCGTTTGGCGGCGGTTTTGGCTGGCGCGTTCATGACTTCCCCAAAACATGGGACTGGATTTGGCGTCAGCCTAAGCCGGATCAGGTTCTCTGGCCCTTAAGAGGCGTGCTCAATGGAACTTTGCGGAATTCGGCGCAATTTTACGGATTTCGGGTTCCGCAGGGGCTCCAAAGCAAAAGTGCGAAAACAACCCCATGCACAGTAGAACGACATTGATAACAAAGGGGAATTTCGGCGCAGCTGTCATCGCCCGCGCAGGCGGGCGATCCAGTATTCCGAGACAGCGCGGCTTGAACCGAGAAGCCACGGCTTACTGGATTCCCCGCCTTCGCGCGCCTTCGCGGGGAATGACAGCGACTATGGAGAAACAGTCTCAAAACAAATCCGCCGGAGATTGCCTCCGGCGGATCGTCTCATTCGGCAATCGCAGTTCGGCTTACGCCTTCATGCTCGCCTTCACCGCTTCCGCCGTGATCGGCAGTGCGCGCACGCGGGCACCGCTCGCATTGAAGATGGCGTTGCCGATGGCCGGGGCGACTACCGTCACCGCGGGCTCGCCGACGCCGGTGGCCTTCTCGCCATTGGCGATCACGGCAACCGCGACCTCGGGCATCTGGCTCATGCGCAAGGGCCGGTAGGTGTCGAAATTGGTCTGCTCGATACCACCGTCCTTCAGCGTCGCCTTCTCGTACATCGCCAGCGACAGGCCCCACAGCGCCGCACCCTCGACCTGGGCCCGGATGTTGTCGGGATGCACCTGCGTGCCGACGTCGGTTGCGACCGTGAGCTTCTTCACGGTCACCGCTCCCGACGGCGCCACCGCGACATGGGCGACACACGCCGTCCAGCTCGCGGTCGCGCGCTCCTGTGACGAGACGCAGGCGACCCCCATGCCCTCGCCTTTCGGCAATGGCCTGGTGCCGTAACCCGACAGTCCCATCGCGGCGAGCAGCGTGTTGCGCAAGCGCTGCGCGCCGCCGTCGTTCTTGCCGGCGCCGTCGAGCAGCGAGATGCGGAACTGGGCAGGATCCTTGCCCGTGGCGGCCGCGATCTCGTCGATCATGCTTTCGACCGCCCAGAAGGTCCAACCCGGTGCCACCGAACGAAGCTGGCCGGACGGCGTGGCATTGTGCGCGAGCTCGTTCTTGATCGCGCGCACATAGTGATTGGGCACGGTGTAGAAGAAGTCCGCGCCGTTGACCGTGAAGCTGTCGAGCGGGCCCTTCTTGTCGACCGAAGGCGTGAGGAAATCGGGGATTCCCCAGCGCGCGGTCGGCCAGGCCGAGACGACGTCGTGACTGAGCGCGACGAGCTTGCCGTCGCCGTCCACGCCGGCCTTGACCTTTTGATAGGTGAGCGGACGCGAGAAATCCATCGTCATGTCGTTCTCGCGCGAGTAGATCACCTTGACCGGCTTGCCGACCGCCTTCGCCGCCTGCACCGCGGGGATCATCATGTCGGCATCGAGTCGCCGGCCGAAGCCGCCGCCCAGCCAATGCTGGTGCATCACCACGAACTTGGGATCGATCCCGGCCGCGCCCGCAGCGATCGCGCCGGAGCGCGTCGCGAACTGGTTGCCGGAATAGATATGCAGGATGTCGCCCTTGAACTCCGCAGTGGCGTTCATGGGCTCCAGCGGCGCATGGATATTGATGCTGGTGGTGTACTCGGCCTCGACCACTTTCGCCGCCGAACCGAAGGCCGCATTGGGATCGCCGTCCTTGACGAAGAACTGGCCGGAATCCTCCAGGCCCTGAAGCCGCTTGGCCTCATCCAGCAACGACTGGCTCGACAGCTTCGCGTTGGGACCGCCGTCATAGGCGATCTTCAGCGCATCCGCCGCCTTGCGGGCGTTGGCATAGGTGTTGGCCACCGCGACGACCCAGCCGGACGTGGTTCCGGTCTTGTCATCGAGGATGACGGCCTTCATGAAGCCGGGCACCTTCTTGGCTTCACTGTCGTCGACCGATTTCACCGTGGCGCCGAAGCGCACCGGCGGGGTCACCACCTTGCCGTAGGCCATGCCCGGCAGCATCACGTCGATGCCGTACTTGGCGGTGCCATTGGTCTTGGAGGGGATGTCGAGCTGCGGCACCGAGACGCCGATCATGGTGTATTGGTCGGGCGTCTTCAGCTTGATCGCCTTCAGCTCGTCCGGCGTGAAGGTTTTGGTCGCCTTGCCGCTCTTGACGATCTCGGCAAAGCTCATCTGCTTCTTCGACTTCGGGTGCGATACAACGGAGTCGCGCACCACGAGCTCTTCCTTGAAATAGGGCGGCAGGCCCATGGCCGCCGCGGCGGCCTCGCTCAGCGCGATGCGGCCAGCGGCGCCCGCACGGCTCATCGCCTCGAAGTTCATCATGGTCGACCAGCTGCCGCCGGTGATCTGCGCGCCGAGCACGGGATCGTTGAACTTCGGATCGTTGGAGGCGAGTTGCACGCGCATGTCGCTCCATTTCGCACCGAGCTCCTCACAGACGATCTGTGCCATGGTGGAAGCGATGTGCTGGCCCATGTCGGCCTTGCCGCAGGTCACGGTGACGAGACCATCCGGCGAGATCGAATACCACACGCTGGGCTCGAAACTGGCCGGCGCCGCAGCGGCCGCGGAATCGATGCCGGGCACGCCGGCATAGCCGAGCACGAGGCCGGTCGCGGCGGTGCCGACGAGGAAGGAGCGGCGGCTGAGATCGGTCATCTCGGGAGTCACGTTCTTCACATGCTCGTTCATGTGGGCCTCCGCTCGCTGGAGGTGGCCGACGCGGTGCGCATCTCGGATGCGGCGCGCATGATCGCCTTCTGGATCCGCGAATAGGTCATGCAGCGGCACAGATTGCCGTCCATGTGCGCGACCACTTCTTCCTTGGTCGGATTGGGATTCTTCGCGAGCAGCGAGGCTGCCTGCATGATCTGCCCGGACTGGCAGTAGCCGCATTGCGGCACCTGCTCGGCGACCCAGGCCTTCTGCAAGGGATGATCGCCCTTGGTGGAGAGGCCTTCGATGGTGGTGATCTTCTTGCCGGCGACGTCGCCGACCATGGTCTGGCACGAGCGCACGGCTTCGCCGTTGACGTGCACGGTGCAGGCGCCGCAGAGTCCGGCGCCACAGCCGAACTTGGTGCCGGTCATCTGCAATTGCTCGCGGATCGCCCAGAGGAGCGGCGTGTCGTTCGCCGCATCCACGGACAGACTCCGCCCGTTGATGGTGAGAGTTGGCATAGGCGTCTTCCCCTGCCGGTGCATGAAGCCGCTTACGGCGGCAACTTGAATGGCGGACGCCCACCGGGCTGGCGGCCCGCCTTGGCCGCAAGAATGATCGCGTTCGGTTGCCGTGGCAAATGCAATTTGGAACGAGTCGAAACAAACACGACGTCGACACGTTGTGCGTTGCGAGAGCGGGGTTTTGTCCAGCGACTGGACGCAACAAGCAGAGCGCCTGCATGCGCGCCATCGCAATCAGGCAGTTTCTTCAAGGTAACTTGGAGGGCTAGAGTGCAGCCGCACGCAGACCTTTACCCTCCCCTGGAGGGGGGAGGGTAAAGCACCGCGTTAGCGGCGAAAGAAAAGAAAGGGCGGGAAACAATGCCGAAGATCGAGCGGGAGGGCGTCGGGATCTACTATGAGGTTCACGGCGAGGGTCCGCCGCTGCTGCTGACGCACGGCTACTCCTCGACCTCGACGATGTGGCATGGGCAAGTCGACGCGTTCGCGAAGGATCACACATTGATCCTGTGGGACATGCGCGGCCACGGCCAGTCCGACTATCCCGATGATCCCAACGCGTACAGCGAAGCGCTCACGGTCGGCGACATGGCGGCGATCCTGGATACCGTCGGCGCGAAGCGCGCCGTCATCGGCGGGCTGTCGCTTGGTGGTTACATGTCGCTCGCATTCTACCGCGCCCATCCAGAGCGCGTTCGCGCGCTGCTGATCGTCGACACCGGCCCCGGCTTCAAAAAGGACGACGCGCGCGAGGCCTGGAACGCGCGGGCGCTCGCCACCGCCGACAGGCTGGATCGGGAAGGACTTGCGATGCTGAAGTCAGCCACGCGCGAGCGCGCCACCGCCAGTCATCGTGACGCCAGGGGACTGGCGCTCGCGGCACGGGGCATGCTGACCCAGCGCGACGCCCGTGTGATGGAGCTGCTGCCCGACATCAAGGTGCCCTCACTCATCGTGGTCGGCGCCGACGACACGCCGTTCCTCGCCGCGTCCGACTACATGGCGGCAAAAATCCCCGGCGCACAAAAGGTCGTGATCCCCGCGTCCGGTCACGCCGTCAACATCGATCAGCCCAAGGCTTTTGTTGACGCCGTCGAGCCTTTCCTGAAGAACTTGCCGGCATAGGACGGGCAATCAGGACGCAGGACCATGATGCGAGCGATATTGGCGGCGGTCGCAATGGTGACGCTGCTGTCGTCGGCGGCACCGGCCGAACCATTCGGCGGGATGCCGGCGCGCCGGCCTTTCGTCACGACCTCGTCGAACAGCATTCCGCTCGCCTTCGGCATGGATGCCGAGCAAACCGCCCGCGCCCTCGGGCAACCCCTGCAATATGTGCGGGGGCGGCCCGGCAACGAGATCTTTCTCGCCTTGCGCAACATCGGCGGCAGCAGGCTGATCCCCACCCGCCACCGCCTGTTCCTGCAATTCCGCCACGGCCGGCTGGCGGGATGGAAGGAGGATTACGGCGAGAACTGGATGTGGGAGTGAGGGATATCTCCTCTTGGTGAGGAGAGAGAGTAGGAATTCGTAGCAACCAAGAAGGACAACCCGCGTGGGACAAGACATCAAGCTGACGGCGTCCGACAATTTCCAGCTTGGCGCCTATCGCGCCGACCTCTCAGGCAAGCCGAAGGGCGCGGTCGTGGTGATCCAGGAGATCTTTGGCGTCAATCACCACATCCGCTCGGTCTGCGACCGCCTCGCCGGAGAAGGCTATGTCGCGATCGCGCCTTCGATCTTCGACCGCACCGCGCCGAACTTCCAGTCGGGCTATTCGCCGGACGAGATCGCGGAGGCGCGCAAGTTCGTCGCCAGTCCCGATTGGGCCGCGATGCTGCGTGACACCCAGGCCGCGATCGACGCGGTGAAGAGCGTGGGCCCGGTCGGCATCATCGGCTTTTGCTTGGGGGGCAGCATCGCCTTCGTCGCGGCAACGCGATTGACCGGCCTCAAGGCCGCGATCGGCTATTATGGCGGCGCCGTCGTACGCTTTGCCGACGAAACACCAAAGGTGCCGACGCAATTGCATTTCGGCGAGAAGGACGCGGGCATCCCCCTGACCGATGTCGAGACCATCAAGTCGAAGCGGCCGGATGTCGAGGTCTTCATCTATCCCGGCGCCCAGCACGGCTTCCATTGCGACGAGCGCGCCAGCTACGACAAGACCAGCGCCGGCATCGCCTGGCCGCGCAGCATGGAATTTTTCGCGAAGCATTTGAAGTAAGGCGCGCCTCTCTCGAATGTCATTCCGGGATGCGCCGATAGGCGCAGGCCCGGAATCCATACTCCCGATCGGGGTTATGGATTCCGGGCTCGCGCTATCGCGCGCCCCGGAATGACGAGGGGAGGGTCGGGCTGAAGTCCTAGAACCAGCGCTCGCCGACGAACACGGTGTCGCCGGGGTTCAAGGGGGTACCGAGCGGCACCACGGCGCGCATGGAGCCGCCGTTCTCGGTGTGCGTGACGGTGACGACGTCGCGCTTGGCGCGGGGCGAGAAGCCGCCGGCGATGGCGACCGCGCTTTCGACCGTCATGTTCGGCACGTAAGGATATTGGCCGGGCGCGGTGACTTCGCCGAGAATGAAGAACGGGCGATAGGACTCGATCTCCACCGCGACCGAGGGTTCGCGAATGTAGCCGTTGCGCAGGCGCGCGGCGATCTCGCCGGCAAGACCCGCCGTGGTGCGGCCGCGGGCCGGCACCGCGCCGATCAGCGGCATGGTGATGGAGCCGCCGGCATCGATGGCGTAGCTGTTGGTGAGACCCTCCTGGCCGTAGACCACGACGCGCAGCTTGTCGCCGGCATCGAGATGGTAGGAGGCATCGTAACGCGCCGGTGCCGGCATCGGCGCGGCGTAGCCGACCGGCATGGGGGCGGGCGAAGCGGCAAAGGAATTGCTGAGCGCCGCGATGGCGCCGCCGCCGTTGTTGGCAACGACGACCGGCTGCGGAGCGCCGTAGGGCTGGCCATAGGCCATGGAGTCGAGATCGGCGCGGGGCTGCATCACCGCGACGGGGCCGACGGTCTGCATGCAGCCGCCAAGGGTCAGCGCGGCGGACGCTGCCAAGGCCACTGCCGAGATCGACGATCGAAACGCGCGTGCAACTGGCACCGGACCTATCCCTCGAAACGAGACGGCTCCAGTGATGCACCACTTATGGTTAATAAAGCGTTTGCGGGGATCGGAAGGGCTTACCCTCCCCTGGAGGGGGAGGGTCGATCGCGCGCAGCGCGAGCGGGGTGGGGTGACAGTCTCGCGGCAACGAACAGTGCCCGAGTGGAGAGATCACCCCACCCCGTCACGCAATCTCGCTTCGCTCGAACGCGTGCCGACCCTCCCCCTCCAGGGGAGGGTAAGAAACACGCGCGGCGCGATAAGTTTGCGACTTACGCGCTCACGCCGGCGCCGATCGGGCAGGACACGCCGGTGCCGCCGAGCCCGCAATAGCCGGCGGGGTTCTTCGCCAGATATTGCTGGTGATAGTCCTCGGCGAAATAGAATTCGCCTGACGGCGCGATCTCGGTGGTGATGGCGCCGAGGCCCTTGGCTGCGAGCGCCTTCTGATAGAGCGCCTTCGACTCGTCGGCCGCTTTCTTCTGCGCATCGGAATGCGTGTAGATCGCGCTGCGATACTGCGTGCCGACATCGTTGCCCTGACGCATGCCCTGCGTCGGGTTGTGACTCTCCCAGAACGTCTTCAACAGCGTCGCATAGGAGATCTTGCTCGGATCGAACACCACCAGCACCACTTCGGTGTGGCCGGTGCGGCCCGAGCAGGTCTCTTCATAAGTCGGGTTCGGCGTGTGGCCACCGGCATAGCCGACAGCCGTGGTGTAAATGCCGTCGCCGAGCTGCCAGAATTTGCGCTCGGCGCCCCAGAAGCAGCCGAGCCCGAACACGGCCTGCTCGAGGCCGGCGGGATAAGGCGGCTTGAGCTTGCTGCCGTTGACGAAATGAGTGGTGGCGGTCGGAATGGCTTGCGTGCGGCCGGGCAGCGCCTCAGCTGCGCTCGGCAATGCGGTGGTTTTGCGCATGAACAGCATGATGGTCTCCGAAACGAGCTGTCCGTCGCGCGAGCCAGATGCTCGGGCGCCGTGCTCGCGATGAAGTGGGAATATAGGGATCTACGGTGGCGAGGGCAGCCCTGTTACGCCGCGCCCTTCGCAAGGTTCGGTCGCAGGGCTTGAAACCTTCATCCCGGGAATTGGAAGATCAATCCCGGCGGGACTTGAAGATCAATCCCGGCGGGACTTGAAGTTCAATCCCGGGAATAGCCGATCAGCGGTTTCCGCGGGCGGAACAGGAGCATCAGCACAATGCCGAGAATGCCGAGGACGGCAAAGACCGGCTGATCCAGCAACAGGCGGATCACCGAGGTCCAGAGCCAGGGCGCCTTGGCCTCGACCCAGGTGCGGAAGGCGGACTGGCTGGCCTGATTGACGTCGTTCCAGAACTGGCCGAACCGGGTGAACCGCAGGGTCTGGTCGGCCACCCAGCGGGCGCCGTCATAGACCATGAAGATGAACCCGCCGGCGAGCAGCAACAGCCCAATCAGTCGGAAAAAGCCGCGGATCATGCCTCACCTTATATGGTCGTCCGATCGGAGGACCTGACTAAACGCCGCCAGCCAATAGCCGGCCGACGGCAGAAATTCAACCTCTTCAGGGCGTTACGGCGCCCGCTCACGCCTCCCTGGCCCGCTTTTCCAGCCCGGAAAGCGTTGACGGTGCCGAAGACCCTCTCTATAAGGGCGCCAACTGGCGGCGGGCGCAATCCTGCCGCCGCTGTTCTTTGAGCAGTTGCAGGCTTTTTGAAGCCTCATGTTCCGGGGACGGCCAGCAACCGAACACCCTAAATCCGAGCGTCGATTCCGCGGTCAAGCAAGCCGGCGCTACCCGACCAAGACGCGACCGGACCCGCAAAGGATATTGAGACCATGGCCAATACCACTTCCGCCAAGAAAGCGACGCGCAAGATCGCCCGCCGCACCGCCGTCAACAAGTCGCGCCGCACCCAGATGCGCGGCGCCGTGCGCACCGTCGAGGAAGCCATCGCGACCGGCGATCGCGCCGCTGCCGTGAAGGCGCTGGCGAATGCCGAGCCCGCCTTGATGCGTGCCGCCCAGCGCAACATCATTCACAAGAACAACGCCAGCCGCAAAGTCTCGCGTCTCACCGCGCAGATCGCCAAGCTCGCGAAGTAACGAGCCAAGTAACCCGCCAAGTCACGGCGGACCGATCGGCCGATCGATCATCGCACACGTCAAACAGCCCGGCACCGCGCCGGGCTTTTTTGTTGCCTGCCATATTCCCGCAAGCGGGCACGCACGACCGATCTTCGATAGGAAGGTTTGCACCGCCTGCGCTATTCTTCGTTCCGTAGTTCTACTTGCCGGTGCTGAAACAGCGGAAACTTTCACCGCGTTGCAAAAACCCCTGTGCGGCGGGCTCGAATTGAATCGGCAGACGACGAAAGTTCTACACACCGTAGATTCACAGGAATGCACATTATCGAGGAGTTACCCTGTGAAACGAGACTCAAAAAACGATGTCTCGCTAATCACTTATCGACATAGCGACCGCAAGCATTTGGAAAATTCGCTCGCGCGTCGCGCACATGAAGATTTTGTTAAAAAATTTTGGCGGTGGCGGAGAATTGTCACATGAGGTGTGGCGTCCTCGATTCTGTGCACGAATCCAAAAACTTGCTCCGAAGCCTGTGTACAAGTCGCGCGTGACGTTAACCGACGTCAAGTTTTTTTGGTGGCTCGAGTGTGAATCAATTCGTTGCGAGTCTTTCCGCTTAGTGTATTCCTTAAGTCGTCAGCGGCGCCCACGATCTTCAGACCAGCGCGGTTTAGGAAACGGGGCGAGCGTGCAAATCGGCGGCGATGTGCACGTAGGCGACGCTTCAACAAGCGATGTCGGTTCAAAACCCATAGTAATATGGGAACGGTAGTTCTTTGTCTGAATGTCTCCAAGCGGGATCTTCCCGCCTCGCGCCCGGTGCGCATGAGAGACATCGCAAAGCTACCCCGGCAGGCAAGGCGGCGAAGCCGAGCGGACGATTAGTACAGACGGGCGGGACATCCGCGACTGAAGCGTTTCAGCGGCGGTTGTCTTTCACACGCAGGACCTTGCCGTGAGCGATCACGGCGGGACGGGGAGGTATCATGTCCTACGGATTCAACGCGGTATTGACACAAGTTTCATCGCTCAACGATGCCGTCTCCGATCCGTCCTGCGTTCAGCCTCCGACGTGCGAGGGCGCGTCGAGTACGCGCTGACCTCGCGAACTCTCCATCTCCGACATCGCTGATCTGACCCGCGGCGCATTTCCGCCGAACGGTCGAGCCATGCCTGATGATGGACTCGCTTGAGGTCGCGCCATGACAGGAAGCCCTGCATGGCGCTCACCACGCAACCTTATCTCTCAAGAGAAGTTTTCTGACGATGACAATGGAACAGGATCGCTGGTCACGCGTGAAGAGCCGGCTGCGCTCGAACGTTGGCGAAGACATCTACACGAGCTGGTTTGCACGCATGGATCTCGAAGGCGTGCAGGACGAGAGCGTGCGGCTCTCGGTGCCCACGCGCTTTCTGAAGAGCTGGATCCAGGCCCATTATGCCGAGCGCGTGCTGTCGTGCTGGCAGGCCGAGATGCCGGAAGTGCATCGTATCGATCTTACCGTTCGCTCGGCGGTGCGCCCGGTGGCGCAGCCGAAGGAAGCCCCTGCGCCGGTCGAGACGCGCCGTACGCCCGCGCCCGAGCTGCGCTCGACCGCGACCGCGCCGGTCTCGGCCAATCATGACGCGCTCGGCGGCTCGCCGCTCGATCCGCGCCTGACCTTCGCGAGCTTCGTCGTCGGCCGCTCCAACACGCTGGCGCATGCGGCTGCGCGACAGGTCGCGGAAGGTCGCCGCGGCGACCCCGTGATGTTCAACCCGCTCTACATCCATGCCGGCGTCGGCCTCGGCAAGACGCACCTGCTCCAGGCCGTGACCTGGGCCGGCAATTCCGGCAACGAGCGCAAGGTGCTGTATCTCACGGCAGAAAAATTCATGTACGGCTTCGTCGCCGCGCTGAAGACGCAGACGGCGCTGGCGTTCAAGGAAGCGCTGCGCGGCATCGACGTGCTCGTCATCGACGATCTCCAGTTCCTGCAGGGCAAATCGACCCAGGCCGAGTTCTGCCACACGCTGAACGCGCTGATCGACGCCGGCCGCCAGGTCGTGATCGCAGCCGACCGTCCGCCGTCCGATCTCGAAAGCCTCGATGACCGCGTCCGCTCGCGGCTTGCCGGCGGTCTCGTGGTCGAGATGGGCTCGCTTGGGGAGGAGCTGCGCCACGGCATTCTCAAGTCGCGCGTCGCAGCCGCCCGCACCCATCATGCGACTTTCGACGTACCCGAGGAGGTGCTGCATTATCTCGCGCGCACCATCACCCATAACGGCCGCGACCTCGAGGGCGCGATCAACCGCCTGCTGGCGCATTCCAAGCTCAACAACCAGCCGGTGACGCTGGAGATGGCCGAGCGCGAGGTGCGCGATCTGGTCCGGCCGCAGGAGCCGAAGCGGATCAAGATCGAGGACATCCAGCGTGTGGTGGCACGGCAGTATAACGTCAGCCGCTCCGACCTGCTCTCCTCGCGCCGCACCGCCAATGTGGTGCGCCCGCGCCAGGTCGCGATGTATCTCGCCAAGACGCTGACCCTGCGCTCGCTGCCCGAGATCGGCCGCCGCTTCGGCGGACGCGACCACACCACGGTGCTGCACGCCGTGCGCAAGATCGAGGCCCTGGTCTCCAAGGACACCGCGTTGTCCGAAGAGGTGGAGTCGCTGAAGCGCCAGCTTCAGGAATAAACGCCTAGGCCTCCCGCCATTCTCCCGCCGCTCCGGCCATGCCTGGGCGGCGGCCTTCGTTTTGGGCGGTAAATCGTGGGGAACTGGCCCCCAATCCCTTGAACTGGATGACTTTCCGCGCCACCTTGCGCGACCCTGACGGCTTTGGTCATATCGGTCGGCTGACCCCGGCTGGCGGGGTCAGCGGCGCCGCGGCGGGCTTTTCGACCGCCCGGCTTCTTCAACATGATGTTTTCCGTGAAGTTCTCTTGGGGATCGGGCGAGTAGTGCAATGAAGGTTACGGTCGAACGCGCGCAACTCCTGAAGTCACTGGGCCATGTCCACCGCGTGGTCGAGCGCCGCAACACGATTCCGATCCTCGGCAACGTGCTGGTCCGCGCCGAGAACGCCAAATTGTCGCTGAAGGCGACCGACCTCGACCTCGAGGTGACCGAGACGCTTCCGGCGGAAACCGCGACCGCTGGTTCCACCACCGTGCCGGCACACATGTTCTACGACATCGTGCGCAAGCTGCCGGATGGTTCGCAGATCGTGCTGGAGGCCGACGGCGACCGCGCCGTGCTGGCGATCCGCGCCGGCCGCTCGCGCTTCACCCTGCAGACGCTCCCCGAGAATGACTTCCCGGATCTGGCCGCGGGCGACATGTCGCATTCCTTCTCGCTCGCCGCCAAGGACGTCAAGCGGCTGATCGACCGCACCCAGTTCGCGATCTCGACCGAAGAGACGCGCTACTATCTCAACGGCATCTATCTGCACGCCGCCGGCACCGCGAAAGCCGCGACCTTGCGCGGCGTCGCCACTGACGGCCACCGCCTCGCCCAGCTCGACCTCGTGCAGCCCAAGGGGGCCGAAGGCATGCCCGGCGTGATCGTGCCGCGGAAAACCGTCGGCGAGGTGCAGCGCCTGATCGAGGACGCCGACGCCGAGATGACGATCGAGCTGTCGCAGGCCAAGATCCGCTTCACCATCGGCAACGTGGTGCTGACCTCGAAACTGATCGACGGCACCTTCCCCGATTACGGCCGCGTCATTCCGCAAGGCAACGACAAGGAGCTCGTCGTCGACAAGAAGGACTTCGAGAACGCGGTCGACCGCGTCTCCACCATCTCCAGCGAACGCGGCCGCGCGGTGAAGCTGTCGCTGTCGCCGGGCAAGCTGGTGCTGTCGGTGACCAATCCGGATTCCGGCAGCGCGACCGAAGAGCTCGAGGTCGAATACGCTTCCGACGCCCTCGATATCGGCTTCAACTCCCGCTACCTCCTCGACATCGCCGCCCAGATCGAAGGCGACGTCGCAACGCTCAAGCTCGCCGACCCGGGCTCGCCGACCCTGGTGCAGGACAAGGACGACAAGAGCGCGCTGTACGTGCTGATGCCGATGCGGGTGTGAGGGGCTTTTTTCTCTTCCCGTCATGGCCGGGCTTGACCCGGCCATCCATCAAACAAGATGACTTATTGGGTGTACATCCTCGCCAGCAAGCCCGGTGGAACACTCTACATCGGCGTCACCAACAATCTGGTCAGACGCGTCTATGAGCACCGTGAAGGCCTGGCGGACGGCTTCACCAAACGCTACGGGGTGAAGACCCTGGTGTATTTCGAGGCACACGACACGATTTCCGCTGCCCTCCAGCCCGAAAAGAACATGAAGCACTGGTCGCGCGAGTGGAAGATCGATCTGATCGTGAAGAGCAATCCCGCGTGGCAAGACCTTTATGATGAAATTGCCCGCTGACGCGGGCGATGGATTGCCGGGTCAAGCCCGGCAATGACAAGGAAACATGACCCCCTCCCGCATTCATCGCCTGACGCTGACGCATTTTCGCAATTATCGGGCGGGGGGGCTCGAGACGGCGGCTGACCTGGTGGCGCTGGTCGGGCCGAATGGGGCGGGCAAGACCAATTGCATCGAGGCGATCTCGTTTCTCTCACCCGGGCGCGGTCTGCGGCGCGCCACGCTGGAGGACGTCGCCGACAACCAGGGCGACGGCTCCTGGGCGGTGTCGGCGCAGGTCGAGGGCGCGCTGGGGCTGGCGACGCTCGGCACCGGCATCGATGCGCCGCGGGCCGACAGCGCGGTGAGCCGGCGCTGCCGCATCGACCGCGAACCGGTGGGTTCGGCGAGCGCCTTCGGCGACCACATCCGCATGGTCTGGCTGACGCCGGCGATGGACGGGCTGTTCATGGGCGCCGCCTCCGAGCGCCGGCGCTTCTTCGACCGCCTGGTGCTGGCCATCGACAACGAGCATTCCAGCCGCATCAACGCGCTGGAGCGCTCCTTGCGCTCGCGCAACCGTCTGCTCGAGACGCGCAATTACGACGACCATTGGTGTGACGCGATCGAGCGCGAGACTGCGGAGCTTGCGGTGGCGGTGGCGGCGACACGCGGCCAGACCGCGGCGCGGCTGACCGGCATGTTGAATGCGCGGGCGCAGGCCTCCGCCTTTCCCTCGGCTCAAATCGCGCTCGACGGCTGGATGGAGAACGCGCTGCTGACCGAGACTGCGACCTCGGTCGAGGACCGCTACCGCCTGATCCTGCGCGACAACCGCCCCCGCGATGCCATCGCCGGCCGCACCACCGACGGTCCGCATCTCACCGACCTCCAGGTAGTCTATGCGCCGAAAAGCATGCCGGCGCGCGACGCCTCCACCGGCGAGCAGAAGGCGCTTCTGATCGGCCTCGTGCTGGCGCATGCGAGCCTGGTCGCGGAGATGACCGGCATCGTGCCGTTGCTGCTGCTCGACGAGGTCGTGGCGCATCTCGACCCGAACCGTCGGGCCGCGCTGTTCGACGAGCTGAAAAAGCTCGGCGCGCAGGTCTGGCTGACCGGCGCGGACCCGGCGGCCTTCGCCGAGATCGGCGCCGGAGGCGAAGTGTTTGACGTTGAGAGCGGAAGAGTCTCCGCCCGGCGCTAGAGGCGGCATTGAACCCGCCCGTTTCCGTCTGCGACTAGCTGCATGAGGCCGCCACACGCGGCCATCGCGCGAATATCTCGGACACCCGCGCTATTCTTGGCAGTATCCTTGGAGCATCGGCATGACGACGACGAGGCATGGGGCGCAAGCTCCGGCACGATGGCAGTTGTTTGCGTGTGGCCTTGTCCTGCTCGCAAGTTGCCTGCTCGCGGCGAGTGCCGGCGCCTTCGTGTCCAATCTGCCGCCGCTGTTCTCGGCGACACTCACGCTGGACCCCGATGCCAAGCTGCCCGCGCCGACCCGCTTCAGCTACCGCGGCATCCACACCACCGTGATGCCCGGCGTCGAGACGCCGCTGCGGACGCGGCTCGAAGCCCGCGTGCCCGCGGAGCTCGGCGACGTCCTCACCTTCTATCGCTCCGAGCTCGGAAAGCTCGGCTGGCAGGAAAAACCCGAGGGCGCCGAGACGGCGGCCGATCACGTCCAGCTCGCCTTCGCCTCCCCGCTGGGACCGGCCGCACTGGAGCTCGCCCGCAAGGACGGCGGCACCGCTATTCATCTCGTGCAGAAGAATGCTGATGCGGCGGCTCGGGCGAACGTCCTGCCCGAGCCCGGCCAGGCAAAGCTGGTGTTCAGCAATATCAGCGGGACCGACGCCATGCTCACGATCGATGCGCGGACCGTCACGCGCGCCGCCGGCACGCACGCGGTGTCGCTGAATCTGGCGCCCGGCAAGTATTCCTACGAGCTGCGCGTGCCCGACCGCTCAGCCACCACGAAGACCCTCACCGTTGCCGCCGGCGATGCCTGGGAGCTCACGGTCGGGCGAGACGGCGACGCCTGGCCACCGCTGCAGCTTTACTGAGCCTTCGCAGCCCCCCAAGCCTGGCGCGATCTTTGAACCTCACGGGTTCCTGCCGCGACTTCTGGTCATAGGCCGCGCCGACGGTGTCGCAGCCTGCAATTGCGCGCGAGCCGATGCGCCGCGCCACGCCCCTGGAGACGTGACAATGTCGAGGATGACGCGCGGGACGCAGGTCCCGGCACGCTGGCGGCTGCTTGCATGCGGCCTCTTCTTGGTGGCGAGCTGCTCGATCGCAGCCGCCGCCGATGCGGGTATCGTCGACGTCCACGCGCTGCCGCAGCTCGAAGGCGCGGTGGAGGACACCTCGCGCCCCGATCCCTACCGCGTCGAATATCGCGTGCCGACGCCGCCGGTCGTGACGTCGCAGGCGGTGCGAAAACTCCTGATCGCCGAGGGCTGGGTGCCCTATGTGCTGCCGCTGGAGGAGAAGAACACCACGCTGAAATTCAAGAAGGGACGGCAGGGCCTGTCCGTTCACTTCACGCAGGCGCTCGGCCGGCCCGATCAGTCCGTGGTGTATTACACGGACGATCGCATCTACGGCAACGTGCCGTTTCCCGACGGCGCGAGCGAGATCGTGTTCGATGGCACGAGACCCTTTCTGGGCTGCATCGCGCCAGCAGCGCTCGAGGCCACATCGGAATTCTACGGCCGCGAGATGGCTGCGATCGGCTGGCAGAAGCTCACGCAGGAAACGGCCGCACGCTGGACAACCAGCCTGGATGAGACCGTTCCCAACGGCTTTCGCGCGTATTACGCCCACGCCGACAGCAGGGAGACCGGCTTCTACCAGCAGAAGCCGGTGATGCTGACGCTGACGCGCGGCGACGACGGCCGCACCATCGTGGACATCCGCGTCGCGCCCTTCGCCCTGCCCGGCGAGCTCAAGGCCGACAGCGACGCCGCCGGCCTGCCGCGGCCGACGTTCACCAAGACGTCGAGAGGCCTCGGCAGCGCGAGCTCCAACAAGCGCGAAATGTCGGCCGCCGCGATGGCCGAGCTGCCCGCGGTGCTCGCCTTCTATCATCGCGAACTTGCCGCGCGCGGCTGGCAGGAGGACGGCAGCGCGCCGCTCGCGCCCGGCGACGAGGTGGCGATCAAGATCTCCAACACTGATGAAGCCGGCGTGCTGCGGCTCGGCCGCAAATACGATTTCACCATGGTCAGCCTGACCGCGCAGGTGAAGGAATCCGCCCTCGCCGCCCGCGCCAAGGCGAAGAAGGAAGCGGACGAGAAGTTCATGAAGGACGCCGAGGCGATGGCCAAGCAGGTCATCGCCGCCGACGAAGCGCGGCGCAAGGTGCAGGCGGCCGCCCTGTCCGATGCGCCACTCGGCGCGCTTGCCGACAGCAAGACGCCGGTGCCCCTGCCCGAGACCGCCGAAGGCGTGAAATTCGAAGGCGATGGCGGCCACCTCGAATTCTCCTCCACCTCGAGCGTCAAGGCGCTCACCGCATTCTATCGCGCCTCGCTCAATCCGGCCGGCTGGAAGGAGCAGCCCTCCGTCATCAATCAGCCGAACATGGCGGTGATGGAATTTTCCAAGGGCGGCAAGTCGATCTCGATGACCGTGATGCAGATGGGCCCGAAGGTGAGTGTCAGCGCGAGCGGATCGGCCCTGGTGATGGCGGCAGCCAAGCCGGCCCCCATTCCGGAGGTGCAGGCGAAATCCTCCGAGCCGCTCAAGCCCGACACCGAATCCCCGCTGCCGGTACCGACCCAGCGGTCGTCGACCTCGCTCGCCACCACCAAGTTGCCGGGCACGGATACGCCGTTCCGCCGTGAGCTGGAGGCCAGCATCCCGGCCCCGCTGAACGACGTGCTGGCGTTCTACCGCACGGAGCTTTCCAAGCTGGGCTGGCAGGAAAAGGCCGACGGCGCGGCCGTGTCCGCGGAGCGCGCGCAGATCGACTTCACCTCGCCGCAAGGCCCGGCCGTCCTCAAGCTCGGTCGCGCCAGGAACGAGACCACGGTCAATCTGGCGCAGAAGAATCCGGATGCCGCCGCCAAGGCCGACATCATGCCGAAGGCGGGCCAGGCCAAGGTGATGTTGGGCAATATCGGGCCGAAAGAAGCCTCGCTCACGATCAACAAGCAGACCGTCAAGATCGCGGCCGGCGCCGGCGGCCCGCAATCGCCGAAGGGCCCGATGCTGGATCTGCCGCCAGGCAAATACCAGTACGCGCTGCGTGTGCCGGGGCGGCCCGCCCGCACCGACACCCTGACGGTCGCCGCCGGCGACGCCTGGGGCCTCATGGTGGGTCCGGGCGGCGACGTGCTGCCGCTGCAGATGTACTGATGCCGCATCCGCGCTTGTCATGGCAGGCGTGAACCTGTGCGGTTCGGAAGGCGACTAGTCGATCGGAGGCGCTGGCGACCGGGTCGCGGCCGCCGCAACGCGCGAAGATCACAACGCGCGACATTCCTGGAGAACGGGCATGACGACGGCAAGGCGCGGGGCCAAGGTCCCGGCACGATGGCGGTTGCTGGTTTGCAGCCTCACTCTGCTTGTGAGCTGCTCCCAGGAGCCGCTGACCGCAGCAGATGCCCACCCCGACATGCCCGTGCCGACGCGAGCCAGCCACGCGAGCTTCAGCAGCACCAGCGTGAACGGCGTCGAAGTCCCGCTCCGGCGCGAGCTCAAAGCCCAAGTGCCCGCGGACCTCAGCGACGTGCTCTCCTTCTACCGCACGGAGCTCGGAAAGCGCGGCTGGCAGGAAAGGCCTGACGGCGCGATGGTCGGCGCCGATCGCGCCCGGCTCGTTTTCGCCTCCCCGAAGGGGCCGGGCATGCTGGCGCTTGATCGCGCCAAGGGCGAGACCATTATCGACCTCGTGCAGCGAAATACGGAGGCCGTGGCCAAGGCCAACTTCCTGCCAATGCCAGGACAGGCGCGGCTGATCTTCGGCTATCTCGTGCCTGATGTGGCTTCGCTTTCGATCGATGATCGAACCATCAAGATCGAGGGCGGCTTGAACCATCCGCAAACGCTGGACTTGCCGCCCGGCTCATATTCCTACGAACTGCACGTGTCGGGTCATCTGGTGCGCACCGACACCATCACCCTCGCCGCAGGCCAGGCGTGGTTCCTGAGGCTGAGCGACGACGACAGCAAGTCGGACCAGATCTACTGACCCAGCGGCCCGCTCCGCGGCGCCAAGGCCCCCTTGAACAAGCCTCCGTGCCCGCAAAATCCACGCCTTCGCGGACCCGGAACGGGGTCTCGAATCGGGCTTTTCACGGGCCCCGAAATCGGCCTTCCCACGCCTTGAAAACCAACCAAAAAACCCTATCTGCTCAAAGGGTTGCGACAGCATACTTTGCGCTAGGCGCAATCCCTCTTTCATGGCACAAATAGCCTGCAAGTCAGCGCCTTTTGCGCCGCTGATTCGGGCGACATTTCGAAGGCCTCTCATGACAGAACCTGCTCGGCAGCCCGCTGCCGAAAACGAGCCCTCCAATCCGAGCGAATACGGTGCGGAATCGATCCGCGTGCTCAAGGGTCTCGATGCCGTCCGCAAGCGCCCCGGCATGTATATCGGCGACACCGACGACGGCTCCGGCCTGCACCACATGGTCTACGAGGTCGTCGACAACGCAATCGACGAAGCGCTGGCGGGCCACGCCACGCGCGTCGACGTCGTGCTCAATTCCGACAATTCCGTCACCGTGCGCGACGACGGCCGCGGCATTCCCGTCGACATCCACAAGGGCGAAGGCATCTCGGCGGCCGAGGTCATCATGACCCAGTTGCACGCCGGCGGAAAATTCGACCAGAACTCCTACAAGGTCTCGGGCGGTCTTCACGGCGTGGGCGTCTCCGTCGTCAACGCGCTGTCGAGCAAGCTCGGCCTGCGCATCTGGCGGGACAACAAGGAGCACTATATCGAGTTCGCCCATGGCGATGCCGTGGCGCCGCTCAAGACGGTCGGCGATGCGCCGGGCAAGCGCGGCACCGAGGTCACGTTTCTCGCCTCGACCGAGACCTTCAAGAACATCGAGTATGATTTCGCGACGCTGGAGCATCGGCTGCGCGAGCTCGCCTTCCTCAATTCCGGCGTCAACATCGCGCTCTCCGACATGCGTCACGCGGTCGAGAGGCGCGAGGAGATGCACTATTCCGGCGGCGTCGAGGAATTCGTCAAATATCTCGATCGCAACAAGAAGGCGATCGTGCCGGCGCCGATCATGGTGCGCGCCGAGGCCAACGGCATCGGCGTCGAGGCCGCGCTGTGGTGGAACGACAGCTACCACGAGAACGTGCTGTGCTTCACCAACAACATCCCGCAGCGTGACGGCGGCACCCATCTCGCAGGCTTCCGCGGCGCGCTGACGCGCCAGGTCAACGGCTATGCCGAAGCCAATGCCAAGAAGGAAAAGATCGCGCTGACCGGCGACGACTGCCGCGAAGGCCTCACGGCCGTGCTGTCGGTGAAGGTGCCCGATCCGAAATTCTCGTCGCAGACCAAGGACAAGCTGGTGTCCTCGGAAGTGCGCCCCGTGGTCGAGAACGTGCTCAACGAGGCGCTGCAAGCCTGGTTCGAGGAACATCCGACCGAAGCCAAGATGATCGTCGGCAAGGTGATCCAGGCTGCCGCCGCGCGTGAAGCCGCGCGAAAGGCGCGCGAGCTGACGCGCAAGAGCCCGCTCTCGGTCTCCTCGCTGCCCGGCAAGCTCGCCGACTGCCAGGAAAAGGATCCGGCCAAGTCCGAACTGTTCATCGTCGAGGGTGACTCGGCAGGTGGCAGCGCCAAGCAGGGCCGCAACCGCGAATTCCAGGCCGTGCTGCCGCTGCGCGGCAAGATCTTGAACGTCGAACGCGTCCGCCCCGACAAGATGCTGTCATCGGAGCAGATCGGCACGCTGATCACCGCGCTCGGCACCGGCATCAGCGACGAGTTCTCCATCGAGAAGCTGCGCTATCACAAGATCATCGTGATGACGGACGCCGACGTCGACGGCGCCCACATCCGTACGCTGCTGCTGACCTTCTTCTACCGGCAGATGCGCGACATCATCGACGGCGGCTATCTCTATATCGCGCAGCCGCCGCTCTATAAGGTCTCCAGAGGCAAGTCCGAGCAATACCTGAAGGACGAGCGCGCGCTGGAAGACTATCTGATCGACGCCGGCCTCGACGACTGCGTGTACATCCCCGGCACCGGCGGCGACCGCTCGGGGCGCGATCTGCGCGCGCTGGTCGACGACGCGCGCGTCGTTCGCAGCATCCTGCGCAACCTGCACAGCCGCTATAACCGCAAGGTGGTCGAGCAGGCCGCGATCACCGGCGTGCTGAACAAATCGGTTTACGGCAATCCCGAGAACGCCGCGGCGGCTGCGCAGTATATCGCGACCCGGCTGGACAGCCAGGCCGAGGAGGTCGAGCGCGGCTGGGTCGGCCAATTCGTCGAAGGCCAGGGCTTCCTGTTCGAGCGCACCGTGCGCGGCGTCAAGGAAGCGGCCATCATCGACGATGCGCTGCTCGGCTCGGTGGAAGCCCGCAAGCTCGACGAGTACGCGCCCAAGCTCCAGGACGTCTATGCCCGCTCCGGCAAGCTGCGGCGGAAGGATAGCGAGCATGTGGTGCACGGCCCGTCCGACCTGTTCGAGGCGGTCACCGACTCCGGGCGCAAGGGCATCACGCTGCAGCGCTACAAAGGTCTCGGCGAGATGAACCCCGAGCAACTCTGGGAGACCACGCTCGACACCGAGGTGCGCTCGCTGCTGCAGGTGAAGGTCAAGGAGGTCGATGAGGCCGACGACATCTTCACCAAGTTGATGGGCGACGTGGTCGAGCCGCGCCGCGACTTCATCCAGGAACATTCGCTGAGCGCGACGATCGATATCTGAGGCGCAACAGCGTCATGGCCGGGCTTGTCCCGGCCATCGACGGCCTTGCTCCGAAGAAACGAGACGTGGATGCCCGGGACAAGCCCTGGGCATGGCGGCGAGACCAATCCCACCCCCTGAACCTCCCCACTGGCCACTGCGACAAAATGGCGTAGCTGGCACTGGGAGAGGTCCGAGCGAATGTTGTCGACTTTAGCTAACCAGCGCCAAATGTACGTGCAGCAGGCCTTCGAATTGGCCGAGCTCTTCGGTCTCGAAACCCGCAACAAATACCGCATCTGCGATCAAAATGGTCGCGATCTGCTCTATGCGGCCGAGCAGCAAAAGGGACTTCTCGGCTTCCTGGGGCGCCAGGTATTTGGGCATTGGCGCGCTTTTGAGATCCTTTTTTTCGACAATGCCCGACAGCAGGTCATGCGCGGGATTCATCCCTTCCGCTGGTTCTTTCAGTGTCTGGAGCTGCATTCGCGCGACAGCCGCCTGATCGGAACCATCGAGCGTCAGTTTTCGATTCTCACCAAGACCTTCCATGTGCGCGATGCGCAGGGGAGAGTGTTGCTCGAAGTCAGCTCGCCATTTTGGCGCGTGTGGACATTTCCGTTCATGCGCGGAGCGCACGAGCACGCGCGCGTTGCGAAAAAATGGTCCGGCCTCGGCTCTGAACTGTTTACGGACCGCGATAGTTTTCTCGTGGAATATCTGGACCCCGGCCTGACCGAAGATGAGCGAGCGCTGGTTCTCGCAGCGGCCATCTACATCGACCTCATGTACTTCGAAGTCAAAGGCGAGGGCGGTGCGATCAATTGGCTTCGCAATTGAAGCCCCGTCTAGCTCCCTGAACCTCGCCACCCGCCATCGCGACGAAGGGGCATGACAAGGCCAATCCCGGCCGGGAAGTGTCACGCCATGACCGCCTCTGCACCGACCAGCTCCGCCGTGCCATCCCGCCGTCTCGGCATTATCGGCAGCATTGTCGGTGTGCTGGCGCTGATGGCGGCCGTGTTGCCGCATTGGGTGGTGCCGATGGTGTTTCCGCCGCCGCCGGCGGACCAGGTCATCGTCGACACCGGCCATCGCATCAAGGACCGCGTGATGGCGCGCGTGAAGGGGATCGAGTATCAGGCCCCGAAGGTCGAGAAATCGGCCGGACGCAGCTGGAGCGAAGCCGCTTCCGCCACCGCGATCTCGCTCGGCCTGCTCGCCATCTTGCTGTCGGTCCTCTCGCTGGTCTTCAGGGAAGAGCGGCTCCTCGCCGGCGTCGCGGCCCTCCTCGGCACCGGCGCGATCGCGATCGAAATCTCCTTCGTCATGATCGGCGCGCTGATCCTGATCGCGATCCTCTATGTGGTGGGGAACATCATCGGCCTGCTCTGAGCCCCCCGCAGAAGGCAGCCGGCGGCCCCTGGAGCCCGCACCCAGCGCAATTGCTACCGCGCTCAATTCCCTATAGTTTCCGCCTCCAAAGCAGCCCGCCCCAACCCATCAGGACGGAGAAATCCCGTGGCGCCCATCCAATACATCGTCGAGGGCGGTCACCGGCTCTCGGGCTCGATCGAGCCGTCCGGCAACAAGAATTCGGCGCTGCCGATCATCGCCGCGGCGCTGCTCACCGAACATCCGGTGACGCTGGAGAACGTGCCGCGCATCCGCGACACCGAGACGCTGGTCGAGCTGATCCGCTCGGTCGGCGCGGCCGCGGAATGGACCGCCCGCAACACGCTTCACATCCACGCCAAGAGCATCCGCGCGGCCGACCTCGATCCCGAGCTGTGCGTGCGCATCCGCGCCTCGATCCTGCTCGCAGGCCCCCTGCTCGCCCGCTGCGGCGAAGTGATGCTGCCGCCGCCGGGCGGCGACGTCATCGGCCGGCGTCGGCTCGACACCCATGTGCTGGCGCTGGAGCAGTTAGGGGCGAAAGTCACCGCGACCGACCGGCTCGAATTCCGCGCGGCCAGGCTCGCCGGCGCCGACGTGTTCCTGGACGAACCGAGCGTGACCGCAACCGAGAACGCGCTGGTCGCCGCGGTCGCCGCCGACGGCGTCACCTATCTGCGCAACGCAGCCTCTGAGCCGCATGTGCAGGACCTCGCCAATTTCCTCGTCGCGCTCGGCGCCAGGATCGAGGGCATCGGCACCAACACCATGATCGTGCACGGGCCGGCGACGCTGGGGGCAACGACCTACCGCATCCAGCCCGATCACATCGAGGTCGGCTCGCTGATCGGCCTTGCCGCCGTGACGCGCTCGCCGCTGCGCATCACCCGTGCCGGCGTCGAGCATCTGCGCTCGATCCGCATGGGTTTCGAGCGGCTCGGCATCGTCTGCCGCGTCGAGGGCGATGACCTCATCGTTCCCTCGAACCAGACCCTGAAGATCCAGGACGATTTCGGCGGCCACGTGCCGAAGCTGGAGGACCAGCCCTGGCCGGCCTTCCCGGCTGACCTGATGTCGATCGCGATCGTCACCGCCACGCAATGCGAGGGCGTGATCCTGATGTTCGAGAAGATGTTCGAATCCCGGATGTTCTTCGTCGACAAGCTGATCGCGATGGGCGCGCGCATCGTGCTGTGCGACCCCCACCGCGCGATCATCGCGGGTCCCAGCCGCCTGCATGGCGCGACCATGACCTCACCCGACATCCGCGCCGGCATGGCGATGCTGCTGGCCGCCGAATGCGCCCAGGGCACCTCCACCATCAACAACGCCGACCAGATCGAGCGCGGCTACGAGCGTATCGAGGAACGGCTGAACGCGCTGGGCGCGAAGATCAAGCGCGTGCCGGAGCGGAAGGGCTGAGTCTTCTCTCCTTCCAGGAGACGGTCGGTTCTCCTCGCACAGTCTCGTAGGGTGGGCAAAGCGAAGCGTGCCCACGGCTTTCTTTGGACCAATGAATAGGTCGTGGGCACGGCGCAAATGCGCCTTTGCCCACGAGACCGAGCGGGCTGATAGAGCATCTCACCTCTCGTTCTCACGAGCCATGTTTTGGTCGCCCGGCTGTGCTAATGAGCCGCCATGCTCGACACCGTCCAACATCACGCGCAGCCGCAAACCGGCGCGCCACAAAACCATCTCGCGCAGGAATTCGTCGAGACGCTGCGGCTGGCCGTGCCGCTGATGCTGACGCAGCTCGGACAGATCGCGATGATCACGACCGATCTCGCGCTGATCGGCCGGCTCGGCGAGGGCGCGGTGGCGGCGGCGGCGTTGGCGCATACGGTCTACTTCGTCAGCTTCACCTTCGGGCTCGGACTGATGTCGGCGGTGTCGCCGCTGGCCGCGCAGGCATTCGGCGCCGGCGACGTCAGGCGCATCCGCCACTCCCTGCGCGTCGGGCTATGGGTCGCGCTCTTGATCTCGCTGCCTATGATGGCCTCGCCGCTCTATGGCGAGCAGATCCTGATCGCGCTCGGCCAGCTGCCGCAATCGGCCGCGCTCGCCCAGCGCTATCTCAACGGCCTCGCCTGGGGCATCGCGCCCGCACTCGGCTTCATCGCACTGCGCAGCATGATGAGCGCAATGAACCGGCCGCAGGCACCGCTGTGGATCACGGTAGCCGCGATCCCGGTCAATGCCGCGCTGGTCTATGCCTTGATCCACGGTCTGTTCGGCCTGCCGGAGCTCGGCCTGTTCGGGGCCGGGCTTGCGACCACGATGGTCAATCTCGGCACCTTCCTCGCGACTCTCGCCATCGCCGCATGGCGGAAGCCGTTCGTGGACTACCGCCTGCTCGCCCATCTGTGGCGGATCGACTGGCCGCTGATGCGGCAGCTGATCGCGGTCGGTGCGCCGATCTCGTTTTCCCTGCTGCTGGAATATGGCCTGTTCTCCTCGGCCGCGCTGCTGATGGGATTGATCTCGACCACCGCGATTGCCGCACACCAGATCGCGCTCCAGGTCACTGCCGTGCTGTTCATGGTGCCGCTCGGCATCGGTATGGCGGCGACGGTGCGGGTCGGCCACGCCTTCGGCCGCGGCGAGCCGGCGGCGGTGAAGCGCGCCGGGCTGGCCGCCGCCGTGCTCGGCATCGCGCTGGTCTCGGCCCTGACGCTTGCCATCGTCCTCGGCCGCTACGAGCTGGGCCGATTGTTCTTCGGCGCCGGAGAAGCCAGCGCGCCCACGGTCGCGCTGACCGCGACGCTGCTGCTGGTCGGCGCCACCTTCTTCATCGCCGACGGGCTCCAGACCATCATGGGCGGCGCGCTACGCGGCCTCAACGACACAAGGATGACGCTGGCGTTCGCTGCGATCGGCTATTGGGGCATCTCCTTTCCCGTCGCCTGGATTCTTGCCTTCCACACGGGGCTGGGCGCGGTCGGCGTCTGGGTCGGGTTCTCGGTGGGGACATTCGTCTATGCCGGCCTGCTGATCTTGCGCTTCCGGATGTTGACGCGCAAACTGGCGGCATGATCGCCACGGTCCGCGAAATCACCCCTGATGTCGACGCCGGCACGGTGCTGGCAGGCGCGCAGTTCATCGACGCATTTCGCGCGGACGTCGGCGCGACCAGCGTGAGTGCCCGCGAGGCCTGCACACGGATGGTGCTGCACGGGCCGCGCTGGGTCGACGCGCTGACGCGCTTGCGCAACATCCTGGTGAAGCCCTTCGGGCTGAAGACGTCGGGCGACGGTGCCCCGGCGCCGCACGGGATGGTCGGCCTGTTTCCGGTCCTGAGCGAAACACCGGAGCGGCTGATCGCCGGCTTTGACGACTACCATCTCGATTTCCGCGTCGTGGTTGACGTCGCCGGCGACGCGGCGGACCGGCGGGTGACATTGACCACATTGGTGCGGACCAACAATCTGCTCGGGCGGGCTTATCTCTCGCTGATCGTGCCGTTCCACAAGCTCGTGGCCCGCAGCATGATGGGATGCATCGTGGAGCCGGCCCGATGACCCTGTCGGTCGACCTCTTCTACTCCTTCCGCAGTCCGTTCAGCTATCTGGCGCTGCCGAAGACGCTCAAGCTCGTCGAGCAATACGATCTCACCGTGAACCTGCGGCCGGTCTACCCGCTCGCGGTGCGCGTGCCCGGATTCTTCAAGAAGGCCAGCCCGAGCTTCATTCGCTATGTCGTGCTCGACAGCACGCGCGTCGCACAGCACGAGGGCATTCCGTTCCGCTTTCCCCGGCCCGATCCGATCGTGCAGGACAAGACCACCTTCGATGTCGCGGCCGAGCAGCCCTACATCCACCGTCTGACCCGGCTCGGCGCCATGGCGCAGCTCGAGGGACGCGCGCTCGAATTTGCATATGCGATCGCGCGCGTGCTGTGGGACGGCTCGGTCGCGGGCTGGAACGAGGGCGATCATCTCGCACGCGCCGCCGAAGCCGCGGGCTTCGATCTCGCCGCGATGGACGCCGCGATCAGCGCCGATCCGGATCGCTACGAGCAGGTCATCGCGGCGAACGAGAAGGATCACGCCGCATCAGGCCATTGGGGCGTGCCGACCTTCGTGTTCGAGAACGAGCCGTTCTTCGGCCAGGACCGCATCGATTTGCTGGTCTGGCGTATGCAGGGCAAGGGCCTGACGAAGCGCTAGAGCGTTTTCGAGCGAAGTGGGGACCGGTTCGCGTCAGGAAAACGCGTCAAAACCAGAATCTAGGTTCTGTACTCAAACCCCCTTGTCGCCGCTGAGCCGGAGTGATTCAAGGCTTCCCAATGGAGGCT
>NZ_NWTI01000010.1 GCF_002531575.1 Bradyrhizobium sp. Y36 | reverse complement strand
CCAGGCGCTAGGCCGCTTCGGAGCTGGCGCCAATCCATCGGATTGCCGCTGCCTTTTTCAACGAAATCGGCCAACAGCGGAAATCCAACTTGGGTTGAAATGAAGAGGGCCGCCAACCCGGGGGCGTCTTTAGTCAATGCGCGTCCGGGTGAAGACGCCTATGATCACACCGGTATGGTCCCGAACCGTCACAGTCTCTCGGCTTCGCTCTGCCAACTTCTTGCCCACTTGCAGAGCTTCCCGGGGGCGGTCTAGATCGAGAGAGATCAGCAAATATTTTGGACGGGACAGAGCCGGCCCATCAGTTCGCTCTGTAAGGACATGCCAGGGGGTATCCGTCCGCCGAAATGCTGGATAAGTTGCTCCCGGAGGGCTGAGACGGGCATTCGATGCGTGACGAGATGCTGACATTCCTGAACGGGGGAGGACGGATGGGAGAGCGCATCCGCCTGTTCGACTGGAGGTCAAATTCACTCGGGCCTCCGGATTCGTGGCCGCAATCGCTTCGTTCGGCACTGTCCATTTGCCTGTATTCGAGCTTTCCAACGGCGATCTATTGGGGGCCGGACTTCAGGCTCCTTTATAATGACGCGTGGTCTGTCATCCCGGGCGAGCGCCATCCCTGGGCTCTCGGCCGCCCCGCCAAGGAAGTCTGGTCCGACATCTGGCACGTCGTCGGCCCGCAGTTCGAGAACGTGATGGCCACGGGTGAGGGCTTTTCTACCTATGACGAAATGCTGCCAATGGTGCGTGGCGGCGTCCAGCAGGAGACCTACTGGAACTACAGCATCAGCCCGATCCGCGGCGAAGACGGCGAGGTTGCGGGCATCTTCAATCAAGGCAACGAGACAACTCAAATTGTCCTGGCGCGGCGTAGCTCCCAGCAGGAGATTGCGCGTCTCTCCCTGATGTTTGAACAGGCGCCAGGCGCGACGGCCGTTCTGCGGGGGCCACGCCATGTCTTTGAAATCGCAAACCCCGCTTACTTGCAGTTGGTGGGCCGTAACGACATCCTCGGCAAGTCGGTCGACCAGGCCCTGCCCGAGGTGGCGTCGCAAGGTTTCATCGAGCTACTCGACACCGTCTACAAGAGCGGAGAGCCTTACGCCGGGCGCGCCATTCCGGTCGTCCTGGATCGAAGTGGAATTCGCGAGCAGCGGCATCTCGACTTCGTCTATCAGCCGATAAGCGACGGCGCGGGCGACCGGTACGGCATTTTCGTGCAAGCGACCGATGTGACGGACACGATCCGGGCGGTGGCTGCTCTTCGCGAAAGCGAGGAACGTTACCAGGCCATCGTTAACTCCATCGACCAGATGATCTGGTCGACGCTGCCTGACGGCTATCATGATTATTACAACGACCGCTGGTACGAATATACGGGGATGCCCAAAGGTTCAACCGATGGTGAGGCCTGGAACGGAATGTTTCACCCCGACGACCAGGAGCGAGCCTGGAAATTGTGGCGCCACAGCTTGGCTACGGGCACCCCCTATCATATCGAGTATCGGCTGCGGCACCGCTCGGGTGAATATCGCTGGGTGATCGGACGTGCACAGTGCGTCCGCAACGAGGCGGGCGAAATCATCCGCTGGTACGGCACGTGCACTGACCTGCATGATTTGAAAATGGCCGAGGAGGCCCGGCAGCTGCTGATGCAAGAGCTGAATCATCGGGTGAAGAACCTCTTCCAGCTCTTCGAGGCCATGGTGTACATGACGGGCCGATCGAGCAATACGACGGCTGAAATGAGCTCCGCGCTTAAAGCACGTTTGCAAGCGCTATCGCGGGCACATGACCTCGTCCGGATCGGCGCAGCAGATTCGATGCCGGCGCATTCGGTGTTGCTCATCCATCTTGCTGAACAGATATTGGCACCGCATTTGAGTGACGCGCAACATGGCAAAGTGAGCTTGGCCGGACCGGAAATCCTGCTGGGCGAGAAATCAGCCTCCGCTATGGCGCTCATCCTGCATGAGCTTGCCACGAACGCTACCAAGTATGGCGCACTGGGTCGTGCAGACGGGAAGGTGATGATCGGCTGGGAACTTGCTGGAAAAGATCTGGTTCTGACGTGGAGCGAGCGCAATTCCTCTGCTGCGATTGCCAAGCCGACATCGACCGGTTTCGGCAGCAGGCTCATTAAGTCTGCGGTCGAAGGGCAGCTCGGCGGAAAAGTCGATATTGTTTGGAAGCCTTCTGGCGTACAACTCCGCCTGGAGTTAAGCCAGGCACGGCTGCGCGACTGATCGGAGCACTTCGCTCAACGCAGCATTGATCACAGCGGTTCGCGATTTAGCTCGAAGTTCTATGTACTCCAGTCGCGTCCATAGAGCCCACTTTGTCTGATGTCTGAAAGGGTCAAGGGCCGTCCATGGCAGCCGGATGTCCCTGATGCGGTCATTCTTTGGAAGCGGAAATCGCAGCTCTGTGGGCGGAAGTCAGCCACGGGTCAGAAGCGCCGGTTTGAGCAGCGCCGCGTCACTTCCGGTATGCCCCCGATGCGCTAACAATACCTGAACTAAAACGCACTTCGCCATCGGGCCACAAGCGAAAGTCAACGTCGGCTGAATGATTGAGGCCGCCAACTGAAGCAGCCTTAGTTCAGCTTGCGCTTTAGTTCTTGGACGAACTTCCGCTGCTCCTCGATGTCCTCTTCGACCACTGGCGCAGTTCGTCGATGGGAGACGGCTTTTGACTTGCGCGGGGCTTCTTGGGTGGTTTCTTGTCGGTCATCAATCCTCCCAGATTAGCTCCCCGCATTGGCATTTGTACACGTACACGTAGTTTCCCGTCTTTGTGCTCCAAAGCCGTTCGAGAAGCCGCGTCCTCTTCCGGCACTTAGGGCAAAAGAGCGGGGTTTCGATGTGATGCTCTGGCATGGCGGCGGTCCTCTCGAATAGAGCCAGACGCTAAACCTCCTTTGACGTTCCTAAAAATAACCAAGGATACTCAAATGGGAACAAACGGCGACTTCTATACGGAATGAGAACGGTCCAAAAGTCTGCTCAGGGTCAAAGGCTGCCCTCAGCAGCCAGCATGCCCTCGGTCGGGTCATCTCTCGGAAGCCGACATTGCCGCGCGGTGGGCTGAGGTCACCCACGGGCCAATAGCTGGCATTGTAGTCGGCGCAATGCCTAGGCTTGCGATTCCGGAAGAAGCCTTCATCTCGGTAAAGCTCTGAGCGAGAGACCTGAGGGGCGCGGCGCTACAGCTCTCCGGGCGCAACTTCCGCTCCGGTTCATAGGCCGGCACCCGCGGCTCCGCTTCGGAACGGCCCTTGGGCCATTCCGAATCGATGCGAAGAAGCGGATCAGGCCTTGGCCTTGACCGGGAGCCGAAAGGGCGCCCCCAACCGGTTGAACGCGTTCATGGCCGCAATCGTGATCGTGAGGTCCACGAGATCCTTTGGAGCGAAAGCCGCGCTTGCGGCCGCATAGGCCTCGTCGGAGGCGTGCGTCTCGCTGACGAGCGTAACTTCCTCCGCCCACGCGAGGGCAGCCCGGTACTTGTCGGGAAACAGGTGGGGCACCTCGGCCCAGACTGGAACGAGGGCGACTTTTTCAAATGACATCGTGGCCAAGAGGTCCCGGGTGTGCAGGTCAATGCAGTGCGCACAGCCGTTGATCTGCGAAACCCGCAGGAAGACGAGGTGGATCAGTTCGTGGGGCAGGTCGGTACCCGTGGTGATGTAGTGGTGGATGCTGAAGAGCGCCTTTGCACCGTGGGGTGCCACTTCGTTCCAGACCAGCCGCTTGTTCTCGCTCATGACGTGCCTCGTTGTTCGGAACGCCGGAGATTCGACGCTCGGAGCGATGACGGGCCAAGCGGTCAGGGTGTGACATGACACTCGGCGGTTCCATTCAAAGCGGCCGATGTCACATCCACGCAGGTCCGATCGTCTTATTCTCGGGTTCGGGATGCGCGAGCGACGGTGACAGCGGATATGATCTGCGAGGAAACTGGGCGGATGGAGGCGATGGACGATCAGCGGACCACCGAGTTCGAAGCGGAGCGCAGGCGCCTGACACGCTTGGCCTATCGGATGATGGGCTCGCTCACCGAGGCGGAGGACGTCGTTCAGGACGCATGGCTACGGTGGGTCGGGGTGGAGGGTGGCGTCGATTCGCCTCCCGGCTATCTGACCCGCATTGTCACACGCCTGTGCCTCGACCGACGCCGCTCCGCGCGGGCGCGCCGGGAAACCTACGTCGGACCCTGGCTGCCAGATCCTCTCGTCGGTTCCGTGGAGCCGAACGAGACGGTCGCCGACGACGTCACGGTCACGTTGATGCTGGCCCTTGAGCGCCTGTCGCCTCTTGAGCGGGCCGCTTTCCTTCTCCACGACGTCTTTGACGTGCCGCTGACCGAAGTGGCCATCACGCTCGGCCGCCAGCCGGCAGCTGTTCGTCAGCTCGCGGCGCGCGCCCGCAAGCACGTGCAGACCGCACGTCCCCGCTTTGATGTCGAACCCGCGGATGCGGATCGGATCACCCGTGCTTTCTTCGCCGCAGCACGCGACGGGGACGTGGCGGCGCTTTCGGCGCTGCTGGCAAGGAATGTCGAGATCCATACCGATGGCGGCGGCAAAGTCCTTGCTTTCCGCAATGTCATTCGGGGGGTCGAGCGGGCCCTGCGCCTATTTGCTAGGCAGCGACGCAAATACGTCGTACCGCCGAAGCTGCTTCGTGTCGTCACCATCGACGGCCTGCCAGGCTACGTTAGCCTCGATGGACGCGGCGTTCTGCAGACGACTGCGCTCGACATCCGCGAGGACGGGATCACCGCGATCTACATCGTCAAAAACCCGGACAAGCTGTCGCACTTAGCGACAGAAATGGAATTTCCAGCTCGCATCTCGCCGATACCGCCAGCTTCATGAACTGCCCGAGTGACTGCGGCAACGTGGAGAGTCGTTCGATGGGCTGCATATGAGGCTCGCCCACGGTCGACGTCCGCTCCGGGTCATTCGCGTCGATCTGACCGCGTTCTCCGCACGTCCGGTGTCGCCTCAATTGCTGCCATGCTGAGCTCGACTTTCCTCCTTCGCCTGAGGACAAAAGCCCTCACTACAACCTTCTTACATCGCGCCATCGGTTTTGCATTTTAGCGGCATTGCATGCGACCGCTTCCCCTCCGGATATTCCGCTTGCAGAAGGATGAATTCTGACAGGCGTTCTTCCCTAACCACATCATTCCCTCCTATTGACACCTGCCGCAAATGGGCAAATCCTTTCCAAAGCGAATTTTCAGCACGATAAATTTCGGCGCTAAGGCCTTTCTTTGGCGCCTTCTGAATCCATTTGCTTCTAACCGAAAACGGAGGGGCCCATGCGCGCGCTCGCTTTAAAAAGCGTCTCTCTTCTCCTCGCCACTCTTGCTTCGATCTGCGCCACGGCCTGCGCCCGCGCACAGGATGCGACCGACGAGCAGTTTGGCAAGGTGCACTTCCAGACCACTTGCAACGAGGTCGCGCAACGCCGCTTTGATCGCGGCATGCGCTACCAGCACTCGTTCTGGTACCGGCCTGCGAAGGAGATTTTCAAGGAGACGTTGCAAGCCGATCCGGAATGCGCGATCGCCTTTTGGGGCATTGCACTGAGCCTGCTCTACAATCCTCATTTTCCCGCACCGAAGGAAAATCTCGCCGAGGGCCTCGCCGCGCTGCAAAAAGCCAAGGCACTCGGCGCCAAGAGCGACCGCGAACGAGACTATGTCGACGCACTGCTGGCCTTCTACTCGGGGGACGAGAAGACGACGTTTGGCCAGCGGGCACAGGCCTATCTCAAGGCAACCGAGGCCGTCGCGGAGCGCTATCCCAATGATGACGAGGCGCAGATCGCCTACGCCATCACCCTGAATGTCACGGCCTCACCAAACGATAAGACGTATGCTAACCAGCTCAAGGGCGCGGCCATCCTGGAGCCGATCTTCAAGCGGCAGCCGCGGCACCCCGGCGTCGCGCATTACCTGATCCACCTCTATGACTATCCGGCGATAGCGGAGCAAGGCCTCGACGCTGCCAAGCGCTATTCCGAGATCGCGCCAGCGGCGCCGCACGCCTTGCACATGCCGTCACACATCTTCACGCGCGTCGGCTACTGGAACGAATCCATCGATGCCAATAGCCGTTCCGCCAAGGCTGCCAAGGAGGGCAAGGACCCTAGCGAGCAGCTCCACGCCGACGACTACATGGTCTACGCCCTGCTCCAGCTTGCACAGGACAGCCGAGCCCGCGACGTCATCGCGGACATGCTTGCGACCACGGGCTATGCGCCGGCCGTTCGCGCCGGCCCCTACGCGATAGCGGCGAGCCAAGCGCGCTACATGGTCGAGCGAGGTGATTGGCCGAGGGCTGCCGCACTGAAGGTCGAGCCGAGCCGGTTTGCCTATGTCGATGCGATCACCTACTTCGCCCGCGCCCTCGGCGCCGCGCGCTCCGGCAATGCCGACGCAGCGACGGCGGACATCGCCAAGCTGGCGGAGTTGCGGGACAAGCTGCAGCAGGACAAGGACGCCTATTGGGCCGAAATCGTCGAGATCCAGCGGCAGGTCGCCACAGCCTGGCAGCTCAACGCCTGGGGGAAACCGGCGGACGCGTTGGAAGCGATGCGCCTTGCGGCCGATGCCGAAGACAAGACCGAGAAATCCATCGTCACGCCTGGACCGCTTGCTCCGGCACGCGAGCTTTATGGGACCATGCTGCTCGAACGCGGCATGGCGACGGAGGCATTGGTCGCGTTCGAAAGCACGATGCGCAAGGAGCCCAACCGGTTCGGCGCGATGATCGGCGCGGCTCACGCCGCCGAGAAAGCAGGGGATGCCGTGAAGGCACGCCAGTACTATGCGAAGGTGGTCGACATGGCACGGGATGGCGCCTCCTCGCGGGAAGATCTGGCGGCCGCACGAAAGTTCATGGCTCAGAATTAGAGAGAGTTCGGCGGCAGGTGCTATGCGTCTGACCAGCAAATTCACCGCGATCGGCGCAGCCGCGGCACTGTTCTGTGCGGTCGCTGCGGTCTGGATGCTGCGATCCGGCGACCTGACACGTGCAACAGCGGCAACCGGGCAGATCCGCCCGGTGTGGACGGAAACCGAGTGGCCCTTCGGGGTAGATCCTTGGGGGAAAGGCAAGGCGTTTCGCTGCAATGCCAACGATTGCGGCGGTGAGGTCCAGCTTTACGTTCGCGCCAAGCTCGGCTTTTGCAATTGCACCACCGGCGTCGCCGACGATACTGACCTCGAGCAAATGGGCGACTTGGCGCTGATTGGTAAGACAACGCCGATCGGTGCCGGTCGGGAGATTGTCGTTGGGCCCATGCAAGGCCGCAGCCGCGCGTATCGGGTCGAGGGAAATGGTAACGCAGCGCTTTCGTTCGCTTTCAATCAGCGCTGCGACATGGTGGCTGCAACGGCCTTGGTTGGACGGGGCGTACCCGGCTCACTGGAGCCAGCGGTGCTGGCATTCCTCAACAGCGATCGCATGTTGAAGTGGGCCGAGATCGCGTTAGGTTTATAACTCGGCGCTACCTCGAAGCTCGCATTTCGGCACGTCAGCGTCGCTCCCTAATCCCCGAGCACAAATCCGCAAACTTAGCATGCCTCAATCGTAAGATCGGGAAAACTCGGCTAAGATGCTACTTTCCCTTGTTGGGGGCATTTCATGTTCGACATGGCAACCACGGCGCTTTTGCGCGCGGTTTTCGACGAAGTGTGCGAGGGTCTTCCGCAGCGCGAGATCGGCGCGCGGACGCATGTGGCTTCGAAGATCCTGGAGGCCGCCAATGGCGGCGAGCTCTGTCCCGAGGACCTCAGACAGGTCGGCCGCAAGGCCCTTTCGCACGCGCCCACCATGTGGCGCTAACTGAAAACCGGGACGCGGGCGTGAACTTCCAGGTCACCGTTTTGAAGATTTTGGCGGCATATCCGGACGGGTTTGCCGTCATGGAGGACCTCAAGCGGGACATGGCAATTCTGGCGACCAGTGGCCGCGATTGGGCGGACCGGACCAGGCGGCTCGCGGCACGGGTTCCGGATCTCGACATCTGGTCACAAGGGCTGGTCGAACGCATCAGCGGCGGCTGGAAGATCACTGTAAAGGGACGGGCTGTGCTCGAGTTCATGGAAGCTCGCCCTGCTGCGCCGGAGCCCATTCCGGTGCCTTCGGTTGAGCAGACGGTCGTCGCTTCGCCGACACTGGTTCCTCCGCTGCGGCAGCCGGCCGACCGGGCCAAGCGCCGCCGCGAACGTCGGGAACGGCGCCGCGAGGCGCGCGAAAGGGCTAGGGCCAACGCTTCCTAAGTAGGATCAGGCCAAGAAAAAGCCGCCGGTACGCGCGGCGGCTTGGATAGTGCCGGACTGCCGGTTACTTCCCCAGCCCCAAGCGTACCGCCGTTACCTTGTTTGCGGCCATGCCAGTCCGTCCAACGAGGAGGACGGAAGGCGAACCCGCGCGGCATCACCAGCTGCGAACGCCCCCGGCCCGTACCATGTCCAGCACACCGGATTCGAACGGAGGGCCCGTTTCCGCCGACGAGAGCACCTGCCGTTTCAGCCGGTCCGGCAGCGATCAGGACACAAGGAGGGCGCACGGGCGCTCAAGGGCCGCCGTGGCATGGGATCAATGAACATCCCTAGGGGCACAGATGTCCAGTGGTGGTGATGATGTCGCCCAAGTCTTCCGCTGCGACTGCGAACTCGGCTCTGTAGGGGTCTAAAAGAGCCCGGACGCGATGAGGTGAACCTGCTGCAGGTTGGGAAGCTGGCCCGCGGACGGTGATATAGCGATGGTGACGAGGGGCCGGCTGGGCGTCGCCTTCGACACCCCGGCCGATCCGACCCCGTGGCGGCCTGCGACACACCGCGGAAGACGCCGCCGATGGGGCGGCCGATTAAATCGCTCCGGTGGTGCGCTCGCGGACAACTCCCTTCACGACAGGAAAGTCGCGCCCGACGATTTTATCGAGCCGGATCCACGTCGGCACCTCCTTGATCAGGCGACGATCTGTCCCTTCCACGATGATCTCTTTGCCTTCGACCTGCCGCCACGGCAGATATCCCAAGTACACCGCAACGAAATCGGCGATTTTGCCGCGGAAAATAACGTCGACTGCGAAGCCGGGATCCTTGGCGCAGACGTCTACGCCCTGCGGATCGAGGACCAGCCACAGAATGCTGTACTTCGTTCGGTTGGCCGGCACGCCGGCGAATTCGAAGCGAGCGACGACTTTCTTATCAATGGCGTCCCGAACCGCCCTCTTTCGGAAACCCCATACAAGGAAGAAGGGATCAAGGTCCGTCGGCTTGATCGCATCCCGCGCGTGTACCAGACCCCAATGTCCCATCTCGCTGACGATCGGCCGGAGTGCCTCGCCAGCGGGGGTAAGCCAATATTCGTGTCCAGTCCCGTTGGACCGCGCGCGCCTTTCGATGATTCCTTGATCTTCCAATTCGCGAAGTCGTGTCACAAGGACCGCTCTCGAGATAAGCGGCACGCCACGATGAACATCGTTGAATGTTCGGTTGTCAGCCATCAATTCGCGCAGGATCAGCGGCGTCCAACGCGTCGCCAGTACCTCAGCCGTTTTAGCGATGGGGCAAAATTGGTCATAGCCGTCTTGCATGATCGCGATTGAACCACCGAAGGCTTTGCTTCGCTAGTTCGAAAAACAGACTTGAGCGGAACCGGTAGCGATGTTTGCCTCGGCGCGCCCGGCTCTCACGCCTGGTCGGTCGCAGCAAACGGAGGCCTACATGAACCGAGCACCCCTGCGCCGCAGCATTCTCGCCGGACTGATGTTGTCGCTCCCTGTCACTTCTGCCTTTGCGGATGTCATTTCAGACTGGAATGAGCGAGCCGTCACTTTGCTGCTGGCCCAAAAGCTGGGACCGCCGGCGGCAGAGCGCGTGCTGGCGATGATGCACCTCGCCATGTTCGATGCAACCAACTCAGTGGAGCCGAGATACGCACCGTTCCTCACCAAGCTTCACATCAGCCGCGAAGTCTCCAAAGAAGTAGCGGCAGGCGTTGCTGCCGCAACCGTACTACTCGCGAGCAGCCCGGAGGCAAACGCGCCCGAGCTCAAACAAGCGCTCAGCAACGACCTTCAGCGCGTCCCCGACGGCCCAGCGAAGGAAGAAGGCATTAGAGTTGGCGAAACGGTGGCCGCGAAAATCCTGACGAACAGAAAGGACGACGGGTCCGCCGCGCCCGACGGCCATCGGCCCATCACCACTCCGGGCGTCTACGTTCCGACGCCCAGACTGGTCGTCGCACAGTGGCCGGGCGTTCGACCCTTCGCGATGAATAAGGCTGACCAATTCCGACCGGAGCCGCCCGTTGCGCTCTCCAGCTCGGAATGGGCGCACGACTTCAACGAGATTTCCAAAGTCGGCCGCTTCGACAGCAAGTCCCGCACCGCGGATCAGACCGAAGCGGCCAAGTTCTGGATCTCGATCGGCGGCGACGTGTTCTATCCGCTCGCACGCGCTCTGATAGCCGCCAAGAAGCTAGACCAAACCGATAATTCCCGCATCTTTGCCTTGATCGCCGTCGCTCGGGCAGACAGCCTGATTGCGGTGTTCGACGCCAAGTACCACTACAATTTCTGGCGGCCGATTACGGCGATCCGCAATGGCGACAGGGATGACAACGCCGAAACAGAGAGGGACCCATTGTGGCGTCCGATCGCGGATACTCCGATGCACCCAGAATACCCATGCGCTCACTGTGTGCAGGCGTCTGCTATGTGTGCGGTTCTCGAAGCCGCATTGGGTACGACCACGTTCTCTGAGATCAGCATGACGAGCACCACTGCGCCGGGGGCTGAGCGCCGCTGGACAGACCTTAAATCATTCATCAACGAGGTGTCCGAAGCCCGGGTTTGGGCAGGCTTTCACTATCGGTTCTCGACAAGGGTCGGTCGTGAGATGGGGTATGAGATCGGCAAGTACGTCGTCAAGAATCTTCTCAGGCCGGTGGAAAGCGCGTCTAAGTGACTAACAACAGTTATTTGACCGAGGCCGGCCGGTGCGCTTGGCGAGTCCAGGCATGAAGATAGGGTAGGCCGTCCTTCGCGGCGCCGCCAGCGTGGTAAGCGTCGCAGGAGGCACTAGTCGGGGGCCTTCAAAGAATCGAGGCGTTTGCGGAGAAACGCCAACACCATGACTTCATCCGACGTGAGCTTGGCATACTGTCGCTTGAACTTCCGAGCGATCTTGGCTTCGATCATCTTGACAAGATCACCGGACATGTAGGCGTTCAGGACTTCCGGGTGCACGTAGCACTTGCGGCAAATGGCCGGCGTATTCCCGAGCTGCTTGGAGACGCTTTCGATCGCGGCGACGACGTTGCGCTTCGCCTCGGCCTGGCTGTCGTACTTCTTGAACTCGGTCAGCGCCAACGCCGCCAGAACCGTCCCCGCCCAAGTGCGGAAATCCTTGGCGCTGAAGTCCTCGCCCCTGATCTCCTTGATGTAAGCATTGACGTCGCCGGAATCGACCGTACGCGGCTGCCCGTCGTCGTCCAGGTACTTGAAGAGCTCATGTCCGGGGATTTCCGCGCAGCGCTTCACGATGGCGGCAATCCGCTTGTCCTCGACCCGAAGTTTCCACTGTTTGCCCGACTTGCCCGTGAAGTCGAACCGAAGGACGCCGCGACCCACCGCAACGTGCTTCCGTCGCATGGTGGTGAGCCCGTAGGATTTGTTTTTCTCGGCATACTCGGCGTTGCCGACCCGGATCAAAGTCTTCTCCAGAAGGCTGACGATCGTGGCAAGAACCTTCTCGCGAGGTAGTCCTTCCAGCTTCATGTCGGCCGCGACACGGTCGCGCAGCGCGGGCAACGCGGCTGCGAACTGGACGATGTGTTCGTACTTGTTCTGGTCGCGCAGCTCGCGCCATTTCGCGTGGTAGCGGTACTGCTTGCGGCCCCGCGCATCGAGCCCGGTCGCCTGGATGTGGCCGTTCGCCGAGGGGCAGATCCAAACGGATTCATAGGCCGGCGGGATACCGATGGACTTGATGCGCCGGATGACGGCGGCATCGGTGATGCGCTTGCCGTCCTTGTCGTAGTAGCTGAAGGTAGTCCCCGTCCGCTTGCGGGTGTAGCCGGGCGCGGAGTCGCTGACATAGCGAAGACCTTCTTCCGCAATGGCTGCTGCGACCTCGGCGGTGCGGTCCAGAACCTGTTCTTCGTTGCGAGTCTCTCGGAGCATGGGCCTGTTCCCTCGGAAGCACCCAGGGATCGAGGCTCCACTCCTTTCTAAAGGAACGGAGACAGCGGTTGGTTCCGTTCGTGAGATCGGCGGTTCGTAGATCAGATCAGTGGCCGCGCAAGATACTTGCCCTATCTGAAGCCGGCGGTTCCTTTCGACGGTCCGCTGCGCAGGCCGACGATGGCTGCAAGGCCGAGCTTCAGACAATCGCCACAAAGTTTACGGACACGCTTTCCCAATTAGTCTGTGCGAAGGTCCGCTATGTCCCAATATTCGCTCGATGTATTGCGTCAGCGCTATGTCGTCGAGAAACGACCGCTCGAGGCCAGCGTCGAGCAGATCCTGCGGGCTGACGCTCGCGCGGGAGCCCGCGCGATCCTGGCTTCGATCGATAAGAGGCGCTTCGAAAACAGGTCCGAGGGGCAGCGCCTCCGCAAGATGCTGCGCTTCGAGACCTCTCTCTGGGAATGCGGCCTTCATGCCGTGGCAGGCGTGGACGAGGCCGGAATGAGCCCTCTTGCGGGGCCAGTATCCGCGGGCGCGGTGATTCTGAAACCCGGCACGCGGATCGTCGGGATCGATGACTCGAAGAAGCTCGACGCCGCGGCTCGCGAAGAACTCGCGAAGGAGATCAAGGCAAAGGCAGAGAGTTGGTGTGTGGCGTTCGTAGAGGTCGAGGAGATCGACGCGATCAACATCTATTGGGCTGGCATCCAGGCCATGCAGCGTGCGGTCCGGGGGCTGGGATTGACGCCGCAACACTTGCTGATCGACGCCAAGCGATTGAAGGAGATCGACATCCCTCAGCAGGCCATCATTAAGGGCGATGCCAAGTCAGCCAGCATCGCTGCGGCGTCGATCCTCGCGAAAGTCGAGCGCGACATCGTCATGCGGACCCTCGACGCGCGTCACCCTGGCTACGGCTTCGCGGATCACAAAGGCTACCCCGTGCCGGCTCACTATGAAGCTCTTGCCAGGCTCGGCGCATGCGCAGCTCACCGTCGGTCGTTCGGACCAGTACGCAAGACTCTCGGGTTGCCGCCCCTGCCGCCGTGGCCTTCTGCATCCGAGCGAGCCGCCGGCTGAACAGGTCGATTACTTGGTCTAGACGGCACTATTCCCGCGACCAACTCTTTTCGCGAACGACGTCCTTGGCCTTTTTGTCGGACCGCAGGCCGAGATAGACTGGCTGGCGCAGCTCTCCCTTGCTGATCCACTCCGCGAACTTCACCTCTGCGACCAACGAAGGACGCACCCAGGTCGTGACCTCCGCATCCTTCACCTTGGCGGAAAAGGGGGACTTGGCCGTCTTGAGCTTCAGGAGCTTGCCGTGAAGCTCTTCGAGAACCTGGTGGCTGAAGCCGGTGCCAACGTGGCCGATGTACCGCCATCCGCCATTTTCCCGCACCGCCAGCGCGAGAGCGCCGAAGAAGGGCCGGGTTCGCCTCGGCGCCGTGAAGCCGGCGATCACGACCTCCTGCCGCTGCGCCGTTTTTACCTTCAGCCAATTGGCGGTCCGGCGTCCGGACGCGTACGGGCTGTCGGCGCGCTTGGCCATGATGCCTTCGAGGTGCCTCCGCTCGGCTTCTGCGAAGAACTTCGTTCCCTTGCCTTTGCGGTGGTTGCTGAATGCGATCAGCTTATGGCGCGGCAGGATGGCCTTGAGCCGCTTCTTGCGCTCAAGGAGCGGCAGCGCGCGTAGGTCCTCGCCGTCCGCGAACATGAGATCGAACGCGCAGTACAGAAGCTTGGCCTCATGGCGCAGGGCGTTCTGGAGCAACTGGAAATGAGAGACGCCGTCTTTGCCGATCGCGACGAGCTCGCCATCGATCACGGCATCCGCCTTCACGCCCTCAAGCGCCTTCGCGACCTCCACGTAGGAGTGGCTGATGATCTTCCCATTACGGCTGTATAGCGCGACCCGTCCACGCCGGATTTCCGCGACCATACGAAAACCATCGAACTTGTCCTCGAATATCCAATCGGGATCGTCGAACGGTGAATCGGTTAGGGTGGCCAGCATGGGCTGCAGGCGTTGAGGTAGGGTTGATTTTCGTGCCATGGCAGGGGCTCGCTACAGGGCCGGCAGAGGCCGAAACGGGGAAGACGGGACGCGAACCCGCGCGATATCATCAGCCGCGACCGTCCCGCCGGCCCGTACCACGCCTAGTACCCCGGATTTGAACGGAGGGCCCGTTTCCGCCGACGAGAGCACCTGCCGCTTGAGGCCTGCTTGGAAGCGGTCAAGAAGGACGCAGGGCGTCCGGAGGCCCGTCAGCTCGACGACCGCGGAGCGCCCGAGCTCGATCAGAGTCCCGAGCGGCATCCGTTCGAGGTTTAATCCGGCGGTGGTGACGTTCTCGCCGAGGTCGCCGGCGCCAACCTCGAAGCCAGCTTCGAGGAGAGACGGGAAGAGTTCCAATGGGATCAGGTGGACCTGCCGGAGATTGGGCAGGCAGGGCTGGCGGCGTGCCAAATAGCGGTGCCGGACGAACGGGCCGGCGTGGGCGTCGCCTTCGACGCCGTGGCCTTTCACCAGGGTTATGCGCTCCTGAGTTGGTTTCCTGAAGTGGTGCCCGCGATCGGCGGCGACCGCCACCACCCTTCCCCGCAATGAGAATTCGTGCTTCTGCGGCATCAAGCGGCGCGGGCGAGCGAGCGCCGCTTTTGGCGGAAGTAGCGCGTGATCTCCGCAAACGTCATCGCGTTCAGAACCCGCTCGGCCGGGACACCGCCCTTGCGGGCCATCACGACGCCCCAGTGCATGTGGTCAAGCTCTGGAATCGAGTGCGCGTCCGGATTGATGCTCAGCATGCAGCCAAATTCGAGGGCGGCTCGGTGCCAGCGCCAGTCCAGGTCGAGCCGCCATGGGTGGGCGTTAATCTCGACCACAACGTCGTGCTTGGCGCACGCCCGCAGCACCTTCTCGACGTCGATTTCGTAGCCCGGCCGCCGCTGGAGCTGTCGCCCCGTCATGTGGCCGATGATGGTGGTCTGATGGTCGGAAATGGCCCGAAGCAGGCGCTGCGTCTGCGCCTTGCGATCCAGCTTGAAGCGCCCATGGATGCTGGCGACCACGAAATCGAAGCGCTCCAGAACGTCGTCGTCATAGTCGAGCGACCCGTCCGCTAAGATGTCGGACTCGATACCTTTGAGTATCCGGAAGTCCTTGCCGAAGCGTTTGTTCAGTCGATCGGCTTCCCGGTGCTGCTGCGCGATCTCCTCAACGGAGAGACCGCCGGCATAGTGGGCAGACTTGGAATGGTCCGCCACGCCGAAATACTCGAAGCCCCGCTGGCGCGTGGCCTTAGCCATGGTCTCCAACGTCTCGGTGCCGTCGGAGGCATCGGTGTGGCAGTGAAGGATGCCGCGCAGGTCCTGGTCGGTGACGAGCTTCGGGAGCTTGCCTTTCAGAGCCGCCTCGATCTCGCCGCGCCCCTCCCGAAGCTCAGGATCGATGAAGGGCAGACCGAGGGCGCGGTAGATCTCGGCCTCCTCGCCGGCGATCAGCATGCGGCCCTTGTGCAAGCCGTCGCCGCCTAACCGCAGACGCTTCTCAGCGGCCAAGGCTTGGAGCTGCTCGATGTGGCCGGCGGAGCCGGTGGCGAAGAGAAGGGCGGCGCCGAAGTGCTTGCGGTCGGATACTCGGATTTGCAGCCCGTCGGCCGACGGCGTCGATGTCTTGTCCGGCTTGGCAGCCTCCGCAACGATCTCGAGATCGCCGACGAGTTCGCAGCCGCGGCGGAAATCGCCGGCGATCGTCACACGCTTGAGTTCGGGGCGGGACTTGCGGATCGAGTCCTTCGCATGCGCGAGCAGCGCGGCAGCGCGGCAGCGCGGTGCAGGTGGAGGCGGCCTTCGCCGCTTTTGGCGATCGCGAGGTTCTGCAGGATCTTGGTCTGCAGCGCGGCGCCGAGTCCTTTCGCCTTCTTGATGCGATCATCCTTGGCGGCGGCCTCCAACTCCGAGAGCGAGCCGATGCCGAGATCCTTGTACAGGCGCAGCACCTTCTCCGGACGAAGTCCGGGCACAGCGAGCATCTCGAGCACGCCCGCGGGAATCTCCTTCCGCAGCTTTTCGAGGCTGGGATGACTGCCCGTCTTGTGAACCTTGGTGATGATGTCGGCAATAGCATCGCCGATGCCCGGGATCTCAGTAAGTCGATCTTCGGCGACGAGCACGTCCAGAGGAACGGCTAGGGCCGCTAAGCTGGCGGCGGCCCGAGAGTACGCTTTCGCCCGGTAGGGATTGCCGCCTCGCAAGGCGGTGCGCTGCGCGTACTCTCGCAGAAGACTTGCCACACCGCGCGCGTCTAGCGAAGGCATTCAGCCAGTCTCCCGGTCCGAGCTTTGCGGCGCCGCCGCAAGGCGACCGCCGGAGCGGTCACTTGGCCGGCGATCGAGAGAGGCCTCGAGCTTCTGGGCTGCGCGAAAGTCCTCAAGGTGCTGGACATTGGGGCCGTAGGCAGCCTCCTTCTTGAGGAGATTGTAGATCCGGCCGGCCACCAGTTGCAGATGCTTCATCTTGCCCCGCGGCATGGATCTCGCTTTGCAGAGAGCTCGGACCGCGTAGGCTCGAAAGTAGTCAAATGCGTCCGACATGATAGGCTGTAAACGCTAACTCTCGTCTATGGTTCGATCGCCGTCCGAGCATGGCAAGCCATCATTTCGAGTGCTGCTTGATCGTTTTGATCGCGTGGCCCGGTCCGTGCCAGCCTAGAAATTCGAGCTCCTTCTTTTCGAGCGCGACAGTTGCTCGGAAGAAATTTTCGAGTTCCTCGACCGCTCGAGCGGGGAGCTTCCGGATGTCCTTTAAATCGGTCTCATGCGGCGAGCGGTCGGGCACAGCGAACACGCGATCGTTGCGCTCTTCCTTTCCCTTGGTTCTCTGCAGCACCTCGAGCACGCCGACCGGGCGACAGCGCAGCACGACGCCGGGATAAGTCCGGGATTCGTGAATTATCAGGACATCGACCGGATCGCCGTCCTCGGCCTTGGTGGAAGGGATGAACCCCCAGTCGTACGGATAGGTGAGCCCGGCCATCAGCGGTTTAGCCAGCGTGAAGACCTTCAGTTTGGGATCCCAGTCCAGTTTGCAGGTGCTACCGCGCGGCGTCTCCACGACGCAGTTCGCCAAGTCTGTGTCCGCGTCCGCCCAAGTCGGCAGCTTGAGAAAATTCGCCATGCATCCAAAACCAGTATGGGCCCCATTACTTCTTTTTCTTGGGGACTTTTTTGCCCTTCTTGCGAGCCTTGGAAAGACCGATCGCGATTGCCTGCTTCTTGCTTTTTACCTTACTGTCCTTTCCGCCACGGCCGCTTTTGGCGGCCCCTTTCTTGTATCGTCGCATCTCGCTCTTAACGTCCGAGCCGGAGCTCTTTGCGTAGCGACGCTTCTTCTTGGCCTTCTTTGCCATGTGTTTTCTCTTTCCGAGTGAGACGACAAACTACGCTCCCAGTTGGCCCACCGACCTGAGAAGCAATAACTCCCGCACCCGTTCGTTCGGTTCCGTCGCATCGAACAATCATGCCGGCGGGGGCAAGTTCCAAAATACCCGATCAGACGATCCGTCTCCCAAACACATTGTTCGGCAGGCCGGCGTAGGAACGCTGCCAAGTGTTTCACGGTTGATCGCTTGGAGGACGTCATTGATGCGTCGCACCTAACTCCCCTTAGATATCGGAAAACTGGCCGATCCCACGCACGTAGTAGGCTTCTTGACGCCGAGGAAGACTAGGACGGTATCGAGGACTGGATTGTTGCGTGGGGGCGACAAGCCGTCAGCTTGAATCGAAAATGCTTTGGGCGCCGCGCATGCATACGCGAACACCAAGCCGAGCTAATTGGCGGACTCTTGACTTTAATTGCGATCACCGCATGAATCAGCGAGAAGTCATTCGCGGCTCCTCACGCCGTTGACGTAGAACCCGAGAATGCCGGGTTAAATGTGAGCTTATTCTACCATCGACTGCAAAACAGGCCGTTGGCTCACCTTGTGCCAAGGTTGTTCGCGAACATGTTGCGGGTCGCTTGTCGCACGGCCTCTATTCCTTGAGCCCGGTTCATCAGCGCGACCTCTCCCTGCTGTTCGTGCCGTATGGCGTGCGCCATAAGACGAAGCCGGGGATCGCCCGATGACCGCCATTCGGCATCCGCCATAAGGACCGCGCCGGCATGATGGCGACTCATCAGCCGGACGAAGACGGCGTCAAACGCGGCATCGGGCGCGTTGCGCGCTTCCTCAATCTGGTCGGCCGTCAGATATCCCGGCATTGCCGCAAGTTCCTCGCTCGAACAGATCGGCATCGGATCGTCGAACCAGCCGTCCCACCAACTTGCGAAGATGCGGTTCTCTCCAGATTGCGAAGCGACCATCAGAGCCGCCAAAGCGCGCAGGTGCGGCGCGTGGGCGCGCGTAACGGCCAGCCGCGCAAGTTCGACGCCTTGGTCGTGATGCGCCACCATGTGGCGGATATAGCGCCGATCCTGGTCCGGACTTGCGCTGACTAGAGGTAGCGATACAGACAACGCTTGCGCCGTTCCCAAGGCGGACGACGCGACAAATGCAACAGCGGCCCCCGCCGCCCAATATCGCGCGAAGCGTACCGCGGTGGTCGACGGAGCACGGCCGATCGGCCAGCGGAGCCAGGCGAACAGAGGATAGATTGCGGCTGACGACAGGTGGACCAGAAAGCCGATCCAGTAGGGTTGCTGGAGCGTGAAGATAGGCTGCCAGAACGGGAATAGGGGGACTAGCACGAACCATTCGGTGGCCGAGGTCAAAAAGGCCCACGGGAGGGCGAGGGCGGCCAGGACGACCGGCGCCAGCCGCGCTGTCCAGCGGCCGAGCAAGCCAAAAAAGACCAGTGCCCATGAGAAGTCGGCCCACTGATGAAAGGCGATCCCGGCGGCGATTGCGGCGGCGGTCGGATCGGAAGAGATGATACCGTCGCGAGCCGGAATTGCAGCAACAGTCATCCAATCGACCAAGGCGTCGCGGCCGAGTTGCGATGCCGTCACCTGGCTGAGAAGAGTGGAGAATGTGCTGCTGACGAGACCGAGTTGGGCGGCCGCCAGCCAGCGCGACTTCGCAGGCGTCATGCGCCGAATGGCTTCATAACGACCTTGATGCAGCCGTCCTTTTTGGCGCGGAAGGTCTTGTAGAGTTCCGGCCCCTCCTCCAGCGTCGCCCGATGGGTGATGACGAAAGACGGATCAATCTCGCCCCTTTCGATGCGCTCCATCAGCTTCGGCAGGTAATGCTGCACGGGCGTTTGGGCCATCCGGAAGGTCAGGCCGCGATTGATGGCGCTGCCCATCGGCATGTTGTCCAACATGCCGCCGTAGACGCCGACGATCGATACGGTCCCGAAGTTCCGACAGCAATGGATTGCCTGCCGCAGGACGTGGGGGCGGTCCGTACCCATGAAGGTGGCGACCTTGATCCTGTCCACGACCGCGTCGAAACCGGAGCCGGTCGCGGGCTCCGTGCCGACCGCGTCGATGCAGGCGTCCGCGCCGCGGCCCTGCGTCAGGTCCTGGATGCGGTCGTAGATATCCTCTTGCATGAAGTCCAGGGTGATCGCACCGGACGCCTTCGCGAGTGCCAGACGCTCCGGCACCGTGTCAATGGCGATCACGCGCTCTGCGCCGAGCAGAAAAGCGCTCTTGATGGCGAACTGACCGACCGGTCCGCACCCCCAGATGGCGACGGTCTCGCCGCCCTTGAGATTGCAGAAATCCGCCGCCATGTAGCCCGTGGGGAAGATGTCGGACAAAAACAACACCTGCTCGTCGGTCAGACCCTCCGAAACCTTGTAAGGGCCGACGTCGGCGTAGGGGACGCGCATATACTCGGCCTGTCCGCCGGCAAAGCCGCCCAGCATGTGAGAATATCCGAACAGGCCCGCCGGGGAGTGGCCCCACATCTTCTCGGCCTGTTTGGCATTAGGATTGGATCGTTCGCAACCCGAATAGAAGCCGTTCTTGCAGAAGAAGCATTCGCCGCAGGAAATGGTGAAGGGGACCACCACACGGTCGCCGACCTTCAGCTTGCTGTTGCCTTTGCCGACCTCTACCACTTCGCCCATGGTTTCATGGCCCAAGACATCGCCCTTTTCCATGCTCGGCATGATCCCGTCGAAGAGGTGGAGGTCGGAGCCGCAGATGGCGCAGGCCGTCACCTTGATGATGGCGTCTCGATCGTGTTCGATCTTGGGATCCGGAACGCTCTCGCAGCGGATGTCGTTCTTCCCGTTCCAGGTCAGCGCCTTCATGTGGTCCTCATCTTTCTTGGTTCTGGGAAAGACAAATTTCGCGGACCCGCCGATGTTCCTTTTGGAACGCCTAATCCCGCAAGTGATTAGGCGATTTAATCGAACCATTGGAGCGTTGCCATGACCGGAAAATTTGCCGTCGTAACCGGAGCGTCGACCGGCATTGGGCTCGAACTGGCGCGCTGCTGCGCGCGCGACGGCTATGATCTCCTCATCGCTGCAAACGAGGCCGCCATCGAAGATGCAGCGAGTCTCCTCAGGCAGGAGAGGGGCGCAGGAAACGTCTTTGCTCTGAACGCCGACCTCGCAACCATCGAAGGCGTCGACAAGGTGGTTGCCGCGGCAGAGGGGCGCCCCATCGATATCTTGATGGCGAACGCCGGCCGCGGCCTCGGCGATAGCTTCCTCGACCAGGACTTCGTCAAGATACGCGCGGTCATCGACACGAACGTTCTCGGCACGACGTATCTTGTTCACAAGGTCGGCCGGGAGATGCGCAATTGCAACGAGGGACGCATTCTGATCACCGGATCGATCGCCGGCTTCACTCCCGGCAGCTTTCAGGCGGTCTACAACGCCTCCAAGGCTTACCTGAATTCTTTGTCCTTCGCGCTGCGCGAAGAGCTAAAGGAAACGGGCGTCACGGTCACGTGCCTGATGCCGGGCGCCACGGAGACCGAGTTTTTCCGCCGCGCCGACATGCTCGATACGAAGGTTGGCACGGAAGAAAAGGACGACGCAGCTATGGTCGCCCAGACAGGATACAAGGCGCTGCTCAACGGCGAGAGTGATGTCGTGACCGGCATGAAGAACAAGATCCAATCCGCCGTGGCCAACATCCTGCCAAACGAAGTGCTCGCGAAGCAGCATCGCAAGATGGCGGAGCCTGGAACAGCCGAAAACTAGGGTGAAAATCCGACCGCAAGTTCTTAGTGGTCATTTCGGCGTCGCGGCCTTCGCGAGGCGCGCGAAGGGTCATTGCGAAGATGTCCGGAGTGCAATCGAAAGGCTGCTCGCGGAGTTCGGCGGCCCGCATGGTCCTGGACAGACGGTTCCTCCTATGCGGACCGCCGTTGAATTGGATGGACCAGTCCCCACCGGCTGCATTGTCGAATTTTTGACGGTTGCGGTGGCGACAAGGAACGCGCTTGAGAGGCCGTACGTTAGCTGCACGCGGCAGGTTACCTGCACGCTCCACATACAGTTCGGAGGATCGCCATGAAATTCATCGCAAGTGTGATTGCAGTCGCGGTCGTTCTCTCGGCCTCCGCGGCGGCGGCCCAAACCACACAGCCCAACGCCTCCGGTGCCCCGAGCGCGCAAAACTCAGGGACGGGAATAGCCGGACAACTGGGAAATAAAAATGGACCCGCTGCCAAGCCGGGAGACACAGTTGGCCTTTCTAGCAGCACGAATTCGACGGCCCAGCAGCAGGACACGTCCAACGTCAAGGGTCTGCCCGGCAACAAGAGCGGCCCCCCTGCCAAGAAGCCTGACCAGAAGTGATGACGACGCCGAGTGGCAAGTGCGTTAACTGCCACTTGGGCCGCGCTATGCCGCTGATCCTTCGAATATCTTGCCGATCGTGAGGCTTAGTTCATCGAGCGAGACCGGATCGACATAGCGGCCGTGCAGATTGATGTCGAGGATGGCGAGATCGTATTCGGCCGTCTTCGCGAATGACGGCGCACTCTCGATGTCTCCGGCCTCACCGGCCACGCGATGGCGGAGCTCATCGAGCATGTCTAGCGCCATCCTGATGAGCACCTCGTCCTCGACCTGCAATACGGCAAGCGAACGTTTCATGTGGCTATCCTGCGGGAAACCTGCATTCGAGTTCCCTAGCCGGGTGTCTAGCGCCTCGACGGCACCGCCGCAAAGGATTGTCCGATGGGATACTGCGAGGCTTGAGATCACGCTGAGGCAGGCAGGGACTAGCATGGAAAAGGGCCATCCGACGACGCAAACGGCCCTTCGCATTTGGTCGCCGCTACGCGGCCTTCTCGTTCACGCTGCGCAGCGCCATCGTGTTGAGCTTCTCGTCCGTTGCCTTCTCCTCGTCGAGGTTCTGCTGCAGGACCGACGCGCAGTCGTCCCGACCCAGCTTCTTCGCCCAAGCGATTAGGGTGCCGTAGCGCGTGATTTCGTAGTGCTCCACTGCCTGGGCCGCCGCGATCAGGGCAGCGTCGAGCACCTGCTTGTCGTCGACGTCGCCGGCGACTTCGCTCGCTTCCTCGAGGATACCGTCGATCGCCGGACAGTCGACTCCTTGGACTTCCACGCCGTGCATCTGGAAGACGTTTTCGAGACGGGTGATCTGCCCCTTGGTTTCGGAAAGATGCGTCTGGAAGCCGTTTTTGAGCCCGGGGTCGGTCGCCTTCTCGATCATGTCGGGCAGGTTCTTCTCTATCTGTTGCTCCGCGTAGTAGATGTCCTTGAGCGTGTGCACGAAGAGGTCGTTCAGTGTCTTGATGTCCTTAGTGAAGAATCCCATGGCTTTCCTCCTGGTTGGATCCAACAGGAAAACTTGCGGCGCCTGAGGACGGTTCCCAAGGATTTCAGAGCGGGATGATTTCCTGGGCGCGGATGATGATTTCTTCCTGCGAGAGCTCTCGCTCGATCCGTTCGCGGAGGGATCGCCAAAACTCAGGTGCGAGCTTCGCGGCGATGACCTCGACGACCGCGATGTCGTCGCGCTCGGTCGTGTCGCCGCTGCCCCACAGGCCCTGTGCCGGGGCGCGGACGTAGCTGGTCGCGCCGCCGAACTTGTCGGTCATCTCTTGCAGGAATTTGTCGAACCATTCCTTGGAAACCGGCGCGCCCTTGCCGGTTCCGTTGGAACGAGGATCTGCACGACGTAGGAATGGTTCATGAGATGAGCTTGGCCCGGCTGTCGGCCGGCCAGTTGTCGAGAAGCGTTTCGGTCGTGACGCATTCCACCTGCTGGCCGAACCGGTTCATGTAGATGTTCATCATGGAATCATGCGTCTCGTCTGCCGAGCTGCAAAGCGCATCGGCGACGAGGATCACGCGGAAACCCCAGTCGACCGCTCCCAAGACGGTCGCGAGGACGCAGACGTCGGTTTCGCCGCCTGTGACGACGACCGTTTCGACCCCGGATTCGCGAAGTTGCGCGTGAAGCGCGCTCCCTGTCCAGGGCGAATAGACGTACTTGTCGAACGTGCGCGCGGGCGGCACGAAGCGGGCGAGTTCCGGTACTAGATCCACCATTTCTGGCCCGAGCTTGTCGATAGTCATCGAACTCCAGCGTTTGTAGTACTGTCGCCACGTGCCGGCGCCCTGGCCTGGGCTTTGGGCCGGAATGAAGCGCGTGAAGATTGTCCGCTCGGGATGGGCCGAGGTGATTGCGACGACGTTCGGCAGGACGCGCGGCAACCATGGCATCGTCCAATCCGTGCCTCCCGTGAACATTCGCTGCATGTCGACGCAGAGATGGACAGCATTCCGGGGATCGCCGTAGCGGAGGTCGTCACGTTTCGTCATGGACCTGTCCTCAAAAGTCAGCTCCAACGGAGGTGCAGAGGCTTGGTTCCTCCGGCTCGCCGATGGCTAAAGCGAAGGAAGCCGCTTCTGACATCCGTCGGGCAGGATGGCGCGCGCACGGTCGCCGGCCGTGACCTGACCGCCAGCTCGCACCACGCCCAGGACGCCGCATCTGAATGCAGGGCTCGTTTCGCCGACGACACGACCTGTCTCTTTAGGCCAGTCCTGAAACGGTCAATGAGCACGCAAGGCGTCCGCAGGCCGGTCAGCTCGACGACCGCGGTAGGGCCGAGTCCGATACGCGTGCCGAGCGTTAGCTTTTCAAGCTCCAGGCCGGCCGTGGTGATAATGCCGTCCTGCACCGGCTTGCTGAAGCGGTGTTCGCTGCCGGCAGCCACTTCGACGACCGCGCCCTCGACGGTCTGCCTCAAGATCGGGGGGCTCCCACGGTGTCCGCCATCTTGGCCCCTCTGACGCCGAGCGGCTTAGGGTGTCCAGTCGTGGTGTCACGCGCCGTTTGATGCTCCATTTCCGCGTTGAGCTCGGCTCCGAGCAGGATCACGATGGCCGAGATCCAGAGCCACGTCATGAAGCCGATGACCGCGCCCAAGGACCCATAGGTAGCATTGAAGGTGCCGAAGTTCGCGGCGTAGAAGGAAAACAGGCCGGATGCTGCGAGCCAGAGCAGGGCCGCAGCCGCGCTACCCCACGTGATCCACCTCCACCGCGGCGCCTGGCGGCTGGGGCCGAACCTGTAGATGCAGGCGAGGGCGAAGGCCAGAGCCACGAAGAGTGCAGGCCAGCGTCCGATCCTGACAAGCAGGTCCGCCGCATTGGGCAATCCGATGTACTGCAACACCAAGGGGATCACGACGACAGCGCCAAGCGCGGCCACGACGAAGGCGATCGCGCCGATGGTGAACCCGAGGGACATCGCATTCAGCTTGAAGAAACCTCGTTTCTCCTGCTCGCCGTAGACGATGTTCAGCGTGTCGAACAACGACTTCATGGCGGCATTCGCGCTCCAGAGCGAGATTGCAAGCCCGATTGCGAAAGTGAAGCCAAGGGTCCGGTCACCCTTCGTTGCGACGCGCGTCAATTGCTCGCGCGCCACTTCAACGGCGCCCCCGGGAATGAAGCCCGAAACGTCGTCGAGGTGCTTGGCGATACTGCCCGGGTCGGAGAACAGACCGTAGATGGCGACGAGCGCCGCGATGGCAGGGAAAATGGCGAGCAGGCTGTAGTATGTCATACCGGCGGCGAGCGCGAGCACGCGGTGCTCGCCGATGTTGCCGTAGACCCGCCAGAGGATGTCCTTCCATCCCCGTGCCGGGATCTCGGTGGGCGAACTCGCCTGGCGTCCGCGATTTTCGCCTTCAGTCGCCAGTTCGGCGGGCGAAGCGTGTCTGTCGGCTTCTCCGTTTTCGGGGAATGCTTCGTCCTTTTCCGAATGGGCGACCCGGTCGGGCGGTGCGATGCGATCCCACAGAAATGCTGCGGCCATCAAACCTAGCGCTGCCGCCAGGCTCCATCCGCTGCCATCCGGGCGTCTGGTCCCAATCTGTGCGGGTTCTGCCATCACATCCTCTCCGACTTCAATCTCACCGCGAGGGTTTGAATTCCTGATCGAGAGATCCGTCGTTTTCGTATTCAGCGGCAGAAAATCGGCCACAAGACTTTCATTCGGACCGGACGACGACACTAACGTGCAGATGTTGCGACCTCGGCCTTAAGTGCACAGATCCCGTATCTTGCAGCCCAGGACTATGCCGAAAGAGTCGCGCCAACGATGTTAGCCAGCACGATGACCCAATCTCCCGGATCAGGCCGTACACGGCCCAAAGGCCAAGGCCCAGCGTCAAGGCCGTCAGCATGCCGAGAGAGAGATCGTCCGTGGAATTGCGCGGCCAAGCCTTTCGCACCTGCGGAAGGTAGGAGAGCGAGGCCAGGAAAGCTGCAATGGTGCCGACATAGATAGCGAGAGAACCGGACATGGTTCGTCAACGGGGGCGACTAGCGGCCGTTCCTCGGCGCGAACGCTTGGCACCTGGAGAACGGCCGCGCGTTATAGAATTTCTTATTAAACATTAGAGGATCGATGTCCCTTCTCACCGTGAAACCGACCAAGATCGACGAGCGGATCGCTCGGACGGTGGCGCGCAAGACCAGCCGTCGTGCGGAAACGGCCGCCCGCGGATTGACCTGGGGCGCCGACGAGAAAATCCTACTAGCCTTGGCGGCCGCGGGTTGGGTGCTCTCCCGCACGCAAACATGCCCTGCTGGTTGCCGCGACGGCTTCCCTGCTTCCGCACGCGCTGAAGTCGGTCTTCGATCAGACGCGTCCGGACCGGAGGACGGTGTTGGGGCATGTCCACGGGGTCTCGTTTTCCGGCAAGCGCAGAGATGCCTTTCCGTCGGGACACGCCCTGCACATGGGGGCGCTGGCATCGGCGGCGGGACCGCTGCGGGCGGGGCCCCGTTTGGCGATCCGCGCGTTGTCGGTGGGCCTTTGTCTGACGCGCATCGTCGTGCTGGCGCACTGGACAAGTGACGTCGTCGCCGGCTTTGCCATGGGTGCGGCGCTCGAGCGAACCCTTCGTCCATGGACCGGCTATCCCGCCAAGGAGACAGATAATGCCGCTGCTTGAGAACCTGAAGGAGTACGCCGAACGCGCCACCGGTCTTCGTCGCCCCGGCAAGCGTCGGGCTTCAGAACTACCTCGTCTGCGGAAGCCACACGTGGTCCGCTTCAGGGATGACGGCCTTGTGCCCAACCACCCGCGCTGGCCCCTGATGCTCTACCGAAGCGCCGTCAGGTTCGATGAGCAACTTGACCCGGCGGCCGCGCTCGAAGACCTGTTCGAAGCCAATGGCTGGGCGGATAGCTGGCGCGACGGCATCTACGACTATGTTCACTACCATTCAAGGATACATGAGGTTCTCGGGATCGCGCGCGGCAAGGGGCGCGTCCGCTTCGGCGGCAACAAGGGACGGATCTTCAAGTTAAAGGCCGGAGACATCGTAGTCCTGCCCGCGGGGACCGGTCACCAATGCCTGTCGGCGGACAAGGACTTCCTGGTGGTCGGTGCCTATCCTTCGGCGGGCACCTACGACGAGTGCACGGCGGTCGAGGACCGTCCGCGCGCGCTGAAGACCATTCCGAAGGTACCGGTCCCGCGCAAGGATCCCGCCTATGGCGCCGCGGGGCCGCTCAAGAAGCTTTGGAAGAAGCCGAAATGACGGAGTATCTCATCCGCTTTTTGGTCGGCGGTGCCGTCGTATCGATGTTCTCGATACTGGGCGACGTGCTGAAGCCGAAGAGCTTCGCCGGCCTCTTCGGGGCGGCGCCATCGGTCGCGCTCGCGACGCTGGGCATCGCGATCCATCAACACGGCGCCATCTACGCCGGGGCCCAAAGCCTTTCCATGATGGCTGGCGCGGTCGCGCTGGTGGTCTATAGCATCCTCGTCTGCCAGCTCCTCATGCGTGCGGGGATGCCGGCGTTACCGGCGACGATCGCTTCTATCGTCGTCTGGTTGGGCGCAGCTTTCGGCGTATGGGCGATCGCGGGAGGTCAAACGTGAACCTTCCGATCAAGGTCTCGCTCTCATCGCTGCGGGAAGGGCGATGGTACGAATACCTGGTGCGTTTCGGCCTGGGCGGCGCCGCCACCGTGTTCACGGGATTGATCAGTAGTCGTTACGGAGCCTCGGTCGGAGGCCTCTTTCTCGCGCTACCCGCGATCTTCTGCGCCAGTGCGACCTTGATCGAAAAGCACGAAATCCGTCGTAAACGGGAGGCAGGTCTCGAGGGGAGGCGGCGAGGCCAGGAGGCCGCCGCGCTCGATGCAGCCGGTGCCTCGCTGGGTGCGCTCGGTATGCTCGCCTTCGCCGCTGTGTTCTGGCTCCTCGTCGAGTGGAGCGTCGCAGGCGCCTTCATCGGCGCTTCGCTGGCCTGGCTGACGGTGGCGGTCACCGCCTGGTTCGTGCGCCGGCAGGTCCGCCTTACCCGATTGACTCGACGAGAGAGCGGCCCCGCGATGTTGCGGAGTCGCTGAAACCACCGTGATACTCGATCAGGCCGCGCTCGAAGCCTTGGCGTTGATCGCGTCGATCTCCTCACTTCGACGAATGCCACACACCAACTCTCGACCGCGCCTTACAAAGAGCTCGGACGGCGTAGGCGTGGAAATAGTCGAACGCGTCTGACATGGTCGGTAAACGCCTGTTGGTCGCCGATAGTTCAGGCCGCACCCGCCTCTCAAATGTCCTCGCGCAGCCCCTTGAAGAATGGGTGCCGGACCTTGCCTTCGGCCGACTTTGCGCGGTACTCGATCTCCGCTTTCAGCTTGGGCTCCACCCAGATGCCCTTATGCGCGACCCGCTTCGCGAAGGCCTGCGTCTTCCGGACGAGCGGCTCCAATCGCCTCCGAAGCTCGGCGGTAGAAGTCTTGTCGAAGCCATGGTCGACCTTTCCGGCGTAGACGAGGTTGTCGCCCTTTCGCCGTCCGACGTAGAGCCCGTCCCACTTGGTGCCGTCGAGGGCGAAGCCCGCGATGGTCAGCGTCTCGCGTTGCGCGCAGGTCTTCTTGACCCAGTCGTTGCTGCGCCCCTTCGGGTAGGTCGAGTCGCGCACCTTGGAGACCACCCCCTCCATCCCGAGTTTGCAGGCGTGGGTGAACATCTCGGCGCCCTCGATCTCAAAGCTTTCGCTGAACTGGACGTCGGTGCCGGCGACGATCTTCTTCAGCGCGGCCTTGCGCTGCCAGAGCGGCAGCTTCCGGAGGTCGCGGCCGTCCAGGTAGAGCAGGTCGAAAGCGACCAGCACGATCTTGTCGGAAGAGCCCTTGAGCTCGTTCTGCAGGACCGAAAAGTCGGTGGTGCCGTCGGACGCCGGCACGACGATCTCGCCGTCGACGACCGCGGAGCTCGCCTTGATGCGCCAGGCGTCGTGGGCGGCCTTCTTGAAGCGGTGCGTCCAGTCGTGGCCACGGCGGGTGTAGAGCTTGACGGCATCGTTGTGGATGTGGGTCTGGACGCGGTAGCCGTCGAATTTGATTTCGTGAATCCATCGCTCTCCGGACGGCACCCTCTCGATGGAGGTTGCCAGGGCCGGCTCGACGAAATCCGGAAACGGTGCCTTGTCGCCGATATCGGCAGGCTTCCTACGCGCAAACGCCACGAACCAACTCCACGCACGAACGTGATTCAAGATGGCACACGTAGGATCGTTCCGGAACCAGTGAATCCTTGTGACGTTGCTTCGGCATCGTTCAATGAAGGAGCCGACCATGGCAAAGGCAGCGAAGAAGACCACGCGAGGACGCAAGCAGGACCGGGCCCGCGTCGCTGGCGGGCAGAAGCACGAAGTCGGCTACGAAGCCAAGAAGACCAAAAGCTCGGCCTCCGCCGTCAAGAAAGCGGTCAAGAAGGTCGGCAATACCCGCAAGAAGGTCGAGAAGCGTCTCGGGCGGTAGCCGCCTCGGGCGCGTCGAACACCTGACCGCCTCAGATCCTGCAGGAAAAGCGGGTGAAGGCGGTCAGCCTCTGCACGGTTGGCTCGACGTCCTGCGTGTAGATCTGGGTCCGCAGGAAGACGATCTCGTCGTCAAGGGCGCTTTCGTCGACGTCGATGAACCAGGCCTTGGGTCTCCCATCGCTGCCGTCGTTCCAGCGGTAGCCCCTGCGCTTCAAGGAGTCCTTGAGCTCGAAAGGCGACTGCTCCGCCCAGACGCGCATCGTCGGCTTGCGGGCCTTCTCGAGCAAAAGCGCAAGCGCCGGCGCGCCGGTCGTCGGCAGGACGAAATCCAGGATTTCCAGCAGGGCGTGGCAGTCGTCGACGGCCCGGTGAGCCTGGTGGAAGTAGCCGGCGCCGTTAAGCAGGTAGCCGAGCTGGGCACCCGCGAAACCGTGCGCCCGCCAGTCGACCTCGGTCACGCTGCAGGCCCATGCCCGATGCTCGAACACCGGCCAGTAGCGCTCCGCGAATTTCCTGTCGAAGCCGCTGTTGTGCGCGATGACGACGACCGCGTCGTCGACGAAGGCCGCGATAGCTGCGTCGTCGAACCTGTGGCCCGCCACCATCTCGTCGGTGATGCCGGTGATCGCCGTGACCTCGGGCGGGATCGGGGTGGACGGCTCGTTGAAGGACGAAAACATGTCCCGGATGCCGACGATCCGCCCCTCTGCGGAGTAGTCGAGCTTGACCATGCCGAGCTCGATGATCTCATCCGTGCGATGATCGAGCCCGGTGGTCTCGGTGTCGAGAAGGATGGCGGTCCGGATCTCCGGCCCGACGGTCGGCGTGTACGGGGGTCGGGTGACCAGGCGCCGCAGGACCCGGTAGTCGGGCGACCGGGCCAGCGCCTCGGCCATCGCCGCTAGATCCAATGGATTCGAAAACGTCTCTTCGCGAAGGGGCTGCGGCAGCGCGGTCATGCCGCATCATACCGAGACTGCTCAGCCTGAGGTACCGGGAATGCAGGCGATTCACGGTGTTTTCGCGGTGTTTCGCCCGATCTGGCCCTGCTGCGGGCGGTCCGCCCCGGCAAGCGGCCTGATCGGCTTTTTCTTCTCGACCTAGCCCATATAATTGTCGGAACCGGCACGCCTCATTCGTCTTGAGTTCGAACACCCCTGTTCTGGAGTTCCGCGTTCATGGCCCCTCGCGCCAACTGGAAAGGCTTCCTTCGTCTGTCCCTCGTCACCTGCCCGGTGGCGCTCTACCCGGCGACCTCGGAGAGCGAGAAGATCTCGTTCAACCAGCTAAACCGGCAGACCGGCCACCGCATCAAGTACCTCAAGGTCGACGCCGACACCGGTGACGAGGTCCCCAACGAGGACATCGTCAAGGGCTACCAGATCGAGAAGGACCAGTTCATCGAGGTCACCAAGGAAGAACTCGAGGAAGTCGCACTGGAGTCCACTCGCACCATCGATATTGACGAGTTCGTCGACAGGTCCGACATCGATCCGCGCTACCTGATCCGCCCCTATTATCTAAGGCCCGACGGAAAGGTGGGGCACGACGCCTTCGCGGTGATCCGCGAGACCATCCGTGAGGTGGACAAGGTCGCCATCGGACGCGTGGTGCTTACCAACCGCGAACACATCATCGCGCTCGAACCGCGAGACAAAGGCCTGACAGGCACCCTGCTGCGCTATCCCTATGAGGTCCGCGATCCCGCGGAGTATTTCGACGAGATCCAAGACGTCAAAATCACCAAGGACATGCTCGACCTCGCCAGGCACATCGTCAACCAGAAGGCGGGCCGCTTCGAGCCGGACAAATTCGAGGACCAGTACGAAACCGCCCTCATCGACCTCATCAACCAAAAGCGCGCTGGCAAGCCGATCAGGCCGACGGAGCGCCCGCGCGGCGAGAACGTCGTGGACCTGATGGACGCGCTGCGCAAGAGCGTTGGCGGCGCGGCCGCCGAGACCAGGACTTCAAAGAAGCCGGCCAAGAAGTCGAAGAAGGTGGCGGCCGGACAGAAGGAAATGCTGATGCCGATCGAGGGCAAGAAGCCGAAGGAAGCGGCGGCGAAGAAGCCGTCGGCCGGGGCCCGGCGGAAATCGGCCTGAGTGTGCGACATCCGGTGACACCGGACGGGCGCTACTTTGTCGTCCGTGGCCGTCTCTGGCGGATGGCGAACCCGAACCTTGGGGAAGTCGAGCGCGGCGATCGGGTGTCTCGCCTGATGACAGCGAGGAGAGCGATCCGAGACGCGAGCAAGTCGTCGGATCTGGATACGGAATCCACCGCGCGTCGAGCCGTCGACGACGCCAAGCGCGCGCTGGGTGAACGCGGTCCCGTCTGGTGGGACGACGGGGCTCCGGACCTCAACCGGCGCATGGTGAAGAACACGCCCTAGGCGGAGTGGTGCGCGTCGCTGGATCGTCAGGATCATGGAGGATCTCGAATTGCCTAAAGCAGCCATTTTCGATCTCGACGGCACGCTTCTGGACTCGGTCGATCTCCACGCGCTGGCCTGGCAGGAAGCGATGGTCAAGTTCGGTCACGACGTCACTTTCGAGCAGGTGCGTAGCCAGATCGGGAAAGGCGGCGACAAGCTCATCCCGGTGTTTCTGTCCGAGCAACAGCAGAGAGAACACGGCAAAGATCTAGAGGAGTGGCGCGGCAATCGGTTCAAGTCGACTTATCTGCCGCTTGTCCGCCCCTTCTCGGCGGTTCCGGAACTTCTGCAGCGCGCCCGCGAGACCGGTCTCCGCATCGCCGTAGCTTCCTCCGCGAAGAAGGACGAACTGAAGAAGTATCTCGACATCGCGGCCATCTCAGGTCTGGCAGACGTCGCGACGTCAGCGGAAGACGTCGACGAATCCAAGCCGGCCCCGGACATCTTCGAGGTCGTGCTAAAGAAGCTCGGCATCGAAGGAGCCGAAGCGGTCGCGATCGGCGACACGCCGTACGACGCCGTCGCGGCCCGCAAAGCCGGAATCCCGACCCTCGGCGTCCTCTGTGGCGGGTTCACCGAATACTCGCTGCGGGAGGCCGGGTGCGTCGAAGTGTACCCAGGACCGAGCACCCTCTACGCACGTTTTGACGACACAGCGCTCGCTAAGTAGGACGGCGGACGACGCTTGGGGGCTATTCCTGGGCCGGTTGTCCATTAGAGGCGGACACGCCCCCGTCCACCGCGACGTTGGCGCCGGTCATGAAGCTCGCGTCGTCGCTCGCCAGGAACGCGATTACCGCGGCGACTTCCTGCGGTTCGCAGACGCGGCCTAACGGAATCCGCTCGGCGAACTTCGCCAGCAGCTTCTTGTCGTCCATCATGTCTTCCGTCATTCCCGTACGCGTCAGGCTGGGACAAACCGCGTTCACGCGGATGCCCTTCTTGCCGAGGTCCAGAGCGAGGGCACGCGTTAGATTGACGACGGCGCCCTTCGCCGCGTTGTAGGGGCTCATACCCCAATCGCCGCCGGTCCCCGAGACCGACGCGGTGTTCACGATCGAGCCACTGGTCTTTTCGAGATGAGGCAGCGCCGCGCGGCAGCCATAGAACACACCATCGATGTCAGTCGACATCACCTTCCGCCATTTCTCGTCGGTGATCGAAGCCGGATCTCCGCCTTCATGGACGCCGGCATTGTTCACGATCACGTCCAACCGCCCGAAGCGGCCGGCGACGGCCGCGACCATTCCATCGACGGCACGAGAATCCGACACGTCGGCCGTCTGAACCATGACTTGGTCGGCAGGCAGACTCTTGGCCACCTTTTCGAGTGAGGCTTCATCGCGGTCAATCATCGCCACTTTCGCGCCCTCCGCGACAAAGCGGCGCGCCGTCGCTTCTCCGATACCTGAAGCCGCTCCCGTGACGATGACGACCTTGCCTTGGAACCTGTCGGTCATGCGAAACTCTCCTGCTCTTTAATCTTCATAACCGTCGTCGCGACGGCCGGGTCCTAATTCCAGCCCGATCCAGCTTTTCAGGAACGATGTTCGAGACGATCGATTGGTGGACAAAACCCCGAAGCGAAGGATCGGACCCATGGATTTGACCGGCAAAAAGATCGCCATTCTCGCCACGAACGGCTTCGAGCAGGCCGAGCTGGAAGTTCCGCTGGAGCGGTTGAAGAAGGCTGGCGCAACGGTCGACGTGGTCTCGCTCGCCGCGGGCGAGATCAAGGGCTGGGACAAGAAAGATTGGGGTCGGCCCGTGAAAGTCGACAAGACTCTCGACGAAGCATCGGCCGCCGACTACGACGCGATCGTTTTGCCCGGTGGGCAGATCAATCCGGATCTCCTGCGCGTCGAGCCCAAGGCGCTGAAGTTCATCAAGGATATATTCGACGCAAAGAAGGTCGTGGCGGCCGTATGCCATGCTCCTTGGCTTCTCATCGAAACCGGGATCGCGAAAGGTCGCAAGATGACGTCCTTCAAGTCGATCAAGACAGACGTGGCGAATGCCGGCGCGAAGTGGGAAGATGCAGAGGTCGTCGTCGACCAGGGCGTCATCACCTCCCGCAACCCCGGTGATCTCGACGCCTTCTGCGCGAAGATCGTGGAAGAGGTCAAGGAAGGTCGACACACCCAGCGCAGCGCGGCTTGAAGTCGATGAAGAGCGCAAAACTATCGGGCGAGATTGCTCGGAGACCCGCATCGCAATCCTCGAATCCGGCGAGGAAGCATTCGCGACGCTCACGATGACGTCGGCATCACGGCGGCATCGCTCACGGCCATCGGCGCCTTCGAAAGGGCGATCGTCGGCTGGTTCGACTTCGAGAAGAAAACCTACAAGAAGATCGAGGTCGCGGAGCAATGCGAGGTGTTGAGCGCGATCGGCGATATCGCGATCGGCGACGACGGAAAGGCGAGCCTCCACGTGCACGTGGTCGTGGGTCTGGCCGACGGTGCGACGCGGGGCGGACACCTTCTCGAAGGGAAGGTTCGACCCAAGCTCGAGGTTGTCATCGTGGACACGCCAGCACACCTCAGACGCAAGGAGAAGCCGGATCTCGGCATAGCGCTGATCGATATTTCCAAAGAAAAGACGTGACGGGCGGCGTGGTCGACGTCGAACAGTCCGACCGCGTCGCACTAGGTTTCGTTCTTTCGATACCTCTCGCGCGTGACCTCTTCGGCCACGCGATCCAACGCCCGATTTCGATAACGATAGCTGAGGACGCCGTAGATCAGCGCCGTGAGGAGCACAAGCGCCCCGAGGAAAAAGACGGCTTCGAGACCCATCTTGCTCTCCCTTTGATGACTACGCTGCGCGTCGCTTTCTGGTCTTGGCCGCCTTTTTGGCGGACCTCGAACGCTCCGATGCCGGTCGCTTGGCCGATGCCGCCCCGCCTAATCGACCACCCTTTCGGGACGGCGAGTGATCTTCCTTCGTGCCGCGACCCGAGCCGCTCTTCTTGCCGCCGTGAGTTTCCTTGTTGACGGTCGCCCAGGCGCGCCGCTCGGCTTCCTTCTCAGAAACTCCGCGGTGCTCATAACCTTCTTCGATGTGCTCGGCCTGCCGCTTCTGCTTATCCGTGTAACTTGACTTGTCGCCGCGAGGCATGTCGTTGCTCCCGTCGATTGGAAATATTCGTTTAAGACTGGAAAGGGCCGCCAGTTCCTATCCGGGAGTCTGGCTGGAGCGATCCGAGGTCCAAGCAGGCATGCAACGATGCGGTCCGCTACTCGCCCGCTGATCAGCGGGAGAGCAACAATGGCGTCGTGCTGTTAGGCGTACTTCCTAATCGCCACCGCGAGAGCCGCCCGAGCGATCTCCGTCAATCCGGATAACGTCCTGTTACCCTGGATGGCGCTGTCGAGCAGCTTTTGTGCGACCTCCCTTCTGATTTCGTGGTCGCCTCCATGAGGGAGAGATCGACAAGCTTCTTCGAGGGCGACATCGAGATTGGCTATCGTTCGGTCGTCTAGCGCTTTCATGGATCGTCATTGCTCCGGGTCGGCGGCTGCGGTTCGCGCGAATGGGTCCATTCGTCCATGTGGGACGCGATGTCTGCTTGGCGGACTTTTTTGAGCATCTCTTCGCGATCGGTGCCGGGCGGAAGATTCGATGCCTTCTTGAGGGCTTCCTCGGCGAAATTGGCGAGCCGGTCTTTGAGGGAAATTGATTGCTTGAAACGACGCCGTTTCGACATGGCGCAGCTTGCTCCTGGGCGGGACCACAACAGTGTTCTCGTCGCCGATAGTTGCCTCGGGCCGCTCGGCGACGGACCAAATTTAGGGCCTGGCGGTCGGAGCTGCCAACAAGAAAGACGGCGTAAGCGGCTTCACAATTTCTGGAACCACACACGCTGCGGCGCCGAAAAGGATCTTCCTTTGTGCCGCTTGCCCTCAATGTACTGGCTGGCACTCGGGGCAAGTGTCGCCGATCGATCCCAGCACGTCGCCGACCTCCGCGACGGCTTCCTCCGGCGAGACGCCGGTCGGCGGATCGTGGCGTGCGATGTCGAAGGCGCGATCTCGGGCATGAGGATCGGCGCGGTCCTGCGCCCAGCCGTGCTCTTCGCATTCGTGGATGGCGCCGGCCTCCTGCAGCACGGCGAGCGCCCAGCCGCGGAGCGTTCGGGTCGCTGGTCGTCGTTCCTTCATCGGCATCGATTCTGCTCTCCCCGTGAAACGAATCCTGCCGACCCGAGATTCGTTCCGGGCGGCGACACGGATTGGGTTTTGGATTCGGACGACCCCGGATCGTCCACCTTTTGCGCCGACTGCGCACAAGCCTAGCTGCACGACCGGCTTTGGGGTCCAATCGGGAGCCCGGGGGAACATGCCCGCCCCGGATTTGTTTCCTTTCCATGAGTGAGCCCTTGCCCGTCGTCATGGAAAATTCGATTCAGATCGCCTGGGATTACCTTGAAGGCACCGGTGACCTCGGCGACCCGTCGGTTGCGGGCAAGGTTCTGCTGGAGTCGGTGGAAACAATGGTTCGTCGCGGCGAGCGTCGGGTCTTGATGCTCTCGAACACGGCCATCAGCGATTACAAGAAATTCCGTGCCGAGCGCCCGCTGGAGTCGGTCACCTGATAGATCCCGATTGTCAGATCTGCTTCGGTTTGGGCTGGGTCTGCGAAAACCACCCGTTCCAGCCTTGGGATGAGAAGGGCTGCCAGTGCGGGGCGGGCATGCCATGCGAATGTCAGCAGGCGACCGGTTTGGAAGAACCCGATGTCTCGACGGTCATAGCGCGATCACCCACACCGAAAACGCGATGAGCGCCGTGAGGACGATCGCCGCTACGATCAAAAGCTTCGTCACTTCGGCTTCTCGGCGCTGATGCGCAGGGTGTAGAGCGGGTTCTGAAACTCGCCGACGACCTCTATGCTCCAGTCCTCCTGCGGGCGCAACTTGCCATCGAGACCTTGCAGAATCTGTCCTCGGTCACCGTCGCCTCCCGACATGCCGCATGCTTGTCGGGCAACTCCTCGCCCTCTTCGTCTAGTTCGGTGTGGCCATGATGAACGTAGAAAAAATGCTTTGGCATAGCAGTCCTCACATGCCGCTCTTGAAGGTCGGAGCAATCGGCCTGCGATGCCGGTGGGTCCACGTCGTTCGACGCAATTGGAGATTCGTAGTCTTTCGCGTCTCGGGGGGAAGCCGATGCGCCTCGCATTGCCTTATCTGGGTATCGGAATCTGTGCGTCGTTGGCATCGTAGCTATCGGTGCTGCTGCTTTACTGACGCGGAAACAGATCGTTGCCTGGCGGTAGCATCCGCAACGTAGGTGCCGCTTTCGTGCAGTTCCAGCCCGCCTCGATCGACCGCGAACTCGAGGCCGGCGCCGAACTCGCTGCCTGTTGCCTTCAGCGTGAACAGGAATGGCGCGTTGATTTTTTCGATATGATGCGACCGTCCTGGGCCGGCGCGACACCGGTTGCCAACTCGACCAGTTTGCGGGCTGCGGCTTCCGGATTGGCATAGGGACGGATTTCGGCGAGTTTCATGTAGCAGCTTGATCCTCTTTGGTCCCGCGCGCCACGATTCGCAGCGTGCCGTCCGGGAGCGGCCGCTGCAGCTTCAAGGCCTGCTCCGCCGGCGCGGTCTTCCAGATCTCGACCTCTTGCGGCGTCGTCAAAATCACGGGCATGGCCTTCGGATGGATGGCGAAGACTGCCGTGTTCGCCTCCGTCGTCAGGAAGGCGTAGAGGTCGTTGGTGGTCTCGCCTTCCTGACCGACGTCCAGTTCGTCCAGATGCCCGCGAAGCATGCGAGCGGCCGGGTCTCGTCGATCGCGGACCTGCAGAGCACGATCTTCCGTCCTTCTCGCTTTAGCCATGCGTGGGCCTGTGCGAACATCGTTGAGTTTGACTCATCATCGTTGCACCATGACCGCGCAAGGGGCAGAGTCCGAACTATGCGTATCAACCGCACCGATTTCGCCGACTTTGCCTATTTCCTGGCGCTCGCGAAGCATCGCAGCTTTCGCCGGGCCGGCCTTGAGCTCGGCGTGAGCGCCTCGGCGTTAAGCCATTCACTCAAGGCCCTAGAGGCGCGGCTGGGCGTGCGGCTCTTCAATCGTACGAGCCGTAGCGTCACCCTCACCTCCGCCGGAGAGGAGCTGCAAGCGGCGCTGGCCGCCCCGTTCGATGCAATCGGGACGGCAATAGAAGCGCTCAATCGCTATCGGGACGAACCCACGGGCCGGATTCGACTCAACGTGCTTGAGCATGCAAGCTCGTTGCTGCTGGCTCCGGTCCTTCCGGTGTTCGTCGACCGCTATCCCGGCATCGAAATCGATGTCGCTGTTTCAAATCACCTGATCGATGTGGTCGCTCAGGGTGCGGATGCCGGAATTCGCTACGGCGGCACGGTGCCGGAGGACATGGTCGCGCAGCGGCTATCGGGCGATCTCCGCTGGGTCGTGGTCGGCTCGCCAGCCTATTTCGATCGGCATGGTCTGCCCTCGCATCCGAGCGACCTGCACGCCCACCGATGTCTGCGTATCCGCCTGGGCAATGACAGCATCTACCACTGGGAATTCGAGAAGGACGGCGAAGACGTCGCGGTCGATGTCCCGGGCGCGATCACGATCGACGAGACCCAGTTCGCGCTCGCCCTTGTCCAGGCAGGGGCTGCGGTGGCCTACGTCCCGCAGCCGTGTGCGGCGCCCCTGATTTCGCAGGGGGCGCTGCGCAGCGTCCTTGACGATTGGGCACCGATGGGGCCCGGGTTCCACATCTATTACCCGGGCCGTCGCCAATTGCCGACGGGCCTGCGCCTGTTGATCGACCTGATCCGAGAGATGCAGCCGCTCGGGCCATATGGGGTCGGCTGATCGATGAGCGTAATTCAACGCTTCATCGCATAGGTTCGGGATGATCCTGGGCTGCCACGCGGCCTATCTTCCGTGCACGGATCATCGCACGGAGCGAGTAGGTGACTGAACAGGCTGTCCTCATGAGCCCCCGCCCCTCAGTAGTGGAGCGGAGCTCGGATCGCACGGGGTGGGGCGCCGTACTTGCGCTGGCTCTGTGCGTCTCGACGCTAATCGCCTCCGAATTCATGCCCGTCAGCATCCTGACCCCGATCGCGTCCGACCTCCATCTCACCGAAGGCGCGGCCGGGCAGGCGATCTCGGTGTCCGGTCTATTCGCGGTGCTGACCAGCCTCTCCATCTCCACGATGACCCGCGGCATCGATCGTCGGACGCTGCTGCTTTCGTTGACCGCCCTCATGCTGGTGTCGGGTCTCCTGGTCGCGTTCGCGCCCAACTTCGCGATGCTCATGGCGGGGCGCGCCCTGCTAGGGGTGGTCATCGGCGGTTTCTGGTCGATGTCAGCCGCGACCGTCATGCGGCTGGTTCCGGGGAGGCAGGTGCCTCGCGCGCTTGCGATGCTCAACGGCGGGAACGCGGTCGCGACCACCGTCGCCGCGCCCCTTGGCAGCTTTCTCGGTCAGTACATCGGCTGGCGCGGCGCGTTCTTCCTGGTGATTCCGCTCGCCGTCGTCACCTTCGCCTGGCAGTGGCTGACGCTGCCGTCGATGCCGTCCGAGGCGGCCAAGGAGCAGCGCAGCGCGCTGGGCATCCTGCGTCGTCCTAACGCCCGCCTGGGCATGGCGGCGGTCGCGCTGCTGTTCGCCGGGCAGTTCGCCCTGTTCACATACCTGCGGCCGTTTCTCGAAACCGTCACGCGTCTCGATGTTTCCGCGCTCTCCGGGGTGCTGCTCGTCATGGGCATCGCCGGCGTGATCGGCACCTGGCTGACCGGGCGCATGGTGGCGCACCGTCTTTCGACGCCCCTCATCTTGGCTCCCTTGGCTCTCGCTGCGATCGCCTGCGGCCTGGTGGCGCTGGGGAGTTGTGCCGGGCCGACGACGGCTCTGCTGACCTTCTGGGGCATGATCGGGACCGGTGCGCCGGTCGCCTGGTGGACGTGGGTCGCGCGCCGATTTCCCGACGACGCGGAATCTGCGGGGGGCTTGTTGGTGGCGGTCGTTCAACTGGCGATCACGCTCGGTGCCGCCGGCGGCGGGGTCCTGTTCGACGCCGCGGGCTATCGAACGACATTCCTCTTGAGCGCGGGGCTTCTCGGCGCTTCAGCGTTGCTGGCCGTTCTCGATGCCGCGCCAGCGGCTCTGTGGAGGCGAATTCATGAAACCGACTACTGAAAACGGACTGTCTCGCCGACGGCTCGTCTTTGCGATGATTTCGACCGCTCTAATGCCGCAGGCGGCCTTCGCCGAAACCGCCGTTGGCGCACAACCCGGAGGAACGGCGATCATGCGTATTCGTTGCAGCTTCGCGGATCAGACCTTCACGGTAACCCTGGAGGGCAATTCGTCCGCCCGCGAATTCGCGGCGATGTTGCCTTTAGATCTCGGTATCGAGGACTATTCGACCAACGAGAAAATCGCCTACCTGCCGCGAAAGCTTGCGGAAGAAAAAGGCGGCCCTTTCTCGAACGAGGCTCCCGGCGATCTTTGTTACTACGCACCATGGGGCAACCTCGCGTTCTTCCATGGCGGCTACAAATATTCGAGCGGCTTGATCCGACTCGGCCGGCTCGACGATGGTCCACGACCGCTACTGAAGCGCGGCAAGTTCTCGCTGCGCATCGAACAGCTTCCACCTGCTTGAGAGGAGAACAGCCGTGTTAGCAACAGTCATGTACGGCCCCCGCGACGTCCGTTTCGAACGGGTCGAGGATCCGAAGATCGTCAAGCCGACCGACGCCATCATCAAGCTGTCGGCCACCTGCATCTGCGGGTCGGATCTGTGGCCATATCGCGGGCTGCAACCGACCGATGGGCCGGCCCATATGGGTCACGAATATTGCGGTGTCGTCGTGGAGGTCGGTGGCGCGGTCAGGACCGTGCGGCCCGGCCAATTCGTCGTCGGCTCGTTCTGCCTTTCGGATAACACCTGCCCGCACTGCAAGTTCGGCTTTCAGTCGTCCTGCGTGCAGCGCGAATTCATGACGGGCGCGCAGGCGCCGTACGCGCGCGTTCCGCTGGCCGACGGGACGCTGGTCGCCACCGCAGAGCTGCCCGGGGACGATCTCATTCCGCATCTGCTGGCGACCTCCGACGTGTTGGGCACGGGGTGGTACGCAGCCGATGCCGCCAATGTGCGGCAAGGGTCCACGGTAGCCGTCGTGGGCGACGGAGCGGTGGGACTGATGGGCGTCTTGGCCGCGAAGGAAATGGGCGCGGAACGGATCATCGCGATGAGCCGGCACAAGAGTCGGCAGGAATTGGCGCGGGACTTCGGCGCGACCGACGTCGTGGCCGAACGGGGGGCTGCGGGGATAGAACGCGTGAAGGAGCTCACGGCCGGGGTCGGTGCGGACTCCGTCCTGGAGTGCGTCGGTACGCAGGAATCCATGACGCAGGCCATCGATTCCGTCCGTCCCGGTGGATCGATCGGCTATGTCGGGGTGCCGCATGGCGTCACCTTCGACGGACAGGCGATGTTCTTCGCGCAACGGCGCATGCTCGGTGGCCCGGCCCCGGTCCGTCGCTTTCTGCCTGATCTTATGGACCGCGTCCTCAAGGGCAGAATCAAGCCCGGGAAAGTGTTCGATCTCACGCTGCCGCTTGCCGAAGTCGCGGAAGGATATCGCGCGATGGACGAACGGCGAGCGATCAAGACGATGCTGACGGTGTAAGGCTGAGGCGCTATCGCGATGTCAGATACAGTGATGCCAGAGACCGCTGCGGCGCAAAGCCTCGCGACTATCCTTTGGCCGATTATGGCGGTGGTTTTCGTCGCCTTTCTCGTCATCGGCGTCGCGATGCCTGTCCTTCCGCTCCATGTGCACGATGGGTTGAGCCAAAGTACCTTCGTGGTCGGGCTCGTCGCCGGCAGCCAGTTCGCTGCTTCTCTGGTCTCGCGACCGTGGGCGGGCAATTTCTCCGACAGCCGGGGCGCAAAGCGCGGTGTGGTCGTCGGCCTGCTCGCGGCCGCAGCTTCCGGCGTGCTTTACCTGCTTTCACTCGGCTTTAGTGAGATCCCTCGGATCTCGGTGGCGATACTTCTGCTGGGGCGAGGGCTGCTCGGCGGCGCCGAAAGCTTCATCATCACGGCTGCCGTGAGCTGGGGGCTGGCGCTCGCGGATTCCCGCAGCACAGGCAAGGTCATCGCCTGGGTGGGTTCGGCGATGTTCGCGGCCTTCGCGGTCGGGGCACCGGCCGGGGCTGTGCTCTACGCCTCTCACGGGTTCGTCGCGATCGGAGCGGCGACGGCCGCAGCGCCGCTGCTGACCCTGCTGATCGTTGCTCCGCTCCGGACGGTTGCGCCGGTTGTCCATGCCCGCTTTTCCTTCGCCGAAGTTCTCGGTGCTGTATGGGTGCCGGGATTGGGCTCTGCACTGGGCAGCGTAGGCTTCGGTGCGGTGACGACGTTCGTCGCCTTGCTGTTCGCGCGTCAAGGTTGGGCCAACGGTTGGCTGGCCTACACGTCCTATGCCCTCGCTTTCATTCTGGCGCGGATATTCCTCAGTCATCTAGCGGACGCGATCGGCGGCGCGAAAGTCGCGCTGATCTTCGCTGTGGTTGAAGCGGGCGGCCAGGCGCTGATCTGGTTGGCCGTCCGCCCGGAGATGGCGCTTGCCGGCGCCGCGCTCACCGGCTTCGGCTTCTCGCTGGTTTATCCCGGCTTCGGCGTGGAGGCGGTGCGCCGGGTACCGTCGCAGAGCCGTGGCCTCGCCATGGGAGCCTACACGGCGTTCCTGGATCTCGCTCAAGGACTGGCGAGTCCTGCACTTGGCCTGATCGCGGCCGACGCAAGGCTGAACACCGTGTTTCTCGCCAGTGCCGGCACGGTGCTCTGCGCTGCGCTCGTCGCGTGGTGGCTGATCGCGAACCCCTCGATATCGGAAGGAAATCCGCAATGAGAACGCTCGCATCGACGTTGATCTCGTTCTGCCTCTTCGCCGGCGCGGCCGGCGCGCAGCCATCTAACCAAGGAGCCGACGCCATGCTTAAGCCCGAAGATCTCCGCGCCGTCGCGCCGGCGCTCGAAGCTTATGCGCAGAAATTCGTCGTCGACGACTTGTGGAAGCGACCGGGGCTGTCCCGCCGTGACCGCGGCATTGTCACCCTGGCCGCGCTGATCGCCCGCGACCAGACCGTCGATCTGCCGCACTACCTGGCGCTCGCGCTCGACAACGGCGTGAAGCCGTCTGAGATATCCGAAATCATCACGCATCTCGCGTTCTACACCGGTTGGGCGAACGCGATGGATGCGATCCCTGCGGTGCGCGAGGTATTCAAGAGTCGCAACATCGGAGCCGACCGGCTCCCGCCGGCCTCGGGACCCCAGCTCCCGCTCGACGAGGCCGCTGAGAAGCAGCGGGCCACGCGGGTCGGAGAGCAGTTCGGCCAGATCACCCCGAGCCTCGTCCAGTACACGACCGACGCTCTGTTCCGGGACCTCTGGCTGAGGCCGGCGCTCGCGCCGCGCGACCGCAGCCTGGTCACGGTCAGTGCGCTCATTGCCACCGGTCAGGTCGCGCAGATCACGTATCATCTGAACCGCGCGATGGACAACGGACTGACGAGGGACGAGGCCGGCGAGGTGCTCGGCCATCTCGCCTTTTACTCTGGGTGGCCCAACGCATTTTCGGCGGCGCCCGTGGTCAAGGATGTGATTGAAAAGCGGCCTCACTAGAGGACGGAACGATGCCCTTCGGCGTCATCTTGGTAGCTGTTGATCCGCGAAGCTGCCGCTACAATCAGGCAGGCACCATGTCGACGCTGAAAAGGCTTCTGACCGTTGCCGTCGTACAAATCGGGATGGCTGGGAGAATCGAAGGGATCAGTCATAGTGCTGGCCCCTTTTAGGACCGATGGCAGGTCGCACCACTCGGCGCGATCGATCCCGGGAAAACTCTGAATCTAACCGCTCCCCGGCCATCTTGATCGGACCACAAAGTTCCATTCGTGAGAACGGCTCATCGTTTCATCAATCGCCGCGCATTCGAACCCCTGACCGACATGGGAATTAGACCTCGGAACATGCCGAAGGTTGGCGGAAAACCAGGAGACGACATGCCAAAACCGGTCAAACTGGAAGTATCGAGGCGGCACCTTCTCGCTGCGGGAACTGCGACGGCCATGGTCGGCGTCGTTCCCGGCACAAAGGCGCAACCGCAATCGTCGAGTCAAAGGCTCTCGCAGCGTCCAACCGGCGTAGCGTTCGAGGTGAACGGAAAGCTGCGCAGCCTTCAAGTCGACAACCGCACCACGCTTCTTGATGCCCTGCGGGAGAATCTCAGCCTGACGGGCACCAAGAAGGGATGCGACCACGGTCAGTGCGGGGCCTGCACCGTGATTGTGAACGGAGTCCGCATCAATTCGTGTCTCACGCTCGCCGTCATGCACGAAGGTGACAGGATCACCACGATCGAGGGATTGGGCCAGCCGGAGCAGCTTCATCCCATGCAGGCGGCTTTCGTCAAACATGATGGCTATCAGTGCGGTTATTGCACGCCCGGGCAGATCTGCTCGGCCGTAGCGGTGCTCGATGAGATCAAGGCGGGAATCCCGAGCCATGTCAGCCACGACCTGACCGTTGCTCCTGTTCTGACGAACGCCGAACTGCGCGAGCGCATGAGCGGCAACATCTGCCGCTGCGGCGCCTACTCCAATATCGCCGAGGCGATCGCAGACGTCGCTGGGAGCAGCACATGAAGGAATTCACCTACGAACGCGCCACCTCGCCCCAGGAAGCGGCAGCCAAGGCGCGCGAGACGCTGGGCGCGAAATTCATCGCCGGGGGGACCAACCTTCTCGACCTGATGAAGCTCGAGATCGAAACACCGCAACATCTCATCGACGTCAACGGCCTCGGCCTCGACAAGATCGAGAATACCCAGAACGGCGGACTCCGCATCGGCGCGTTAGTCAGGAACACGACGCTTGCCGCCGACATGCGCGTCCGGAAGGATTACGGCGTGCTCAGCCGCGCGCTCCTCGCCGGCGCCTCAGGCCAGCTCCGCAACAAGGCGACGACGGCCGGCAATCTGCTCCAGCGCACGCGCTGTCCCTACTTCTACGATACTAATCAACCCTGCAACAAACGAAATCCCGGCTCCGGCTGCGCAGCTATCGAGGGTTTCAGCCGACAATTGGGCGTGATCGGAACCAGCAAAGCGTGCATTGCGACCAACCCCTCGGATATGGCCGTCGCCATGCGCGCGCTTGACGCCGAGGTAGAGACCGTCGATGAGATGGGTCGAACGCGCAAAATCCCGATCGCCGAATTCCACCGCCTGCCGGGGGATAGCCCGCACATCGAAACGACCTTGGCCGACGGCGAACTGATCACGGCCGTGACGCTGCCGCGGCCGGTCGGCGGCATCCATGTTTACAGAAAGGTCAGAGATCGGGCGTCCTACGCGTTCGCGCTGGTCTCCGTTGCGGCCGTCGTGCAGCGGGACGGGTCCGGACGGGTGGCCGTCGGCGGTGTCGCTCACAAGCCTTGGCGGGTCGAAGACGCCGAAGCCGATCTGCCTAAAGGTCCAAAGTCCTTCTCGGCGCGGTTGCTCGCCGACGCGAAGCCGACAACCGATAACGCGTTCAAGATACCCCTGGTCGAGCGGACGGTTGCCGCCGCTCTGAACGATGCGAGGCAGCAATGAAATTCGATAGACCCGCCGAAGCCAACCCAATCGACCGCATGCAGGTGGTGGGACGAGCACATCCCCGCATCGACGGCCCCTTGAAGACGACGGGAAGAGCGCCGTATGCCTATGAGCACCACGACGTTGTGACCAATCCGGCCTATGGGGCCATCGTCGGATCTGCGATCGGCAAGGGGCGCATCGCCAGCATGAATCTCGCGGAGGCGGAGCGCGCGCCTGGGGTTCTCACGGTCGTGACCGCCGAGAACGCCGGCAAGCTCGGCAAGGGCAAATTCAACACAGCCAAACTGCTTGGCGGCCCTGAGATCGATCACTATCACCAGGCAATCGCGGTGGTCGTGGCGGAGACCTTCGAGCAAGCGACGGCCGCAGCGGCGCTGATACGCGTCGAATACGCGCACGCGGATGGAAGATTCGATCTCGAAGAAGCGCTGAAAACTGCTCCTCTTGCAAAGGACCCCAACAGTCCCGAAAAGGATGCGCCGCCCGAAAGTCGTACCGGGGAATTCGAACAGGCTTTCGCTCAAGCGCCGGTGAAGCTCGACGAGCTATACGCGACCCCGGACCAGAGCCACTCGATGATGGAGCCTCATGCTTCGATCGCTGCCTGGAACGGCGACAAGCTGACGGTGTGGACGTCAAACCAGATGATAGACTGGGGAAGGACGGATCTTGCAACCACGCTGGGTATCCCTAAGGACAACGTGCGGTTCGTGTCGCCGTACATCGGCGGCGGCTTTGGCTGCAAGCTGTTCCTGCGTTCTGACGCGGTGATGGCCGCGCTGGGAGCGAAGGCGTCCGGCAGGCCGGTTAAGGTAGCATTGCCGCGCCCGTTCATTCCGAACAATACGACGCACCGCCCCGCCACGCGGCAGCGAATCCGGATCGGGGCGGGCGCGGATGGACGCATCATTGCCATCGCGCACGAAAGCGGCTCCGGCGATCTCCCCGACGGTCAGCCGGAGACGGCGACCAATCAAACGAGGCTGCTGTATGCCGGCGCTAATCGTCTCACCTCGATGCGGCTCGCCGTCATGGACCTGCCGGAAGGAAACGCGATGCGCGCCCCCGGCGAGGCGCCTGGCATGATGGCGCTCGAGATCGCGATGGACGAACTTGCCGAGAAGCTGGGCCTCGACCCCGTCGAGCTGCGCGTGCGCAACGACACCCAGATCGACCCCGAGAAGCCGGACCGTCCTTTCTCCCAGCGCAACCTGGTGCGTTGTTTGCGCGAGGGTGCCGAACGTTTCGGTTGGACGCGTCGGAGCGCGACTCCTGGCGCCGTGCGGGACGGGCACTGGCTCCTCGGCATGGGCACCGCGGCCGCTTTCCGAAACAATCTCCTCATTCCCTCCGGCGCGCGCGTCCGGCTGGAGAGAGATGGGCTTGTCGTTGTCGAAACCGATATGACCGACATCGGCACCGGCAGCTACACGATCATCGCGCAGACCGCCGCCGAGATGATGGGCGTCGACATCGGAAAAGTCGTGGTTCGTCTGGGCGATTCCGCCTTCCCCGTTTCGGCCGGATCTGGAGGGCAGTTCGGTGCGAACTGTTCGACTTCGGGGGTCTACGCGGCCTGCGTAAAGCTTCGGGAAGCCGTTGCGCAGCGGCTTGGCTTCAACTCCGCGGAGGCGACGTTCTCGGACGGCCATGTGATGAGTGGAAACCGTTCCGCGAAGCTTGCCGACGCCGTCCGCGAAGGCGAACTCGTCGCCGAGGACAAGATCGAATGGGGAGGCCTGGACAAGAGCTACCAGCAATCCACATTCGGAGCCCACTTCGTGGAGGCCGCGGTTGACGGCTTCACCGGGGAGGTCCGGATCCGCCGCATGCTGGCCGTGTGCGCGGCCGGCCGCATTCTCAATCCCACGACCGCGCGGAGCCAGGTAATCGGAGCGATGACCATGGGCGCTGGAGCCGCGCTGATGGAAGAGCTCGCGGTCGACAAGCGACGCGGTTTCTTCGTCAATCACGACCTTGCCGGCTACGAGGTGCCCGTCCACGCCGACATTCCGCATCAGGAAGTGATCTTCCTCGAAGAGGCCGACGACAAGGTCTCGCCGATGAAGGCGAAGGGCGTGGCTGAGCTCGGCATATGCGGAGTCGGGGCAGCCGTCGCCAATGCCGTCTACAATGCGACAGGCGTGCGCGTGCGCAATTATCCCGTCACCTTGGACAAACATCTCGATAGGCTACCGGAGGTCTCTTGACTGGGCCCTGCGGAGGCTTCCTCCAAAGAGACCACAATAGCCGAGGCATGATTCAGAGCGCATCGCGTCGCGGCATCATGGTGGCCACGGCCGCTGGCCTCGCCGCGTACATCGCAAGGAGAGCCGGCGCGGAGCCGTCGATCGCGAAACAGAGGAATGAGGACATGGACATCGACATCAAGCGAAGCGGATCGCGGCCCTCCACCAAGGGCTCGGCTGAGTGGTTTACCGGAGCGGTGCGCGTGGACCCGCTTTTCCAGGCGCCCGACCCTGCGCGGGTAAGCGGCGCTCATGTGACGTTCGAGCCGGGCGCTCGCACGGCCTGGCACACGCATCCGCTCGGCCAGACACTGATCATCACCTCGGGCTTTGGATGGGTGCAGAAGGACGGAGGACCCATCGAAGAGGTTCGCCCCGGCGACGTGGTTTGGTTTCCGCCCGGCCTGAAGCACTGGCACGGGGCTTCGCCGGCGACGGCCATGAGCCATATCGCCATCCAGGAATCCTTGAACGGAAGTCCGGTGACCTGGATGGAAAAGGTGGGTGACGAGCAATACCGCAAGTAACTGGGCTGGGCGGTTCTAATCTTGAGATGGTTGTCCATCCAGCATTAGCCGATGTCCCGGGCGCTAAGCTGAAGGCTTGTGGGTGAGTGCAACGCTTATGTTAGCCTGCTGAACCCATTCGCTCAAGAAGACGGCGTGCGCTTCTCGAAATCGAGAGGGAGCCAGCCGAATGCCACCCGCAGCGGCTGATGTTGAGGGTTTGCGCCCTCAGTCATGGTGCCTTTTCTGGCCCGACGATATCTTCCTTCACGCCGCGGGCGACGATCCGCAGCGTTCCGTCCGGAAGCGGCCGCTGCAGCTTCAATGCCTCGTCGGCCGGTGCGGTCATCCAGGTCTCGACCTCATCAGGCGTCGTCAGGATCACCGGCATCGCCTTCGGATGGATGGCACCGACCTCCGCGTTCGGCTCCGTCGTCAGGAACGAGTAGAGGTCGTTGGTGGTCTCGCCTTCCTTGACCTTCCGGACCGAGGTCCAGTTGGTCCAGATGCCGGCGAAGCAGACGAGCGGACGGCTCTCGTCGAGTGCGAACCAGATATCGCCGCCCTCGGCCTTATTGAACTCGCTGAACGAGTTGAAGGGAACGACGCAGCGGTGCGCCGGACTCAGCCAGCGGGTCCAATGTTTGCTCTTCACGTTGCGGATGTTGGTGGTTCCGGAATCCGGCTCCATCCGGAGCAATTCCTTGAAATCGACCTCCTTGCCCTTGGCCTGCAGCTTGTCGGCCCGTTTCTTCGTGGCGTCCATGAGGGCCTTCGACGACGACGGCATGCCCCACCGCGCGGTCGCGAGCTCCCGGCCATTGGCGCCATTGCGCACGATCGGAGCCTTGTAGTCGGGAAAGACGCCGGGCATCGGCGCGAGGTTGCCGACGTAGCGGTTGACGACGCGGAACAGCGCGCTGATGGCGGCTTGGTTGGTGGTGATTGAATACAGATTGCACATCGTCAGGTCTCCTGAGCGGCCTGGCGAGGGCGCTGCGCCAACTGTAGCAGCGTGGCAGCGGGCCGGCGACCTGCCTTGGCGCACTTGCTGCAGCGGAGGCGGCTCGCCAGGTCGTGGACGAAGGTGGTCGGGCGGATGGCGCAGCGCGGCCAAGTCGACGTCCCACTTGGTCTTGCATCGCGAGCACTCGATCTCGAGCCAAGGGTAGCCGCCATTCAGGGCCTGAGCGATCGCCGGCGAGGGATTGATCGGGCCTCCGTCCGCCCAGAGTCGCTCGTTGAAAGCTTCGCAGAGTAATTTGTCCGCCTGACGGATGAGGGCCTCACCTTTGGCACGGGCCTCGGCGGCTTGGGCGGCGAGGATGCCCGTCATGGCGCGGGCCCGGCCGAGCTACTTCTGCAGGACCTGCGGTCGCCGCCGCTAAGCGGGGTCGGATGGTGCTTCGGCGCCACGGCCGGGCGCCGTCAGTCGTATGACGGCGAGCAGCCATCTTCCTCATGGCGCCCGGTGCGCTGCGTGCAAGTGTTGTCCAGCAAACGCTGACCGACGTCTTTCCAGAGGGCTTTCGGACCGAAGAGCCTGGTAGCGTCCGCCTTCTGGATCTCGACGATCCGACTGCACCTACCGCAGGTCACCCGCAGTAGATGGCGCGTGATCTCAGAGAGACGCTGCGTCCGGATCAAGGGGTCGGGCGGTCTAGCGTCGGCGCCCGCGTCCCGTAGGAGGGCGTCCCAGTAGGCGGAGGGCAACGGATCCGCCGGGCCGACCGCCGGCGCAGGCGACGCGTTCCTACCCACCGAAGACTGCTCGGCCAGCTTTTCCATCTCTTTCCTGCTCGGCATGCGCCAGCTTGCGGGTCGATCTGCTGCCATCCCTCATGAGAACATAACATGAACAAAAGGTCGAGTCCGGAATGGCCGCCGCCCGAATTTTTCGTCGGATCGAGCTTCAGCGCTGGTCCGGAGGTCTGCCCGAGAGGACGCACAGCCGCGTGCGGCCTAGGTGTACCGGCGACAGCAGGTGCTGAAGTAATCCGCCATTGCTGCCGTCCTTAGGCCGTCAGGGTCTTGAGATTCCGCAAAATGGTTTCAGCGCCGTCCTCGATCGATATGCCTCTCGCCGTCGCCAATTGCCTCACGGCCGTCGCGACATCGCGCGGCCGGGCAGGGCGGTCGCCATCGGATGTGAATGGGCCATCGGTCTCCGTGAGGAGGCGTTCGACGGGTAGCGAGGAGACCAGCGCCCGCCCACGGTCCGTCTGCAGCATCTGACTGTTGACCGAGAAGTAGCAGCCGAGATCCGCGGCACGTCTAGCGTCCGCGGCCGAACCCGTGAACCAATGCAAGACGAATTTCGCGCGGCCGTTCGGAACCTCTTCCTCGATCAGATCGAGCACCTTGGGCGCCGCGCGCACACTGTGAATCGACAGGATCTTGCCGCCCGCCTGTGCGCAGCAGCGCAGGACGCGGCGGAAAATCTCGGTTTGGCGATCCATCGATGAGTAGTACCGGGGACCGGCGTCGAGACCGACTTCGCCGACGTATCGCGTTTCGTCGAGAAGACGCTCCCAGAGGTCGATCTCTCGCCACCGCTCCGCCACTAATTGGGGATGCAGGCCGAGCGCTGTTCGGACGTACTTGGTCGACGAGGCCAGCTTGTTGTTGCGCGCCCAGGCCTTCGGAGTCGTGGTGACCGCGAGCGTGAAGATGCCGAGCCGCTCGCTTTCGGCGACGAGCGTCTCGAACTCCGGATACAGGTCGAGGTGGCAGTGGAAATCGACGAGCCTCATGCTGTCATCTCGGCCTCTGCCGCCGGTGAAAACGTCTCTACGTCGCACAGCAACTGGCCGACCTCCATGATGCCCCGCGAATACACTCCGGCAAGCCCGTCGAGCTGGGTGATGTCCTCGAGCAGCGGTCCCGGTTTGTGGATCAGGACGCGGGCAAGATCGGGGCGTCCCGCGAGGCGGGCTACCGCGTACTGGAACGCCCGCACCTGCTTGCCTTCCGCCGCCCGCGTACTCAAGCGATGCTGGTGGATGTCGACCCGATATCCGGTGGGATCGTTGCCTCGGCCCCATGCGTGGTCGAACGCAGCCTGGCGGATGAGGCACGGGACGCAATGGCCGCAATGGGTATGCCGGCCGGCCGCCGACTTGACCCAGCGGCCGGCGGCTGGGTGCGCGCAGGAGAGGGACGCGCCGGCGAGCTCGCGCAGCAGGTCCGGATTGAGGCAGCGTTCCATCATCTCGCCCTTGGTCCTATCCCAGTAACGGTTGACGATGACGCCGTCGATTCCGATGTGCGAAAGCAACTCGTTCCAGCGGCGCAGATAGAAGGGATGGGTCGTGCGCGTGCTCAAGGATCCCAGCCTGACGCTGTCGAGCGGGACGTTCAGCGCGATCAGGCCGTTCTCCGGGACTTCGAGCGAAAAGCGACGACCCAGCCCGGACCCAGCCGCGGCGGCGAGGGCGATGAACAGGAACGACCGACCGCGGGTGCTTTCCTCGCGTCCTACCCCCGGCGTAATCTTGTCGGTGAAGCTCATTCCGAGGCGGAGCCGCCTCGGTTCTCGATTGCCGTCGCGGTACGCAGCGGCGACATCCACGAACAGATCCTTCTGAGGCTTGCTGATCGCTCCGTCGCCTCCATGGCTTACGAACAGGGGAAAGGAGCCCTGCTCAAGACGATCGATCGCGCCGATCAGGCTGTCCAATCCGCCCGAGAAGAGGGCAACCCCGTCGAAGCCGTGGTCCTGTAGACCCGCGACGGGACGTCTGACGAAGTCGGCCATTCCTTCGGGGCGTGGCCTGAAAGAGACCGTCCAATGGTCTCCGGTGAGAAACCTGAGCGTCTTTTCGAGCAAGGCGCGCTGCCCGGCCCATAGTTCGGGATCGGATACCGGCACGCAGATGCCGAGTTCGCGCGTCCACGCGTCCTGCGACGTCTGCACGCGATTGATGCGCGTGTCGGCGGCATGCACCATCGCCGCGAGGACGAGAACGTCGACGCCGACTTCGCTCGGATAGACGCCGAGCCGTCCGAGGCTCCGGACGACGCCACCCATCCCATATCCCAGCGCCCGATTGCCGCTCAAAAGGTCGATGCGGAACTGGGCATGCCAGCGTCCTGCGAGATCAGGTGCCTGGTCGGCCGGTCCCATGTGACCTATCAAAGCGTAGGCCGTCATCACGCGATCTCCTCATGGGCTTCCACTTCGAGGTCGTCAGTCGTTCCGACGTCGGGACCTTCCTGGTCCGACCCCTCCAACAGGACAATGGAGCGTTCGTAGATGTCGTCGATGGTCGACACGATAATGTCGACGGGAAAATCTTCGCCGGCCTCCGTCATCGCGTCGTTCACGTTGCCCCGAATGAAGTCGTTGATCTGCTGTTCGACGTTCTGAACAGCGGCGACATCGCGTGGAATCGCGACCACCTTGTTTCCAACCGCGTTGAGCAATCGGTTTTGGATCGCGTTGGTGATGAAGGAGGCCAGGAAGGAGACGGTGGTCTCGGGTGACGGGCGTTCGAGATTTGCCCGCGCCTCGCTGATTTCAGCCAACGCTTTGATGTAGGCCTCTCTGGCGAATGACTCGTCGAGCTCGCCGCCGGGTTCGCAGATGACGTCGACGAGGGCGGCGTATATGTCCTGGACCGGCAGCGTGGCCAACTGCGCGAAGCCGAGCCGGCGAACAGTCTCCTGGATGCCGGCGGTGCCGGCAGTGGAAAGGATCCGTCCCAGGCTGGTGGTGGCGCTGCGCTCCGCGGCCATGCGCTGCGTGGCCCGGCGCGCACCGCCGCTCGACTTTCCGACGAACGACCGGACTGCGCGGCGCAGGTTGCGGTTGGTCCCGCCGCCGCGACCTCCGCCTCCGCCACCCCCGCCGGATTTGGCGAACTTGAAGAAGTTGGTGCGAGCGCTTTGGAAGCGATTCAGCGCCGGCGCGTCGCCTTCGCCTGCAGCGCCGCCGTTTCCGCCGGCCGCAGGCGCGGTACCCGGATCGCCTCCACCTCGGTTCGCGCCGGCCGGATTTCCGTTGCCGGGATTGCCGCCACCCGGAGCACCTGGTGCGCCCGTGGGACTGGGGGGATGAGCGCCCGGGGGCGCGGGATCCGGTCCGGCCCCGCCGACCCAGTCGGGCACGAGAGGATTGCGGTTGTTGCCGCCGTTGAAGGGATTAGACGTTCCCATGGCCGCGGCTCCCTCTTGCCGGTTTCTTCGGCTCCAGCTCGGCCCTCAGCAACGGGTTCTTGGTCGCCTTTTTCCACTTGTCGCGTAGGGTTTCGATCCGGGCTTTCGGAGCCGCTTCCGTCACGAAAGCATGTCCGGATGCGACCCACAGGCCGACGCGGTCGGGCGGCAGGGCTTCGAGGATGTCGACGTACCGGCCCTGAAGGGACGGGTGAGCCTCCACCACGACGGCGACGCCCGGTATCGCTGTCGGTCGGGCCTCGAAATTCGGCGCCTCCCGCACCTTCCTGCCCAAAGCATCGAAGAGCAGGATGGCCTCCGGGACATTGAGGCTCTTGACGTCGGGGAGGGCCCCTTTGGCCGACATGTCGCCGCCGAGCAGCTTTTCCAGGAGCGCAGCGAGTTTGGCCGGCAGCGGTGCGGCGGAGCCGAGATAGTTTTTCCTGTCCTTGATCACGAAGAGGTACGGTTTGAGCGAAACCTTGCCGAGGTCCGGTTTGACCGACGCCCACCGCATGACGTCGGGGCGCGTCTTCCATTCGTCGATCACGGGATTGCCCGCTTCGGTCGCCGCTTCTTCTTCGCTCGATGCAGGTCCGCCGCCGGCGGCGATCTTTTCGATCAGCGCGATCTCCGGGCAGATGCCGTCCTCCGAACTGGCGGCCGTCGTGGCGATGTGGTCGAACACCGTCGTGTGCAGGAACATCTCGGCCAACATGACCTTCGCCAGATGGGGTTGTTCGATGGCGTTGCCGAAGCCGCGAGCTTCCGCGATCGCGAGCCTGAGGGCGAGGGCATTCAGGAAGCGCTTGATCTGCCGCGGATTGCCCTTCGTTCCGGCGGCGAGCACCGGACTCACGCGATCGGCCAGCGTCAGGGCATCGACGATCTCGTCGAACCGCATTCCGGCCGCGGTCTTGATCGCGTCGCGATCGATGCCCTTGCCCTCCCAAGGCTTGCTCAAGGCCGCCCTGCCGAGAGCCAGCAACTTTGTGAACTCCTCCGAGTCCTCGCCGAGGGCCCGGCCGAGCAACAGGAGCGTCACGTAGATGCCGGTTTCGGTTTCTCCCAGCGCGGGGATGCGGAAGGGCACCTGCAGCAGCTTTTCGAGATATGACCGCCTGTAGTTCTGATTGGAATCGCTTGCGTTGCTGGACGCGACGTCGACTTCGGGCAGGTTCTTGAAATGGTCGCGGACCGCGATCTCGATCATGCCTTCGTCGGCGCCGACGATGAAGGCCGTCTTGTCCCACAGCACGAACAGCCGGATTGCCTCGAGCGTCTCGATCGCGGTCTGAGGCAGGCAGCGGTCGAGGTCGTCGATCAGCACGACGAGTCGCTTGATGCCGGCCTTCTTGATCAGATCCTTGTAGGCCTCGCGGAATTCCTTGATTTCCGTCGGCACGCTTTTGCTGGTGGCCTCGTCGCTCTTTTCCTTTTTGAATTCCTCGATCTGCTTGATGGCCGCTTCGCGCGCGTCCTTGTCGGTCAAGGCGTTCTTCACGCGGTCGACGACGGAGCCGACCAGGTCGTCGAGGCCCAACATCGGAATGCCCGTGTAGGCCGTGAGCGCAAGGCCGCCGCCCTTCTTGGCGACCTTCAGCCAGTCGATGCTTTTCAGCACGCGCTTGACCTCTTCCACTGCCTTGGTCGTGAGCGAACGCTTCTCGATGAGGCCGTTCACGACGCCTTCGATCAGCGCGATCTTGGCGTCCTCGAATCCCTGAAACTGCCAGCCGTTGAACTTCAGGCAGAGGACGTCGCCTCCGTCGGGGAAGGCGGCCTCGACCATCTCTAGTACGCTGGATTTCCCTGCACCCCAGTCACCGTGGACGCCGATCGTCACGGCGGAATCGGCCGTCTCCGCGATCAGTCGGACGATGGTTTTCGCGATTGCCTCGTTGTTGAGGAGATCGACCTTGGTTTCCTTATCGCTCAGATAGCCCAGCGGCGTGACCTTTTCGGCGGACACAGGCCCTCCTTTTCGCAATGCGGCGAAGGCGTCGCCGATAACCGTTGGTTGCAACGCGCCCCAAAAGTATACAGTTAGGTTGCTCGGAGCTTCGCCGCAAGCTGACAAGAAGACGGAGCGGTCTCCGCAGTTGCGGAATGATGCCCGAGCGAAGGCGCTCGGGCTCTCCAGGGATCATGAAGACATCGAAGAGGGAGCCGTCGCCTGCGCGTCTCGAGGCCAACGCAAGCCGTGGATTCGGCTTTCCACCGCGGGAGGATTCGCGAGGGCCCTCGCGAAAACGTCGCGATCGCCGACCAGGACGACCTGCTCTTCGGCGCGGGTGATCGCCGTGTAGAGTTACGACCGGTTGAGCAGCCGGCTTTCGTAGATCGGGATGACGACGCGCTTCGCGCTCGACCCCTGCATCCGGTGGCATGTGACGGCGTAGGCGAGATCGAGGTCGACTAGGTGCTCGTCTCCCATCCGCTTCGGCTGGCTGTCGCCGTCGAATAGGATGTCGATCGTCCGTTCGTCGGGATCGATCACGACGATTGGCCGAGCAGGCCGTCCAGAGCCCGGCGCGGTAATCGTTCTTGACGAAGATGACGGGCTCGCCGACCGAGAAGCGGCGGCCGAAGAAGCCTCGCATCTTCGGGACGGCCGTCGGCTATGTGCCGACGATGCCCGCGTTCGCGGCCGCACCCGCGACCTGGCGGTGACGACGATCACCTCGTCGTCGCCGGCGAGCTTGACGATGACCTCGTCGAGCTTGCGGTCCAGCGCGGAGTGGTCGACATTCACGAACGAGACTCCCGCGGCCGCGCCGGCGAACTCGGAGAACGCGGGCAGCGGCCGGACCGGACGGCTGCGGCGGGCGGGATGCCGGTCGCTTCGGCCTGGCGGTGCAACCTCGGTCAGCCGCAGCGCGATGCCGGGATCCTGCGCCAGCTTGTGGAAGACGAGCCCGAAACCGATCGGGGGCAATTGCGCCTCGTCGCCGAAGAAAAGCAGGCGGCTGCCCGCGACCAGGCGCTTTGCTATCGCGTGGACCGTCGGCAGCTCGGTCATCGAAGCTTCGTCGACGACCAGCGTCTTGTCGTCGATGACGCTGAGGGATTCGAGCTTGGTCAGGATCTTCGCCCTCTCGCTATCCGACTTTTCCGATCGCTGAGCACGGAGTCGAGTTCGCCGAGCTCGGCGAGCTGGGCCGCGCAGCGGGCAGGCCAAGCTGTTCGAACGGGTGGACACCCTCGAACTTTCCATCCGGTCCGCTAACTGCCTGAAGAACGATGTCATGCATAAGTTGGCGAGATGGTCCAGGGTCCGAGGCTGAGCTATTGCGGAGCCCTAGTTTTTGGCCGGAAATCGCTCATCGAGATCAAGGATGTTCTCGCCAGTTTGGGCTGCACCTTGGGATGGTTTTGTCTGCGTGGCCGATCAAGGCGGTAGCTTGAGCGGCACCATACGGCTTTATCGCAGTATCGCTGTGCCGGAAGCCACCGCCGGCTCGGTCATGGACGAAATTCGGCAGAACGGGCTTTCTGCGTTGCGCGGATTCAGTCGTGGTCTCGACGAACTCAACTTACAGAGAATCCGGCGAGATTGTCCAAACCGCCGTATTCTTGATTTCGGCGTCTTCTAGGTCGCGGGTCACCGGTACACGATAGTCGGCAAGTCGAACAAGTTTTGTCTTTGGAAGGAAAGTGCGCCCGGGGTCGCCGATCAAGATGGTCGCGCCGGCGCGCGCATGGTCAGCCAGAAATGCAAAGGCACGCGCCGCAGTGTCTCGCTCATAGAATATGTCGCCCGCTAGGATGGTCTGCCATCGGTCGTTTGGTTGAGTATCGAGCACGTCCTCGCCGCACGACGTGAGGTGGACCTGGTTGACCTCCGCATTGAGTTCTGTCGCCGCGATCGCGAAGGTGTCGATATCAGACACTGTCACCCCGACCGCGCCGGCCTTCATCGCCGCGATGCCGACGAGGCCGGAGCCAGAAGCGATGTCGAGCACGCGCAGGTCCCGTACGGTATCCGGATGATCGAGCACGTAGCGCGCCAGCGCTTGGCCGCCCGCCCAGGCAAAGGCCCAGAAGGGTGGGGGAAGGCCGGCCTCGTTCAGCTCGTCCTCGGTCTGCTGCCAGATCGGCAACGATTCATCGGCCAGGAAGAGCGCGATTTCCGGCACCAGCGGCACCGACCGCAGCCGGGTGTTGGCGCGGATGAAGGCTTGCGGGTGGGCAATGGTTGTGGCTGTCAAAGCGAGCTGCCATTGTCTAGGTCCCGCGATGACTAGCACAAGTCGTCTCGCGCTGAAGGGCTTAATCGCGCGATGTCGGCGGCCGGGATCGTATCAACGCGGCTGCTTGTTTCCCGAGGTCAACGATTGAACACCGCCCATCGTCGCTCTGCAGGCACGTTCCCGCGGGGACCGGCCGGGGTCCGGAACGGCCTTGAAGTGCGGATCCACTACGCTATATTTAAGGCGCTGAGCCAATCTTTTCGAATTGGCGGCCGATCGCGATCGTGACGGCTCCCGACCTGGCCCTGGTAGTCAGGCTAACCGCAGCCCCTATGGGGGCCGCGTGTCTCCAAGGGTTTATCAAACCTCAGGAGACTTAGATTGAGCAAGATTCTCAAATTCCCGACGACAAAACGACTGAAGTCAGTTCTGGTCCGCAGTTCGCGCGAGCATCGGATCAGTATAGAAATTCGGGACGAAGTCCGTCCGCGGCGCGTCCGGTGGGACGTGCAGTTCGAGATCCAGGAAGTCGCCGGCTTTCGCGGATCGAAAGGGCTGACGGACCGGGCCGTGGCGAACGGTTACCGCCATCGCTTCACGGTCGGAAGCACGTACGCGGCGCGTCGACTTGCAATCATGATGGCGCCGCTAATCGCGTCCGGAAAGGTCGTATTATGGATCGACGGGACGATGGTGCGCCCGCAGCCAGCTTTGGTCGCGTAGCGCCGGTCGACGTCCGTAGCCGGAAGGGAGCCCCGCCGTTGGCGGGGCTTCTGCGCGATATGTTGATCCGAGTCGCGGACCACCCCACATCTCGACCATGATCGACCTTGACCAATATATCGAGCGCATTGCCCGGATCGCCGGCGAATACGTGGACCTGACGGATTATGCGGCGAAAGTTCTCGGCGATCGCTACGGGAACGGAGACCAGACCGTCATCGAATGCGTCGATTTCCGCAGCACGATGTTGACGGTCGGCGACTGGGACACGCTGAACTGGCAACTGCAGCTCGGATTCTTTCCCGTCGCCCTGCCGACTGATGTCCAACTCGGCGGTTACGCGTTCGCGGCCGAGGTGGCCCGCGCCGTCCTGAAGCTGAGAATGCGTACGGCGTGCGCGCCGTACAGGCGCACCGATCCCCTGTTTAGCGGTTCGCCGGCGCTCTGGAGCAGCGTACGTGACGGCGAATTGATCGACTTCGCCGCCCTCGCTCAGGAGCTTGGAAGCGAGGTCGTGGCGGTCCCGAAGGGCTTCGGGAAAATCGCCGACGAGCTCGATCCGGCGCTCGTCGAGTGGCTGAGGCGCAACAATCCGACGTCACCGTTCTTCGTGCGGCTCGCTCCCAATCGCTTCTACAGCCAGAAGCCGCCGATGATGCTGACCGAAGCGGTGATTGCGCCCGGTCGCTTCGACGCTTTGATGAAATTTGACATGTATCCCGGTCAGCGAGAATACGGCGAATACGTGCTGCAAAAGGATGCCTTGGACCCGAGAAATCCAGCGCCGTTTATTGACTATGAGATCGAGAGACTACGCAGGCTGGAAATCCGAGCGCAGAGACGCGGCGACATCGTGAGCATGATGATCGAGGAGTTGCCGGCCCCCGATGCCCCCGACGGTTTGATGGTCGGCCGGTGTATCCATCTGGACACGCACGCGCCAAACAAGACAGCGATACGCGACGTGAAGCTTTCGCATCTCGATCTGGCGCTCAACGTCTACGAAGGGGCTGTCCGAAACGAACGCTTCGGCACCAGACTGAAAGACGGGAAAGTCACCGATGCCAGCTTCAGGACGCATCTAATGCGGATCGAAGGCATTCCCTTGCTGACGCTCCTGCCGATCTGTGCCGGATTTCTCAGGTCGACGAGCCTCTTGGGCGAGTGGTTCAAGGATCTGCAGCAGCCGAAGTGACCGCTATCGCCAGTCGGAGCGCAGGTCCCTGACGCCTTTACCCGGACGCTCCCTCAATAAAATCGGTGGCGTGCCCCCGCTGTAGCTGACCTCGGCCGCGATCGCGTCAAGATCGAGACCTCTGCCGTGCAGGAGTGCTTTCGACGATGCGACCGTCGCATCGATCTCGGTCGGCCGAACCTTAAAACGCCTCGAAATCGGCCGAGATTGACGGTCCGAATCGCCGAACGGGTGGTACACAGCGGTGGTCACAGAGTCCGGCCGGGCTTTTCGAGAATCCTTGTTTTTCGGCGATTTTCGCGCGTATGGCGATGTCGCGAAGAGAGTTCCACTCTCTCCGCCAGCGCTTTGCGCAAGCCCCCCGAGCTGCATCACTTGCGGCGCCACGTTCGACGTGCGGGGTGACCGACTTCAGTTGCGGTTAAGACCGTACTCACCGCGCGTCAGCAGGATCCGCTTCCAGAAGGCCTCTCGCTCAAGGACGGTCTCATCAGGAGTCGGGCTCGCGCGATATTCGAGTAAGGCAAACCGGAAATTGTTTCGGCAGTATTCGAGCGTAGGGTCGCGAACCAGAGCGGTGAGTTCGACGTTGCCCCCGTGACCCGTGGAAGCGTAGCTGCACCAGCGGGCCCATACCCCTTCCGATCCATAAGCTGAGCCCACATACCGCTTTCCGGTATTGGTATCGGAGATCAGATAGATGCCTTTGACGCTACTTAGAGCTGCTTTCCAATCGGGGCGGCCTGTCCGGACAAGCGTCTCAAGCTCCTCGAACGCAAGGTCGATATTCTCAAAGCCTGGAAAGCTTCGACCCGTATAGGGCTCCCGAAGAAGCTCCAGGACCTCCAAGCTGGAGTAATGGTTTTCGAAATTCACCCGCGTCGCGCGCTCTCGGTACGAAGAACGGAGTTTAAGACGACCGATGAAGCCGCCGCCTTCCTCGCTCAGCATCACCACATACCGATCTGACAATCGTTCCGACACACAGAACACGCCACCGAAGAGCCAAGCGTCCGGTTCGTGATAAAATTGGATGAGAGAAAAGATCTTCGGACGATTGAACTCGTCGCGCGCTGGGCGGTACTCCTGCCAACCTTGCCATTCTCCCCTGTCGCGCGCCCACACTTCTAAAGGCTGGCTGTGTCCGTTCCAGCGCGCAAAATGGAGCTTGTAGTCCGATGGACCGGCTATCGACCAAATGTCCGATAGCCGAAGGGAGGAGGGCGGCGGCTCAGAGGCGCTCATTCTCGCCCTCTAACACAATTGTGGCCTAGTCGGCCGATTGCCCAGGATCGTCTTCCAGAGGTCAAGACACTCGACACCTTTAAGAATCCAACGCCCCAGTCGATGGGCCCGTCGATGTACACCAAGATTTAACCACGAAGGGCCGGACGATAACGTCGGAGAACTCGTTCGCTTGATGTCGTTCGGTCCGATGGCGATGTTTTGACAAGATCAGGCGGCAAAGCGCGACGCACTTATGTGTGTTTTGACACTCTTATGAGGTGCATCACAACGTCGGCACCGCGACCTACGCATCTAACTCCTTGTTCCAGTACAGATAGTCCAGCCGGCTGTCGTGCAATGGAAGGTGCTTAAAGGCTTCGTTCCGCGCCATCGCCTCGCAAGAATTTCCACTGCTTTTCGACATCAGGGAGCAACGAATGCCCATGACGGAGAACGAGCCCTAATGAGTCTCGCCCAACCACCTGAACGGCTGGCCGAATTAGGTCGTATTTGATCAGGGCGTCAGTGACCTCCTTTGCGCAATTTGCAGGCTGACCGCTCGCGATACGCTCGAAAGCAGCAACTGCATCTGACAACAAGCGATCACAGGGGTGACTTGATGCTCTCATGTTTGCTTCCCAAGGGTCCTTCGTCCCACTAGCGTCGCTCCCGATCAGGCGAAAGGCAAGTCCGACGATCTAGAACCGCCGACGACCACCGTTCACGAAAGCGAAGCCGGGCTGAAGCAGCCGATCAGCTTCGTTCACTTCCCCGACCCGCCGGCCGAGGTGCCATCCAGGCCGAAGCCGCGCCGGCGCAAGGCCAAGAGGCCCGCCAAGAAGGCGCGGCGGTGACCGAGCTGCTGCTGCTGATCTGTCGGTGGATGATCCCGCCATGCATCGCGGCGGCGCTCAAAATGCACCTCTCGGCGCTCTCGTCCACGTCCTGAAGGCCATGCTCCCGGAGGGGTTCTCGGTCGCGCGAAAGGCTCCCAAGGTCGACCTCGACCGGGAGATCCAGCGACTGCTCGACGGCGCCGGCCGCTAGTTCAAGCTGCCATCATTGGACGCCAGGCGGAGTGAGGCTTTTTCTGCCGGGGGTCGGCTGAATTAGGTTTTTTCTGCCGGTGTAATGCATTTTCTACCGAAGGCCCCCGAAATAATGCTTTTTCTGCAGCCGTAATGCGTTTTCTGCAGGCGCCGGCTCTGTCGAGGTGAGAACGCGGGGGGGGAACCCGCTTAGCCCCCTGCATTCTCACATCGGCGCTCGGGTCCGGACGTGGTGCCGTTAAGGTCAGTTAGCTTCACATTATCGCACGGTATCCTGCCGTCACTGCACGGTACGATCCCGTTGAGCGTCACAGGTGACGCCATCACCGCTGATGTCCGATTCCTTGACGCCCCCCGTTACTACCTGGGCGGCGCCGCCTTTAATTTCGAGGTTTGTCCGATTTCGCCGCAATTCCGTTTGCAGCCAACCAGGCCGCGCCGGCGTCGGAGAGTCGCCAGTCGAACTTGTCGATCCCCTCGACGAGGCCGTTCTTGATCAGCGTGTTGACGCCACGGCCGTGGACGCGCTCGAACTCCCCATTCGGTTTGATCACGGAAAACCAGCCGCCGACATGCCGCAGCCGCGCGCCACGCGAGACGGCGACGAGCAAGTGCAACGGCGCCGGCGTCAGGCGCATTTCGACCCGACCTCGCGGATGGCATTCGCCTTGCGCTCGCCGAACACCCACCACGTCCTGCCGCCGCCGCGCTTCGAGCCGTCGATCAGGCGGTTGCGGAAGACGAATTCGCTGTCCTGCGTCGACAGCAGAGGCGAGACGACGTCGTTGAGCGTATCGGCGGACTCGGGGTGGCGCGGCTTGAAGCCGGCGCGCGCCCATCCGGTGCCCGTGAGTTCGTAGGCGCCGAGACTGGTGAAGAGTCGATACGGCGCGTCCATGGGAAGCGGCGCGGGATCCAGCAGGACCATGAAGACAGGATCGTGCACGACGCGCACGCCGATCTTTCCCAGCGGCTTGTACTGCTCGCCGAGCGCCTGCATGAACTCGTTGCCCGGATGATGGCCGGGCGTGAGGTAGACCAGCACGCGCTCACCGCGGTCGTCGACCGCCGGTGGCAGCGGGTCTGGCGGCTGCCAGTTCGATTTCTTGGCGATGCTCTCCAGGGACTCTCTCTGCCCCTTCGAGAGGCTGCCGCGATTGTCGAGATCCTGCGCGACGGAGATCAGGAATCCGGACGTACCGATCTGGATCGGGCGGCTCTGAAGGAATCGGATCGCGAGCGAGTTGCGCGGGTCCATCGTGTAATCCGAGGCTTTCATGCCAGCATCTCCATGGCTGCTTCGTCCTCCTTCGCGAGGCGCTCCGGCGCCAGATACGCGCGCGGCAGCCACGTGACCTTCGCCGTCGCCATGCCGCCGCGCGGGCCGAGCTCGATGTGAACGAGGCCGGCGTCCTCCAGCGCGCGCAGGGAGCGGCGGACGATGGGGTCTCCGGCGAAGCGGTGGCGCCGCCCGTCTGGAGCGAAACCGTCAAACAGCTTGCGGAATACCCATGTCGGCTTGCCTGCCGACACACGGAACGTTTGGCGGAATCCTTGCTCCGTCTCTAGCGGCCGCTCGACCGGAGCCCACACGCCATAGGCGGCCTCGAAGTATCTGCCCTTCTTCGACAAGTAGGGCGTGATGCCATCGGCGCCGACGATGGCGGCGATGCGCAGTTCGTCGAGACCGTTCGGATTTGTCGGCTTCGCCGTGGCGTAGTCGACTTCATAGAAGCGGCCTCCGCGCGCCTTGGTGCAGGCCGCCAGCGCCGCGACGGCATCCCAGCGACCCGGCGCGATCGCCATCACGCGGACCTTCGTTTCCTTGAATTGGATGTCGGCGAACAGCTCGCTCACCACCTCGACAGCGCACTGCCTGCGGTCGCAGATAGTGGCGACGCCCTCGGCGTCGAACAGGCCATCACGGTCGGGATGCGGCGGCGCGTTGCGGCGGCGTGCGTGGTTCGCGGCCGCGGTAGCGAATACCCCGAAGTCCATCTCCGCTTGCGTCACCGGCGACCCCCGTAGGTCCGAGGCTTGTCGAACGGAATCGTTTCTGGGTCGAGGTACTGCGCCGGCTTGCGCACGTACGGCGTCGGCGGAGGTGGGCGCTTGACCGCGGTCGCCGGCGTCGCGGCCTTCGGCGGCGGCGGGCCTTCGCGCCTAACGGTCGGCGCCACCGGCCGCGGCGGCATCGGCGGCAGAGCACCGGGCCGGGGGGCGCCGGGCATCGGCAGCAGCGGCCTCGCGGAGGTCGTCGGCGGTGGACGCGTCGCGGCCGGCGTGAGCGGTGCGGTGATCCGGCGGCGTCCCTCTTCGTCGAACTCGACGTCATCGGGAGCAACCGTCGGCGTCTGCTGCACCGGCTTGGGCGCGCGCTTGTTGATGGGAAATCCGCCGACCATTATGCAGCCTCCTTCTTCCAGCCGATCACGTTCTTCTCGCACCACTGGTTCGCGAACGCCTCTGCGTACTCGTTGATGTCCTTAATCTCGGCCGTCCTGACGTCGAAGCGGCGGCCGGCGCTCTGGCCGTTGAACTCGCGCGAGGCCTTCAGGATGTCGTCCATCGCCTTCCTCTGACCGGCGATCAGCTCGCGGAATTCGGCCGCGATCAGATCCTCGAGGCGGACCAACTCTTCGTGGGGGATGTCTTCGCGATCGATGTGGGCGCGCAGCCCACTGGGCGGCAGGCCGAACAGCCACTCGCCGTAGCGGCGACGGCTCTTGCCAGAGATCCGATCGAGAGCCTTCCAGATGTCCTGCCAGTGCTGAGTATTCGGCCAGCGGCGGCTCATACGATGTCTCCCGTGTAGCGGCGCGCCGCAGCCCGCGCCGCTTCCCTGCGGCCGACGTTGTAGCCGTCGCTCCAGGCCGCGATCAGCTCCGCGATCATCGCGTCCGGCAGGTCGCCGCCGCGCACGAACAGCGGCTCGTCCTTATCGTCGCGCACGCTGATCCAGCCGCCGATCGCGCGGCCTTCCCAGGCGGAGCGGCGAACGGTGTACTCGCGCCCGGAGACCTTCAACTTGCGGTCTTGGTGGGTGACTGGCGACTTCGTGCGGCGGCGGTCGGCGATATTGATGGTCATTAGTAGACTACTCCCCATGGAAGGTCTCTGTTCTGCTTGCATCGGCTGCAGATCCTGACGCCCTTGTCGGGGCTCAGGAATTTCTTGCCGCAGCCGTCGCCCAGGCAGCGGCGCAGCTTGACGTCGTTGCCCTCGACGGCGAGGCAGAGATAGCTCGCTTTCGTCCAGATCGCCGTCGGCGTCCGGCCCATCATCGCGGCGATAGCGCGGATATTGCCTCCGGTCTCGGCGTAGAGCGCGGTGAGACGGTCGTAGTCCGCTTCGGTCCACGGCATAGCGGCCTTCGGCGCCACGACGGGGGCGCTCCATTCGAGAAGGCTAAGCTGCATCGCTGCCCTCCTTGCGCATGGAGAGGAGGCGGTTGCGCAGTTTCGTCAGATCCACGCCGCGCTGGGCGGCGGCATCTCTCTCGCGATCGATCAGCGCCAGCATCTCGCCGTCGATGTCCCGGCCGCTCTTGATGCAGCCAGCGCGGCGATACTCGAAAAGCTGGCTGCGGCTCATGTTCAAGCCGCGGGCGAGGGCGACCGTCCAGCCTCGGCCGGGGCCGAAGAGGGACGTTCCGACGAACTCGATCCGCAGCGGAAGCGTGTTTTCCTTGGGCTTCGGCACTTCCCGGCAACTTCTCACGAATGGGTAACGAAGTGTGCGTATGGCGGACACTATGCGTTCGGCGACTGGCATCTGTCAAGCGGGGGTGAATCCTTCCGGTGGGCCTGCCCGTTTCCGCCTTGCAGCCGACCGTGCAACGATGGGCGGTAGGAAAAGGAGGTCGTCACATGCTGAAGAACATCGTTTCCGCGATCGGCGCCGCCCTGCGCGCCGCCTTCGCGCTCGTTCGCGCCGCCGTCTCGATCCCCGGCCGCGCCGTCGGCGCGCTGCTCGGCGGAGGCGCGGCGCCGCCGGTCGAGGACCTGCCGGAGGTCCAGGATCTCGCCGCCAGGCTCGCCGCGGCGGACGCCGAGGATCAAGACAACTACGCGAAGATCGCGCGCGCCATCTGGCACTGGTGCGTCGAGTCACTCATCGCCGACGGCCCCGTGGCGGTGCCGAGCTGGCTCCCTCGGCCGGTGAAGTCGTGGCTGCCGGGCCTTTCTGCTAAGGAGGCGGAAGCCATCGTTTCCGTCGAAAAATCGGCCATTCAGGCACATGTGCGCGGCCTGTACGGGCTTCCTGGCGTGAGGAAAGTGCAGTCTCTGGCGCCGGTGAAGTGGTCGCCGGAGCCGGCTCGTCGCAAGGCGGCCCCGGTCGACGCTACCTGCGAGCCAGCACGCCGGCCCGCTTGAGCAGGCGATTGAGCGCGTCGAGCTCGGCCTCGGCGCGCTCGGCGCGCCGCACCGCGTGCTCGCGCAGCAGCTCCGAGAAGTTCAAGAACTTCTCGACCTGATCGCGGTTGTAGTGCGCCCACTGGTTCGCGGTGTTGCGCTCGGCCGCAGCCTGCAGCGCGCCGACGAACGCGCCGGCGAGCGAGAGCGCTCCGCAGGCCGCGCAGGCGTTGAACGCGCCGCCGTTGAAGTTGGTGTGTGAGTCTCCTGCCATGGTGCTTACCTCGCTTGCTGAAGGATTCGTCCGGACGCCTTTTGTCCGACAAAGTAGACTTTAGCACACAGACGGTGTAGACATCGTTCCTGGGATCGGTGCACTTTTAGCGATGGGCAGGGCTGTGAGACTCCATTCCAACGACCAGATCGCGCCCGGCCACGTCCTCGTTATGCAGCCGGGCGAGGTGCTGCTCTGCAGGCTCACCGAGCTGATCCATGAGCCCGGGCACGACAGCGAGACCGACATGCATGTCAACCCGTGCGAGGTCGCCGCCGTCCGGGCGATGTGGTTCGAGCCGAAGGGAGCAACGCAGTGACGACCTGGTTCATGGCCGATCCCCATTTCTTCCACGCGTCGCCGGATAAGCCAGACGGCATCATTAAGCTCGCTGGCAGACCCTTTTCCAGCGGCCGCCAGATGAACGAAGCTATGGCTGCCAACATTCGCGCCATGGTGCGTCGGGACGACGATTTGATCATCGCTGGCGACTTCGCGCACCGGGCCGGCGACCCTGAGGCGCTGCGCAAGCTTTTCGATTCATTGCCGGGTCGCAAGACGCTGGTGATCGGCAATCACGATGGCCCGCAGACTCAGGAGTTGCCGTGGGCCGACAAGCGGGACATCCTCTACGCCAACGTCGAGACGACAAAATTGGTCGTGTCGCACTACCCGATGTTGTCGTGGATGGGGTCGCGCAAGCCGACGACGCTCCAGCTCTACGGGCATCATCACGGCAAGCTGCGCGGCAACCAGCAGTCCTGCGATATCGGCATCGACGTGCTCGGCTTCGCGCCCGTTCGTCTGTCCACGATCAAAGCGCACATGGCGACGCTGCCGCCGCGCGTGGATCCCGAGGACGGCGAGCAGTACGACGTCGACGGGGTGAAGCCGTGAGCCAGCTCCAGCTCTTCGACCCCCGCCTCACGCCCACGGCGACGAGCGAGATGCTGGCGGACTCCGGTCTGCGCCGCGCCATCCGCGCGATGCGCAGGGGCGACGGCGCCGGGTGGCCGTTCGTCGAGCGTATCGGCGCGATCGGCGACGCCCGCGCCTGGGCGGTGGATGACAACGGCGTGCGCTACGTCGTCCTAAATGGCACCATCTTCCGGTCAGAGGACCTCTGGTTCGCCGTGGCGCCTGTCCGCAAGGCGGCGCTGAAGGCCTTCGCAAGGCTCGACGAGATTGACAACAAGGAGACGACATGACCGCCACCTAGACGCCCTCCACTCCCTACACCCCCGGCGACATCGTCACCGCGCCGGCGCGCGTCGATTCCGACTTCACCTGGCTCGAGCTTCTCACGAAGGTGGGGACGTTCGTCCTGATCATCACGGCAGGCTTACGTCGGCGACATAATCGAGGAGGTCATGGACCAGGCCCAGGCGGTGCTGGTCATGTTCTCTCCGGACGATCTGGTGCAGCTCCGGCCGCAGTTCGTCGCACGCCATGAGAAGTCGACCGAGGGCAAGCCGCAGGGACAGGCGCGGCCGAACGTGCTGTTCGAGGCTGGCCTGGCGATGGGGCGCCATGCCGAGAAGACGCTGCTCGTTGAGATCGGCAGTGTGAAGCACTTCTCCGACATCGGCGGCCGCCACATGCTGCGGTTCAACGGTTCGACGGCGAGCCGACACAATCTGGTCGGTCGACTTCAAATGCTCCGCTGCGATCTCGACGTCGACGGGCGTCAGGACTGGCTCGACGTCGGAGACTTCGCGCCGACGGCGGGCAGGCCGGCGAAGAAGAAGCGCGCGAAGCGCTGAGACCGTCGTCTATATCGGACAATTTCGACCGAATGCAGCGCGCTGTTGTCTATATCGGACATCGCTGCCGTCGCTCTGCCTGTGGATTCTGCGGAGAGCGATACCGCAGAATGCCCAGTATATTGGGCATTTTCGCGGTCCGTTCTCCAAAACGCCCAATATACTGGGCGAATTAACCATCGATGGGAAGCTAAGGATTCTACGCGCATGTTGATTCATGACAGCGTGAATCAGATGATACTTACGCATCGCTCATGTTGTGATAATTTCTATCACACTAAAGATGGCGCGATGGTCACGACGTCGAGAGACTCCCACAACAAAGGAGACGCTATGTTCCCGCGCAGGAAGAAGTTGCCGTCCACGCTCGAGATCAACGATAGCCTGGAAAAGCCGACCAAGATCCCAGCCGTCGGTGACGGCGCCACGCACGGCTACGGAGGCGACAGCTATCCGGCGACGGTTACCGCTGTGACGCCCTATCGCGGCACGGTCGTCGTCACCATTCACGATGACGACCACACGTTCGACCGCGGAACCGGCCAGCACGTCTACACCCCGACGATGCGCCGCGGCTCGAGCAACTGGCGCCTCGACATCGACTTCGGCAGCCGCGGCCTGCCTCGCGCGGTCTGGCAGCGTGTGTACAAGACCGACAGCGGCATGTGGGGCAAGAGCGGCCGCCCCGGGGGCATCGGCTTCGGGTTCAGGGAATACCGCATGGACCCGCACTTCTAGCGCATAGTCGACCGCGAGGCCGCCCACTCGTTCGACTATTCCGTTTGATCGGAGACAATATGAAGACGCTCCAAGACCTGATCAAAGTCGCAGCAACCGCTGGCCTGACGGTCGAGCTCTCGATGCTGGCCAACGTGAAGTCTGGCCAGATGGTCGCGACGGTGCGTAATCCTGGCTCGATCAAGATCATCGACAACCTCATCGTCAATCCGGACTACACTATCAGCGGCGACACGTTCGACGCGCTTGTCCGGAAACTCGAGAGCCTCTGCATCTTGCCGACGAACGCGGCTAAGGCTGCCGAGGCCGAGCCGTCAAAGTGGTTCAAGTTCGTCGGGCTGCCGATCACGCACTGGGGTAGCGGCACAGAGGAGCAGGCGCGGGCGTATGCTGAAATCAAGGCCCGCCGCTATCCAGGAGCGCGCTACGTCGAGGTCGACGGGGGGCCGACTGACGAGGGCGCGACCGTGATCAACCTGGACGCCATGCTGTCGGTCGCGAGGCAGGCTGATGGCTAAGCTCTCGCCCCGTGCCGTCCGCATCGTCGCCGCCGGACAGGCTCTCGCCGGCGACCGCTGGCAGTCTGCGCTGGCGCGCGCGGCCGGCGTGCCGCAGTCGCTGCTGGCGATGATCGCTGGCGGTGAGCGCCGCGTGGTGACAGATGACGTCTACCGCAAGGTCGCGGAAGGCCTTGCGAAGGAGGCCGATCGCGTGCGCGCGGTCGGATTGAAGCTCGACAAGATGGCGCTGCAGATGCTGCGCGAACTGGAGGAGTAGGTCGGTGATCTCGATGACGTTCTCCGCGGAGACGCGCGACCAGATCGCCGCCGCTCTGGTGGCGCACGGCGAGGATGAGAGGGTGCTGACGCTGGTCGGGCGCAAGATCAGGAAAGGCGAGCAGCCGTCGGTTCTCGCGAACGTCCTGCGCGTCTGGCCCGCCGACGCCGATGGGCTCTGCCGCGTGCGCCTTACCGACGTCGAAGGGCTGCTGGTCTGGCGCTCGATGGCGCTCTATGACATAGCTGCCGGCAGGGGCCTGGAAGCAGACCTCGCTGGTCGGCTCGGCGTCCGCACGGATGGCGCATACGACTGTTTTCGAAAGCTCACGTGCCCTCGCGCCCGACATCGGTTGTCGGCATATGATCGTGCGACGCGCAGCCACACCGCGCACAGGTGGACGCGGGATATGCAGTCTATCGTCGACGGCAAGACGTTCGTCGTCTATCCCGATGAGCGATACCGGTTCGATGTCGGCGGCGGAAGCGATTACGCCGCGCTGCTCGGACTCGGGTTGGTACTGCCGGCGATCGACTGCGAGAGCGGCGTGACCGCCCACCCGTCATCGCTTCTCATGACACCCGTGCCGGATCCCGAGCCGCTGGAGCTCGCCGATGACGAAGCTCTCGCCGCCCTCTCTCCATAGCCCTCGGCGGCATCATGTCGGGGCTTTCTTCCTTTTGTGCTTGTAGCGCTCTGCGCGGATCGTCTTGCCCATCAGCTCGGCGTTCTTGAGAGCAGCGTCCTTCTCTATCGCCTTCGCGGTCCAGTGCTCGCACCACTCCGTCCAGGCCTTCATCATCGCTCGCTTGCGCTTGATCTGCGGGTCCGAGCTGTAGAACTGGCCGGTGACGTCGGTCGGCTCGATGCCTTCGAGGTGGTCGAGGATCAGCTTGCCCTCGCCGACGGCAAAGCCGAGATCGCGCGGTCCGTAGGTGCTGAATGCGTATCGGCCGCCGTGTGTCGAGAACTCCACGCCGGGGATTGCCGCCAACCAGTCGTTGAACAGGCCGGCTTCGGCGTGTCCGCGACCGGTCCGCGATGCCAGGCCGGCGGGGAAGAGCCAGCCCTCGCTGCCCTCGAAGTCGCTGAGCTTGTCGAGCTTCGCATGCGCTTCGGCGGCGAAGCCGACGCACGGCACCAGATGCGAGCGGTTGCCCCGCTTCGTGCCGCTCTTGCGGAAGTAGGGCGGCACAAACCATCCGGACTCACCCGGCGCCTCTTCGTACTCCCTGAAGCGCCAGCGCGACGCGCCGGTCACCGCTCGCCGGCGCTGCACGGTCCCGATCATGAGCTGCAACCCGAGTCCGATCCGCTCTGGCAGGCAGCCGAGGCGGGCGACGGCGAGGGCACGGCCGATCTCGATGGGCTCCGGCGTGTAGCCGTCCTCATCGTCCGGATCGAAGGCCTCTTCGCCAAGCTCTTTCCGCGTGCGCTCCGGCGCCTTGAGCGTCTCCATGACGTGTCTTGGGACGTTGGTCTGCTCGGCGCGAACGGGCTCGGCGAGCCAATTCCACATACGCCGGATCGTCCTCACCATGCCCTCGGACATCGACTCCGCTTTGCGGGCGTGGACGTCGGCGATCGCGGCCGCCATCTCGTTCAGGGTGATGCCGCTGACCAGACGGCCGGCGAACCGGTCTAGCTCGGCCGGCATCAGCTTGCCGCGGTAGTCCCTGTGCGTGTCTTCGCGCCGCGTGCGCAGGATCTCATCCAGGAAGTTCTTCTTGGCGTCCTCCCAGGTCCAGCTCGGCTTCGGCCTGGCGGACTCGATCTTGATCTGCGTCTCCATCGAGACGCCGGCGGTGATGGCGGACAGGAAGGTCGTGGGATTGTGGCCGCCGCGAGCCAGCTCGGCGACCTTGGAGGCGCGGGTGCGTGCCGTGTCGACGGAGAGGCCCTCCACAGGCGGATCCTTGCTCTCCGCGGGACCGAGGTCGTACCGCGTACGCTTGCCGTGCAGCGCCGTCCGCATCGACCATCTGACGGACAGGGGCCTCACCCTCAGCTCGAGCCCGGCGATGCTGCCGTCAGAGATGTCGTAGGACTTGCCGGACTTCTTGTCGCGGTACGCCTTCTCGATCGTCGCCTTAGTGATCTTGTTGCCCACCAACCTTCTCCTTGCCCCCCGGTCGAAAATCGGGGGCACATCGGGGGCAAAGTTGCCAAAAGGGCCAAAGGAGTCAACGAACCCGCGCCAGGCTTGAACAACTGCGCGATTCAGGGTTAATTCCTTGAGAACGCTGGCGCAATCTTGAGAGCTTACCTTCCCACTGATCCTTCGTCGCCTAGCTGACTGAGAGTAGAACCTCTGACTCTTAATCAGCGGGTCCCAGGTTCGAGCCCTGGTGCGCCCACCATTCAAAAGTCTTTCCCCTTCAAAACGTTACGCGCGGTGGCGCCGAGAACAAGACGGGTCTCGTGCCGCGTTTTTGTGCGGGCGGACACGGCCAGATTGCGTTCAGCTTTCGCTTGTTTCTCAACTTCCTGAGCGTCGCAGCAAGATACGGCTTGCTGCAGAACCAAAACCAGACTGTTCGGCTCGGGGGTCGAGTCGCCTCGCGACCACCACGCGGGGCAGCCGGCCCCGCAGAAGGGGACGTCCGAGACCGACGGGCTCGGTCCAGGGGAAGGCTTCCCGACAAATAGTCGATCAGTTCGGCAGCCCGGGTGCGTTCTGAAACGCCGCTGTTCGTCGAAGTTGACAGAGGGGAACACATGGATGAATTGGTGGCCGGCGCAGAGTGACAATTCCGCTTCGGCATCGAGCCCACCGGATCGTAGGCCCGCAATAACTCGACCGGCAAGATCGTCTCCAAGGAGCCGACCGTTTTTCGTTCATGGGTGCTGAACGAGTCTGAACTGAGGCGCCTTATGACGAGTTGGGCACGCTGGGCCCCGCGAGATCCAGCGGCGCCGGAGCCTGCGACGCAGGGCCCTCGAGTGCAATGACGTCAACTTAAGAGCAGCCGGGATCGTCATGTCCATTCAAAACTTCACGTATGGTCGCGAGGAGTTCGTTGGGGCGGAACGGTTTCATGATGGCGCGGTGGTGCGCGATCCGGTGGTCGCCGCTCTCCGTGATGACGGGGTAGTCCGAATAGCCGGTCATGAAGATCAACGGCAGGCCAGGATAGCTACCTCTTACGAACTCGGCGAGTTCCGGCCCACTGAGCTGGGGCATGACGACATCGCTCAAGACGAGGTCGATGCCATCGCCCTGCTGTTGCAGCAGGCGTCGGGCTTCATCTCCATTTGCAGCGGTCAATATGCTGTAACCACCGCGTCTCAGCGCCGCTGTCGTCGCGCGCATGACGGCCTGATCGTCCTCGACGACAAGGATCGTCTCCGTTCCGCCGAATTGCTCGGCATCTTTCGGGGCGGACGCGGCCGTGGAGGCCAACCGCTCGGTTCGCGGCAGCAGAATGCAGAAGGTCGCACCCTTTCCAAGCTCGCTCTCCACGGTCAAACGCCCGCCAGCTTGCGCGATGATTCCATAGCACGTCGAGAGCCCGAGGCCCGTCCCCCTGCCGCGCTCCTTGGTCGTGAAGAACGGGTCGAATATTTTCTCGATCAGCTCGGGAGCGATACCTGATCCGGAGTCGCTAACGCGCACCTCGACAAATTCGCAGACCAAATTGCCGGAAACCGGGGCTCCATCTTGCTTGTTCGTGATCTCGATTGCGAAGCGACCGCCGGTAGGCATAGCGTCTCGTGCATTGACGGCGAGGTTCATCAGCACTTGCTCCAACTGCCCTTTGTCAATCAGCACCGGCCAGAGATCGTCCGCCGCGATCGTGACGATCTCGATGTCGGCCGGCAGCGTGCGCCTGAGCATGGAGTGGAAGCCAGACACGACATCCCCAAGGTTGAGCACATTCGGTTCGCTCGGCTGCTTGCGAGAAAACGCCAGCAATTGGCCTGTCAGCAATTGAGCGCGATCGATCGATTTGACGATCTCCAGGATTTCGGGAAGCTTCGGATCGAGGGCGTCGCAGTCTGCGCGCAACATTTCGGCGTAGACCAGCATGACCAGGAGGAGATTGTTGAAGTCATGGGCGACACCGCCCGCCATCAATCCGACAGCTTCCATCTTCTGCGCGTGCTGCAACTGTTCCTTCTGCGCTTCGATGGCGCGCTCAGCCTGTCTTCGCGGCGAGATATCGACCACGCTGGCCAGAACGATTAACCCATCACGGGACTGGATTGGGTTGAGGCCAATCTCCACCGGAAATTCGGTTCCGTCCTTACGGCGGGCGAACAATTCGCGTCCCGCGCCCATCGAACGAACCGCAGGCGCGTTCAAAAACGCCTTTCGGACACTGGCATGGGCCTCTCTCCCCGACGCCGGCAGCAAGGTCTCCACGGAGCGGCCGATGAGTTCGGTGCGTTCGTACCCGAACTGGCGCTCAAGTTCCTTGTTGACCAGAATGATGACACCGGCACCGTTGATCATGAGAACGCCGCCGGGGGAGGCTTCGACGGCAAGCTCGAATTTTCGTTCGACGAACTTCCGTTCCGAAATGTCCCGCGCAATCTTCGCCGCTCCGATGATTTCGCCGTCGGCCGACTTGACCGGCGATACGCTGAGCGAGACGTCGATAAGCCTGCCGTCTTTGGTCTTGCGGACCGTTTCATAGTGATCCACGGTCTCGCTCTGCGCGATCCGTCCCAGGATATGCTGGACGTCGCTCAGTCTGTCCGGCGGGACGATGATCTCGATCGACTGACCAACAGCTTCCTCGGCGGAGTAGCCGAACAGTTTCTCGGCCGCGTAATTCCAGCCCGTGATTTTTCCGTCGAGTGTCTTGGTCACGATGGCGTCGGTCGCGGACTGAACGACCGCGCTATAGAGGCTGTGTTTCTCGAGATACTGCCGCATCAGAAGTTCGGCGCGGCGCCGTCGGACGAGCTCGTCACGTAGCTCCTCAACGGGCTGCTTGATGCGCAGCAATCTGTACAGAGAGCTGCCGCCGTCCGATGGAGGCGGCAGCGCCCCGACGTTCAGCTGCTCGCTGGTCAGGCCGTCAACGGACTCGACGACATATCGGATGCGCCGTGACAACGCGCGGGCGACCAACAGTGCCATGCCGATTGAAGCCAGCGCGGCCAACGAACCGGCGACCAGAGTCGCATCCCGGAGCGGGGCAGGCGCGGCGGCTAACGCCTGGTAGGGAGCGACCTCCACGACGCTGAAATCGACGGCGTCTGCGATACGTCCGGATACGACGGCGACGCCGACCAGCCGGCCGTCGTGATCCCTCTGCAGCCCGGTCTCCGTCGGAAGCGAAGACAGTTCCGGCAAGTCGTCCTTGGCGCGACTGCGTCCGCCATACTCGAACCTGAACGACTTTAAATCGTCCGGGTGCAGAAGATAGTCGCCATCGCCGTTGACGAGGCGAATGTCGCCATATGCCGGAGCGCGGCTCTTCAAGCTGTCGAAGATCGGCCGCAGATCCAGATTGATGATGAAGATGCCGAAACGCTGCCCGTCTGGAAGAAATAGTGGAGTGGCGATGCGGACGACCGGTACGACCGGCATCTCAATGCGGCCGTACTCCTTGTTGAGGTCAACGGGCGATACGTAGATCTCACCCCGTCCGATCGACATCGTCTTTCTGAAGTAGTCTGTGTCCCCTTTTCGCTGGAGCGACTGTTCCGCCACCAGCCGCGGGACGCCGTTATCGCGATCGACTCTAACGAGCTCGCGTCCGCCGTCTGCAGCCGATATCACCCTGATTTGGTAATAAGCCGGCTTCAACTCGATCTCGCGAAACAGCCGCTTGGCCAGCCGTTCTTGCCAAACAGTCGAGGAGACCTTGTCAATGGGGTCCGTGCCACCGCCGGCAGAGGCCCGCAGCAATCCAGTCAGCGAACTCCCTTCGGAAAGAACAAGTAAGTCGGCCCGGGCTGTCCCGGTATAGTTCGCAACATCCTCCACGCGCGCATGCGCCTGCTGGGCCATGAGCTGCACGCGAAACGGGACGAGGGCGGCATCGAGGTTGTGAAGGGTCAGGAAAGCGACGCCGAGTGAGGTTGCAATGACCAACCCGATCATCGATACGATCAAGAGCGTGGAGAGAGGAAGCCGCTCGACAGCCGCTCTAAAAAGGGAAACCCTAGGCGGCTGCGCCGCGTCGGCATCCAGCGCAATTCCCATGGCCGTGCTTCTTCGACCCACGTCTGTCTCCCGAAGGGAAAACCACCGGCCAGACTAATCGGGGTGGGTGGCTTGACAATATCGATATATGCACCTTGCAGTGCTTAGCGCTCGAAGCGGGCTTTCCTTCACGAGGGCACAGCCGTCCGCCTCGCCCCGGCTGCCATACCCGATCGAAAAACGAGTGTCTGTTCCGGGATACTACCGATTGCGGAAAAATAAAATGTCTAGCATCCTACAAAGTAATTTGAAGTGTGTGATTTCGGGTAGAGGTGGTTGCTTAAGACGGGCGTTGGAAGCTGCTTGATTGCTAAAGGCAACGGACTTCAACGAGGTGCCCGATGTCTACAATTCTTCTGGTCGATGATGACCAGGCTATACGCATTGCCTTGCAAGCATTCCTCCGAAAGCAGGGCGTCAACGTCCTTTTGGCCGCCGATGGGCCGGCAGGGCTGCGGTTAGTCGGATCCAGGTCCCTTGACGCCGCGATCATCGACATGTTCTTGCCCGGAATGGACGGGATCGCGACCATTCGAGAACTCGTCGAGCTCGATCCGCTGCTGCCCTTTATTGCCATATCGGGCAAACGCTTCACCGACAGCAGGCTTGGCGGCTCCGATTCTCTTGGCATGGCCGTTCGTCTCGGTGCAACTGCCGCTCTTCAAAAGCCGTTCGGGGTGGCCGAACTGCTGTCTGCATTAGACCAATGCTTCGCCAGGCGGCGGCCTTATCTCGTCGCTGAAACGGCAAAATCGCAGATCAATGGAAGTTCCATGAAATGAATCTTCTGGTGGTCGACGACGAACCGGCCGTCTGTACGGCTATCCGGCTGTTGTTGAAGAAAGACGGGCATGCCGTCACCGCTTGCGACACGGGTGCTGCGGCGCTCGCGATCTTGGCGACCAGCAACGTTGACCTGGCCTTGATCGATCTCAGTCTGCCCATGGTGGACGGCGTATCGGTTGTCGCTGCTGCCAGGGACCTTCGACCTCTCGTCCCAATCATCGTCATCACGGGGATGTTGAGCACGTCCAGCCCGAATCCAGCGGATCATCCCGAGATCGGTCCGCTTGACAGGGCATACTGTCTTGCCAAGCCCTTCAGGCCGAGTGAACTGAGCCGGCTTGTTGCCATAGCTCTGCCAGGCGCAGCACGATCGGTCACCGCCGACTTCGCCTGAAAGACATGATTCGTCGATCAGTACGTCGCGGCACGAGAGATGCCGTCGGCCACTGCATGATCTCGAACATGATACGTCGCCCGATGGTCCTGCCGAGCTAACGTCGAACCGCGCGAGATGACGCCGGGATTGCCAGATGCCGATAGCAATGTTTCCGTAAGACTACGGGAGGTTGATTTACCGCATGGTTTCACGACGTTGCGTGCGACAGTGACGAACCCGATAATTGCGTCCGCACCCCATTGACCAGCAAGATCATGATGACTTCAAACGAGATCTTTATCCTCGAAGATGACCCAGAGGTTCGCCGTGCCCTCGAGACAATGCTTGCCAAGCGGAATTACCAAGCCCTCTTTTTCGCCGACGGCGACTCCCTGCTCGCGGTTGCAAGACAGAAGTCTCCTGCTTGCATCATCCTGGATCTCCAATTGCCGGGCAAATCCGGTCTTCAAGTCCTCGCTGAGCTGCGCGAGATCAGATATCCCGTTCCCGTCTTCATGATGTCTGGTTACGGTAGCATCGAGACGGCCGTGAAGGCAGCCAAACTGGGTGTCGTTCAATTCTTCGAAAAGCCCTTCAAGCCAAGCGACCTGATCGACAGCATCGAAAAAGTATTGGCGGTCGAGGTCGACTGCCGTCCCGTGGACGGCAAGTCAGAAGACGTGATGGCATGCGATCCGGCCGTGTTGGCGTCATTCACGCCGCGGGAGCGCCAGATCTGGGACCGCATAGTCCGAGGGGATTCCACCAAGGACATCGCGCGAGCCATGGCGCTGAGCCCGCGGACTGTCGAGGACCACCGGTCAAATCTTCTTCGAAAGGCAAATGTCGGCACGACGGCAGAACTGCTCCGCGCTGCACTGGCGGGCTTTCGCCGACCGAAAGTCTAGACGAAGTCCTCCCTTCGGACACCTCTCGCAACAGTTCGACCACTCCAGCGAAACCTCCCGGCCTCTCGTCCGAGCGGCAGGACTCTTAAGCTGTGTCGCGGCCGCAGACTTCGCATTCTTGGCGTCGGCCGCATTTTGACTTCGCCATAGGCTTAATTGCCGGTGCGTCCATCTCTTGAAGATTTTCCGTGATGTCACGGGCAGAACGGGACGAGGATACCACCATCGGTATGCTTCGCTTTAACCTGCGGGCGTGAAGTTCGAGAATCCCGTGGTGCTCCGGATCAGAAATTTAAGAATCTGGTCGGCGACGCGTTGAAGAAAAATTTCGGCCCACGAGCGCATGCCGCGAATGGCGTTTGCCGATGCACGTCAATCGCGAGCCATGGGGAGCAAGTATGGTGAGAGCGGCAAGCAAGCGAGGAGCGACCGCTCGTTGTGCGTCGCGAAAGGCTTGGGATGCCCGTGATCGTACGGGCGCGCGTTTTTACCGAAGAGCCATGCATGAATTGGATCATGAGACCGATAAGCAGAACCGTGCGTTCGGCACGCGGGCCTGCGCCAGTCATTTTTATTCGTCGCCGTTCAACGTGCAGTTTGAAGGATGATCATCGTGGACACCGGAGCTTCGTCAACGTCGGGCGACGAGAACGTTGCCGAGCCGAACGAATTGGTGACTGGCGGACATCGGCTGCCAAGCCAACTCGACCTCACCGCGGCCCGGAAGCTCCAAGACGAGATTAGATCGCGGCTGGCGTCGGGCGCCGTCGTCCTTGACGCGGGCGCGGTGGATCGCCTTTCGACCCCTTGCGTCCAGGTTCTTCTCGCGGCGGGTCGGGCGGCCGCGTCCGCAGATGTTTCGTTCCGGATCGCAAATGCGTCCGGGGCGTTCAGTGCCGCCGTCGTCGAGCTCGGGTTGGAGACGCAATTCAGAAACTGGATGGTTTGAAATGGCTAAGCGAATACTAGCAGTGGACGATTCGAAGACCATGCGTGACATGGTCTCGTTCACCTTGAGGAAGGCGGGATTCGACGTCGCAGAGGCCGAGGACGGCAAGGCGGCGCTGAACGTGCTCGGCGGCGGCAAGTTCGACCTCATCATCACGGATCTGAACATGCCGAACATGGACGGCATCTCGTTGATCAAGAATGTGCGTGCGGGATCGTCACACCGTGCCGTGCCTATCTTGATCCTGACGACGGAAAGCGACGGGACGAAGAAGGCCGACGGGAAGGCCGCGGGGGCGACAGGCTGGCTCGTGAAGCCTTTCAGTCCCGACAAGCTGATCGAACTGATTCAGCGCGTGTGTCCATGATGTCGGAAAGCGAAGCCTACCCACTCGAACAGTTCCGCAAGACCTATTTCGAGGAATGCGCCGAGCTGCTCGACGTTCTTCAGGCCAACCTCGAATTGCTGGCCGCAGGCGCCGGCGGCGAAGAGACGCTGCACGCGATTTTCCGAGCGGTTCATTCCATCAAGGGCGGTGCCGGAGCGTTCGGCTTTTCGTCGCTTGTGGCATTCTCGCACGTGCTCGAGGGCCTGCTCGACGCAATGCGCGAACAGAAGGTCGATGCAACGCCGGACGTGAAGCAATTGCTGCTGCGCGCCAGCGACGCACTCGCAGACATCGTGAACGCCGCCAGGTCCGAGCGGGTCCTGCCGGCGGAGTTCGCTTCCGACATCCTGACCGGCATGGAAGAAGTGTTGGCAGGAGCGTCGGGGGCCACCGCCCCAGCGTCCGCCATGAGCGGACTCGAGAGCGCCAATGTCGCTGTCCAGGGCGAGCGCTCGTACCGCATCGTCTTCACGCCACACACCGAGATGCTGCAGAAGGCCAACGAGCCGCTGCTCCTGTTCAGACAGCTGCGCAAGCTCGGGGGACTCACCGTCGATGCGAACACGTCGCGCTTGCCGGCGTTCGAAGCCCTGGAGCCGGAAGCAGCTTATCTCGGCTGGACTTTCGTGCTGGAGACCGGAGCACCAGAGAGCGCGATTCACGAGGTCTTCGAATTCGTGGAAGACGATTGCGACCTGTCGATCGTGCTGCTGCATGAGGCCGCTGAGGCCGTTTCCGCCGCTACGGCCGCAAGTGCCACAGAGGTTGCACCGACTGCCGTTGCGGCAGCCGAGCCTTCCGCGACCGTCGCGCCAACGCCGTCTCAATCGATCCGGGTTGATGTCGACAAGGTGGATCGGCTGGTAAACCTCGTCGGCGAGTTGGTCATCACCCAGGCGATGTTGACCGAACAAGGCTCACTGCTGCCGGTCGACCAATACCCTGCCATGATCCAAGGGATCGAGGCACTCGCGCAAAGCGCGCGGGAGCTGCAGGAGAGCGTCATGGCCATACGCGCACAGCCCGTGAAATCGGTGTTCGCGCGGATGCCGCGCGTCGTGCGCGATCTAGCCGCGACTCTCGGCAAGGAGGTCAAGATCGTCACGTCAGGCGAAATGACCGAAATCGACAAGACGGTCATCGAGCAGCTGAACGACCCTCTGACCCACATGATCCGAAATGCGTTGGATCACGGGATCGAGAGTCCGGACGACCGGGTCGCGGCGGGCAAGCCGCGCCAAGGCACGATCCATTTATCTGCAGCCCAGCGCAGCGGCCGTATCGTCATCGAAGTGTCCGACGACGGCAGGGGTCTCAACCGCGAGAAGGTGCTGGCGAAGGCGCGGGACCGCGGCCTGGTTGCAGCGGGCGTCAATCCGACCGAGGAAGAGATCGACAATCTGATCTTCCTGCCCGCGTTCTCGACCGCGGATGTGGTCTCGAACATCTCCGGGCGCGGCGTCGGCATGGACGTCGTGAAGCGTAATGTCCAGGCGCTCGGTGGCCGCATCAGCGTCCAATCCCGCTTCGGCGCGGGATCGCGATTTACGATGTCGCTGCCGCTGACCCTGGCGGTCGTCGATGGAATGGTCGTTTCGGTCGGCAAGGAAACGTTCATCGTTCCGCTGACGGCGATCATCGAGAGCCTACGCCCGCAACCGTCCGACATCAATCCGGTGGTCGGACGCGGCGACGTGCTCGCACTACGCGGTGAATATCTGCCGTTGACCTACCTCCATCGCAGTTTCGCGATCGGGTCTGCGGTCACTGACCCGTGTCAGGGCATCGTGATCATCGTTCAGAGCGAGGGCGCGGGTCGGATAGGCGTGGTGGTGGACGAGCTCCTGGGCCAGCAGCAGGTTGTCGTGAAGAGCCTGGAGGCCAACTACGACGCGGTCGACGGCATCAGCGGCGCGACCATCCTTGGCAACGGGCGCGTCGCGCTCATTCTCGATGTGGCGCGCGTGCGCGAGATTGGTGAGAAATCCGGCGTACGTACGATCACGCCGAAGGAAAAGACAATCGAGGTTCGAGAGGATATGACCCATGCAGCCTGAAAGCCAGCCGATCGGCACTCTTGGTCAAGGCAATCTCGACGGAGTTTCCGTCGGAGAGCACACCCAGCAATTCATTACGTTCACCCTGGGAAATGAGGAATACGGCATAGACATCATGGTGGTCCGCGAGATCAAGGGCTGGACCGAAACGACCATGATTCCGAATGCTCCCGCGCACGTCCGCGGTGTCATCAATCTGCGTGGCGTCATAGTCCCGATCTTCGATCTGCGCGCGCGGTTCGGTGTCGGCTTGACGGTGCCGACCAGCATGCATGTGGTGATCATCGTTGCTGCGGGGTCACGAACGGTCGGCCTTCTGGTCGACACTGTCTCTGACATCATCTCGGTCGATCCGAAAGCCATCCGTCCCGTTCCGGAGATGGGGCTGCCGTCGGAAGACCAGTATCTCGACGGTCTGGTCGCCATCGAAGAGCGGATGGTCACTCTCGTATCGCTGGCCGGTCTATTCGGAATGGCCACTGAAGCGAAGAGAAGCTTTGCCCCCGACATGGCGACGACGAAAGCAGCCTGACCCGGAATTGCTGATTCCATTTCGACCATCAACTCAATTCGAGGACAACAACGATGACGATGATGCACGAATTCGACGAACAGGCGGCCCAGGAGACCGAAGTGGCCAAGCCGAGAGCCCCTCGGCCGAGAGCGCAGCGGGCCGCGAAGACTCAGGGTTCGAATGGCTCCGCTTCCGAGCTTGCGTCGATGCTGGCGGCGATTGACCGGTCCCAGGCGCGCATTGAGTTCTCGCTCGATGGACGGGTTCTCGACGCCAATGAAAACTTCCTCAATGCCCTGGGCTATTCGTTGAACGAGATCAAGGGCCAGCATCATTCGATGTTCGTCGACGCGGCCTACCGTCAGAGCAACGACTACCGGCTGTTCTGGGACAAGCTCGGTCGGGGTGAGTTCGATGCCGGACAGTACAAGCGGATCGGCAAAGGCGGCAGGGAAGTCTGGATCCAGGCCAGTTACAATCCGATCCCTGATAGCAGCGGAAAGCCGTTCAAGGTCGTCAAGTACGCGACCGATGTCACTGAGCAGACGCTGAGAAACGCCGACCTCAGCGGCCAGATCGACGCGATCAACAAGGCCCAGGCGGTGATCGAGTTCACGCTCGATGGGAAGGTCCTCAATGCCAACGAGAATTTCCTGCACGCGCTGGGTTATGCCCTGAACGAGATCAAGGGGCAGCATCATTCGATGTTTGTCGATCCGGTGTTCCGGCAGACCGCCGACTACCGGCTGTTCTGGGACAAGCTCGGTCGCGGCGAGTTTGACGCCGGACAATACAAGCGCATCGGCAGGGGCGGCAAAGAGATCTGGATCCAGGCCAGCTACAATCCGATCTTCGACCCCAACGGAAAGGCGTTCAAGGTCGTGAAATATGCGACCGACATCACCGAGCAGACGCTCAAGAACGCCGACTTGAGCGGCCAGATCGATGCGATCAACAAGGCCCAGGCGGTGATCGAATTCACCCTCGACGGCAAGATCATCAATGCCAACGAAAACTTCCTGAGCACGCTCGGCTATTCGCTGAACGAGATCAAGGGCCAGCACCATTCCATGTTCGTCGACCCGGTCGACCGCCAGTCGACGGAGTACCGGCTGTTCTGGGAGAAGCTCGGGCGCGGCGAGTACGATGCTTCGCAATACAAGCGGATCGGCAAGGGCGGCCGGGAAATCTGGATTCAGGCCAGCTACAATCCCATCCTCGACCCGAACGGCAAGCCGTTCAAGGTCGTCAAATACGCGACCGACGTCACCGCCCAGGTCAAGGCGGCCCAGGCGCTGCAGGCGGCCGTGGCCCAGACCCAGGAGGTCGTGACCTCCGCCAAGGAGAACGATCTCCGGCACCGGATCCCTCTCGATGGCAAGACCGGCGACATCGCGCAGCTTTGCGAGGGCGTCAACGGCCTGATCGATACCATGTCGTCGATGATCTCAGAGATTTCCGAGACCTCGCAGACACTGAGCACCGCTGCACGCGAGATTGCCACCGGCAACACCGATCTGTCGCAACGGACCGAAGAACAAGCCGCGAGCCTCGAAGAGACCGCTGCCAGCATGGAAGAACTCACCGCGACGGTTCGGCAGAATGCGGAGAACGCTCAGCAGGCCAACAAGCTGGCTTCCTCGGCTTCCGACGTGGCGGTCAAGGGTGGGAGCGTGGTCGCGGATGTGGTGCAGACCATGGACGGCATCAGCCAGGCCAGCCGCAAGATCGCCGACATCATCGGCGTGATCGACGAGATCGCCTTCCAGACCAACATCCTCGCGCTGAACGCCGCGGTCGAAGCCGCGCGCGCCGGCGACCAGGGACGAGGCTTCGCGGTCGTGGCCGCCGAAGTGCGCAATCTCGCCCAGCGCAGCGCCAACGCCGCCAAGGAGATCAAGGGGCTGATTTCGGACTCGGTCTCCAAGGTCGAATCCGGTTCGCGCCTGGTCGATACGGCCGGCAAGACCATGGAGGAGATCGTTCAATCGGTGAAGCGCGTGACCGACATCATGGCCGAGATCTCGGCGGCGTCGCAGGAGCAACGAGGCGGCATCGAGCAGGTCAACAACGCCGTCACCCAGATGGACAAGGTGACGCAGCAGAATGCTGCCCTGGTGGAGGAGGCTGCTGCGGCTGCCAAGTCGATGGAAGACCAGACCGGCGCCATGGCGGAGATGGTCGGCCAGTTCATGTTGTCGGCCGAGTTCGAACGCGGCCAGGCGGTTCCTGAACGCGGTGGAAAGCTGACCGGCAATCCGGTCGTCGACCGCTCGCTGCGATCGGCAAAGGAGCCGTTGACGAACGTGAGGGCGCGCCAGCCTGCCGAGGCGCCCAGGAAGAAGGTCGAGCCCGAGCCCGCGCCCCGGCGGAAAGCGGTCGGCGCGGAAGACTTGGACTGGAAGGAATTCTGAGGCCTGACCGGACGCTGGCTCATCTTGCGGATGAGCCAGCGCTCGACGACGCGAGGGACAAGGGATCGTGCAGCAGGAATACGCCATCGACGACGGCGACTTTCGCAAGATCGTGCAATTGGTCATGAACACGGCCGGCATCGTTCTCAGCGACCGAAAGCGCCCATTCGTCCAGAGCCGGCTCGGGCGCAGACTGCGTGCGCTCGGTATGACCGACTTTCGCCAATATTGCCGTCTTCTCGAGGCTCCCGCCGGGGAGGAGGAGCGATCGCACCTGATCAATGCCATCACCACTAACCACACCAGTTTCTTCCGTGAGCCCCATCACTTCGCTTATCTGGCCAACACCATACTTCCCAAGCTTGCAAGCAGCGAGGCGGGACAGAGCCGGCGCCTGAGGATCTGGTCGGCCGGGTGTTCGACGGGCGAGGAGCCTTATACGATCGCCATGACGCTGCGCGAGCATGCATCGGCGCTGAGGGACTGGGATGTCAAGATCCTCGCGACGGACCTCGACACCAACGTTGTGTCGCATGCGGCCGAGGGAATCTACGACACCGACCGGCTGGAATCGGTGCCATCGTCGTATCGCAATCGGTTCGTCACCGAGCTCGACGAAGGACGCTCGCGCATAAACGACGAAGTGCGCTCGCTGATCTCGTTTGCCCCTCTCAATTTGCTGCAGAAATGGCCGATGCGGGGGCCGTTCGACGTCATTTTCTGCCGGAACGTGGTCATCTATTTCGACAAGCCGACCCAGCGCAAGTTGTTCGACCGTTATGCCGAGATGCTTCGACCGACCGGATCATTGTTTATCGGTCACTCTGAAAGCTTGCTCAACGTCACGGATCGTTTCGATCTCGTCGGACGAACGATCTATCGCAGGGTCAAATGACAATGAATCCAGCCCGGGCAAAAAGACAACAGGCGGCTGACACGTCCACGACGTCGGGAGCGCGGCGCTATCGCGATCCGCGGTTCGACGCGGTCGCCGTCAAGGTGTTTCCCGGAGATCATTATGTCACCTCGTCAGCCGACGAGATGCTGGTGACCATCCTCGGCTCATGCGTCACCGCCTGCATTCGCGATCCGCTCGCCGGTGTTGGCGGCATGAACCATTTCATGTTGCCAGAAGCGGCCGGTTCGGGATGGGATACGGCCTCGGCGAGCATGCGCTACGGCAATGTCGCCATGGAACGTCTGGTCAACGATATACTCAATCGTGGCGGGGCGCGACATCGGCTGGAGGTGAAGGTCTTCGGTGGCGGCAACGTCATGAATGGAACGACCAATATCGGTCACCGCAATGCGGAGTTCGTCGAGCAATATCTCTCTGCCGAGAACATTCCGATCGCCGCCCATCACCTGCGCGGCAACTTGCCGCGTCGGGTTCATTATTTCCCCGCGACCGGCAGGGTCATGCTGCTCGAGCTGCAGCGTACCGAGCAAGAAGAGGTGATGCGGAGCGAGGTGTCCTACAAATCCAAGATTCAGATCGAGCCCGTGGCGGGCTCGGCCGAGCTTTTCTGAGGCCAAGTCATGGTTCCGATCAAGGTCCTCATTGTGGACGACTCCTCCTTCGTGCGGCAGGTTCTGAGCGAGATACTTTCGCGCGATCCCTCGATCAACGTTGTGGGCGCAGCACCAAATCCGCTCGTCGCGAGAGACATGATCAAGGCGCTCAATCCCGATGTACTGACGCTCGATATCGAGATGCCGCGCATGGACGGTCTGCAGTTCCTGGACAAGATCATGTCGCTTCGGCCGATGCCGGTCGTGATGATTTCTTCGCTGACTCAGAAGGGAGCCGAGACGGCGCTCAGGGCTCTGGAGATGGGCGCGGTGGACTACGTGGCCAAGCCCAGCGTCGGGCTGGCGGACGGGCTCGCCGCGTTGGCCGAAGAAATCGTCGCCAAGATCAAGATCGCGGCATCGGCACGGGTCAGACCGCTGCAGGGCACGAAGCCAGCGGCTCCACGGACATCGTCGGGCGCGTCGTTCAGCTCGTCGGAAAAGATCATTGCGGTCGGGGCCTCTACCGGAGGGGTGGAAGCGCTGCAGCAGCTTCTGACGGCGTTTCCCGCCGACGCGCCGGCTATCCTGGTCACGCAGCACATGCCGGCCATGTTCACCGAATCGTTCGCGAAGCGACTCGACAAGAGCTGTCTCATCGGTGTCTGCCAGGCCACCGATGGTGAACGGGTGCTGCCTGGCCATGCCTATATCGCACCCGGGAGCCATCATCTCGAGCTGGCGCGGAACGGTGCCAATTATACCTGCCGCCTGCACGAGCAGGCCCTCGTATCCGGCCACCGGCCCTCGGTCGATGTGCTGTTCCGGTCGGTCGCGAAGGCGGCCGGCGCGAACGCGGTCGGCATCATCCTGACCGGAATGGGCAAGGACGGCGCCTCGGGTCTTCTGGAAATGCGGCGCGCCGGAGCGTCGACGATCGGCCAAGACGAGGCATCTTGCGTCGTTTACGGCATGCCCAAGGCCGCTGCTGATTGTGGCGCCGTCCAGACCGAGCTTCCCCTGGACAAAATACCAAGCCATGCACTCGAACTCTGCCAGTCGATGAGCGCACGCGGCGTGAGAGTCTAGATATGTTCGGATTGAGGCAGCGCAAGATCGTGGAGGTACCTGCTGAAGAGCCGGTCGTCGCGATCCCGACGGCAGCGAGTGAAACCTCACCGCAGCACACCGCGCTTTTGCAGCGATGGATGGCGCTCGCGGACATGCAGCAGCGCGTGATTGCCACACTGATGTCCGAGATCGGTCAGACGTCGGTCTTCGTCGAGACCGAGGCGGACGCGCTCAGCGGCCGTTTCCAGCGCCTGGCCCTGAGTGCCGAACAGCAGACGGCGCGTGTCGAAAGCCTGACGCATCTTGCCGTCGGCATCGAGGTCGAGGGCGAAACCGTTCCCATCGACCGGATCGCCGGCCTTCTGGAAGGCACGCTCGGCGACGTCGTCGAGAAGATTCTGATGCTGTCCAAGGACTCGATGTCGATGGTCTATGCGCTCAACGAGCTCAGTACCAATGTCGTGCGGGTCAACAATTGCATGGAGCAGCTCAGCGGCATCAACAAGACCACGAACATGCTTGCGCTTAACGCCCGCATCGAGGCCGAGCGCGCCGGTGCGTCCGGTGCCGCTTTCCGGGTGGTGGCGCAGGAGGTTCGCGAGCTTTCGAAGAACACGGCCGACCTGTCTGTGTCGATGCAGAAGGAATTGAACGCCGTTACGGACGGCATCGCGAGCGGTCGCGATACGCTGCAGCGCGTCGCCACGATCGACATGTCGCAGAACATCCTCGCGAAAGACCGCCTCGAAGTTCTGCTGGCGGCGCTGATGCGTCGAAGCGAAGATCTTAATGGCATCGTTGCCGATGCCGTGCGCGAGGCGACTGTCATATCGGCTGATGTCGAAAGCATGGTCACCGGCATCCAGTTTCAGGACCGGACCAAACAGCGGCTGGAGCACGTGGTCGACACGCTGGACGTGATCAACAAGGCAACGAATGAGCTGAAGACCTCCACGGCGGAGGAGGTGCCGGAACTCGCGGGCGAGATCAAACCGGACACCGAGTGGGTGAAGAGACTGCTCGATCGGTTCAAACTCAGCGACATGCGGGCGCGGTTCGTGTCTCAACTACTCGATGGCCAGGCGCCCGAGGAGCCACCGGGCGGTCTGCCCGAGAGGCTTGCTCCGGCTTCGAGCGGATCTGTGGAGCTATTCTAGGAGGAAGTCATGGAATTCAGGTTAGACAATGGCGGCGTGCAGATATCGGGTGAGTTTACATTCACCGATCATGCCTCGTTCAAAACGATGATCGACAGCTTGCTGAAGGATGGCTCACCGTCGGTCACAATGGATCTCGGTCAGCTGCAGTTCATCGATTCGGCAGGCCTCGGCATGTTGCTGCTGGCGCGAGATGCCTTTGGAAAGGCCGATCGGAAGCTGGTCCTGCGGGCACCGAGCGGACAGGTGAAGCGGATGTTCGGCCTCACGAAGTTCGACACCCTGTTCAGCGTAGAAGACTGAGCGATGGAGGCCGGTGTTGCACAGCTGCGGACGCGCAGCTTCGAAAGCCCGCGCCTGGCCTACTGGGACGGGGTCTCGCCGAATTCATTGTCTCTGGCGCTGTCGCCTCCTGTCATTCAATGCGTGGAGAATGGCCTCGAAGGACGTCTGAAAGCACGGCGCGAGCGTGCGATTGGTCAGCTCAGTCTGCTGGTGTCGACGAGATCTGCTTATCGGCATCCGATCGGCCGGCGTTTTGTCGAGGCCATCGAGAGGCGGACGGCGATCTCCGGCGGTCTGCATGAGCGAATCGACACGGCTGTGCAGGAGGCCTTAATGAACGGCCTTCTGCACGGAAACCTGAACGTCGATGCAAATGCGCGCCGCAGCCTCGAAAGCTTGGGCGAGTTGCACCGATCCATCGCCTCTGAACTGGATCGGCTCGAGACGGCTCGTTGCATGATTCAGCTCGACGCCTTGTGGAGCAGGAAGATGCTCTATGTGATCGTTCGCGACAACGGCGACGGCTACCAGCGGGACCAGTTGCCGGTATCCCCAACACCGGATGAGCACTCATCACGCAGTAGCGGCCGCGGCCTTTCGATTCTCGGGGCGGTGTGCGACCGGGTTGCCGTGATTGAAGGTGGCAAGACTATCAAGTTGGGGTTCCGCCTGTGAACAGGATGTCGCCCGCGAACCCGAACGCACCAGCGGAGGGTGCAGCCTCCGGTCGATCCTCGCGCGACGCCAGGATCCTGATTGCGGATGACGAGCCGCTGACGAGGAAGCTGCTCGCTGCAATCCTGCAGGCGCAGCACTTCAGCAACCTGCGTTTTGCGGAGAATGGGCAGGAAACGCTCGATTTGATGCAATCGTTCCAGCCCGATCTCCTGCTTCTCGACATGCAGATGCCTGATATCGGGGGGCTGGATGTCTGCAGGGCCGTGCGGCTCCGTGACGAGTTCATCGACATTCCGATTCTGGTGCAGACCGCGACGGTGAATCGCCGGGAGATGGGAGATCTGTTTCGCGCCGGCGCGTCGGATTACCTTTCCAAGCCGATCAATCCGGCCGAGCTGGTTGCCCGTGTTGTCGTCCATCTCGAACGGCACAACATGCTACGCGAGTTGCGCAATTATCGTGAGCGTATTTCCAGCGAACTCGAAGCGGCACGGCAGATGCAAGCCGACCTGTTGCCCACACTGGCGGGCCAGCGCGCTGTAGCGGAAACGGCCGGATTGCGGATCGCATCCTACAGCCGTTCATCGTCGGAGATCGGTGGCGATCTCTGGGGTTTGTTGCCGCTCGATGATGGCCGTTTCGGCGTGTTCCTCGCCGATTTCACCGGACATGGCGTAACGGCTGCGCTCAACACGTTTCGGCTCCATGCGCTGGTCCATGAGTACAGATCGCTGCATGGGGATCCCGCGGGGCTGCTGTCGATGCTCAATGACCGGCTGGTGCGGCTTCTGCCGCCGGGGCAGTTTGCCACGTTCTTGTATGTGATCGTCGATTCCAAGGCTGGAGAAGTTCGCTTCGCCACGGCCGGAGCGCCGCCCCCCATCATGACCTCGGAGAGCAAGGACTCCGCCCGGTCATTTGAAGCATCGGGCGTGCCGCTCGGAATTGCCCGAGGCATGATCTACGAAGAGCATATCCATCCGTTTGCTGAAGACATGCGACTGCTGCTGTTCAGCGATGGCCTGCCCGAGTTCACAAACGGCAAGGACGATCGCATCGGGGAAGCGGGCCTTGTCACAAAGCTTGAGAGCATCCCCCAAGCCATCGCGCCTCGCGAGCTGATCGACTCGATCTGCCTTGCCGCCGGAATTAACGATGGCGTCGCGATGCCTGACGACACCACGATCATCTGCATCGACCGGCGCGCCCATTGCAGCATCCCGTGCATCATCAAGACGGGTCTTAATTCAGGCTTCGACGTTGCCTGCCGCGTGCCCGCTCAGGAGGAGGTTCGATGTCGGAGCGCCTAGCCGACGTGCCGCTGTTCGACGATCCGCAGATCGCGTTGCTTCGCGAGGCTCTGGACGAGGAGGATCTGGCTGCGATGATGGCTGAGTTGCCGTCGGCCTCCGGCGCCGCGATCGAGGCGATTGGCGTCGCGGCGAGGTCGGGTAACCTCGCGGACGTGCAGCGCGCAGCGCATGTTCTTAAGGGAGTGGCCAGCAGCTTCGGTGCGGCGCGCCTCGCCGGCCTCGCTCGGGAGATCGAGCAGGAATTGCGAGGAATCCACGAGGTTCCGGAAAGCCTGGCGCGTCTTGCCGAAGTGGCTGAGCAGACCTGGGCTCATCTGCCTGCGGTCATGGGACGGGCGCTTGCATGATGACGCCGCGCGCGCCGCTCGTGAAGGCATCGAGCCACCTGTTTCGCCGGCAAAAGCGGGCCGTCCTCGCTTTTCTGCCGATGGTGGCGGCCGCGCTACTCATGGTGTTCGCGATCATAGCGGCCCAGACGACGATTTGGCATCTTCACGCGCGCGCGGATCGGGAGACCCAGGCAGGCCTCAACCGGATCGCGCTGATCCTGGCCGACCAGACGTCGCGGTCTTTTCAGGCGGCGGACCTGGTCCTGAAGGATGCTTCGGATCGGATCGACGCCCTCGCTGCGGCAGAAGGGACCGCGCGGCCGCAGCTTGGAGGCGAGGTGCTGCACGACTACCTCGTAGATAAGGTCAAGGGCCTCCCTCAAGTTGCGAACCTCATCCTGATCGGTGCCGATGGCATCTATGCCAACAGCGGCCGCGAGTGGCCGGTGGCGCGAACCTCCTTCGCGCATCGCGAGCAGTTTCGATACCATCGAGATCGTTCGGATGGCGGCCTGTTCGTCAGCGAGCCGGTCAAGAATACCTATGATGGCGCTTGGACGATCTATCTTGCCCGACGTCTCGCCGCCGCGGACGGACAGTTCGCGGGCGTCGTTCAGGCTGCGGTACGGCTGAACTATTTCGAAAAGTTCTATGCTTCGGTCGCGCTGGGAGAAGGTGGATCGATCTCGTTGCGGCGGGACGACGGAACGGTGCTGGCTCATCATCCCTGGATTGAGGGTTTGGTTGGCTCCAGACCGGCAGGGCACGCAGCTGCGAGCGAGACCCTCGATGACCCCGCGCGTTACGTTGCGGTCCGGCGGGTTCCGGACTTCCCCCTGGTGGTTTCGACCGCGCTCACTAAAGAGGCTGTCCTTGGATCCTGGCGCCAGGATGCCACCACGCTGGCTGTTGGAACGCTGGGCGCGTTGTTCGCAGTCGTCCTGCTATTGTGCGTCTTGTATCGGGAGATGCGCAATCTCAGGCGTTCCGAAGTCCTGCTCGAAGGCCAGAACATGAGGCTCGAAAGCAGCGAGCGACTGCTGCTCGATGCCCAGCGGATTGGAAGGCTGGGGCACTGGTTTGCGGACCCGGCAAGGCGCGACGCGATCTGGTCTCCCCAGATGTTCGAAATTGCCGGCATCGAAACGATGGAGTCGGTTCCCTTTGAAAAATTCGCGTCGCTCTTGCATCCGGAAGATGCCGGCGCGTTTCTCGCCGCGCATCGGGAAGCGCGCCTGAACAGCGAGCCGTTCACGCACGAACATCGTTGGCTGCGGCCCGACGGCACCGTCCGCTGGGTACGGTTCGACAGCGATCCCCAATTCGGTCCCGACGGCAACGTCACCGGCACGCTTGGCACAGTGCAGGACATCACCGACCGCAAGGAGGCAGAGCGCGCCGCGGAAGAGTCGAGGGCCAGGCTGTTCGACGCGATCGAGTCGGTTTCGCAGGGCTTCATCATGTACGACAACGAGGATCGCTTCGTTCTTGCCAATGGTCGGTTCCAGGAGATGTTTCCGCAATTGGCGGCGCTGCTGGTGCCTGGGATGCGCTACGAGGAAATCCTGAGGATCGGATGGCAGTTCGGCCTGTTCGGCGAGATGGGGGCCGACTTCGAGCAGTGGCGCGCGCGCATGTTGGCCTGGCATGGCACGGGCGAGCCCATCGAAAACCGCTATCCTGACGGTCGTTGGATCCAGTTCGTCGACCATCGGACCTCCGACGGCGGCGTCGCAGGCATTCGTACCGACATCACCGAATTCAAGCAGGTCCAGGCGGCCCTTGAGCAGAAGCTCAAGGACCTCGAGAAGAGCCGCGCGGAGTTGGAGGCCCAGAAGCAGGAGCTCGTTGTCACGTCGCAGGATCTGGTGAAAGCCAGAGATTCGGCAGAACAGCTGAGCAAGGCGAAATCCGAATTCCTGGCGATCATGAGCCATGAGATCAGGAGCCCCCTTAGCGGCATGGTGGGAATGATAGAGCTGCTTCGGGATACTCAGCTGAACGAGGAGCAGGAACGCTACGCCAAGCTGGCCAAGGAGTCCTCCGACAGCCTGCTGAGTGTCATCAACGACATTCTCGATTTTTCGAAGCTTGAGGCGGGCCGCATCTCCACCGAGCGCGTCGATTTCGACGTTCTCGACCTCGTCAACGGCGTCGCCATGCTCCAGATGCCCAAGGCGCGAGACAAGGGGGTGGATCTCGAAGTGATCGCGCCAACTGAACTCCCAAGCTGGCTGTCCGGGGATCCAACCCGGTTGCGCCAGATTCTTCTGAATCTCGTCAACAACGCCGTCAAATTCACCGAGCGCGGCCGGATCATCGTGACCGTATCACATCGTGAGCTCGCGGCGGGCGAGTTGGAGCTTCGTGTCGAAGTGGCCGATACCGGCATCGGGATCGAAGCCCAACAGCAGTCGCAGCTCTTCACTCCGTTCGTTCAGGCTGACACCTCGATTTCGCGCAAGTACGGCGGCAGCGGCCTCGGCCTCGCGATCTGCAAAAAGCTTTGCGCAATGATGCGCGGCGCCATCGGCGTCCAGAGTACGCTCGGGCAGGGTAGTACATTCTGGTTCACCGTCATATGCAGCCTCGGTAATCCGAATGTCTCCGACGCGCCTCCCCTCGTGCCGCTAACAGGGGAGACGCTGGACATCCTCGTCGCAGAAGACAGCCCAATCATTGCGACGCTGATATCAACGTTGCTCAGAAAGCGCGGCTTTTGCCCGGATATGGTCAAAAACGGTTTGGAAGCGGTCGATGCCGTTTCCAGGAAAAATTACGACATCGTGTTGATGGATGTAAACATGCCGGAAATGGACGGCATGTCCGCGGCGCGCGCGATCCGCAGCTTGCCCGGCACCGAAAGTTGCGTACCGATTGTCGGGCTGACTGCCAACGTCTTGGCGGAGCAGCGGGACAGCTATCTCGCTGCAGGAATGAATGATTACGTTTCCAAGCCCATTCGGCCGGACGCGCTGTTTTCTGCCATCGAGCGATGGGCCGTGCGGGCGGATCAACTCGGCGCAGACCACGGCAGGAGCGACCTGCGTCTCGTCCAATGATGGATTGCAGCCAGAGTTCAGGAATTTCAATTGCTTAGAAGGCAGCGTGTGCACGACAGCAGGCGAAGATTGATGACGAGGCGGCAGGCGAGCCTCGCGGGCTCGCAGTCATGACCTAATTTGCAAAGATCGGGGTCACGAACCAGATCGTGTCTCGCCGCCCAAGAGTTCATCCCGCAAGAAATCCGCCGTCCACCGCGACCACCGTTCCGGTTGCGTATCGTGAAGCCGGCATGCAGAGGAATGCGACCGCACCCGCGATCTCTTCCGGTTGCCCCCATCGCTTGACCGCGGTCCGATCGGCGATGCGCTGGTAGTGCGCGCGATCGGTACGGCCCGCGGCGTTGATCGCCGTTTCGATGTATCCGGGAGCAACTGCGTTCACGCGGATGCCGTCTTCGGCCCACGCCAGCGCGAGCGCCTTGGTCAGCATCACGACGCCGCCCTTGCTGGCGCAATAAGCGGGAATCCGCGGTAGCGCCAGTGTCGCGTTCATCGAGGCCATATTGACGATCGAACCCTTTCGATCCGCGAGAAGCGCGCGGAAGGCCGTGCAGGTCCGAAACGTACCGGTGAGATTGACGTCGAGCACCTTCAGAAAGGTCTCGATCTCGAATTCCTTGTCGCGCGCGAGAATGCCGGCGCAGTTGACCAGCGCGTCGACGCGCGAGTGCTGCCGGGCGAAGGATTTGACGGCCTCGTCATCGGTGACATCGAGGATCGCGAGCGTGAGACCGGCGCGCGGCTTGAGCAGCGAGCGGGCCAGATCCGCCTCGTTCGCCCCGGTTGCGGTGACCGTCGCGCCGAGATCGCAAAACTGGTTGCTGATCGCCGCGCCAATGTCGCCGGCGCCGCCGATCACGACGGCATGAAAGCCGGATGCCAGAGAAAAATTCGAGCTCATCGAGAGGGGGCTCACTTCAGGGATGTTGAAGGTGCAGCGGTCGATTCCCGGACCACAAGCGAGAAGTCGATCTCGCGATGCATGATGGTCTGCTCGCCGGCAAGGCTACGCACCAGATATTCGCCGGCGCGCTGCCAGGTTTCTCCGGTCGGAACGTGGATTGTGGTCAGGCTCGGCCGCAAATGGCGACTCCAGTCGAGGTCGTCGAACCCGACCACCGACAGATCGCGCGGCACGGAGAACCCGTCGCGCTCCGCCTCTAGCAGCACTCCATAGGCGATGACGTCGTTACCGCAAACTACGGCGGTTGGGCGGTCTTTGAGATTGAGGAGATGGCGCGCCGCCTCGCGCGCGTCGTCCAGCGTATAGGGTACCTCGACATGCCATTGGGGAGGAAGTTCGAGGCCGTTCTCCGCGAGTGCGCGGCGAAAGCCGGCGACGCGCGCGCTTGCGCGGTCGTTGTTGCGTTGAAGTGCCGAGACGATCCCTATGCGGCGATGGCCGAGCTCAATGACGTGCGCTGCCGCGCGATGGGCGGCGGCTTCGTTGTCGGTGCCGACGCAGGGGTAGGGTCGATCTGGCTGATAGATGCCGACATTGATGAAGGGCACGGCGTTGTCGGCGAGCAGCTTGCGCAATCCGTCGTGGTGGCAATCGCCGCGCAGCACGAGACCGTCGACGCCGCGGCTGATCAGGTTGCGCGCCTGCTGCAGTTCGACGTCGAGATCGTATCCGCTGGTGGTGAGAAACAGCATGTATCCAACCGACGAGAGATACTGCTGCAGCGACGCGATGCCGCGCGCGAACATGGTGTTGTCGATGGTCGGCACGATCGCGCCGAGCGTGCGCGAGCGCCGCGACGACAGGATGCGTGCAGGTGCGTGCGGGATGTAGCCGAGCGCGTCGATGGCCTGTTCGATGCGAGCGCGCAAGGACGGGCTGACTGCGTCGGGATTATTGAGCGCGCGCGAGACCGACGCCGTCGACACGCCGGCGCGGGCCGCGACGGCGCGGATGCCTTGCTTCACGGATTTTGCGTCGGTCAAGCGCATTGATGTAACGTTACATCGTCCATGGCGGGCCGCAAGAGAGCAGATTTGGTGCTAAAATCTGCCGCATAATGCGCAAATTGTCCACGGCTTGACAGCGCAGGGCCAATGCCTAGGATGTAACCGTTTTCAGGACGCGTTCAAGCGTGGTCATAAGGCCCTCCAGCTCAAGGCGGGCCAGCCGGGAGGAGAGTTCGATGAAGGCCAGGATGCTCGCGACGCGGGTCGCGTTGCCCGTTCTCGCAATTGCCGCCGTCAGCGCGCAAGCGCATGCGGCCGATTTCGACTGGATGAAGTTCAAGGGCAAGACCGTCACCTTTCTTGCCAACAACAATCCGGTCTCGCAGGCGCTGCTGACATACAAGGTCGATTTCGAAAAGCTGACCGGCATGACCCTGAAGGTCGACGGCTATCAGGAACAGCAGATGCGCCAGCGTCTGGTCACGGTCATGAACGCGAACAGCGACGAGGTCGACGTGTTCATGACGCTGCCCTCGCGCGAGGGCGAGCAGTTCGCCGCCGCCGGCTGGTACGGCGATCTGACCGCGATGGCGAAAGACGCGGTCGCCAAGGATTATGATGCCTCCGGCCTGAGCCAGGCCCTGGTCAAGGCCGCGACCTTCGGCGGCAAGCTGACCAGCATGCCGATGAACCTCGAGGGCCCGATCTTCTATTACCGCACCGATATCTTCAAGAAGTGCGGCATCGAGGCACCAAAGACGATCAAGGACGTCGAGGCCGCGGCCGAGAAGATCAAGACATGCGACAGCACGGTGACGCCTTTCGTCTCGCGCGGTCTCAAGCCGGCGATCGCCTATACTTTCAGCAACGTCTTGCACAACGTCGGCGGCAGCTATATCGCCAACGGCAAGTCGAATTTATGCTCGGCCAAAGCCAAGGACGCGCTCGACACCTATAGCCGCCTGCTGCGCGATTTCGGTCCGCCCGGCGTCGTGAACTACAGCTTCCAGCAGATTTCCGCGCTGTATCGCGGCGGCCGCGCTGCGATGGCTTTCGAATCCTCCAATGAGCTGCGCACGGTCATGGAGGGCGGCGCGCGCCTGAAGGATACCGGCCTGTTGCCGTTCCCGGCGGGTGATGCCGGCCAGGTGCCGACCACGATCGGCTGGGGCATGGCGGTGTCCTCGCACAGCAAGCAACCGGATGCGGCCTGGTACTTCGTGCAGTGGGCGACCAGTCCTGAGGTGCAGAAGAAGATGGCGCTGCAGGGGATTGCGCCGCCGCGTCCGGCCGTCGCCAACGATCCCGAATATCGCAAGTGGATCGATGAGGAGCCGGTGCGGAAGGAATGGCAGGCAGCGCTCGACGTGCTCGCCACCAAGGGCTCGTCCGAAGTCGGCTATCCCATCGTCGCCAATCCGCAATCGCGCGAGTTCATCGGGCAGGCGGTGCAGGATCTGATCCTGAAGCAAAAGACCGTCGATCAGGCCTGCGCGGATGCCGACAAGGCGCTGGACGCGCTGATCGCGCTGAACTGACGCCTCATGCCGGCAGGCTTGCTGCCTGCCGGCACCCCACCCGATCGAGGACACGAACGCATGTCTGATACGGCTGCGACGCTCACACAGGACCGGCAGAAGCTGGAAATGGCGGCGCTCTCGGCGCCGGCCGTGGCCTTTACGGTCGCGATGATCGCGTTTCCGGTCGTCTATACGATCTGGCTCGGTTTCCAGACCTTCTCCTCGACCGGCAAGCAATCCTTTGCAGGCCTCACCAACTATTCGAAGCTGATCTCCGACGTCGAGTTCTGGCACGGGCTGTGGGTCACGATCGCGCTGTTCGTGCTGTCACTGGTGCTGCAACTCGTCTTCGGCGTCTGGCTGGCGCTGGTGCTGTTCCACGCCAAGCGCCTGCCGGGCATCGTGCGCTCGCTGTTCATCTCGCCGTTCATGATGCCGCCGGTCGTGGCCGGCATGATGTGGCTCGTGATCCTCGATCCGTCGCTCGGCGCGGCAAACTACATCCTGCAGGCGTTCGGCCTGCCGCCATCGGACTGGCTGGCCTCGCCGACCTGGGTCATCCCGACCGTGGCGCTGATCGACAGCTGGCAGTGGACTCCCTACGTTGCGCTGATCGTGCTGGGCGGATTGCAGTCGCTGCCGCCGAGCGTCTACGAGGCCGCGCAGATCGACGGTGCGTCTCCGTTCAAGACCTTCCAGCGCATCACGCTGCCGTTGCTGCTGCCAACCATCGTCACCGCGGCGATCCTGCGCAGCGTCGATCTCCTGCGTTTCTTCGACATCATCTACATCACCACCCAGGGTGGTCCCGGCAACGCCTCGAACACGCTCAACATTTACGGCTTCCGGGTCGGCTTCGAGTTCTTCGACATCGGCTATGCCAGCGCCCTGATGCTGACGCTGACCGCGATCGTGTTCGGCGCGGTGATGGCCTTCAACCGCCTGCGCGGCGCGGTGGCCTGGTGACGCCATGAACGACGCCGCCACCACCGACCGCTGGATCCGCTGCCTCAACACGCTGCAGCTCGTGCTCGCCGGAATCGTCATCATGACGCCGACGGTCTGGATGGTGCTGTCCTCGTTCAAGCCGTCCTTCGAGGTGACGGCCTATCCGCCGACGCTGATCTTCACGCCGACGCTGGCGAACTACGCCGAGCTGACCAGAACGACGCCGTTCCTGAGCTACGCGCTCAATAGCCTCGTGGTCACGGTCGGCTCCACCGCGCTCGGGCTGCTGTTCGGAATCCCTGCCGCCTTCGCCGTTTCCTGGACACGGATCTCATGGCCGGCGATCCTGACGCTAGCGGCGCGCATGGCACCCGGCACGCTTTTCCTGCTGCCATGGTACGTCATGTTCCGGCAGGTCGGCATGATCGGCTCCTACACCGCGCTGATCCTGAGCCACGCCGTGATCACGTTGCCGATCGTGATCTGGGTGCTGCTGCCGTCGTTCGACGGCATTCCGCGCAGCGTGTTCGAGGCGGCCCAGGTCGACGGATGCAGCGTCACGCGCATCCTCTGGCGTATCGCGCTTCCGCTGGTGGCGTCGGGTGTCGCGGTCTCGGCGATCCTCGCTTTCGTCTTCTCCTGGAACTACTTCCTATTTGCGCTGGTGCTCTCCAATGGTGACAGCAAGACGCTGATCGCGGCGGCCTTCAACTTCATCGGCGAAGGCTCGACGCAGTGGGGCGCCCTCATGGCCGCGGCGACGCTGATCGCGTTGCCGCCGCTGGTGCTGGCGGCCCTGGTTCAGCGCTGGCTGGTGTCCGGACTGACGCTCGGCGCGGTGAAAGGCTAGGTCTCTGATGAATCTGTCACCTCGTCCGAATTCGGTCATGCAGGCAGCGGTCTTCCATGGCGACGACCGCATTACCGTCGAGCGCGTGGCGATACCCGACGTCGGGGCGGGTGAAGTGCTGGTGCGCGTCTCGCGCACCGCTCTGTGCGGCTCCGATTTCAAACTTTGGCACAAGGGCGCCGAGTTCACCGCCGGCCATGAGATTTTTGGCGTGGTCGAACAGCCCGGCCACCGCTTCCACGGTCGCCGCTGCGCCGTCTATATCCCCTTGCACTGCGACCGTTGCGCGGCCTGCAAGCGCGGCGATACCCAGATGTGCCTGGAAGTGTCGAGCCTGATTGGCTGGAACAGGCCGGGCGGCTATGCCGAATACGTGCCGGTGCCGGAAAACTGCCTGCTGCCTGTGCCTGACGACATCGAGGACAGCCTCGCGCCTCTGCTGCTCGACACCATTGGCACGTCGGCGCACGCGGTGCGCTTTGTCAGTCGCGTCGTGCCGGCCGGAGAGGCCGGAGCCGTTCTCGTGATGGGGGCAGGGCCGGTCGGCCTCGGCGTCGTGCTGGCGCTTCGCGCGCTCGGTTACGATGATATCAGCGTAGCCGATCCCAACGCGGCGCGGCTCAAGATCGCGCAATCCTTTGGTGCGAAGGCGCACCCTGTCGGCGATACCTCGAAGCGCTTCGCCCTCATCATGGAGTGCTCGGGCGCGCATGCGGCGCGCAATCTCGGTATCGAGCTCGTCCTGCCGCGCGGCGCGCTGGTCCTGGTCGGTGAGAATGCGGCGCCCTGGATCATCGAGGAAGGCAAGGTGTTCCGTCGCAAGGATTTCTACATGATCCGGACCTTCTATTTTCCGGTCTCGGATTTCGAGCCGAACGTAGAGCTGCTGCGCAGGTACAAGGACGAATATCGCGTCCTGGTCGATGGCGAGTTCGGGCTGTCGGCTCTCCCCGAGAATTTCGCCCGTTTCGCCAAAGGCGAGCTGATCAAGCCCGTGCTGGCATTGGACTGATCATGGCATCGATCTCGATCCGCAACCTCACCAAACGCTACGGCAATTTCACCGTGATCCCCGATCTCAATCTGGAGATCGCCGACCACGAATTCGTCGTGTTCGTCGGCCCATCCGGCTGCGGCAAGTCGACCCTGCTGCGGATCATCGCCGGCCTCGAGCCGATTTCGTCCGGCGATCTCTATATCGGCGACAAGCGCGTCAACGGTGTGCAGGCCGCACAGCGCGACATCGCGATGGTGTTCCAGGACTACGCGCTCTATCCGCATATGCGCGTCTACGACAACATGTCGTTTGCGCTGGAGCTGCGGGGAACGTCGAAGGCGGAGATCGACGCCCGCGTGAAGCGAGCCGCGGCGTTGCTGCACATCGAGCCCTATCTCGACCGCAAGCCTAAGGAGCTGTCTGGCGGGCAGCGCCAGCGCGTTGCCATGGGGCGCGCTATCGTGCGCAATCCCAAGGCCTTCCTGTTCGACGAGCCGCTGTCCAATCTCGACGCAAAGCTGCGCGGGCAGGTACGTGCCGAGATCAAGGCGCTGTCGCAGCAGCTGAAGACCACGATGGTCTTCGTCACCCACGACCAGATCGAGGCCATGACCATGGCCGATCGCATCGTCGTGCTCCAGAGTGGCACGATCCAGCAATATGACACGCCGGAGACGGTCTACGAGCGGCCCGCCAACCAGTTCGTCGCCGGCTTCATAGGCTCGCCCGCGATGAACTTCTTTCCGGTCGAATGGCGAGGGGAGAGCGCGATCCTGTCGCAAGGCGAGACGGCCGTGCCGCTGGATCGTGAGATCACAGGTCGGCTGCGGCAGGCCGGCAATGCCGTCCTTGGCATTCGGCCCGAGCATTTTGTATTGGCCGCGGATGCGGCCGATGGCGTCGCTGTCACCGTTCGGCTGGTCGAGCCGCTCGGCTCGGACACTCTGATCCACTTCGACCTTGCCGGCGTCTCCGCGATCGCACGGGTCGATCCCGCGCTGCGGCCGAAGGTTGGTGATCGCCTCAACCTGCGTCCGCAGCCTGGCAAGACGCATTTGTTCGACGCAACCAATGGACAGGTCCTGCTGTGAGTGCGTCGGCCGATATCGGAGATCTCTCGCCGCTCGCGGGCGTCGCGTCCAAGGCCGGGGCTGCGCACGTGATCTGCCTTGGTCTGTCGGCGCTCGATCAGGTCTGGCGCGTCGATCGTCTGTTTGCCGGGCAAAGCGAGAAGATCAAGGCGACCGGATACGGCACGCTCGGTGGCGGCATGGCCGCCAATGCGAGCGTGGCTGTGGCAAGGCTCGGTGCGTCCGTTGCGTTCTGGGGGCGGGCTGGAAGCGACGCCGCCGGTCATGAGATGAAGTCCTCCCTCTCCGCTGAAGGCGTCGACGTCGCCAATTTCCGGCTGTTTCCCGACGGCCGCTCGTCGGTATCGGGAATCATCGTCGACAGTTCCGGTGAGCGGCAGATCGTCAATTTCCGCGGTCTCTATTCGGAAGCTGCGGACTGGCTTCCGCTGGATGCGGTTTCCCTGGCCTCCGCGGTGCTGGCCGATCCACGCTGGGTCGAGGGCGCGGCAACGCTGTTCGGTGAAGCGCGGAGACGCGGCATTCCGACGGTGCTCGACGGCGACATGGCGGATGCCGAGGTGTTTGAACGGCTGCTGCCGCTGACGGACCACGCCATCTTCTCCGAACCCGCGCTCACCTCATTCGCTGGATCGGCCAAGGATGAATCTCTCGCCGCGCTCGCCCGCTTCGGCTGCCGTGTCGTTGCCGTCACGCGAGGCGAGCAGGGCGTGAGCTGGCATGAAGGTGGCCGGCTGCAGCGACAGGCCGCCTATGCCGTCGACGTCGTCGACACCACGGGCGCGGGTGACGTGTTCCACGGCGCCTATGCGCTCGCGATCGGCGTCGGCCTCGATGTGCGCACAGCCATGGCGTTCTCGGCGGCCACGGCTGCGATGAAATGCGGCCACGCCGGCGGTCGCAACGGAATTCCCACCATCAACGAGTGTCTTGCATTCATGAGGACGAAGCCATGAGAACGATTGGAAAGAACCGCGGGCTGGCCCGGCTTGCTGACGCGGACGGCCACTTTCGCATGGTCGCGCTGGATCAGCGGCCGCCGCTGTTTGATGCCATCGCAAAGGCGAAGGGGATCACGCGGGAGCAGGTGGAATATTCCGACGTCACCGCCGCGAAGCGGCTTCTGGTGGAGAACCTCGCGCCGCATTGCAGCTCGATGCTGTTCGATCCGAATTTCGCGGTGCCCGCGGCGATCGACTTGTTGCCGCCACGCTGCGGCCTGATCATGACTCTGGAAGAGCACCGCGTCGATGAAACCGCCGGCGGCCGCAAGTCGCGCGCCATCACCAATTGGAGCGTCGAGAAGATCCGCGCCATGGGTGGCGACGCAGTCAAGGTGCTGGCCTGGTATCGTCCGGATGCCGATGCGGCCGTGAACGAGCATCAGAAGCGCTTCGTGCGTGAGATCGGCGAGGACTGCGCCCGCCACGACATTCCCTATGTCCTCGAGCTGCTGGTCTATCCTTTCCTCGGCAGCGCCAACCACACCGCCGACTACGTGGAATCGCCGGGCAAGCTGCCCGCTCTCGTCATCGACAGCGTCCGCGAATTTGCCAAGCCCGAATATGGCGTCGATCTTCTCAAGCTCGAGAGTCCGCTTGCCGCCAACAGCCTGCCGGTCCCGGATGGCAGCGCGGAGGCGAAAGCCGCGCAGAAGGAGTTCGATACGATCGGCGATATCTGCCGTGAGCGGAGCATTCCCTGGGTGCTGCTGTCGGGCGGCGCCTCGCCGGACAAATTCGAGCGGGTGCTCGACTACTCGTATGCCGCAGGCGCGAGCGGTTTTCTCGCCGGCCGCACCATCTGGCTCGACGCCGTCCTAAAGAACTTTCCGGACCGCGCCGCAGTTTCCGCAAGCCTGCGAAAGGACGGCCTCGGCGTGCTGGAGCGGCTCAACAAGCTGACTACGGCAAAGGGTAAACCCTGGAAGGCGCGCTTTCCCGTCTTCGCGGATATCAAGCAGGAGGGAGACTTCGCGCGCGCTTACTGAGATGGTGGCAGCTCCGCGTGGTCCGGTCTCGATCGCAGGGTGAGCAACATGACGACTGACGACTTCACCATCCGTTCAATCGAAGCCCTCTGCTATCGCTACCCGCTGGCGACGCCGGTGGTGACCTCGTTTGGCAAGATGCTCAACCGTCCTGCCGTCTTCGTTCGCGCCGTCGATGAGGACGGCGTCGAGGGATGGGGGGAGGCTTGGTCTAATTTTCCGGCACCGGGTGCGGAGCATCGCGCCCGGCTGGTCAACGAGGTGCTCGCACCGGGCCTCGTCGGGCGAAAGTTCGATCACCCGGCTCAGGCCTTCGAGAACCTGACGAAGGGCACAGAGGTGCTGGCGCTGCAATGCGGCGAGCCCGGGCCGTTTGCGCAAGCGATCTCCGGCATCGATCTCGCGCTGTGGGACCTTTTCGCGCGTCGCCGGCATTTGCCGCTGTGGCGGCTGATCGGCGGTCAGTCGAGCAGGATCAAGGTCTATGCCAGCGGCATCAATCCCAGCGGGGCGGCTCGCACGGCCGAAGCCGCGCTCGAGCGCGGTCATCGCGCGCTGAAGCTCAAGGTCGGCTTCGGCGCCGAGACAGATCTGGCCAATCTCGCCGCGCTTCGTGCTATCGCCGGGACGGGCATGCTCGCTGCGGATGCCAATCAGGGCTGGTCGGTCGATCAGGCGCTGGAGATGCTGCCGCGTCTTGCCGAATTCGACCTGCGCTGGCTGGAAGAGCCCATCCGCGCCGACCGGCCGTGGGAGGAATGGCGCAGGCTGCGGGCGAGCGCGAAAATGCCGATCGCCGCCGGTGAGAACATCGCAAGCGTCGAGGGTTTCAAGCAAGTCCTCGCCGGGGACGTGCTTGGCGTGGTCCAGCCTGATATCGCGAAATGGGGAGGGTTCAGCGCCTGCGTCGGATTGGCAAGCGACATTCGCAAAGCTGGGAAGACGTTCTGCCCGCATTACCTCGGTGGCGGCATCGGTCTGCTCGCCTCGGCGCACCTGCTGGCGGGCATAGCAGGAGATGGTTGGCTGGAGATAGATACCAACGATAATCCGCTACGCGATCTGTTCTGTGGACCTGTCGCCTGCGTAAAGAACGGAACGATAAATCTGGGCGAGGGGCCGGGGCTCGACCTTTCGCCGGACCTATCCAAGATTGTGAATTATCGCGTCCTCTAGATCAAAGCCAACCGGAGTTGAACCGTCATGGCCTGGCGGTTGGCGGTGGCATCAGCCAGGCCACCGGCACCGCCCAGCGGAAGACGGCGCTGGCTCTGACTGATGCCCGGCATCGCAGAAGGCGGCCGATCACACTTGGTGCGGACAAGGCATGTGATGTCGATCAGGTCGTGCACGATTTGAGAGATCGATCGGTCACGCCGCATATCGCGAAGGCGACTGTCAGCTTCGGCCCACATTGTACCCGCTCTTGGGGCATTGCGGAAATCAGAGGCCCTTAATTCTCACGGCCCTTTAGCTTTAAGCACACTGGCGGATGGCGTATCGATCTTCTGCCGCGTCCGCGTGTGGTCTTGGTTTTGTATTAAGCCGCGTCTCGTCTCATCGACAATCGCACCGTGGTCAAGCCATCGGAGCGTGCGAAATTGAGCGAGCCGCCATGGGCTTGGGCAACTTGGCGGGCTATCGAGAGCCCGAGCCCCGAGCCGGACGAGCTCTCACCCTTTGCGAAGGGAGCAACGAGTTGCTCGGCTGTCGTCGGATCAAAGACGTTACCGTCGTCCCGTACTTCGACCCAGGCAGAGTCTCCATTTTGGCCGACAACAACGGTTAGTTGACTCCGCGCACCATGGACGAGCGCATTGTGGATCAGATTGCCGAGTGCCTCGCGTATGCTGATCGCATCGCCCATGATAACCGGCGCCGGATCCGCCGGCTCGAAGGCGATTTCGACTTCGCGCGACATCGACAGCGGGACGGAGTTTGCAAGGACTGACCTTGCCAACTCGTTGAGCCCGACAGGCGCGGCTTGCGCGGCATCGGCGCGATGGATGACCATCGCATGGTCAAGCAATTGATTCGTCAAACGCGCCAATTGCGTCGTCCGGTCGCGGATGCGAGCCAGATATTCCGCGTGTCGCTGCGGTGACTTCGTACTTGAGAGCAACTCCACCTGGGCATCGAGCGCCGCAAGCGGCGTACGAATCTGATGGCTGGCATCTGCGATGAAGCGCTGCATCAGATTCATTCTGTCCGCAAGGCGCTGCATGAAGCCATCGATCGCGAACACGAGGCTACGGATTTCGAAGGGCGGCTCGGCATGGATGGGGCTAAGATCGTCCGCCCGCCGGTTCGCAATCTCGCTTTCAATCTTGGTGAGCGGCTTCAGGGCGAAACCTATCGCGAAGCTTGCCGCGAGCACGGCCAGCGCGCTCATGACCGCGATGACGGTCAGTGCCTTCAGCGTCAGTTCGCGCGCAAGAGCCGAAGACGCGTCCGTTGTCTGGGCGACCACGATCGTTACCCATCCAGCCTGAGCAGGGGACTCGATGTGCCGGGCCATCGTCGCAATGCGTACGATTTGCCCTTGATAGACGCCATCCTCCAGTACAACGCCGCTTCTTGCCGCAGACTCAGTGGCCGTGGAGGCCAGGTCGCCATACCCAGCCACGACAATTCCGCGTGGATCGACGACCTTATAGAAGACCATATCATAGGCCGAGAGCGTCGCGATGGCAGCAACCGGAGGGTCGAGAGCGACGACGCCGCCTTGTACGTAGACGTTTTCCGCGATCTGGATCGTTGCCCCGCTTAGAAGGCGGTCGTAGGCCTGCTGCGCAGCGACCGAAGAGTATTTCCAGGCTGCAAAACCGAGGACGACGGCACCGGCGGCAAGCACCACCGATAGCGTCGCGATGATGCGGGTGCGGAGCGAAAGCTGCAGGTCACGTCGCGACAAGCTGATAGCCCAAACCACGCATGGTCCTGATCTCAATGGGTGCATCAGCGAGCTTCCGGCGCAAACGCGCCACAAACTGCTCGATGGCATTTGCGTTGGGTTCTTGGTCGAAGTTGAAGAGCTGCTCTACGAGCTCCTCCTTCGGAACAATACGATCCGGTCTTACGGCCAGGATCTCGAGTACTGTCAATTCGCGGCGCGTCAGATTGAGCGGTCTGTCCTCGATGCTCGCAACTCGTCCTGCTCGGTCGATCGTTAACGGCCCAACGCGCAATAGGTTATCCGAAAGGCCCATGCTGCGCCGCAGCAAGGCGCGCGCTCGCGCTTCCAGCTCGCGGTAGTCGAATGGCTTCGTGAGGTAGTCGTCGGCCCCGAGATCGAGCGCGCTGATCCGCTCGTCGACGGCAGAGCGTGCCGTGATGACCAGGACGGGCGTCTTGACGCGACGCCTTCGCAGCCCCTTGAGCACCGTCAAGCCGTCTTCGTCCGGAAGATTAAGGTCGAGGATGATCAGGTCGTAGGTCTGCACAGCAAGCAGCTCTGTAGCTGCGCTGCCATCGGCGCCCCAATCGACCGCGTGACCCGCCGCTTCGAGACGTGCCACCACTGCCTCGGCGATATCGCTGGTGTCTTCAACGACGAGTATGCGCACCCAGGAGCACTCGTATTGGAGTCAGGTAAAAGTCAGTTTCGCGGTTTACTAGCACATCAAGCGCCATAGCGCGCAAGGAAACGCATAGAGGATAGGGCCCATGAACGCCCCCTTCAGTACCGGTACAGTCTCCCCGCTGCTTTCGGTTAGCGGCGTGACGCTGCAATACAAGACTCCCGGTGCCATCGTCACGGCGACGCGCCGCGTCTCCTTCGAGGTGTATCCATCGGACCGGTTCGTGCTGCTTGGCCCGTCCGGCTGCGGCAAGTCGACCTTACTGAAGGCGATCGGTGGTTATCTCAGCCCGGTCGAGGGAAGCATCAGCCTGAAGGGCCGCGAGGTCACGGGTCCCGGCCCCGACCGGATGATGGTGTTCCAGGAGTTCGACCAGCTCCTTCCCTGGAAGACGGTGCGGGAGAATGTCGTATTCGCGCTGACCGCGAGCGGACGGGCAACCGGGACTGAAGCCGAAGAGCGCGCAAAGTCGTATATCGACAAGGTCGGGCTGACGAAATTCATCGACAGTTATCCTCATATGCTGTCGGGCGGGATGAAGCAGCGCGTCTCGATCGCGCGTGGCATGGCGATGGAGCCCGACGTCCTGCTCATGGACGAGCCTTTCGCCGCGCTCGACGCACTGACGCGTCGCAAGATGCAGGACGAACTGCTGCGGCTCTGGGACGACACGCGCTTTACGGTGCTCTTCGTCACGCATTCGATCGAGGAAGCGATCCGCATTGGCACGCGCATTTTGCTGCTGTCGCCCCATCCCGGCGAGGTCAAGGCGGAGCTCAACAGCATACCGCAGCGGGAAATGGGCACCGGCACGCAGGCGGCGCTCGAAACCCGCATCAACGACATGCTTTTCGCAGCGCATTGAGGGGACCGACCAACATGACCGATCTTCTCGCCTTCCGCCCCGAAATTGTCCACGAAGTCCATTCCGGCGACGCGCCGGTCATCGCCAAGTCGCTTGGCGTCGCCGAGCGTGTCTATGGCTACGGCTTCGTCCGCAAGACCTTGATCCTTGCCGGGCTTGCCATCGCCTGGGAGGCGTATGGCCGTTGGCTCGGCAACCCGCTGCTGTTCCCCACCTTTGGCCAGACCATCGAGGCCTTTGTTAGCAATATTGCAAGCGGCGTTATCCCACAACGCATGCTTGTCTCGCTGCAGACTCTGGTGATCGGGTACGGTATCGGCATCGGCCTGGCTGCGTTGCTGACGACGCTGGCGATCGGCTCGCGGATCGGCGCCGACTTGCTCGAGACGCTGACCTCGATGTTCAACCCGCTTCCCGCGATTGCGCTGCTGCCGCTTGCGCTGATCTGGTTCGGCCTCGGCTCAGGCAGCGTGATCTTTGTTCTCGTGCATTCCGTGCTCTGGGCGATCGCGCTCAACACCCATGCCGGCTTCCGCTCGGTTTCCAACACGCTGCGCATGGTCGGCCAGAACTACGGGCTGCGCGGCCTCAAGCTGGTGCGCCTGATCCTCATCCCTGCGGCTTTCCCGGCGATCCTGACGGGTCTCAAGGTCGGCTGGGCCTTTGCCTGGCGTACATTGATCGCGGCCGAACTCGTCTTCGGCGTCTCGTCGGGCTCCGGCGGCCTCGGCTGGTTCATTTATGAGAACCGCAACCAGCTCGAGACGGCGAACGTTTTCGCAGGGCTGTTCACGGTGATCCTGATCGGGCTCTTCGTCGAGAATGTCATCTTCGCTACGATCGAGCGCAAGACAATCCGACGCTGGGGCATGCAGCACTAGAACCAGGCAGAAATCAAAGCCGAACCGGCATACTACGGGAGGATATCAGATGTCGAAGAGCCGCCTTATGGGCGCGTTTGCTGCCGCCGCGCTCTGCGCAGTGTTTTGTTCGAGCATCGTCCGCGCGGAGGTGAGCCAGGTCCGCGTGTCCAAGGGGTTCGGCATCCTCTATTTGCCGCTGATCGTCATGCAGGATCAGCAGCTTCTGGAGAAGCGGGCCAAGACCGCCGGTCTCGGCGACATCAAGGTGACGTGGCTCATGCTGGATGGCGGCAACGTCATCAACGATGCGATGATGGCGGGTACGCTCGACTTCGCGGGCACCGGCGCGCCCGGATTCATCACACTCTGGGCCAAGGCCAAGGGCATCCCGAATGTCGAAGTGGTCGGTGTGTCCGGCATGAGCTCGACCTCGCTATGGCTCAACACCAACAAGCCTGAACTCGGGTCGCTGAAGGACTTTACCAGCAAGGACAAGATTGCGCTGCCGGGCATCAAGACGTCTCTTGCCGCCGTGGTCCTTCAGATGATCGCGGCCAGGGAGTTTGGAGATGCGAACTTCGCCAGGATGGATCCGATGACCGTGAGCCTACCCCATCCGGAAGCCCTGACGGCGCTTCTGAGCGGCAAAACCGAGATCAACTCGCATTTCACTTCGCCGCCATTTCAATACATCGAAGCAAAGGCGCCTGGAATCCATCGTGTGCTGAACTCGGTCGACTATCTCGGCAATATCACTCTTGACGTCGCCTTCGCTCCGAAAAAGTTCGTAGACGCGAATCCGAAGATGACCCAGGCTTTCATAGATGCGATGGATGATGCGACTGCTCTCATCGCCAAGGACAAGAAACTTGCCGCCGAGATCTACGCCAGGAGTTCAAAAATCAAGGTTGATCCCGTCGAAATTCAAGAAATGATCGAGGATCCGGATACGCGCTTCTCGGCCATACCGACAGGTATGATGCAGTTCTCTGAATTCATGCACCGTGCAGGGTCCATCAAACTCAAACCGACGAAGTGGAGCGATATGTTCGTGCCCCAACTCGCGAGCCGTCCGGGAAATTAGCGTCTGCAACGTCGTTCAAAAGCTCACTAACCATAGTCTGTTCTTGCATCTAGCTTTATCAATAGGAGTGTAAGGTGCGGTTGAAGCTGCTCAATACTCTGCTGCTATGCTCGGTCGTCGTCGCGGTAAGCTTGAATGAGCCCGCAATATCGGCGTCTCGCAGCGAGGAAGCGTCGTCCCCATTGACGATAGCCTCGCAGGGAAGTTTTTTCGTCGGCGGACGCGAGGTACATTCCGACTCCCTCGCAACGGAAGCAAGACGAGATCCGGTTGGAACAATCGTCGTCGATCAGGTCTATGTTCGATACCAGACGCCGCTCAATACGTACGGCCGGTACCCAATAGTTTTGATCCACGGCTGCTGCCTTACAGGGAAGACGTGGGAAACCACGCCCGATGGCAGGATGGGCTGGGACGAGTTTTTTCTGAGAACGGGCTACCCCACGTACACGATCGATCAGGCTTGGCGCGGCCGTTCAGCCACCAGCCCCGCAATGAGCAACGCGGTGAAGGCGGGAAAGCTTCCGCCCGACCAGTTACCGGCTGTCTTCGCAGCCGGGCAGGAGAGCGCGTGGAAGACCTTCAGGTTCGGGCCAGAATACCCGCAAACGTATCCCGGCATGCAGTTTCCGCTGGAGGCTCAGGCGGAGTTCTGGAAACAGATGGTGCCTGATTGGCTCGCCGCGCTGCCGACGCCTAACCCGACGGTTCCCGCCCTGGTCGATCTCTCGCAACGTCTGAAGGGCGCGATCCTGATCAGCCATTCGCAATCCGGCATCTACCCCTTTCAGGCGGCCGCGCTGGATCGCAAGAATATTGCAGGCATCGTATCGATCGAACCTGGGGCTTGTCCGGCTGCCACTAGCGACATGACACCATATGTCGGCATGCCGATCCTGGTTATGTTCGGAGACAATGTCGACAAATCCCCGCTTTGGGCACCACGCCTGCCTGCCTGCCGCGATTTCGTCGCGGCGGCGAGCAAGGCTGGAGCGAAGGCAGAGCTGGCCGTCTTGCCGGACCTTGGCTTCAAGGGAAATTCTCACATGATCATGCAGGACAAGAATAGCCTGGAGATCGCGAAGTGGATTTCGAACTGGATGGACCGCGCCGTTCCCCGCGGTTCGACGCGATAACGTTTTGGATTCGACGAACACCGAGCGCTGCGCCAGGTGCAGGAGCGGCAGGAGGTGAGGTGCATTTGGTTCGGTGTTGGAGTTTCAAACAGCTCCGAAATCGCGATCGAGTGACGTCCGCTACTGAGGCTGTGGACGGCTCCGCCAACCTAGAGCCGTCCATACACGCCTCTTGAGCAACCCTACGCCAGCTGAAGCGACGGTCGCCTAATATAAGGAGGCCAAGAAGCCTAAACTCTAAACTCAGGCAAGGCTTGACCCCATCGATCGATGGCTTGTGGTCACAGTCGAAGCATGGGCGATCAAGAGTTTCCGCAGGAAGGGCGGAGGTGATGATGACGGCCCGGGTCGGGGCCGCAACAGTGAGCGCAACTTCCATTCGGCTACGACATCAGCCAGCGCTGCCGCAAACGGATCGAAGAGGTGTTCGGTTGGATCAAGGGTTCTGCTGGTCTGGCCGAGGTGAAGTTGCGAGGTCGAGAGCGGTAGACGCTGCCTTCACCCTGGCACGGGTCTCCTAATCAGCAGGTCCCAGGTTCGAGCCCTGGTGCGCCCACCATCCCAAGGCCCTGCAGGCGCATGGGTTTTTCATGCCAGTCAGAAAGCGCGCGCCTCGTGTTCTTGTGGTCGGGCGTCGCAATGTGCGGCCGGAGATGGCCTGATCGCTGCTCGGCTTTCACAATGCCCGGATCCGGATGTCACGGGTCCTCTCGCAGGCCGGGATATTGGCGCGAGCAAGACCGATCGTCTGTGCGCCTCCGCGCAACATCTTGTTCGCTGAAGAATCCGAAGCGGATTGTCCGAAACGCGCGTTCGCCCGGCCCGAGGCGGATCGAGGCCACGACCTTCGTCGGGAGTGACGAAGGAGGGGCTTGGCTTGCCCATTGAACAACGTTAGATGTAGGCGATCGTGTAATCCGTGGTTAAGTTGTTGTCTCGATCTGTTGTGCGAGTTGGGGGATCCGGCAAATCCTGCGTGGTTCCCGGTTGGGATCCCGGCCTGTTTCGGCCGGGTTTGAAGCTTGGGTCATGACTATTGCGATTGCGAAAGCGCCTGACGAGGCCGCAGGCACGCCCGGCGGCAGCGATCCTGAGCTTCCGGCGTCGCTGCTTTCCTTCATCCTGATCGCAAAATTCCTCGGTGTTCCCGCCGACGCCGGCCAGATCGCCCATGACCATGGCTCGCCCGGCGAAGGGTATCGGCTCGAGGATCTCGCCCGCATCGCCAAGCGGCTGAAGATCGTCGCCAAGGTGAAGCCTGTAGCCACTGATGCGCTTCACAAGGTGCCGTTGCCTGCGCTCGCCGAATTGCAGGACGGCGAGGCCGTCGTTCTGCTCAAGATCGACCAGCAGGAGGCTGGATCCCGGTTCCTGATCCAGCGCGGCAATGGCGGGCGTCCCGAAGTGTGGACGGCGGAGGATTTCGGCGGCCGCTATGCCGGGCGGCTGCTGCTGATGACGACGCGCGAGCTGATGGCGGGGGCGACGCGCCCGTTCGACATCAGCTGGTTCATCCCGGCGCTGGTGAAATACCGCGGGCCGCTGCGCGACGTGCTGATCGGATCGTTTTTCCTGCAATTGATGGGACTGATCTCACCCATCTTCTTCCAGCTCGTCATCGACAAGGTGCTGGTCCATCAATCGCTGACGACGCTCGACGTGCTGGCGGTGGGGCTGTCGGCGGTGCTGATCTTCGAGACCGGCCTGTCGGCGCTGCGCAACTGGCTGTTTGCGCACACCACCAACCGCGTCGACAGCGAGCTTTCGGCACAGCTGTTCCGGCACCTGCTCAACCTGCCGCTGTCGTATTTCGAGGCGCGCCGCGTCGGCGACAGCGTGGCCCGCGTGCGCGAGCTCGATCGTATCAGGGAGTTCCTGACCTCGAACGCCGTCACCGTGGTGATCGATCTGTTTTTCACCATCGTGTTTTTCGGCGTCATGTACGCCTATAGTCCGCTCTTGACCCTGATCGTCACGCTGTCGATCCCGCTCTATGTGGCGATCTCGGTGATCGTGACGCCGCCGCTGCGCGCGCGTCTCGACGAGAAATTCAAGCGCGGCGCGGAGAACCAGTCGTTCCTGGTCGAAAGCGTCACCGGCATCGGCACGCTGAAGGCGATGGCGGTCGAGCCGCAGATGCGGGCGAAATGGGAGAAGCAGTTCGCGGGCTACACCAGCACCGGGTTCCAGGTCGCAACGCTTGCGAACTGGGGCAGCCATCTGATCCAGCTGGTGTCCAAGCTGACCACGGTTGCGATCCTGTTCTTCGGCGCCAAGGCGGTCATCGCCGGAGACCTCTCGGTCGGATCGCTGGTGGCCTTCAACATGCTCTCCGGGCGCGTCGCGCAGCCGATCCTGCGGCTGTCCCAGCTCTGGCAGGATTTTCAGCAGGTGCGCATCTCGGTCGACCGGCTCGGCGACGTCTTGAACGCGCCGGCCGAGCCCGACCACAACCCCAACCGCGCCAGCCTTCCGCCGATCAAGGGCGCGGTGAACTTCGATCGGGTTCGTTTCCGCTATCGTCCCGACGCGCCGGAAGCCCTGCGCGGCGTCTCGCTCGCGATCCAGCCGGGCGAGATGATCGGCATCGTCGGCCCCTCCGGCTCGGGCAAGTCGACGCTGACCAAGCTGGTGCAGCGTCTCTACGTTCCCGAGCAGGGCAGGGTGCTGGTCGACGGCGTCGATCTCGCGCTGGTCGACCCGGCATGGCTGCGCCGGCAGATCGGCGTGGTGCTGCAGGAGAACATCCTGTTCAACCGCTCGGTACGCGAGAACATCGCGCTGGCCGACACCACGATGCCGATGGAGCGGGTCATCGCCGCCGCTCAGCTCGCCGGCGCGCACGAGTTCATCCTCGGCCTGTCGCACGGCTACGACACGGTGATCGACGAGCGCGGCGGCAACCTCTCGGGCGGGCAGCGCCAGCGCATGGCGATCGCGCGGGCGCTGATCGGCAATCCCCGCATCCTGATCCTCGACGAGGCGACCAGCGCGCTCGACGCCGAGAGTGAGGAGATCATCCAGCACAATCTCGCGGGCATCGCCCGCGGCCGCACCGTCATCATCATCGCGCACCGCCTCTCCGCCGTGCGGCAGTGCGACCGGATCGTCACGGTCGAGGCCGGCGAGATCACCGAGACCGGCGACCACCAGACGCTGCTGCGCTCGGGCGGCCGCTATGCCCAGCTCTACACCAAGCAGATGGGGCGCTCGACGTGACGGCCTGGGTCGCCGAGCGTTTTCCGACCCTCGCCAGGCATTGGGCCGTGCTGCGGGCGAGCTGGAGCATGCAGAACGAGGCCGACCGCAACCGGCGGCCGCGCTCCGACCACGAGTTCCTGCCGGCCGCGCTCGAGATCATGGAGAAGCCGCCGAGCCCAGGCCTGCGCATGCTGTTGCTGATGACCTGCGGTTTCTTCACGGCCGCACTGGTCTGGTCCGTCATCGGCAGCGTCGATGTCGTCGCGGTGGCGAGCGGCAAGATCATTCCGTCGAGCAAGGTCAAGACCATCCAGCCGATGGAGATCGGCTCGGTGCGCGCCATCCATGTCGCCAACGGCCAGCATGTCGAGGAGGGGCAGCTTCTGGTCGAGCTCGACCCGACGCTCGCGACCGCCGACGAGGCGCAGGCGCGCCAGAACCTGCAGGCCTCCCGGCTGATCCAGGCCCGCAACGCAACTCTCCTCGCCTATCTCGACGGCCGGCAGACCGGCTTCGTCGCGCCGGACGACGCGCCGGCGGCGATGGTTGCGGTGGAGGAGCAATATGTCCGCGCCAGCATCGCCGAATACGAGGCGCAGGTTGCCAGCCTGCAGCAGCAGATCGCGCAGCGCGCGGCCGAGCTGACCTCCGCCGAGGTCGAGATCAACAAGCTGCGCCTCACCCTCCCGCTCGTCGAGCAATCGCTCGAGGCGCGCCGGCAGCTCACCGAGCAGGGCAATTTCGCGCGGCTGCGGCTGCTCGAATACGAGCAGCAGCGTATCGAGCACGTCCAGAACGTCGACGTGCAGCTCGCCAATGCGGCGCGGGCGCGCGCGGCGATGACGGCGCTCGAAGCCGAGATCCGCAAGCTGCGCGAGACGTTCGGCAAGACCGCCGTGACCGAGATGGTCCAGGCCCGCGACAAGGCGCAGCTCGCGGCCGAGGACCTGCGCAAGACCACGCGGCGGCGCGAGTTGCTGGCGTTGCGCGCGCCCGTCGCCGGAACGGTGCAGCAGCTCGTGGTCGCGACGATCGGCGGCGTGGTGCAGCCGGCCCAGCCGCTGATGACCGTGGTTCCCGATGGCGCCGAGATCGAGGTCGAAGCCCAGGTCCTCAACAAGGACATCGGCTTCGTCCGCGAGGGCCAGCCGGTCCGCGTCAAGCTGGAAGCGTTCCCCTTCACCGATTACGGGCTGGTGCCGGGCATCGTCGAGAGCATCAGCCGCGACGCGATCGACCTGTCGCAATCGAACGGCCAGCCGCAGCGCGACGACAAGGGAAGGCCGGTTCAGCCCGGCCTCGTCTACGCCGCGCGCATCCGCCTGCTGCAGACCAGCATCCGAATCCGCGACCGCCAGCAGACCCTCGGCCCCGGCCTCTCCGTGCAGGCCGAGATCAAGACCGGCGAGCGGCGCATCATCCAATATCTGCTGTCGCCGATCACGCAGTCGCTCGATGAGGCCGGGCGGGAGCGGTGAGGGGGCACACGCCCGGGCGTCTTCCCGGTCCGCTGCCGCACAAGATGAAGGTGCGGCCGAATGGGGAAGGCGGCAAACACAGAGGCGGTTGATGTACTATCTGGGATCGAAGCCGACGTTAGGACATTACGCTAACACGCAGACGCTCGATGGCGATGTGTCGAAGATCGAGGTGGCGGATAAGAGCCCTGATGCTGGTTTTGATCTGAACACAGCTTCGACTTATCCGGCCAATCAAGGCCGACCCATCCTGACCGAGCATGTTCCAACCGTGGTGGAATGGCAGGAAAGCGCTCCCGTCCCCGATGTGGACACAGTGTGCGGCCTGCTGGCGGTTCCTCCGCGATTTCGTGTGATCATTGAGCAGTTTGAACCCGGCGTCCACCAATTCCTGCCTGTCGACTATCTCGACCGGAAAGCAGCTGCTATTGCAAAGCGCTTTTTCTTCGTTGCCTGTAACCGGCTTGACAGTGTCGATCGCGTGCACACCACGATGCTCTTGGCCAAAGGGATGTGGATTCCACCGCGTGACCTGGTAAGGCGGAAGGAAGAAATCCCGCCCGGAATCGACATCAACGCACCGGCCAAGATCGTCTTCAACAATGCGCAGATCGGCGACAAGCACGCGTGGAGCGATATGTTTCTGCCCCTCTACGGACCCTTTCTATCGGATGCGTTGGGTGCTGCTCTCGAGGCCGAGCGCTTCACTGGGATTGGGCTTGGAAAAGGGGAGGCGGTCTGACTACTTTGACAGTGCATTCACCTCGCGCTGAGCGCGGCGGCCTTGTATCCATCGTTGAATGAGTACGGGCGAATGGCTTAATCAAGGGCGAGCTGTCGAGCTCTTTGTATGACGGCGAGAGGATGCCGCAGCTTTTTTGCGACTATTGCTCGCGCTTGCGCGCTCACCGATTTCTGCGCGACCAGCCTGCGCCGATCGCGCCCGGCGCCGCCGAGTTCCATTCTCCTGAACTGGCGATCGTTACCAATCGCAACGGATAGACACATCGCGAAACATTTTTTTGGGCGTATCGCGATTTCGTCTTGAAGTTGTATGCGGGTTAACGTTCTATGAATGCCGAAGGAGGGCAGTGGGGCTGCTTCCGATTATCTGCGCCAGAACTATACATCCGCTCTCTCGTGTGCACTTTTGTGCAACTGGAGCGGGTAGTATGCAGATGACCGGTCTTTTTGCGTCGGCAGACGTGCGGCCCTGACGGGCTGCAGGCCGCCACGGCAGGCTCACTTCCTCATGATCGCAATACGCCCGTTGGGCGGATCGAAACTAGGGAGCGAGAGCCATGGCAAAGAGCGCGAACGAAACGGCGGCCGCCGGCAAGCCGGCATTGAACGGGATCAAGGGCGGGGCCTCGGCCGGGCCGACGGAAGCGAAAGAGCGCGCGCTCGATCCGCAAGTGCTGGCGCAGATCGCCGCGTTCAAGATGCGGATCCAGGCCGGCGTCGGCGAGGTCGTCCTCGCCATGCTCAACCTGCCGCGCTACCGCAACCAGACCCTGGCCGACGTCATGCACCTCGTCGTCGAGCCGATGACGCGCGACCGCATCGCCATCGCCAAGGCCGGCGGCGAAGGCAAGGTCGAGGAGACCGCCGGCATCGCGATCTGGGCCAGCGTCTCCGACGAGGTCGATGCCAAGATCCGCGAGCAGATTCAGGCACGCGTATTCCCGGTCCGCCTCAAGGCTGAGGACTGGAACAGCGGCGAGACCACCTGGCTGCTCGACGTCATCGCTCCCTCGCAGAAAGTCGCCACCGCCGTGCTGGCGAATTTCAAGCAGGTGGTGAAGGACAAGCCCATCCGCATCCACCCGATCGTGAGCCAGCTGGTCGATCCGGAGGTGCTGGAGAAGATGAAGGTCAAGCCGGTCAGCGAAGCGCAGCCAAAGGAAGAGCGCAGCTAAGTCGGTGAAGGGGCTACGGCCTTATGAATCTGCGAGCGACGCAGATCTTGGTCGCTAACGGCGGTGCTGGAAATCGCAGGATGATGGGACGACGCGGCATGATGGCGCTTCTCTCAGGCGGTCTGGCGTCAGTGCTCTCCGGCTGCGGCAGGCCGCGGGTGCGGCTGCGCTATCGCCTGACGCTCGAAGTGGAGACGCCGAGCGGCGTCAGGACCGGTTCATCGGTCCTGGAATGCACACTCTACGGGCCGTCGATGATCCCGCTTCCCGGTGATATCGGCGGCTCCGGCAACATCGGTGAAGCGCCGACCGTGGACCTGGGCGGCGGACGATTTCTTTTCGCGGTGCTCGCCGATCCGCTCTACCGGCGCGATCTGTTTTCAATTGTCTCGAAGGTGCTCGCCTATCCCGAATTGAGGCTCGGCCCTTCTGATGAAGGCACCATGGAGCGCATGAAGAGGGCCGCCGAGACCAGATCCTTCGCCGTCCTGCTCCGCCAGAATTATCCGATGCTGGTAACGTTCGCCGACGTCAACAATCCGAGTTCGATTGCCGAGGTGTCTCCCGACAATCTGGCAGGCAGTTTCGGAGCGGGTTACTCGCTCAAGAGAATAACCTTCGAGGCGGTCGATGAAAAGACGCCGCTGACGACCGGGTTCCAAGAACGCTTTCCGGCCATCGCGAACCATCGTGGCGTATTCCGCACGAGGCCGCCCACCGTTCCGCGCGATCAAGATCTCGACGCCATTCTCGGCGCATCTTCCTTTTTTACCGGTGCAGCAAAATGACCAGCATCATTACGCGGCAGGATTTGATCCTTGCGATCCTTTCGATGGACTCTTACCAGCGCGGTTATGGTCGACAGGTCGTTGCAGAGGGGCGGTCCGAGACAAAGCTGGGAAATGCCACGATCGGCAGCGACAGCAGCGAGCTGCTTGGCCCCCACGTCGATGAAGCAACCGGCTTCTATGCGATCAGCTATAACGTTTCGGGTGTTTCCGGGATAACTGACCCAAACAAGATCGTCATCGCTTACCGGGGAACAGACTATGACGAGACGGGCGGCAACAGCTCGCTGCGAGACATCTGGAACGGTTGGGGCGTCGGTGCTGGCGCCACTGGAAACGGGTGGGCGCTCGGCAGCCAGGCCGGCCAGACCATCCAGTATTACGAGTTGCTTGTTCGTCAGCAGACCGGCAATGCCAACGCCTCTATCTTCGACACCGGCGGACTGAAGCCGATCGTCACCGGTCACTCCCTGGGCGGCGGATTGGCCGGACTTGCGGCCTACCTGTCAGGTTCGACAGGCGTCGGATTCGACCATATGCCTTTCGGCGTTGCCGCGCTCGCGACGCTGGCTTACCACGTCACCAAAGCCGTTGCTGACTGGAACGCTGATCCCGCGAATGCCGATGACCAGATTCCGCCGGACGCGACTCTCACGCTCGATCTTCTCAACAAGCTGCAAATCCACCAGCCGAGCTTCGACGTCTTCAAAGGTATCTCTACAGCCTACGAGATCAACGCCGGACTTCGCAACGGCCTCATCGCCGGTGCATTGGGCATCGGCCTCGGCGTTCTGGCCAGCTTCCTCGTCGGTCCTCTGGCGGGCTCGCTGCTTGCTCTACTTGGAGGCTCGATTGCGGGCGGGCAGGTGGCGGCCGAGGCGAATATCGATCAAACGGTCATGGAAACGTTTGGTTGGACCAACCCTGACCCGATCGCACGTCACAGCCAATCGGTGCTGACGATCTTAACGTTTGCCGATCTGGCGAAGCAGGCTCACTCGTTTGCCGCGAATTGGCAGATCCAGCGGATCGCGAATCCCGGTCTGTGGGCACTGTACGACGACAAACTCGCCGAGGCGGCCGGAGCCGCCGGCAACCACATCTCCGGTCTGGCGCACGACAAGCAGAATTACACGACGATCCTGCAGACCGCGATCGCTTATTCCGCCGTCGACGAAGGGACTGACGCCGCCAAGCCGTTTGGCGATACCGGCGTCGGCGCCATGATCAATGACTGGTCGCAACTTGGCTATGTCATCAACCTTCCCGACCACAATGCCTTCTTCGACATGCCGATCTCGTTTCTCGACGGGTTTCTCAACGCGGCAGCAGGCATTTTCACAAAGGACGTCACCGCCCTGTTGACGCGCATCGCAACCCAATATGCGGGTGCGTTGGCCATCTATGATGTCGAGGATTCAGAAGCGAAGGGGGTCCTGGGCGGAGACGGCAGTGCGAAGGACGGCGCGATATCGCTCTCCGACGACAGGACGGCGTTGGCGCTTGATCTCTCCAGCATTCTTTGGGGCGACGTCATCAAGGCAGGCGGGGTCCCGAATGCTCCTGATCGCGTCAACCCGACTGATGAAGACGCGTTCCGTGCGGCATTTTTCGGCCAGTCCGCCGAGACGAACCCATCGGTGATATCCCGGCTCATCACGGGGATTACCGGGTTTGCGGCTTCCAAGGTCGACGAGGAGGCGCTCAAGAAGCTTGCCGCCTTCTGGGAAGCGTCGTCCGGATCGATCTTCGATCGCTATCACCTTGCAACGTCTGCAACCGACGACGAAATCACGCTCAGCGAGCGCTCCTACAAGGACAAGATCCCCGCGACCAAGGGTGATCAGGTCCATGTCGATGTCTACATCGGCACGCAGAGCGATGACGAAGTGCACGGCACGTCCGGCAACGACCTGCTGATCCTCGGCGCCGGCAACGACGTGGTCTATTCCCGCGGCGGCCGGGACATGGTGCTCGGCGGCACCGGCAACGACGAATTCGTCGACCAGATCGGCGAGGTACACAGTTCGCAGGACGACGGCAGCGACATCTATGTCGGCGACACCCTCGACAAGTCGATGGTGCAGGGCTTCCTGGACTATCTGCGCGGTCTCATCGGAGCCGGCGATATCGACAAGGTTCACTACAGCGTCGAGGATCCCGTTACGCATCAGCTCGCCGCGAAGGGCCTGCAGATCGTCTCCGGCGAGCTCGTCACTTACGGAACGAGCAAGGGCATCAAGCTGACCGTGCGCGACCTCAATACCGGTCAGGTCAGCAGCGATATCATGATCGATATCGACATCGTGGAACTGAGCGAGCGGGCCGACTTCGTCTCCATCAGCGATGACCTCAGCAAGCTGCCTGTCATCGTCGACCTCAGCGCTCCCAAGAGCGGGGTTTTGGGCGAGCAGGATTTCGACACCGTCTCGTTCGAGGCGCGGACCAATGGCGTCATCACGATCAACGGCTCGGTCGCGGACAATTCCGGCGGCGCCGGCGGCATCGTCGATCTGACGAACTCGGTCGCGCTGAAGCTCTTGAGAGCGTTCTTCAAGCCCGAGGCCGAGCTGCATTTCCGCGGCGCGGAGAACGTCATCCTCACCAGCAAGGACGACGTCTATTTCGGCGGCAATCTGTCCAATCTCCTGGGCGTCCAGCAGGGCTTCTTCGGCACCGCCAATCACGACGGTTTCGGCAAGATCTCGGGCGGCGACGGCAAGGACCTCTTGGTCTACTACGGGGCCGGGCACAAGGACGCAGGCGAGCTCATCGATCCCTCCAAGCCGGACGGGCCGAGAGCGGCGGAGGAGCTGTCGCTCACGGTCGATGGCGGAGCGGGCAACGACGACATTCTGCTCGTCGGCGGTGACCGCGGCATCGCCGCCGGCGGCCTCGGCAAGGACTGGATCTACAACACCTCGAACGGCGGCATCATCTGGGGCGACGCCGTCGGCGGTTATTATGAAAAGCCGGTTTTCGACGAGGATGGCAATCCGGTGCTCAATCCGGACGGCAGCCAGAAGACCACGCCGACCCAGGTCGAAGATACGGCGGAGAATGCGGACAATTTCTGGTATTCGGCCAATACCGTCATCAAGGACGCGCAACACCACGACGTCCTCAAATTCTATGGGTTGACGCTCACGGGCGGCGACGCCGAAGGCGGCATCGCGGGTCTTGCCGCGTTCGGCGGACTTCTCGGCGCCACCATCGGCATGGCCAATTTCTACAACTCCCTGGACGAGAACGGAAAATACGATCCGGCGCGCTCGGTGTATTTCGACGATCTGTTCCCCTGGATGACCTACGTGTTCCGGCCCAACGCCAATGGCGGGCTGGACATGTATGTGACCAACCAGTTCGACCAGCTGTTCACGGCGGTGTTCGGCGGCACGTCGAGCGATGCCTACAAGGCGCAGCAGGCGCTGGACGCGCAGGGCATCTTGAAGGGCTGGATGAAGGTCGAGAATTTCGATCTGGTCGGCAGCTTCATCGGTCAGCACCAGGCCGAACTTGCCGGCGAAGGCGACCTCGGCATGGTGTTCAAGGCGGTCAATCCGCTCGCCGACCTCATGGAGCAGGTTCAGCCGCTGGTCGGCGTGATCGGCATGGCGCTGGCCGCGCAGTATGGCGGCATGGCGCTGGTCGACCAGGCATTGACGCTGTCCGCGGCGGCGGCGCGGTTTGCGGAAGGCATGCGATGGTCCAACGACGCCGATCCGCTGGTGATCGACCTGGACGGCGATGGCATCGAGACGACCGAGCTTGCCACCGGGCAAGTCTATTTCGATATTGACAACGACCTGTTCGCCGAGCGCACCGGCTGGCTGAAGGGCGACGACGGCTTCCTGGTTCGCGACGTCAACGGCAATGGCGGTATCGACGACATCTCGGAGATGTTCGGTGGCGTCGGGCGGTCTGGCTTCGCCCAGCTCTCGCAGCTCGACTCCAATGGCGATGGCAAGATCACGGCCGCGGACGTGCTGTGGTCCGAGCTGAAGGTCTGGCAGGATTATGACCGCGACGGCATCACCGATACGGGCGAGCTGAAGACGCTCGATCAGCTCGGCATCATCACAATCGATCTCGGCGTCACCGCGATCGACATCACCACGCCCAACGGCGCGCGGCTGACCGGCGTCGGCGACGTCACCTTCCAGAGCGGTCCCGTCAGGCACATGTTCGACGCCATCCTGGCCTCGAACGACACCGACACCAGATATGCCGGCGAGGCCGGCCGGGCGGCCTGGCAGTCGAGCTCGACGCTCGACGTCAAGGGCTTTGGGCGCGTGACCAACCTTGCAGTCGCCGCCGCCAACGACATCGCGTTCGGCGAGCTCGTGAGCTCCACGGCGGCAGCGATGACGACGCCGAAGCTGCGCACGCTGGTGGCGCAGGTCGGCGACGTGCTCGGCGCCTGGGGCGAGGCGCTGGAGCAGACGCGCGAGCTGACGCCGGTGCTGGTCGGCACCGATGCCGCCGGCAAGGCCGTGCTGCTGGACCGCGGCGTCTATGTCGAGGATTCCCAGGGCGGCTACTGGACGCTCGCCTCCGGCGCGCCGGTGCTGGACGCGCAGGGACAGCCGATCGCGCGCGCGACGATGCAGGACGTGCTGGCGCAGGCCGCCGCCTCGGGCGCGGCTTGGCGCGTTGAGCAGACCTGGTCGCCGTCCGACCGCGACGCCGCGCTGACGGATCGCGATGCAGCGCCCTATCTGATGAGCGTCGTCAACGGGCGCGCCGTCATCCTCGACTACGGCATCAAGCAGGCCGACGGCAGCTGGAAGCTCGCCTCCGATGCCGCCACCAGCTACGCCAGCAAGGACGCCATCCTCGCGCTCGCCCATCCCACCGGCACCGCGTGGCGCACCGAGCAGCTCGGCTTCAACCCCTATGCCAACCTTCCCGTCGACAAGATCGGCGTGCGCTTCACCGACGGCATCGCCGTCGATTACACCGTCAAGGTGACCGACCAGGACGGCACGTTCTACGTCTGGGCGCGCAATCTCGACCGCGCGCTGCAACTGGAATGGAAGACCGGCGACAGCCGCGAATTCAACCTGCGCAACTACGCGATCGACTTCGCGACGCTCGACGAGGTGAACTCGACCGACAATTCGACCTACCGCGTCGAGATGCTGACGCCGGCGCAGTTCCACTTCGCGACCTCGCTCGGCGGCATCGATTTCCATCCTGAAATGCTGACGGCGCAGCTCGACAATGCGACCGGGCACATCGCCTATGCGGTCGGACCCGGCGGCAGCGCCAACCTGTCCACCGACCCGGCGCATTACGTCTCCGGCATCGCGACCATGATCGACATGCTGCAGCCGGTCATGACCGAGTACATCGCGACCTCGCGCCGTTACGCGGTGCGCATCGCGATGCAGGGCGGCCTGAAGGATTTCTTCCAGGGGGTCACTTACGACGCTGCCACAGACGGCTACAAGCCGACGACCAATCGCGAGCTCGCCCCGATGTTCGAGGCGATCTTCGCCGGCGCGCCGGCGGCCAACACGGATGATGCCGTGTTCGACTACCTCGCGCAGTGGAACGGCATCCTGGCGCAGGTCTATCCGGACTATCATCCCTCCGGCGAAGGCAATCTCGGCGGCTCCACGCTCGCGGTCAACCAGGCCTTCATCATGCAGATGATGCTGCCGGCCTTCGAGACCGTCGGCGTCGATCTCGACATCCGCGGCGTGGCGCATGCGCTCGGGATCAGCGACGAGCGCATCATCACCCATGCCGCCGGCGACGTCATCGTCAACGGCACCGATTCCACCGACTATTTCTACATGACCGCGGGCAACCAGACACTGCGCGGCGGCAAAGGTGCCGACTACTATTTCGTCGGGCGCAATTCGGGCGACGACGTCATCGACGACAAGGACTTTGGCGACAGCGACGAGCTGCGTCTCACCGACGTGCTGTCGACCGACGTCAAGGCGATCCGCGACGGCGAAGACTTGATCCTGCAGATCCGCGGCCGTACCAACACCATCCGCCTGACCGACCAGTTCCTCGGCGAGAACAACGAGCTCCTGAGCAACGGCAAGCGGGTCGATTCCGGCGTTAGCGCCATCGTGTTCGCCGATGGCGTCGCCTGGGACCGCTTCCGCATGTCGATGGAGGTGCTCGACAGGGAGCGTGCCGCAGGCCAGTTCAACGACAGCCTGATGGGCTCGGGCTCGGCCGACATCCTCTGGGGCGGCAAGGGCAACGACTATATGAGCGGCGGCGCCGGCGGGGACATCTACGTCTTCCAGGCCGGCGACGGGCAGGACGTCATTGACGATCTCGGCAATTTCTCGTTCGGGCCTGTGAAGGCCGGCATCGATGTGCTCAGCTTCAAGGGCGGTATCAAGCTCGAGAACCTGAAGCTGATCCGCGACGGCGAAAGCCCGGATCTGCTGATCGTCTTCCTCGACGACAACGGCAATCCGACCGGCGACACACTGGTCATCAAGGGCCAGTTCGCCGGCATCAAGACCGGCCTCGGCCTGTTCTCCGACGCGCTCGGGTCGAGCGACGGGCTCGACTATGTCGCGCCGAACCTGATCGAGCGTTTCGTCTTCGACGACGGCTCCAGCCTCGATTTCACCGCGATCGTGCAGATGGTGTTGGAGAACGCCAAGACCGCGAACGACGACGCGATCTACGGCATGATCAATGCCAATACGCTCGACGGCGGCGCCGGCAACGACTTCCTGTCCGGCAAGGAGGGCGACGACACCTACATCTTCGGCCGCGGCTACGGCCGCGACGTCGTGCTCGACAATTCCATTCCCGGCCTGTTCGATCCGCCGCAGCACGACAAGCTGCAATTCATCGACGAGATCCGTTGGACCGACCTCGACTTCCTGCGCGACGGCGCAACCGATACGCTGCGCATGCGCATCAAGGGCACGACCGACGAAATCGTGCTGCAGGACTTCCTCGCCACCGTTCCGATCCTCGGCTTCATCAACGTCATCGAGGACATCAAGTTCGGCGATGGCACGGTGTGGACCGGATTCAAGCTGGCCCAGCACTACGTCGACATCGCCAAGACCGCCGGCAACGACACCATCTACGGCTATGACGAACTGTCCGATTCGATCGACGGCGGCGCCGGCGACGACCGCCTGGTCGGCTTCGGCGGCAACGACGTCTATTACGTCGCGGTCGGGGAGGGCAACGACACCATCCTCGACAGCTCGGGCAACGATCAGCTCGTGCTCTCCGGCATCGCCTCGACCGACGTCGATTTCTCCCGCACCGCGCTCGACCTCATCATCACCGTCCGCGCCACCGGCCAGCGCTTCGTGCTGGAGAACCAGTATGTGCGCGACGACGGCCAGACCAATGCGGTCGAGAGCCTGGTCTTCACCGACCGCACGGTGTCGTTCCTCGACGTCAACCCGGAGGACATCGATCTCGTCGGCACCAACGGCGACGAGACCATCACCGGCTCGAATTTCGCCGAAACGCTCGACGGGCGCGGCGGCAACGACACGCTGATCGGCGGCGACGGCGGCGACATCTACAAGTTCGACGCCGGCTACGGCCAGGACGTCATCGTCGACCGCCGCGTGCGCGCGAGCTGGTCGGACCGGCGCGGCGTGCACGTGCCGGTGGACGACGTCGTCCAGTTCGGCGGCGGCATCACCCGCGACAACGTCGTCTTCACCAAGGACGGCAACGACCTCCTGATCTCGATCACCGGCCGCAGCGACACGCTGCGCATCCGCAACCAGTTCCGCGACGCCGAGGACGGCGTCGAGCTGTTCCGCTTCTTCGACGGCTCGACCATCAAGATTTCGGACGTCGAGCAGTTGCTCCAGATCGCCGGCGGCAACCGCGGCGACAACATCATTACGGGCCTGCTCGAGCAGGAGAACGTGCTGGACGGGCGGCAGGGCGACGACACGCTCTACGGCGGCAACCGCGCCGACACCTACGCCTTCTCGGCCGGCTACGGCTTCGATCGCATCATCGAGCGGCCTGACACGGCGGGCATCGTCGATCGCGTGGTGTTCGGCGCCTCCGTCCGCTTCGAGGACATCGTCGTCAGCCGCAACGGCAGCGATCTCGTCATCGACCTCGGCAGCGGCCTCGATGTCCTGACCATCGTCAACGGGCTGTCGACCAACCGTGTCGAGCAGTTCGAGTTCGCCGACGGGCGGATTCTGTCCATTGAAGCCATCATCGATCGCATGCTGACCGGCACCGCCGGCGACGACCATCTGATCGGCTTCGACAATCGCAACGATACGCTGTCGGGCGGGGCCGGCCAGGACGCGCTCGAGGGCGGATTCGGCAACGACACCTACAAGTTCGGCATCGGCGACGGCAGTGACAGCGTTGACGACGCCGGCGGCGTCGACAAGGTCGTGTTCGGCGAAGGCATTACCTCCGACCTCGTCCATTTCAGCAACATCGACGGCGATCTGCTGATCTCGATCGGCAACGGCACCGACCGGCTCGCCATTTTGTCCGGCTATAGCGCAAGGCCGGTCGAGAGCTTCGTTTTCGCCGACGGCACCACGCTGTCGATCGAGGACGTGCGCGGCATCATCCGCGACGGCCTGTCGAACGCCAGCCAGGACCTCGTCGACCTCCGGGAGCTGCCGGCCGCCAGCACGCTGCATCCCGGCGCCGGCCACGACCGCCTCATCCTGGCTCAGGATTCCCACGTCGTCATCGGCGCCTCGGAAGGCATCGACAGCGTCGAGATGCCTCCTGGCGTGACCAGCGCGACCGTCGTGTTCTCGGCCTACGCTTCCAGCGATGCCACGGTACGGCTGGTCGCGACCGACTCGACCGACCTCATCGTCTCCTTCTCGTCGGGAAGCCAGCTGATCGTCCGGGGCGCGCTTGGCAACGGCAGCCTGCCGAACATCGAATTCGCCAACGGCGTCACCTGGAGCGGCGCCGCGCTGGTGCAGGCGGCGATCGCGGGGCAGTCGAGCGCGGGAAGCGACATCATCGTCGGCAGCGGCCGTGCGGACATCATCGCCGGCGGCGCGGGAGACGACCTGCTGAGCGGCGGGGCCGGCGACGACACCTATAATTTCACGCGCGGCGACGGCCGCGACGTGATCGACGACGCCTCCGGCAACGACACGCTCGCCATCACCGGCTACCGGCCCGACGAGCTGCGCGTCTCGCAGATCGACCCGGCGCGGAACGAGCTGGTGCTGTCCTTCGCTGACTCGACCGATCAGATCGTGCTGCGCTACGTCTGGGGTTGGAACGGCGTCGACGCGGTTCGCTTCAGCGACGGCACCTCGTTCACGCTCGACCAGCTCCGCGACATGGCGGCCGATTTCGGGACCTGGCAGGACGACCGCATCGTCGGCTCCGCACGCAGCGAGACGTTCAGCGGCGGCGCGGGCGATGACGTCATCGTCGGCGGCGGCGGCGACGACGTCTACCGGTTCGGACGCGGCGACGGGCAGGATCGCATCGAGAGCAACGGTTCGGCCGACGGCAAGGGAACGCTGGTCTTCGGCGCCGGTATCGCACTGGAGGACATCGTCGCGACGCGGGATGCCGACGGCAACATCGTGCTGTCGATCAACGGCACCGACGACCGCGTCACGCTGGTCGATCCCGACGGCGACATCGATCCTGTGATCGCGAAAGTGGTCTTTGCCGACGGCCGCAGCCTCAGCTACCGGACCCTGGCCGCTGCGATCGCCTCGACCGACCGCGACGACCACATCATCGTTCCCTCCGATCTCGCCAGTCCCGACATCGGCACGGCGATCTCCGGCGGTCTCGGCAACGACCACCTCGAAGGCGGACGCGGTGCCGACGTCATCACCGGCGGCAAGGGCGACGATCTGCTCGAAGGCGGCAGCGGCGCCGATCTCTATTATTTCGGCCGCGGCGACGGACAGGACACGATCGCCGATGTCGAGACCAGCGATGCGTCCAAGGTCGACAAGGTCCATTTCGCGGCCGGTATCCTGCCGAGCGATATCCGCTTCCTCTCGGTCGGGCCGAACGACCTCGTGATCGGCCTCGTCGGCAGCGACGACCGCCTGACGATCAAGGACATGTTCCGCGCCGGCAACAGCGCGACCGACTATGGGATCGAGCAGTTCGAGTTCGCCGACGGTACGGTCTGGCAGCTCGCCGACATCGTCTCGCACGCGGCGGCGTCGACCGGTGCGGGCGCCGATTCCATCGATTTCGGTCCGCAGCTCGACGTCGCGGTCACCCTCGACGGCGGCGCGGGCGACGACGTGCTCGCCGGCGGCATCGGCGACACCACCTACGTCTTCGGCCGTGGCTATGGCCGCGACACCATCCGCGAGGCCGCGAACGCAACCACCTCCAGCGACACGCTGCGCCTGAACAGCGGGATCGTGCCGAGCGACGTCGTGGTCGTCAGGGACGGCAACGATCTCGTGCTGCGCTTCGTCGGCAGCGACGACCGGCTGACGATCGTCGGCCAGGCCATCGCGAGCGCGCCGCCGATCGACGTCGTACGCTTCAACGACGGCACGCAATGGAGCGCGGCGACACTGCTCGCGCGTGCGCTCACGCCCGACGCGGCCGAGCACGTGCTGCATCCGAGCAATCCGTCGGCGGATCCGTTCGCCGACCCGGTGTTCGCGGGCGCAGGCTCGGGCTCCGGCGGCGGAGGATCGCAGGGATCCTCGACTATCGGCCTTGCCCGTTACGACGCCGTCTCGCGGCCGACCACCGGCCTTGCCGTGGTCGGCTCCGCCAGTGAGCTCGGCAGCGGCACCTATCAATTGACGCCGGAAGTCGGCAGCAGGGCCGGTGCGGTCTGGGGCAGCATCGACCTCGCGCAGAACGTGGTCTGGACCACGAAGATGTTCTTCGGCGCCAACGAGGGCGGCGCCGACGGCCTGTCCTTCGCCGTCCAGAACAAGAGCGCAAGCGAGCTGACGGGGTCGGGCGGCGGCGGCATGGGCGCGCTGGTCTCCGGCTCGTTCGGCATCATTTTCGACACCTGGGGGCAGGCGACCGATTTCAGCCAGTTCGTCGTCAACGGCCAGACCGGCGACGACAATTTCGATCCGCGGCACGACTTCAGCCAGCTCGAGGATGCGGCCTGGCACGATGTCGTCATCAGCTGGGACGCGGCCAGCAAGACCTTCAGCTACAACGTCGATGGCACGCTGATCGGACGTAAGACCTATGACGTCGTCGGCAGCCTTTTCGGAGGCGATTCCGACGTCTGGTACGGCTTTGGCGCGGCCACGGGCGGCGCGACCAACGACCAGCGGGTCCAGATCCTCTCGGTCGCCACTCTGCAAGGCTCCGGCGTCGATCCGTCGACGGTCGGGACGGTCGAGCAGATCGGCTCGGGCCTGTTCGCGCGGGAGCTCGCCGGTGCAGCCGCCCAGAACAGATACGACGTGTTCGTGCCGCTGTCGCGTTGGGGTGATCGGGTCGACGTCGTCACCAATTTCAAGAGCGGCGACGCCGGCGACAGTCTCAACATCGCCATCGCCGAGGGAATGTCCGGGACGCTGCTGGCGCGCGCGGCCGGCTCCGACACGCTGATCTATTTCGCGGAGCAGGGCACGCAGAGCTTTGCCGACGCGCGGCTGCTGTTGCGGCTGGACAATGTCTCGCCGGCGAGCCTCACCAGCGTCAATTTTGCCGGTGCTGCGTTCACCGTGGTCGCCAACCAGACCTTGGCCGCCACCGGTGCGACCCCCGTTCAAGGCGGTTGGGGCGACGACACGCTCAACGGCGACAATTCGGCCAACACGCTGTCGGGCGGCGCCGGCAACGATACGGTGGCGGATGCCCGTGACGGCAACGACACCCTGACGGGCGGGACCGGCAACGACTGGCTGCGCGGCGGCGGCGGCAACGACACCTATGTGTTCAACCGCGGGGACGGTCAGGACACCATCAGCGATTGGAACTACGGGACTGACACCATCCAGTTCGGTGCCGGCATCACGGCCGCCGACGTCGTTGTCACGCAAGGCAACAGCGGCCAGGACCTCGTCATCACCATCGTTGGGACCGAAGACAAGATCACGATCGAGCGCGGCCTCAGCGCCGACTACAACCGGATCGAGCAGCTGCGGTTCAGTGACGGCAGCACGCTCAGCTACACGCAGATGGTCGATCGGTCGCTGATGCCGACGGTCGGCAACGACACGTTCGCAGGCGACCAGTTTGCCAACACGATCTCGGGCGGGGTCGGCAACGACACGATCTCGGATGCCCGTGAAGGCGACGATACCCTGATCGGCGGGGTCGGCAACGATTGGCTGCGTGGCGGCAGCGGCAACGACACCTATGTTTTCAACCGGGGTGACGGTCAGGACACCATCAGCGACTGGAATTACGGCAACGACACCATCCAGCTCGGTGCCGGCATCACGGCCGCCGATGTGGTGGTGACGCAGGCCAATAGCGGCCAGGACCTGGTCATCGCCATCGCGGGAACCGAAGACAAGATCACGATCCAGCGCGGTATCGATACCGATTGGAGCCGGATCGAGTTGCTGCGCTTCAGCGACGGCAGCACGCTCAGCTATGCGCAACTGCTCGACCGCTCGCTGGCGCCGACCAGCGGCGACGACATTTTTGCCGGGGACCAGTTCGCCAATACGATATCGGGCGGTGCCGGCGACGACACGATCCTGGATGGCCGCGACGGCGATGATATCCTGATCGGCGGCACCGGCAATGACTGGATGCGGGGCGGCACCGGCAACGACACCTATGTGTTCAACCGCGGCGACGGCCAGGACGTCATCAGCGACTGGAACTACGGTAACGACACGATTCTGTTCGGGGCCGGCATCACCGCCGCCGACCTCTCGTTGACGCGCGCCAGCAACGGTCAGGATCTGATCATCGCCATCGTGGGGACCGAGGACAGGATCACGGTCCAGCGAGGCATCGATACCGACTGGAGCCGGATCGAGCTGCTGCGCTTCGCCGACGGCAGCACGCTCAACTACACCGACATGCTCGCTCTGGCCGACGCCAACGACCGCAGCGGACTGACCCAGATCGGAGCGGTGCTCGGCAACGGCATCGTCGGGACCGACGCCGCCGAATTCCTCAATGCGTCAGCCTATGCGACTGGCGCCATATTGGATGGCCGCGGCGGCTACGATCAGTTGACGGGCAGCGCCTATAACGACGTCCTGACCGGCGGCGCCGGCAACGATCTGCTGACTGGCGGTGCCGGCGCGGACACCTACCGGTTCTCCGCGGGCTTCGGCCAGGACACGATCGACGAATCGACCTCGAACGGCGGCAACAACGTCATCGAGTTCGATTCCTCGCTCTCGATCGACGATTTCGTGCTGGAAGCCTATGTTTCGACCGACGGCAACGGCAACTCCGATTTCGGTCAGGCCCGGCTGCGCTTTGCCGGCAGCGACGACCGGATCACGATCGCCGATCTCGATACGATTCAGCAGATCCGTTTCGCCGACGGCACCGTGCTCGACAGGCAGCAGATGCTGGCCCGCGCCGTCAGCATCCCCGACAACACGTCCATCTCCCCGTCGAATATGCCGATTCCGAACCCGCTGAACGGATCGGCGAAGGACGACCTGCTCGAAGGCCATGGCAGCGACGATACGCTCCTCGGCGGCGCGGGTAACGATCGCCTCTATGGCAGCGACGGCGCTGACACCCTGAGCGGCGGGACCGGCAATGATCTCCTGTCCGGTGGCGCGGGCGCCGACGTCTATCGGTTCTCGGCTGGCTTCGGCCACGACACGATCGACACCGGCGATATCGGCCTCGACTGGATCGAGTTCGATTCCAGCCTGACTCCTGACGACATCGAGCTGCTGCGTCCCTATGACCGGTATGAGGGCGGCGGTCTCACCGACGACTTGCTGGTGCACGTAAAGGGCACCGAGGACGTCATCGAGGTCCGATACACGCTGGCGACCGATCCCTATCAGAGCATTGCCGGCATCCGCTTCGCGGACGGGACGACCTGGACGCTGGCGGACATCATCAACGCCGCGGTGCCGGCGCCCGGCATCAACGTGCAGGGTGCGATCTCGGACGACACGCTGATCGGCACGTCCTACGGCGATTCCCTCAATGGAGGTGGCGGCAACGATACGTTGACCGGCAGTGCCGGCGACGATTTCCTGTGGGGCGCGGAAGGCGACGACATCCTCGATGGCGGCGCAGGCAGCGATCTTCTGATCGGCGATACCGGCTCGGACACCTATCGTTTCTCCTCCGGTTTCGGCAACGATGTCATCAACGATTTCCGCGACGCTGGCGCGACCAACGCGATCGTTTTCGATTCCACCATCGCGGTCTCCGACATTGCCGTCTATTTCTCGCAGTACGGCGATTTGATCCTGAGATCGGTCAACTCGGACGATTCCATCACGATCGGCAGCGCCTATGCCGATGAAACCGCCGGTGTCGATGAGGTCCGTTTCGACGACGGGACGATCTGGACCCGCGACCAGCTCGTTGCCGCCGCCGTGGCGCTGCCGGGCAGCGTGATCCAGGGCGACACGACCGATCAGACGCTGACCGGCACCGCCTTGGACGACCGTATCGACGGCGACGCCGGAAACGAAACCATCATCGGCGGCGCCGGCAACGATATCCTGAACGGTGGCGACGGCGCCGACATCCTGATCGGCGGTGCCGGCCACGACGAGATGGACGCGGGCTACGGCAACGACATCTATCGCTTCTCGGCTGGATTTGGCTCGGACACGGTTTACGTCACGCCGTACTATGCGGACGACACCGACGTCATCGAGTTCGACGCAACGATTGCCGCGGCGGATGTCCATCTCACCTTCGAGGGAGACGGTTACCCGCCGAGCATGTTGCTGACGATCGACGGCAGCACCGACCAGATCATGCTGAACGGGCTGCATGCGACCACCGAGATCCATTTCGCGGACGGCACGATCTGGACATATGACGACATGGCCTCGCTCGCCGCGCCGTGGCTGGGCGTCAACTTGCAGGGCGACCAGGGCACCGACGTTTTCGGAACCAGCGGCTCCGACAAGCTCGAGCCCAATTACGGCGTCGCGTCCACCCTCAAGGGCTTTGGCGGCGACGACATCCTCAACGGCTCCACCGGGGACGATATCCTGGACGGCGGCACCGGCGACGACCAGATGCAGGGCAACCAGGGAGCCGACACCTACCGCTTCTCGGCCGGCTTCGGCCAGGATCAGATCTACGAGTGGGGCTCCGAGGTCAACCACATCGTCTTCGACGCCTCCATCTCGTCCAGCGACATCATCATCGAGCACGAGGCCGGCTATAACGGCGACATTACCTATGCCGACGTGATCCTGCGCGTCGCGGGGACCGAAAACCGCATCACCTGGGGCGGCGGCTTCGGCTCCGCCGACTTCGACATCACGTTTGCCGACGGCACGGTCTGGAATTCCAACGACATCAGGGCGCGCTGGAGCCTGATCGAGCATCCCTATCAAGGCGGCATTCCGATCGTCGGAGGCGCGACCAACGATACCATGTATGGCTCGATCAACGCCGACGTCATCGAAGGGGGCGGGGGCAACGACACCCTGATCGGCTATGACGGTGGCGACGTCCTGGTCGGAGGGACCGGCTCCGACCAGTTGTATGGCGACCTCGGCAGCGATACCTACCGCTTCTCTGCCGGCTTCGGTGAGGACTGGATCAACGATTCCGTCCACGGCTCGGATGTCAACGTCATCGAGTTCGATGCGACGATCGATCCGGCGCAGGTGAGAGTCCTGTCGGACGCCTCCGATCTCTCGGGCAATTACTATCTGTCCATTGCCGGCAGTGAAGATCGCGTCTGGGTCTCGCGCTATGCCCACGATGCCGTGATCTCGCAGGTCCGTTTTGCCGACGGCACAGTGTGGAGCGCCGCCGACATCGAGGCGCAACTGACCTATTCGAACCGGCCCACGATCACGAGTTCGGCCTCCGGCGCGCAGATGGTCGGTACCGCCGGCAGCGATAACCTGACCGGCACGGCCGGCGCGGACGACATCAACGGCGGCGGATCGGTGCAGTGGCAGCCGGTCGGCGCCAACCTGCTCGTCAACGGCAGCTTCGAGCAGCTTGCCGCAGATGCCAGCCCGCAAAGCTGGGGCTATTCGGCAACGACGTTGCCGGGCTGGAGCCGGATCAACAGCACGCAGCCGGGGACGACGCTGGGCATCGAGCAGATGACGTCCGGCTACAATGGCGTCACCGCGACCAACGGCAATTACTGGCTCGATCTCGACGGGACGGGCTCTGGCGGCACCAACGTTCAGATCGCACAGGATGTGACCGGTCTCACCGAGGGCGAGACGCTCCTGCTGCAGTTCGACCACGCCAACCGCACCTGGGACTGGAACGGCTCGTTCGACGTGCTGTGGAACGGCACGGTGGTCGCGAGCTTCAACAGCACCGGCCCCGCGATGGTGCGCTCCAGCGTTCTGGTGACGGCAGCCGCCGGCACCAATCAGCTCAGCTTCCGCGGCACCGGCAACCAGGACGGCGTCGGCGCCTCCCTCGACAATGTCAGCCTCACGCGTACGCAAGCCGTTCCGAGCTCGGCGATCGGCAACGACGTCCTGTCCGGCCTCGACGGCGACGATCTCATCCGCGGCGGTGCCGGCGACGATGTGATCTCCGGAGGCAACGGCAACGATACGCTGAACGGCAATGGCGGCAACGACACCATCAACGGCGATGCCGGCAACGACATCCTGGTCGGCGGCAAGGGTAACGACAATCTGGTCGACGGCCAGGGCAACGACGTCTATCGCTTCGCGGCCGGCGATGGTCAGGACACCATCACCGACGCGAATGGAACCGACCGGATTGAATTCGGCGCCGGCATCAGCCCCGCCGACGTCAAGGTCGCGCTGGTCGGCAATTCCTCGACGCTCGTCGTCACCTTCCGCAACAGCGACGACCGCATCACCATCAACAACGGCTCGGCCAGCGACGGCAGGGCCATCGAGACATTTACCTTTGCCGACGGCACCGTCTGGACTTTCGCCGACATCGCGGCGCGCTGGAAGACGTCGACTGCGGGCGCCGACATCATCCTCGGCACCACGAACGGCGAGACCCTCGCGGGCGGAGCGGGCAACGACAACCTGATCGCCTTCGGCGCGGCCACGCTGCTCGGCGAAGCCGGCGATGACATCCTGACCGGAGCCAACGGCGCCGACATTCTGGTCGGTGGCACCGGCAACGACACGCTGAATGGCGGACAAGGCGACGATGTCTATCGTTGGGGCCGCGGCGACGGCAGCGACACGCTCACCGACACCGGCGGGACCGACCGCGTCGAGATAGGTGCCGGCGTCGCGCCCGGCGACATCAAGGTCACCTCGCCGGACGGGCGCAGCTTCGTCCTGCGGATTCGCGACACCGGCGAAGAGCTCAAGCTCACCGATGTGATCGCGAATACGGGCAACGTCATCGAAAGCATTGCCTTCGCCGACGGCACCGTCTGGTCGCTGAACGACCTGAGGGACCAGTCGTATATCGGCGAGGACGTCGCCGACGCCATGACCGGAACCAGCGACGCCAACCGTCTCGACGGGCGCGGCGGCAACGACAATCTCGCCGGCCTCGGCGGCAACGATTTGCTGCTCGGCGGCGCCGGCGACGACGCGCTCAATGGCGGGACGGGAGACGATCGTCTTGTCGGCGGCCTCGGCAGCGATGCGCTGTCGGGCGGCACCGGTGCCGACACCTACGTGTTCGCGCTCGGCGACGGCAACGACACGATCACCGACGGCGGCGACGCGACGAACGATACGTTGCGGATCGAAGGCTATGGCCTGTCGCAGATCCGCTTCGGCGCGGTCGGCCAGGACCTGGTCATCCGCTTCGCCGGAAGCGCCGACCGCATCATCGTGCGCAATGGTCTCGGCAGCGGCGTCGCCGATCTCGTCGACGCCTTCGAGATTGCAGCCGACGGAGTGACGCTGTCGCTGGCCGACGTGCGCGGCCGTCTGGTCGAGGATGTCGCCGTCACCGGCGATTTCCTGGCCGGCGGTGCGTCTGATGATGTGCTCACCGGCGGCACAGGCGACGATTACCTGAGGGGCGGCGAGGGGGCCGACACCCTGTCCGGCGGTGCCGGCAACGATCAGTTCGGCGACATTTCCGCCGACAGCTCCGTCGACACGCTGACCGGCGGCGCCGGGCGCGACACTTATTACTACCTGCCGGTGCGGCAGGGCGCGGCGCCGGTCGTCGCCGACGTCATCACCGATTTCCAGGCGGGCGCCGGCGGCGACGTCATCCGCCTGATGACGAGCAATCCAAATCCGTTCGAGGGCGGCAGCATCTTCCTGGCGCGATCGGGCAGCGATGCGGTCGTCATGATGCGGGCCAGTTCCGGGCCCGACCAGGAGCTGGTACGCCTGCTCGGCGTCAATGCCACGACGCTGACCGCGGCCAATTTCGACGGCGTTCCGATCGCGATCGACAATTCGATCAGCATCAACGACGACGATGCCGGCCATGTCCTCAACGGCAGCGCGCTCGACGACCGCATCTTCGGCAATGGCGGCAATGACGTCATCAGCGGCTTCGGCGGCAATGACCGGCTGGCCGGTGGCGCCGACAACGATGTGATCGACGGCGGCCTCGGCAATGATTTGATCGCGGGCCAGGAAGGCAACGACCAGATCATCGGCGGCGGCGGCAGCGACATCATGTCCGGCGGCTCCGGCGATGACGTCATCACCGGCTACGGCGACGGCAGCTTTACGACCGACATCGACCTGTTCGAGGGCGGCCTGGGCGACGATCAGCTGTCCGGCGGCACCGGCGCGGACGTCTACCGCTTCGCGCGCGGCGACGGCCGCGACAGCATCTCCGATCTCGGCGGCAGCGACCGCCTGGAATTCGCAGCTGGAATCGCGGCGGCCGACGTCAGCGTCGTGCAGATCGGCCGCGACGTCGAATTGCGGATCAACAACGAGGGGGGCCGGATTCGCGTGACCGGCGCGCTCGACGGCGCCAGCGCCATCGAGACGATCGCCTTTGCCGACGGCACCAATTGGACCTGGAACGACGTGCTGACGCGATCCCTGCAGGGATCGGGCGCCGACGACGTGCTCGCGGTTCCCGCAAGCTTCCAGGGCAACTCCGTCACCCTCGACGGCAAGGCGGGGAACGACACCCTGCAAGGCAGCGCGGGGGCCGATACGCTGATCGGCGGCACCGGCAATGATGTGCTGCAGGGAGCCGGCGGTGACGACACCTATGTGTTCGCCCGCGGCGACGGCCAGGACGTCATTCTCGACACCTCGGGCACCAACACGCTGAGCTTCGCGGCCGGCATCCTTGCGAGCGACATCCGCGTCGTGCGGGGGCCTGCCAATCTGGTGCTCGAAATCATCGGCAGCGGTGACCGGGTCGATCTCGGATCTCCGGCGACGCCGGGCATGGGCGTCTCGCGCGTCACCTTCGCCGACGGCACGGTCTGGACCGCGCCGACCCTGATCGCGCTTGCCCGCGCGGCGACCGATGGCGACGACGTCATTCGCGGCGACGAGCTCGACAATACGCTGGCGGGCGGCGCCGGCGACGACCTGCTGATCGGCAATGGCGGCGCCGACGACCTCGACGGCGGCACCGGCAACGACCGCCTCGAAGGCGGTGCCGGCGACGACACCTACCGCTTCGCGGCGCATGGCGGCCACGATCGCATTGCCGATACATCCGGCAACGACACGCTGCTGCTGGCGGCCGATATCGTCCCCGACGACATCACGGTGTCGCAGAGCGAGGACGGGGCCGATTTCACGCTGATCGTCAAGTCGACCGGCGCGCGCATCACCCTCGAGGGCGCGCTTGGCGCAGGCGGCATCGAATCGATCCGCTTTGCCGATGGCACGGTGTGGGGAACGAGCGATCTGATCGCGCGCGCGCCGAGCTTTGCCGACGACGTGCTCACCGGTGATGCCGGCAACAACGTCATGATCGGCGGTCTCGGCAACGACCATCTGTCGGGCGGTGCCGGCAACGACACCTACCGCTTCGCCCGTGGCGACGGCAGCGATGTCGTCAACGACAAGGCCTCGTCCGCGGCCGATCGCCTCGAGATCAGCGGCTACACCGCCGCGGAGGTCAGCTTCCACCGCATCGCCGCCGACAGCGACGACGTCGCGATCCGTTTTGCCGGCACGACCGACCAGATCGTCATCGTCGACGCGCTCGCCGCCAACTCCGCCGGGGTCGAGACGATCGCGCTCGCCGACGGCACGCAATACACCGTCGCCGACATGAAACTGGCGATCCTCGCCAGCCTCACCACCGACGGCAACGACATCATCATCGGCACCGACGGCGCCGATACGCTGATGGGCGGCAAGGGCAACGACCTCGTCGACGGCGGCTACGGCAACGACACCTATCTCTATCGCCGCGGCGACGGCGACGACCGCATCAACGCGGTCGGCAAGGGCACGGACGTCCTGAGCCTGACCGACTACAACGTCGCCGATGTCGTCTCCGCCGTCCGCGCCGGTCCCGACAGCAACGATCTCGTGCTCTCCTTTGCGGGGGCGGGCGACCGCGTGGTGCTGATCGACGCCCTCAGTCCGTCCAACAATCCGGCGTTCGGCCTGTCGGTCCGTTTCGCCGACGGCACGGTCTGGAATCGCGACGCGATGCGCGCCCGCGCGCTGTCGGATATCGACGGCAGCGGCAACGACAACGTCTACGGCTTCGACGGCAACGACACCTTCGCCGCGCGGGCGGGCAACGATCTGCTCTCGGGCGCTGCCGGCGACGATCTCTATCTGTTCGGGCGCGGGGCCGGCAACGACACGGTCGTCGATTCCGGAACGGGCGGCACCGACCGGATCCAGATTGCGGGTTTCACCTCGGCCGAAGCCCATGTCGAGCAGCTCTATCGCGGCTCGGACGCCGTCGTCATCCGCTTCACCGGCAACAGTGCCGACAGCCTGACCGTGTTCGATGCGCTCTCGACCGACGCCAAGGGCATCGAGAGCTACGTCTTCGCCGACGGCGTGGTCTGGACCAAGGAGACGCTGCGCGAGCTGCTCGGCAACCGCGCCCCGACCGCCCTCGGTGACGGCTTCTTCTCGGTCACGACAGGCGTCGAGCTCGTCATCAAGGCGACCGACCTGCTTCGCAACGACTTCGACGCCGACGGCGATGCGCTGACCATCGTCGGCGTCGATGCCGGCAGTTCCGGCGTTGCCACGATCGATGCCCAGGGCAACATCCACTACACCGCGACCAACGGATATTACGGCTCCGCCTCGATCAGCTACACGATCTCCGATGGCCATAACGGCTTTGCCACGGCCTCGGTCGATCTCAAGGTGCGCCCGGTCGCGACCGCCTATCCGGATACGGGCTTTACCGTCGCCGAGGACGGCTCACTGGTGATCCGCGTCGAGCGGCTCCTGGCCAACGACCTCGACGGCGACCGCATGATCGTCGGTCAGGTCTATCAGGCCGTCAACGGGACGGTGGCGCTGGCCAGCGACGGCAACATCACTTTCACGCCGAACGCCAATTTCAACGGCACCGCCGAGTTCAGCTATGTCGCGAACACGCCCGAAGGCGGCCGGGCCGAGGCCAAGGTGACGATCCAGGTCACCGCGGTCAACGATGCCCCGGTGGCGCATGACGATACCGTCGATGCGACGCTCGAAAGCACCGCCTTCACGCTCGATCCGGGCGCGCTGACCGCCAACGACACCGACATCGATCACGACGGGCTCTCGGTGCAGTCGGTGATCTCCAATGCGGACGTCACCGTGGCGATCGGCGCCGACGGCCTGATCCACGTGACCCCGCGCGCCTATTTCTGGGGCAGCGCGCATTTCGACTATGTCGTCGCAGATCCCAGCGGGGCGACTTCGACGGGCCGGGTCAACTTCACGGTCACGCCGGTCAACGACCCGCCGGAGCTGCATGACGACCGGTTCGAGACCACCGACAACGGCGATCCGATCCGCGAGGACAACCCGATCGTGATCGGTGCCGATCGGCTGCTCGCCAACGACATCGAGCACGACGGCGAGACCATGACGCTCACCGCCGTCCGCAACAGCCATGGCGGCAACGCAGTTCTGCTCGAGAACAACACCGTCCTGTTCACGCCGACGCCCAATTTCAACGGCGATGCCTGGTTCGAATATCAGGTCGACGACGGTCACGGCGGAACCGCCTGGGCCCGCGCGACGCTGGCCTATCAGCCGGTCAACGACCTGCCGGATGCCCGTAACGACAGCTATACCGACCAGAGCCTGCCGATCCTGCGCGGCACGGAAGACCATTCGATCGAGATCCCGATCATCGATCTGCTCAAGAACGACAGCGACATCGAAGGCTTCGCGGTGCAGTTCGAGAGCGCCGGCAACGCGGTGCATGGCGATATCGAGGTCACCGACCACGGCACGATCATCTTCACGCCGGATGCCGATTTTTGGGGCGAGGCGTCGTTCAGCTATCTCGTCCGCGACAACGAGGGCGCGGTCGACGGCGCCACCGTCACGATGTGGTTCGAGAACGTCGGCGACGCGCCGCCGGTCGCGCATCGCGACGTCATCTATGTCAACGAGGATATCCCGACCGTCATTCCGATTTCGGCACTGCTCGCCAACGACACGGACGTGGACCGCGACCCGCTGCGCTTCCTGGGCTGGCGGCTGTCGACGACGCTGGATGCGCTGGTGTTCGGCGGCGATGCCGGCCAGAAGCTGAACGGCACCATCGAGTTCGATGCCGACGGCAACCTCGTGTTCACGCCGAACCGGGACGCGAGCCAGAGCTCAGGCTTCGTCTACGGGGTGACAGACGACGCCGACGGCTCGGCGGAAGGCTATGTCGACATCATCATCGTCCCGAGCAACGACGATCCGACCGTCGGCCAGGACGAGGGCTTCGTCACGCCGCTCGACGCACCGCTGGTGCTGCGCGTCACCGATCTCTTGAAGAACGACTACGACATCGAGCAGGCCGACCACGACGGCGACGGCGTGATCGACGACGATCTTGACAATCCGAACCGCGCCCGCCCGACCTTCGTCGGCGTCGACGGCGTCTATGACGCGGATGCGCTCGCGCTCGGCCAGCGCGTGCCGCGCGGCACCGCGGAGGTGGTCGACTGGAACGGCGAGAAGTTCATCGTCGTGCACTTCGCGGCCGGCTTCACCGGCCAGGTCGCGGTCGAATACCGGATCGCCGATACCGATGGCGCGACCGACACCGGCTTTGCGATGGCGTCGGTGGCCGACAGCTATAACGGTCTGCTGCGCGGGACGGCGAAGGCCGACTACCTCGTCGGCACCGAGGGCGCGGACCTGATCCAGGCGCTCGGCGGCAACGACTTCGTGCTGGGTGGCGGCGGCAACGACCGGATCGAGGCCGGCAGCGGCGACGATCAGATCGATGCAGGAGCCGGCGACGACTGGATCGACGCCGGCGACGGCGCCGACCGCATCACGGGCGGCGACGGCTACGACACCGTCAGCTTCGAGAACTCCGACTTCCTGGTGCGCGCCGACCTCGAGTCGCGCGTCGGCCAGGGCGGCTATGCCCAAGGCGACGTCTATATCGGCGTCGAGGCGCTGATCGGCTCGCAATATGCCGATCAGCTCGGCGGCGATGCCGGCGACAACCGGCTCGAAGGCCGTGACGGCAACGACATCCTGGAGGGCCGCGGCGGCAACGACATCCTGCTCGGCGGCGCGGGCGACGACGTCCTGACCGGCGGGGCGGGAGCCGATGTGCTCGACGGCGGCCTCGGCAACAACACGGCCGACTACAGTTTTGGCGCGACCGGCGTGTCGATCTCGCTGGCGTCAGCCACCGCCCATGGCGGCGACGCCGAAGGCGATGTGCTGACCAATATCCAGAACCTGACCGGCAGCGATGCCGACGACACGCTGGAAGGCGATCTGCTCGCCAACATCCTGTCGGGCGGCCGCGGCAACGACATTCTGATCGGCAATGCCGGCGACGACACCCTGATCGGCGGTCGCGGTGCGGATCAGCTGATCGGCGGCGATGGCATTGACACGGCCGACTACACGCTGTCGACCGAAGGTGTCACCGTCGACATGGCCAACGGCGCCGCCGGCGGCGGCGATGCGCTCGGCGATACCTTCTCTGGAATCGAGATCGTCCAGGGCTCGTATCAGGACGACACGATCAGGGGTGACGGCGGCGACAACCGTATCAGGGGCGGCCGTGGCGCCGACATCATCGACGGACGCGGCGGCTTCGACATCGCCGATTACAGCCGTGCCGACGAGGGCGTCGCGGTCAATCTGGCGACGGGCCTCGGCACCGCCGGCGAGGCGGCCGGAGATCAGCTCACCTCGATCGAGATGCTGGTCGGGTCGCTTTGGAACGACCAGTTCACCGGCGGCGCCGGCGACGATCGGTTCCAGGGCCTGCGCGGCAACGACGCCATCGCCGGCGGGGCCGGCTCGGATACCTATGTTTTCGGCTTCGACGACGGCCAGGACGTCATCGCCGAGCAGGGCGCAGAGACCGATACCGACCGCCTGGTGCTGTCGTCGGCGATCGCGCCGAAGGACGTCTCCGTCATCCGCGAGGGCAACGACCTCCTGCTCGAATTCGAGCGGCAGGACGGCTTCCTGATCGACACCGTGCGCGTGACCGACCACTTCCTCGGCGCCCAGAGCGGCATCGAGGAGGTCGTGTTCGCCAACGGCACGGTCTGGAATCGCGACCGCATCGACCAGCTGCAGCAGCTCGGCCGCTTCAATGCCGCCGACGACATCGTGCATCTCGGCGTCGAGGACGAGCCGGTGGTGATCGATCCGGCGACCCTGTTCGCCAACGACGCCGACAGCGCGGTCAACCTGACGCTCGCCGGCGTCGGCAATGCCGTGAACGGCACCGTGCGCGTGCGCGAGGACGGCAAGATCGAATTCCTGGGCACGCCGAACTACAACGGCGATGCCTTCTTCAACTACACCGTCCGCGACCAGTTCGGCCGCGAGTCCACGGCCCGGGTCGAGGTCGATCTCGCGCCGGTCAACGACGCGCCGACGGCGGTGGATGATCCGCTGGTCTATGCCGTCGAGGACCAGATCCTGCGGATCCGGATCGACACGCTGCTCGCCAACGATTTCGACGTCGATGGCGATGCGGGTCTCGAAGGCTTGCACATCGTTTCGATTGCGCCGCTGACCAACATTTCCGGGCATGCGATCGACGGCTACAAGGACAACGACTACCAGTTCGAAGCCAGCAACGTGAGCGCGCGGCTGGATGGCGACTATATCCAGTTCAAGCTGCGTCCGGACTATTTCGGCGCGGCTGGGTTCGTCTACACGCTGGCCGACGCCAGCGGCGCGACCTCGACCGCCAAGGTCGAGATCTCGATCTCCCCGGTCAACGACGCACCGCGCGATCGCGACACCTATCGCTGGATCCGCCTCGGCCAGGATACCACCGTCACGGTCGCCGACCTCTTGGCCAACACCTACGACATCGAGGGCGACGGCTTCACCTTCGTCGGTCTGCACGGCGGTCTCGACGACAACCCCGCCAACAATGGCACCCTGGTGTTCGACCAGGCGACCGGCACCATCACCTTCACGCCGGCCTCCCTCGGACAGGCGAGCATTGAATACGACGTGATCGATGCGCGCGGCGCGGCGGCGACGCTGACCTATGACTTCAAGGTCAAGCCGCTCAACGACCCGCCGAAGGCCTATAACGACTACGGCTACCGGACGCTCGAGGACCAGATCCTCGTGATCGACCCGGCGACGATCCTGGCCAACGACACCGACGAGAACGGTGACACGCTGGTGCTCGACAGCATCGCCCGGTTCGCCGATGGCGGTAAGGTGCGCCTGCGCGACGACGGCATGATCGAGTTCCGTCCGACGCCGGACTACAACGGCGCCGCCGGCTTCCAGTACACGATCAGCGACGGCCATGGCGGCACCTCGACCGCCTATGTCGCGATCACGGTGCTGCCGCGCAACGAAGCTCCGATCCTGCGCAACGATTATGTCAGCGGCCTGGAAGACGGTCCGCTGTTCGTGATCCCCGGCGAGGCGTTCGGCAACGACATCGACGCGGACGGCGACGTGCTGTTCTTCAAGCGCTCCACCGTGCTCGGCGTGGTCGACCATCGCTATCTGTCGGCTGGTTACGAGGTCAGCGCGGCCCTGGCCGACGGCTCGGCGCTGCCGGCCTGGCTGCAGTTCGATCCCGCCACCATGCGGTTCGCAGGATCGCCGCCGGCCGGAATGGACCCGCTCTCCGTCGACGTCTGGCTGCGCGATCCCTCCAATGGACGGATCTTCAACACCCGGTTCGAGCTGACGGCAGGCGAAATCTCGGGTGGCTTCGATGCCAGGACCGACGTCCTCAAGGGCTACGAGATCCGCTCTGCCTTTGCGGTCGATTACGAATTCGATGCCTCCGATCTCGATGCGGACACGACCGTCACGGCGAAGCTCGCCGATGGCTCCGTGCTGCCGTCCTGGCTCAGCTTCAACGCCCAGACGCTGCAGTTCACGGGAACGCCGCCCGAGGGGACGACGGATCCGATCAGCGTCCAGCTCACCTTCTCTCATCCGGCCGCAGGCGGCGGCAATCCCAGGACCTTCACCGACAGCATGACGCTGGATCCGGCGGCGCTGCCGGCCGGCGTCACCTATGACAGCCAGCTCGCGCTGCTCGACACCAGGAGCGGGACGGTTTCGGCCTCGATCATCGGCGGCCGTCCGTTGCCGGACTGGCTGTCCTTCGACGCCGCGACGCGCACGGTCAGCCTGAGCGGTTTCGCGCCGGATGCGGATGCGCAGCTGGCACGGCTGCAGGTCGTGTTCACGCCGGCGCCACGCGTGCTTCCCGACGGGACCTATGCGTCGAGCAATCGCGGCTTCACGCTGGAGTTCGTGGTCGACCCGCACGGCGACCTCGCAAGCCAGATGACGGCGATCAACCACGCGCTGGAAGGCGATTCCTATTTCGCCGGCCAGGGCCTGTTCGCGCTCGACCTGAAGGGCGCCGGTGCCATCACCGCGACCCGCGAGAGCGGCGCGCCGCTCCCGGACTGGCTGAGTTTCGACCCCGCCACCTTCAGCTTCTCCGGCATGCCGCCGGCCAACTGGGTCGGCGCCGTGCCGGTGCGCCTCGATATCGCCGCCGGCAACGGCCATCCGGCGATGTCGATCATCACCGAGGCCGTGGTCGACGACACCTTCAAGATCGCGCCGTTCCCGGCCTCGACGGTCGTCTCGCCCGGGCAGATCAACGTCACCGTTCCCACCGACTTCAACGGCACGGTGGTGCTGAGCTATGACGCCACCGACGAGAAGGGCGGCGTGTCCGGTACTCCGGCGCTGATCTTCTACGACGTGAAGCCGACGCGCGAGCGGCCGGACACAGCGGTCGACAATCTGACGGGACGCGAGGGTCAGTCCACGCGCTTTGCGGTGACCGACCTGCTGCACAACGATTTCGACCGCGACCGCGATGCGCTGCGCATCCTGTCGCTGGGGCAGCCGGCCAACGGCTCGCTCGTCATCGAGCTCGCCCATGCCAATATCGCGCCGCCGGCCGGCCTCGGCCAGCTCGAAGGTGCGGTCTGGAGCGCGACGCTCGCGGACGGCTCGGCGCTGCCGGGCTGGCTCACGATCGACAGCGCAACCGGCGCGCTCTCGGGCGACGTGCCGCTGGCGTTCGCTGCGAATCTCGACATCCGCTTCACGCGGTCGCTCGGTGGCGACAGCCAGAGCGCGACGTTGAGCCAGCGTCTCGACGGCAATTCCGGGGCCTTCGTCGTCTACACGCCGGCGGATGCCTTCTCCGGCGATGACGGCTTCAGCTATGTCGTGACCGACGACCACGAAGGTCCTTCGACCGGCTCGGCCATCGTGCACGTCGCCGCCGTCAACGATCCGCCGACCACGGTCGAGGACACTGTCGCGGCGATCGAGGACACGCCGCTGCTGATCGATCCGGCGACGTTGCTCGCCAACGACTACGACGTCGACAACAACCCGATCCGCTTCGTCGACGTTGCCAACGCCTCGCATGGCACCGTCAGCTTCGACGGCACCCGTATCGTGTTCACGCCCGACCACAATTTCGAGGGCGTGGCGACGTTCGAGTACATCGTGACCGACGACACCAACGGATCGAGCACGGGCAAGGTCAAGGTCAACGTCGCCTCAACCAACCACGCGCCGATCGCCGCGACCGACGTGTTCGAGACGGTCGAGGACACGCCGTTCGAGTTCACGACCGCCGATCTGCTTGGCAACGACAGCGACGCCGACGGCGACACCATCACGTTCCAGTCGCTCTCGCGCAGCGCCGGCAACGGCCGCATCGTCGAGCTCCCCGACGGACGCTGGCAGTTCGTGCCGAACGAGAACATCAGCGGTGCGGTCAATTTCAGCTACACGATCTCCGACGGACGCAAGACCTCGACCGGGACCGTGACGTTCAACGTCGCTGCCGTGGACGATGCGCCGATCGCCAATCCGGACGGAGCCGGGACGGCCAACGATCCCCTGGGTGTGTTCAGGACTACCCAGGACCAGGCCATCACCATCGACTTCGCCGCGCTGATCGCCAACGACCGCGACGTCGAAGGCGACAGCTTCGAGATCGTCGAGGTGTTCGACGGCGACCAGGGCACGGTGGTTCGTGTCGGTTCGACCGCGGTCTTCACGCCGAATGCCGGCTATATCGGCGATGCCGGCTTCCACTACCGCGTCACCGACAGCCATGGCGCCTCCAGCGTCGGCTTCGTGACGCTGCTGGTCGCGCCCGACGTGCCGCTGCCGATCCCGGTGTCGGATGCCGGCTTCGAGGTGCTCGAGGATGGCTTCATCGACATCGACCCCGCCGCGCTGATGGCGAACGACGTCACGCCCGAGGGATCGACCCTGACCTTCGTCGGGCTCGAAGGCGCCGAACTGCTCGCGAACGGCAAGTATCGCGTGACGCCGGCCACCAACTTCAACGGCGAGCTGGTGCTGCACTATTCGGTCAAGAACGAGCAGGATTTCGCGGTCTCGACCACTGTCACGATCAACGTGCTGCCGGTCGCCGATGCCCCGGTCGCGCGCCCTGATACGCTCGACATGCGTGAGGATTCGCCGCTGACGCTGTTTGCGAGCCAGCTCCTGGCCAATGACAGCGATGCCGACCAGCAGGCGTTCGTGCTGACCCGGATCGTCGCGACCTCGGGCGTGGCGGTCACCGATCTCGGCTTCGGCCAGCTCCGGATCACGCCGAATGCCGATTTCAACGGACCGGCGTGGTTCGATTACGAGATCGAGGATTCGACCGGCCTGAGCGCGACGACGCGGGTCAACATCAACGTGGCGGCGGTCAACGACGCGCCGGTCATCTCCGCGGTTCCCGTACTCAAGGGCATCGAGGATCAGCGCTTCAGCGTGACTCTGCCGGCCGGCTTCGTCAGTGACGTCGACGGCGACGCGCTGCTGGTCGAGATCCGCGGCAAGGGTGGCACGGCGCTGCCGGCCTGGCTGCAATACGATCCGCAGGCGCGGCTGCTGAGCGGCGATCCGCCCGCCAATTTCAACGGCACGATCCAGCTCGAGATCGCAGCGACCGACGGCACGGTGCAGACCGTGCGGGAGCTGCTGGTGTCGATCGCCCCGGTCAACCAGGCGCCGGAACTGTCGGTGCCGCTGGCCGATGTGTCCTCGTCCGAGGACGCGCCGCTCGCGATCGCGATCCCCGCCGGCAGCTTCACCGATCCCAATGGCGATCCGTTGACCTATTCGGCGACGCTATCCGACGGCAGTGCGCTGCCGTCCTGGCTCGCCTTCGACGGCACGAATTTCACCGGCACGCCGCCGGCGAACTTCAACGGCAGCTTCGATATCCTGGTCACAGCCAGCGACGGCGCGCGCGCAGCAAGCGACGTCTTCCGCGTGACCATCACGCCGGTGAACGATGCGCCGGTCGTGGCGCAGGCGCTGGCGGATGTGTCGTCGCCGGAGGATACTCCGGTGTCGATCACGATCCCGGCCGGCAGCTTTGCGGATGTCGACGGCGACGCGCTGACCTATGCCGCGACGCTCGCCGACGGCAGTGCGCTGCCGACCTGGCTCAGTTTCGACGGCACGACATTCACGGGTACCCCGCCGTCGAATTATAGCGGCGCGATCGACATCAAGGTCGTCGCCAGCGACGGCACGCTCAGCGTGAGCGATGTGTTCCGCCTGACCATCTCGCCGGTGAACGACGCACCGGCGCTGGCGCAGCCGCTGGCCGATATCGTCTCGCCGAAGAACGTCCGTGTCACCATCCCGGTCCCGGCTGGCAGCTTCACCGATCTCGACGGCGACGCGCTGACCCTGACGGCAACGCTGTCCGACGGCAGCGCGCTGCCGTCTTGGCTCGCCTTCGACGGCGCCACCCTCACCGGCACGCCGCCGACCAACTACACCGGTGCGATCGACATCAAGGTCACGGCGAGCGACGGGTCGCTCACGGTGAGCGACGTGTTCCGCCTGACGATCCCGTCGGTGAACAACGCGCCGGTGGTCTCGATCCCGCTGCCCGACGTTTCCTCGCCGGAAGATACCGCCGTCTCGGTCGCAATCCCGGCCGGCAGCTTCACCGACGCCAACGGCAACCGGCTGACCTATACGGCGGTGCTCTCCAGCGGCGCTGCGTTGCCGACCTGGCTTGCCTTCGACGGCACGAACTTCACCGGCACGCCGCCGGCGAATTTCAACGGCACGGTCAGCATCAAGGTCACGGCCAGCGACGGTGCGCTGTCGGCCAGCGACATCTTCGTGCTGACGATCACGCCGGTGAACGACGCGCCGGTGCTGTCGGTGCCGCTGTCCGACGTCAGCTCGGCCGAAGATGCCGCGGTGTCCTACACCATCCCCACCGGGCGTTTCACCGACGTCGACGGCAACGCGCTGACCTATTCGGCGACCTTGGCCGACGGCAGCCCGCTGCCGTCCTGGCTGACGCTGACCGGCACCAAGTTCGCCGGCACGCCGCCGCTGAACTTCAACGGTTCCATCGACATCCGGGTCACCGCGAGCGACGGGTCGCTCTCGGCCAGCGACGTCTTCACCCTCAACATCACACCGAAGAACGATGCGCCGGTGCTGTCCGTGCCGCTGCCTGACGTGACGTCGCCGGAAGATACGCCGCTGTCGATCGCGCTTCCCGCCGGCAGCTTCACCGATGTCGACGGCGATATGCTGACCTACGCCGCGACGCTCTCGACCGGCGCTGCGCTGCCGGCCTGGCTTAGCTTCGACGGCACCACTTTCACCGGCACGCCGCCGGCGAACTACAACGGTACGCTCAACATCAAGGTCACGGCGCGTGACGGCGCGCTGGCGGTCAGCGACACCTTTGCGCTGACCATCACGCCGGTGAACGACGCGCCGGTGGTCGCGGTGCCGCTGTCCGACGTCAATTCGGCGGAGGATACCGCGATCTCCTACACGATCCCGGCCGGCCGCTTCACCGATCCCGACGGCAACACGTTGACCTATTCGGCGACATTGGCGGATGGCAGCCCGCTGCCGTCCTGGCTGACGCTGACCGGCACCAAGTTCACCGGCACCCCGCCGCTCAACTTCAACGGCGCCATCGACATCCGGGTCACCGCGAGCGACGGCTCGCTCTCGGCCAGCGACGTCTTCACCCTCAACATCACGCCGAAGAACGACGCGCCGGTGCTGTCCGTGCCGCTGCCTGACGTGACGTCGCCGGAGGATACGCCGCTGGCGATTGCGATCCCGCCCGGCAGCTTCACCGATGTCGACGGCGATACGCTGACCTATACCGCGACTCTGTCCACCGGCGCCGCGCTGCCGGCCTGGCTCTCCTTCGACGGCACCACTTTCACCGGCACGCCGCCGGCGAACTACAACGGCACGGTCAGCATCAAGGTCACCGCCCGCGACGGCGCGCTGACCGCGAGCGATATCTTTACGCTGACCGTCACGCCGGTGAATGATGCGCCCGTGGTTTCGGTGCCGCTATCCGACGTCAATTCGGCGGAGGATACCGCGATCTCCTACACGATCCCGGCCGGCCGTTTCACCGATCCCGACGGCAATGCGCTCACCTATACCGCTACGCTGGCGGATGGCAGCCCGCTGCCGTCCTGGCTGACGCTAACCGGCACCAGGTTCGCCGGCACCCCGCCGCTCAACTTCAATGGGGCGATCGACATCAAGGTCACCGCCAGCGACGGCTCGCTCACGGCCAGCGACGTGTTCACCCTGACGATCACACCCGTCAACGACAAGCCGGTCGCGGCCAATGACGGTCCGTTCTCGGTCACTCATGGCGACACGCTCGCCATCGCGCGCGCAAGCCTGCTCGCCAACGACACGGATATCGACGGCGACAATCTGACCATCGTCTCGGTCGGCGCGCCGCCCAAGGGCACCGTTGTCATCGACGGGCAAGGCGTCAGCTATACACCCGATTTCGGTTACGAGGGGGCCGACAGCTTCACCTATACGATCAGCGATGGCGTCGCGACGGCGACCGCCACCGTCAGCCTCACCATCACGAATGCCTTCGAGGGTTGGGTGGTGGGGACCGCCAGCTCCGAGACGCTGACCGGTGACGCGGTTGCTCCGAACAGCATCTATGGCGCCGGTGGAAACGACGTCATCACCGGCGGCGCTGCCGCGGACCGTCTGGCCGGCGGCATCGGCACCGACACGCTCAACGGCAATGACGGCGATGACTCGTTCTGGGGCATGGCCGGCAACGACACGATCAACGGCGGCAACGGCACCGACACCGCCTACTACAACGGTGTGATGTCGACTTATTCGATCGTCACGTCGGCGGGGTCGGTTCAGGTCACCGACAATTCCACGGCGAATGGCAGCGACGGCGTCGACACGCTCACCAGCATCGAAAGGCTCATCTTCCGCAACGGCGAGACCGTTACACTGGCAGCGCCAATCATCCTCGATCTCGACGGGCGGGGTGTGGAGACCACGACGGCCAGCCAGTCCTCGGCGCGGTTCGACATCGATGGCACCGGCACCGCCGACGACACCAGCTGGATCGGGACCACGGAAGCCTTCCTGTTCCTCGATCGCGACCGCAACGGAACCGTGAGCGGCATCTCGGAGCTGAGCTTCGCCGACGACGTGGCAGGTGCCCGTTCCGATCTTGAAGGGCTGCGCGCCTTCGACAGCAATCGCGACGGAATGCTGTCGGCCGGCGACATTCGCTTCTCCGACTTCAATCTGTGGCAGGACCGCAATGCTGACGGCACAGTTGAGGACGGCGAGATCCTGTCGCTGGCCGCGGCAGGGGTGCGCTCGATCGATCTGGCGGCATCGGCGACGGAAGGATCCTGGGAGTTCGGCAGCACCGTGATCGTCAATCGCGGCAGCTACACCCGGGCCGACGGGCGCACGATGGACTATGCCGATGCCGTATTGACGCAGGCGACGGCGCCGCAACCGCTCGCCGCCGCCGACGCGAACGCCGCGAGCTCGGCGCAAACGCTGGCCTCGGCACTCGCAATCCTGTCCGCAGATCCCGCGCCCTCGATCGGCGAGCAGTTCTGGCGCGCGATGGATGCGATGACGGGGCCGGACGCAGCGGCGGGCGCCGCCGGTCCGTCGCACCTTGGCGGAGACGCGGACAGTTGGGTGGGACAGGTCGCGAACGGCGTGGGGACGGACCAGGCTCCGGCGCTGCTCGCGCTGATGCGGCAGGAGATGTCCGCGTTCGGCACCAATGCGGGCGCCGCAGACCTCACCTGGCGCAAGGACGCGGCGACGCATCCGATGGACTATTTCGCCTGACGCCACCGGCCTGCCGCGCCGAATGGCGATTTCGGAGGAAATTGGGGCAGGGCCGTGGCTTTGCCCCCGTTTCGCTCGCGCGTATATGAGCCGGCCGCGGTTGAGCTGAATCAAGCAGATGCCGCCTGTTCCTCATTACCATTCGGCTTGGCGCTGATGGTGATGGGAGAAGCCAAGTTGGAGTCCGATCAAGGTTCACGGAAGCCGGGCCTCGCGATGGCTGCGATCTTCGCGGGTGGCTTGCTGCTCGTCATGCTGCAGTTCGGCCTTGCCACCTACAGTTCGACCGAAACCATTCCCTACAGCCAGTTCGAGCAGCTGCTCGCCCAGGACAAGATCACCGAGGTCTCGGTCGGCACGGACACGATTCAGGGGAAATTGAAAGAGCCGCTTCCGGGCGGCAAGTCCGCCTTCATCACGGCCCGAGTCGATATGGCTCTGGCCGAGAAACTCGCGACGAAGGGCGTGAGCGTGACCGGCGTTCCCAGCGGTGGCGCGCTGCAGACCTTGCTGTCCTGGATCTTCCCGGTCATCGCCTTTTTCCTGATCTGGTTCTGGCTCGGCCGCGGCATCGGAGGCGGCCAGGGCTTGGGCGGGCTGATGTCGATCGGCAAATCCCGCGCGAAGGTTTACGTCGAGAAGGACATCAAGGTCACCTTCGCCGACGTCGCCGGCGTGGACGAAGCGAAGTTCGAGCTCCAGGAGGTGGTGTCGTTCCTCAGGGATCCCAAGAGCTATGGCCGCCTCGGTGCGCACGTTCCCAAGGGAATCCTGCTGGTCGGACCGCCCGGAACGGGAAAGACCCTGCTGGCTCGCGCCGTGGCGGGAGAGGCCGGCGTTCCCTTCTTCTCGATCTCGGGCTCGGAATTCGTGGAGATGTTCGTCGGCGTCGGCGCCGCGCGGGTTCGGGACCTGTTCGATCAGGCCCGCAAGGCGGCGCCCTGCATCATCTTCGTCGACGAGCTCGATGCGCTCGGACGCAGCCGCGGGCCGCAATCGTTCGGCGGCTATGACGAGAAGGAGCAGACGCTCAATCAGCTCCTGTCCGAGCTCGACGGCTTCGACCCCAGCGCCGGCGTCATTCTGCTGGCGGCCACCAACCGCCCTGAAGTGCTGGACCCCGCGCTGCTGCGCGCGGGTCGCTTCGACCGGCAAGTGCTGGTGGACCGGCCGGACAAGATCGGGCGCGTTGCAATCCTGAAGGTGCACGCCCCCAAGATCCGGATGCGCAAGGACGTCGACCTCGACAAGGTGGCGGGTCTCACGACCGGCTTTACCGGGGCCGACCTTGCAAACCTCATCAACGAAGCCGCGATCGCTGCGACCAGGCGAAGCGGCGAGGAGGTCACGTTCGACGATTTCGTCAGCGCGATCGAGCGGATCGTGGCCGGCATCGAGAAGAAGAGCAGGGTGCTCGGCAAGGACGAACGGCGCCGGGTCGCCTATCACGAGATGGGCCATGCCCTCGTCGCCGCCAGCCTGCCGGGCGTCGATCCCGTGCAGAAAGTGTCGATCGTTCCGCGCGGGATCGGTGCGCTCGGGTACACCATCCAGCGCCCGACCGAGGACAGGTTTCTGCTGACAGTCGAGGAGCTGAAGAACCGCATCGCGGTGCTGATGGGCGGACGCGCGTCGGAGCATCTGATCTTCGACGGTGCGATCTCGACCGGCGCGGCCGATGATCTGCAACGCGCGACCGAGATCGCCATCGAGATGGTGACCAGATACGGCATGGACGAGACGGTGGGACAACGCACCTATGCGGCCAAGCCGCAGGCGTTTCTCGTGGCGGCGCAGGACAAGATCGTCGCGGCGGCCGAGGCAACCGGCCGCGAGATCGACCTCGCGGTGCGCAATTTGATCGAGGAGGGCGACCGCCGCGCCCGCGAGATCCTGCAGCGAAGGCGTGGAGACCTCGACGCCGGTGTTGAGATGTTGATCGCGAACGAAACGGTTACGGCCGAGCAGTTCGCGCCACTGATCGGCAAGCGCGGTGGTGGAAGCGAGCCGGCCGCCGCATGACGGCGCCGGGCGCGTTAAGCCCGGTCCCCGTCGTCAGACGACATGGGTAGCCCGCTTGTCGGAAACTTGCCGGATTATCCCGCGTTTGATCCGGGTCAAGAGTTCGAATCCCCTGCCTCCTTAAGATGCAGGTCCCGACGTCGCCGCGGATCATCCCCCGCTTCGGCCCCTCGTTTTCCGGGATGATAGTTTCAACCGAGCCGCGCGAGACCGCGGGAATGAATCCATGCGCACCTATTATTTCGACCTCAAGGACGGCGTGCCCGTCCGGGACAAATCCGGACTGGAGCTCGTGAGCGACGGCGCCGCCATCGCGTACAGCAAGGATCTGGCCGAGAAGGTGCGCAGGGAGAAGCCGAAAGGCCATCCGGACCTCCGCATCGTCGTGCTCGACGAAAGCGGCCGGGAAATCCACCGCGAGCCGATCTATCCGAACGCGACCTGAGCATTGGCCTGCGTGCTTCCATGAACTCGGCTCCGGTCCCGGACATCATGGATCCGAGATCGCCAGCCGCTTCGCGATGGTCGCCGAGATCAGATAGGCCGCGGCGATGGCGACGATCGTCGCGAGCAGTCCCGCAGGCAGCACGGTAAAGCCGAACGCGCCTCGCCACGGAAGAAGCGCAAGCGCCACGCCCGCAAGCAGGGCCCCGAACGACGTCGCGATCAGGATGTTGGGCGGGCGGTTCGCGCGCCACGGCAATTTCCGCGACCGGATCACGAAGATCACCAGGATCTGGGTCGCGATCGATTCCACGAACCAGCCGGTTTGAAACAGTGCCGCATCCGCGTCGAACAGCTTGATGAGAACGGCAAAGGTGATGGCGTCGAACAGCGACGAGACGATCCCCATGACGATGGTGAAGCGAAGGATGCTCGCCATGTTCCAGGCCTCGGGCCGGGCAATGTCTTCGCGATCGACGTCGTCGAAGGGAATGCCGATCTCGGAGAGATCGTAGATCAGATTGTTCAAGAGGATCTGCAGCGGCAGCAATGGCAGGAATGGAAGGACGATCGAGGCGAGCGCCATCGACAGCATGTTGCCGAAATTCGAGCTGGTTCCCATCCGGACATATTTCAGGATATTGGCAAAGGTCCTGCGGCCCTCGCGCACGCCGGCCGCGAGCACGGACAGGTCCGGCGCCAGCAGGATCATGTCGGCGGCCGCGCGGGCGACCTCGGTCGCGCCGGTGACGGAGATGCCGACATGCGCGGCGTGGAGCGCCGGCGCATCGTTGACGCCGTCTCCCATGAAGCCGACCACGTGATTGCGATGGCGGAGCGCGGCAATGATCCGCCGCTTCTGGTCGGGATCGATCCGGGCAAACAGGTCGACGTGCTCGACCCGGGCGATGAGCGCGGCATCGGTCAGCTCGGAGATCTCGGCGCCGGTCATGATCCGGTCCGCCTTCAGGCCGACGGAACGCGCGACATGGGCGACCACGGCGTCATGGTCACCCGAAATGATCTTGATGGTCACACCGAGCGAGCTTAGCGCGCCGATGGCCGCGGCCGCGTCCTGCTTCGGCGGATCGGCGAACACGCAAAAGCCGACCATGGTCAGATTGGCCTCGTCGCCGACGGTAATGGTCTGTTGCCCCGCCGGAATGGACCTGATGGCGACGGCAAGGAGCCGGAAGCCGTCGCGGGCATAGCGGATCTGGATCTCGGCCATCTTCTGTTGCCAGGCGGCGTCGAGCGGATGGGCGAGGCCATCGATCTCCACGGCCACGCAGCGCGACAGGATGGATTCCGGTGCGCCCTTGGCAATCAGCATGTGTTCGCCGTCGCGGACCGCCAGAACCGACAGGCATCGCCGTTCGAAGTCGAACGGCACTTCCGCAAGCCGAACCCAGCCGCCCGGACCGTCATGGCTCGCCGACAGGATCGCGTCGTCGAGCGGGCTTCGGACGCCGGCCTGGAACGTGCTGTTCAGGCGCGCCAGACTGAGAACGCGGTCGCTGGGTTGCCCCTGCGGCGCGATGTGAGCCGCCAGCGTGATCCTGGCTTCGGTGAGCGTGCCGGTCTTGTCGACGCAGAGTGTGTCCATCGCCCCGAGATCGTGAATCGCCGACAACCGCTTGACGATGACCTTTCGCTTCGCCATGCGCAGGGCGCCGCGGGCGAGCGTCACCGTCATCACCATGGGCAGCAGCTCGGGCGTCAGGCCGACGGCGAGCGCGATCGCGAACAGGAAGGATTCCATCGCGTTGCGCTGCGCGACGAGATGCGCCATCAGCACGAAAAGCGTGAGGAACAGCGTCAGCCGAAGGATCAGCAGGCCGAGCTTCCGGACACCTTGTTCGAGAGCCGTCGGCGGTGCGTTGGCCGCCATCGCGGAGGCGATCGCGCCAAAGCGCGTCCGGCCTCCGGTCGTCACCACCAGCATCCGGCCGCTTCCGCCGACCGTGCTGGTTCCCGCGAACAGAGCGTTGGTGGCATCCGCCGGCAAGGCCGCGGAGCAGGGACGGTCGGTCTTGAAGGCCGGAAACGGCTCGCCCGTCATCAGGGCTTCATTGATCTGCAATTCCTGCGCATCGAGCACGATGCCATCGGCCGGTATCAGATCGCCGATGCGGAGCTTCACGACGTCGCCCGGGACGAGAGTCGTCACCGAGATCGTCATGTCCTTGCCGTCCCTGACGACGTCGGCCTGGATGGCGACCGATTCCCGCAACGCGTCGGCGGTGAGCTCGGCGCGATGCTCCTGGACGATATCGAGCGTGATGGACAGCGACAGCACGGTTGCGATGATGGCAAAGCTGCCGATGTCGCCGCTCAGTCCGGATACGATCGCCGCCGCCAGCAGCATCGCGATCAGCGGATTCCACAGGCGCTGGCCGAGCTTGCGCCAGGCCGATCGGCTCTGCGAGGCGTCGGCGCGGTTGGCCCCGTGGATCCCCAGTCGCCTGACGGCTTCGCCCTGCGACAGGCCTTCCGGGCCGGAGCCGAGCGCGCGATAAAGGTCGTCCTTTGGCATTTGCCAGAACGCCGCGGCCAAAGCCTTGGCCGGGATGGATTGTTCGATCATGCAAGGGCTCGGCGATCGCTGACACTGGAGGCGAGGCCAAGGTACGCGGCGGCTCGCTCCCTGGATTGATGCAACTCAATCCAGTCTCACCCGGCGTGGTCAGGTGGTGGCGAGGCGCAATGCTTAATAGTCGTCAGGCGCAGGCCGCATCACTTTTTCCGGCCGTGTCCGGACGGCGCAAAGATCTGATTGGCGGGCGGCTGCCCGCCGCTCGGAACGCCGATGACAATGAAGCTGCGGTCCATCGAGCTGTGACAGGCGTTGCAGCCATCGCTCAGTCCGCGCATCGACGCGGCGAACTTGCGATCATCTCCCGCCGCGATCGCGTCGGCGACCGAGAGCAGCGGCTCCTTCATCGTGGTCACGTTGCTGATGGGAATGGACGGGTAGAAGATCGCCGCCTGCGCCAGGCTGTTGGTCAACTGCCGCAACTCGTGCGCGGCGAGGTCCCAGTTCTTCGCCTTGCCGGCATACCAAAGCTTGAGGTGCTGAATTTGCGCCAGACTCATGACCTCGACGAGACGGGGCGCATCCTGTTTCGCGTTTGAAGACGGCGGAGCGTTGGACTGGGCCATGGCGGACGTCGCCGCGATCGCCGGAAACGCCAGCACCGCACACCAATTCTTCAGCGTCATCCGACAATTCCCTGTCAATTGCACGTCTTGAATATCAGCGCCGCGGGCTGTTCTCTTGCGCTGCATCAATGCTTCCAGGGCCTCCGCGCCGGCGCCGATCCCATTGTCGTGAAAGGCGCCGGAGTTTGCGCCTCGACAAAGTGGTTGTGACTGCAGCCACTTACCGTTGTCGCGTGCCGGCATGAAGCGTTGTGCGCGGGCGATGGGAAGCAGGCCGTGATCGGAACCAGTCTCTTTAGATGGGCCATCAGCTACTTCGCGGTCGCGATCGCGTGGCTGCTGCTCGCCGAGGTGTTGATCGTCGCCGGCTTCGGTTTTCCGAACCACGACATCGACGGTCCGGACACGCTCGTCGTCGTTCACATCGTGACCATCGGCTGGCTGAGCACGGTCCTGTGCGGCGCGCTGCTCCAGTTCGTGCCGGTGCTGGTTGCAAGGCCGCTCTATGCGGAGCGCTGGACGCTGCCGGCTCTGGTGCTGCTGACGCTTGGCCTGACGGTTCTGCTCGCAGGCTTTCTCGCGCTTGGCGGACATTTGAACGGGCCGCGCTGGCTGCTTCCCGTCGGAGCCGGCCTGCTGATTGCCGGCTTCGCGCTGGTCGTTGCCAATCTCGGCATGACGCTGTGGTCGGCGCGTCCCTTGCCGGCGCCGGCGCGGTTCGTCGCCGCCGGGCTTGCCTGCATCTGTGTCACGGCGAGTTTCGGCGGTCTGTTCTCGCTGGTGCTGTCCGGAACCGCCGTCGGTGCGCAATGGCCGGACCTGCTGGTCTCGGGCGTGCCGATCCATGCGCTCGCGGGGCTTGGCGGTTGGCTGACATTCACGGCCATGGGCGTCAGCTATCGCCTGCTCGCGATGTTCATGCTCGCGCCCGATAGCGATGCGCGCCTCGGCCGGTTTGCCTGGATGGCCGGCGTCATTGCGCTGGCCGTTGGCCTCGTCGGCGGCGTGCTCGCGCCCTGGCGCATGACGGGGCTCGATCTGTCGTTTCTGCTGGCGGCCGCAGCGGCGCTGCTGTCGCTGGCCGCCTACGGCCGTGACGTGCTCGGCCTCTACAGAGCCCGCAAGCGCCGTGCGCTCGAGCTCAACACCCGCATGAGCCTCGTTGCGCTGGCGAACCTCGTCGTCGCTGCAATCCTCAGTGCCGCGTTCGTTGCGGCCGGCTCTTTCCTGCCCCATGTCGGAGCGCTGGCCTTTCTCGTCGCGTTCGGCTGGCTCTCAGGCCTTGTGCTCGCCAATCTCTACAAGATCGTGCCGTTCCTGACCTGGCTCGAGACCTACGGTCCGGTGATGGGCAGGGTGCCGACGCCGCGCGTGCAGGATCTCGTTGCCGAGCGCCGCGCGTTGAAATGGTTCGTGCTGTTCTTTGCCGGAAGCGGAATGGCGACCTTGATGCTCCTGATCGACGCGGCGCTCGGCTTCCGCCTCGCCGTCGCTGTCGTGACGTTTGCGACGCTTGGCTTGAGCGAGGAATTCATCAGGGCCCGGCGGCTTGCGGACGTGGCCGAGCCGCTGCGCCTGCCGACGGGAGCTGCCTTGCCCCATCTCCTGGTCACGCGGAACTGAAAAGGGAGACTGCAATGACCGCATTCGTCGACGTCGATGTCCGGCCGATCCTGCGCGCAGGCGGCGAGCCGTTCTCGATCATCATGGCCGCGCTCGCGCGGCTCGCGCCCGGGGAAGGGCTGCGGCTCTACGCGCCCTTCAAGCCGGTTCCTCTGTTCGACGTCATGGCGAGCAAGGGCTTTGCGCATCGCGAAGCCGAGCTGGAGGGCGGCGAATGGGAGATCCGCTTCATGCCGGAGAATGTCTCGCTCGGGGCGGCCGAGCCGGCTCCGGCTGCACGGAGCGACGGCGATTGGCCGGAGCCTGTGGTTCGCCTCGACAATCGCGACCTCGATCCGCCGGAACCGATGGTTCGGATTCTGGCTGCGCTGGAGCAGCTCGCGCCGGGCCAGACGCTGCACGCCTTGCTCAGCCGGGAGCCGGTCTTCCTGTTTCGGGAGCTGACCCGGCGCGGCCATCAATGGCGTGGCGGCTTCACACCGCAGAAGGACTCCTATCAGCTGACGGTGAGGGTGCCGGCATGACGATCGATGATGAGGATCTCGTTGCCCGGATCACGCAGGCGCTAAAGGTCGTGATCGATCCCGAGCTCGGCCACAACATCGTCGATCTCGGCTTCATCTATGACGTATCGGTCGACGACGGCGCCGCGCACATCACCATGACGGCGACCACACGCGGCTGTCCCGCTGCGTCCTTTCTCAAGGAGGGCGTCGCCAACAGCGCGTGCCTCGTTCCGGGCGTGGATACGGTCGACGTCACCATGACGTTCGAGCCGCCCTGGCAGCCTTCGATGATCTCGCCGGGTGTGAAGTCGTCGCTCGGCTTTGCCGAGGTGAACTGATCCGGCAAGGCGGCGGTGACCAAGGCCGAGCCGCCGGCTACGCGCTCTCGGCACCCGGGCCGCACCAGATCCTTGCGGGTGCGCGAAGCCGTGGCAGGTCGAGCAGGTTGATCGCCCGGGCGGCGATCTGGTCGATCACCTCGTCCAGCGATTGTGGCCTGAGATAGAAGGCCGGCATCGGCGGCGCAATGATCGCACCGATCTCGGTTGCCTGCAGCATCGTGCGCAAATGGCCGAGATGCAGCGGGCTCTCGCGAACCAGCAGCACCAGCCGGCGCCGTTCCTTGAGCTGCACGTCGGCCGCGCGCGCCAGAAGATTGTCTAGCTGCCCCCAGGCGATGGCCGAGAGCGTACGGATCGAGCAGGGCGCGACGATCATGCCGGCGACCGGATAGGATCCGCTGGCGATCGCCGCGCCGATGTCCTGATAGGAATGGTCGCGGAAAGCGCGCGCGCGCAGCCGCGCCAGCGCATCGCGCCCCACTTCCTCGCTCAGCGTTCGCTCCGCCGCGGGCGAGACCACGAGATGCACCGCGTAATGCGGATTGTCGGCCAGCAGCTCGACGATGCGCACGCCGATCGCTGCGCCCGAGGCGCCGCTGATGCCGATGATGATGCCCTGCCGCCCGCTCATGTGAGCACCGGGGCGCGAGCGGGTATGCCGGACAGGCCCAGTGCCGCCCACATCGCATCGACGCGCGCGACCACGGCTGGATCCATGGCCAGCGGAATGCCCCATTCCCGATCCGTCTCCGGCGGAATCTTGGTGGTGGCGTCGATGCCGAGCTTGCCGCCGAGGCCTGACTTCGGCGAGGCGAAGTCGAGATAGTCGATCGGCGTGTCGGTGAGCGTCACGAGATCGCGCGAGGCGTCGCTGCGCGTCGAGACGGCCCACATCACAGCCTGCCAATCGCGGATGTCGATGTCGTCGTCGACCACGATCAAGAGCTTGGTGTAGCTGAACTGCGGCAGCATCGACCATAGGCCCAGCATCAGCCGTCGCGCCTGCCCGGGATAGCGCTTCTTGATCGACGCGACAGCGATGCGATAGGAGCAGGCCTCCGGCGGCAGAAAGCAGTCGGTCACTTCAGGGAATTGCTGACGGACCAGCGGCACGAACAGGCGGTTGAGCGCCTCGCCGATCCGCGACGGCTCGTCCGGCGGTCGGCCCGTGAAGGTCGAGAGGTACACGGGCTGACGCCGGCTGGTGATGGCCGTCACCCGCATCACCGGAAATTCCTCGACGGAATTGTAATATCCGGTGTGATCGCCATAGGGACCCTCGGGCGCGGTTTCGGTCGCGGAGACAAAACCCTCGATGACGATCTCGGCCTCGGCCGGGATCGCGAGGGGCACTGTGAGGCAGGGTGCGAGGTCGGGCCGTTCGCCGCGCAGGATGCCGGCGAAGCGCAGCTCCGACATGGTCTCGGGCAACGGCAGCACCGCGGCCAGGATGGTGGCGGGATCGGCGCCGATGACGATCGCGACCGGCATGTCGCGCCCGATCGCCTTCCATTGCTGGTGATGCCGCGCGCCGCCGCGATGCGCGAGCCAGCGGATGATGGCGCGGTCGCGGCCGAGCACTTGCATGCGGTAGACGCCGACATTCTCCTCCTGGTCGGCCGTTGCGGAGTCCGGCGGCACGGTGATCACGAGCGGCCAGGTGATCAGCGGCGCCGGCTCGCCCGGCCAGCAGATCTGGACCGGCAATCTCGCAAGATCGATGTCGGGCCCCATCGTGACGCAGTCCTGCACCGGCGCAGCCGCGCGTGTGCGCGGGCGCGTCGCCAGCGCGGCGCGGGCAAGCGGGAGCTTGTCGAAGGCATCCCTGATGCTGTGCGGCGGTCGCGGCGCGCGCAGCTCGGCCATCAGCTCGCCGAGTTGCTCGAGACGCTCGGGCGCGATCCCCATGCCCCATGCGATCCGCTCCACCGTTCCGAACAGATTGGTGAGGAGCGGCATCTCCGAGGGACGGCCATCGGCCTTGACGGGCTGCTCGAACAATAATGCCGGTCCGTGTGCCCCAAGCACACGCCGGTGAATCTCCGTGATCTCGTGGACGACGGAGACCTTTTCGCGAATGCGTCGCAACTGCCCCCGGCTTTCGATGAAGCGCAGGAAGTCGGAGAGGTCGCGAAAGCGCGGCACATCACGTTGCAACTGAGCGAGCTCCCAAAAAGTCACAGCTAGCCGGCCTGTTTTTGGTCTTCATTGTTCCCGCTCAAATACAGCGGCATGCAATCCGTCCAGATGTGGGGGCATGAATGATCCATCCGCCGCATCGCCCGGCCCGTTGCCGACGATTCCGCCGCTCGTCGCATTGGCCATGCGTCCTCTGCCTCTGCTGCCGTTGCAGCTCGTTCTCGGCGGTGTCCTGCAGCGGATTCATCGGCGCAATCCTGCACTATTCGACCGGCTCGGCCCTCACGCGCGTGCGCGCTTCGGCATCAGGCCGATCGACCTGCCGTTTGCCTTCGTGGTCGAGGCGACGCCGCCGCGCCTGTCCGTCGTGCGTGATTTGCCGCCGGGACTGGATGCGCGGATCTCGGCCTCATTCGCCAATCTGCTGGCTCTGCTCGAAGGCCGGGTTGACGGCGATGCCCTGATGTTCTCGCGCGAGCTGGTCATCGAGGGCGATGTCGAGGCGGTGCTGGCGCTGCGCAATGCGATCGACGACGCCCAGCTCGATCTCGCCGCTGAAGCGTCCTCGCTGTTCGGCCCGCTGGGAGTGCCGGTGAGGCGTGCGTTCGAGGCTGCCCGCGGCCACGTGATCGGTTCATCCGGGCAAGCGAGCAGTTGAGATGATGGAACTGATCTGTCCTGCCGGCACGCCGGCGGCGCTGAGAAGCGCGATCGATGCCGGCGCCGACGCGATCTATTGCGGCTTCAACGACGAGACCAACGCGCGCAATTTTCCGGGGCTGAATTTCAGCCGCGACGAGATGCGCAAGAGCATCGCGCTGGCGCATGGCCGCGGGGCGAGGGTCCTGGTGGCCATCAACACCTTCCCGCGCGCCTCCGCCGTCGAGCTCTGGCATCGCGCGGTGGACGATGCCGTGAGTGCCGGCGCCGATGCGCTGATCCTCGCCGACATCGGCTTGATGGACTACACGGCGCGGCGCCATCCGAACCAGCGTCTTCATGTCTCGGTTCAGGCCGCGGCCGCAAATCCCGATGCCATCGCCTTCTATGCCGAAACCTTCGGCGCAAAGCGCGTCGTGCTGCCGCGTGTCCTCAGCGTCCCCGAGATCGCCGAGATCACCCGGGAGTCGGCCTGCGAGACCGAAGTTTTCGTGTTCGGCGGCCTCTGCGTGATGGCCGAGGGGCGCTGCTCGCTGTCGTCCTATGCGACCGGCAAATCGCCGAACATGCAGGGTGTCTGCTCCCCTCCAAGCCACGTGACCTACGAACAGACCGCGGACGGGACCAAGTCCAGCCTCGGCGGCTTCGCCATCAACCGCTTCGCCGTGAGCGAGCCTGCGGGCTATCCGACGCTGTGCAAGGGCCGCTTCTCGACCGCGCAGGGCGCCGGCTACATTTTCGAGGATCCCGTCAGCCTGGATGCCACGACGCTGCTCAGGGGCATGCGCAATGCCGGCGTGACGGCGCTCAAGATCGAGGGCCGCCAGCGCGGCCGTGCCTATGTCGAAAGCGTGGTGCGGCATTTCCGTCATGCGCTCGCGGCGCTCGAAAGCGGGAGCGAGACCGACATTGCGAGCCTGAAACCATTCACCGAGGGACAGGCCTCCACGCTCGGCGCCTATCGTAAGACCTGGCGCTAATCTTTTCGAATTTGTGAGATCCAGCGATGCAACTCAGCCTCGGTCCAGTTCTGTACAATTGGGCGCCGGAACGCTGGCGCGACTTCTATTTCCGCATCGCCGACGAAGCGCCGGTCGATGTCGTCTCGGTCGGCGAGATCGTCTGCTCCAAGCGCTCGCCGTTCTTCGCCGACCACATCCCGGCCGTGGTCGAACGTCTGCAGAGCGCGGGCAAGCAGGTGCTGCTGGGCTCGCTGATCCTGGTCTCGCTGCGGCGCGAGCGGCGCCAGACCGAAGAGCTCGCGGCGGTCGAAGGCGCCATGGTCGAGGTGAATGATCTGACCTGCCTCAGGGCGCTCGCAGGCCGGCCGCACGCCATCGGGCCCTTCGTCAACATCTACAACGAGGCGAGCGCGGCCTTCCACGCCGCGCACGGGGCGAAGCGCATCTGTCTGCCGCCGGAATTGCCGTTGGCCTCGGTGGCGACGATCGCGAAGGCCATTCCCGATGTCACGACCGAGGTGTTCGCGTTCGGCAGGGTGCCGCTGGCCATCTCAGCCCGCTGCTATCACGCGCGCCTTCACAAGCTCGCCAAGGACAATTGCCGCTTCGTCTGTGAGAAGGACCCGGATGGGCTTCTTCTGAACACGCTGGAGCAGCAGGACTTCCTGACCATCAACGGCGTGCAGACCCTGTCGCACACCTGCGCCAATCTGCTGGGGGACGCCGGCATCTTGCGCGAGAGCAAGGTCGGCTCGCTGCGCCTGTCGCCGCAGGATTGCGACATGGTCGAGATCGCCAGGATTTTTCGCGACGTGCTCGACGGTCGTGACGATGCCGACGGCGGCAACCGCCGGCTTGCCGCGGTCTATGCCGGTGTGCCGTTCTCGAATGGGTTTCTGTGGGCAGAGCCGGGGCACCTCTACCGTCGCGGCCGATCGGGCGACATGCAAAGCGTGGCGCCGCAGATCGGCCCCGTCTAGTCCGATAGACCATGGCGGCCCACGCGCCGGGCCGCCAGGTCCTCGGGCTCAGCCTTGGTCGCACGTCGATCAGGCTGCGTTCGACGCCTTGGCGTTGACGCCCTTGCGAAGCGCCACCGTGTTCAGCTTGGTGTTGGCAGCCTTCTCCTCGTTGAGATTGGTCGTGAGGAAGCGCACGATGTCGTCGTGGCCTAGCTCTTCGGCCCAGGCGATCAGCGTGCCGTAGCGGCACATCTCGTAGTGCTCCACGGCCTGCGCATTGGCGACGATCGCCGCGTCGAGCACCGCCTTGTCCTCGATCTCGCCGGCGGTCGCGTCGGCCTCCTTGATGAGGCCGTCGATCGCCGGGCATTGCGTGCCGCTGGGCTCCTTGCCGAGCTTGGCGAACACCTTGTCGAGCCGCTCGACCTGCTTGTTGGTCTCGTCCAGATGCGCCTTCAAGCCGGCAACGAGATCCTTGTTGGTTGCCTTCTCGATCATGTCTGGCAGCGCCTTCAGGATCTGCTGCTCGGCGTAATAGATGTCCTGCAGCCCGTGCAGCAGCAGGTCTTCCATGGTCTTGATGTCCTTGGTGAAGAAACCCATAAACGACGCCTCCTTTTTACAATGATGGCACTGGAACGCTCGACGTCCGCAGCTGTTCCATTCCATGTTGAGACCAGGAGAGCCGAATGAACGACGGTGTTGATCATCTTGCGGGCCTGCTCGGACGCGCGGCGATGGAGGTGTGGGGCGACATGCCGCGCGACATCCAGGAGGCGCTGTTCGAGGCGGCCATGAAGGGGCGCGCGACCGAGCGTGAGGAGCTTGCGCGGCTGCTGCACGAGCGGCATCCGCGCACGCTTCATCCAGCCCGGCCGGGATGAGCCCAAAGAGGGGGAACGATCCTGCGCGCTCACGATTGGTAAATTGTATGACGCGTCGCCGAATGGCTCGAATGAAGCCGTGGCAGGCGCCTCGCTCGACTGTTGATCATATCTGAGAGTCGATCGCCGTGACTGGGCTGAACATTGGAAAATGGTACGACCCGATCACGGAGCGGTGGATCGTGCCTCGCGACGTCCGCGCCATCGCCGGCTACGGACAGCCCAGTGGCGAGAAGATGCCGGACGCATACGAACGCGGTGAGGCGCAGCGGATCTGGGAGCTTCTGGTGGATTGCTGCGCCGGCGAGTGATGTGGCCACCGATGCTGGGGGCGGCCGCCGCTGGATGCCCGCATTGGAGTGCACGTCCGGAGTGCAGGTCGCCATAGCGTGATCACATAGACCGCAAGGGCGACGACAATCGGCCAGCCCACGACGTCGACGCTGATCAATATCTTGCCCATGCCGGTCCGCGGCCTTGTCTGCAATTTCAATGAAGCTGCGGAAGCTTTCGTTCCTCGCGAGGCGGCCGGCGGCCGGGCTCTGCGCGGGGCAGCCCAGCGTTTCCGTCAAGGCTGATCTCGACGACGTTCGGGCCGGATCGGTATAGTACCACCCCGATTGCAGGCGCCGCCGGAACAAGGATCAGACGATGGACGATACGATTGGCTTCCCCGACCCCGGTCTGGACCTTTCCGACGGCTTCAAGCCGCACACCTCGCATTGGGGCGTGTTTTCGGCGCGTCAGGGCGCGGCCGGGCTCGAGGTTCGGGCCTATGCGGGCGATCCCGATCCCAACGGCATCATCGACAATTTCCCCGGCGCGCTGCGCCACCAGGCGCGCATCGCCCAGCCGGCGATTCGCCGCGGCTGGCTCGAGCGTGGACCCGGTCCGGACGATCGCCGCGGCCGCGACGAGTTCGTATCCGTCAGCTGGGAAAAGGCGCTCGACCTGCTCGGCGACGAGCTCGGCCGCATCCGCGACACGCGTGGTCCCGGCGCCGTGTTCGGCGGCTCCTATGGCTGGTCGAGCGCAGGCCGCTTCCATCACGCCCAGAGCCAGGTGCATCGCTTCCTCAACATCGCGCTGGGCGGCTATGTGCGCTCGGTGAACACCTACTCGTCCGGCGCTTCCTCGGTGCTGCTGCCGCAGATTTTGGCGGGCTATGAGGACATCACCAAGCGCAACGTCACCTGGGAGCAGATCGCGACAGAGACCGAGATCGTGCTGGCGTTCGGGGGCATGGCGCTGAAGAACTCGATGGTGGCCGGCGGCTCGATCAGCAAGCATGTCGAGCGCGGCGCGATGGAGGCGGCGCGCAAGCGGGGCTGCGAGTTCGTCCTGGTCAGCCCGCTCCGCGACGATCTGCCGGTGGAAGCCGGCGCCGAATGGATGAGCTGCGTGCCCGGCACCGACACCGCGCTGATGCTCGGCATCGTCCACACGCTGGTCAGCGAAGGTCTGCACGACCAGGCCTTCCTCGATCGCTACACCGAGGGCTGGCCCGTCTTCCTGCGCTATCTCATGGGCGAGAGCGACGGCCAAGCCAAGCACGCCGAATGGGCCGCCGCGATCTCGGGCGTCGATGCGAACACCGTCCGCAAGCTGGCGCGCCGCGCCGCCGGCAAGCGCACGCTGATCATCGTCTCGCATTCGCTGCAGCGCGCCGAGCATGGCGAGCAGCCGGTGTGGATGGGCATGGTGCTGGCGGCAGCCCTCGGCCAGATCGGTCTTGCCGGCGGCGGCTACGCTTATTCGCTGGGGGCGATCGGCTATTACGGCCGCCGCGTGAACGACGTGCCGGGGCCGACGCTGGGGCAGGGCCGCAACGGCGTTGCCGATTTCATACCGGTGGCGCGCATCGCCGACATGCTGCTCAATCCCGGCACGACATATCGCTACAACGGCGAGACGCGCACCTATCCGGACATTCGTCTCGTCTATTGGGCCGGCGGCAATCCGTTCCACCATCACCAGGACATCAACCGCCTGCGCAAGGCCTTTGCGCAACTCGACACCTTCGTCGTGCACGAGCTCGCCTGGACCGCGACGGCGCGTCACGCCGACATCGTGCTGCCCGCGACGATGACGCTGGAGCGCGAGGACATCGGCTATTCCACCAACGATCCCCTGATGGTCGCGATGCACCGCATCGCCGAGCCGTTCGGCCTGGCGCGCGACGATTTCGACATCTTCGCTGATCTCGCCGAGCGTCTCGGAGCGCGCGAGCCCTTCACCGAGGGACGCACGTCGCGGCAATGGCTGGAGCATCTCTACGAGCCGACCCGCGCCTCGCTTGCGAGGCGCGGCCTGGAGGCACCGAGCTTCGAGGAGTTCTGGGCGCGCGGCAGCCTGGTCGTGCCGCAGCAGCCCGACGACGGCGGCCGGCTGCGTCGTTTTCGTGAAGATCCGGTCAATCACGCGCTGCCAACACCGAGCGGTCGCATCGAGATCTTCTCAGCCAAGATCGCCGGCCATGGCGATGCGGATTGTCCAGGCCATCCGGTCTGGCTGGAGAAGTCCGACATGCCCAAACCTGGCGCGCCGTGCTTCCTCGTCGCCAACCAGCCGGTGACCCGCCTGCACAGCCAGCTCGATTTCGGCGGGCATTCGCTTGCCGCCAAACATCGCGGCCGTGAGGTCGCGCGCATGAACCCTGTTGACGCCAACGCGCGCGGCATCACGGACGGCGACATCATCCGCCTGTTCAACGCGCGCGGCGCCTGCCTTGCCGCGGTCCACGTCACCGACGGCATCGCGCCCGGCGTCGTGCAGCTTCCGACCGGCGCCTGGTACGATCCGATGGATCCCGAAGACGAAGCGCCGCTCTGCGTGCACGGCAATCCGAACGTGCTCACCCGCGACGTCGGCACCTCGTCGCTGGCGCAAGGCTGCACCGGCCAGCTGACGACGGTGGAGGTCGAGAAGTTCACCGGCAATCTACCGCCGATCCGCGCGTTCGATCCAGCGTAGGCGAGAGGCAGTATTTCGGTCTCGTGTCCCGGCTCTGCGCGGCTGACAGGGATCGAGCAGGAAAGAGGGGCCGTCCTGTGTGGGATCAGGGCGGCCCCGAGAAGCTCGCAGGCCCGGGAGGAGAGGGCGCGAGCTGGCCGACACTCAAGCGGCTGCGCTGGCCATCCAATCCCGCTCCGGGGAAGGACGACGCGGTGAGGGGGCTTCGACCGCGGGCCGCTCCCCTTTGCTGGCAAGACGCCAGCGCGCCGGAGACTCGCCACTGATGCGCTTGAAGACAGTCGAAAAATGCGCCTGGGTGCTGAAGCCGACCGCCAGCGCGATCTCCGCCAATGGCAGCTCGGTGGTTGCGAGCAGCGTCTTGGCATGCTTGGTCCGGTGATGCAGCAGATATTCGCGGGGACGGTAGCCGGTCGCGGCACGGAACTGGGCTGCAAAATGCATCCTGGACAGGCCGGCGACATTGGCGAGCTCGGCCAGGCTGATGTAGCGGTCGAAATGATTCGCGATAAATTGCTCGACCCGCCGCAGCCGCCATTTTGGCAGGGCGTTGACCCTGACACGCCGCAGCTCCATTCCCGCGATGTGGCTTTCCCGGGCAATGACCGGTGTGGGGCGAAGAACCTCGTGATCCCGCGCGCCGGCCGGAAGATCGATCCAGACATGCGCAGGGTGCAAGTTGCTCGACATCGTTCGTCCTCTCCAGGCTTTGCGGCTGTTTGCGACGATCGGCAAACGCGCAAACTCAATGCTTTCCATGCTCGGAGGATAGGCGTGAGCTGGCCAGGACGCTCGTTAGTGGTGATTAGGATCTGTTAGATTTTGTGCGCGCGCACCGCGTGCGACAGCCCGCCGCAGGCTCCGATAAGGCAGTTCGTTGGACGTTGAGAGCTGTGGGCCGTCGTCGGGCTCGCGCGCGCCGCCGCTATTCGAAGACGGCGTCGAAGATCTCGACGTCCATGAGCACGGGCCTTGCGATCACGGTTCCATCCGGCCGCAACGTCTGAATGCGTCGAAGTGTCGGCACCACGATGCCGCCGAAGCTGTCGTGAGCCCAGGAGGAATGTGCGACCTTCATTCCGAAGAGATCGTGATCCGTACGCCGCTGCAGGGCGCTCTCGTCGAAATAGTAGATCTGTTCCGGCGCGAGCGTGATGATGTGCGAGGGGAATCGCGCCCGCAGCCGCCGCCACGTTTCGCTACCCTCTTGCCAGGGCGGCAGCTCGTCCACCACGACATCCTCATGGGCGAGCAGGAACGGGTTGGTCAAATAATTCCAGATCGTCACGCCGCAGAAGAAGACGAGATGCAGCTCGTCCGCAAGCGCAGGCGGACTGGCCTCGGGGAACGCGAGGCTCGGGTTGCGCCAGGTCCGCAGGACTTCGCCATCCGGGCTCTCGATGGTGACCGCGTCGGGCTGAAAGGAGCCGGAATATTCCCCGCCGGTAATGCCGGTGAAGCGGACCGACTGCGTCCGGGGCGAGCCCTCTGCCGTCACGTCCTTGAATTCCCCGGCATGTCCGGCGTTGGAAAATAGCGTTCCGCCGACGGAAAGGTGGAGCGTGAACCGGTTCAAGCTGTTCCAGCGGGCTATTCCACCGCTGGCATCGATTACATCATCAAGAAGCGCCATGTCCCGCCATATCCACCGTGCAGTGTTTCCACCATGGCGGGGCCGATGCGGCTTGGCGTGTTAGAAGTTGTTAGGAGTTGCGAGCGGGCGGGATGGCGGTATCTCGTTGAAGATGCTCTCAATTCAGGGCGACCAGCAACGCCCTGGCGGCGATCAGATCGCGCGTCTCGAAGCCCTCCTCGTAGCGCGCGACGAGCGGGGTGAGCAGGGCGCGCGCGTCGCCGGCCTTGCCGGCCCGCTGCCAGATCCGGCTGAGGCTGATCGCCCCGCGAAGCTCCCAGCCGACCGCGCATTGGCGCCGGGACAGATCGAGCGATTTGCGCAAGGTGCTCTCGGCCTCCGCGGCATTGCCCATCCCGGCGAGGATGTCGGCCTTGATCCGGAGCATTTCCGGCATGTCAAAGGATTCGCCATGATCGGGGACCTGGGCAATGGCCGCATTGATCGTCTGCAGGGCCTCGTCGGGCTGATTCTGGGAGGCGAGTCCCTCCGCAAGCGCCGTCGCAAACACCGTTGTCATGATCCGGTGCCGTGTTGCGTAGAGCGTGGCCTGGCTGCGGCGGAGTTGCTCGATGCCCCCGTCCACGTCGCCGCGTCGCAGCAGCAACTCGCCCTTCTGGCCGATGCCGACCGCGTGATAGGGGCCGAGGAAGTGCCGCGCGGAATGATCGATCAGCCGCTCGATCAGAATTTCGGCGTTGGCCCAGTCGCCGACCCAGAGGAACACGTAGATCGTCCAGATCAGGGAGATGCCGAGCGTGAGCGGCTGTTCGAGCAGCTCGGCCTCGCGCACCGTGTATCGGGCCGCCTCGATCGCACGCTCCGGCCGGCCCGTCAGCCACAGTCCGCGCGCCAGCGCCACCAGCGCCACGATGCGGTCGTCGTATCCGAGATGCCCGATATTCAGCCGCTGCGAGCCGGGATTATGCACCATCGCGCTCGCGCAGAACTGCACGGCCTTGTCCTGGTTGCCGATCAAATGATGCGCGACACCGAGCATCCACTCCACGTTCAGCGTGCTGGCGGAGTCGTTCAGCTTTCGCGCAACGCTCTCACCCTGCTCGCCGGTGCCGAGCGCACCGTGAAAATCGCCGACCCTGGTCAGGTAGATATGCAATCCGCGCAGCAGCCAGAGCTGGCAGTGCAGGTCCTCGAGCTCCCGGGCAAGCTGGAGGCTGCGCGTGAAAGCCGTGCGAACCGCTTCGGTATTGCCCTGCGTGAACATCACGGAGACGCCGAGCGCGGCCTGCAGCGTCATCTCTTGGCGGCTGTCGATCGTGTCGGTTTCGAGCGAGGCAAGGGCCTGCTGCGTCCAGCGATAGCACTCGGTCAGCAAAGTCAGCTCGAGGAAGAACTGGGCGGCCGAAGCCGCAAGATCGATTCCGATCGTCCGGTCGCCGCCGTCCGAAAAGCTCCAGCTCAGCGCGGCCCGGACATTGGGCAGGTGATCCGCATAGGGAAGGAAACCACCCGCGCTCTGCATGCCCGTGGATTTGAGCGCGATGTCGCGCAGGAAGTCGCGGAAATATTCGGCATGGGCGCGCGCGACGCGGTCCGTTTCCCCGTTCTCGGCGAGCTTGTCGGCGACGAAGGCGCGGGTGGTGTCGAGCAGGCGATAGCGCAGCCGACGCTCCGCGGGCGAGGTCGCAATCAGCGATTTGGAGAGCAGGTTCGAGATCGCTTCCACCGCCTCGGGCTCGCTGATGTCCTGGCAGGACGCGACGGCCAGCGCGGCCTCCAGCGTGAACGACCCGACGAACACCGACAATCCGCGCAGCGTCGCGCTTTCGGCCGGTGGCAGCAGATCGTAGCTCCAGGCGAGCGCCGCGCTCAGGGTCTGGTGCCGCGGAATCGCGGTGCGCCGTCCTCGCCACAGCAGCGAAAAGCGGCTGTCCAGCAGCGAGGCGGTTCCTGCTATACCATAGGCGTTGACACGTCCGGCTGCGAGCTCGATCGCGAGCGCAATGCCGTCCAGCCGCCGGCAAATCTCGGCGACCAGCGGAGCATCCTCCTCGCTGAGCTCGAATTCGCTCAGGCTCTCCGCAATGCGTTCCACGAAGAGCTGGCTTGCGGGATAGGCAAGGATGTCAGCGATGCCGAGCCCGTCGCGCTGCGGCGGGCAATCCAGCGGAAACAGCCGATGGACGCGCTCACCTTCGGTGCGAAGGGATTCCCGGCTGGTGGCCAGGATATGCAGCCCCGGCGCCTCCAGGACGAGGCGTTCGGCCAGAGGGGCGAGCTCGTCGAGGATGTGCTCGCAGCTGTCGAACACCAGCAGCATCCGCCGGCTGCGCAGGAAGGCCAGCAAGCCCGGCACGGGGTCGTCCGAATTCACGGTGAGGCCCAGCGCGGCCACGATCGTCCCGGGAACGAGCCCGACATCCGTCAGTGCGCCGAAGTCGACGAAACGCACCTGGCCATCGAAGGCTGCAAGCTCGGCATGGGCGACGGCAAGTGCGACCGACGTCTTGCCGATTCCGCCCGGGCCGACGATTGTGACAAAACGATGCAGCGCAAGCTCGGCCGAAATCTTCGCGACCGCATCGTCCCGCCCGATCATCTTGGCGAGCGGCGCCGGCAGCGAGCGGGGCGCAGCGGCGGGATCGCCGGTCCGGATCTCCGGTGGCGCGGCCCGCAGCAGCGGGGCCGCGAAGCAATAGCCGCGTCCGGGGACGTTGATCACGTAGCGGGAACCTTCGCCGGCATCGCCCAGGGCCTTGTCGTTCAAGGCCTTATCGTTCAAGGCCTTGCGCAACGTCGTGATGTGGAAACGCAGGCTGCCTTCGTCGACATTCACGTCGGCCCAGACGCGCTTGATCAACTCCCGCTTGTCGACGACCTCGCCGGCTCGCTCGGCGAGGCAGATCAGGATATCGAGCGCGCGGCCGCCGAGATGATGCGGGACGCCGTCCTTTTCGAGCAATCGCGATTTTGCGAACAAGCGGAAGGGCCCGAAAGCAATAGCCGAATCCTGCTCGTTGGTGTCTGGCACTGGCGAGTAATTCCGGTGAAAGGACTGAAATCCGCACTTTGAACTACCAGAACGCACCGTCCAGTAAACTGGCCGAAAGTGGCGAAATCGCGTGGCCGTCGGCGGATTGCATGGAGGCGATCCCGGCAATCTCACCCAAAAGCAGCAGTTTTGGGCACGTCCGGGCGAGCTCGGCAGTCCCATTGGCAGCGATCGACCGGGCGCTGACCCGGTGCCTGCACCGTCCTTCATAACAGAATCTTGCAACGTCTAACGAGCTAAACAAGTGCGATGCATCCAGTATGGCCTTCGCGTTAGATCCTATTTCAACGGGGAGGCCATGATGTCCGGTATCGGTGCTCGGCCGAACGACCACGTCGTTCGATCTCAATTCGTCGCCAGTCTCGATGATCAGGCGCGTGATTGGGAGCTCGTGCTGCGGGAGTCCCACCATCGCATGAAGAACACGCTGACTCTGCTCGGTGCGTCAGTTCGCCGCGATTTCACGCGCGCAGGCAGAGGGGATGTATCGCTGGCGGTGGACCGGCTCGAGCGGCGCATCGTTGCCTTCGGCAGGCTCTATCAGCTCCTGTCCGACAATGATGACCCCTCGATAGTGTCCGTCGCGCCCTTTTTCGAAAATCTGTGCGGAGCGCTCTCCGAAGCGGTGCTGGAGCCGGCGGGCATTCGCTGCGAGGCTGCCATCGAAAGCGGCACATTGCCGGCTGCGCAGTGCCATCGGCTCGCGCTGATGCTGACCGAGCTGGTCACGAATGCGGCAAAGCACGCTTTTCCCAACAGGAGCGGCGCAGTGATCCGCATCGACGTGGTCCATCGTGACGGCGCCTGGCTCTACACGGTGGCCGACAACGGAATTGGCGCGACCGGCCCGCTTCAGGGCACCGGCAGCCGCATCCTCGAAGGGCTCGCACGCAGCATCCACGCGCGCTTGCATGGCGAGGCAGGGCAGGGCGGCACACGGGTGACCATCGCGATGCCGACCGCCGATTGAGTGCCGATCGTGCTTGCAAGTGCGTCTCACATCAGGGAGTTCGACATGACCATCATCGAAATCGACCGCGAAACCGGGACCAGTCCCTCGACATCGCGCAGCGTTGACATGAAGCTCGAGGTCATCGTGATCCCGGTGTCCGATGTCGACCGCGCCAAGGCGTTCTACGCGCGTCTCGGCTGGCGACTGGACGCTGATTTCACTTCGGGCGCCGACTGGCGTGTGATCCAGTTCACGCCGCCGGGATCGGCGTGCTCGGTGATCTTCGGCAGGAACGTCACGGCTGCGGCTCCCGGTTCGGCACGCGGGCTGTATCTGATCGTCTCCGATCTCGACGCCGCCCGAAAGGATCTGCTCGATCGCGGCATCGTGGTCAGCGAGCCGTTCCACGGTGCCGGCGATGCCCATGCCGGTCCCGACGAGCCATATCTGTTCGGCAGCGTTCGCGTCAGCGGCGCCGACCCGAAGCGCGGCAGCTACAGCTCGTTCGCCTCGTTCAGCGATCCCGACGGCAACGGCTGGCTGTTCCAGGAAGTCACGACACGGCTGCCGGGGCGCATCGCGGGGGGCGGCACCGCGTTCGCTTCATCGACCGATCTTGCCGCGGCCCTGCGTCGCGCCGCAGTGGCGCATGGCGAGCACGAGAAGCGGACCGGCGGGCACGACGAGAATTGGGCGGAGTGGTACGCCGACTACGTCGTTCGCGAGCAGGCCGGTCAAACGCTGCCAGCCTGAAGCCGCTGCACGTCATGGTCACGGCGCGCGATGACGTCCTCATCGCGCGCCGTTTGCGTTGTATCGCCGCGCCTTGCGACAGCGCCCGTCGATCCCCTCAACCGCGCAGACTCGCAAAGGCTAACGCGCTCTAACAATCCATAACAAGCAAATCGGAAGCGCCTGCGCCAGTCTCTCTGCACACGAGCCGACACGTCGAATTTCAAATTCGGTCAGCGTCACCGACCAAAGCAAGGGAGATTCAAAATGACCACGCAAGCACGCGTTGACATCCTCAACCCCGATCGTCGCCAATTGCTGGGCCAGGCCGCGATGACCGCGGTCGCCGCCAGTGTGTCGAGCCTGCTGCCGCTGCATTCCGCAAAGGCGGCGGTGAGTGACGCGATCCGACCGTTCCAGGTCAATGTGCCCGAAGCGGATCTGCTTGACCTGCGCCGTCGCCTCGCGGCGACGCGGTGGCCGGACCGGGAAATCGTTGCCGACCAGTCGCAGGGCGTGCAATTGACGACGGTCCAGCAGCTCGTGCGCTACTGGCAGAGCGATTACGACTGGCGCCGGATGGAGGCGCGGCTGAACGCGCTGCCGCAATTCGTCACCGAGATCGACGGCGTCGACGTCCATTTCATTCACGCCCGTTCCCGGCACGAGAATGCGCTGCCGATGATTGTCACACATGGCTGGCCCGGCTCGATCATCGAGCAGATGAAGATCATCGGCCCGCTCACCGATCCGACCGCGCATGGCGGAACGGCGGCCGACGCGTTCGATCTCGTGATCCCCTCGCTGCCGGGCCACGGCTTCTCCGGCAAGCCGGCGACGCTGGGCTGGGATCCCCAGCGCATCGCGCGGGCCTGGATCGTGCTGATGAAGCGCCTCGGCTACAACCGTTATGTCGCGCAAGGCGGCGACTGGGGCAATGCCGTCACCGAGCAGATGGCGCTGATCGCTCCGCCGGAGCTGCTCGGCATTCACACCAACATGCCGGCGACGGTCCCTGACGACATCGCCAAGGCGTTGCAGCCCGACGGGACGCGGCCGTCGAACCTCTCGACCGAGGAGCGCATTGCCTACGACCAGCTCGACGATTTCTACAAGCACGGCCTAGGCTATGCCATCGAGATGTCGAACCGGCCGCAGACGCTTCTTGGCCTCGTGGATTCGCCGGCGGGCCTTGCGTCCTGGATGCTCGATCACGATGCGCGCAGCGCCGCGATGATCGCACGGGTGTTCGACGGCAAAACGGAAGGCCTGACGCGCGACGACGTCGTCGACAACATCACGCTGTACTGGCTCACCAACACCGCCGTCTCCTCGGCGCGGCTGTACTGGGAGAACAAGCTGGTGTTCTTCGCGCCCAAGCACGTCAAGATCCCGGTCGCCGTCAGCGTGTTCCCGGACGAGATCTACGCCGCGCCGCGCAGCTGGGCCGAGAAGGCCTATCCCAAACTGATGCACTACAACCGCCTCGACAAGGGTGGCCATTTCGCGGCCTGGGAGCAGCCCGCGCTGTTCACTTCGGAAATGCGCACCGCGTTCCGGCCGCTGCGTCAGTCGATCTGAAATCAGCCCGCACCAGGAGTTGCGACCATGAACCGCCCCGAACGTACTTTCACGACCGACGAGATCCGCCTGGAGCGCCACCTGCCGACCTACTGGCGTGTCACCTTCGACATGCCGCCGGTCAATATCTTCGGCCCGAGGCATCTTCCGCTGCTCAGCGACATCGTTACCGCGATCGAAACCGATCCGGAGGTGAAGGTGGTGGTGTTCGACAGCGCCGTCGAAGGCTTCTTCATCACGCATTACGACTTCCTCGCGCCGCCGGAGGAGTCGCGCGCGGTTCCGCCGGGGCCGACGGGCCTGCAGTCGCTGCCTGACACGTTGGTGCGTCTCAGCCGCGCGCCGGTCGTCTCCATCGCCCTGATCCGGGGCCGTGCGACCGGTGTCGGCAGCGAGCTCGCGCTCGCGAGCGACATGCGCTTTGCCAGTCGCGAGAAGGCGATCCTGTCGCAATGGGAGGTCGGTGCAGGCCTTGTGCCTGGCGGCGGACCGATGGCGCGGTGCCGCGGCTGATGGGTCGTGGCCGCGCGCTCGAAGTGCTGCTCGGCGCCGACGACATTGATGGCGATCTCGCCGAGCGCTACGGCTATGTGAACCGGTCGATGCCGGATGCCGAGCTCGACGGTTTCGTCGAGGCGCTGGCGATGCGGATCGCGTCTTTCGACAAGGAGGCAATCGCCGAGACCAAGCGCCTGGTCGATGTCGCGAGCCTGCCGCCGGATGTCGAGATCAAGCCGGAATGGGACGCGTTCCTGGCCGCGCTCGACCGACCTGCGAGCCAGACCCGCATCAAGGCGCTGATGGCGCGCGGCTTCCATCGCGCCGGCGACGTCGAGAACCGGCTGGGTTTTCACGTCGGACAGATCGGCCGCTGAAGCGTCTTCGAGCGAATTGGATGCCGGGCTCCGCGCGAGGAAGCCGCGTCACATCAGCATCAAATCCCGTTCCAGATACGTCGGAACGGGATTTGGCGGAACCGCTGTGGCGCTCGACAGGTTGGAACGGGGACAGGCGGTCACGCCGAAGTCGCCTTCCAACGGTACGCAGTACCGGTACTGACATCAAACAAGGAGAATTGAGATGATCCGCAAGGCAACGGCAGTCTGGAAGGGCACCGGTCGCGATGGGACCGGTCATCTGACGAGCGAATCCGGGGTGCTCGCGCAGACGCCCTATTCGTTCAAGACCCGCTTCGAGAACGAGAAGGGGACCAATCCCGAGGAGTTGATCGCGGCGGCTCACGCCGGATGTTTTACCATGGCGCTGGCCTTCGGTCTCCAGATGGCCGGCTTCACGCCGGACGAGCTCTCGACCGAAGCCGCCATCACGCTCGAGCCCGAAGGCAAGGGCTTCAAGATCAGCAAGTCGGCGCTTACCCTGCGTGCCAAGGTGCCGAACCTCGACGATGCAGGCTTTGCCAAGATCGCCGGCGAGGCCGAGAAGAACTGCCCGGTCTCGAAGGTGCTCAACGCCGCAATCACGCTCGACGCCAAACTGGGCTGAGCGACCGGAGGGAATGCCGCCATGTTGCGTCAAGATGTGCCGCGTCGACACCAGCCGGATGAAGACAGGTTCCGGGCGATCCTGCCGGAGGACATCGCATGGCAGCCTTTCCCTGCTTTTCCGCCGGGCGCACGGCTGGCCGTGATGGTCGGCCATCCCAGTGAACCCGGACCCTATGTGGTCCGGGTCAAGGTGCCCGGCGGCATCAGGCTGATGCCGCACAAGCATCCGGAGGACCGCATCTACACGGTCATGTCGGGCGTGTTCTACATCGGGCTCGGCGAGCATTTTGATGGTGACAAGGTCAAGGCCTATCCGCCGGGCAGCGTGATCGTGCTGCCCGGCGAGACCTGGCATTTCCATTGGGCGAAATCAGGCGAATACGTCACGCAGGTCTCGGCCATCGGGCCGCTTGGCCTCGACTATCACGACGACCATGACGATCCGCGCTTGCATCAGGCTGCGGACGAGCGCTGAGTATCTCAACCAAATTGATGGAGCACCAAATGACGACAGAGCGCGCAGTTTTGGCCGGGGGCTGCTTCTGGGGCATGCAGGACCTCATCCGCAAGCAGCCGGGCGTGATCTCCACGCGCGTCGGCTACACCGGCGGGCAGGTCAAGAACGCCACTTACCGCAATCACGAAGGCCACGCCGAGGCGATCGAGATCATCTTCAATCCCGCCAAGACCAGCTTCCGGACCATGCTCGAGTTCTTCTTCCAGATCCATGATCCCACCACGCTCAACCGTCAGGGCAATGATCTCGGCACGAGCTACCGCTCGGCGATCTTCTATTCGAGCGACGAGCAGAGGCGCATCGCCGAGGACACCATTGCCGATGTCGAGGCGTCCGGCCTGTGGCCGGGCAAGGTGGTGACCGAGGTCGCGCCCGCAGCCGAGTTCTGGGAAGCCGAGCCCGAGCATCAGGATTATCTCGAACGCTATCCGGACGGCTACACCTGCCACTTCATCCGGCCCGACTGGAAGCTGCCGCGCCGCGCGGCTGCGGTGGGAGGCTAGAGCGTTTTCGAGCGAAGTGGGTACCGGTTCGCGTCAAGAAAACGCGTCAAAACAAGAATCCGGCGCCCCCGTTCCGATTTTATCGGAACGGAAAAAGGGTCCAAAGCATGATCCGTAAAAGCGCGAAGCGGCTTTCGGGAAGGATCATGCGCAAACAACGATCCAAAGCGCGATGACAGTTCATCCAAATCTCATCGCGCTTTGGATCGGGTCGCAGCAAACTGTCAGGCGCGCAATTGCACCGTCAGCTCGCGGGCCATGCGCAGGTCGGAGAAATCGGCCCCCTCGGCGAATGACCCGGTGACATTCTCGAGAACCGCCTTGGCGTCCGCACGCCGGCCGGCTCCGATCATGAATCGCGCGAGGCTGGTCGCGCAGCGCAGCTCCCAGAAGCGCGCGCCCTGCTGGGCGGCAATGTCGATCGCCTCGCGAAAGCGCGCCTCGGCGTCTCCCGCATGACGCGCGCTTCTGAGCATCAATTCTGCCTTGATGCGGATCAGCTCCGGCAGATACCAGCGCTCCTGCCGGTCGTCGCAACGGATCAGGACGTCCTCGATCACGTCGAGGCCGCGGTCGACCTGTCCGGCTTCCAGTAAACACGCGGCGAGCTCGGCGAGCAAAGGCAGAAAGCGCGGCAGAAAGCGCGCATCGCCGGCACGATTGAGCTCTTCGCGCAGCAGCGGCAGGCCCGTCGCGATGTCGCCGCGCCTCGCCACGACTGCGGCGTTGAAGGCCCGTGCCCACAGGCCCCACGGCCGGATCGCGTGGCGCTCGGTGTGTTCGAGCAGCTCGGCGCCGTGACGCTCGGCGGCGTCGAAATCGCCGGACCAGAACGCGATCGGGCAGGCGGCCTGCCCCAGCACGCTGCAGAAGGTCAGTGCGTGGCCGTTGGCACGGCCTTCCTCGATGTTGTTGGCGGTCAGCGCCTGGGCCTGGTCGGCGAGGCCTTGAAGCCAGAGGATGCGGGCCCGGAAATATTGCGTCGATATCCTGAGGTCGAGCGGGAAGATTTTCGGCTTCTCCACCAGCACATGCAGCGAGGCGTTGACCCGATCGATATGCTGCCGCGCCTCGTTCTGGTCGCCGAGATAGTGCAGCGCGACGGCCATCAGGCGGTCACCCAGCATGAGGTCGGTGTCGTCGGAAGAATTCGCCGCGGCGTGGGCAAAACGGTCTGCGAGTGCACGCGCCTTGCCGAACTGACCGTTGTTGAACTGGTCGATGCACAGGCCCCAGAGCGCGCGCAGCCGGAAATCCTTGTCGTCGAGGCTCTCGGCCAGCTCGAGGGTCGTCTCGAGGATCGGGCGCGCTTCGCGCGCGCGGCCCTCGCCATACATCAGCGACCAGCCGAGCGCCGACAGCAGCTGCATGCGGATGCGGTCGTTGCCGCCGTCGTCGCCGAGCGCCGCCAGTGCCGTCCGGCAGCGCTCACGGCACTCGGCGAACAGCGACAGACGGACCCACAGAGGCACCGCGGTCGCCGTCAGCGCGATGCCGAGTCTCGCATCGCCGCCCGCCGCGAAGGCCCAGTCCAGCGCCGCGCGCACATTGTCCAGCTCGCCGCCATAGGTGCTCAGCCATTCCGGCAGCGGCGTCGACGTGTCGGTCCCCGCGCGCTCGAAGAAGTCGCGAAAATGCTCCGCATGGCGCCGCGCGAACTGCCTGCTTTCGCCGAGCTCGTTCAGCTTGCCGAGCGCGTAGGTGCGCGTGGTGTCCAGCAGGCGATAGCGCAGCGCCCGCGACCCGGACGGCGAGATCAGCGATTTGGTGACCAGGCTGTCGATCGCCTCCAGCGTCTCGGACATGCTGAGGCCGTCGCCGGAGGCGACCGCGGCGGCGGCCTCCGGCGCGAACGGCCCGGCAAACACCGATAGCCGTCGCAGCGTCGCGCTCTCCGCCGGAGGCAGCAGGTCGTAGCTCCAGTCGAGCGCCGCGGCGAGCGTCTGGTGCCGCGGGACGGCCGTGCGTCGTCCCCGCCATTGCAGCGAAAAGCGGCTGTCGAGCAGGGAGGCCGTGCCGGCGATGCCATACGCATTGACGCGGCCCGCCGCGAGCTCGATCGCCAGCGCGATGCCGTCGAGGCGCCGGCAGATGCTGGCGACGAGCGGCGCCTCTTCGGCGCTAAGCTGAAACGGACCCGAGCTCTGCGCGATGCGCTCGACGAAGAGCTGCGCGGCGGGGTAGGCGAGAACCTCGGCGACTTCGAGGCCCTCGCGCTCGGGCGGACAATCCAGCGGGAACAGCCGGAAAATCCGCTCGCCTTCGCTTCGGAACGACTCGCGGCTGGTCGCGAGAACACGAAGCTGCGGCGCTTCGCGAACGACGCGCTCGACGAACGGTGCCAGATTGTCCAGCACATGCTCGCAACTGTCGAAGATCAGCAAGGACGGGTCGGTCTTCAGATAGGTCAGGATGGCCGGGGTTGGATCCTCGGAGCTGACGGTCAGTCCGAGGACGGAGGCGATGGTGGTCGTGACATGGCTGGCGTCGCGCTGCGGACTGAAATCGACGAAGAAGACGCGGCCGCCGAAATCCGCCGAGCGGCGATGCCCGACCGTGACGGCGACGGCGGTCTTGCCGATGCCGCCCGGGCCGACCACGGTCATGAAGCGATGGAGGGCAAGGCCGTTCGAGATCTTCTCGATGACCTCCTCGCGACCGACCATCTTCGTAAGCTGTGCCGGCAGGGAGCGGGGAGGGGCGATGTCGGCGGGGACTGGCGCGACCTGCGGGGCCGCCTGCGCGAACGAGGCGACGAAGCAATAGCCGCGGCCGGGCACATTGAGCACATAACGGGCCGCCTTGCCGGTGTCGCCGAGCACCTTGCGCAACGATGCGACATGGAAGCGCAGGCTGCCCTCGTCGACATTCACGTCGGCCCAGATGCGCTTGACCAGCTCTCTCTTGTCGACGACTTCCCCCGGCCGCTCGGCCAGCAAGATCAGAATATCGAGCGCGCGGCCGCCGACGTGAAGCGGCTCCCCCTCCTTCTCCAGGAGCCGGGACTTTGGAAACAGCCGAAATGGTCCGAATGAAACGACCGAGTCTTGGTTATTGTCAGCTGGCACGTGCCATTGCCCCCGCAACGGGAGTCAAAAAGGTATTTTGTTCTGGTCTAGCAGAACGAGGCGTTCAGTAAACTGGCCGAAAGCCGCATGGCTGGCAGACCAGCGCGGATGAGCTTGGATCGCTCCGGCCCGCCTGAATTAGGCTTGAAACGGAAGGGGTTAGCTCGCCATGGTCGAATGCGCGGCCTTTGTGACGACGCGCGCGGACAGCGTGACGAGGCCCATCAGCGCAGCCAGCAGCCAGAATGCCAGGGGCAATCCCCCAAGACGCGCGACGAAGCCGACGCCGGCCGGGCCGACCAGGATCCCGGCATAGCCGGCGGTCGTGATCGCCGCGACCGCAAGCCCCGTCGGCATCACCGTCTGCCGTGCCGCACGCCGGAACAGCACCGGCACGAGGTTGGACGCGCCGAGCCCGATCAGCAGGAATCCGGCGATGGCGACCGCCGCAACGGACGCCGTGAGCAGGACCACAAAACCGCCGATCGGCGATCAGGCTGCCCCACAGCAACGTCGCGCGGTCCCCGATGCGCGCGACGACGGCATCGCCGCCGAGCCGCCCGATCGTCATCGCGATCGAGAACACGATATAGCCCAATCCGCCCTGTGCCTCGGAGACGAGGCCAGCGCCAATCACGAGCAGCGCGCCCCAATCGAGCATGGCGCCCTCGACCAGGAAGGTGATGGCGCCGAGCAGCGCCAGCAACAGCACCGATCCGTGCGGCAGCACGAACAGCGGGCCCTCCTGCACCTGTGCCGAATGCAGCAGGCGCGGCCAGGTCACGACCATCGCGATCAGCATCAGGACGGAACAGATCAGCGTGCCGGCGAGCGTGCCGAATTGCAGCGAGAGCAGCGCCGTCATCAGCGCCGATCCGGCGAAGCCCCCGATGCTGAACAGCGCGTGAAAGCCGGACATCAGCGGGCGCCCCGCGGCGCGCTCCACCTCCACGGCGTGGATGTTCATGGCGACGTCGATCGAGCCGAGCGCGGCGCCAAAGGCGAACAGTGCCAGCGCCAGCGTCGCGGGCGCGCTTGCGACCGCGAGCAGGGGCAGCACCAGCGCCAGACCGAAGCCGCCGGCAACGATGATCGGCCTGCTGCCGTAGCGGGCGCTCAGGATTCCGGTCAGCAGCATCGCGACGACCGAGCCGATGCCGAGGCTGAGCAGCAGCAGCCCGAGCACGCCGTCATCGACGCCGAGCCGCGTCTTCGCGAACGGCACCAGCGGCGCCCAGCACGAGATGCCGAAGCCGGCGACGAGAAAGGCGAGCCGGGTCGCAAGGCGGGTCGCCGGCCGGTCGGCAGAAGACATGGGAACTCCGGGGAGAAGCTGGGCAGGACGATCGACAAGCCCGAGGAATGCCGCGCGTTTATGACGAAGGCGCGCTCGAATTGTCGCGCCCGACGCCCGAGAGCTGCAAGCGGACGCGCAGGCCCTTGGGCGCGTTGTCGAGCAGCTGCAGCGTTCCGCCATGCGCGGTCACGATCGCCTGTGCGATCGACAGGCCGAGGCCAAATCCAGCCGTCTCGTCCATGGTGCGGGCGTCCTCACCGCGCACGAAGGGCTCCAGCATCGCCGCCTTCCTTTCGTCGGGGATGCCCGGTCCGTTGTCGGACACCTCGATGACGAGCTGATCCCCCGACGCCAACAGCGTGACCTCGACTTCGGTTCCGAAGCGCGATGCGTTCTGCACGAGGTTGGTGACCGCGCGGATGATCTCGTCCGGTCGCAGGACGAAGGCGGCCCTGTCCGGGCCGGAATAGCTCACGCCGTAGCCGCAATCGGAAAACTGCTCGCTGACCATCTGAAGCAGCGCGGCGACGTCGACCAGCGTCGGCTTGACCGGGCTCTCACTGCGCAACAGGGAGAGCACCGATTCCAGCATCGACTGCATCTGGTCGAGGTCGCGCACGGTCTGGGTCCGCTGCGCCGGATCCTCGATATATTCCGAGCGCAGCCGCAGCCGCGTGATCGGCGTGCGCAGGTCGTGGCTGATGGCGGCGAGCATCCGCGTCCGGTCGTTCATCAGCGCGCTGATGCGTTCGTGCATGCGGTTCAGCGCTCGCGCTGCGGACTTGATTTCTTCCGGCCCGTTCTCGGGCAGCGGCGGCGAGGTCCGGTTCAGGCTGAAATTCTCCGCCGCGCGCGCAAACGCCGACAGCGGCGAGGACAGCGCGCGGCCGGCCCAGACGCCGAGCAGCGTGATGCTCGCCACCAGGAACAGCAGCGTCGAGGTCCACAGGCCGCTGACGAAGGCCGGCATCCTCGGCGATCCGATCGTGGCTTCGAGCACGTCGTCGCTCGCAAGATAGAACCAGACCCGGTCCTCTTGCGCGCCGGAGCCGGCAATGAACTCGGCCCGGCCGCCGAGTGCGGAGGGGACGGGGAGCGGCGTTCGCGCCGGCAGGGGCGCAACGGATGTCGAGACGCTATCGCGCAATTGCAGCTTGAGCGCGGGAAAGGTCCGGCTGATGCTGTCGAGGACGAGCGCGCGCTCGGCCCTGGGCGTATTGCTGATGATCCGCGCGATCAACTCGAATTGCTCGACCGGGGTGTCGGTCAGCAGCTTCGGCCGGTTGAGCAGGAAATATCCGGCGATCAGCACATGGATCAGGACCAGCGACACCAGCACCAGCGCCGCGATCTGGCCGCTGATCCGCCTGAAGCTGAACAGCCCGAGGACGTCGGCGGCGCGGCTCATGCTTCCTCCACCACCGGCGTGAAGACGTAACCGCCGGTGCGGACGGTCTTGATCACGGAGGTCTCTTCGGTGCGGTCGAGCTTGCGGCGCAAGCGGCTGACCAGCACGTCGATGCTGCGGCCGAAGCTGCCGCCGGGACGGCCGCGCGTCATGCTCAGGAGATTGTCGCGGGTGAGGATGCGGCCGGCGCGTTCGCAGAAGGCCTGCAGCAGATCGAACTCGGCGCTGGTCAGCGGCACCTGCGCGCCCTCGGGGTCGCGCAATTCCCGCAAGCGAAGATCGATGGTCCAGCCGTGGAACTTGAGGCGCGCTGCCGCGGAGCTGGTCGCACGCCCGCTCGATTGCCGGCGCAGCACGGCGTTGATTCTGGCAACGAGCTCGCGCGGATTGAACGGCTTTGGCAGATAGTCGTCGGCCCCCATCTCGAGGCCGAGGATACGGTCGAGGTCCTCGCCTTTTGCGGTGAGGATGATGATCGGCGTCATGGATTCCATGCGCACGCGGCGGCACAGGCTGAGCCCGTCCTCCCCCGGCAGCATCAGGTCGAGCACGATCAGGTCGACCTTGTTCTGCCCCAGATACCGGTCCATCTCCTTGCCGTTCGTGACCGCGCCGACCGCGAACGAATGCTCGCCCAGGTAACGCGAGATGAGGTCGCGGGTCTGCTGGTCGTCTTCGACGATCAGGATGTTTTGCGTGCCATTGGTCATGACGGGTACCGCATCGGGGATGCCGATCGTTGGCCGATTGGCGGACGATTGTCGCGTCCGAAGAACTACGGTCATGGTGCAATCCTAGAATCAGTCACGGCTCAAAGCCACCACGGGGTCGAGGAACGCGGCGCGGCGGGCGGGGAAGAAGCCGAAGGCGACCCCGATCCCGGTCGAGGTCAGGAATGCCGCGCCGATCGATGACATGGAATAGGTGACCTGAAATCCCGGCATCGCGATGTTGATCGCCGTGCCGAGCAGGATCGCGATCAGGATACCGGCAATGCCGCCGATGGACGAGATCAGCGTCGCCTCCACCAGGAACTGCTGCAGGATATCGCTGCGCCGCGCACCCACCGCCATGCGCACGCCGATCTCGCTGATCCGCTCCGACACCGAGACCAGCATGATGTTCATCACGCCGATGCCGCCGACGACCAGCGAGATCACCGCGATCGCGGCCACGAGGAAGGCCAGCGTCTGCGTCGTGCTGGTGATGGTGCGGCGGATGTCGTCGGTGTTGAGGATGACGAAATCCCTGGTGTTGTGCCGCTGCGTCAGCAGCGTGGTCACAGCATCCTGCGCCAGATTGGTCGAGACCTCGTCGCTGATCCGCAGCAGGATGCTGCGCAGGGCGCGATCGCCGGTGAATTGCGCCTGCACGGTGGTGTAGGGCAGGTACACCGACAGGTTCTGGTTCGAGCCGAACCCGCCCTGCTGCTGGGCGATGACGCCGACGATGCGGCACGGCACCTTGCCGAGCCAGATCACGCGGCCGATCCCCGAGGTCTGGTCGTCGGCGAAGAAGGTCTTGCGGGTGTTGTCGTCGATGACGACCTGCCGCTCGATGTTGCGCACCGCATCGGCGTCGAACAGGCGTCCCTTCGCGAGCTTGGCGCCCTTGACCTGGAAATAGCTTTCGCCGACGCCGTTCACCAGCACGTTGGATTCGTTGCCGCGATAACGCACCGTCGTGCTGGTCGAGACCGTCGGCGTGACCCCCGCAATGAAGTCCTGCCGGTCGAGCGCGCGGGCATCGCCCAGCACCAGCGTCTTGATCTTGCCGGCGCGGGCATCGCCGAAGTCCTTGCCCGGAAACACCTCGATCGTGTTGGTGCCGAGGCTCGATATGTCCGACAGCACCTTGCGCTGCGAGGCGTTGCCGAGCGCGACCACCGACGACACCGCCGCGATGCCGATGATGATGCCGAGCATGGTCAGGAAGGCGCGCAGCCGGTGCGCGGCCATCGCCACCAGCGCCATCCGGGAGGCCTCGCGGAGGCGGTGCAACCCGCCGGTCCAGCCGATGCGGCCGGCCGAAGATGACCGCGGCGCTGCGACAGCCGTATCCGACGCATCCGCGGCCTGCGTGCGGCGGTCGTCGACGATCCGGCCGTCCCGCAATTCGATGACGCGCTCGGCCCGGCCCGCGACATCGGCATCGTGGGTGACGATGATGATCGTTCGCCCCTCGCGATGCAATTCCTTCAGGATCTTGAGCACTTCCTCGCCGCTGCGCCGGTCGAGCGCGCCGGTCGGCTCGTCCGCCAGGATGACTTCCGCGCCGTTGATCAGGGCGCGCGCGATCGAAACGCGCTGCTGCTGGCCGCCGGAAAGCTGGTTCGGGCGATGGCCGCCCCTCGTGCCGACGCCCAGCCGCTCCAGCAGCCCATTCGCGCGTGCACGTCTTTCGCGCGCCTTCACGCCGGCATAGACGGCGGGGATCTCGACATTCGCGGCGGCGGAGAGATCGCCGAGCAGGTGGTAGCGCTGGAAGATGTAGCCGAAATGCTCGCGCCGCAGCGCCGCCAGTGCGTCAGCATCCAGCTCCGCCACGTTCTTGCCGGCCACGCGATAAGCGCCCGATGTCGGGCGATCGAGGCAGCCGAGGATGTTGAGCAGTGTCGATTTTCCCGATCCCGACTGGCCGATGATCGCGACCATCTCGCCGGGCTGGATGCTCAGCGAGAGATCGTCGAGCGCCACCACGACGCTCTCCCCGGCCACGAACTCGCGGCGGATGTTCTGGAGATCGATGATCGGACCGGTCATGTCACGGACCTCCCCCGCCGGGTGGGCCGCTGGGCATGCCGCGCGATGCGGTCTGCTCGTTGGCTTCGCCGGTGACCACGCGTTCGCCCTCGTCGAGGCCGGACTTGATCTCCACCGTGGTTCGGTCGTTGAGGCCGGTCTTGACCTCGCGCTCGCGGACGTCGCCGGATGCTGCGAGCGTCCGCACCATGCTGCGGCCGTCGGATTTCCGCATCACCGCGAGCGCGGGGATGACCTTCACACGCTTGGCCTCGCCGGTGATGATGTGCACCTCGGCGGTCATGTAGGTCCGCAGCGCGAGGTCCTTGTTCGGAACCTTGAAGACGCCGATGTAGTAGATGGCGGTGCTGGTGGAGCTCGACGAGCTCGAGCTCGATGTCGAACTGGTGGTGGTCGAGGAGAAGCTGGCATCGCTCTTGATCGATTCGGGCGCGGGCTCGATCTGATCCAGCCGGGCTTCGTAACGATGGTCCTGGTCGCCGAGGATGGTGAAATAGAGCTGTTGCCCCGGCTTGACCTTGACGATGTCGGCCTCGGAGATCTCGGCCCGCACCGTCATGGTGTCGAGCTGGCCGAGCACGACGATGGTCGGCGCGGACTGCACTGCGTTGACCGTCTGCCCCTCCTGCACGACGGTCGCCAGCACCGTGCCGTCGATCGGCGCGGTGATGCGGGTGTAGTCGAGGTTCACGCGCGCCGTCTCGACGCTGGCTTCGGCACCCGTGATCAGCGCCTCCAGCGCCGCGATCTGGGCGCGGGTCTGCCGGACGGTCGAATCCGCGCTGTCGAAATCGCTGCGCGAGGTCGCGCGCTGCGCCAGCGTCGCCTGCTGGCGCGCGAGGTTGGCTTCGGCCAGAACGAGCGCGGCCTCCTTCTCGACCTTCTGCGCCCGGTAGTTCTTCAGCGAGGCCTCGGAGTTGCGCAGATCGTTCTGCTTGGTGACGGGGTCGATCTGGGCGATGACGTCGCCGGCCTTGATGCTGTCGCCGACGCGGACGTTGAGCGCGGTGATCCGGCCCGACACCTGGGCGCCGACGGCGGTCAGCCGGGCCGGCTTGAGCGTGCCGCTCGCGAGCACCTCTTCGCGCAGGTCGCTCACGACGACCGGCGCGGTGATGTAGGATTGCGCCTTGCTCGACGTGCCGGTTAAACGCGTGGCCGCCACGACGCCGGTTGCGATGACGGCAAGCAGGGCGGCGGCGATCTTCAGTCGCTGGGCGGTGATGATGTCGGTCACTTCACCGTCTCCCGGAAATGGGGTCCTGTGTTGCTGTCCACGATGACAGGCGTCGATGTGTCGACCGGGTCGGACCAGCCGCCGCCAAGCGCCTTGGCGAGAGAAATGTAGTCCTTCGCCGCCGACACCTTGCTCTGGATCAGCGAATCCTCGGCTGAATACAGCGAGCGTTCGGCGTCCAGCACGTCGATGAAGCTGGCGCTGCCGGTCTCGAACAGCGATCGCGAAAGCCTTGCGGCCTCGCGGTAGTTCTTCGCCGCTTCGGTCAGCTTGGCCGCGCGGATGTGTTCCTGCGACAGCGAGACCAGCGCGTTCTCGACGTCCTCGAACGCTGTGAGCAGGGTGGAGTGGAACGTCGCAAACGCCTGGTCGCGTTGTGCCTCCGAGATCCTCACCGTGGCCAGCCGCTTGCCGGCGTCGAACACCGGTACCGTGACCGAAGGCCCGACCGACCAGCTCACGCTGGAATATTTGGCGAGGTCGCCGGCGCGCAGTGCCGATGTGCCGACCGAGCCGGTCAGCGATATCGCGGGATAGCGGTCGGCTTCGGCCGCGCCGATCTTGGCGGTGGCCTGCGCCAGCTTGCGCTCGGCACCGGCAACGTCCGGACGGCTCATGAGCAGATCGGCCGGCAGTCCCGTGGGCAGCGGCATGCGCGGGGCCGGCACCGGAGCGCGACGCGCCATCAGCGCGGCGACACCGTCGGGCGGTCGTCCGAGCAGGATACCGAGCCGGTGGATGTCGGCGGCAAGTGCTGCCCGATAGGTCGGGACGTTCGCTTCGGTGCTCGCGGCTTGCGCGGTCGCCTTGGCGAGATCGACGGCATTGCCGCTGCCGGCCTCGTATTTGCTGCGCGTGAGCTTTTCGGTGTCGCGCTGCGAGACCGCGGTGCGCTGCGCCAGCGCGATCCTTGCCTGGTAGCCGCGCGCCTCGACGTAATAGGCGGCGACGTCGCCGATCAGCGTGACGAGGCTGTCGCGCAGATCCTGCTCGGCGGATTGCTCTCCACGCACCGCCGCCTCGATGCTGCGCGCCGTGCCGCCGAACAGGTCGAGCTCCCAGCTCGAATCGAAGCTTGCCTGGTGCAGCGTGTAGGGCGCGGTGTCGGCGACCGCCGAGGCGGAGCCCGCGCTGGTCTTGTTGTCGGTGACCGAGGCCGAGCCGCTGACCGACGGAAACAGGCCGGCGCCGGTCTGCTGCACCGTCGCGCGCGCCTCGCGCACGACCGCCTTGGCCTTGGCGACGCTGGGGTTGGCCTCGACGGCCTGCTCGATCAGGCGGCCGAGCAGGGGATCGCGCAGGCGCAGCCACCAGCGATCCAGCGTGCCGGTCTGCCGGCGCGACGCCGTTTGGGCGCTCCAGTGCGCGGGCATGTCGAGCTGTGGCGGTCCGCTATAGTCCGGGCCGACGGCGCAGCCGGCCAATGTCACGCCCAGCGCCAGCGCGATGCAGGCGGATCCGGCGCGCGAAAGGGCGCGCAGCAGGGGCGGCGTCGGGTGATGGTTCTCCTCTGCGGTTGGCGTGGGAACGGCAGCGAACAAGGGTAACGGCATCAAATCGGCTGAGATCCATGGGCCTTGCCGGGCACGGGCGATGCCCGCGACGCCCGGAAGGGTTGGTTCGAACAGGCCCCACTAGCCGCCCGATCGTGGCCTTTCGGCAGCCTGAATGTTGCTGAATGTAAACAGATGTTGCGCGGCATCTCGGCGTCCCGTCGCGCAGCACGTCGGACCCTGTTTCGCCGCCGCGTCAAGCCCCGCGCGTCAAAATATTCCACTTTACCGAAATTCGGTTTTGTCGTATCAGTTGCCCATCCCGGCTCACCAGGAGGGGCGATCGTGTGGTCGTCATGTTCGCGAGCCGGGCTTGCGGTGGACGCGGCAGCGTCGGCGCGAGATGGGACGGGCAGGGCGGGTAGTCCCTGTGAGCCCGACACCCGCGCGCGGACGAGCGGCGCTGTTGAGTTCGTCTCGCCATGTTCTTCCGGCAACGTCGACAAGGCCGGGAGATAACATGGTGACCAGCGAACGCGCGTACGGCAAAACCGTGTGGTCCTGGCCGTCGTTGCTACGGTCAAGCCGGATCGAAGATGTGCGCGAGCCCAACCGGGCAGACGGCATCATCCAATTCGAACGGCGAGGGAGGCCAGAGGGAAAGTTCGGCTCCCGGGAGATCACGGCATAAGCCGTCCGACCATCGCGCAGGGAAGGCCGCGTGATCGGCCACACCTGTATGCTGCTGTGCGGTTCTTCTGCGTGTGCCTATTGCGCAGCAGACCGCGGGTGCTGGTTGAGCACCCGGCCTTCCCTGCGCCCTCTAGGATTTGGAGGGTGGAGATTCAGCAAAGCTCGGGCGAATGAAGCCGCGAGAATGCGAAGCCGTGTCTGGCCCATCCTGCGAGCAGACGTCGGAGAATTCCGCTGCCGCCTCATCCTGCGTCCGGGGACGCACGAGCATCCGATCACCAAGCGATTGGAATTCTCTGTGCAAATCCGCCGAGGTCCGAATCCGGGCTCAGCGGCTGGCGATCGAGCGGCCGGTTGTTGTTGCTTCGCGCGAAGGAGGTGCCTGGCGGCGTGGCATAGTCGGTGAACTTGCGCTCGCCGGGCAGCACTTCGGTCCCGCCGTCCAGCCACGAGCGCGTGCTCACATAGATGCGCGTGCGGGGACCGGACTGGTAGGACTGGTTGGGGCCGCGCGGACCATATTCGTAGACGGCGTTGGACGTCGCCCGTTGCCGATCGCGCTTGCCGGTGGTTGCGGCTTGCGCGGAGAAGGTCGAGGCGAGGAGGGCGACCAGTACGGTCGTGGTCGCGACACGCGCATTCATCGGCAAATACCCCATGCGAATTCCTGATGCGGTCGCCTCTCGCACCGGCTTAAGAGGCTGTAAAGAATTCAGGCGTTGCGCGATGTTGCTGTGCGCTCGCGCGGCCGAACTGCGCGCCAGGGGCCGGGGCGCCGGCCATGCGCGCCGGAAGGCACGCGCGGTCGTCATGGCGATCGCGCCCACGCGGCGGATCCGCCAATCAAATTCAACGACCGGAAACAGTCCAGCAATCTCAAAGCCACATCACGGCCACAGCCGTCCCGTTTCAGAGCAGGAGGTGCTCTTGAGGTGTGGAATGTCGGTGTTGCGGGCCTTGCTGATCGCGGTGGCGATGGGTGTTTTATCGGTTGCGGGTTCAATTTCGGTTGTGCTGCTGCCGCAGCCGGCGGCGGCGCAGGGCGTCGAGACGATCGTGGTTGAAGGTAACCGCCGCGTCGAGGCCGAAACGGTCCGCTCCTACTTCCGGCCCTCGGCCGGCGGCCGCCTCGATCAACCCGCCATCGATGACGGGCTCAAGGCGCTGATCGGGACGGGCCTGTTCCAGGACGTGAGGATCGATCGGACCGGCGGCCGCATCGTGGTGTCGGTCGTCGAGAACGCCGTGATCGGCCGCGTCGCCTTCGAGGGCAACAAGAAGATCAAGGACGAGCAACTCTCGGCGGAAATCCAGTCCAAGCCGCGCGGGACGTTTTCGCGCGCGCTGGTGCAGTCCGACACGCTGCGCATCGCCGAAATCTACCGGCGCTCGGGCCGCTACGACGTCCGCGTCACCCCTGAGATCATCGAGCAGCCGAACAACCGTGTCGATCTCGTCTTCACGGTGGAAGAGGGCGCCAAGACCGGTGTCAAGTCGATCGAGTTCGTCGGCAACAGCGCGTTCTCGTCCTATCGCCTCAGGGATGTCATCAAGACCCGCGAATCGAACCTGCTGAGCTTCCTCACCAGCGGTGACATCTACGATTCCGACCGCGTCGAAGCCGACCGCGACCTGATCCGCCGCTTCTACCTCAAGAACGGCTTTGCCGACGTCCAGGTGGTCGCCGCGCTCACCGAATACGATCCGGAGAAGAAGGGCTTCAACGTCACCTTCAAGATCGAGGAGGGCGCCCAATATCGCATCGGCTCCGTCGAGTTCCGCTCCAGCATTGCCAATTTCGACACGGCTACGCTCCGCGGCTATTCGCGGGTCAGTGCCGGCTCACTCTACAACGTCGAACAGGTCGAGAAGTCGACCGAGGAGATGCAGATCGAGGCCTCGCGCCGCGGCTATGCCTTTGCCGTGGTCCGTCCCGGCGGCGACCGCAATTTCGAGGCACACACCGTCTCCATCGTGTTCAACGTCGACGAAGGCCCGCGCACCTATATCGAGCGCATCACCCTGCGCGGCAACACCCGCACGCGCGACTACGTGATCCGCCGCGAATTCGACCTTTCGGAAGGAGATGCCTACAACCGCGCGCTGGTCGACCGCGCCGAGCGCCGGCTGAAGAACCTCGATTACTTCAAGAGCGTCAAGATTGTCACCGAGCCAGGTTCCTCCAGCGACCGCGTCATCCTGGTCGTCGAGATGGAGGAGAAATCGACCGGCGACTTCTCGATCTCGGGCGGCTACTCCACCAGCGACGGGGCGCTCGCCGAAGTCTCCGTCTCCGAGCGCAATTTGCTCGGCAAGGGACTCTACGCCAAGGCCTCCGTCAGCTATGGCCAATATTCGCGCGGCATATCGCTGTCCTTCGTCGAGCCCTATCTGCTCGACTATCGGATGGCGCTCGGCTTCGACACCTATTGGAAGCAGCAGAAGTCGAATAGCTATACGAGTTACGGGGTGACGACCCTCGGCTTCTCTCCCCGCATCGGCCTTGCGTTGCGCGAAGACCTCTCGCTCCAGCTGCGCTATTCGCTCTATCAGCAGAGCATCACGCTCGCCAGCGCCTACAACAACTGCAACAACAACGCCTCCAACACCTCGCTGGCCTTCAATCCGACTCCGGCCTACATCCAGAACGTCCTGGGCGGCGTGGACCCGACCAATTCGACGAGCTCGGGCGTTTATGGCTACGGCTGCTACGGCGACGGCGAGTCGAGCCTGCCGGTCCGGAAGGAGCTGGCGAACGGCGCGACCTGGACCTCGGCGCTCGGTTACACGCTGAATTACAACACGCTCGACAACACCAAGAATCCGACGGATGGCTTGCTGGTCGACTTCCGGCAGGATTTCGCCGGAGTCGGCGGCGATGTCACTTATCTGAAGACCGCGCTGGACACCAAATACTACACGCCGCTCGTCTCCGAGATCGTCAGCGTGATCCATCTCCAGGGCGGCCTGCTCAGCAAGCTCGGAAACCAGGATCTGCGCATGCTGGACCACTTCCAGATGGGGCCGAACCTGGTGCGCGGCTTCGCCTCGAACGGCATCGGTCCGCGCGACATCACCTACTACAACTACGGCTCCAACGGCGATGCGCTCGGCGGCACGAAATATTGGGGCGCGTCCGCGGAGCTGCAGATGCCGTTCTGGTTCCTGCCCAAGGAGGTCGGCCTGAAAGGCGCGGTCTATGCCGATGCCGGCTCGCTCTGGGGCTATCAGGGGCCCACCTCGTGGTCGGCCACGGGCGAGGTCAATACCAAGGCGTGTCCGACCTGTGGATTGCAATATGACGACGGCAACACGGTGCGATCGTCGGTCGGTGTCGGTCTGATCTGGGCCTCCCCGTTCGGACCGCTGCGCTTCGACTATGCCGTGCCGATCACCAAGGGCAAGTACGACGTCGTCCAGGAGTTCAGGTTCGGTGGCGGAACATCGTTCTAGCGGATTGCGGTACGACGACAGGTCGCGCCGCATTGTCGTGCGTTTGTGAAAACGCGTGATGGATGCCGAAAACCAATGCGTCGTGAGATCCTGTTGAAGTTGCTGTGAAATCGTCCCGCTGCGCGGGACGCGAGCATCGCGGCGATCGTGCTCGCAACGTGTGCCGCGTGGACAGTCATTTGCGGATGCCGGATAATACCGCTCCACAAATCGCAGGACGCTGTGGCCTGCACGTGAACTTCCACAGAAGGACTCATTGAATGGCACAGGCAGGCGCCTACGGATCGAAGCTCGGGCAATTCCTGCACCTGAAGGAGGCGCCGCCTGCCCTGGTCACGCGCTCGCTGCGCAGCGCCGAGCTCGCGGTCACCGAAACGCGGAACGATCATCCGGTGCGGGGTCTGTCGGGATCGCTCACCGCGGAAGACGCCTTCCTCGTCAGCCTGAAGCTGCAGGATTACCCGGATTGCGAGCTGTGGGAGCGCGGCAACTGCATCATGAGGTCGGACATCCGCGCCGGCACGACCTATCTCTACGACCTCACGCGCGATCCGCGCTATGTGATCGACAAGCCGTTCCATTCGCTGTTTTTCTACATTCCGCGTTCGGCGCTCGACAGCATCGCCGAAGAGAGCAAAGTGCCGCGGGTCGACGAGCTCGACTGCCAGGCCGGCGTCGGGCATGATGATGGAATCATTCGCCACATCGGTGCGTCGCTGCAGGAAGGCCTGCGCAGGCCGGACGAGGCCAACCAGCTCTTCATCGACCACATGATGCTCGGGTTGACCGCTCACGTCGCCCAGGCCTATGGCGGGCTTCAGCGCACGTCCGCGCTCGCGCGCGGCGGTCTCGCACCGTGGCAGGCGAAGCGCGCCTGCGAGCGGCTCGAGTCGGATCTTGGCGGCAGGCTGTCGTTGCAGAAGGTCGCGGCCGAGCTCGATCTCTCGGTCAGCCATTTCTCGCGCGCGTTTCGAATCTCCGTCGGCCTGCCGCCGCACCAATGGCTGCTGCATCAGCGCGTGAAGGCCGCCAAGCAATTGATGACCGTCCGCGACCTGCCGCTGTCGGAGATCGCGATCTCGGCCGGGTTCGCCAACCAGAGTCACTTCACGCGGGTGTTTTCGTCGATCGCCGGCGTCAGCCCGGCCCTCTGGCGCCGCGAGGCGCTCGGTGCTCCGAGCGGCGAAACGTGAATTCGGGGGGCTTCCGTCCTCAGCGACGCTTGGCGAGCGAGATGGCGTAGGCCGCGCCCCGCGCCGCGAAGATCTCGTCCGGTGGGTGGCCGATGCCGTCGGCGAGATTGGCCGGATTGAAGATGGAGGCGTCGCAGGCCGGGCCCGGTTCGAATCCCGTGATGACGATCGTCCCCAGCCGCACCTCGTCGCGGCTATCCTCATCCGGCCAGCGCATGGTCACATCCATGACGGGATCGCCGGGGCGGTCGAGCAGGGCCATCACGTTGAAGCGGACATGGCCCGCTGCGATGCGTGTGCCCAGTTCGGCATGCAGGAAGTCGGCCGGCTTCGCCCTCGCTTCGTCGTCGCTCAGCGTGATCTCGCCGCCGGTCGGGACGATTTTGAACTTGATGAAGCGCGTCTCGCCTTGCGCGTTCGTTGCCGGGAAGGCATGCACGCCCCAATAGGTCGTGCCGGCAAAGCTTCCGGGCAGCCGGCGTGCGGCGACGTAACTCGCCTGATTGAGCGTCTCGGGGTTGGCCGCCGAGAAGGCCTTGACCTTCGCCATGTCAGGCTTGCCGTCCGGCCCCGGGATGCGGGCCTCGAGGAAAGCCTGCATCTGGTCCAGCGTTCGCGCAAAATGCACGGGCGCGCTCTCCACGAGAATGTCGGAGCGGTGATCGTCGTCGCCGAGCTTGAAGCTGAAACCGCGCAGCACCAGATTGTTGGTGTCGGCGACCGCAGGATTGCCGCCGCCCACCGAGAAGCGCGCCAGAACGCGCGATGGTTTCGTAAAACTCTGCGATCGCGTGACTTCCCCGGCCCGGTCCGACGGGGTGTAGGTGCCGCGAACGCACGAGCCCTTGGCGAAGCTCGCGCGGACCTTTGACGGATTGCCGGCGACGGCCTTCAGGGCGTCAACGATCGAGGCGGGCGTTGCGGCACCGTTCGGGCTCTTGGACATGGCGGACCTTCTCGCACGTGCGGGCCATGTTCTAGGCAAGAGGCCCGACCGGCGTCTTTCCCAAAGCGGTCGGGTTTTGCCCGATCCTGCTCAAGATACGTGCCTCGCGCTGGCCACGGGGCCGATGCTCGCAATCGCCCCACCAATCAGGGAAGGTTGTGTCTCCGCCAGCGGTATCGAGCTGCCCGCGCCACGCTGGAACAGCGGGCATCCGTCCACCGCGCGAACCCGAAGCATCGCGGCCTGCAGCAGGCGCACCGCGGCAATCGCGGTCGAGCCGGTCGAGACATGGCTGGCATCAGCCGCCGAGAATCCGCCGGCAGGCATCGACGAACACCTCTGCGCCGGTGACGATATCGGCGTCCGCGGTGTTTTCGGTCCAGTGATGGCTGATGCCGCCGATCGACGGCACGAACAGCATGCCGGCCGGCATGACGGTCGCGAGCATCTGCGCATCGTGGCCGGCGCCGCTGGGCATGCGGATGGAGCGTCCGCCGGCCAGAGCCTTGCTCGCGGCGTCGATCGCATCCTGAATACCCGGGTTCATCATGGCGGGCGCACCGGTGCGGATCTTGTCGACCCTGACCGAGCAGGGTCCCCTCGCACTGACCTCGGCCGCCATGGCTCGCAACAGCTCCTCCAGCCGCGCGATCACGGCCGGATTGTCGTCGCGGATCTGGAACAGCATCTCGGCGCCGCCGGGGATGATGCTCGGCGCGCCCGGATCGAGCGTGATGCGGCCGGTGGTCCAGACCGTGCGGGGACCGCACGCGGCCGGAAAACGTTCATCGATCGCAACGCAGAATTTGGCCAGTGTCAGTCCGGCATCCTTGCGCACCGCCATGCGCGTGGTGCCGGCATGATTTTGTTCGCCGGTGAAATTGATGCGGTACTGCCAGATGCCGACGATGGAGGTGACGACGCCGATCGCGAGCTTGCCGCTCTCGAGCGTGTCGCCCTGCTCGATATGCGCCTCGAGGTATCCGACGTGGCGGCCCGGCTCGACGCCGATGCGCGGGCGGCCGGCGAGCCCCATATCGGCGAGCGCGTCGCGCATGGTGCGGCCGCTGGTGCGGTCGCGCGCGGCGTCGATCTCGGCCTCGGTCACCTGTCCGACATAGGAGCGCGAGCCGAGGAAGCTGCCGAAATGACCTTCCTCATCGCACCATGCGGCGACTTCGACCGCACCGTTGAGCGAGGGATCGGCGTTGAGCACGCGGGCCGCTTCGAGTGCATAGACCACGCCGAGCGGACCATCGAGCCAGCCGGCATAGTTCTGGCTTTCCAGATGCGATCCGGCCAGGAGCTTCGGTCCAGCCTTCGTGCTGGTGCCGAACACGTTGCCGATGCCGTCGATCGCCGCAGTGAGGCCGGCGTCGGGCAGCTTCCGCACCAGCCAGTCCAGCGACAGCCTGTGCGGCTCGGAGAAGGTCGGCTTGTGCACGCCGGTCTTGTAGGCGCCGATGGCGCGAAGCGCGTTGAGGTCGGCGAGAACGCGCTGTCCGTCGGCGCGCGGCTTGGTGTCAGGCATGTTCGGCGACCTTCAGTGCCTCGGTGCGGATTTCCTCGACCAGCCGCTCCTTGAGCTGGACGAATTCCGGCGTGGTCTTGATTTTGTAGGAGCGCGGATGCGGCAGGTCCACGACGATCTCGGCCTTGATCCGGCCGGGGCGCGCGCTCATGACGATGACGCGGCTGCCGAGGAAGATGGCTTCCTCGATGTCGTGGGTGACGAACAAAACGGTCTTCTGGTCGCGCTCCCAGATGCTGAGCAGCATCTCCTGCATCAGCGCGCGGGTCTGGTTGTCGAGCGCGCCGAACGGCTCGTCGAGCAGCAGGATCTTTGGGTCGTTGGCGAGTGCGCGGGCAATCGCCGTGCGCTGCTGCATGCCGCCGGAGAGCTGCTTCGGCCAGTGGTTCTCGAAGCCGGTGAGCCCAACCTGGCGGATGAGGGCGTCGGCGACTTTGTGGCGCTCCACCTCGGACACGCCACGCTCACGCAGACCGAACGCGATATTCTCGCGCACGGTGAGCCAGGGGAACAGAGTGTAGGACTGGAACACCATGCCGCGCTCGGCACCGGGGCCGGTGACCTCGCGCCCGTCGAGCGTGACGCGGCCGCTGGTCGGACGGTCGAGCCCGGCGACGATGCGCAGCAGTGTGGACTTGCCGCAGCCGGAGGGGCCGAGGATGGTGACGAAGTCGTTGTTGCCGATGACGAGGTCGGTCGGCTCCAGCGCCCTGGTCGGCGCGTTGCCGTGGCGTGCGGGGAAGGTGCGCGAGACCTGCTCGACCTTGAGGATCGTCATGCGAGCCTCCACGGAAACAGCCAGGCGTTGAACGCCTTGAACAGGAAGTCCGAGAGCAGGCCGATCAGCCCGATCACGATGATGCCGAAGATGATCTGTCCGGTGTTGAGCAGCGCCTGGCTGTCGGTGATCATGTGACCGATGCCGGAGGAGGAGCCGATCAGCTCGGCGACGATGACGTAGGTCCAGGCCCAGCCCAGCACCAGCCGCAGGATTTCGGCGATCTCGGGCGCGGAGGAGGGCAGCAGAACGCGGCGGATGATGCCGCGGTCGCCCGCCCCGAGCGTATAGGCGGCCTCGACCAGATCGCGCCGCGTGGCGCCGACGGTCACGGCGACCATCAGGATGACCTGGAAGACAGAGCCGATGAAGATGACGAGTAGCTTCTGCAACTCCCCGATGCCGGCCCAGAGGATCAGGAGCGGAATGAAGGCGGAGGCGGGCAGATAGCGCGCGAAGGAGACGAACGGTTCGAGGAACGCTTCGACCGGCTTGTAGGCCCCCATCAGCACGCCGAGCGGCACCGCGATGACCGCGGCGAGCGCGAAGCCGCCGACGACGCGCCAGATCGTCATCCCGATGTCGAAGACAAAACCCTGCTTGGCCAGGAGGTCATAGCCTTCCTGCACCATCGTCAGCGGGTTGGCGAGAAAGGTCTTCGACACATAGCCGCCAAACGTCGCCCACGACCAGAGGGCGACGAACACCACGAAGAACGCAAGGCCATAGGCCACGCGCTGCTTCGATGTAACGGGATCAAGGGGACGCATCGGCAAGTATCCGGGCGGTGAACAGACGTACCGGCCCCGCCGCGAGGCGGAGCCGGCAGCTCCTGAAGTGACTTACTTGATGAAGCTCGCGTCGAAGAGGTCCTCGACCTTCGGCGCGGCCTTGATGATGCCGATCTCGAGCAGGAGGTCGGCGGCTTCCTTGTTGAAGGTCAGGAAGTCGCCGGCAAAGAACTTCTGATTGGCGGCCTTGTCCTGCCAGCGCAGATATTTCGCCGAGTTGCCGAACTGCTCGCCGGTCTGCTTCACGTCGGCGCCCATGATCTCGTAGGCCTTGGCCTGATCCTTGGCGATCATGTCGAGCGCCTCGAAATAGCTGTCGGCGAGCGCCTTGGCGGCCTTGGGATTCTCGGTCAGGAATTTCGGCGTGCAGCCGAATGTGTCCATGACCATCGGATAGTCCAGCGTGGTCGCGATGATCTTGCCCTTGTCGGGCGCGGCACGCACGGTCGAGAGGTACGGCTCATAGGTCATCGCGGCGTCGTTCTGGCCGGAGACGAAGGCCTGCGCAGCGGCGGCCGGCTCGAGGTTGACGACGGTGACGTCCTTCACGGTGAGGCCGTTCTTCTTGAGCATCCAGGCCAGCGCGAAATAAGGCGAGGTGCCGGGCGCGGAGGCGGCGACGGTCTTGCCTTTGAGGTCCTTGATCGCGGCGACGTCGTTGCGCACGGCCATGCCGTCGGCGCCAAAGCTCTTGTCGAGCTGGAAGATCTGCTTGGTCGCAACGCCGTTGGCGTTCCAGGAGATCCAGGTCTCGACCGTGGTCGCCGCGCACTGGATGTCGCCGGAGGCGACGGCGAGATGCCGGTCCTTCTGCGGGATTTTCTTGATGGTGACGTCGAGCCCGTTCTTCTTGAAGATGCCGGCTTCCTTCGCCAGCGTCAGCGGCGCGAAGCCGGTCCATCCGGAGATGCCGACGCCGACCTTGACGTCGTCGGCGAGCACGGGGGTGGCGGCCGAAAGGGCAATGATTGTCGCAAATACTGTCGAACTACGCATGATTGTCGTCCTCTGCCGATCGATGGATTGACGTCCTGTTGATCTCTTCATGTCGGTCCATATGGACCGTTGCCCGAAGCTTTGCACGATTTGTGCCGACATATCCTCTCAGCCTCCCTTGAATCGCGCGACAAGGCGGTGAGAGTCACCGGGATAGAGCAGGCGCACGGCGGTGATGGTGCGGGCGCTGCGCCAGGTGTAGCGGTCGATCACGAGACAGGGGGCGCCGACGGAGATCGCGAGCGCGTCCGCCATGCGATCGTCCGCGACGATGGCGCTGATCGTGTGCTCGGCCTCGGTCCATGGAACGTGGTGAAGCAGCCAGGAGCCGGGCGGCTCGCGCGAGAAATCCGCGGTCGCGGCGTCAGGCACGGACGACAGATCGATCAGCCTGTCCTCGACGGCGAACGGCACGTTGTCGGCGCTGTGGCGGCAGGTGATGGCGACCACCTTGCCGGCTTTCTTGACGCCGAGACGGTCGCGGTCGGCGGTGGTCGCACTGCGCAGCTTGCGGCCGATCAGCTCATAGCCGTAAGCGCGGCCGAGCGCCGTGATCTCCGCGCGGATGTCGGCGATCTTGAGCACCGCCGATTGATGTTGCGGGCGCCGCACGAAGGAGCCGGCGCGGCGCCGCCGCTCGATCAGGTCAGCCTGGGCGAGCTCCGACAGCGCCTTGTTCACCGTCATGCGCGAGCAGCCGTAGCGCGCGACCAGCTCGTGCTCGAAGGGGATGCGATGGCCGGGCGGCCACTCGCCGGTCAGGATGCGCTTCTCGATGTCGGCGCGGATCCGCTTGTAGAGCGTCGGCTGATCGCCCGTGTCAGTCGCAAGGCTCATGCAATGAGCCTCCGTACCGCCGCGTTGAAACGTTCGCGCGCCGCCTGGCGCAGCCTGTGCTGTCCGCCTTCGACGACCTTGTCGCCACCGGCCCAGACGCAATCGATCGCGACGCCGCCTGCCGCGAAGATCCAGCCGTCGATGAGCGCGTCGTGCGCCCGTCCCGCCAGCGATGGATGCGTGGCGTCGAGCGTGACGATATCGGCGCGCGCGCCGGGGACGAGGCCGACCGGCGTCTGCGCCAGGGCCTGTGCCCCGCCTGCAAGCGCGTGATCGAACAGCGTACGGCCGGTTGATCGGCCTGCACCATGCGAGAGCACGTTGCGCTGGCGATGCTTGAGGCGCTGACCGTATTCGAGTTGCCGCAGCTCGTCGGCAACGCCGACCAGCACGTTGGAATCGGTGCCGATGCCGAAGGTGCCGCCGGCGGCGAGGAATTCACGTGCGGGGAAGATGCCGTCGCCAAGGCTCGCTTCGGTGATGGGGCAGAGACCCGCCACCGCACCGGTGTTCGCGAACCCCGCAACTTCCTCATCCGTCATGTGCGTCGCGTGAATGAGGCACCAGCGCCGGTCGACCGGCGCGTGCTCCAGCAGCCATTGCACCGGACGCCGGCCCGACCAGGCCAGGCAATCCTCGACTTCCCGGGTCTGCTCGGCGGCATGGATGTGCACCGGCCCGCCCTCGGCCAACGGAATGATTGCTGCGAGCTCGTCCGGCGTCACCGCACGCAAGCTGTGCGGCGCGATGCCGATATTGGCGCCGGGTAATTTGCCGATCGCCTTGCGCGATGCCGTCATCAGCGCGGCGAATTGATCGATCGAGCAGATGAAGCGGCGCTGGCCGTCGTGCGGCGCCGCGCCGCCGAACGAGCCATGCGCATAGAAAGTCGGCAGCAGCGTGAGCGCAATGCCGGAGGCCTCGGCCGCCTGCGCGATCCGCGCGGCCATCTCCGCGGGATCGGAGTAGGACGAGCCGTCGCGGTCATGATGCAGATAGTGGAATTCGCCGACGCGGGTAAAACCCTGCTCCAGCATCTCGACGTAAAGCAGCGTCGCGACGGACGCGACGTCGTCCGGGGTCATCGCGAGCGCGAAGCGATACATCGTCTCGCGCCAGGTCCAGAAGGTGTCGGTGCTGTCGCCGCGCTGCTCGGCAAGTCCTGCCATGCCGCGCTGGAAGGCGTGGCTATGCAGGCTCGAAAGTCCCGGAAGCGCGATGGCGTGGCGCTCGTCGCCAGCAGCGGGGGGCACGTCCGCTGTCACCGCCGCGATCGCGCCGGCGGTGATCACCACCTGCACGTCATTGGCCCAGCCCGAAGGCAGGAGCGCGGAGGCGAAATGCAGTCGGGACATGATTGATGACACGCCGGCTGGACAGAACCGTCTTACGATTATATGTCTAGACATATAAGTCAAGCATCCCACACCAGGGGACAGTGGCATGGCAGAGCGCTTCGACCGGATCTGGCACAATGCCCGGCTCGCCACCATGCAGGCTGACCGTCCTGATCTCGGCGAGATCGAACAAGGTGTGATTGCCGCGCGCGGCGGCCGCATCGCCTATGCGGGCGCAGAGGCGGATTTTCCTGCTGGTGCGGACGCGGATGAGCGGATCGATTGCGAAGGACGCTGGATCACGCCCGGCCTCGTCGATTGCCACACTCATCTTGTCTACGGCGGCAATCGCGCGCACGAATTCGAGCTGCGCCTCAAGGGCGCGAGCTACGAGGAAATCGCGCGCGCCGGGGGCGGCATCGTCTCGACGGTGGCCGCGACGCGCAAGGCAAGCGAAGCCGAACTGGTCGCGAGCGCACTGCCGCGGCTCGATGCGCTGATCGGTGAGGGCGCCACCACGGTCGAGATCAAGTCCGGCTATGGCCTCGATACCGAGACCGAGATGCGGCAGCTCGCGGCCGCGCGCAGCATCAGTCGCCAGCGGCCGGTTGCCATCCGAACCTCCTTCCTCGGGGCGCATGCGCTGCCGGTGGAGGCAGACGGCGACAAGGATCGCTACATCGACCTCGTCTGCAAGCAGATGCTGCCGGCTGTTGCAAAGGCCGGCCTCGCTGACGCCGTCGATGCCTTCATGGAGGGCATCGCGTTCTCGGCCGAGCAGACGGCCCGGGTGTTCGAGACAGCACGGGGCCTCGGACTGCCTGTCAAGCTCCATGCCGATCAGCTCTCCAACCTCGGCGGTGCTGCGCTCGCTGCGAAATTCTCGGCATTGTCCGCCGATCACCTCGAGCATACCGACGAAGTCGGCGCCGCCGCGATGGCGAAAGCCGAAACGGTCGCGGTGCTGTTGCCCGGCGCCTTCTACTTCATCCGCGAGACGCAGAAGCCGCCGGTCGAGGCGTTCCGCAAGCATGGCGTGCACATGGCGCTCGCGACCGACTGCAATCCCGGCAGCTCGCCGCTGACCTCGCTGCTGCTGGCGATGAACATGGGCGCGACGCTGTTCCGGATGACGGTCGCCGAATGCCTTGCCGGCGTCACCCGCGAAGGCGCGCGGGCGCTCGGCGTGCTCGACGAGACGGGCACGCTGGAAGCCGGGAAACGGTGCGACCTCGCGATCTGGGATATCGAGCGGCCCGCCGAACTCGTCTATCGCATCGGATTCAATCCGCTGCACCGTCGTGTCTGGAGGGGGCAGTGACGGATCAGGGCGCAGCGATCGTCGTCAAGCCGGGAACGGTCAGTCTCGACGATCTCGCGCGCGTGCTCGCTGGCGCGCCCGTCGTGCTCGATGCCTCGTTCTGGCCGCGCGTCGAGGCAGCTGCGGAGATTGTTGCGAAGGCGGCACAAGCCGACGCTCCCGTCTACGGCATCAACACCGGGTTCGGGAAGCTGGCGTCAAAGCGCATCCCGCCCGACCAGACCGCGCTGCTCCAGCGCAATTTGATCGTGTCGCATTGTTGCGGGATCGGTCCTGCGACGCCCGAGCCGATCGTCCGTCTGATGATGGCACTGAAGATCGTCTCGCTCGGACGCGGCGCCTCCGGCGTGCGCCGCGAGGTGATCGAGCAATTGCAGGCCATGCTGGCACGGGGCGTCACTCCGCTGGTGCCGCAGCAGGGCTCGGTTGGTGCCTCCGGCGATCTCGCTCCGCTCGCGCATATGACAGCGGTGATGATCGGCGAGGGGGAGGCCATCGTTGACGGGACAATCGTATCCGGCAGCGAGGCGCTGGCGGTCGCGGGTCTGGCGCCGCTGACGCTCGGCCCCAAGGAAGGCCTCGCGCTGATCAACGGCACGCAGTTCTCGACGGCCTATGCCGTCTCCGGCGTGCTGCGCGCTTTTGGGCTGGCCCGCGCCGCGCTCGTGACCGGCGCGTTGTCGGTCGATGCGGCGATGGCGTCGACGGCACCGTTCCGCCCGGAAATCCAGGCGCTGCGCGGCCATGCCGGGCAGATCGCCGCAGCCGCGACGCTGACCGCGCTGCTCGACGGTAGCGACATCCGCCTGTCGCATCTCGACGGCGACGAACGCGTGCAGGATCCCTATTGCCTGCGCTGCCAGCCGCAGGTCGCGGGTGCCGCGCTCGACCTGATCACGCATGCGGCACGCACGCTGATCGTCGAGGCCAACGCCGTCACGGACAATCCGCTTGTGCTGGTCGAGACCGGCGAGATCATCTCCGGCGGCAATTTCCATGCGGAGCCCGTGGCGTTCGCTGCCGATGCGATCGCGCTGGCGCTGTCGGAGATCGGTGCGATCAGCGAGCGTCGCATTGCGACGCTGGTCGACCCCGCGCTCAATTTTGGCCTGCCGCCATTTCTCACCCCCGATCCCGGCATCAATTCCGGTTTCATGATCGCCGAGGTGACGGCGGCCGCGCTCTATGCCGAGAACAAGCAGCGCGCGCTCGCCTGCTCGATCGATTCGACGCCGACCAGCGCCAATCAGGAAGACCACGTCTCGATGGCCGCGCATGCGGCGCGGCGCCTCGCCGACATGGCCGACAATCTCGCCGCCATCCTTGGCATCGAGCTTCTGGTCGCCGCCCAAGGCATCACGCTGCGCGCGCCGCATGCGACCAGTGCGCCGCTCGCCGCCGTCATCGCCAGGCTTCGCGAGCAGGTGCCGGCGCTTGGCGCCGATCGCTACATGGCCGGCGATCTCGCCAAGGCCGCCGCGCTGATTGAAGTCGGCGCGCTGCCGGCCGCGGCGATCGCGGCGCTTTCATCCGATCCGTTTCCAAGACTTGACTAAAGAGGTGCCCGCATGAACCGCCGACTGGACAACGACCGCACCATCCGCGCGCCCCGTGGCAGCGAGATCAGCGCCAAGAGCTGGCTGACGGAAGCGCCCCTGCGCATGCTGATGAACAATCTCGACCCTGACGTCGCCGAGCGTCCGAGCGAGCTCGTGGTCTATGGCGGCATCGGCCGCGCCGCGCGCGACTGGGAGAGCTTTGACCGGATCGTTGCGGCCTTGCGCAAGCTGGACGGCGACCAGACGCTGCTGGTGCAGTCCGGCAAGCCGGTCGGGGTGTTCCGCACCCATGCCGACGCCCCGCGCGTGCTGATCGCGAACTCCAACATCGTGCCGCATTGGGCGACGCTCGACCATTTCAACGAGCTCGATCGCAAGGGCCTGATGATGTACGGCCAGATGACGGCGGGGTCCTGGATCTACATCGGCAGCCAGGGCATCGTGCAGGGCACCTACGAGACCTTTGTCGAGGTCGGCCGTCGCCATTATGGCGGCAGCCTCGCCGGCAAGTGGATCCTCACTGCCGGCCTCGGCGGCATGGGCGGCGCGCAGCCGCTGGCCGCGACCATGGCCGGCGCCTCGATGCTCGCGGTCGAGTGCCAGCCGAGCCGCATCGAGATGCGCCTGCGCACCGGCTATCTCGATCGACAGGCTGCGACGCTCGACGAAGCCCTCGCGATCATGGACGAAGCTGCGAAGACGAAGAAGGCGGTCTCGGTCGGCCTGCTCGGCAATGCCGCGGAGATCTTCCCGGAACTGGTGCGCCGCGGCGTCAGGCCCGACATCGTCACCGACCAGACCAGCGCGCATGATCCGATCAACGGATACTTGCCGAAGGGCTGGACGCTCGCCGATTGGGAGGCGACGCGCGCCTCCGATCCGAAGGCCGTGGAGCGCGCCTCAAAGACGTCGATGGTCGAGCATGTGCAAGCCATGCTGGATTTCCATGCGCGGGGCATTCCGACGCTCGACTACGGCAACAACATCCGCCAGATGGCGCAGGACATGGGCCTGAAGAACGCCTTCGACTTCCCCGGCTTCGTGCCCGCTTATATCCGTCCGCTGTTCTGCCGCGGCGTCGGGCCGTTCCGCTGGGCGGCGCTGTCGGGCGATCCCGAGGACATTTTCAAGACCGACGCCAAGGTCAAGGAGCTGATGCCTGACGACAAGCACCTGCACAACTGGCTCGACATGGCGAAGGAGCGCATCAAGTTCCAGGGCTTGCCGGCGCGGATCTGCTGGGTCGGTCTCGGCGATCGTCATCGCCTCGGCCTTGCCTTCAACGAGATGGTGGCGCGCGGCGAGTTGAAGGCGCCGATCGTGATCGGGCGCGATCATCTCGACAGCGGCTCGGTGGCAAGCCCCAACCGCGAGACCGAAGCGATGAAGGACGGATCGGATGCGGTGTCCGATTGGCCCTTGCTGAACGCGCTGCTCAACTGCGCCAGCGGCGCGACCTGGGTCTCGCTGCATCATGGCGGCGGCGTCGGCATCGGCTATTCCCAGCACGCCGGCATGGTGATCGTCGCCGACGGCACGCCCGAGGCTGCGAAGCGGATCGAGCGCGTGCTCTGGAACGACCCCGCCACCGGCGTCATGCGCCACGCCGATGCCGGTTACGAGAGCGCGATCGACTGCGCCCGCGACAAGGGGCTCGATCTGCCGAGTCTTGCGAAGTAGCTAGCCGCTCACCAGGAGTTTCGGCATGGTCGTCTTGGCGCCGTCCATGAAGGTCTGGACGGCGTCGCGGACGATGGCGTCGAGATCGGGCGGGATCGGCGTCTCGTAGATGAACTTGCGGATGGCGAGATAGAAGATGCGGCCGTGCAGGCCCCAGAACAGCTCGGTTTCGCGCTCGCTCAATGCATGTGCCTTCGCGTCGGGCAGCTTCAGCTCAAAGCGCAACTCGGCCGCCGCGGGTTCGATGATCTCGCGGCGGACGATGTCGAGATAGCGGCTGGTGATGCCGAACGACTTCATGCCCGAGAAGACGAAGATCCGGACCCAATTGTACTCGAACACGCGTTCGACATAGTCGAGATAGAACCGCGTGAGCCGCGCTTCGAGTGACAGCGAGCGGTCGCGGATCATCGGGCCCCAATCGGCCGACCAGCGGCTGAGATAGACCTCCTGGTAGACCCGTTCGATCAAGGCTTCCTTGCTCGGGAAGTGGCGATAGATCGCCGAATGCGTGATGCCCATGCGCTTGGCGAGCTCGCGGGTCTGGCCCTCGAAGCCGCGCTCGGCGAAGAAGCGGATGGCTTCCTCCACGATCGCGCGCTCGCGGTCGGGGGCGCGCATGTTGCGACGCTTTGGCGCGGACTTGCTGCCTGTCTCGGTCCGCTTCCGAACCGGTCGCTTTGCCGTTTTCTGCGTCTTTCGGGCCATTTCGTCGCTGAATCGCGGGTGTCAAAGCCTTCATAGCCCAAGGCGCATTTGTGACCAAATGGTCATTTCCTGTTGACCGGCCTCGGGCGCCGTGTCAGGATTTTGAGACCAGATGGTTACAAATCTGGCATCCCGGCTGATGAGCCGATGGATCTCTGAGGAAACGGTAGTGAAGGCGAGGGCTTTCAGCTATTTTCGTGCGACCACGATCGACCAGGCGCTGGATGCTCACGCACGCGCTGGCGATGACGCGCGCTTCATTGCCGGCGGCCAGAGCCTCGTGCCGGCGCTGTCGCTGCGGCTGCAGGCGCCGCGGCTCCTCATCGACATCACCCACATCGACGAGCTCCGTGGCGTCAGGCGCGAAGGCGGCCATTTGCGCATTGGCGCGCTGACGCGCCATTGCGAGATGCTGAGCGAGCCGCTGATTGCCGAGTTTGCGCCGCTCCTCGCAGCGGCGGCGCCCTTCGTCGCGCATCCCGCGATCCGCAACCGAGGCACCTTCGGCGGCAGCGTCGCGCTCGCCGATCCCGCCTCCGAATTCCCGGCGATGACGCTGGCGCTGGATGCCGAGATCGAGATCGCCGGCCCCTCAGGCCGCCGGCGGATCAAGGCCGACGATTTCTTCATCGACCTGTTCGAGACGGCGTTGCAGCCTGGAGAGCTGATCACCGCAATCCACATCCCGCTGTTCAAGGCCGATCAGCGCTTCGCGTTCGACGAACTGGCGCGGCGACGAGGGGATTATGCGCTGGTCGGCTGCGGAATTATGGCGACGTTGACCGGCCGCCGCATCGATGACGTCCGCATCTCCTTTTTCTCGGTCGGCAATACGCCGACCCGTGTGAAGGGCGCCGAGGCGACCTTGATCGGATCGGGTCTCGATGCGGAACGCATCGCGGCCGCGCAGGGCGCGCTCGAAGGCGATCTTGCGCCGCCCGAGAGTGACGAGGTGCCGCCGGCGATGCGGCTGCATCTCGCTCGTGTTCTGCTGGGCCGCCTGCTCGGACGTCTCGGAGAGGACGCATGAACGGCCTCGGCGAAACCCTGCTGGATGAGGCCGACGAGACCGTGCGGGTCCGCCTCATTGTCAACGGCCGCAAGGTGAATTGCGAGGTGGCGCCGCGCGACACGCTGGTCGATTGCCTGCGCGACAAGCTCGAGCTGACGGGCACGCATGCCGGCTGCGAGATGGGCGCCTGCGGTGCCTGCCTGGTTCAGCTCGACGGCCGCGCCGTGCATTCCTGCCTGGTCTTCGCAGTGCAGGCCGATGGCGCCAGGATCGACACCATCGAAGGGCTGTCGGAGCGCGGCGTGATCGCGGACCTGCAGGCTGAATTCCATCGCCGCAACGCGCTGCAATGCGGCTTCTGCACGCCGGGCATGCTGGTCAATGCGCAGGAGCTGCTGTCGCGGGTGGCGCAGCCGAGCCGCGAGGAGATCCGCGACGCGCTGTCGGGGAATTACTGCCGCTGCACCGGCTATGAGGCCATCGTCGATGCCATCGATGCGGTGGCCAAGGAACGCTCGAAGGCGCGCAACGCTGGCGGAGGCGGAGCATGAGCACGCCGCTGACCTCGCTCGATCGCCCGAATTCCTATATCGGCCGTTCCGTGCCGCGGCCCAACGCCAAGCGGCTGCTGGCCGGGCGCGGGCGCTATGTCAGCGATCTCAAGCTGCCGCGCATGCTCCATGCCGCGTTCCTGCGCAGCCCGCATGCGCATGCGAAGATCGTTGCGATCCATGCCGACGAGGCCCGCGCGCTCGAAGGCGTGCATCTCGTCGCCACGGGGACGGATCTCGCCGGGATCTGCGCGCCCTGGACCGGTACGCTCGATCACTTCAAGGGCATGACTTCGGCGCCGCAATTGCCGCTGCCGTTGGATCGGGTGGTCTGGGCCGGGCAGGCCGTGGTTGCCGTCGTGGCCGAGAGCCGGGCGATCGCGGAAGACGCCTTGGAGCTGATCGAGGTCGACTACGCGGACCTTCCCGTCGTCGTCGATATCGACAGCGCGCGCGAAGTCGGCGGTCCGTTGATCAATCCCGGCAGCGCCCATAACACCTGCTTCCGCAGCCAGCTCGACAGCGGCTCCGTGGACGACGCCTTTGCGCATGCGGCTCATGTGGTGGAGGAGGAGTTTTCGTTCGGCCGCCACACCGCGGTGACGCTGGAGCCCCGTGCGATCGTTGCGGATTATGATCCCGCTGCCGGCATGCTGACCGTGCATCACGGCACGCAGACACCGTATCAGTTTCAGGATCTCTATTCGCGGCACTACGGCATCCCTGAAGCCCGTGTCCGCGTGATCGCCAGCGATATCGGCGGCTCCTTCGGGATGAAGCTGCACGTCTATCACGAGGACATGGCGGTGGTCGGTCTCTCGATCCTGCTCGGCCGGCCCGTGAAATACGTTGCCGACCGCATGGAGTCCTTCGTCTCCGACATTCACGCCCGCGACCACCGCGTCCGCGCCCGCATGGCGCTCGACGCCAAGGGCGAGATTTTGGCGATGGACGTTGAGGACCTGACTGCGATCGGGGCGTTCTCGACCTACCCGCGCACCAGCGTGGTCGAGGGCAACCAGGTGATCCGCCTGATCGGCGCGCCCTATCGGTTCAAGAACTATCGGGCCACGCTGGAGGTGATCTTCCAGAACAAGGTACAGACCAGCCAGTACCGCGCCGTCGGTCATCCCATCGCCTGTGCCGTCACGGAGCGGCTGGTGGACATGGCCGCAAGCAAGATCGGCCTCGATCCCTTCGCCATCCGTGGGCAGAACGTGATCCCCGACGATGCCTATCCGCAGACCTCGCCGACCGGCTACCGCTTCGAGGCGCTGTCGCATCAGGCCTGCCTGAAGCGCCTGCATGAGATCATGGACTATGACGGCTTGCGTGCCGAGCAGGCCGCGTTGCGCAAGCGCGGCGTCTACCGCGGCATCGGCATTGCGACCTTCGTCGAGATCACCAATCCCAGTCCGGCATTCTACGGCGTCGGCGGGGCGCGCATCTCCTCGCAGGACGGCGCGATCCTCAGCCTGACGCCGTCGGGCGAGGTGCGCTGCCTGATCTCGGTCACCGAGCAGGGGCAGGGCACCGAAGCGATCATCAGCCAGATCGTGGCCGATCAGCTCGGCATCGCGCAGGAGCGCGTCAAGGTCATCACGGGGGATACCGAGGTGACGCCGCATGGCGGTGCCACCTGGGCCTGCCGCGGCGCCGGCATCGGCGGCGAGACGGCGCTGCAGGCGACGCGCGCGCTCAAGCGCAACATCCTGGAGATCGCAGCGCTGATTTTGCAGGAGCAGCCGTCGGCGCTCGACATCGTCGACGGCGAGGTCGTGGATGCCGTGACGCGCAAGCCGCGCCTGCCGATCGCCGAGATCGCGCGCATCGCCTATTTCCGTTCCGACACGCTGCCGCCGGGCACGCAGGCGCAGCTCACCGTCAGCCACCATTTCGCGCCGCAGGGCTATCCGTTTGCCTTCACCAACGGCATCCAGGGCTGCGCGCTGGAGGTCGATGTCGAGACCGGCCTCGTCAAGCTCCTGAGGCATTTCATCGTCGAGGATTGTGGCCGCGTCATCAACCCGATGTTGGTCGACGAGCAGCTCCGCGGCGGTATCGTGCAGGGCCTGGGCGCGGCGCTGTTCGAGGAATGCCGTTACAGCGACACCGGCCAGCTCATGAACGGCTCGCTCGCCGACTATCTCGTGCCGATGCCGATGGAGATGCCCGACATCGTCATCGCCCATGTCGAGACGCCGACCGCCGACACCGTGCTCGGTGCCAAAGGCGTTGGCGAAGCCGGCACCGCAGCGGCTTCGGCTTGCGTGCTCAACGCCGTCAACGATGCGCTCGCGCCCTTCGATGCGACGATCAATTCGATCCCGATCACGCCCGCCAAAGTCCTGAAAGCCCTGAAGCGTTTCTAGAAAAAAGACAATTGGAGGAAATCATGTCCAAATCCGGCTCAACGTCGAAGATATCCCGCCGCACCGCGCTTGCCGGCCTCTCGGCCGGCGCGGCGCTGCTCGCCATGCCCCGTCTGGGCCGCGCCGCTGACGAGACCATCCGTATCGGCTTTCCGACGCCGCTCACCGGCCCGTTCGCCGCGGAAGCGCGGGATCAGGTCAAATGCGCCGAGCTCGCCGTCAAGCTCGTCAACGACAAGGGCGGCATCGGCGGCCGCAAGGTCGAGCTCCTGGTCCGCGACGACAAGCTCAATGCCGGCGAAGCCGCGACCCGTACGTTGGAGTTGATCGAGAAGGACAAGGTTCACGCCGTGGTCGGCGCGCTCTCCAGCGCCGTTCAGCTCGCGGTCAACGAGGTCACCCGCGCCCGCGGCGTGATCTATGTTTCGATCAGCCAGTCCGACACCATCAACGAGGCCAAGGACTTCAGCAAGTACACCTTCCATGAAGCCCTGAACCCGCACATGACGACGGCGGCGGTGGCGCGGCAGACGCTGAAGAAGGGGATGAAGGTCGCCCATCTCGTCGCGGACTATGCCTACGGCCACGAAATGCTGCGCGGGTTCAAGCGCGCGCAGGCTGCGATCGGCGCGGACAATGTCGGCGAGATCCTGCATCCGTTCGGCGCGGCGGATTACTCCACCTTCATGCCGCGCCTGATGTCGATGCGGCCTGACGTGCTCTGCATCTCCAATTTCGGCCGCGACCAGGCCAATGCGATCAAGCAAGCCGTGGATTTCGGCGTCAAGCAGCAGATGAAGATCGTCGTCCCGGTCATCCTGCACAACCAGCGGCTCGCAGTCGGTCCCGACGTGTTCGAGGGCGTGGTCGGCGGCGCCAATTATTATTGGGGCCTGGAAGCGCAGAGCAAGTCGGCCGCCGCCTTCAACGCCGCGTTCAAGGCTGCCAATGGCGGTGCGATCCCGACCGACTACGGCGCCTACGGCTATTCCGGCGTCGGATCGCTGCTGGCCGCCATGCAGGCCGCCGGCGGCACCGACACCGACAAGGTCGTCGATGCGCTGGAGAAGCTGCAATATGACCTGACCAAGGGCCCGCAGCATTACCGCAAATGCGATCATCAATCGGTGCAGTCGGTGCTGGTGCTGGAGTCCAAGAAGAAGGCGGCGATGGCTGGCGAGAACGATCTGTTCGCCATTCTCGCCAACGACACCGGCTCCGACGACATGCTGCGCAGCTGCAGCGAGCTCGGCCACGCGACCTAAGACCTGTGACGATGGATCTGTCGCTGATCATCATGCAGCTTCTCTCCGGGATCGCCCTTGGGGCGGTCCTGGTGATCACTGCGCTTGGGCTGACGATCGTGTTCGGCATGCTCGGCGTGGTCAATTTCGCCCATGGCGCGCTGTTCATGATCGGCGCCTATGCGGGGCTGTATCTGGCGTCGCTCACCGGAAGCTTCTGGTGGGGGCTGCTGCTTGCGCCCATCTTGATCGGCGCCTTCGGCATGCTGATCGAGTTCGTCCTGATCCGCCGGCTCTATGGACGCTCGATCGACGATCCGCTGCTGCTCACCTTCGGCCTCAGCTACATCCTGGTGGAGGGCGTGCGCATCGTGTTCGGCAGCGACGGCATTCCGTTTCCAACGCCGCCGCAGCTGATCGGCGTGCTCGATCTCGGCATCGGCTTCTTTCCGCGTTACCGGCTGTTCGTCATCGTATTGGTCGCGGTGGTGCTGCTGGCGCTCTGGCTGGCGCTGGAGAAGACGCGCATCGGCCTGATCGTGCGCGCGGGCGCGCGCGATCCCGTCATCATGCAGGTGCTCGGTGTCGATATCGGACGGGTCTGGCTTGCGATCTTCGGGCTCGGTGTCGGGCTGGCCGCGCTCGGCGGCGTGCTCGCGGGGCCGATGCGCAGCGTCAATCCGGAGATGGGCTCGCTCGTGCTCGCGGAAGCGTTTGTGGTGACCGTGATCGGTGGCCTCGGCTCGATCGTCGGGGCGGTCGTCGCGGGCCTGATGGTCGGCATCTCCATCAGCCTGGTGGCGCTGTTTGCCCCCGAAATGGCGACCATCGTGATGTTCGCGCTGATGGCCGTGGTGCTGCTGATCCGCCCGCAAGGCCTGTTCGGCGTGAGAGGGAGGACCGCGTGACGTCACCACCGAGCGGCGAGGTCATCGCCAAGCCTGCGCCGGGAGGGTTCGGCCGGGTTCTCGACCACCGCGTGCTGCTCTCGATTGCCGTGCTGGCGGTGTTGCCCTGGCTGCTGCCGTCCAAGGCGCTGGCCGTCAACGTCCTGATCTACGGCGTCGTGGTGATGGGCTACAATCTCTTGTTCGGCTACACCGGGCTGCTGTCGTTCGGCCAGGCGGCGTTCTTCGGCGCGGGCGCCTATTTCACCGGCATTGCGATCGGCCGCTATGGTGTGCCGTGGTTTGCCGCGGTTGCCATCGCCGTCGGTCTCAGCACCTGCCTTGCGGCCGTGATCGGCGTCATCTCGACGCGCACGCGCGGCATCTATTTCTCCATGGTGACGCTGGCCTTGGCCCAGCTGGTCTATTACGTCGCGCTGCAGGCGGCGTCCTTCACCGGCGGCGAGAACGGCCTGCGCGGCTTCACGGTCGACCGCATCAGCCTGTTCGGCCTGCAGGTCAATTTCCTCGACCCCGTCAACAAATACTACGTGCTGATGGTCCTCGCGGCGCTGGCGATGTGGTTCCAGTCGCGCATCCTGAACTCGCCATTCGGGGCCGTCATCGAGGCGATTCGCGAGAACGAGCAGCGCGCGCGGGCCTGCGGCTATGACGTGGAGCGCAGCAAGCTGGTCGTGTTCATGTTGTCGGGGGCGATCTCCTCGCTCGGCGGCTGCATGCTGGCATTGCATCTGTCGATCGTGCCGCTGGACATCCTGCACTACCAGACCTCCGGCATGATCGTGATGATGGTGCTGCTCGGCGGCGCCCGCAGCTTCTTCGGCCCCTTCGTCGGCGCGGCGAGCTTCCTGATCCTGGAGGACGTCATCTCGCTCTGGACGCCGCATTGGCAGATCTTCGTCGGTGCGATCTTCGTGCTGTTCGTGCTGTTCCTGCCCAAGGGCATCTGGGGCACGCTGCTGGATGTCATCGGCATCGGAAAGGCGCGGCCATGAGCGGCGAGCTGCTTCGCGCCGAAGGGATCGGCAAACGCTTTGGCGGCTTCGTCGCGCTCGAAGGCATCAGCGTGTCGTTCGCGGCCGGCCAGCTCACCTCCATCATCGGGCCGAACGGTGCCGGCAAGAGCACCTTCTTCAACATCCTCTCGGGCGCGCTGACACCGACATCAGGCAAGCTGCATTTCAGGGGACACGAGCTGAACGGCCTGCCGCAGCACCGTTTCGTGCATCAGGGCATCTCGCGCTCCTACCAGATCACGAACATCTTTCCGGACCTGTCCGTGCACGAGAATGTCCGCGTCGCAGCCCAGGCGCTGACCGTGAGCTACGACATCTGGCGGAACCGCGCCCGGCTGACCGAATTGCATGCGCGTGCCGATGCGGCGCTGGATGCGGTCGGACTTCTCGGCAAGCGCAACGAACTGGCAAAGTTCCTGTCGCACGGCCAGCAGCGGGCGCTGGAGATCGCGATCGCGCTGGTCTCCGAGCCGGAATTGCTGCTGCTCGACGAGCCGACCGCCGGCATGGGGCCGGAGGAAACCAAGGACATGGTGGCGCTGCTGGAGCGGCTCGCCGAAAAGCGCACGGTGCTGCTGGTCGAGCACAAGATGAAAATGGTGCTGGGCCTGTCCAAGCGCGTCGTGGTGCTGCATCACGGCCGCCTGCTCGCCGACGGCGCGCCCGACGAGATCAGGAGCAATCCGGAAGTCCGGCGGGTCTATCTCGGACAGAGTGAAGGCTATGGCTGAGACCGCATTGCTCGACATCGAGAACCTCCACGCCTGGTATGGCGCGAGCCACATCCTCCACGGCATTTCGCTGCAGGTGAAGGAGGGAGAGGTGGTCGCCCTGGTCGGCCGCAACGGCGCCGGCAAGACCACGACCTTGCGGGCGATGATGGGCCTGATGCCGAAGGCCGAGGGGCGCGTGCGCTTTGCAGGTAGGGAGCTGTTGCCGCTGCGTGCCCATCAGCGCTTCCACCTTGGCCTCGCTTACGTGCCCGAGGAGCGCCGCATCGTTCCCGGGCTGTCGGTGCGCGAGAACCTCCGGCTCGGCCTCGTCGCCGCCGGCCGCGAAATCGAGGAGCGCGCCGCGATCGAGGAGATCGCCGAGACCTTCCCGCGCCTGAAGGAGCGGCTCGACCAGGAGGGCGTCACGCTCTCGGGTGGCGAGCAGCAGATGCTGGCGATCGCGCGGGCGCTGATTGCAAGACCAAGGATGATCCTGCTCGACGAGCCGTCGGAAGGCATCATGCCGGTGCTCGTCGAGGAGATGGGCGTGCTGTTCCGCCGCCTGCGGAACGAGGGCAAGACGCTGCTGCTGGTCGAGCAGAACGTCGAATGGGCGCTACGCCTGGCAGATCGCGCCGTGATCATCGACCAGGGCGAAGTGGTTCACGAGAGCAGCGCCGCGGCTCTGCTGGCGGATAAGGACATCCAGGAACGCTACTGCGCGGTGTGACCGGCGCATTAGCGTTGCATCGAGAGTTGCGGTTTTCTGTACCGCTGGCGAGCAACGGCAGCACCGGGACGTGCTCCGGGGCAATTAGACGCATGTGAAGTGGTCGAGTTGACAAGTGGAATTGTCATCGCACAGACACAATCTGTAATTGATAAGCAGTCCTGTCCCAAATTTTGCCAATCGGTGTACGGCCCGGCTGAGAATCTCGAGCCGCTTTCAAGAATTTGCCCGCCCTGCCGGGGCGTTGCCCTGTGATGCCGCGAGATCGAGGCAGCGTGGCGCAAAAATCCCTATAGATCAGCTTTTTTTGCTCCGTCCTCGCAGGGGTGTTTTTTGCCAGCTGTTCGTCCCGTGGATGGTCGCGCGCACGTTCGTCGAGAAATCGTGATCTAATCACAGGTTGAACCGTAAAAAAGATACACTTGACCAATTCGCGCAAAGGTTGTCTCTGTGTTGCGGGCCTCCGTGCGACCGCAGACGCCGGTGAGACCGAAGTGTTGCAAAGCGACCGTCACTGCGGGCGTGCACACCCACCATCGAAAAATTTGGACCGGGATTTGGACAGGGAGGAATCTTCTGATGTATCCAGCCTATACGATGATGCCGGGTTGCGGACAGCCTGCCGGCATGCCGCAAGGCGGCGGAACCTCACCGCAGGCCACATTCGGCCCGATCGATTGCAACATTACCGTCTTTACGCTGTGCACGCCGGTCTGCGGTCAGGCGGCCGGGATGCCACAGGGCGGTATGCAGCAGGGCGGCATGCAGCAAGGCGGCGGAATGTCGCCGCAGGCGACGTTCGGTCCGGTGAACTGCAACATCACGGTGTTCACGCTGTGCACGCCGGT